>JAYRGX010000007.1:0-144977 GCA_041907545.1 Bacteroides sp.
TTCAGGTCAAAGTTCTGAACCATTTTTCGTAATTCTAGCATTGTAATCTTAATGTTTGCCATGGTATCTTTAATCTCTTTTAGGATAAAGATATCATGAATGGTTAATATGATTACAGCGCTGTGTGGTTATTTTTCCGGCACATTTGTGTGTGATACGGGTGGCACATTTAAGAGTGATACACCTGGCACATTTGTGAGTGATATAGGTGGAACATTTGAAGTGATATTATCACTTTAAGCACTTTTATCCCAAACTGAAATCAGGATTATACTTACAAAGATAACACATTCGGGAGCGGAATCAAAGTGTTCCGGGGGTTATTTCGATTGAATAAAACAATCTCTTTAATTCAATCCTAAAATAATACGAACCATTAAACTAGAAGAATTTAGTCACTTTTTAAAGAACTTCAGACTATTGCCTATTGTATTATTATTTGCTTTTAATCTTTAGGTTTCTATACTCATTATAAGCAGGTCTTTTAAAAACTTATTGATAAAATAATCATCGGTATCGCTAGTTACATTTATCGAGTAATCAGCTACATATATCAATTGATCCTGTTTTATCAGGTGTTTTTGAGATTTCAGATTCAAAGTATTCACAGAATAAACAAAGTTAGAATAATATCTATAGTGGAACAATTATATAAAGGCCGATTTAATTAACAGTAAACTATCCTTATTTATTACTTTATAAACTCTAGTAGGAGCATCATGTGTAGAACCTCCAACTATTTTTAAAGCATCAGGATAGCCTGGAATCGAATCCTGAAGAGACATAAGCCTTCTCTTATCAATAAACATATGATAGCATTTGTCAGATCGCAGAGCGCACACTACTAATTGATTGCCCAAAAATGTATATCCTATATAATCCTTACGGGAATTAGTCTGAGCATTCAATGAGTCTGAAGGAGGGATGAATTTTATTGTATTCTGAACAGCATGAGTTCCCAAAGTTATTATTACAATGCAGTTCTCATGATTCTCACTATCTTGAGTAATAATCACATTGCAAATTTTTGATAGCCTATTTTTGCCCCTTATTTTCTCTATCTCAACCATCTTTAATATTTCTCTCTCTAACGTACGGCTAAAAGCACTTCGATTCATAGAGTTTACTTCTCTAATATTTTTTATATTACAAGAAATAAAAACGATTGATAAGATAATAAGTGCAACTGCTAAATATCGTCTTTCCATTTTATCTATATTTATAAATCAATAACACTAAAGAAAATAAAATAATGTATCATTGTTAATATTCCATCGTCCAATAATACTTTCAGATATACCAGGTGTATTCATTTCATAATTTTGGGGTTGCGTTTTTAATATTATATACTTTTTAAGGAATGGCTATTCATATCTTTCATAAATCTTTTACTTGCTTTGTATCCAAGCATCCACTGTAAATTCCATACCTGTCAGATTAATAAACCGCATCGGATTGTTAGCGCAGTAGATATAAGGATTTATCGAATAATACTTTTCTTACATTTTCTAAAGTTTTAATATATTCACCTAATGGCAGAAGAATAGAATGTTCATTATAAGAGAATGATTCTATCTCTAACAAACCATGATCCTGACTAATTTCAGCTATTACATAGTAATAACATTTGATTTTTGCAATAAGTTCTTCTCTATGAGGCACACTCAAGGGCTGTATTGGTATTCTTCTTATATCATTTACCATCATATTGCTATTTGCTTTTAATCTTTATCCTTTTGTATTCAGTATGAGGCAATTCTCTTAGAAACTTATTGGCAAAACAATCAGCAGCGTTGTTGGTTACATTTATCGAGTAATCAGTTATATCCATCAATCGATCCTGTTTTATCAGGTATTTTTAAGATTTAGCACTCAAAGTATCCACATAATGAACAGAATCATGAGAATATGCATATTTGGGAAAAACATATAAAGTATCTTTTTAAACAGCATAAGCTCCAACAGTGCCATAACTGTAACAAAAAAATCACATTTTTTCAATGCACAACTTTTTAATATGATATAGGAAGAAGACATTTCCCCTACTTGTTCAGATTCATAAATAGCGATATCTTCTAAATTTCTCGTACTACTACAAGATACTATAACAGTCACAAAAAATGTATATATTATCTTTTTCATCTCCTTATTTTTTACTCGTTCTATATGCAACACCATTGATACAAAAGCTATTTTGAAGTTTGACTACTTACTTTTCTGATAAGCCACTTGCATTAATTTGGGCACGTTTATCACTGATACTAGTTTTATTTTTCTCCTGTCTCTTATTTATATCTTCTATCAATCGTTTTACTTGTTCCCAGGCATCTTCTGCTTTAATTAATTGGTTCCGATGCCACTGTCAGCTTGTCAATATCTAGGTATATAGCTACTCTGCTATTATCACTGCGGTTAAATCCTCTTCTTTTTACCGGCATAAGTTGTGGAATTCGTAAAATTAAGGATTTCTTTCCTACGATTTGGGTACAAGGGATATTCCACACATCAATCTCCATTCAACGCTTATATCATGAAACATGCACTGAAAGGTGGTGGAACGAATATATAAAGATAATAATTGTAACACATGCCACAAATATTCATCAAGCTAGAATATTGGCAATTATTTATTAGAGATAATCATCTGGCAGACTTTGCAATTGATCCTCCAACATCCAATTCAAAGGCTTCTGTTTTGGATCAAACCAAAGAGCTCCCTTACCAAGCCATTCTTTTCTAAAATTTCGTATTGAATGAAGACTATAGTCTTCATTACCAAACTCTACGCCACAACATGGGCAGACCTCAAATGTAGGGCTTTGCCCATCATTTCCCCAAGGCTTAATTGTTATGTATAAACCACACACTCTACAATTATGATTCTTCATATTCCTATTGTTTTAACCAATATCTCAAATTCTATTTATTCTCTTATTTAAATCTTGTATTAAATTACCATTGGCATTTAAAATAACAGTAGAAGGTAGCTTTACCTGTTATTGTTATTTTTTAGTTATTTAGAGTTACAGATTTTCAATACTTTATTTATACAATAACTTTATATACAGGTATAAATATCGCAAGATTTTTTTTACACTATTTAGCTCATTTGTAATTACACAAATAGAATTTTCATTATCAATAGAGGCTTTCTTATCCCATTAATAAAAATCAATTTTATTACTTCAGATCTATTTATCAAATTTCTTGAAGCCTAAGAAAAAAACACGAATAACTATTGAAATAATAGAAATAAGTTTTTCTTATTATCACTAAATCCATTACCAACTTTTCATTTTATTACTATTCACGGTAACTTGAATTCAAGAGCACTCATCAAACAATTAGTTTATAAGTAGATATAAAACATGGGTCTAGTAGATTTTCCGAATAAATAAATATTCTTATTTTCTCACACACTTCTCCTTTCTAAATTATACTTTTATTTACTATTCGAGCATAATATCCGTTTAGATAATATTATTAAAAAAATCATCTAAATCTGGGATGTCAACTTCTATCATATTTATCTCCTTTTCAATATTATACTCTAATGAATTCAAACTTAATGGTCCATAGTAAGGGAAGCTGATAGATTCAATACAGACTTATTCTAAAATATAAGTTAACTTTATAATTATCTAAACTTTTTGCTTTAACAATAAATGAATTATCAGAATCCCATATTATTTCATCAGGAAACCAATTCTTTTTAATAGTAAATAATTTTATTAATTTATCATTCCTTCCTTCAAACACCTCAATTCCTTTATATTCGTCATTTTCTGGAATATCATAAGTTGCAACATATTTTTTTGTCGCAGATAGAAATTTCAATGCTTTAGTTGTCCATCCATCAGTTTTATTGATTAGCCATAATTCGCTTCCAACGATGTATATAACCTCAATAACGTATACATTTAATAATTGCAATTCTCCAATATAATCATACTTAACCATTCCATAATCTTCTTCAGTCAAAGTATCTTTTAGTGTTACACTCTTGCCATTCTTTAATGGCAAAGAAATAAATGTCTTTCCTTTTTTAATGGACTCTAAATTCAAAAAAACATTTTGACTTTTTCTCTTTAAAGAAAGGAACTTTGATTCTTTGATTTTATCAATCCTGTATTGATGAGTACAGTTATTACCCAAAGCAAAGAAAGACCAAAGAATAAGGTTAAATATTATAAATATCCTTTTCATAAGTTTATAAGCTGTATTACCTCAATAATCCATTAGATTACGACTTATAATCGCTTTCCCCCACCCCACCAGCAACATATATGTGGCTATTGTAGATGCTTCAAAAAACGCTGATTATTAATGCTTGCAGCAAATTTAGTAATATATACATAATATCATCTATTCTCTCACTTAAATCTCATATTAAATTACCATTGAATATATCACTGCATTCTTTCGTTGTATTGAAATCACCTCAAATTATTATTTAAAAACAGATTTATGTTTGCTCCCTTACTTTTTACCATGCAGCATTGATAACATACGTAGGTATTACGAAAGAGAGCTGACTTACGCCAGCTCTCTTTCACTTCAACATCAAAACGCAATCATCTTATACTGATAGCTACTCCTCCACCGGGAGCTAATTTCTGTTTCAGCTTGGTCTGTGAAGTGACCATCACTTTCTTTATGGTATAACTTTGGGGATGGGTATTCCAACCGGCATCGGCACCATCAGCATAAATAGTAGCAGCATACTTCTTTCCTTTAGGTAAGAAGCTCAAATCAATTGTCGCAATACGCGAATTCTCATCTGTAATACCTCCAATATACCATTCAGGCTTTCCTTTTGCCTTGCGGCCTATCGTGATATAATCTCCTGGCTCGGCTTCAAGTATGTAAGTATCATCCCAATCAACCGCCACATCCTTAATGAATTGGAAGGCATCAGCAAACTTTTTATAGTTCTCCGGCAGGTCGGCTGCCATTTGTAAAGGGGAATACATCGTCACGTACAACGCCAATTGTTTCACCAAAGTAGTGCTGAGTTTTGCTTTATTATTACCATAGACCGACAAATCGCCCTGAAAGATACCGGGAGTATAATCCATCGGGCCACCCATTAAGCGGGTAAAAGGTAGGATAGTGGTATGATCGGGCGAATTACCGTTAAAGGACTCAAACTCCGTACCACGGGCGGATTCCTGAGCAAGCCAGTTGGGATAAGTCCGGCAAAGACCTGTCGGACGGACTGCCTCATGAGAGTCGATCATGATCTTATATTTGGCAGCCGTTTGCGCCACATAATTATAATGATTCACCATCCATTGTCCATCGTGGTACTCGCTACGAGGTATAATGGGTCCTACATATCCGGTTTTCACGGCATTATATCCATTATCCACCATGAATTGGAAAGCATCATTCAGTTGTCGTTCATAACTGATTACCGAAGAAGTCGTTTCATGGTGCATAATAATCTTTACTCCTTTAGCCTCAGCATAACGATGCAGTTCTTGTACATCAAAATCGGGATAGGCTTTTGTGAAACTGTAAATCTGATCTTTAACGTATGCTGAATTGTCTTCCCAACCTTCATTCCAACCTTCCACCAAAACGGCATCAAAACCATTCTCAGCTGCAAAATCAATATACTCTTTCACATGCGCAGTGTTAGCTCCATGGTGGCCGTTAGGCTTGAGTTTTGTATAGTCAGTCTTTCCGATAATCACATCCTGATTGTCAGAGTAAGCCCAAGTCGATCCTGCACCTATGAAATATTCCCACCATACTCCAATATACTTGGTAGGCTTTATCCATGAGGTATCTTTGATGACGCAAGGATCATTCAGATTAAGAATAAGATTTGAAGCCAGAATATTGCGTGCATCGTCACTCACCACAATTGTTCTCCAAGGAGTCACAGACCCGGTCTGTATATACCCTTTGTTTCCATTTTTATCAGGAGTAAGGTGTGCACTCAAACAAAAAGTACGATCGTCTACATTCAGCGCCATTGCAGGGAAGTTTACCAATGCCGCTTCATGGATATTAACATAAAGTCCTTCAAGAGTTTTCAGCATCAATGGAGTCTGCACAGCCAAGTTTGCCGCAGGTGCTTTAGCAGCAAGGGGTTCCTTGCGAACATGATCTATGAGCCCCGAAATCTCTGATAAACGTGAAGTGGTAACGGGAAACTCATTCGTATCATAATCGGCAGGAATCCAGAACGCTTTATCATCACCTGTCAAACGAAACTCGGTCAGTTCTTCCTTGATGATAAAATGACGGAGGTTGTCCTGAACAGGGAACTCATATCTGAACCCCAGACCGTCATTAAACAACCGGAAACGGATGTTGAGCAACCGTCCGGTCGATTTCTGTCGCAAGCATACCAACATTTCATTATGGTGATCGCGAATCGTTTTATATTGTCCCCATACCGGATTCCAAGTCTCGTTGTAAGTGTCAGAGGATGAGTTTACCACCTCAAAATTATCGGATAGAGAAATAGTCGGATTAAGTCGGAAGCCCATCTTACTCTCGGTTACCACAGCTTTACCTTTATAATCGAGGCTGTAAACAGGTGAGCCACCTCCATCCAACTTAAAATTAAGGACTATATTATTGTCCGGGGATTTTAAACTCTGAGCCATTAATGTTGTCCCACCCACAATAAAGAGAAATAAAGTTATTATCTTTTTCACTGTTACTTATATTTAAATTTTCTGATTCAATTAATATACTGCCACCTCATCAATAAAAAACCACGCAGGATTACCCACTCCATAATGCCAGGGAGGACACAGCCCTATTGTAGCAACTTTTATTTTAACGTATCGGGCTTCTGTCGGAGCAGACCACTTAATCGGTACTGTCACAAACTTCACCTGATATTCTCTGCTTTCAGGTATAGAGACCGCTCCCATCGGTCTAAACGTTACATTGTCAGCAGATACTTCACAACTAACACCTTTGGGTAATAAGATCCATGCACCAAGATTATGCAGAAAATCAACGTCAATTCCATTGAGCTGATGCAACTCTTTTAAATCAATCACGAATTCGGCATCTTTTCCGTTCCACCCCACCCAACTCTCATTGAAGCTTGCTCCTCCATATAATCCGTCGGTCAAGGCTTTAGTTGCTATCTTATCATACGGTGGATTAGGAGAAGAGAGATAAGTTACTTCCATTCCTTGAGCTATGTTTTGGGGCCGTTTGACCAGATTCCTATCGACGTATAAGTTACAATAAGCTTCTATGGTATTGTTGCGTTCATTCAAATGGACTACTCCAAGTTCTTCAGCTCTTTGGCGAAACAATTCCACTTTCTTTTTCAAAACCTCCGGCTCCGTTATAGGCTCAGTCCGAGCTATTTCGAGTTCGGCAAACTGTATAGGAAGGCGTGACTGCCGAACCCTGTTCAGCAATATTACATTTCCGGCGACCGCTTGCTCAGCTTCATCAAACAGTTCGTTGTACCTCTTCAGCAAAGTCTTACTAAGCATCCCATTCTTATGGGTCACTGGAGTATCATAAATCCATAAAGGGATTCTACTTCCTAACAAAGCTCCTTCCTGCAAAACGAGGTATTTATATAAATAAGGTGCAGCATTTCCATAATACCCCTTTAGGAATGAATGAATGACAGCGTCCACATCTATATCTACATTCCACAATAATTTAGAGACTACATACGACCGCAATTCTGAAAAGTCCCCTCCTTTTATACTGGCTATTTGCGAGAAATGCATATTGACTCCATTTTGCTTAAACAGCTTCATGTTGGGCTGAAGAATAAAGAAGTTGGGAAAAGGTGAGATATAATTATCAAAATTGATTCCATAGTCCCAAACAAATATATTATTCGATATTTTCGACCACCCTTCCATATTCTTCATAAACTCCTGTCCCGACTTATTTTCAGTCAACGTCACTTCACGATAGCAATCAATGTCACATAGCATGATATTTACATTCGGCAAGGGCTTCATGTGTTTGGGAGGTGCAACGGAATAGAGATAAGCCAAGGTAGAGAACTCCTTATCCGGAAAACGCTCAGCCAGCTTATTCAAGAAATAAATGATAGAACCGGAAGGACTCCCTTCGTATTCATCTATTGCCTTGCATTTATCACATTCACAATGATTCTGGCTATCGTTCTGACTGACAGAGATCATATTCTTCCCCGGATTTGCCTTAAAGATGGAATCTAAACGCTGAACCACAATATCGAACACTTCAGCATTAGTCAGACACCATTGAGCTGCAGCACCGGGTCTTCTCTTACCATTAATCAAAGCATAATATTCCGGATGTTTCTCTCCATATACGGCAGCAGGCAGGATCGCATTGAATGTATGCACCCACAAGTCGCCTGCAAATACGCTATTTGGCTCCTCCAATCTATGCCAAAGCTTATAAAGAGGATCTTTAAAACTATAAGACTGGGTTTGCCTATAACGAAAAGATGGATTATCCAGTTTAGTAATGTTGCGGGGGACAATCATGTCAGTGCTTTTATCTAAACTATAGGTATCGGCCGCATAATAATGAACGCCGAAATAATCTTCGAGTAAGGTTACCACTCCATAAACAGAACCTTTGCCCGAAGTTCCTACAATGCGCAGATAAGCATCATTTGATGAAAGATAAAAGCCGTCTTCTTTAATGTCACTTGTATTTAAACCACTCACGGGAAGTTGGAAATTACCAATAAGCACATCTCCTTTTTTCTTTTTCTCCGGGGCCACAATATTTAGTTCAGCACCGGTAATTTTCTTGGCGAATGTTTGAAGTAATAATGCAGCTTTCATATCAATGCTGTCATTTTCATCCACTACAATCTGAGCCTTAGGTTTAGAGCCTTTCACCAACACTATTTGAGAATATGATAATTGGGAAACACAAGTCAACAAAAGAAGAATCAGTTTTATTTTACTTTTCATAATATTGATATTTAGTCCTTTCACCGTAACAGTTAAAACAAAAGTATCCAATAATATATTATGAACCTATCCTTCCAAACGGAAATGATTAAATTGGATACAATTAAGAATGAATTGATTAACCGACAAACGGACCAAAGGAGTCGGACCAATAATAATGCTGAAAGTGAAACAGTGCATAAACAAAAAGGATTGTCTACAAAAGCTGACAATCCTTTTTAATATATCTATAAAGATAGACGATTTACCATATTTTCACGAGATCCTTTTCGGAGCGCCACATCTTATCACCTTGCTTCACTCCGAATGTCGAGAAGAATTCGGGCATGTTGGATAACGCTCCGAGGACTCTCCACTTAGCAGGAGCATGCTCATTGCTTTTCACTTGGTTTGCCATAGCTTCCGGTCGCATATTCACCATCCACTCTAATGCATATCCAAGGAAGAAGCGTTGACTAGGATTCAATCCTGCCACCAACTCCTTATTCTGATACTGTTTAGTTTTCTTAAAGGCTTCATAAGCCATAATTATACCACCCAAATCGGCGATGTTCTCACCTTGAGTAAGTTCACCGTTAATGTGTAGGTTATCCACAGCCACATAATCATTAAACTGTTTGACAATCATTTTGGTCTTGGCATTAAATTTAGCCTTATCCTCTTTTGTCCACCAATCACTCAGGTTACCAATCTCATTGTACTTACATCCTTGATCATCAAATCCATGTGTAATCTCATGTCCGAAAGTCCCGCCAATGATTGCATATAATATAGCATCATCAGCCATCTTACTTTCATAGCCCGGAACGATTATATTACATCCCGGAATCACAATCTCATTATTTGAAGGATTATAATAAGCGTTATAAGTCTGAGGCTGCATAGCCCATTCGGTACGGTCCACCGGCTTACCGTACTTGTTTATCATATAATTGAATTCCCATTTATTTGCATTCATAACATTCTTCACATAAGAAGTTCTGTCGATCTGCAAACTACTGAGATCTTTCCATTTATCAGGATAACCTACTTTCATTATTACGGCATCGAGTTTCTTCAATGCCTTTTCTTTAGTCGGTTCACTCATCCAGTCGAGCGTTTTAATCCGCTCAGCAAAAATCGATTTAATGGCATTACCAATCTCAGTCAGTTTTTCTTTTGTGCCTTTTGGCAAATACTCTTTTACATATACCTGTCCGACAAGCTCTCCAAGATAACCATCAGTATTTTCCACTACCCGTTTCCATCTCGGCTTGGGTTCTTTGACACCACGCAAGGTAGAAGAGTAGAAATTGAACTGCTCCATATAGCTTTTATCATCCAGATATGAACTTAATCCATTTATCAGATGGAATTTCAGATAATCTTTCCAATCACTTAACGTAAACTTCTTTAAGTTGGAATTCAGTGCAGTAAGAAACTCCGGTTGTCCCACTACCACACTATCTACATGATTCAGACCCGCATTTTTCATAAAAGTAGCCCAATCCAGATTTGGGGTTGATGCCGTTAGCTTAGCCATAGGCATCTTATGGTAATTAGTCAGCGGATCTCTAGTATCTTCGCGTTTACGGGAAGCCTTAGCCAAAGCTGTCTCCATTTCCATCAATTTTGTAGCAGCTTGCTTGGCCTTTGCCGTTTCATACCCCATTATACCAAATGTATTGCCTACATAAGTGACAAATTTATTGCGAATCTCTTGCGATTTCTTATCCGCATCAAGATAATAGCTGCGATCGGGCATACTCAAACCACCTTGAATAATATAGACCTGATATTTGGCGCTATTCTCATCATCCTGAGTGACATAGAAACCGAAAAGTGGAGAAGAAGAAACACTATGTATATATGAGGCTTCGGCAATTATGCCTTTCAAATCTTTTAGATTATCAATCTTGGCAAGATCTTCTTTCAAATCACTTATTCCTCTTTTATTTAAAGCAACGCTATCCATTCCTGAATAAAAGAAATCTCCGATCTTTTGTTTATTGCTACCTTTAGGCGCTGTCTGCGAAGCCGATGACTCACAGATCCGTCGAATCTGGTCATTTATTGTATCCTGCACCAATTGAAAGACACCATTACTTTGCTCACTTGCCGGAATAGGGTTTTGCTTAAACCATCCACCATTGGCAAACAAAAAGAAGTCATCTCCCGGCTTTACGGTAGAATCAATATGCGCAACCAAAGCATCGACGTTATTCGCCGACTTCTCTGCATGTCGGCATGAGGTAGCCAACATCGCGATCAGGACAAAGCCTCCAACGAAAAATTTAAAAGGTTCTTTTTTCATATCAAGCATTAATAAATAGTATTCTGCAACAAAGAGAACACCCGATTATGTATTTTTATTCAAAAGTACAACAATAATTTTAAGTGAAACGGCTTATCATATAGAAAAACGCACTGAATGAAATGAAAAAAGAAGGCACCGGCTTTATTAATCAAAATGATTATCAATGAGTTTAAGTATTACATTCATGTTACAGATTTAAGGTTTAGCAAAGCAAAATGCAACTGATAATTGATGTAAATCAAGAAGTGATTGCTTTATGCATTATTTTATTGGAGTTCCTTTTTATGTTATAAAACATATTTCTATCTTTGCAGAGGTGAAAAGAAAAAGCTAAGCGCTTAAGTTATTTTGATAGGTATTAGATTTTTAGAATTGTTTTTAGGTATAACAAAAAAAGTAGGTATTATGAAACGTTTAGGATTAACATTAGTGGCAGCAGTCTGCCTGACTGCTACAACATTTGCAGCAGGGAACCAACCTACTACTGCAAAATGGGATGGAAACATCAATGTCAGCAAATTGGGTAAATATTTAAAATTAACTGCTGACCAAAATGAAGAAGTAGCTAACATTTGTGAGTATTTTAGCACACAGATGGAAAAAGTAGCCTCTTCTAAGAAGAACCAAGATGAATTGCTTCGCAATGCTATCTACGGGAACTTAAAGTTGATGAAAAAGACACTGAATGAAAAGCAGTATTCAGACTACGCGAAAGTGTTGAACATCACTTTACAAAACAAAGGCATCGAAGTGAAGTAATTCACTCCGATTTTTGAGGAAACGAATTTTATTATTCATACAAAGCAAGAGGGCATTGATTTTAGTCAATGCCCTCTTTTTATTTGATTGTAATCATTGTGGCTCCAAAGCCATATTCTTGAAAAGAGGCATCTTGGTGCCTACAAGTCGGATACGTATGCTTTAATTCATCTAAGATAGCTTTGCGCAGTATACCGTCACCTTTCCCATGAATGAAAACGATACGTTGTTCACGCTTCGCTTTGTATTGCTCCATCACTTCGCGAAACTTATCCAGCTGATAATTTAGCATTTCACGATTACTCATTCCTCCGACTTCATCCAGCAGAGCGGTAATGTGTAAATCAACCTCTATAACACTTTGCTGACCACCACGTTTAATAATAGTCTGTGGCTTAGTATTCTCATCTACATTCTTTTTACTCAATAATGCCTCTTGTAAATCTTCGGCAGCAACATACACCTGCTTGGAGGGTACATCATTCCTCACTACATCATAGATTAATGAAGGCGTATCGAAGAAATCGGACTCCTGAAAGGTATGTAACTTATAAAATTTTACGACGTCAATGCGAAATTCCACGCTTACAGCTGGTTTCATTGCAAAAGAACGTCCGTCTTTAAACGCAATAAGTTGGATAGCTACATGCTCCCGCTCATTCAACTCAGCTTTTTCAAATTCTTCAAGTAACAGTTTGGTATTTGGTTCCACCAGACCTTGCGCGCATACAGTCCACGCTTTTCCTTCACCTGTAAGATAAGTATAATAAAGGTAATAATTACTATCATTCACAAGATACGATTCAAACGGGGTTGTAATCACAGATTTAATATCTTTAGGTACAAACGCCAGATATATATTTAAGATGTCACCGCCACGCATTTCCGGTTGTTTGAAAGCAGAGATTTGAGGCGCACCCGCTCCTCGTGTGACGAACTGCACTTCGGGTTCGAAATTAGCATTCGTTTTTTTCGAGTCAGCAGGAGATTGATTTGCATTCTGCGAAGTGCCGTAAGTCCTGCCAGAACCACCGGCCAAGGGCTTTGGTTTATTGTAATCATCCGTATCAATCACTACACATTCCCGCGCACTCATCGGGATTTCAAAGCCATCCGCATCTTCTACCAATACTACATCTTTGCCTTTAAAGCCTTTTACCACACCGCCACCTACTTCATTTAGGAAGCGAACTTTATCTCCTATTTTCATTCTTCACTACTTTTTATTAAATTCAAAAAACATCTATCCATTCAGAGTTTAAGCATCAAGAGTTATTAATAACCAAAAATCTTATAATCTCCGATGAACGCAATATTATGTAGGACAAAGTTAAGAAAAAAAGGAGTCATTATCCAACTATACGTAAATATGAGTACTTTTGCACCTGTTAAAATAAAAGCAAATGAATACAGATCCAAAGCATATTCATATCAGTGAATTTAATTATTCACTACCAGACGAGCGAATTGCAAAATTTCCGCTATTGATACGCGATAACTCCAAGCTATTGGTATATAGCCAGGGAGTGATTTCTGAAGATCATTTCTTCTCTCTGCCCTCTTATTTCGACCCGGGCAGCCTACTCATTTTCAACAACACTAAAGTTATACAAGCACGCATGCACTTTCAGAAAGAGACGGGTGCATCAATTGAAGTGTTCTGTTTGGAACCAATTAAGCCGAATGATTATGCACTCAACTTTCAGCAAACCAAACATGTGGCATGGCTCTGCATGGTTGGGAATCTGAAAAAATGGAAAGACGGTACATTGCAGCGAAACCTGTTTGTCAAAAGAGAAAGAGTCACACTTACAGTAAGCCGCGGTGAATGTTACGGAACAAGTCACTGGATAGACTTTAACTGGGATAACCCTAACGTTACTTTTGCCGACATATTGGAAGCTTTCGGCGAACTCCCTATTCCACCTTATTTAAATAGAGATACAGAAGAAAGTGACAAGGAAACTTATCAAACAGTTTACTCCAAAATCAAAGGCTCGGTAGCCGCCCCTACCGCAGGACTGCATTTCACTTCCATGATCTTAACTGAACTAAGAGAAAAAAACATTGATATGGAAGAGCTGACACTGCATGTGGGAGCAGGAACATTCAAACCGGTGAAGAGTGAAGAAATTGAGGGGCATGAAATGCATACCGAGTATATTTCGGTCGCACGCGGCACTATTGAGAAATTAATAGCGCACAACGGAAAAGCGATAGCAGTAGGTACAACTTCAGTCCGCACACTTGAAAGTCTTTATCATATAGGGGTTACATTGCTCTATAATCCTAACGCAAGCGAGGAAGAATTGCACGTAAAACAGTGGCAACCTTACGAAACAGAGGACAAATCAAGGAATATCTCTTCGGTAGAAGCCCTGGAAGCAGTTCTTTATTATTTGGACAAACATCATCTGGAAGCACTGCACACAAGCACGCAAATCATTATTGCGCCGGGGTATAAATATAGAATTGTGAACAAGATGATCACTAATTTCCACCAACCGCAAAGTACATTATTACTTTTGGTTTCGGCTTTTGTAAATGGAGATTGGCGTAGAATTTACGACTATGCTCTCGATCATGATTTCCGCTTTCTGAGTTATGGAGATTCTTCACTGCTCATTCCTTGATAAAACAGAGATTATCAAGCGAGCGGCATTAAAGATGCGCCGAAGATACTCACGTAGTAGGTTAAACGACAAATAGAATAACGCCATAAACCAGAAGAGATATGAATGCTGATAATAATCAAGAGATGTTTCCCTTAGTGGATGAAGAAGGGAATATTATCGGAGCTGCCACCCGGGGAGAATGTCACAACGGGAGCAAACTTTTACATCCGGTAGTACACCTCCATGTATTCAACTCAAAAGGGGAACTTTATCTACAAAAACGCCCGGCATGGAAAGATATCCAGCCTGGGAGATGGGATACTTCGGTAGGCGGACATATTGATTTGGGTGAAAGCGTAGAGATGGCGTTGAAACGAGAGGTACGTGAAGAACTAGGCATTATCGACTTCACTCCGGAAATCCTTACACATTACGTTTTCGAATCGAATAGAGAGAAAGAGTTGGTATTTGTGCACAAAACAATATACGACGGACAGATACAACCCAGTGATGAATTGGATGGTGGACGCTTCTGGACGATAGAAGAAGTAAAAGATAATATTGGAAAAGAAGTCTTTACTCCAAACTTTGAAAAAGAATATATGAAGATATTCGCTTAGAAGTATATTATACACTCTATGCTTTTACAGCGGATATCTTCTTACTAACCTTTCAAAAGTGATGCATTGCCTCACTTTTCCACAAGGTAAGACTCCGATTTCTGAATATAGAATGAGCAACTATCAATATCGATAACTTCGGGACCTGCATATAATTTGCCCTTGAATTTACCTTGCATCATCCGGTTATCTTCAACAAAAGAATAATCAATTTTCGTTTGGACATCATCAAACCTCTTGTAATAATTGAGGTAGACGGTACTCCAGTTTGATTGTGGAAAAGAATAATAAAACTCCATACCCACTAATCTGGAATCGGAAGAAACATCAAGAAATAAAGCATTCGAGCTGGAATGTGTCTCGTCCGTATAAAAACAATATTTCGTTCCACTGACCTCCTCCTTTAAGCCAGAAACAGATTGATCTATATAAGTAAAGCGACTGATTACAATTTCTTTATATTCAAGTTTCTCTCCTTTATAAAACAGAGTCACAGAACCTTTCAAAGGTGAGTTTCGCTGTACATAAGTATCATTTTCCGATGAACATCCAAATAGTACAAAGACAATAAATAGAATAAATAAATTCTTTTTCATAGCTCAACACTTTTGCTTCAAAAGTACGTTATATCTATTTTTTTCGCAATAACATTAAGCTCTTTAACTTTAAAAAAAGTAACTTATTTACACTAAACACATTTAGTGTATCACATATAATCCTCCAAAAAGCTGTTCATAGAGTGAAACTAAAGCAGATCATAAATATAATCCAAACAGATGGTCACTTTGCCCTCAACAGATGGTCTGTAGACCTCCAATAGACCATGTGTTAGGCATCAACAGACCATCTGTTTTTAAGAAAAGAATTATCCACTTAAAAATGACTCTATAATCGTTAGTTTCTTATGAGTAAAAACCTATTATCAGAGGTACAGATAAGAATTCAATAGCAAGAAAAGTAGGCATAAAAAAAAAGACCGCCCTTTACAAGACGGTCTTAATAAGTATAAGGGGTAGAAGATTATTTATTTGGCAGAACCTTTTACTTCAATACCAAAAGTAAATCCTCGTTTTACACGCTCAATAAGCTCGGGAACCACATCTTCGTATTGTCCCACAATACCGAAATCGGCATGATGGAAGATAGAAGCTTTAGGATTATGGTCTATCGCCACAATTTTACCGGATTCTTTGATACCGGCAATGTGCTGGATAGCACCGGATATTCCGACTGCAATATAAACTTTCGGACGTACAGTCTTACCGGTCTGACCAATCTGACGGGCATATTCGGATAATCCTTCGTCCACTACCACACGACTACATGCCCACTCAGCTTTCACTCCTTGTTCTTTCAGAGCTTCGGCAAGTTTCTTTACGAGTTCCATATTGTCGGATGTAGCACCACGACCACCGGCAACAATCACATCGGCTGTAAACAAAGCCTGCATTCCACCATCTCCACGGACTGTTTTCAGAATCTCAACCGAGAAGTCTTTCTCGTTCAATTCGGGAGTAAATGTAGATAAGATGCCTTTTCGCCCACTCTCAGTAGCCGGTACTTCAAATGTTCCTGCACGCGCGGTTGAGATTTGAGGACAGACAAAACCAAGAATTGTAGCCAGTTTACTGTCGCCATAAGTAGGACGACGAGAGAATAGAATAGGCTTAACAATGATCTTTTCTTTCTTATTGACGTACTCACCTATTTCCAATCCGGTACAGTCGGCTGTTACTCCACTACCGGTTTTCACAGCAATACGCGGAGCAAGCTCACGCCCGGCAGTTGTTGCAGCAAAGAGGGCAATCTCCTGATGTCTTGCTTTCAAGATCTGTGCAATAATATCTGAGAACGGTAATACCAAGTATTCTTCAAGGCGGTCATCTTCAACTAAAATGACCTCATCTGTCCCATGCTCAAAGAGTGTATCGGCCAAATGAGCAACACCCTTACCAATTAGAATAGTGGAGATTTTGGTATCATTACCCAACTGATCGGCAAGATGGCGCGCAGGGGTAAGTATTTCCAAAGAAGGACGAGCGACTTCACCGTTCGTTATCTCCGCCCAGGTTATCACACCTTTAGCACCTTCGCGCATATCTTTTATCGGAAAATCTGGAGTTGCCACCGCTTCTTTTTCCTTCTTCTCGGTCTTTGCCAAGACATTACCACCGGTTTTAAAGTTTGAAATGAAATGATCAACCACTTCAGATTCATGCTGCCCTTCGGTCATCATCACAGGTGGACGATCGCTGACAATATTAGCCACACCTGCCACGATAGTTGGTGAACCGTTGATACCAATTTTTTCGGTACCCAAGCCAATATCATCGATACTGAAGATTGTAATCTTACTATTTCTGGCTTTTGATGTCCCGTATAATGTCGGCTTACGAGGAGGAATACCTGTCGGAGTCAGCGAGATAAGACATGGCATTGGCAATTGCAATTCCTGATATCCACCTTCTATGATACGCTTAACGACTACGTTTCCTTTTCCATCCGGTTTAGCACGTTCTATAAAGGTAGCTTGTGGTATGCCTAAGTTTTCAGCAACTTGTGAAGGAACATGAGCTGTGTCACCATCACTGGTCTGACGACCGGCAAATATAATAAACGGTTCTTTCGAATCTTTCGTGAATCCCAAATGCTTTAACATGGTTGAGATGGCAAGTCCCGTAGCAAAGGTATCACTACCGCCAAGTTTTCTATCGGACAGCAAATAAGCTTCATCATATCCCATCGCTATCGCCTTCTTTAATGAAGGTTCAAAAGAAGGAGGACCCATTGATACCACGATCATCCTCGCATCGGGATACTCCTTTTTCAACTGTAAACCGGCTTCAACACCGAATTGACAATCGACATTAATGATTGATTTAGCCTTAGTCCTATCCATCAAACCATCTTCTCCCATTCGCATCTCCGAAGGAAGTGGAACTTGTTTTATTAAACTAATAATTGTTAGTGCCATATTTATAGGTCATTTGTAGATTACATATTTTTATATTCAGGTCCGTTACCACCATAAGGAAGCATCCAGGTGATACCGTCTCCCGGCTCCTTTATATCACAAGTCTTGCAGTGCAAACAGTTTTCGGCATGAATACGGAGTTCTTTATTCCCGTTTCTATCTGTATGGAGTTCATACACCTCAGCTGAGCAGTAGAACTGACAAGGCGCTCCATATTGTTCGATATTAATGCTTTTATATGTCGCCGGATTATTAATGCGCAAATGGGGAATCTGATCTTCATCATGGCTTACCCCCGAATAATACACATCAGTAGGCTTGTCAAATGTCAGCACCTTATCCATTTCCAATTTATCCTTGAATCTCTCTTTGAAGCTTTTACCTGCAAACTCATTCAACTTTTGAGTTTCCACACTATCCAAATGTGTTTTCAGTTTGCCTAAGAAACCTGCACCGCCCGTAACAAGCTGCGTACCAAACTGAATTCCACCTGCAATAATACCACTTGCCATTGCTTGTCGGAAGTTACGCACCGGATATAGCTCTTTATAGATTTCGCTGTTATTTACCTTATCTTCGTATTGTCTGAGCACATTTACAGAGAAGTCATCTTTCTCTATTGCTATCGCAGCTGTTTCAGCAGCCAACATACCGGAATACATTGCCAAATGAATACCCTTTAATGCAGGCATAGCCAAGAATCCTGCACTATCTCCTACAATCATTGCATGATCCACGTAGAGTTTAGGCAAAGAATAATATCCGCCTTCAGGAAGAGTTTTAGCACCATATTCCAACAATGAGCCTCCCTTCAGAATCTTAGCAATAGCAGGATGAGTTTTCCATACTTGGAAAGCATCGTGAGTATCAAAAGTAGGATCTTTATAATCCAATCCGACAACCAATCCAAGAGCAACTCTATTGCCTGTCAAACCATAAATAAAACCTCCACCAAATTCTTTCAGGTTAAGTGGATAACCCATGGTATGGTAAATTTCTCCTGGTTTGATATTGCCCTCGGGGACACTCCACAACTCTTTGCAACCTAAAGAATAAACCTGCTCATTCTTGCCCTTCTGCAAATCGAACTTCTTTATAAGCTGCTTAGTCAATGTCCCGCGAGTACCCTCTGCCAGAATAATCAATTTAGCATCAATACTTGTACCCTCTTGATAATTTTCGAGAGGATTTCCATGATGATCTACTCCGGTATCAATGGTCTTTGCTCCGATAAGCTTTCCTTCCTTATCATATAGGAACTCGTTCACAGCAAAACCCGGATAGATCTCCACCCCTTTTTCCTCGGCTACAGTCGCCAAGAAACGGCAAATATTACCCAAAGAAGCCGCATAGTTACCCACATTACTCATATAAGGTGGGTGCACCGGTGATTTTATAGCACCACTCTCTGTTAAGAATAATGTTGAGTCCGTCACAACTTTTGCATCAAATGGAATTTTATCAAACTCCACATCGGGCAATAACTCCTTAAAGACCTTCGGGTTTATAATTGCTCCGGACAAAATATGGCTCCCGATAGAGCTACCTTTGTCGATAAGCATTATCCGGCAAGATTGGTTCTTTACTTTCATCAAATCGGCCAGTCGAATAGCCGTAGAAAGTCCGGATGGACCGCCGCCTATAATAAGGACATCGGTCGAAATCCTATTTTTCTCATTCATACTTTATATATATTACAAAATAATTAGCACATCTCTTATTAAGAGGCAATAATCCCTAGTTCATACTTATTATAAGCATGGGAACAATGCGCACTTTGGCTGGGGTAAATTCGAAGTATAGAAACACGCATTAACTACGCTAATACTTCTTGAGGCTGCATTCATAATATCATGAGTTCGTAGCTTCAACACCACAAATCTCAAGGTCGTTTTCATAAAGTAAAGACAAAGCTAAACAAAGTCTTTTGCGAAATTACCCACAAAGTATCATCCTGTTTTTTACCTTACTAATACTTTACCGGTTACTTGAATCGGGTGCAATATTACGAAAAAAAATGTAACCCACAAGAAACTTTAGAGATAAAACGCTCACTTTACAAAGAACTCTGCCAAAAAAGATAATATGAAGAACATTTTAGCCACAATACCTTTGTTTGCGTACACGGAACTTTTGAAAAATTAAACGCCATCTCACAACTAATAGTGATATGATGGCGTTAAAAAAACCCATTCTTTCAAACAAAAGAATGGGTCATATACATTAGGAATTCCAAAGGAAATCTGTCGATAATAAATAGTGCCGGAGTTATTTAGCCAAGTCGGTTATCACCTTCATGATTTGCTGTCCTATAACTTCAGCAGCTTCGAGAGTTGAAGCTTCACTATAAACCCGTATAATCGGTTCGGTATTACTCTTACGCAAATGAACCCATTTATCAGCAAAGTCTATTTTGACCCCGTCAATATCATTGATCTCTTCATCTTTATAAAGCTCCTTAACCTTTGCAAGAATAGCATCAACATCGGTCTCAGGTGTAAGATCAACACGGTTCTTTGCCATAAAGTAAGGAGGATATGTAGCACGGAGTTCACTGACCTTCTTACCTTCGTGGGCCAAGTGGCTCAAGAATAAAGCAATGCCGACCAATGCGTCACGTCCATAATGGCTGACAGGATAAATAACTCCACCATTACCTTCTCCTCCGATCACAGCATTCACCTCTTTCATCTTGGTAGTAACATTTACTTCACCTACTGCCGAAGCAAAATATTCTTTTCCATATTTACGAGTAACATCACGCAGTGCTCGAGTAGAACTTAAATTAGATACTGTATTCCCCGGAGTATGTTTCAAGACATAATCGGAAACAGTAACCAAGGTATACTCTTCACCATACATCTCACCATTCTCTGAAATCATAGCCAAACGGTCCACGTCCGGATCAACCACAAAAGCAACATCTGCCTTACCCCCCTTCATCAGGTTCATTATATCACCTAAGTTCTTTTCAAGAGGTTCGGGATTATGTTGGAAGTCTCCGGTAGGCTCACAATAAAGCTTTTCTACGTGCTTTACACCTAATCTATCTAATAGTTGGGGAAGGATTATACCTCCCACTGAATTCACACAATCAATTGCAACACGAAAATCTGCCTTACGAATAGCTTCAACATCAACAAGCTCAAGCCCTAAGACACTATCAATATGCTTTTCGTTATAGCTCAAATCTTTTCGATAGGATCCTAAAGAATCTACTTCAGCGTACTCAAACTCTTCCGCTTCAGCAATACGAAGGACCTCGTTACCTTCTTCCTTATTCAAAAATTCGCCGTTTTCATTAAGCAGCTTCAACGCATTCCATTGTTTGGGATTGTGTGAGGCAGTCAGAATAATACCGCCACTCGCCCCTTCCATGGTAACAGCCAGTTCAGTTGTAGGAGTAGTTGCTAAATCAATATCAACAACATCCCAACCCATTCCCATGAGGGTTCCCACAACAACATTCTTAACCATTTCGCCCGAAATACGAGCATCTCTTCCTACTACTATTTTGTTGCTTTTAACCTTGCACGTCTTACGAATTAAGGTAGCGTATGCAGATGTAAATTTTACAATATCAAGCGGATTCAATCCTTCTCCCGCTCCTCCACCGATTGTTCCGCGGATTCCGGATATTGATTTGATTAAAGTCATAATATAGATCTAAAAATATTGATTGTTCTATTTAAATATCTGGTACTTACGAATATCATAAAAATAAGGATAAACAGCTTGCATAGCATTTTTTTGCCCCATCTTAGAAGGAACGATTAATCGTACATGAGCTTTATCGCGAACATAAGTTAAAGGAACCAACCAACCAGCTGGAACAGATGTGCCATAGTAATTATACATATAGCCTGCTGTAAAAATCCCGGCAATAGATGAACTAGTTACCGTATATTTAAATTCATCGGGAAGTTGCGGATCGTTAATGTTAGTAAGCGTGGTATCTTTATCAAAGATACTATACTCCATAAAGCGAACTAAAACCAAGTCATTCTTCTTCACTGTATCACTCGGCATTTTAGATCCTTTATCAACAATTTGCATATAAACCCCACTGGCAAGCTGTACGTATTCATTCTTCAGCGTGTCGGTAGTAGAATCATTCTTATAGAATTCCGATTGCGATATCACTTTTATGTTGTGGTCTTTTATAAACTCGCTGATCGCTTTTTTCTCATCATCTAGCATCTCGGCATACGTCTTCGTATTGTCACATGCCTGAAAAGCAATGCTACAGAAGAGTAAGCTCATAAAAAACAAGGTAAGTTTCTTCATTATCTGTTATTTAGTAAGTTCGTACAAAGGTATTTGATTTCGCGGAAAGTTAAAACACGAGATAAGAAAGTTCGTATCTTTTAACCTTTCGTGTATTCTTTTTCATTCTTTAGCAATCAGCAAAGGAGCAAACTTTTTCAAAGCTTCTTCAAAAGTCGCTCTTGCCTCATCCATTGTGCCATAAAACTCTCCTCCGGAGGCATTCAAGTGTCCACCTCCATTGAAAAACTCCGCAGCTAATTGGTTACAAGGGAAAGTACCTACAGAACGTAGAGATATTTTTATCATCGGCTTCTCAGTGTCTTCACGTAGAAAGCAAGAGAAAACAACGCCTTTTATACTCAAAGGTATATTAACAAATCCTTCACTATCCCCCCGTATATAATCAAAATTACGCTGTTCATTCTTCGTTAAAGAGATGAGTGCCGCATGATGTTCCGGGTATACCCGCATTTGAGAAAGAACATATCCCATCAAACGTAGACGGCTCTCGGAATATGTATTATATACTCTGCGGTAAATATCGTCTTTATCAATACCTTTCGACAAGAGCTCACTTATAATAAAATAAATTTCACGGTCGTTGGAGTTGTACGTGAAGCCCCCTGTATCCGTCATCATACCGGTATAGATACATTCAGCGCCTTCCTTCGTTATATCATCAAAATACCCCATCCGACATATTAGCCGGAATATAAGTTCCGAAGTAGATGAAATTTTGGGATACGACATCGTGATCTCGCAAAAATCTTCGGGGTAGAGATGGTGATCTATCAAGATTTTCTTTGCTTTAGCTGAATGTATAGCATCCGCCATTGCATCAACTCTTTTCAGTGCATTAAAATCAAGACAACAGATAATATCTGCCTCAGCAATGAGTTTGTTTGCAAAATCTCTGTAACGATCATAGCAAAGGATATCCTTGCTCCCCGGCATCCATTTTAAAAAATCAGGAAATGCATTGGGTACTATAACATTGGCGGTTTTACCTTGATAGTCGAGAAAATGCCACAAGCCTAATGAAGAGCCTATAGCATCCCCATCGGGCGCAACATGAGCAATAATCACTATCTTATCAGCATCTTCCAACCATTTGGCAAAACGATCTATTTTGGGTTGATCTATAACTTTAGTCAGCATATATTTCTTCTTTATACACAATTAAGAAAAGGCAAAAGTACAAAAAGTTTGGAAGTAGCCTTAATGCGAACAGAGAAATAATAGCTTTTTAGTGATCAGAGTCTAATCTTTCCTTATCTTTTAATATGTTACGTCTGATAACAGAATGCTTGCGACTGTAAAAGAAATAGATAGAGACACCTATTATCATCCATATCACCAATCTCTCCCAACTTTCTTTTGGTAGAGATACCATCATCAACAAACAAACAATTATACCTAATATAGGAACTGTGGGAACAAAAGGTGCTTTAAATTTACGAGGGATATCCGGCATCTTTTTCCTCATAATAATAATTCCGATACAAACGAGAATGAACGCAAACAGTGTACCAATGGACACCATGTGCCCTAAGTCAGAAACCGGTACAAAGCCTGCAAATAGACTTACAAATACCATAAAAAAGAGATTGGTCTTCCATGGAGTATGAAATTTCGGATGAACATGTGAAAAGATACGCGGCAATAATCCATCGTGTGACATTGAGTAAAACACACGGCTTTGTCCCAAAAGCATAACTAAGATGACAGATGTATAACCTGCCAAAATTGCCACCGTTATCCCATCTTGTAGCCAAGTATAAGGAGTATGCGCTATAGCAGTTGCAACAGGTTTTGCATCATTGATAAACTCTTTATAATTAGCCAGTCCAGTCATTACAAAAGAAAACAGCACATATAAAATAGTACAAACGACTAATGACCCTAAAATTCCTATCGGCATGTCTCTTTTTGGATTTTTTGCCTCTTGAGCAGCAGTAGATACAGCATCAAAGCCGACAAACGAGAAGAAAACAACTGCCGCACCACGTAGAATTCCAGAAATGCCATAATGCCCAAAATTGTCACTATGCAGAAATGACCAAAAGCCCATCTGCCCGCTTCTCAAAGCTTCTTCTCCTGCATTAGGTATAATGTAAGGATTGTGATTCGCCGGAGAAATATAATGCCATCCAACTATAATAAAGACGAAAACAACGCTCAGTTTCAAGAAAACCAAAAGATTATTCATCGTAGCGCTTCTTTTTGTCCCATTTATTAATACAAAAGAAAGTAAGGTCACAATAAAGATTGCAGGCAGATTAATAATTCCATCGTTAATCACCATTCCATTAGAAAGGCTTAAGGTTTCAAAAGGTGAGCACAGCAATTGATGGGGAATAAAATTAAGATCATGTTTGATTAAAAATTCGATGAGATAGCGCGACCAGCTTACAGATACCGTGGCAGCTCCCAACGCATATTCCAAAATCAAGTCCCAACCAATAATCCAAGCCACAAACTCGCCCATCGTTGCGTATGAATAAGTATAAGCACTACCGGCTACAGGTATCATTGAGGCAAATTCAGCATAACATAAACCAGCAAACATACACCCTATAGCAGCAATAATAAATGATATTGTCACTGCGGGCCCCGCATTCTCTGCTGCTGCAATACCGGTTAACGAAAATAGCCCTGCGCCTATTATGGCACCAACCCCCAAAGTAATCAATGAAACATAACTAAGAGAGCGCTTTAACTCAGCACTTTTTTCTGCTTCACTGAACAGAACATTAATCGGCTTTCTTACAAACAACATATCTTTTTGTTTTATTATTCAGTGCAAATATATAAATTTGATCTATAAAACAATTATATTACGAACAAAATGAAATAAAATACATAAAATTAGATAGTCACATTAACCTTTTATGGAGAAAGTAATCATAGCGATATAAATAAAGCCCCATTTATGGAGAGGTCAATATAAGGGATTTGCATCTTTTTGCATTCTTGTTCTATTAACTCACGCCGATACTCCGAAAAAGAAGAGTTCAATATGACTTTACGAATATTAAATAGATTCGCTAAATCGATGAGTCTCCCCTTATAACCACTTGAAAGGAATAGATAGTCCACATTCAGCTTACTACCACATTTCCTATCCAACCAACGATCATCGCAAAGCAAGCAAATGCGCTTACCTCCATAATCTACAATATCATTATGAGCAGAAATGTGATTAAGGCTGGCATCCGAAGGGAGAAAATGAGGAGTTGGGATATGTAGATGAGTCCAATACGGGGAAACAGATCTATACAAAGAATAGTAAGGCTTATGGGAACCGACACAAAACAACCAAGATTCTCCTCCTTCATTAAAGCAGTGAACATTTAAGTTCTTTCGTGAATCATTGTAGAATACTATAGTTCTAGAAGGGATATTTGAAAGCCTGTCATACAATTGATAAGTAAAAAACAATAATATACAGAAGAGCATAAGAGACACGCGTCGAAACGTACACCTCTTTAAGCAACGGTATATCATTAGCAGCATAAAGTAAATCATGACAACTTCCAGTCCGTCCAACCAAAGCTGATCTATGGAAGCTAAAGGCCAACTTGCAGTAGCATGAAGCATTTCGTTCTGCAAATCGAGTAAGTTATTCAAGACGTCGGCTATCTGTTGTTGGAAAGAAGGAAAAGGAGTCATTAGCAGCATGAAGCAAGCCAAATACAACACAAGTGTAGTGACAGGAATAATCCAAAGGTTGGTAATCAGAAAATGTGTGGGCAATTGATGGAAATAATGAGCTATTAGCGGTGCTGTCCCTAGTTGTGCAGCTATTGACACGGTTACAACTCCCCACACCACGTACAGAGCAGAAGTCAGCCAATCATACTTAATGGTAGAATCTCCTTTTCTGAATATTTTATGCTTAATATAAGTACTAAAAGAGGTTACAGACTTTCGTCTAACCGTCAATAATCGATATATTGGAGGTTGCAATAAGAGAATTGCTGCTATAGAAACAAAAGATAACTGGAAGCCAACATCATACACCCACAACGGATTATATAATAGCATAAAGAAAGCCGTAGCCGACAATGTATTGAGGGACAACGGTTTATTAGACTGCAGACATGAGAGAGCGTACACCGTTGCCATTATAACAGAACGAATTACAGGAGGCTGTGCTCCTGTAAAAAAAGCAAAGCCCCAAAGCATCATGACAATTATAGCATATATCCATGGCTTGATCATGGGTAATCTTTTCCAAAAAGGAGAGAAAAGAAATAAGAGTAAAGCATACAATATGCCTATATGCAAACCGGACAAAGATAGTACGTGGCTCACACCGGCAATAGAATACACTTCCTTTAATTCATTGCTTAAATCATTCATGTACCCCACAGTCAGGGCAGATAGCACAGCAAAATTATCTCCCTGGAATCCAAGACGTTGAAACACTCGGATCAGCTTGTCACGATAATCCTGCGCTACTTGGCTAAAGGAGAGATTTGAATCGTGCCTAAGCATCCTCCAATGCCTGGAGGCTACATATCCCGTACCAGATATTCCGTTTCTAATCAGATAGCGTCTATAATCAAATTCATCCGGATTACCATTATTCTGTGGCAATGAAAGATGGGCATATATGGTAAGGATATCACCCCGCTTTAATATGCGCGACATTTCATCTTTTGCAAAATAAAGGAGAAAATGCTTTTTATCATGATATGCTTCAATCTCCTTGTTCTGATATTTGCCCTCTATTGTGACATGACACAATATTGAATTCTCCTTTTGTACGGGTTTGTCGGAGATCTTCACTTCATAAATAGAAGGAGTCTTGCTTGAAAAACTAAAATCTGTTTGATGTAGGTGAAGTGTAGCCAGAATCATTCCTAACAGAAAGCAAGAAGAAATAGCTAGAAAGCCAAACAGATAATGTAAGCGATAGTAGTTAGATACAAAGTAACTGACAATACAGAAAATAAGACAACAGAAAAAGATTCCTAATAGTAAAGGAATAGAGGCCCATGCCGATTGAATGAAAGAAACATAATGATTCTGTTGCAGAAAGAAACAAGCATCCCCGCAAAGGATCCCTCCGAGAAGCGGAATCAAAAGCCGTAGGAAAAGGCATCGCTGCAAAGCAAATACAAAAAGGCTTTACGATTAAAGGTTCTTTAATTGACGGATCATTTCCTGGGGATTAGCAGCACCAAAGACAGAATTACCCGCAACCAATGCATCAGCACCAGCCTCAACCAATTTGTATCCGGTCTCCAAATTCACTCCACCATCAACTTCAATCAAAGTTTGTGCACCCGTAGAATCAATCAATTGACGCAGTTCACGTACTTTCTCAACGGTATGTTCAATAAACTTTTGGCCACCAAATCCTGGATTTACACTCATTAGTAAAACCATGTATAAATCCTTGATAATGTCCTTCAACAGAACAACAGGAGTCGCCGGATTAAGAGTTACAGCAGGATGCATCCCCGCATCTCTTATTTGTTGCACCACACGATGAAGGTGCGTACAGGCTTCAAAATGAACATTCATGGTGTGAGCTTCCAAAGCTTTTACTTCAGGAATGAACTTTTCCGGATTAACAATCATCAAATGTACATCCAATGGCTTTTCCGTAAGTTCAGCAACATATCTCAACACAGGAAATCCAAAGGATATATTCGGTACAAATACTCCGTCCATTATATCAATATGCAGCCAGTCAGCCTCGCTCTTATTCACCATTTCAATATCTTTGGCTAAATAGGCAAAATCAGCAGACAGCAAAGAAGGAGCTATAATAGGTTTCATAATATCACATTTTTAATACAAATGAAGTAATAAATATACAACGCAAAGGTAAAGAAAAAGATCAGACTCTACTCCATAATAAAAAAGAGAATATATTCATCCACGATATAAAAGATCATTTTTCAATACACAAGAGCATCAAGCATAGTATAAATCTTACTTCATATAAGATTTATCTGCCAACTGATATCCTCTTAAGAGTTCATCTACCGTCAATCGTTTCTTACCCGGTAGCTGCAATGAGCGTATCCCGATAAAGCCATCTTGCACTGCTACACGAATATAGGTCTTACCATCCGTCAATAAAGCGCCGCACGGGTATGCGTGGGAATCCTCAATCTTCTCTGTTTCAAAGAGTTTCACAATAACCGGTTCTTTACCCGACTGATAAAGTTCCGTCCAAGCCGCAGGATAAGGCGAAAGGCCTCTTACAAAATCATAAACGTTCTTAGTTGTAAGAGTCCAGTCAATACGGCAAGTTTCTTTAAATATTTTAGGAGCAGGACGTAACTCTCCTTCCTTCAAATACTCTTGAGGCATGGGTCTTATGGCATCATTCAATATATCATCAACAGTTTCCATCACCAATCGTGCACCAACAGTCATTAATTTATCATGTATGTCTCCGGCATTATCAGTTTCCGCAATAGGGACATGTTCTTGTTTTATAATCTCACCGGTATCAATATCATGATTCAGGAAGAAAGTCGTGACTCCGGTCTCGACATCACCGTTAATCACAGCCCAATTTATAGGGGCTGCTCCCCGGTATTGAGGAAGTAAGGAAGCATG
This sequence comes from Bacteroides sp., assembly GCA_041907545.1. Classification (GTDB taxonomy): domain Bacteria; phylum Bacteroidota; class Bacteroidia; order Bacteroidales; family Bacteroidaceae; genus Bacteroides. The sequence goes on from JAYRGX010000007.1 coordinate 29,037, forward strand.
AAGATTGAAAGTCCCAAACCGGGGCATATTCCATACTACCTCAGGCAACATGCGAAAAGCAACAACAATTTGAATATCTGCTTTCCAATCGGCCAGAGCTTGCAGAAATTCCTCATTCTTAAGTTTTTCCGGTTGTAGTAATGGAAGGCCTTGCTCCAATGCATATTGCTTTATTGGCGAATATTGTATTTTATGTCCCCTTCCTGCCGGTTTATCAGGCATAGTGATCACACCAACAACGTTATATCCTCCATCAACCAGCGTTTTCAACGATTCTACAGCAAAGTCAGGAGTGCCCATATAGACTATTCTCAGATCTTCCTTCTTCATATCAAAAAATTAAATTAATCTTTAGCATGTACTCTATCCAACTAAAAAGAAAAGCACCTCTTACCCTTGCTTATGGATAGTAAGGTCTTTTTTTCAACTATTATCAATCATCGGAAAAGTGTACCAGCACTTGCCGATAAGAACTGAAGATTTTCGACTTGGATACAAATCCCATATATCGGCCTTCTTCATCCACCACAGGCAAATTCCATGCATTAGTCTCATCAAATGTTCTCATTACTTGTTCCATGCTGTCAGTAACATATAATCGCGCAGGAACAGAAGTCATCAGTTTACCAACATTAAAACGATGATATAGCTCTTGCCGGAACATTATATTGCGTATGCCATCCAATGTAACAATTCCAATTAAAACTCCACTTTGGTCAGTAACAGGAAAAATATTTCTTTGAGAAGATGATATTGCTTTTACTAATTCGCTTAAGTCCATATTGGGATGGACTGTTACAAAGTCTTTTTCCACCACATTTTCTACTTTCATCAAAGTCAATACAGCTTTATCTTTATGATGTGTGATTAACTCACCCTTCTTTGCGAGACGCATAGAATAAATACTGTGAGGCTCAAAAATTATGATGGTGAGATAAGAACTAACCGAAACAATCAGAAGTGGAAGGAACAAATCATACCCCCCCGTCAATTCGGCTATAAGAAAAACACCAGTCAAGGGAGCATGCATTACACCACTCATCACCCCTGCCATTCCCATCAACGCGAAATTCTTCTCAGGAAGAAAAGCTGCAAAATTAAACCGATTGCTAAAATGTGAAAAAATAAATCCCGCAATACATCCTAGATATAAGGAAGGAGCAAAAATACCACCACAACCTCCACCACCATTAGTTGCACTTGAAGCAAAAACTTTAGTGAGAATGATCAACAGCAAGTAAACCAATAATAGACTTCCATTTCCATAAAAGAGCGAGTTATTCATAACTGTATTCCAGTCGGCATTCGAGCTTCCATTCAGCAACAGATTAATCGTATCATATCCTTCACCGTAAAGCGGCGGGAATAAGAATATCAGAACACTCAACATCACGCCACCAAGAGCCAATTTTTGGTATGGGCCCTTCAGCTTACCAAAGACTCCTTCGACTGCATTCATTGCACGTGTAAAATATAACGACACCAATCCACAGCATACCCCAAGCATAATTACATAAGGGATGCGCTCTAAAAGAAAGACCTGATCAAGATGAAACTTAAACATTGCCCCGGTACCCGTCAATACATAAGAGACAGTTGCTGCTGTAACTGACGAAATCAACAGTGGTAATAAAGAAGCCATTGTCAAATCAATCATCAATACTTCCAAAGTAAACACCAATCCCGCAATAGGAGCTTTAAAAATACCAGCAATAGCACCGGCTGCACCACAACCGACTAAAAGCATCAAAGTGCGCTGTTCCATTTTAAAGGTGCTTCCCAAATTAGAACCTATCGCAGATCCCGTTAGTACAATTGGAGCTTCACCTCCGACAGAACCTCCAAATCCAATTGTAATAGAACTAGCAATTATAGATGACCAGACGTTATGTCGTTTTATTCTCCCTTGCCTTCTGGATATTGCATATAAGATTTTTGTTACCCCATGACCAATATCATCTTTCACCACGTGACGAACGAATAAACCCGCTAAGAAAATTCCTACAACCGGATAAACCAAATAAAGATAATTCGCTTCGGTTACATCAAAATTATCAGTCAAGAACCTCTCAATCCAGTGTATCAGTTCTTTTAATATAAAAGCAGCTAAAGCTGTAAAGATACCAACAAGAAAACTTAATATTAAAATAAACTGCTTTTCCTTTATTTTTTTTTCACGCCACAGTAAGAAACGTTGAAAAAAAGTCATTCCTTCTTTTTCCATGCTATACGTATACCGAAACTTTTTATTCGCGGATTATTTTGAATACACCACCTTTTTCCAATTTAATAATACTGGAAGGTTTCGGATGTCCGGTCTCATTTTGACGATATCCCACAATATAATCAACCTTGGCTTTCACTTCTTCACTAATTTCCGCAAAGGTTGCCGGTGAAGGCAGTCCACTAATATTAGCAGAAGTCGAGACTATTGCTTTGCGAAATTGTTGGCATAAACGATGAGAGAATTCTTCATTTGTCACTCGGATACCAACACTACCGTCCTCCGCTAGCAGATTAGGAGCCAAATTACGTGCACCTGAATAAATAATCGTCAATGGCTTTTCAGCCATATCTATCAAATCCCAAGCTACATCCGGCACATCCTCCACATAGAAATCAACTTTAACGGAAGTATCAACCAAAACGAGTAACGCTTTACTATCGGAGCGTTGCTTAATCTCATACACACGTCGTACTGCTTCTTCATTAGTCGCATCACAACCTATTCCCCAAATGGTATCGGTAGGATATAAGATAATCCCGCCTTCACTCATTATCTGACATGCTTTTTTTATGTCTTCTATCATTTCTTGATTCATAAACATAACGATTAACACGCAAAAATAGTACTTTTGCCGGACTATTGAAAAGTTTATTAGAAAACAATGGAAGAAATAAAATTCAAACACACCCTCCCTCTACAAATACGCTTTAACGACGTAGACAAGTTTGGACACGTTAATAATACGGTTTATTTTTCTTTTTATGATTTAGGAAAAACCGAATACTTTGCATCTGTATGTCCTAATGTAGATTGGGAGAAAGACGGCATAGTAGTGGTGCACATTGACGTAGATTTTCTTACTCAAATATATGGTTCTGATCACGTTGCAGTACAGACTGCTGTTACTGAAATAGGAACGAAGAGTTTTCAATTAGCTCAACGGGTTATTGACATTGAAAGTGGAGAAGTTAAATGCATCTGCCGCTCAGTAATGGTCACTTTTGATCTGGAAAATCACGAGTCTAAAGCTTTAACAGAAGAGTGGGTTAATGCTATTTGCACTTATGAAGGAAAAGATTTGAGGAGAAAGAAGCACGTATAAAATCGACATATATAAAGCATAGAAATCTTTTATGCCCGCTATTTCACATTTTACGCAAGCAGACAATATCAATTACCCTAAGGTAAAAACATAGTGATTCTCCGTGCTGCGATTTTCATCATATTTAAATCCTTCCCATGAGAACGATTGCAATTGTTCAGGATCGGTAAGACGATCCTTTATGGCTAACCGTGCCATTTCACCCCGACACATCTTAACATATATAACAACAGTGGCAAGACGTCCCGCTTTCCACACATGAAAATCGGGAGTGACTACCCGCACCTCACGCTGAACACGGTTCCAATCGAACAAGCTCTGCATTTCAGCACTAGCGAGATTCAGCAAGATACCTCCTTTTTCTTTAATACTCCCTATAAACCAGTCGGTCAACAAAGGTTTCCAATATTCAAACATGGCCTTCCCCCCTCTTTCCGGTAATCGAACATCCCCCTCCAAGCGGTAAGTCTTTATAGCATCCAAAGGACGGAGTAGTCCGTATAGAAAAGAGGTGATGCGTAAATGATCTTGCGCATAAAGTAGATCATCAATCGAAAAATCTTTCGGCGAAAGACGTTTATAAACAGCCCCTGTATAGGCAAAAATAGCAGGTATTGCTTTGTTTTCCGGCGAACAGAAATCTTGATAACGTAAATAATTCTCAGTAGCTATTTTTGAATTCACTCGTAATATTTTTTCTAATTCTACAGGCGAATATTGCGACATATACAATGCATTGTGAAAAGCTTCTTCTTGAAAATATGGAACAGATACAACAGGAGTTTCCATCTCTATAAAATTGTTTGCCATCGTTTTGGCGCATGAGATAAATGTCAGCATAAAAAACTAATTATATTTCGGGATAACAAATATATATTATAAATCGCAAATATGAGCAAAAGTATATAAAGAAAGTACCTGAACAGCTTGAAAAGTTTTCAGTTGATTTACCCATCATTACACAACTTTTTCGTACTTTTACACCTTTGAAGAGAAAAACAGATATCTTCAAGATTATCCCCAAACAAGATATAGGAACGGCACATGCTTTTTTAGTGTTAAGAAAGCACTTCAGCACAGGATGGCTAAAGTTATATCGTTCTTAATTTCGTAAAGCTGGAATGTAGAATTGTTCTTCAGCCACTAAGATAGAAAAAGAAAAATAATATATAAAATGGCTCACAAATGGAATTATCAACCCATTACACCCGAACAGGCAGAAATAAGTCAGAGATTGGCTAAGGAACTAGGAATTAGTCCTATTCTTGGAAAACTATTAGTAGAACGAGGAATTACTAACCCACAGGAAGCAAAAAAATTCTTTCGTCCTCAATTACCTGATTTGCATGACCCATTCTTAATGAAAGATATGGATATTGCAGTGGAACGCCTCAATAAGGCGATGGGAAAAAAAGAACGTATTATGGTTTACGGAGATTACGATGTGGATGGAACCACCTCGGTATCTCTAGTGTACAAATTCATTCAGCAATTTTATTCGAATATTGATTACTATATCCCCGATCGATATAATGAGGGATATGGGGTTTCAAGAAAAGGAGTAGACTATGCTTTCGAGACCGGTGTAAAGCTGATCATTGTGTTGGACTGTGGTATAAAAGCCGTGACAGAAATTACTTATGCCAAAGAGAAAGGCATTGACTTTATTATCTGCGACCATCATGTGCCTGACGAAATCTTACCCCCGGCTACAGCTATTCTTAATGCAAAGCGCATAGACAACACTTATCCGTATGAACATCTTGCGGGTTGTGGTGTAGGGTTTAAGTTCATGCAGGCATTTGCTATGAGCAATGGCATTGATTTCCATAACTTAATTCCTCTATTGGATCTGGTTGCGGTAAGTATCGCTTCGGATATCGTTCCTATAATGGGAGAAAACCGTATATTAGCTTATCATGGTCTGAAGCAATTGAACAGCAATCCAAGTGTAGGAATGAAAGCGATTATCGACGTATGCGGGTTAAAAGACAAAGAGATAACTGTCAGCGATATCGTCTTCAAGATAGGACCACGCATTAATGCTTCCGGACGTATACAAAATGGAAAAGAGGCTGTCGACTTATTAATAGAAAAAGACTTGTCCATCGCATTGGACAAAGCTTCACTAATTAACCAGTACAACGAAACCCGCAAAGATCTTGATAAAACGATGACAGAGGAGGCTAACCAGATTGTCGGTAGTTTAGAAGGGCTTTCTGAACGTCGTTCTATTGTTTTATACAATGAAGACTGGCATAAAGGGGTGATAGGTATTGTAGCTTCAAGATTGACTGAAATATATTATCGACCTGCCGTCGTGTTGACTCGTACAGACAATATGGCCACAGGTTCAGCACGTTCAGTATTGGGTTTTGATGTATATAAGGCTGTAGAATATTGTCGCGACTTATTAGAGAATTTTGGAGGGCATACTTATGCAGCAGGACTCTCTATGAAAGTGGAAAACGTTCCGGCATTTATAAAACGATTTGAAGAATATGTTTCTCAAAATATCCTACCGGAACAGACTAGTTCAGTCATCAAAATTGATGCTGAAATAGACTTTAAGGATATCAACCCTAAATTCTTCAGTGATTTGAAGAAGTTCAACCCCTTTGGACCGGAGAATACTAAACCGATTTTTTGCACACACAATGTGTATGATTACGGGACAAGCAAAGTTGTAGGACGTGATCAGGAACATATCAAGCTGGAATTGGTAGACAACAAGTCGAATAATGTAATGAATGGCATAGCATTCGGGCAAAGTTCGCACGTACGTTTTATAAAAACACGTCGTTCGTTCGATATCTGCTATACGGTTGAAGAAAATACGCATAAACGCGGAGAAGTACAATTGCAGATTGAGGATATTAAGCCGGATTAATAGCGTTTTACTTTTAATAGCCTTTCTTTGTGTTAAAACAACAGAGAAGTATAAGTTTATAACATCGGGTACAAAGTGTACAAAGAGATTTTAAAACAATATTGGGGATATGATTGCTTCCGTGATTTACAGGAAGAAATTATCACCAGTATTGGTGAAGGCAGAGATACCTTGGGACTAATGCCGACAGGAGGTGGTAAATCGATTACCTTTCAGGTGCCGGCATTAGCAAAAGATGGATTGTGCCTCGTGGTTACCCCTTTAATCGCGCTGATGAAAGATCAGGTACAGAACCTGAAAAGCCGCGGCATAAAGGCTCTTGCCATTTACTCGGGAATGACCAGACAAGAGATTATCATTGCACTGGAAAACTGTATATTCGGCAACTACAAATTCTTATATATCTCCCCCGAGCGGCTTGATACCGAGATCTTTCGCGTTAAACTTGCAAAGATCAAGGTCAGCATGATCACTGTGGATGAAAGCCACTGCATCTCGCAATGGGGATACGACTTCAGACCGGCGTACCTCAAAATAGCCGAAATACGTCAGTTAGTGCCTAATGTTCCCGTATTGGCCCTGACAGCAACAGCCACTCCAGAAGTAGTGAAAGACATTCAGGAACGGCTTCACTTCAAAGAAGAGAATGTCTTTCGGATAAGCTTTGAGCGTAAGAATCTTGCATACATCGTTCGTCAGGCAGAGAATAAGACAGGAGAACTCCTACATATTTTGAAATCAATTCCGGGTAGTGCCATTGTTTATGTACGCAATAGAAGACGTACTAAAGAAATAACGGAATTACTAAACGGAGAAGGGTTCATTGCCGACTTCTACCATGCGGGACTTGATGATGCAACCAAGGATATCCGCCAGCAACGTTGGCAGAAAGGAGAAAGTCGGGTTATCGTCGCCACAAATGCTTTTGGAATGGGCATTGATAAACCGGATGTACGATTAGTGGTACATCTCGATTTACCTGATTCCCCCGAAGCTTACTTCCAGGAAGCCGGACGGGCCGGCAGAGACGGAGAGAAGGCTTATGCGGTAATCTTATATGCTAAATCGGATAAAACCACTTTAAATAAACGTGTACCTGATACTTTTCCCGACAAAGAATATATACGGCAGGTCTATGAACATTTGCAGTATTATTATCAAATGGCAATGGGTGATGGACAGGATTGCATCAGAGAATTCAATATTGAGGATTTCTGCCGAAAATTTAAATATTTCCCGGTTCCGGTCAATAGTGCCTTAAAGATATTGACACAGGCAGGTTATCTGGAATATACCGACGAACAGGATAATGCTTCCAGAGTATTTTTTACTGTGCGTCGTGAAGAACTTTACAAGCTACATAAGCTTGGTGATGAAGCGGATAAACTTATCCAAGTAATCCTGCGTTCATACACGGGACTATTCACCGACTATACTTTCATTAATGAAGATTCCATAGCTATACGTAGTGGGCTGACCAGACAGCAAGTATACGATATTCTCATCCGGTTATCCAAATTGCACATCGTAGATTATATTCCACACAAGAAGACTCCTTACATTATCTATACACGTGAACGAGTAGATAGTGCCCAACTCCAAATACCGTATAGCGTATACGAAGAACGAAAAGAGCGCTATAAATTACGCATTAAAGCCATTATAGATTACGTTACCACAGATACCACCTGTCGTAGTCGAATGTTATTGCGCTATTTCGGAGAGAAGAATGAGCATAAATGTGGAATATGCGACACCTGCATCAGCCAGCGTGATGCAATGGAACAGCCCCCTCAATCCGAGCTAAAGAAAAAAATACTAAGTTTGGTGGAGCAGAGTGCACAAACTCCCGCACATCTGGCAGGGCAAATCACTGAAGACAAAGAGCTTGTCGCCACGTGTATTCGCGAATTATTAGAAGACGGTGATTTGAAATCGAATAACGGGATGCTTTCCATTTAAGTACGCCCATATTCTAATAATTATCGACAGAGCATTGTATTATAGAGAAAAATACCTTTCATTTGTAGAAATAAAAGAAACTAAAAGCATACCTGTCAAATAAAATAAGGTTAGCAATGTAACATACTAAAAGAAAAACATTATGGGCTTTTTAAAATCACTTTTCTCCGGTAACGCACAGCAAAACACGGAAAATGACAAACAGAAAAACATCCAAAAGAAATTTGATATTTTCAAGTATGACGGCATGCGCGCGCAACGGGCAGGGCAGATAGATTTTGCCATTAAGTTCTTTACTGAGGCGATTGCTTTACAAAAGGATTTTGAAACAATGAATTACCTTTCCCAAGCTTATATTCAAAAAGGAGAATTGGATGATGCCGGTGAATTATTACAGGAAATGCTAGAGTTGGAACCGGAGCATACTGAAACTTATCTTGTTTTGGCAAACATCAACTTTATGCAGGAGAAGTATGAAGACATGGGTAGGTACGCCAAAAAAGTGATTGAGTTGCAAAAAGAAAATGCCTCCGCACATTATTTATTGGGGAAATCGGAGCATTACTTAAAGAATGACATCATGGCCATCGCTTCGCTGACTCAAGCTATACAATTAAAGAACAATTACACAGAAGCTCTTTTATTGCGTGCGGATATTCTGATTTCATTAAATCAGTATAAAGAAGCCGCAGAAGATGTCGACTTGATTCTGAAAGAAAACGCAGAAGATGAAGCTGCATTGCTATTACACGGGCAGATACAAGAAGCGACGGGTAATGGAGAAGAAGCCGAGAAAGACTATTTATACGTTATAGAACTAAACCCTTTCAACGAACAGGCTTTTCTTAAATTAGGAAAGTATTTCACAGACAAGGGAGAAGCTTCAAAAGCGATTGAACTATATAATGAAGCTGTTGAGTTAAACCCAAACTTTACTCAAGCTTATCATGAACGCGGCCGTGCCAAACTTATCAGCGGAGACAAGGATGGCTCGATAGAAGATCTCAAAAAGGCTCTTGAACTAGATCCGAAAGGGAATGAAAACCTTACCGGCAAGTTTGATAATTCTGAAATCAAACCGGAGACAATACCCGGCATATTCTAGCCCAACGCAAGTCCCATACATACCTTTATTTATACGCCCCTTTCCATAAAGTGTTTAAGCTGTTTGTACATTCACAGTACGACTATTATAGGATTTCCGGAATAGTACTATATGATTCATAGAATCGTATAGTATGATTCTATATTCAAGAAGTTAATGAAATCGATTCAGAAAGACTATTAAATACAAAGAAGATAATCGGGAAAGAATCACGAATAAACAGTGCCGGATACTATCGGGGATATACCGGAAGTATGCCCCACATTCTTTTTTAGTATCACTAACTGAAAATAAAGCACACGTCCAGCAATGCCATGGTTTTTTTTAGAGGACCATATAAATGGCAATAATATGACAGATGCTCCCACCCAAAACAAAGAAATGAAACACCGTATGCATGTATTGTTTCTTGGTTAATGAGTAAAACACCGCACCTATAATATACGAAATGCCACCACCAATGAGCCAGTATAAAGCGCTCAAATGTCCTGCCTGGCCCAATACATCAATCAACGGTTTAAAAGCCACCAGTACTGAACAACCCATTATAACATAGCAGGCCGTTTCCAGATAGCTATGCTTTTGATGCCTCCTAAAGCTAACAAATACACCTATAATAGCAGATAACCAAACAAAAGAAAATAATGACCACCCCCACCATCCCACTTCTCTTAAAGTAACAAGAGTAAAAGGGGTGTACGTGCCTGCGATATGAACATAAATCAAAGCATGATCCCACTTTTGAAGAAGGCGTTTTCTTTTACCCTCTTTACATCCGTGGTAGCAAGTCGAAATGATATAACAGGACAACATTCCGCACAAATAAACAATCACGCTGGCTACTGCCCACCCGCCACGGTCGAATGCTTTCGACAAAAGAAGTCCTCCCGTACCCAATCCCAACAAAATGCCGATAGCATGAGATATTGTATTTGCCTGTTCTTCTCTATCCGAATATATTCTAGTCCGTGCCAACTGTTCCTCTGCCATTTTATCTCTTTTATAATAATGTTCGTTAAGCGAGGGAGCAAAGATAGAATATTAAATGACATAATATTAATAACGGGCTGAAGAACAGTAATCCTTGCCGAAAAATTCAATTCAACATTCAATCTATACAATTGAATGGTCTAAATGCAAGACAACATAGTACATATCCGTGCCATTTATTATATATTGTAAAATACTGATTAACAATTTTATTTTTTTTGATTTAATTTGTCATCAGAAATCATAAGCAAGATAGGCAAAAGAAAAAAATCATTCTATAACAAAAACACTATGAAATCATTAAAGCTAATATTAGCATTGGCTATTTTCTGTTTTTTGGATATTAATGCCAAAAACATACCTATTCAAAAGTCGAGTTTAGTTGGAAAGAAAATTGTAGAATTTGTCCCGACCGGCTTCGACCAAAGCAAAACTCCTTCATTGATCCTCCAAAAGGAACCTGTTTCCATAGGAAGTGCTCCTAAAAGCTGGTCATTGGTACCCGAGTTCACTGTGACAGAGAACAAAGCATCCGCGACTTTAAAAATCTCCGGAGATATCAGTCTCTATGGCGGCGGAGAAGTTACCGGTCCGCTTCTACGCAATGGACAACACATAAAATTATGGAATACAGATACCGGTGCATATAGTGTAGAACAAGGAAAAAGGCTTTATCAATCGCACCCATGGGTTATGGGAGTCAGAAAAGACGGCTCTGCATTCGGTATAATCTTCGATACTTCATGGAAATCCGAACTCTACACTAATTCCACGGAAATCGTACTCAATACCGAAGGCGCATTATTCCGAGTATTCATTATAGACCGTGAATCTCCACAGGCTGTATTGAAAGGCTTATCCGAATTGACAGGAACAATAAAAATGCCTCCAAGGTGGGCATTAGGATATCATCAATGTCGCTTTTCTTACGATAGTGAGACACGCGTCCGTCAGATAGCCGACACTTTCCGCATCAAGAAGATACCTTGTGACGTAGTTTGGATGGATATCGATTACATGGAGGGATATAGAGTCTTCACCTTTAATAAGGATAGATTTTCCAATCCGAAAGCTTTGAACGACTACCTCCACCAAAAAGGTTTCAAGTCCGTATATATGATAGATCCAGGAGTAAAAGTCGATCCTAGCTATAGCGTTTATCAATCGGGAAGCGCCAAGAACATCTGGGTAAGAAAAGCAAATGGCGACGAATATCACGGCAAGGTATGGCCGGGCGACTGTACCTTCCCCGACTTTACACAACCGGAAGCCCGAAAATGGTGGAGCGGACTATACAAGGACTTCTTAGCTAAAGGAATAGACGGAGTCTGGAATGACATGAACGAACCAGCTATTAACGATAGTGAGTTACCCGAAAGTCAGAGATTGGGAACAATGCCTTATGATACCCCTCATAAAGGCGGTGGTACATTACCGGCAGGCCCTCACCTATTATACCATAATGCTTTCGGCAGACTGATGGTTCAGGCATCTTCCGAAGGAATAATGGCTGCAAATCCGGATAAGCGTCCATTCTTGCTGACCAGAGCAAATCTATTAGGTGGTCAGCGATATGCCGCAACATGGACCGGTGACAACTATGCAGGATGGGATCATCTCAAATTGTCCATCCCCATGTCTATTACATTAGGTCTGTCCGGACAACCATTTAATGGTCCTGATATTGGTGGCTTCCTGGGAAATACCGAACCAGATCTTTGGGGAAGCTGGCTAGGCTTTGGAGTATTCTTTCCCTTTGTACGGGGTCATGCTTGCGCAGGAACTAACAATAAAGAACCATGGGCTTATGGAGAAGCAATGGAAAATACCTCAAGAATAGCTCTTGAGCGTCGTTACCGCCTGCTCCCTTATATTTATACCTTATTCCACGAATCTTCACAAAGCGGATTACCGGTAATGAATCCGGTATTCTTCGCCGATCCCAAAGATCTGAAACTGAGAAATGAACAGGAAGCTTTCTTATTAGGAGAAAACTTGCTAGTCATTCCGGCATTCTCAAAGAATCCGACTTTACCTTCGGGCATTTGGGAAGAACTGAGTCTGATCAATGGTGATTTATCGGATAAATATCAAGCTAAATTGAAAATCAAAGGCGGAAGTATCATACCGGCAGGAAAAATCATTCAGAGTACTACCGAGAACTCATTCGCTCCCCTCACCTTACTTGTCTGCCTCGATAATCAAGGGAAAGCCGAAGGACAGCTATACACTGATGCCGGAGACGGTTGGGAATTCAAGCAAGGTGATTATTCACTTATGAGCTTCACCGCAAAAAGAAACGGGAATATTGTAAGTATCAGGTTGGCTGATAAAAAGGGTGCTCGGAACGCAGAGAAGGATATTAAAGGTGTCAACATTGAACTGATTTACAAAGGTAAGACGTACAAAACATCAGGCACTATTAACGGTAATATGCAAATAGAACTGAAGAACTAAGACCAACCCTATAGAGTAGCCTTCTCTTTTAGCGGAAATGCGATCCAACTTTCCGCTAAAAGAACAATTGGAACATTTTTGAAACAATAATATTATATTATGCAGGCAAATGTCGTTTTTTAGCATAAACAATAAGAAAAAAGCTCTATTATATTTGCATTTCAAAAAAAAGCGTTACTTTTGCCCCTGTTAAAAAACAAATCCAAACAAGTATGAACCTGTTTAGTCACACATTTTACTTCTTCTATTACTTTTACTTTAGCAACAGAGTAGAGCGGGAGTTTGTATGTGTCAAGTGACAGTGATGCTTAAGAACTGATAGGAACTTAAATAGAAATATGAAATCCCGCTCCAGACAATGGATGCGGGATTTTTTTTTAAAGAAAATGTTATGAGGAAAATAGCCATTCAAGGGACACTAGGGTCGTATCACGATATTGCGGCACATAAATACTTTGAAGGAGAAGATATCGAGTTAATCTGTTGCGCCACGTTCGAAGAGGTATTCGCAGCCATTAAAAAAGATAGCCATACCACAGGTATGCTGGCAATAGAAAACACCATTGCCGGTAGTCTGTTGCAAAACAATGAGTTACTTAAACAAAGCGGAAGCCAGATTATAGGAGAATACAAGCTGAGAATATCACATTGCTTTGTATGTCTTCCGGAAGAAGACTGGAGTGACATTACAGAAGTAAACTCTCACCCTATCGCTTTAATGCAATGCCGTGAGTTCTTAAGTCAGCATCCGCGTATTAAAGTTGTGGAAGCGGAAGATACGGCACTCAGCGCAGAAACCATAAAACGGGAGAAACTAAGCGGGCATGCCGCTATCTGTTCCAAATTGGCGGCTGAGCGTTACGGCATGAAAATCCTTCAAGAAGGTATTGAGACAAACAAACACAATTTCACACGTTTTCTAATTGTAGCCGACCCTTGGCAAGTAGATGAGCTAAACAGACTCAATCACCGGGAGATCAACAAGTCCAGCATGGTTTTCACCTTACCACATACCGAAGGCAGTCTTTCTCAAGTTTTATCCATATTGTCTTTTTATCGCATCAATCTGACCAAAATACAATCGTTACCTATTATCGGAAGAGAATGGGAATATCAATTTTACGTAGACATTGTCTTTGACAACTTACTGAAATATAAACAAGCCATTGCGGCCATCACGCCGTTGACTAAAGAACTAAAAATTTTAGGCGAATATGCAGAAGGTAAATCAAACATTTAAAATATTGCCGGCCGACCGCTTGGCAGATGTAAGTGAATACTATTTCTCCAAGAAATTGCAAGAAGTAGCCCGAATGAATGCGGAAGGTAAAGATGTGATCAGCCTGGGCATCGGAAGCCCCGATATGCCTCCATCCGAGGATACGATTGAGACACTTTGTCATGAAGCAAAAAACTCAAACGGACATGGTTACCAACCTTACACCGGTATCCCGGAGTTAAGAAAAAGCTTTGCCGGATGGTATAAGAAATGGTATGATGTGGAACTGGATGCTCAGACGGAAATACAACCGCTTATTGGCTCAAAAGAAGGTATATTGCATGTCACTTTGGCTTTTGTCAATCCGGGCGAAGAAGTACTTGTACCTAATCCGGGATATCCTACATACACTTCACTCAGCAAGATACTGGGTGCAGAAGTTATTCATTATAATCTGAAAGAGGAGAATGAATGGATGCCCGATTTTGAAGAATTAGAACGCATGGATCTGAGCAAAGTGAAGTTGATGTGGACAAATTATCCAAACATGCCGACGGGGGCTAATGCTACTCCTGAATTATACGAAAAACTAATCAACTTTGCCCGTAAACACAATATTGTGATTGTCAACGACAACCCATATAGTTTTATTTTGAATGAACATCCCTTGAGCATACTTAGCATACCAGGTGCAAAAGAATGCTGCATAGAACTCAACTCTATGAGTAAGAGCCATAACATGCCGGGATGGCGCATTGGAATGCTAGCCAGTAATGCCGAATTCATTCAATGGATATTGAAAGTAAAAAGCAATATTGACAGTGGAATGTTCCGGGCAATGCAACTGGCTGCCTCAAAGGCTTTAGATGCGGAAAAATCGTGGTACGAAGGAAATAACCGGAACTATCGTAACCGCCGGAAACTGGCGGGTGATATTATGCACGCTCTAGGATGCACATACGACGAAAAGCAGGTCGGCATGTTTCTTTGGGGAAAGATACCCACCAGTTGTAAGGATGTAGAAGATTTGACAGAGAAAGTTTTGCATGAAGCCCGGGTATTCATTACTCCCGGATTCATATTCGGTTCGAATGGTAACCGTTTTATCCGTCTTTCTTTATGTTGTAAGGAAGAGAAGCTTGCTGAAGCTTTACGGCGGATTGAAGAGATCAATATTAAACAGGTTTGATCAACTGTATTGAAAACAGTCATCAAGTCATAAAATAGAAGAATACAAATAATTAAAATAATATAGCAATGGAGCTTGAATTGGAATCTATTTTACTCCCGGGCGTGGAAGATAAACGTCCCATGATCATAGCTGGTCCGTGTAGTGCGGAAACAGAAGAGCAAGTAATGAGTACAGCAAAACAATTGTCCGAAAAAGGCATCAAAATGTTTCGTGCCGGAATATGGAAACCACGTACTAAACCCGGAGGATTCGAGGGAGTTGGCGTAGACGGTCTACCTTGGCTAAAAGAAGTGAAGAAAGAAACCGGAATGTATATTTCCACTGAAGTAGCTACCGCCAAGCATGTATATGAAGCGTTAAAAGCAGGAGTCGATTTTCTATGGGTAGGTGCTCGCACTACAGCTAACCCCTTTGCTGTACAGGAAATAGCCGACGCACTCAAGGGAGTTGACATCCCGGTGTTAGTGAAGAATCCGGTAAACCCTGACTTGGAACTTTGGATCGGTGCACTGGAACGTATCAACAACGCAGGAATCAAAAGGCTGGGTGTTATCCATCGCGGTTTCAGCAGCTATGATAAAAAGATCTACCGTAATCTACCACAGTGGCATATTCCGATAGAACTTCGCAGAAGGATCCCCAATTTGCCAATTATTTGTGATCCGAGCCATATCGGAGGAAAGCGTGAATTGATCGCTCCACTGAGTCAACAGGCTATGGACTTAGGGTTTAACGGATTAATCATAGAAAGCCACTGCAACCCCGATTGTGCATGGAGCGATGCTGAACAGCAAGTTACTCCGGATGTTCTGGATTACATTCTGAACTTGCTTGTTATACGCAAAGAAACACAGACAACCGAAAGCCTCAGCCAATTGCGTAAACAAATCGACGAGTGCGACAACAACATTATACAAGAGTTGTCTAAACGTATGCGTATTGCTCGCGAAATAGGAACATTCAAGAAAGAGCATGATATGACCATTCTCCAGACCGGTCGTTACAACGAAATCTTAGAGAAAAGAGGTTCGCAGGGTGCTCTTTGTGGTATGGATTCGGAGTTTATTAAGAAAGTTTTCGAAGCAATACACGAGGAAAGTGTGAGACAACAAATGGAAATTATCAATAAATAAAAGCCGAAAGGTTAAAGCTATGCGAATATTAATACTCGGAGCAGGCAAAATGGGCTCCTTCTTTACAGATATCTTAAGTTTTCAACACGAAACGGCTGTATATGATATAAACCCGCAACAATTGCGCTTTGTCTACAACACCTACAGGTTCACGACTCTGGAAGAAATCAAGGAGTTTGAGCCCGAATTGGTGATAAATGCCGTAACCGTAAAATATACCCTTGAAGCTTTTCGCAATATTTTGCCAGCACTTCCGAAAGATTGTATCATCAGTGATATTGCTTCTGTAAAGACCGGGCTAAAGAAGTTTTATGAAGAAAGTGGTTTCCGTTATGTGTCCTCACATCCCATGTTCGGTCCGACCTTTGCAAGTCTCAGCAACTTAAGCAGTGAAAGTGCAATCATTATTAATGAGAGTGATCATTTGGGAAAAGTATTCTTCAAAGATCTTTATAACGGATTGAACCTCAATATATTTGAGTATACTTTCGATGAGCACGACGAAACCGTAGCTTATTCACTCTCCATACCGTTTGTCTCCAGTTTCGTTTTCGCAGCGGTGATGAAGCATCAGGAAGCTCCGGGAACAACTTTCAAGAAGCACATGGCTATCGCTAAAGGTGTGATGAGTGAAGACGATTACCTGCTTCAGGAGATTCTTTTCAATCCTAGAACCCCTGCACAAGTCGAGAATATACGTCTGGAACTGAAAAAACTACTGGAAATAATTACCAATAAGGATGAAGAAAGCATGAAGAAATATCTTAAGCGCATACGAACTAACATTCAATAGACCAACCTAATCTTCCCTAGATTACAAATTTGGAAAAGATATAATTAAAGTGATAAGTAGGTAGTAATCTTCCGCTTGCAAAAAATAAGAATCCCTTGTCAAAAAAATATTTGGCAAGGGATTATTTTCTAGTAACTTTGTATTTGCAAATAAAAATAATGATAGATCAGGGAACAATAGACAGAATTTTGGATGCGGCACAAATTGTTGACGTGGTATCCGAATTTGTTACACTCAGGAAACGGGGAGTAAACTATGTAGGGTTATGTCCTTTTCACAACGAAAAAACTCCTTCATTCAGTGTATCTCCCGCCAAGGGTTTATGCAAATGCTTTAGCTGTGGAAAAGGAGGAAATGTTGTACATTTCATCATGGAGCATGAGCAAATGTCCTATTATGAAGCCCTGAAATATCTAGCCAAGAAATATGGCATTGAGATTAAGGAGAGGGAACTGACCAACGAAGAGAAGACAGCTCAAAGTACTCGTGAGAGTATGTTCATTGTGAATAATTTCGCACGTGATTATTTTCAAGATATCTTAAAGAATAATCCCGAAGGACGAAATATCGGTATGAGCTATTTTCGGCAGCGTGGTTTTCGTGACGACATTATCGAGAAATTCCAACTAGGCTATTCCATAGAAGCCAGAGATGCTTTTGCCCAAGAAGCTTTAAAGAAAGGATATAAAAAAGAGTTTCTTGTAAGAACTGGATTATGCCTGGAATCTGAAGATGGAAGGATACACGACCGGTTCTGGGGACGTGTAATGTTCCCGGTACATACATTATCTGGAAAGGTAGTGGCTTTCGGTGGACGTGTGTTGAGTGCACAGACAAAGAAAGTGACCATGAAGTATGTCAACTCTCCTGAGTCCGAGATCTACCATAAAAGCAATGAACTTTACGGTATCTTCTTTGCCAAACAATCTATCGTAAAGCAGGACCGATGTTTCCTTGTCGAAGGTTACACGGATGTAATCTCCATGCATCAATCCGGAATAGAGAATGTAGTTGCCTCATCGGGAACATCGCTTACTCCGGGACAAATCAGACTAATACACCGTTTCACAAATAATATCACCGTCCTTTATGATGGAGATATGGCGGGTATAAAAGCCTCGATAAGAGGTATAGACATGCTTCTGGAAGAGGGAATGAATATAAAAGTATGTCTTATACCGGATGGTGATGACCCCGACTCTTTCGCACGAAAGCATAATGCCACTGAATTTCAAGCATTCATACAGGAGCATGAAGCTGACTTCATCCGCTTCAAGACAAATCTTTTGCTGGAAGAAGCCGGAAAGGATCCGATTAAACGGGCCGAACTGATTGCCGACATTGTAAGAAGCATATCTGTAATACCTGAAGCCATTGTTCGCGATGTGTACATCAAAGAATGCGGTTCAACATTACGGGTTGAAGAAAAGCTCTTAGTATCGGAAGTTGCTAAACTACGTGAGAGACAAGCGATTAAGCAAGCTGAACGAGATGATAGAGAAGAAAATCGGGGCAAGTACAACGATCAAAGCTCATCAACAGCGGCTCCGGCGCCACCGGAAGGTCTTATCTCCAGCGATAACACAGACCAACTGGCCGAAGAAGTATATTCTTCATTTATTCCCCAAGATGGGAAGGAAGGTCGGGAGTTTTACAAATACGAACGCCTTATTCTCCAGATGGTCATACGTTATGGTGAGAAAGTAATGTGCATCACTCACAATGATAAAGAAGAAGAAGTACCTATCACTGTGACCGAATATATCGTAAATGACTTGCGTGAAGATGATTTAGCCTTTCACAATCCATTGCATAGGCAAATTTTATCAGAAGCTTCCGCCCATTTGAGCCAGAACGGATTTACCGCAGAAAGGTATTTTTTGAGTCATCCGGATCCTGCTATCAGTAAACTGTGTGCAGAATTAATTAGTAACAGATATCAATTAAGTAAGTATCATTCTAAGACCCAAAAGCTGGTAAGTGATGAGGAGCGGTTATACGAACTAGTACCGATGTTAATGGTGAACTTTAAGTATGCCATTGTCAGTGAAGAACTAAAACACATGATGCTTGCACTCCAAGACCCGGCCATTGCAAATGACAATGAGAAATGCAACTCATTAATGCAGCGATACAGTGATATGCGTAGTATACAAAGTGAAATGGCTAAGCGATTAGGTGATCGTGTTGTGCTTTCTTAGCATCATACATTCTTTAGCAACAAGAAAAGCACATTTATTCTTCCAAAAAGGAGACTCCTTGTATATTCTTCGAATAGCAGGTACTGCCAAAAGATCAAACAAAAAGTAACGCCAATGTTAAATCGGTGAATTGTGGCGGATAAGATTCATAAACTCCTCACGAGTCTTGGCTTGATTAAAAGCACCGGTAAAGTCAGAAGTCGTCGTAATGGAATTTTGTTTTTCAACTCCACGCATCTGCATGCACATGTGCTTCGCTTCCACTACCACCATTACTCCAAGCGGATTTAATGTCTCCTGAATACACTCCTTTATTTGAAGTGTCATACGTTCTTGCACTTGTAAACGATGAGAGAATATATCAACCACCCGAGCAATCTTACTCAATCCCGTGATATACCCGTTGGGAATATAAGCTACATGCGCCTTGCCATAGAATGGAAGCATGTGATGTTCACACAAGGAAAAGAAATCAATATCTTTCACAATAACCATCTGACTGTAAGCTTCTTTAAACTTAGCAGATCGAAGTACTGCATGTGGATCCAAGCGATAACCTTTGGTTAAAGACATCATCGCTTTTGCTACCCGTTCAGGAGTTTTCAACAATCCTTCACGATCAGCATCTTCACCCAGTAGAGTTATAATACGCTTATAATGTTCTTGTAGTTCCACTGATGCAGGAGATACAACTTCTTCTTTCTTCGACATGATAGACTTATAATGAAATATTTACTTGCTCCTTCACAATAGAGACTTCCTTAAAAACCCCTGTGCCACGCAACTGGCGCATCACAGCATCAGCCTCTTCAATACTCCGGAAATCACCGACACGACACAGCCAACGGGGAGGCAGAAAAGAAGTATAGACTGAAAGATCTGGAAAGTATTCTTTTATTCTCGAGCCCACTCCATAAGCTTCATTCTTTGCTTGCCGGGTATTATTACCGGCATATACTTGTATGCGATAGCCTGCAGCTTTTATCACTTTCTTTTCATCCTGAACAGTGGGTGCCGTATTCTCTATGCCGACAGTTGCTGCAATGCGATCGTCCTGATGGATGACAACCTTACCTTGTCCGGGAACATCACGTTCCAAACTTTTAATGATATTACTCTGCGCTAATGAAAGTACAGTGAACGCAAAACATGAAACGAAAAGTAAACCTAGTTTCTTCATACAACTAAATTTTAAAACAAATACAAAGCTCAATCATAGATCGGAGAAAAGAGGCTCATGCCACAATACCCATCAATAAATGAAGAAGTATCGAAATACATCATGCAATCTCTTTTCCCCGCTCTTTCATTTATTAATTGAAAGCATCAATGATGCCTTTGAAATCAGCTACGCTTAATGCAGCACCGCCAATCAAGCCACCGTCAACATCTGGATTTGCAAATAATTCTTTTGCATTTGAAGGCTTGCAGCTTCCACCATAAAGGATAGAACAATCATCAGCCACTTCTTTACCATATTTTTCAGCAACCAATGAGCGGATAAATGCATGAATTTCTTGAGCTTGAGCAGGACTTGCTGTCTTACCGGTACCGATAGCCCATACAGGCTCATAAGCTAAAACTATTTTTGAAAAATCTTCTTTTGACAAAGAGAAGACAGAAGTCAACTGTGTTGCAACAACTTCATTTTGCTTATTAGCTTCACGTTCTTCCAAAACTTCTCCGATACAGAATATTGGAGTGAGACCATGTGCCAAAGCCAATTTAACTTTTGCATCAAGAATCTCTACTGTTTCATGATAGTATGCACGACGCTCTGAGTGACCAAGAATAACGTATTTTGCACCGGTAGATGCAACCATAGCAGCTGAAACTTCACCGGTATATGCACCTGATTCTTTATCAGCACAGTTTTCTGCACCTACACCAATTTTAGCAGGGTTCACTAAAGGAGTAACAGAAGCAAGATGAATGAAAGGTGTACAGATAATCACATCGCAATTCTGTTTTTCACTAGCCAAAGCTCCGTCTAATTCTTTAGCCAAAGCAATTCCCTCTTGAAGGGTTTTGTTCATTTTCCAGTTTCCTGCAACAATGTTTTTTCTCATTTTGTTCTTAATTTAATAAAGGGTTAATATTATTCCTAAATCTATTTTATTCAGTTATTAATGCACAACATGCATCTATTATTCATGAAGTTCATTCTCCGAATTATTGGAGTTTTGACTTACGTCTTGATGAATGGTAGTCTTCTTATTCCTTCGCTTTATAATTAAGACATCAAGCATCACAACCAGACTTAAGGGAATAAAGAACCACAAACAGACATAAGCAATGGTGCTTTTATCATTGACTTCTTTTTGAGAACCTATTGATAATTTATCAAGTCCGTTGGTCAATACATACTCATCTGGCAATTCATTATCACTCCATTTATTTAAAATTGTTCCATCCTTCAAAAGTACCAAACCCGGATTGGAACGGATTATTGTTTTCAATGTGATATCATCCATTTGGCAAAACGGATATTCAGCTCCTGTCCTGTCCCGCCACTGTTCTATCTGCTTTGGTGAAGAAGAAGTCAAAGCATAGAAGCCATACCCGTGTTCCTCGCTATAATCATAGACTTCATTTATCAAGTCGATATTACTATCATCGGCATTTTCCAATTGATGGACAACTAACAAGAAGGTGTAGCCTTTATGAGAAAGAACACTATCGGTCAAGTCCTGACCGGTTGCTATATTAATCATCGAGAAATCATGTATAGGCGGTTCATAACCTTTTTCCTTGACAATTGTTTTAGTCTCAATGAACTTCCAAGTACTATCCGGATAATTATCTAAAGTAAATTCTTGTCGCTTTCCACCTTTCTCCAATATAAAATGTGTTTCAAACACCGTTTGTTTAGCACCAAGAGGAATCTCCATCCCTTTTTTAATATTATTCCCTATTTTGTAGGGGCGGAAATCGAGTATGGGCAAATTATGCAAACAGTAGAATGATAAAATAAATATGAATAAAAAGGTGTAGACCGAAACCATCCACTCAACCTTTTGAGTCACAAATCGTATAACACAATCTTTCCCGGCGAATACAGATATTGCCGCTATTAATAAAATAATATTTTTGTAGAAAGTATCCCAATTGCTCAACACCCATGCATCTCCAAAGCAGCCACAATCGGAGACAGGATTAGCTATTGCCAGATAAAGTGTAAGAGGAGTCATTACGACCATAAGTAACAAGGCCGCCCCTGCTGCAAAATGTCGACGTACAC
This sequence comes from Bacteroides sp., assembly GCA_041907545.1. Taxonomy (GTDB): domain Bacteria; phylum Bacteroidota; class Bacteroidia; order Bacteroidales; family Bacteroidaceae; genus Bacteroides. The sequence continues at coordinate 51,549 of JAYRGX010000007.1, forward strand.
CAAAGAATAAGAAGATCCCCACAGAAAATTCCATGGCAGATAATATGATGGCAAATAAAAAGGGAAAGTAATGAGGAAAGAAATTGATTATGCCAAAAGCGGTCAGATAATCCTGAATCTTATAGAAGCAACCCAATGGATCAATTGCTTTGACAAAACCGGAGAAGATAAATAATGCAGCTAAAATAAAGCGGCAAAAATTCACCCAACCCTTCCAAATAATATGTTTTTTATTATTCACCAAATTCTATCTTAATCAGGCCAAATACGGAATAATTTATCATATCCATATAATTGGCATCTATTCCCTCGGATACTAACGTATTACCATCCAAGCTCTCTATTTGCTTTGTCCGGCAAATCTTTACCAAAATCAAATCCGTGTAAGAAGTATTGCGCATTCCGCGCCATGCTTCATCATAATCATGATTCTTGGCAAGCATAAGATTCAAAGACATCTCTGCGTATTTGTCATATAATTCCATAGCCTTTTCGTTAGGTATATCTATTGACTCGGCATAGCCAAGTTCCAACTGGATAAGTCCTACTATTCCATAGTTCACAATGGCAATAAGCTCCGAACGAATGCCCTCGTCAACCAAAGCAACACCCTTGGTTTCAATACTCCTAATACGATTTGCCTTAATAAAGATTTGATCGGTCACCGAAGCCGGACGTAAGATACGCCATGCCGGACCGTAGTCATGAAGTTTTTTAGAGAACAAATCACGACAAATAGCTATGACATGCTCAAATTGCTGTCTGGTATCTTTCATTTCCTTAAAAAATAGGATACAAAGGTATAAATAATAAAAAGAAAAAGAAAAGAGGGCACTCTAAATTATATTAAAGTGCCCTCCTTCATATCGTGTAAACCGATCTTACGAACAACGAAGAATTTGTCCGGGACGTAAGCTCGTTCTTTTACTTATTCTATTTAACTTGCAAAGCTGATCAACAGACATTCCTTGTTTTGAAGCAATTCTTGACAACGTATCACCCTTCTTAACTTTATAGAACATACCTCTACCTTGAGCCAAATTGCGCACTGTAGTATTAGACTCTCCTCTCTTTTGGAAAGTATAAGAATCAGCGACAACATCTTGTCTAGGAAAATCAAACATTAAAGCCGGATCAAGTGGTATTCCAAGGAAACGGGTCTCAAAGTGAAGATGGGAACCTGTAGATCTTCCTGTATTACCGCCTAAAGCAATCGGTTCCCCAGCTTTTACATTTTCATTTTCATCTACAAGTTGTTTTGATAAGTGACCGTATACAGTTTCCAACCCATTATCATGGCGAATAACGACATATTTTCCATAACCACGGCGTCCTTGATCTTTCACAATACGTACACGTCCATCAAACGCTGCACGGATAGTATCACCAACATAAACTTTAACATCCAAACCATAATGCATACGACGCCATCTGGCACGGTAACCGAAAACACTTGTTATTTGAGTATTATTGGTGGGCATGTGAAAACCTGTCAAATCAAAACGGTAAGAGTCAGGAACAATAGCATTACCGTATGCCTGAACATGTTCATTATTCCAATTTGGATAAATACTCAAACCGGAATAAGCAGATTGCTCTATACGTATTTGTCTTTGTAAAGCCAGCGAATCTACACTTTTTAGTTTTCTATCGATAGGAGCTTGACGAGCAATCAGATCTTGCGAGAACGCATTCAAGCTAATCATTGCCGTCGCAGCTATAAAAACCATTTTAATGTAATTGAAATTCATTCGTTTCGTCTTTCGTTTTGCGATATCCGTTGCGAAATTTCATCTGGATTTAACACCTCCAATTCTATTTCGAATACCTTTATTTATTTTTTAAATCTCCCAAAGGTAATATTTATCATTGAAAGTCAAAGCCTTTTCTTAACTATTTTTTCGTAGTTTCTAAGAGGAGTAAGTTTTCATCAGGCTGTAACTCCCTATAAATTGGGGGAATAGCCGAAAATATGTTTTACAACACAGACTTGCAAATAATGTGCATATTTAACCGAATTTCAGCTAATGGAAGCCCAGTTAACGTTGGTTTTTCTCAATTCCTTTAATCGTCTCCAGAGTATTTCATTTTCAGAAGAAACTCCGGACGGATCGTTATCTACAATCTCTTGGGCTATCTCACGAACAAACTGCAAAAGTTGCCCATCCCGGGCTATATCGGCTATTTTTAAATCGAAAGCAACCCCACTCTGTTGTGTACCTTCCAAATCACCCGGGCCTCGCAACTTCAGATCAGCCTCAGCTATCTCGAAACCATCATTGGTACGTACCATGATATCCAATCTCTTTTTAGTCTCTTCCGCCAACTTAAATCCCGTTACTAAAATGCAGTATGACTGTTCAGCGCCTCGTCCCACCCGACCACGCAACTGATGAAGTTGTGATAATCCGAACCGTTCAGCATTCTCAATCACCATAACCGAAGCATTCGGAACATTCACTCCTACTTCTATCACAGTGGTTGCGACCATTATTTGAGCTTCGCCTGAAACAAACAGATGCATTTGACTGTCTTTTTCCTGAGATTTCATTTTACCATGAACTTTGCAGACTCTATATTCAGGAAACTCTTCACAGATATGCACGTAGCCTTCTTCTAAATTCTTCAAGTCTATTTTCTCACTCTCCTTTATCAGAGGATAAACAATATAGACCTGTCTACCTTCAGCCACTTGCTTATGTATGGATAAATACAGACTCTTCCGATAGGCATCATATTGGTGTACCGTTGTTATGGGTTTACGTCCCGGCGGCAACTCATCAATCACAGAAACGTCTAAATCACCATATAAAGTCATCGCCAATGTACGAGGTATGGGAGTTGCCGTCATCACCAAGACATGAGGCGGTTGTGTATTCTTGGTCCACAAACGCGCTCTTTGAGCGACACCAAAACGATGCTGCTCATCGATAATAACCAGTCCTAAGGAAGAAAAGTTAACAGTGTCTTCAATTACAGCATGAGTCCCCACCAATATATGCACATCTCCCGTCAACAAGCCAGATAAGATGCCTTCGCGTTTTTTCCCTTTTATAGATCCCGTCAGCAACTCCACACGAATATTCATTCCGTAAAGTAACTCTTTAATAGTCTCAAAATGTTGATTCGCCAATATCTCCGTCGGAGCCATCAAGCATGCTTGATAGCCATTATCCAATGCTATTAGCATGGTCATTAAAGCGACTAATGTTTTGCCACTTCCCACATCGCCTTGCAGCAAACGATTCATTTGCCTTCCACCACCAAGATCGCGACGTATTTCTTTCAACACTCTTTTTTGTGCACCGGTTAACTCAAAAGGGAGATTCTTTGAATAAAAAGAATTGAATACATCGCCCACCTTATCAAAAATATACCCGCGGTACTTCCGCTGCCTGTCTTTGGCGTATCGCAAGATATTCAATTGGATATAGAAAAGCTCTTCAAATTTTAGCCGATATTGTGCTTTGCGTAATAAATCAGCATTCGCCGGAAAATGGATATTAACAAGGGCATCCGTCAAAGACATCAAATGATATTTGGTTAAGATGCCGGGAGTTAATGTCTCCGGAAGAGGAGAATGTATCTGTTCAACAACAACACTCATCATTCTCTCGATAGCACGAGAGTTTAGATTAGTGCGCTTCATTTTATCAGTAGTATTATAATAGGGCTGCATTCCCATTGAAGCAACCTTCAATTCCGCAGCATTGTCTATATCAGGATGAGCAATATTGATTCGCCCGTTGAATGAGGTCGGTTTACCAAACACAATATATTCCTGCCGTTGTTTATATTTCGATACGATATACTTTATTCCTTGAAACCAGACTAAATCGACAATTCCCGTTCCATCAGTAAAATGTGCAATTAAACGTCTTTGGCGTCCTTCGCCGACTGTCTCAAAACTTAAAATCTCGCCTTTAAGTTGAATATAAGGCATGGTTCCATCTATTTCCCGGATCAGGTAAATACGACTTCTATCGACATATTTATACGGAAAATAATATAATAAGTCGTGTAAGGAATAGATTTCCAATTCCTTATTCAGTACAGATGCGCGCTGCGGCCCGACACCCGTCAGATATTTTATATCGCGATCCGTAAAATCGAACATATTATTCCAACAACGCAGTTGCTATTTTTAAATCGAAAGGGTTGGTTATCTTTATATTTTCACGGTTTCCGGGTACAAGAAATACCGGCACTCCCATTGCCTCAACAACAGAAGCATCATCAGTGAACGAAGTATTATATTTTTGGCAATATGCCTCTTTCAATAACTCTGATTCAAAAACTTGTGGAGTCTGTACCGTCTTATAGATATTACGATCGACAGTTACACTTCCTCCATCAACAAGCTGACGAATGGTATCTATGCTATCCAAAACAGGTATTACCGCCCGTTTCTGCTGCGCCATCTCAAAACAATGACTTATAACCGTTTGAGAAACAAACGGGCGCACCCCATCATGAACAGCAACCAATCCGGGCTCCTGAACCATTGCCAAACCGTTTTTTACAGAATGAAAACGACTCTCTCCACCATCAGCGATCACGTGAGGTAATGAGAAATGTAGTTCTTTACAAAGTCGGGACCAATAGTTCCTCTGGGTGGAAGGAAGTACTAATATTATGCGTATATCAGGATTATAAGTATAGAAAGCCTCAAGGGTATACATTAGAATAGGTTTTCCATTCAGAGTAATAAACTGTTTTGGAAGTTCATTATTCATACGGAGCCCTTTACCCCCGGCTACAATCAACACATATTGCATCATTTCAATCAACAATGCACATTTTGTGCTTTAGATCGTTTACGACTTCTTGCCCTAAAAGGAGTTCCACCACAGCAAATGCAAAAGCAAAAGCCGCCCCGGGTCCTTTACCCGTGATTATATTACCATCTTTTTCTACTAGAGCAGCTGTATACTGTGCACCTTCAAGATGACCTTCAAATCCCGGATAACATGTTGCCCTACGTCCTTTTAAAATGCCCAATTTACCTAAAACCATAGGAGCTGCACATATCGCAGCTATGGGTTTTCCTTGCTTATTAAAGTCCTGCAATAATCTTCCCAGTTCCTTACACTCTGCCAACGTAGCCGCTCCAGGCATCCCACCAGGTAGTAAAAGCAGAGTTGCATCAAAGAAATCACAACTGTCAATGTTCTTATCGCAAAGCACCGGAATATCATGACTTCCTTTCACTATTTCATCTGAAGTTACAGATATAACTTGGACTTTTAGGCCTGCACGTCTTATGATATCAATTGCAGCAAATGCTTCGATTTCCTCGAAACCGTCAGCTAAAAACACATAGACTGTTCCCATAATATTGCTTTTGTATAGTATAAGAAAGAATTATCTGTAAGAGGTCAACGAACCGTATATTAGCGAAGGCAATTTTTATATTCCTGAATGGTGTGTTCCAGACCTAAATACAATGCATCGCTTATCAATGAATGTCCAATAGAGACTTCATCCAACCAAGGAATGTTTTTATATAAATAGTTCAAATTAACCAGACTTAAATCATGCCCTGCATTCACGCCCAACCCTAATCGGCGAGCGACTTTTGCCGCTTCTACAAAAGGGGCGACTGCAAGTTCTTTATTTTTCAAATAGGCTATGGCGTACGGTTCTGTATAGAGTTCCACTCTATCGGCACCCGCCTTGGCCGCATATTCTATCATTTCACCATCAGGTGAAACAAAAACAGAAGTACGGATACCTGCATTGTTGAATGCATCCAACACTTCATTCAGAAAATCAAAATTTAATTTGGTATCCCATCCTGCATTTGATGTCAACTGCGCAGGAGTATCAGGAACAAGTGTGACCTGATGAGGTTTCACTTTTAACACCAAGTCGATAAAGTCAGCCGAAGGATACCCCTCAATGTTAAACTCAGTACGTAGCAACGGTCGCAAATTCAACACATCACTTTTTCGGATATGTCTTTCATCCGGACGGGGATGTACCGTAATACCATCAGCGCCAAAGGCTTCACAATCCAATGCCACTTTCACCACATCCGGTACATTTCCACCACGAGCATTGCGTAATGTAGCAACCTTATTTATATTAACGCTCAATTTAGTCATAACTCGATCTATAGTTTTGGGCAAAAGTACAAATAATAGCAATAAACTAACATTAATCTTAGAAAAAAATGCCATATTTGCGATCAACAATAATGGATTAAACAATGAGATTTGCCCTGTTTGGAAATACATTTCAAGCCAAGAAATCAACTTATGTACAAACGCTTCTCCGGGTGCTCAAACAGCATGAAGCAGAGATTTGCATCTGTCGTGAGTTTTACAATTTCTTAACTTCCGACTTACAACTCAACTCATTTGATGCTGAGTTATTCGATGGCGACAACTTTGAAGCTGACATGGTAATCAGCATTGGTGGAGACGGCACTTTTCTGAAAGCAGCCAACCGGGTAGGAAGAAAGAATATCCCGATATTGGGCATCAACACAGGACGATTGGGTTTTCTTGCTGATATATCTCCTGAGGAGATAGATATTATTTTCGAAGAGATTTATAAGAATCAATATACGGTGGAAGAACGTAGTGTTCTGCAACTGAAATGTGAAAATGAAACTTTTGAAAATCCTCCGTATGCTCTAAATGAGATTGCTGTATTAAAACGCGACAGCTCATCAATGATCAGCATCCGTACGGCAATCAACGGTTCACATCTTACGACTTATCAAGCCGACGGACTGGTTATTGCCACTCCTACAGGTTCTACAGCGTACTCTCTCAGCGTCGGTGGCCCCATCATGGTGCCTCACAGCAAAACAATTGCGATAACGCCTGTAGCTCCTCACAGTCTCAATGTACGCCCTATTGTTATTCGTGATGATTGGAAAATCTCACTGGAAGTTGAAAGCCGCAGTCACAATTTTCTTGTTGCGATAGACGGACGGAATGAATCTTGCCAGGAAGGTACACGCCTTACGATATCACGTGCCGATTACACCATAAAAGTAGTGAAACGACATAACCACCCTTTCTTCGAAACGCTTCGAAATAAGCTTATGTGGGGAGCAGATATAAGGTAGCTACAATCACCGCTTATTAAGAAGCATCTCAATAAAAAGGATACCCCAAAGGTTACTTCTTATAACAACTTTCAAGTATTGAAACTTTAGTATCAATACTATGAAACAACAGTTCCCTACTAAAGAAACACTTCTGGCAATTATATAAAAATAAAGGTTGCCCCGAATGAGGCAACCTTTACAATATATCTTAGCTTATCTTATACTCTAATTAGAGAGCACCAACTTCTTTCAAAGCAGCGTTTGTTGAATGAACAGCTTTTGCACTAGCAGCAAATTTAGCTTTTTCATCAGCAGTCAATTCCAATTCAACGATCTTTTCAATACCGTTTTTGCCCAAAACAACTGGAACACCGATACAGATATCAGATTCGCCATATTCTCCTTCAAGATATACAGAGCAAGGAACCAATTTCTTTTGATTGTGAATAATAGATTCAACAACATAAGCTCCTGCTGCACCCGGTGCATACCAAGCAGAAGTACCAAGAAATTTAGTCAAAGTAGCTCCACCTACCATAGTAGAAGCAACAACTTCATCCAATTTTTCTGCACTCAATAACGAGCTAACAGGCTGTCCTTTATATGTAGCAAGACGAGCCAAAGGAATCATTGTAGTATCACCGTGACCACCGATTACCATACCTTCAACTTCGTTTGCATTGCAATCTAAAGCCTGAGACAAGAAATATTTGAAACGTGAGCTATCCAAAGCACCACCCATACCGATAATACGATTCTTTGGCAAACCTAAAGATTTCAATGCCAAATAAGTCATGGTATCCATCGGATTGGAGATAACCACAATAATTGCATTAGGAGAATATTTCAATACGTTTTGAGCAACAGACTTAACAATGCCTGCGTTCACACCGATTAATTCTTCACGAGTCATGCCCGGTTTACGAGGAATACCGGAAGTAATAACAACAACATCAGAATTTGCAGTTTTTTCATAATCATTAGTGCAACCTACTACAGTTGTATCAAAACCTAGCAATTGTGCTGTCTGCATCATATCCATTGCTTTACCTTCTGAAACGCCTTCTTTAACGTCCAGCATTACAACCTCATCGGCTACTTCATTAAAAGCCAATACATTAGCACATGTAGCTCCTACGTTACCTGCACCTACTACGGTTACTTTTGACATAATCTTTAAGTTTTTAATTATTGTGTTATAAAGTTGCAGCAAAAATACAACGACCTAAACTATTAAAGAAATTTTTCCGTAATAAATTTAGTTAAATGATTATTTAGTTTAGAATCATAGCCGACCATTAACGATTTATGCTTATTTTTGCGCCCGAATAGACCTATGGCCTTTATTAATATTATAAAGATATGACTAAAAGTAAAAATAGAATTTTAATCGCAATCAGTATTGTAGTTTTATTAGCAGGATTAGTAGGAGTTACTTTTTTATTATTGTCAGAGAAAAAAGCAAATAAAGAGCTGGAGCAGGAATTTCAATTGGACAAAGAGGATTTGGAGAACCAATACACCGACTTTGCCAAGCAATATGACGAACTCCGCATGACAGTATCCAATGATTCTCTATCAGGTTTATTGCAACAAGAACAAGTAAAGACCCAACGATTACTTGAAGAACTGCGTACCGTAAAAAGCTCTAACGCAACAGAGATACGCCGATTGAAAAAAGAATTGACTACTTTACGCAAAGTCATGGTTGGCTATATCAATCAGATCGATTCCTTAAACAGACTTACCGCACACCAAAAAGAGGTTATCGCCGAAGTCACCCAAAAATACAATGATGCTTCACGTCAGATCAACAGCCTTTCGGAAGAGAAGAAAAGCCTGAATAAAAAAGTGTCCCTTGCAGCTCAACTGGATGCAACCAATGTATATATACAAGCGGTAAACAAAAAAGGAAAAGTTGCAAAGAAGGTGAAGGATGTCACCAAATTTAAAATCGGATTTACCATTGTTAAGAATATAACTGCAGAGACCGGAGAGCGCACGATATACATTCGCATTACCAAACCGGACAACAGCGTATTGACTAAAAGCGAAGGAAACACTTTCAGCTACGAAAATAAACAATTGACTTACTCTATCAAGAAATATATAGAATACAACGGAGAAGAACAAGGCGTAACAGTCTACTGGGATGTAGACGAATTTTTATATGCAGGATCTTACCGGGTTGATATCTTTGCCAACGGAACCCTCATCGGATCACAAAGTTTTTCTTTGAACTAAAAATCTTTAATAGATTTTGTTGTAACAATAAAAGGAGATAACTTTGCGAAGTTGTCTATGCAATTATTGTTGCTGAATTAACAGACTGTTTTATCAACTTAATAAAGATGGGATAAAATGAGGAAGTTCTTATGTTTCATATACCTTATATGCCAAATCTCATATATTGGCGCACAAAGAGTTTTAGACCTCGATAGTTGTCGGGCACTGGCTATTGCGAATAACAAGGATTTATTAATTAGTCAGGAAAAAATAAAGGCCGCACACTATCAGAATAAAGCTGCTTTTACCAATTACTTACCGAACATATCGGCAAGCGGAGGATATATGAGGAGTCAGAAAGAGATCTCGATACTCAACAGCGACCAAAAGAATGCATTGGGTTCAATGGGTACTCAACTCAGCGGAGCAATGCAGACCGGCATGCAGGGCTTATTAACACAGCATCCCGAACTCACACAAAATCCACAGTTCATGGCTTTAATACAAGCCCTGGGACAAACAGATATTGCAACGCCGCTCAATGGTGTGGGACAATCTATCGTAGATGCTTTCCGGACAGACACCCGCAACTTATATGCCGGTACCATCACATTAACCCAGCCTATATATATGGGTGGCAAAATACGGGCATACAATAAAATCACCAAATACGCCGAGGAGCTGGCTCGTCAACAGCACAATTCCGGATTACAAGACGTCATTCTAAGCACTGACCAAACTTATTGGCAAGTGGTCTCGCTAGCTAATAAGAAGAAACTGGCGGAGGGTTATCTCGCTCTATTAAAAAAATTGGAAAGCGATATCGATAAAATGATGAAAGAAGGCGTGGTGACTAAAGCAGATGTATTATCGGTAAAAGTGAAGGTTAATGAGGCTGAAATGACTTTGACCAAGGTAGAAGACGGGCTGAGTCTTACTAAAATGTTATTGTGCCAATTGTGCGGATTGGATATATCCGCCCCCATTAAACTTAAGGATGAAGAAAACACCGATCTCTCGACAGTATCTACCGCAACAAACGGCATTGATATAAATAAGGTATACACCACACGACCGGAAGTCCACAGTCTGGAACTAGCCAATCAGATATATAAAGAGAAAATTAACGTTACCCGATCGGAATACTTGCCATCGGTAGCATTTGTCGGTAACTATATGCTGACAAATCCATCTCTATACAACGGCTTCGAAAAGAAATTCAAGGGTATGTGGAATATCGGAGTGGCTGTGCAAGTCCCAATTTGGCATTGGGGAGAAGGCTCTTACAAAGTAAAAGCCGCTAAATCCGAAGCCCGCATTGCTCAATATCAATTGGATGATGCAAAAGAAAAGATAGAACTTCAAGTGAATCAGTCGGTATTTAAAGTAAATGAAGCTGCCAAAAAGCTTATTATGGCAGAAAAGAATATGGAAAAAGCCGACGAGAACCTGCGTTATGCGAATCTCGGCTTCGAAGAAGGTGTTATCCCTGCCAGTAATGTCCTCGAAGCTCATACGGCATGGCTTGCAGCCGAGTCGGATAAGATTGATGCACAAATAGATGTGAAACTGACTGAAGTGTACTTACAAAAGGCATTGGGCACACTCAACAAATAAATCCCCAAAAAAAGAGAGCCAATAAATGGCTTTTCACAACTTCGTAAATAATTGCAATACAAAAATGGATACCAAATCTCAAAACAGTAACATGCTTCTAGCGTTCTTAACGCTAACGGGTATAATTGCTCTGGTTGCCATAGTAGGCTTCTTTATGTTGCGCAAAGGTCCTGAAATAGTTCAAGGACAAGCGGATGTGACGGAATACAGAGTGTCGAGTAAAGTACCCGGCCGAATATTGGAGTTCCGGGTAAAAGAAGGAGATAAAGTACAAGCCGGCGACACACTGGCCATATTGGAAGCGCCTGAAGTTACCGCCAAACTGGAACAAGCTGAAGCTGCTCGCACTGCAGCCCAAGCACAGAACGAAAAGGCTATAAAAGGAGCCCGCCAAGAACAGATTCGGACGGCTTACGAAATGTGGCAAAAGGCTAAAGCCGGTGTGGATATTGCAGAGAAATCATATAAACGGGTGAAGAACTTAACTGATCAGGGCGTAATGACAGCTCAGAAACTTGATGAAGCAACTGCACAACGTGATGCTGCTATTGCAACAGAAAAAGCTGCCAAGGCACAATATGACATGGCTAAAAATGGGGCGGAAAGAGAAGACAAAGCGGCTGCGGCTGCTTTGGTAGAGCGTGCCAAAGGCGCTGTATCCGAAGTGGAATCGTACATTAAAGAGACTTATCTAATAGCTCAAATGCCTGGTGAAGTATCCGAAATATTCCCAAAGATCGGAGAGTTGGTAGGCACTGGAGCTCCTATTATGAACGTATCGGTTATGAGCGACATGTGGGTCACTTTCAATGTTCGTGAGGACTTACTGAAAGGCATAAGCATGGGATCCGAACTTGAAGCATACGTACCTGCTTTGGATAAGAAGATCAAGGTGAAAGTTTACTATATGAAAGATTTGGGTACTTATGCAGCCTGGAAAGCAACAAAGCCTGAGGGGCAATATGACCTAAAGACTTTCGAAGTAAAAGCTCGTCCTTTAGAAAAAGTCGACGGTTTACGCCCCGGAATGTCTGCCATTTTAGAGAAGAAGCAATGAACTAGGATTTAGAGAAAGCTATTCCGAAAGTGAAAGAAGGAGAATATACAGCATTATACTGCGTCGCAAAAAGAGAATGCCGACGCATGGTTTCACGACCGCTATATCTATTCTGTATGGTTATAGCGCCACTCTTTTGCTGCATTTTCTTCACCACATTAATGGAAAGCGGCCTACCAAAGAACCTACCGGTCGGTGTAGTCGATCAAGACTTGTCGTCTACATCGAGACAACTGGTACGTAATCTGGATGCTTTTCAACAGACCGCCATCATTGCGCACTACCCGACTATTGAAGAGGCGCGTAGCGCAATGCAACGCAAAGAAATCTACGGCTACTATTACATACCGAAAGGATTGTCAGCCAAAGCTCAGGCTCAGCGGCAGCCAACATTATCATTCTACACCAACAACACGTTTCTTGTGGCAGGTTCGTTACTCTTTAAGGACATGAAAATGATGAGTGAATTGGCAGCCGGTGCAGCCACTCGAAGTGTTCTATATGCCAAAGGAGCCACCGAAGAACAGGCAATGGCTTATCTCCAACCGATAGTCATCGATACGCATGCACTCAACAACCCCTGGCTAAATTATTCGGTATACCTAAACAATACTTTCGCTCCGGGAATATTGATGCTACTCATCTTTATGATTACCGTCTACTCTATCGGAGTGGAAATAAAAGATCGGACAGCCCGTGAATGGCTTCGGATGGGAAACAACTCTATTTATGTCTCATTGATTGGAAAGCTTTTGCCGCACACGCTGGTTTTCTTTGTCATGGGAGCTTTTTACAATGCTTATCTTTATGGGTTCCTGCATTTCCCTTGCAATAGTGGTATATTGCCTATGTTATTGGCCACACTTTGTCTGGTACTAGCCTCACAAGGTGTAGGAGTTGTCATGATTGGCACATTACCCACACTGAGATTGGGATTAAGCTTTGCATCACTATGGGGAGTCTTGTCATTCTCCATGTGTGGGTTATCTTTCCCTATGATGGCGATGCATCCATTATTACAAGGATTATCCGTGTTATTCCCATTGCGACACTACTTCCTCATCTACGTAGACCAGGCATTGAACGGATACCCCATGATTTACTCGTGGCCCAACTATCTCGGCTTGCTCGTATTTATGTTATTACCGTTCTTCGTCATACATCGACTCAAAGGAGCTTTAATCTATTATAAATACATACCCTGATGAAACAGCAAGGCTTTAAAAAGATCGTTGTAGAAGGATTCCATGATATGTTTTATATATGGAAGAAGGAATTGAGCACGACATTCCGCGATCAGGGCGTACTTATCTTTTTCGTCCTCGTCCCTTTGATGTATCCGTTGATATATGCCTTTATCTATACCAATGAGACGATACATGATGTACCGGCGGTTGTGGTGGACAACTCACGGAGCTCCCTGAGTCGTGAATACGCGCGTAGAGTCGATGCTACATCGGATGTCCATATAGTGGCTTACTGCAATGATATGGAAGAGGCCCGTTTGATGATGAAAGAGCGCGAAGCATACGGAATCATTTATATTCCGGCCGAGTTTAGTTCGGACATCACCCGGGGAAAACAGGTTCAAGTCAGCATATTCTGCGACATGAGCGGCTTACTTTATTATAAGGCTCTGCTCAATGCGAATACAAATGTATCGCTGGATATGAATGCAGACATAAAGGTACAGCGTAGTGGAAACTCCACCAATCGCCAGGATGAAATAACGGCATACCCCATCAAGTATGAAGATGTAACCATGTATAATCCTCAGAATGGATTTGCTGCATTCTTAATTCCTGCCGTACTGATACTCATCATTCAGCAAACGCTCTTATTGGGCATCGGACTTTCAGCGGGTACTGCGCGTGAACACAATCAATTTAGAGATTTGGTACCCATAAACCGGCACTATAACGGAATGCTCCGCATTGTGATGGGTAAAGGATTAAGCTATTTTATGGTCTACTCTCTCGTGGCAACCTACATTCTATGTGTCGTGCCCCATCTATTCAAATTACCCCAAATAGGTTCGCAAGGCACACTCGCCCTATTTGTATTACCATATCTCTCGGCATGCGTATTCTTTGCGATGACAGCTTCTATTGCCATACGCAACCGTGAGACCTGTATGCTGCTATTTGTATTCACTTCTGTTCCGTTATTATTCCTTTCGGGAATATCATGGCCTGGAGCGGCAATACCCGATTTCTGGAGATATTTTTCATACATTTTTCCTTCCAGTTTTGGAATAAACGGATTTGTACGAATCAATAGTATGGGAGCAACTCTCAGTGAAGTACGATCAGAATATCAGGCATTGTGGATACAAACGGGTATATATTTCATTACCACTTGCCTTGTATACCGTTGGCAGATTCTACAAAGCCGCAAGCATGTGATCGAGAAGTACAAAATGTACAAAGATAAACAAACCAAGGAGACAGAAGCATCCGACTTATAATCTACGTATTTGGACATTTCATCCTTCTCTAAGTAAAGAATGAATAAATTTCATAGACAATTATATTTAATCAAAAACATAGTTAACAGATTTATTCCTAAGCAAGAAGCACAAGATACTTTCTATTAAAATGATAAAACTATCTTTATACTTTTTTTTTAAGTAAAAGATATTTCTCATTGAAAAATTACTAATTTTGTCTCGTCTCTTCACGCCAAAACTAGTAGTTGGTATGGACGAAGAAGATACATATACATAAAAAGGCGTTTACTGCGCGCTTTGATTTTGACATTCTAAGAATCTCGTAAATTCGAACTGTTCGTCAAGAACAAAGCAACGGTGAATGCCCCTTAGATGTACTATATACTACCTTATTTGCATTTGATACTAATCAGTATTAAAGCAAAAAGTGGATCATATACCTACATCGCGTGGGGCTTTCGACGTTGCTCGTCTCGACAAACTGGGCACTGCGAGAGCCTTTAGAATGTGGAACGGGTAATAAGACTGGCTCCACGTTTTTTTTTGTATAAGTACTACTATATGTTCAATGTTAGCAACGGAGCCGGCTGACTATATAAAAAACAAAGTTAACCGACATGAACATCATACAGGAAAATCCCTATCGTTTCCTAGGTGTATATTCCAATTCGCCAATAAAAGAGCGAGTGGCGAATCATAATCGACTGAAAGCTTTTCTTAAAGTGGGCAAACCGGTCACTTATCCATTGGATTTGCCTAATATCTTTCCTGTAATAAATAGAACGATTGAGGCCGTTACTAATGCAGAAGCTAAGTTGGCGTTGCCTAATGATCAGTTGAGATATGCTCAATTTTGGTTTCTAAAGATAACTCCTTTCGATGATATCGCTTTCAACCATCTATTGGCCGGGAATATAGATACCGCAATCTCTATTTGGGAGAAAAAAGAAAATGTTTCTTCCTTACAAAATCGTATCGTATGTGCATTGATTCAAAAGGATTACACTACAACAATGGATTGTGTCGGAAGGCTATATTCACTTTATGCAAAGGATTTTGTTGAAGCTATTTTGGGAGAGAACTCCACAATCTCAATGGATAACATAGCTCACGATTTTCTGGATGCTTTATGTGCAGAGTTGGATGTGGTGCAACTCCTATCCTATATGCCTAATCAAAAGTGGAAAGAATATATCAGCGAGAAATCGGTAAAGCCCTTAATAGATATATTGCAAAAGGCTGTTGATACAGCGAAATCTTCTAAAAAAGACGAGCCATCAGCACGTCTTGCTGCCGGTGTAAGACTAATGAACTGTACGAAAGATACCCTCAAAAAACTTCAGAAGCTAGTCACGTCCGACAATCTACAATATCAAATGATTGCCGATAAGTTGGGAATAGAAATTCTTCAGTGTGGAATTGACTATTTCAATAAATCGGATGAACCTGATGTAGCACATAAAGCGATGAGACTTCAGGAATATGCACTCTCAATTGTTGTTGGAAAGATGGCTAAAGAGCGTTGCAAAGAAAATGTAGATATACTAAGCAAAATTATTGAGAATTTACCTCCTTTAGAAGTATTCGCTGAAGATAAAACTATCCAAGAAGAACTCAAGAAATTCTGTCAACTACCAGATAAGATTGTTCATGCCGCAACATTATTAAATAACACGAAACCACATTTAGAATCCATAAAAAAGAGACTCGGGGCGACAAATGCTTATTATCTAAAAACTTCAACGCAAGTAGTAGGCAATGCTCTTCATAATATTATAGAAGAAGTTAACTATGCACAACGTGATGATAAAGATGATATATTTGATATGTATTCCCAACAAGATAAAGCTCTATCAACCATGTTGAGATTAACAACAGTTAAGAGTGTCTTGCAAGCTGCTTGGAATGCAACAAAAATTATGGATACGTTTGATATGGAGTCGGACTTCAAGACAGATAGATATGATCAAAACCGTTCTATTCTTAAGAATTTATGCGACCAATTGGGGGTATCCACTGCTATATACGTACCACGCCAATCAACCCCACAACCAAGTACTACACAGCCACCAGTACAAAAGGTTTCATCTCCTTCTATTGGGAACAAAAAAAGTATTAGTACAAGTAGTTCTGATAATTCAGGTTGTATTATTGGCATCATGTGTGTGGTATTAGGAGCTATTATTGGCGGTATTGTAGCAGGTGGTGGAGGTGCTTTCTTTGGTGCACTTGTAGGATTAGGGATTTATGGAAAAATTGCTAGTTAAATCTAATATATAATCATGAGAAAAATAATATTACTTAGCGTATTTACCGCGCATTTGCTATCTGTAACGACAATGGGGCAAACAAGAAACAATGAGAATTCCATAATGGAAAAAAGTCTAAACGTTGTGCAATCCAAGCAAACAGAGTTTAATGAAAAACTACAACTAATATCAACAACTTCAGCTAAAAACAAGCGTGATATTCAGGGCTTAGAACAGCGTAATGAAGTTTTAATCAAAAACATTGATAGTCTAAAAATAATCTGTAAAAACTTGGAGAAAGCACTGGCGGTAGATCGTAGTGCTATTAATGGTAAAATACAAGACACAAACAATACTGTAGCCTCTAATCAATCCACAGTAGAGAGCCGTACCCTTTGGTCTGGAATAATTGCAGCTGTCATCTTACTTGCTTTACTGACTATATCCCATTATTTGGTTAAACGTATCAAGCAAGGAACTTCTTCTATTAATGAGGTGCAAAGGGTACAAGATGCCCTGCTAACGGCTCAAACAAAAATGCAGGAAGAATCTATTAAACTGGACAATAAAATGATAGAATTGTTTGAAAGACAAATGACATTCACTTCAATGGCAGCAACAAGTACACAAATAGACCATTCCCTAGTATTGAAAGTTGCCGATGAGATTGTACGAATAGAAATTAACCTGTCTCGTATGGACAATTCAGTAAAAGGATATAAACAATTGTCTAAGGCAGTTCAACGAATCAAAGATAATTTCTTTGCCAATGAATATGAAATTGTCGATCTGTTAGGAAAACAGTATGATTCGGGCATGAAAGTGATAGCAAACTTTGTTTCAGATGAAACACTCGAAGCAGGTCAGCAGATTATCACTGGTATTGTTAAACCTCAGATCAACTACCAAGGAAAAATGATACAGGCAGCGCAAATAACGGTAAGTCAAAATATATAAACTAATATAATATGGCAAGAATTAAAATTGACTATGGCATTGACCTCGGCACTACAAATTCGGCAATATGTCGTATGGATAAGGGGAAGCCAACCATCATTAAAACAGATGTGCTAAAAGATACAATGCCATCGTGTATCTCCATTAATAAAAAACGTTCAATCACGGTTGGAGATATAGCTTACAATACGATGAGATCAGATAAGCGCAGTGCAACAAAATCCTGGAAATCAGAATCTTTACACACTTATGTTGACTTTAAACGGACAATGGCTACGAATACTCGCTACCATAGTTCTTTCATGGAAAAAGATTTTTCATCGGAAGAACTGTCTGCTGAAGTTCTTAAAACGTTGAAATCTTTTGTGACTGATGAAGATCTTTCTTCTGTTGTGATTACTGTTCCAGCCAAATTCACCGTCAATCAAAAAACCGCTACGATGGAAGCTGCGGAGATGGCGGGTTTTAAACGTTGTGAACTTCTGCAAGAACCCATTGCAGCGGCTATGGCTTATGGTTTGGTTTCTGAGAGTAAGCATGGTATTTGGATGGTCTTCGACTTTGGTGGAGGAACATTTGATGCTGCTCTCTTAAAAGTGGAAGACGGAATTATGCAGGTATTTGATACCGAAGGAGATAATTATTTGGGCGGAAAGAACTTAGATAATGCCATAGTGGACAATATCATAATTCCATATCTAATGAATAATTTTTCTCTTGGTAGAATAATAGCTGATGCAGACAAAAAAGAAATACTACGTGATGCGATGAAAACTTATGCGGAGGATGTCAAAAACCAACTTTCGTTCAAAGACAAAGAGGATATCCTATCAAATCTTGGTGATCTCGGTAAAGATGATGAGGGCGAAGAGATGGAACTTGACCTCACGGTTACACAAACAGAGGTTTTCGATATTATGCGTCCTTATTTCCAAAAGGCAGTGGATATTTGCAAGAATCTATTGCAACGAAACGACCTTTCCGGTTCGCAGATAGATAAATTAATTCTGGTAGGGGGCCCCACTCATAGCCCGCTAATACGCCAGATGTTAAAGGAGCAGGTTACACCCAATGTCGATACAAGTATAGACCCGATGACGGCTGTTGCTACCGGTGCGGCACTGTATGCCTCGACTATGGATGCAGATATTAGCGGACAAGAAGTTGAAAGAGGAACGATAGTACTTGAAGTAGGATATGAGTCCACTTCCGTTGAAACCACCGAATGGGTCAGTGTAAAGTTAGCGGATAACTCACCGATATCTAAAGTATGGGTGGAACTAGTACGCAATGATAAAGCCTGGTCAAGCGGTAAAGTAGAAATTGATATAGTCGGCAATGTGATCGAAGCAAGCCTCATAGAATTAAAACCAAACTCATTCACTCTTATGGTGTATGATGAGCAAGGAAATCTCTTCCCTTGTATTCCTACTGATATTACCATTATTCAAGGAACCAAAGTAGGAGCAGCTCCTCTTCCTTATAATATTGGAATAGGCATTTGGAATGAAAAGAAAAAACGGAGTGTATTCCTTATGGCCAAAGGGCTGGAGAAGAATAAACTAGTACCCGCCATTGGTATTATCAATGGCCTAAAAACTTCCAATCAGCTTCGTCCAGGCATTGAGAGTGATAAACTCACCATTCCCGTCTATCAAGTTGATGACTTTGCAGAAGCAGCAGGCCGTTCTGTTCTTTTATATGAATATGTGTCTGATGTACTTATAACGGGCGATGACGTGGATAGTTTAATTCCGACTGACAGTACCGTGGATGTAACATTAAAAGTAGACACCTCGGAACAAATGACTTTAGAAGTTCATTTTCTTGCTTCTGATATCACTGTGGAAAAGAAACTGGATACAGGCAAAAAGCAATCCATTGAAGAGGCAGAGCATTTCATCCAAAAAAAGTTGCCTGAGGTTCAGCAGAGTATTGATCAATTAGAAAATGCAGGTGTATCGGTTGAAAATATCCAAAGTGAACTTGACCAAGTAAAAGAAGAAGCAGCTAACAGTTCGGAAAAAAAGATGGTATTGCAACACCTGAAAGAGGTTCTCCGTAAGATAGAGGATAAAGACGATGAAACCGCATGGGATCGGGTTGAAGCAAGATTGCGTGAGGAGTTTGACCGTTTAGAAAAGGCGCAGGATGATTTGGGCAATGACAAGACAGCACAGCTTGTTGCCCATTTGCGTTCTCAGACGGATCAGGTTATCCGCAGTAAAGATATTCGCATGGGAAATGAAACCTTAGAATTGATTAATGACTTGTTTGTGCACTTAACTCTTGTGTATCAGTGTATGGGCTTTATCCAACACTATAACGAACGATTTGGTTCTGTCCATTGGAAAGACTCTAGTCGTGCACGCCAGCTTCTCAATAAAGGATTGGAAGAAATCAATAATCAGCCGACCGTTGAGAAAATACATCCGATTGTTTGCAGTCTTATAGACTTAATGCCTAGTGATGAAGCTGGTAATGCAGAAGGGCTGTTAAAATCAATATAATTTTATCACCTATATTATATGCAATTTAATAAAAACGATCGCATAAGTTCATATACAGTAACATTTCAGCATAAGCAAGGCACTTATGCTGAAACTTACCGCGTGAAAGATGGTGCAGGAAAAACTCTATTCTTAAAGCTCATCTATTATAGTAAACTGAACCGTAATCAGATTGATGATAATGGGCGAGTTATTGAGGTGGAGATAGCCAAACAATTGAAGCATCATAATCTGTGCAGGTATGTCAATTCAGGTAGTCTGATGATTAATGGTGGCCAATGTACTTACCTTGTTAGTGAATATATTAGTGGTGAAACATTGGTAAAAAAAATTAGTAGGGATGGAGAGCTAAGCGTATATGAAATAAAACAAGTAGCAAAGACTGCATTGTCTGCTTTGGACTTTCTCCATACGCAACCAATTCCAATCATTCACGGAGAAGTGACTCTTCAAAATATCTTACTGAACCTTACAGGTGATTTGAATGATTTAAAATTAATAGGCTTCGGACATGCCCGTTATCTTAACCAAGCACCTGCTAAACCGAATTTAAACGAATTGAATGCGTTTTATCTTGCTCCTGAACAATTTTCAGGGGTCAGCCAAGTTCAGTCGGATTTATATGCTATCGGCGTTATGATATATCAGTTGCTTTATGGTAAGTTACCGTGGTTCATAGACCTTTCAAGAAGCAAAAGTTCAGATAGGGTGGAAATAATCTTGGCAGAACGCGATAAAGCATTGGATATACCCAAGAAGGAGATGTTCGAGTTGGATGACCAACTCATTAATTGCATTATCAAGGCTCTTAGTTATGACGTGGAAGACCGTTTTCAATCCGCGAATGAGTTTATAAAAGCAATTGACAGTGAAATTAAGGTTGAGAGACAATCTACCAAACGAAAGATTTTATCGAATGAAAAGGATGCAACAAAGAATGCGAAGACCTTAACTCTCAAGTCCAAAGGTCTGGGTTTTGCAGCTGTTGCCGGTATGGATGAGCTAAAGGACCTGCTTCGTGAAGAAATAATTGAACCACTTCATCACCCTGAAGAGTACGAACGATACGGAGTGACAATACCTAACGGTATGCTATTGTATGGACCTCCGGGATGTGGAAAGACATTCTTCGCAAAGCATTTTGCAGAAGAAGTCGGTTTCAATTTTATGCTAACCACACCCGCCACTTTAAAAAGTCGATATGTAAATGCTACCCAAGAGAATATAGCCAATATGTTCAAAGAAGCTGAAGAGAAAGCTCCCACCATTATATTCATTGACGAAATGAATGAACTTGTACCCAATCGCGAAAGCGATGTGCATGAAATGTCGCGCAGTGCAGTTAACGAAATGTTAGCACAGATGGATAGAACGGGAGAACGGGGTATATTCATAATAGGTGCAACAAATTATCCCCACAGTATAGATTCGGCTATTCTTCGGGCAGGAAGGTTAGACAAAAAATATTATATTGGAGTACCGGATAAGACAGCCCGTGTAGCACTCTTCAAGCTATACCTTGAAAAAAGACCTTATGATTTTGGTATAGATTATGAGGAACTAGCAGATTTGACAGAAAACTACGTGTCTGCTGATATACAATTAATTGTCAACGATGCGTCACGTGAAGCATACAAAGCACGGAGTAAGATTACAATGTATCTACTGAAAGCTGCAATAGCCAATACTCATCCTTCAATACCCTTGTCAGAACTAAAACGCTACGAGGATATTCGGATGAAAATGGAAAATAAACAGAATTATGATAAGCCTCGCATAGGCTTCTAATAAAATTAAATATTATGACCAAACAAGAGTTATATTTGAAAACAATTTTCTGTTGTATGTCTTGTGACGGAGATATTGCTGCCGAAGAAATTGATGTAGTGAAAAAAATGATTGTAGAAACATCCTTATTCAAGGGGCTTGATTCTGAAAATCTTCTTAATAACTACATTTTAGAAATAAATAAGGAGGGTTCCTCTTTTTTAAAGAGATATTTAAGTGAACTCTCTAACATAGAGCTGTCTATGGAAGAAGAGCTAAGTATTGTAGACTTAGCAATTGCAACGATTGAAGCTGACAGCCGTATCGAATATACCGAAGTAAAGTTCTTCAAGAAGATTCGTACCCGATTATCCATTTCGGACGAACAAATTCTGGCAAAGCATCCCGATAAGGAAGATTTTCTTTTACCCGATATCAGTGTTGCAGAAGACCCTGCGTGGGAGAATGTAAGATTCGATAATGTTTCACTCAGCTAGAGAGACTGCTTCAAGCTACTACGACTAAGACATAAATTAGCAACTGTTTATTCGTTCTACCATGGAGAAACTTTCGTTCCACCGTGTAGTTTTTTTTGTTCCATCATGGTGGAACAAAAAGTACCCCGTTATGGAATGGATAAATGTTTGTACGCAAATGTACTAATCCTTGTACTTCCTTTTCTTGAATGTAACTGAACTTTCTCTTCCCGATGTCATAAACATGTTCAAAGCCAAACAGTGGCAAGCATGAGAAGCAACAGAAAAGAGGAATAACAAATGCTATAATTGTCTTTAGAATAATTAACTATCTAACGATAACATTGTTACGATTTATTCGTAGATTTGTTTTAAAATCAAACTAAAACATTTAATCGTGGAAAAATTAACAATACAAGAAGAAGAAGCAATGCTTTATATTTGGGAATTAGGCAAATGTTTTATCAGAGACATCGTTTCCAAATATTCAGAGCCAAAACCACCTTACACAACAGTAGCATCTATTGTGAAAAACCTGGAGCGGAAGAAATATGTATTTGCGGTTCGGGTGGGGAATACCTATCAGTATGTACCGTCTATTCGCGAAAGTGAATATAAGAAGAGCTTTATGAGCGGTTTCGTTCACAATTATTTTGAGAATTCATATAAAGAAATGGTGTCTTTCTTCGCTAAAGAACAGAAACTGTCGGCGCATGATTTGAAAGACATTATTGATATGATAGAGAAAGGGAGTGAGAGCAACTCATAACAGCTAATTCTTCATTTATAACCTTTAATCTCAGATATCATGCTAGCATACTTTTTAAAGATCAACATAGCCATTGCATTATTTTATGCTTTCTACCGGCTTTTCTTCTATAAAGATACTTTTTTTGCTTGGCGAAGAATTGCATTGATGTGCTTTCTCGGAATATCTGCCGTTTACCCTCTTCTTAATATACAAGACTGGGTAAAAGAGCAAAAGCCTATGACTGCAATGGCAGATATCTACGCTGGGGTTGTATTGCCCGAATTTGAATACACTGCAAAAGTTGATCATATTGAAATAGTAAAGAATATAATAATGGAGTATGCAGGCTATTTATATATAGGAGTTGCATTACTCTTGTTCTTCCGATTCTTGATTCAATTCGGTGGAATTTTACGCTTGGCTATTTTCTGCAAGAAAAAGGAATTAGGAAATGTCATCGTTCACGTGCTACCACACGCAGGAGGTCCCTTTTCTTTCTTCAAATGGATATTTCTCAATCCGGAATCTCATAGTGAAGAGGAATTGAATGAAATATTGACTCACGAAGAAACACATGCCAACCAATGGCATTCTATAGATGTATTGATCTCTGAAATAGCATGTATTATTTGCTGGTTCAACCCGTTCATCTGGCTATTAAAAAGAGAAATACGCTCCAATTTGGAATATTTAGCAGACAATAAGGTATTGGAAAGTGGGCACGACTCAAAATCTTACCAATACCACCTGCTAGGATTATCACATCAAAATAAGGCTGCAGCAACAATTTATAATAATTTCAATGTATTACCATTAAAAAAACGCATTAAAATGATGAATAAAAAAAGAACAAAACAAATAGGAAGAACCAAATATATAATGTTTCTTCCGCTTGCTGCCTTATTACTGATAATCAGTAATATTGAGACAGTCGCTCGCAGTACCGGCAAGATAGCGAAAGCTGCAATAAACTCTGTCGTTGCAAATGACTCAAGTACAACTCCGGATCAAGGAACAACAATACGTATCAATGAGTTACAATCTCCTCAGCAGAAGAGAACTACGCCTCCCGAAGCCGTAAAGGATAAAAGCGGAAATCAGGTTTACGATATGGTAGAGCAACCTCCTTCATTCCCCGGTGGACAGGGTGCTTTAATGAATTATATATCCAACAATCTTAAATACCCGGCTTCGGCACAAGATAAATGCATTCAAGGCAGGGTTATCGCTCAATTTGTTGTCTGTTCCGATGGAAGCATATCGAATGCACATGTATTAAAAACACTTGACCCAGATTTGGATGCAGAGGCTTTGCGTGTAATTAATGCTATGCCAGCCTGGAATCCTGGTATGCAGGAAGGTAAAGCGGTCTCTGTAAAATATACCATACCTATTATTTATCGCTTAACCGAAAACAAGCAAGTAAAAAAAGCAGGCGAACCGATATCGCAAATAAAGGAAACGGTAGTGGTAGGATATGCTCCTAAGGGAGAGCAAACACCTACAAAAGTGTATGGTCTTGCAGAAGATATGCCGAAGTTTCCAGGTGGGATAAATGCCCTAATGGAATATATTAGCAAAAGCTTAAGATATCCTGTAGAAGCTGCCAAAGAGAAAAAAGAAGGAAAAGCTGTTATACAAATGGTAATTGACGAGAAAGGCAATGTTGTCTCACCCCAAATCATAAGAAGTACAGGCTCTCCTTTGCTCGATGCAGAGGCTATACGAGTAGTTAGCAATATGCCTAAATGGGAAGCCGGCAAAGAAAAAGGTGAAGCGGTAGCAGTAAAATATACTATACCTATTAATTTCAGGCTACAATAAACACATAATTAGTTGTTTTCAATAAATACTCAACAATTAATAAGAATACAGTTCACTGCTCTAATCATAAAGCAGTGAAACGACAAGACGAGACAAAGGGCTGAATCCTCCAAAACAGGAACAGCCCTTTTCTATATTCTAATAAATTTCGGAATAGATAAAATGGGGTAGTTTAAGCCACTACTTTCTCATTTTCATATTTTAGATTATCATCGGTTTGACTTAACCTATTGAAGAATAAACTTTTCGCAGAGTTTTTGAATTTCAGAAGTAACGATTTAGTAACCGTGCGTATTTCAGCGTTTTGCGGTGCTATACTGCCAAATAACTCGGTTGTAAATATAAGCAATATCTTTGGGATTTCAAGTATATATTTTTTCTTTTTATCTGATAAACACCTCTCTTATGAGAAGAATAAATAAGGCAAGGCTTTTATTGGAAATACGCTTTCGAGGTACGAGAAAGGAAGATTTCTGATAAAATTCATTTAGCCTTGATATTTTATTCTTGGAATATATCTTTGTGTTCGGATAATAGAAGATTTCCCACATTCTTAACATTGGCACTAATAGACCGTTCTGTTTATATCACTTTGTAATGAACAAATTTAAGAACTCTTTCTTAATTTGCATTTCTGCACTTTTGAGTAGTCTTTCCTTCTACTATCAGAATTACCTTTGCCGTAAACGAATTAATTATGACAAAGTTAATAACGGGTAACGAAACCAATATTGTCTATTTCTCGGAATGGATAAAGGATTTTCGATGCTATGGAGCAATAACCAAAATATTAGACAAATATCAAGTAAGACATAAACTATTGTCATTTACAAAGGACTACTGGGCTAGAGATTATATGCCTGTTCAGACATCAGAATCTACATTTATCCAATATTGCTACAACCCTGATTATCTGCAAGCAAAGACATTATATATAACCAACCCGACAGCTTGTTGTAAACATCTGAATATTGATACTATCAAAACTGATATTGTTATCGATGGGGGCAATATTATAAAATGCAAGGATGCTATTATAATGACAGATAAGGTGCTATGTGAAAATCCTACATATTCTAAATCTGAACTAATTAATCAGCTGGAAGTTCTTTTTCAAGCAGAGTTAATTCTAATACCTTGGGATAGAAATGAACCTTACGGACATGCAGACGGAATGGTTCACTTTATTGAAAATAAGAAAATATTGCTAAATAACTACATGGATTTTGATAAAGGATTGAGAGAAAATCTAGTCAAAATATTGAATTCTCATTTTGAAATTGTTGAACTATCTTATAATGTACCGAAACGTTCAGAATTGAGTTGGGCTTATATCAATTTTCTGCAAGTAGGAAATCTTATTCTGTTACCAGCAATGGGAATAGACGAAGATGAACAGGCTCTCTGCCTGTTCAAAGAGATTTTTAATACAAACATCGAGCAGATAGATGTTTCAGAGATTGTTGGGCAGGGAGGCGCTTTAAACTGTATTTCGTGGAATATAAAACAATCATAAAACAGAACCGCTATGAAAGAATTGATTATCTTTATTGTTGTCTTTTTCATTTTATTTTGGATAGGCGTAAAGCTGAACCGTTGGGTAAACGGAAGCTCAAAAATCAGCAAGAACCAAAAGAAAATTTTGGAGGAGATGAAAAAGCAAAACCGAAAAGACTGAATATGAAGAAAAAAAAGATTGTATACGTTGATATGGACAATGTCCTTGTCGATTTTCAGTCAGGCATAAATTCATTATCCGAAGAGCAAAAAGAAGAATATCAAGATAGATATGATGAAACACCTAATATCTTCTCGAAGATGAAGCCCTTAAAGGGAGCAATAGAAGGAGTGGAGTTATTGGCGCAGCGTTACGAAGTATATATTCTGTCTACAGCCCCTTGGAATAACCCTTCGGCATGGGAGGATAAACTACTTTGGATAAAGAAGCATCTGGGGGAAGTTTGTTACAAGCGGTTAATTCTTTCGCATCATAAGAATCTCAATAAAGGTGATTTTCTGATAGATGACAGGGAGAAAAACGGAGCTAAAGAATTTGACGGCGAGTTGATTTTGTTTGGCTCACCTCGGTTTCCCAATTGGGCAAGTGTTTTGAAATATCTTATTTAATAACAAAAATATTTTAAGTGATGAACAACCTAAAATTATTACTAGACGAACTGCTGAAAACTTCTGTCAAAGAAGAACAAGTAAAAATACAGCAAACTATCAACAAATGCTTTCTGACTGAATATATGTTAGAGATAGACAAAGATTTCAAGATATATCCTATTGAAGTAGAAGCATATTACTATAATGTACCGAATTTTCCGGATACCTGTGTTCACCAAAATGAATTACAAAAGAACAGGTTTGGAAAATTATATTTCCACAGGGCATCACCCCAAAAAGACAGTTCATTTCTCTATGATGGTGGAGGTTTTGATATTTGTCTTTCAGATAGTGAAAATTACTATCTGGGAATTTTAATAAGAAGTGCTTGGATTAATTCGGAAGAAATCCCTGTATGCGGTCCCGGACTATTAACCCGCCGGGTAGTTAAATATGTATGCAAAGATGGGTTCATCACTAAAATAACTGAAAAAGAAAAAGTAGAAGTTCTCAAGCTTGAAGAAAACGATACTGTGGTAGTTAATACAAACAATGACAAAAGGCAAAAGAATTCACCTATTTTCAATTCTACAAGATTCGGTATCAATCCAAAAGTACATCCCGAATATGGATTGTATAATCTACGTTCATTAATAGAGTTGAAAGAACCGAAACACCCATTTAAGGAAAAAGAAAAGGCTGTGGAAATATATATGAGGAATAATAATATTGAACCAACAGATGATAACATCAAACAACTGCTTGGGTCAAAATCTAAAGCTGTTCTTGAAAAATTAAAAGGAAACAACTAACTCTTGCTAATAGGCAACAGTACCTCTGTCAAAAGTTCAGATTCAGCAGTATCATTGGGGCTATTTAGATAACGTTCAAGAATTAACCCACTGTCAGGATCATATCCCTGCGGAATATTCAACATAATGTTTTTATAGAAAGAGTCCAATTGACGATATGAACCCATGTGAGTATATACCGCATATTTTTGAGCGGGTAGAGTCATACATTTAACTTCGTCCGTTAATCGGGATTTTATTGGTTTTGAGATAGTTATACAAGTATAAAAACGGCATTTTTCGGTATCGGTTATCCCTGTATCATCATAACAGATTCCCCAATATTCTTCGTTTTCGGGTAGAATATTGTTCGTTGAAGCATAATTGTAGAGTTTGTCCCAACTATCTTCTTCAAAAAGAGTAGACGCATAATCATTGTAATTGCCAATATAAGACAGGAACAAGACATGCGTTTCCTGCAAATCAATTATTCTGCTGTCAATGACAGGAACATCTTGTATAATAGGTTCTGTTAGAAATTGTGCTTTATAATTTGCAGGAGTAGACTTTAGCTTTTTCCGGAAGATATTATACAAAGCGGTATCATTGGCAAGACCTATTCGTTCCGCTATTTCTGTTTGGGTATATTTACCCTCCTTCAATAGTTGCAAAGCGTATTCAAGCCTTATCCGGCTTTTATACTGACCAACAGTCTCATTAATGCAAGCCGGGAAGTATATATGTAGGTTACGTCTGCACATGCCGGATAGTTGGACTAACCTCTCTATATTGGTTTCGTTCTCGAAAGCATTGGCATCAGAGTATGTCCAATCACATTGCACCATCATATTGATATGATGGAGAACCGCGGTAATTTGTCCTTTATACTTATTTTCAATAGAATCCATAACTAAAAACAAATGTATGAAAAATGAACCGATAAATAAAGACGCATTCGGATATGTCAAATTACATGTATATATCTCCGTTAGCGAAGATGAATTTATTACTATTGAAAAATATGTTGCCGAAATGCACAATAGTCTTTATCGTAATGACAGTTATGGTGATGCCGATTTAAGGAGATTCGTGCATCAGAAACTTACTGAAGAAAATATATTCATAGAGCAGTCTAAAGTAGATGCCATTGTAAATGCTTTGTATGATTATATGTTTAAGAATGGTAACCTTCTGTCTATTGATTGGGTAGGTAAATTTGATAAATGGTGTGACTGGAAACAGACTTTATCCGAGGCTATAAATGAATTTATTCTTTTTCATGAATATATGCCTAATGTTATAATAATGTCTGGCTATACCAGATCGCAGATAGAATTTATCTCGCAAATGACTACAAGTGCAGACTATGAAGACATTAAGGCTATTCTTAAATTTCAGATTGACAATTCACTATCAGACAAATACTTTATCTTATTATACTCTTTAGACGATGACGACGACGATAAACCTTATGTTAAATGTCCAATAGACGGGATGTTGATAGATTTTAGATAGACAATTATCGCTTAACACCTTTATTTTTCTCCACTTCGGATTTGATTGTGGGTCTTTTATCGTAGCTTGTTGCTTGCTTTACTTCCTGATATTTCTGTTTGAACCAGTCGATGATGTTCTGCCCGTTGATGGATAGCTTCAACCTGTCGGAGTTCTTACTCTCCTTAAACACAAATAAATCAAATGCTAATCGCTTACTAACAGAATGTTAGTTGGTTTTCGAAAGAACTGGGGCAACGATTTGGAAACCGTTCTCATTTCAGCGTTTTGCGGTGCAATACTATCAAATAACTCGGCTGCAAAGGTAAGCAATTTCTTTGGGTATTTCAAGTATATATTTTTTCTTTTTATCTGATAAACACTTCTCTTATGGAAAGAATGAATAAGACAAGGCTTTTATCGGAAATACTCTTTCGAGGGACGAGAAAGGAAGATTTCTGATAAAATTCATTTCAGCTTTGACGTTTTATTCTTGAAATATATCTTCGCGTTCAGATAAATAGGAATTATTTGGTTGTTACAACTTTTTCAAACAATAAGCGATTAAATAATTCTTTTTCAAATCCAACCAGCTTTACAGCCTTGAGGCCTATATATCCGAAGTTTGTCTCGATACTTTTCACTTCATAAACGCCCTCATAGTCCAAAAAATCATATGCATTTGAACAACCAAAAAGACTATGTTTATTGTTTCTACCAATATAACGAACACTATCCCCTGTCTTCAAACTATTCTTCGGCTCATTAATATCTACTGCTTTAAATATTCCTCCAATAAATTCTTCTTCCCGAAATCCTACTAATTTGACAATTGTAAAAGAACGATGTATTTCTATGTATTCTATTTCGTAAATAGTTTCAGGATTCAATATGTTACGTGGGTCAGAATAATTATTATTTCAACGCTCTATCTGAGCATCATTCACACCAATATAACGAACTTTTGCTCCATCTTTCAATCCTGTTCTTTTCTCAAATTTACTCTCAGCGTATTCCAAACGTTCATCGGTTGATTCAAACTGAGGAATGGGCTCTTGAGAATATTCATTTTCACAGGGAACACTTTTTGTGATTTTTAATTTTCTCATTTTATTGTTACTTTTTTTGATTTATTTCAACACTTACATCATCTATATTACATGAGGATGTAAGTATTATCCGCTGTAAATGCTCTTTAATAGGCAGATTTACATAATTTGCTGAATATTCACTATGAATAGGAATTATTCCGAGGGCCGGATTTACAAGATTGCATACTTCTGCAAGAGATTCGGTAGAGGCGTGCCCACTTGTATGTAGCTTTTCTATGTAGGGAAACATAGAAACAAAGTCTATATATCGTGGAATGGCGTGCTTTCCACTATCATTTATATATTCTTTCCACATGGAGTATATCAACACCGTATTATTCGGGTCTAATCGGGATATAAGTGCTTGGTAGTAACCTTTAAACTTATCGGTTGCCCGAACAAACATACAAAAGCCCTTATCCTCCATCCAATCCATTAGTTTAGTATTCGTAGGATTGAAATCATAGGCTTTATCAAAACGAAACAACGAAGTATGATTGCCTGCCGATTTAGTAAATATCTCAAATATATTCTTTTGAAAACGGTCACATACAAGCGGTCTGTATTTTAGATGCTTATTCGCAGCATAAAACGATGCAAGTCGCTCCATGTCTGTAGAAGAACACATTACAAATACGTTTTTGTATCGTTTTATTATTTCCCCGGCTTCTCTTTTCAACTCATTTTCACTCATTACTCTTTCGCCAAGCCTTGAAAGCATAGTTCCCTCGGTAATTAGAAAATCAACTCTACCTCGTGATAAGATAAGTTTCTCTATAGTAGGCAATAAACCTTTGCTCAAATAACCGTGTCCTCTAAAATCGCCTGTATGCAATACTTTTTTGCCGTTCGCTTCAATCAGAAACATATAAGCATCATAAGCCGAATGGCTTATAAAATATGGGATTACTTTGATATCTCCTATATTTACAATCTGTTCGGGAATGAGATTGCCCATTTTTTCAAGTTTGGAAATCTCTTCCATTGACAAATCCTCTCGACCTTTGATATATGATAACTGCTGATGCTTACAGAGTGCAACTTGTTTAGCAACCTTACCTATATATTGCGAAGTATTATCCGGCACATAGTGGAATAATCCCAAATGGTCGCCATGATAATGAGTGTAGAAAATCGCATCAATGCCTTGTGTGATTTTTTCTATTGCTTCTCGGTTAGCCAAATCATCATCTACGATACCCTCACCGTCAGGTAAGTTTTGCCCCAGGTCAATCAATATTCGGGCTTTGTCGGTTGCTATTTCCGTTATACAACCCCCAATCTGATCTATGCCCCTATGAACTATAATCTTCATAGATTGTGAATAATGTTATTCCTATCAAGGATAGTTCTGATTGCCTTAATCCTCCGTATTCGTCCCGGATTTAGGCAAGAGTATGGTTCTATGTATAGTTCAACATCTTCACAAAGTACATAATCATTTATGTTCTCTATTTTGGCCAAACTTTCTGGTAATATCCCAAGCTTACGCTTTATATCAAAAAGCGTTTTGTAGTAGTTGGTTATCTCTTGCTTATGGGCATTCATGAATTGATGATACGCTTTCATTTGGGAAAGTATCTCCGGCTCTCCATTTTCATATTTATTAGTTAAAAGTCTGCCATCTTCAATGCGCTTTAACTCAACACAAACAATCTTGCCATTTTCCAGTTTGGTAAGATCAATGCGAGTCGTCAAGTAGGCTATAACCTCTTTCCCATTTTTGTCTTTTTTCTTACCAATGATTTCAGGGTAAGCAAATTCAGAATCAATATAGTTAGCATTTGGAGTGCATATAAGTCTTGCTTTAATGCCACTTTCTGACGAATCGCTAAATTTAGTTGCTATCCTTTTCTTTATGCTATCTGCATCTTCGGGTAGGTGGCTCAATTCATAATCAACATATTTTGAGCCTGTTTCTTGTAAATAATACTCATGTATTTTCCCTTTAATCTCACCTCGCGACAAAGTGATTTTAAGCAAAGAACCACCATTATAATAGATATTCAGTGAGTTGTCTTTGCGAATATCTATATAAAATCCTTCCGGTTTAATATTCTCTTTTACAAATGACCACCAAGTGGGGTTCTCGTTTTTCAATCTTTGAAATAGAGGGTGGTCATTTCGCAAAGTAGTAAAATGGTTGCTTGTCATGATCTGCTTTGTTTAGAAATGATTGTAATATATTTAGCCAACAAATTTAGTAAATATTTGGGAGACAGCTTTTATTTTAGTTTAAAACCTTTGCTTTTACCCTCTTCGGGCTTGATGGTAGGTTTTCGATAGTAGCTTGTTGCCTGTTTCACTTCCTGATATTTCAGTTTAAACCAGTCAATGATATTCTGCCCATTGATGGATAAACGGTACTTGTCTGGTTCGTTCGGTTCGCTCCGCTCCTTTAAAACTTCCAGTTTAGCATCCTGCACGCTGAATGATTGTTCGTGTTCGGGCGAATAGAGCTTACCCGTGAAAGATAAAGGTTCGCCCTTAAATAGCTGCTTTATGGCGTCTATAGCCAATCCGACACCCTTGCATAGCTGTGCCATTCGCAGATTCTCGGTTAGCTGAGGGAACAGGCTGCACAACAAGTTCATGTCTTCCTGCGCCTTGTACGGCTCATAATCTTGCTTGAGTTGCTCGATGCGGGTTTCAAGGTCGGATATTTCCGTTTCTTTCTGCCGGGTATATTCGTGCATATTCAGGAACTTCTCCCGCGCTTCGTCCTTGCGGTCGTACAGGTCGCGGACACTGTCATATACTTCTTGTTTTTGCTCTTGGAGATATCCGATATCCTCTTTCAGTTCTTCGTTCTGTGCGTGTAAATCCCGATAGTATTGGGGTGTGGAGATATGTCTCGCGTCAGAGCCTTTGATGCCCCGCACTAATTCGTATTTCTGCATTTTCTCGGCGTATGTATCCTGAAACCGTTTCAGGTTATCGCGCGTCATCACATCATCGGCACAAAGGCGGACGGTATCTTTCGCTTTCTTACGGTATTTCTTTTTGCCGTTGTCCTTCTCGGATTCCGCCTTTCTTCTTTCACTGGTAACGATAGGAACAACCGTTGCGTGGATATGCGGTGTCTTTTCGTCCAAATGCAACACGGCTGACACTACATTCTCTTTTCCGAACGTATCTTGCAGCCACTCGATATTATCCCTGCACCACTGGTCAAATTTTCCCGCTGATTGTATGCGCAGCATATCTTCATGCGTTCCCGAAAGCATAACCTGCAATGCCCTTACCTGATCATCCCTAATTTTGCGGGTTATCCCTGCGTGTTCTATCCGGTACTGTATTGCCTGTGTGCGGTTTTCTATTCCGTCGGGGTAGTCAATCAGCGTTTCGTTTAAGTGGGTGCGGGTCTGGTCGGCATTGGCAGGGTTGACCGTCCGCTCGATATGTGCCGAAGTTCGTGCATCATTTCCTTTCGGCTTCTGTATATGTAA
Source organism: Bacteroides sp. (assembly GCA_041907545.1). Classification (GTDB taxonomy): domain Bacteria; phylum Bacteroidota; class Bacteroidia; order Bacteroidales; family Bacteroidaceae; genus Bacteroides. The sequence goes on from JAYRGX010000007.1 coordinate 85,429, forward strand.
TACGACAAATCCCATTTGTGTAGGTAAATTTTAAGTTGATAATTTACTATGATAACCGCTCTCGGCGATTGCGGTCTTTGACCGCTCAGGAGGATTCCAAAGGGGGAAAACCTTTGGCTTATTGGGGCATTTTTAGTGTAGATTTATCGGAGCGTTAAGAAAATGCCCTAATAAGCTACGGCTATTGTTAATAGCCCATTGGGGTAGCGGCGGTTAAACTCAATCGGCAGCCTTTATTTTTTATCTCTCCGGTGATGGTTGTTGTTGGTTGGTAATTTTAAACCTTGACAAGTTGTTTTCAATTTTTCAAACCGACTTGCAAATTTTCAACTTTGCATCCCGCCAAATCGGGCTGTTCTTCCTTCACCGGAAAATAGAAAATGCCATGCCGCGCTTGCCCTGCACAGATCCTTCAAAATATCAGGCAGAGAAAAGCGCGGAAGGTACTGTTAGTTGAAAAACCGGATACCCTTGTTCCCTTCTCTATCAAGAGTATAGGAAAAGAGTATGTTCACTATATTCTTTCTACCAGCCGTGCAGATAGTATGGAGTATATACTCCCGCAATTTTGCCGCGCCGTATGAATCAATACGGAAAGCAAGGGTTACCACCATTTTGAGGTAATAAACCTCTAATCCGCTTTCATTGGAATAGTGGATATATTCCTTCGCATCATACTCCTTTACTACACCGCTTCTATAGACGGCTTTGATTGCCGCCCGTACCGTCGGAGTGATTACGCCGAACAATCCGCCAATTTCCGTTTCACTCATCCGGACATCGGCTATTGTCCCGGCATCATTTGTCAGTATGGTCAATCTGCCGCTTTCGTCTATCGTTATGATTTCTCTTTTCATTAGTAACAGCTTTCAGGATTAGAGAACCTTGCAAATATTTTTCTCCATATTTTCCAGCTTATGCGAGAGCGTTTCCATATCCTTGCTTATCTTTTGGTTGGTAATCTTCGCATAAATCTGTGTGGTCTTTATGTTTGTGTGTCCGAGAATACGGCTCACGGTTTCGATAGGTACGCCGTGCGATAAAAGCAAGGTGGTAGCTGCTGAATGTCTTGCAACATGGTAGGTCAGCCGCACTTTGAATCCGCATTGTTTGCCGATCTTTTTCAGCTTCTCATTGCAACTGCTATTGCTCGGCACGGGAAAAACACGGTTATCTCCCGTTAAGCCTTTGTATTTCTCTATTATCCGCTTGGGAACATCCAATAGCCGGATATTGGAATCGGTATTGGTCTTCCGCCTGCGGGTAATGATCCACAAATTACCGTCAAAGAATGTTTGCAGGTTGTCAGTCGTGAGCTTCTTTACATCTGCATACGACAAGCCTGTAAAAATTGAAAAGACGAAAAGGTCGCGCACCAGCTCGTATGTTTTGTTTTTCATCGGAGCCTCGATAAGTGTTTGTATTTCCTCCTCCGTGAGATAACCCCTGTCTACACTTTCGGGACTGTTGATATATCCCGCAAAGGGGTTGAACGGCAATAAGCCTGTGTTCCGTGCAATGGAAATAATGTGCTTCAAGACAATCATATACCCCCACACGGTATTGGTACGGCATTTCTTTTCTTCACGCAGGAAGTATTCGAAATCGTTGATAAATGTCAGGCTTAGCTCTTTAAGCGGTATATCCTCCCGATGGTAAGTAAGGCAAAGAAATTCACGAATGTGTTTGCATACTGTGCAATAACGATAGTAAGTACCCTGTGCCCGGCTATAGCCTACTTTCTTCTCGAATTCGGCATTATGCTGTTCGAATAGTTTCAACAGCGTTTCCTGCTTTACCCCGATTCCGAGATAGGCGTTTTTCAGTTTGGTGGCGGTCACATAGCCGTCCGTCTGCATCAGCTCCTGATAACGGCGGTTTACATCCACACGAATTCTGTCGATGACGTGGTTGATTTTCTGCGCTTCCACACTCTTTCCCTGTGCCCGGTTATTCTTCACATCCCATAGGCGGAGTGGAACATCCATCTTGCAGCTGAACAGTTTCACTTCGCCGTCCACGGTAAGACGGCACATCAGGGGCAGGTTCCCGTTGGGTTTCTCACTGCCTTTCTTCACATAGAACAAAATCTTAAATGTTGACCTCATAACTCAATGTTTTTTCTGGTTACAAAATTAGTTATCATTGAGTTATCGGACGGCATGCAAAACTACGCAAAACACTGAATAAGAATCTTGTAGCAAAGAACCTTCGCTATGATTCAAGTAACGAGATAGTAATTCATCTCTTGCTGTGTTCTGCCGAAATATGGTTTTTAGCCTGTTGCTATACAAAGCAAAACAGAGCGTAACGAACGCTGTTACAGCTAATTCGCTACTCTCTGCTTAAATCTGTTTTCTGCTTAGAAGTTTATTTTACATTCCTCAAAAAAACCATTAGCTTTTAGAGCCTCTCCTAACTTTTGAGCTTAATGTTTATGCGGATCACCGGTATGGATTTCAACAATTTGAGTAGGTGCCATATCCGCATTACGACGATCTACCTGGCGTACTACGGAAGCAGCCAACTGTAAGAATGCACGCCCCGTCACCGAGTCTTCGTTTAATGCAACCGGAGTTCCTTTGTCACCACTCTCACAAATACTCTGCACCAAAGGTATTTGCCCAAGCAAAGGCACATCCATTTCTTCTGCAAGCGCTTTGGCTCCTTCCTTTCCAAATATATAATACTTATTCTCCGGTAACTCCGCGGGAGTGAACCAAGCCATATTTTCAACCAAACCTAAAATAGGCACATTTACTTTATCATTGGTAAACATGTTTATTCCCTTGCGGGCATCTGCCAAAGCAACAGCTTGCGGAGTACTTACCACGACCACACCTGTAATAGCCAACGTCTGAACAATCGTAAGATGAATATCGCTGGTACCGGGAGGCATATCTATCACAAAGTAATCCAAGTCTCCCCAATTTGCATCAGCAATAAGTTGCTTCAAAGCATTGCTTGCCATACCACCACGCCAAAGCGTAGCCTGATCAGGATCTACAAAGAAACCGATGGACAATAACTTAATGCCATATTTTTCTATAGGAACAATCAACTCACGCCCACCCACTTCTTGGGCAAAAGGACGGGCATCTTCCACTTGAAACATCTTGGGTACGGAAGGTCCGAAAATATCAGCATCCAATAAACCAACCCTATGTCCAAGCTTAGCCAACGAAACAGCCAAGTTAGCAGCCACAGTAGACTTCCCCACTCCGCCTTTACCAGACGAAACTCCTATTACATTCTTCACCTGAGGTAATAGCTTTCCAACCTCCGGACGGGGCGTTTGCTTACTTTCAATGCCAATATTGCCCACTATTTCAACATCCTTACCCACATAAGTAAGGATTGCCGTTTCGGATGCTTTTACTACAGATTTTATAAAAGGATCGGTTGCTTTATCGAATATCAAAGAAAAAGATACTTTGTTTCCATCAATACGGATATTGTCCGCTACCATTCCGGATTCAACCAAATTCTTACCGGTACCCGGATAACGCACTGTAGCCAGTGCATCTAAAATCATTTTAGGATAGATAGTCATTTTACTTACTTTTTAGCAGTCCGCTACGCTTACTGCGGTTGTAACTGCGGTACTCATCCAACTCTATTTCAACATCAGGCTCGCGCAATACACCTTCATGAGGCAGACGGAATTTGATATATTTTATATTCAAACCACGATCTAACCATTGTTGTTCATAATAAGTACGAATATTTAAAATGTCACCGGCAAGTCCCGAATGATATAAGTCTTCAGTCATCACTTCTACAGGCAGTTTATTCTCTTCAATCAGATAGCGAGTATAAGTGAACATAAAGTTGCTATCCGTTTTCAAATGAACGATACCATCAGGCATTAAAAACTTTCGATACCTTTCCATAAAGAAAGTTGAAGTCAACCGCTTTGTAGCTTTCTTCATCTGCGGATCTGAGAAAGTCAGCCATATTTCACTAACTTCATTCTCCGCAAAAAAGCGGTCTATTATTTCAATATTAGTGCGCAGAAAGGCAACGTTACTCATATCCGCCTGCAAAGCTTCAGTAGCACCCGACCACATTCGCGCACCTTTAATATCAATTCCAATAAAATTTTTACCAGGAAATAACTTTCCTAAACCCACTGTATACTCACCACGCCCACATCCTAACTCCAATACAATGGGATGATTATTTTTAAAGAACTCTTTATTCCAATTACCTTTCATCTCGAAAGGAATGTTTTCCACAGCTGAATAGGGATACTCAAAAACATGTGGATAGTTTGCCATATCGGCAAATTTCGCAAGTTTTCCTTTACTCATGCAACAAATTAATATTCAACAACTTGATCCTTCATATATTCCTCTTTTACATACTGATAAAAAGCAGCATGTGAAGCCGCAACATAAGGCGCTAAAAACAAAAAACCTATTCCTAAAGTCAACAGACACAATATAGCCCAGCCGATAAAACTCAAATCCATCAAGAAAAGCTTCATCTTATATCCAGACATCATATCCATACTCTTTTCAATGGCACCATTGAAACGCAACTGCGGCTCATCTCTCAAAATATAGTTCGTCATTGCATAAGAATAACCCTTCACAATGCCTGGTATGATCAGCAATAATGCCCACAACAAAGTGTAAACGGTAGTGAGCAGAAGGGTTCCTAAAACACGACCGTAATCTTTAAACCCATCAAATAAGCGTTCGAACTGAAGTTCTTCACCTCTTACCAAAGCCAAGAAAGCAATAGAATAGCCATATACAATAGGCATTAGCAATATAGAAATGATATCTAGAGAGCGATGAACAAAATCGACGCCACATTGAATACCACCTTCTATAAGGAAGTATACCAAAGTGATAATGGCTGCCATCTTCCAATTGCCCTCCAAAGCCATATAAGCTTGGGCACGAAGTTCTGCATTCCTTTTCATAAGCGTTTTACTATTTAGTTACCTAGAATTAACCTTACTCTAGAATTGTCACCCATCCGTGAACATCCGGTTCATCACCATACTGAATGCCACGTAATTTATTATACAACTTTGTAGAAATAGGTCCCGGCTTACCATCTTTAGCAATTACATAAGACTTTCCGGTTTCTACATCATCGATGCGTTCAATAGGGCTTATAACTGCTGCTGTTCCACATGCACCGGCTTCTTCAAATAAATTAAGTTCTTCTTCAGGCACCGGACGGCATTCAACCTTCAATCCCATATCTTCAGCCAATTGCATTAAACTCTTATTTGTGATAGAAGGCAATATTGATGTAGACTTAGGTGTTATATAAGTATTATCGCGTATACCGAAGAAATTAGCTGCGCCACATTCATCGATATATTTCTTCTCTTTAGCATCAAGATAAAACTCGCTGGAATATCCCAAATCATGCGCTTTCTTATTCGCGCGAAGACTGGCGGCATAGTTTCCTCCGACTTTATATGTCCCTGTACCTAAAGGAGCAGAGCGATCGAATTCACGAATAATCACGTAAGGATTAGTAGCAAAACCACCTTTAAAGTAAGGGCCTACAGGAGTTACAAATATTAAGAACAAATATTCAGAAGCAGGATGAACTCCAACCTGAGCACTGGTACCAATTAGTAATGGACGAATGTATAAAGAAGCACCGGATTCATAAGGTGGAATAAAGCGTTCATTCAATTTAACAGCCTTCAAAACAGCTTCCCTAAAACGCTCTGTTGGAAGTTCCGGCATAAGAATACCTCTGGAAGTAGCTTGCAAGCGGGCTGCATTTTCTTCTAAACGGAAGATGCGCACTTTCCCATCTTTACCGCGAAAAGCCTTAAGACCTTCAAAAGCCTCTTGTCCATAATGCAAGGCAGTAGCAGCCATGTGCATCGGAATGGTCTCTTCACTGCAAAGCTCCATTTCTCCCCATTGTTCATTACGATAATAAATTCTCACATTGTAATCTGTCTTCATATATCCGAACGACAAATTAGCCCAATCTATTCCTTTCATATTTTGATATATTAGTTCGCTTTCTATCTAAAAGCATCTTTTTTTATTACAACTAGCAACAAAATTAGGCTTTATTCTTCACTTTCCTGTTTTTCAGAGAGTATTTTTTTAATTTCATCATCCGCTTTAGTCAATTTATCATTGCAAAAGCTAATAATTTCGTTGGCTTCCTTTATTTTATCGGCGAGTTCGTCTATTTCCAACTCATTATTGTCTATCTGGCGAACGATCTGTTCCAATCTCGCTACAGCCTGAGAATAAGTCTCTTTCTTTTTCGCTACCATATTTTTATCCTTTTACTTTTCGATCTTTTCTACTTCCGACATGAATTTTCCAAACATGAGATGAGTTGTAACCCGATCACCTTTTTTAAGCTCAGCAATATCTTTCACCACTTTACCATCTTTTAAAGTCATACTGTAGCCACGGGCCAACTGCTTCTGGGGAGAAACATCTACCAATCGCTGGGACAATAATTCCAACTGATGACGGTGCTTTGCCAAAGAGAGAGTAACACTATGAGAAATGTCTTTGCGAATTGTCATTAAAGCCAACCTAGACCCGGATATTCTGTCGATAACAAGAGCTGGTATACGATTCTTAAGAAATTGTAACCTTTGATTTTCTCCTCCCAATCGCGCCAGAACCTTATCGTATAAACTCCCAGTCAATAAATCCAATCTATCTGCAGCTTCTTGCATACAATGGATCAAATACTCTGCAGCAGCAGTCGGAGTTTTGACTCTTACATGGGATACAGAATCAAGAACAGTGTCATCGCGTTCATGCCCAATGCCTGTTATAATAGGTATAGGAAATTGGGCACATGCTGCTGCAAGTAAATAAGTATCAAAACCAGATAAATCGGATGTCGCCCCACCACCACGGATGATCACAACGACATCAAAATCGTCTATTCTGTCGAGTATCCGTTTAAGAGCCCCTAGTATGGAATCTTCAACGCGATCACCCTGCATTAAAGCCGGGAAAAGTTCGTTATAAAAATAGAAGCCCCTCGGATTATGAAGCAATTGATCGGAGAAATCTCCGTAGCCGGCAGCAGTACTGGAAGATATCACAGCAATGCGTTGCGGCAAAACAGGCATATCCAGTTCCTTATTCAAATTGATGACCCCATCAGCTTCCAATTGTTTCAGTATTTCCCGACGCTTACGCGCCATATCTCCTAAAGTATAAGATGGATTAATATCTTGCACAGTGAGTGAATAACCATATAACTCATGAAAATTGACAGCAACCTGGACAAGCACCTTTATTCCCGCGACGAACAGTTGACCGGTTGCCTCCTCAAAATAAGGCTTAAGCAAACGATATACGTTTGCCCAAATAGTACCCTTGGCTTTGGCTATTAAATTGTTGGTGCGCAAATCCTTCTGCACAAACTCCACGTAGCAATGTCCCGAACTATTAGTCCGTACATCACTCAACTCGGCCTCCACCCAATAAACATCAGGAAAGCACTGCTCCAAACCACGCCTTACGAGAGCATTAAGATCATAGAGTGAAAGAGCATCCATTATTATTTATTTATAAATGCCTGATAATTCACATGCGAAACATTGCCGGAACTTTGTTGCTGATAAGTTTCATAAGCTTTCCACATATCAGGTACGCCATAACCATATATATTATCAGGAAAAGAAATGCGATCTCCAGATTTGCGAACGAGCTCAATCACTTCTTTTGCCGTTAGTGTAGGACATGCCTGCCATAGGCAAGCCACCATACCACACATAATCGGTGAGGAGAATGATGTACCGTTTGCTCTCCCTTGATTTCCATCGGTACGTATAACGTCAGCACCCAATCCCACAGCCACTACATCCGGTTTTACCCGGTTATCCGCAGTATTTCCAATAGAAGAAAACGGAGCCAACACCGCTTTTTTATCCACAGCTCCTACCGTTAGTACATTTTCAGCATCTCCCGGAGGAGTTATTTTCTTCCAACTTCCTATGCCCGCATTTCCTGCACTGCAAACCAATATCATACCTTTGTCAGCAATGCGGGAAGCTTGACGCGACATCAAAGCATAGTGCCCATCGAGATTACGGTATTCATAATTCTTCGACTTATCGTCAAAGGCATAATATCCTAATGACGTATTGATCACGTCAACTCCCACACTATCCGCAAATTCTACAGCAGCAGCCCAATAATCCTGCTCCACAAGATTTTCAGAATATTCATCTTCACTACGCAACAGCCAAAAAGAAGCATCGGGAGCAGTACCTGTCATGATACCCGATTTATTCATCCCAATACACGACAGTACACCCATACCATGACTACTTTCTGCATAGATATCCGCTTTTGAATTCACAAAATCCTTTGTTCCGAGAATTTTAATGTTATCCATAGCTTTTATTCTATCGGCATTATGAAAGCCGGCATCAATAATAGCAATTGTCATGCCTTTACCTCTGAAACCGGCATCGTGTAGTTTATCTCCATTACTCAAATGAATTTGAGTAATTGCCACACCATATATACTGTCAGGATGGATAGTAGGATTATTGATTAATGAGTCGCGGGTGGTAGCCATTGAGATCTTCTTCTTCCGGGGAGATGCCCATACCTTTTCAGTGGAACGCACAAAAGGAAGAGCTGCAATACGATCTATCTGTTTGGTATCATTACAGGAAACCGTCACAAAATTATCCCATTTCCCAACAGCCACAACATGCACGCCATGCTTACGGATTTCATCAATATATTTATGGCACACTGGCAAATCGGTTGAATCAATTGCAAGATGCTGTTTCTGCCTGCGTTCAATAGCCTTTAGTGAAAGAAAGGCTTCCGGTTTATCTAACCTATAAATTGTAACCGCCTTATCTTTGAGGCTGATCCGATACTTTAAAGTATCTTGTTGAGCTGATACTCCTCCCACCAAAAGAGAGCAAGCTAGTAAAATAAAAAACTTTCTCACAGTGTACTTATTATTTATTCAAAATTGAAACAGTAATACCTTTAGGTTCTGAAGCATACTATTGAAATAGAAACCACTGCATGCCTCATTTATCAGGTGATGGCACTAAGACTATATTTAGCACCAAATCTATTTGGAAAGCAAAGATATAGAAAAAAGCTCCACCGCAAGAAGCCGGTTAAAATAAAAATTCAGTCAAGCTGAAATGAGAGAAATGAGTCTTAAATTCAAATTAAAAAATGCAAGCATTAAAGTACCCACCTGTTTTAAATACTACAAGACATTGAGTATAAAGAGAAACGACAATTCAAACAGATGTATAAGGAAATGTTTTAGAAAACTATCGGATGTAATAGAATTGAAATATAACTGAAATCATTTTATAACACAAATCTCTGCATCTTTGCAAATGAAATATATATTACATTTATACTATATGAAAAAAATCATGCTTGCCCTCTGGGGAATCTCTCTTTTTGGCATAGCTTCAGCCCAAAATCACTATGGCAATGAAGATGGAAAGAAAGTGGACAAACAACAGTTGGAGACACAAGATTATCTACCGGAAGTACATGGTACCATCCGCAGTAAGTACGAGTATCAGACTCAAATGAATGCAGGTCGTTTTGAAGTCCGCAATGCCCGCCTTAGTCTTACCGGAAACATCCTCCCTTCTGTAGCCTACAAAGCTGAGATAGATTTATCTGATGAAGGACAAATCAAAATGCTTGATGCTTATGCCCGCCTCTATCCTCTCAAAGATTTCACGATCACCGCAGGGCAAATGCGTGTCCCATTCACCATTGATGCCCATCGCTCACCTCATCAGCAATATTTTGCAAACCGTTCTTTCATCGCCAAACAAGTCGGTAATGTACGCGATGTGGGTATGACACTTGGATATGATGTCCACGGAGCAATGCCTATTATTATGGAAGGGGGATTATATAATGGTTCAGGCTTGACTGATCAAAAAGAGTGGCACAAAGAAGTCAATTTCTCAGGAAAAGCCCAGTTCTTCCCCGCAAAAGGAGTAAATATCACCTTAAGTGTGCAAAGCATCAAACCACAAACGGTGAGAATGAATTCATACGACTTCGGAACTTATTATGAATTCGGAAGATTCCATATTGAAGGAGAATACCTTTATAAACAATACTCCGATGACGCATTTGCCGGAGTACATTCGGTAAACAGCTTTATTAATTATGACTTACCATTAAAAGAAGTATTTCAAAAAATATCCTTTCTGGTAAGATATGATATGATGACAAACCACAGTAGCGGAACTCCTGATGCAACAACAGGGTTATTAAAGATAGACGATTACAAAAGACATCGTGTTACAGGAGGTCTCACATGTAGTCTAAGCAAAGCATTCAGAACAGACTTGCGACTAAATTTCGAAAAATATTTCTATGCAAAAAATAGTATTGCCAAAGAGTCGGAACAAGACAAAATTGTAATGGAACTAATGATCCGCTTTTAAGCAATACCTACCGAATTTGGCTAAATGGAAAGTCAGAATCCTACGGCATAATATTACTGTATGATTTTGACTTTTTCCGGATATCTTTGAGGCGCAACAGGTATCTCATCAGGATAACCTAAAGCAACGTTAATAGCTACTTCATAATTTTCCGGAATGTGAATCGCTCTCAGAATATCCTGATTTGCCGGCAAATTAAGAACACTTACTAAGGTTCCTAACGGACAGGTACCCAAGTCCAATGCATGAGCACTCAACAATATATTTTGAAGTAAAATTCCACAATCCAGATAAGATATTTCACTGGACTTATCTCGTGCAATGACAATGACGGTAGGTGCATGATGAAAAATGCTAAATCCCGGTTCTTTATATTTAGCTGCACTTCCTTGAAAAGTTTTCCCTTCAGCAAATTTCAAAAAGCGTTTATTGATATCTTCCAATAAGCGGGGATTTTGAATCACCCTGACCTCCCAAGGCTGTTTATTCAAAGCACTAGGGGCAAATATCGCACATTTCATAATCGTATCAATATCCGATTTTCCTACTTGCACTTCTTTAAACTTACGTATAGAACGTCTTGTTAATATATTGTTTAAAATAGCGTCTTTCTGTGAACCGTTATAATAAACAGGTTCAGGAGCTTGCTTACAACCGGCAAGTAAAATCAAACCAATACAGCACAGACTTAAAAGATCGATTATCTTTCTCATAATAACATAATTATTAAATGTATTTGCTTAGTTGCTTATGATAGACAAAAATGAATTTCAAGATCAAATAAACAATAAAAATATAAATCAGATAAGGAATGAAATGATAATTGTACAATGCGGAAATAGCAAATGCAACCATCAATATAGACAATGCCAAAAGAAACATCTCTTCTGCTCGGGCCATCCTGTCCATCTTGCCCCCCCAGACTCTAGGTCGGAATATCTTATTGACATAACCTGCGAAACCATTCAATATCAAAATTGAGTACGACATGTATTCATACCTGACACCTGTCTTTATAAGTATTAGGCTAACCACACCGATCATTGCCCCATAAAAAAGCTTTCCATTTGGCGTTACGGGGCTTGTAGGCATATCAGTAGCCATAAATATTGCAGCGAATAAAATTCCTGCAACAGAATACTTCATCTGCATCCCCCCCTGCAAAAGCCATGCACCTAATGCAAAAGAAGCTAGAAGAGAAAAAGGGATATGCCACGATATCCTGTTCCGCATTAAAAGATAAAAACCACCCAATGCTATACCCAAGATGGAATATTCTCCCAAAGCACCACTGGTTTTATATATCAGACTATCGGAAAAAGCATTCATTACGTCACTCGCAAAAAAACTGAAACCATGCAAACCGGGAATATTGATAGAAACCTTTTTTGCCCAAAGTGCAGCGCCATTCATTATCGCGGGAAAGAAGACCGCCATAAGTTCCCGACCGAGAAGAGCAGGATTAAACTTGTTCTTTCCAATTCCACCCCACAGCACTTTACCAAAGATAATAGCTGACACGGCACCAAATGCCACGACATGTAATGGGGTATTTGGTGAAAGAATAAAAGCCAAAAGCAATCCGGTTATGACCCCTGATCCGTCGAATATTGTATTCTTCCTTCCTAGAAGAATACAAGAAGACAAAAACTCTGTCAATAAAGCAAATATTATGGACGTAGCAATCACTGCTAAAGCAGTCCAACCGTAAGCCAAATAGGCCACAGCAACCAGAGGTAATAATGAGATCATGACATCTGTCATTACCCCTCTTACCGATATATTTGATTTGATATATGGATTAGTCATTTTTCTGTTCTTTTTTCAACATACCCATCAATTCTTTACCTCGACGGATATGACTTATCAACGGAATGTCACTCGGACAAATGTATTCACAAGCTGCACATTCAATACAGTCATCAACATTATATTTACTCAAGTGTGGAATATTAGAATTACCTGTCGGTTGAATAAACTCGAGAGGCATTAATCTTTGAGGGCAAACCTCCACACAATATCCACATCCAATACAATTTTCAACCTTTTGATTGATCGGTGACAATAGCATAAGCCCGCCCGTACCTTTGTCAATACTGGCAGAGAGAGGTTTAACAGCCGTACCCATCATTGGTCCTCCTTTTATAGCCAATGCAACATCTCGCTCCTTATACCCTGGTACTAATTGCTTCAGCATTTCTTCAACCGGAGTCCCTATCTTTACTAGATAGTTTCCTCCCAATGCAGTTTCTTTATCAGACAAAGAGACTATTCTTTCTATATATTTCTGCTTCTTGTATACGGCTTTATAAATCTCCCATAGCGTAGCAACATTATTTACGACTATTCCTTTTGATGAAGGTAAAACACCTTTTCTAAGTTCCATTCCTGTAACTGTTCTGATAAGCTGGAGTTCACCACCTTGCGGATAATTATCGGGAACAATCTTGATAGCTAAAGGTAGAGAAGCAAATAGAGAGGAACTTTCAAAACTCTTCCGAAGCTCTTTGTTCTGTTGTTCCAAAGTAATTACGATATGTTTTGCCTTGATGATTTTTTGAACGCAGACTATTCCGCCTAAAATTTGCTCGGAGTATTCACTCATCAACGCATAATCAGCAGTCAAATAAGGCTCACACTCAGTGCCATTGACTATCAAATAATCAATTTGGCTATCTCTATCCAATAAATATTTGGCATAGGTAGGAAACTGAGCACCACCACAACCGACAATCCCGGATTCTTTTATCAATAGTAGTAGCTCCTCTCCAGACAAATTATCCGGGTCAAAGCAAGGGCTATCTTCCTCTACTTCTAGAAAGTCATTCTTTATAGATAAATACAGACCATCCCAATCCGGTTCGGATGTCACCCAACCAGACACCGGAGAATGAATAGAATTATAAAAAGGTGAACTGGATTCGGCCACAAGCTGATTCTTACGCACATAATCTCCAGCTACAACAACGGGCTGCATCAATGTGTTCCCAAAAGCCTTAAGTGGTAATCTATACCATTCCAAGGGGTTCAAACTAATAATAGCTCGTTTCTTATTTTCTTTCTTCGTCGAAGGAATTAGCAAATTCATAACTTATAATATTGTAACGATTCATCAATCAGATATCCGGTAAATGGGTATAATGATTTCAACTTTTGAGCAAACAATAAAATATCTTCATGCGGAGAAGCCATTAAAGCTGTCGAAAAAGCATCGCCCCAAAATGCTTCTTTAGTGAATATGCCTACTTGTAAAGTTTTTGAAGGCATTCCAGTACGAGCGTTCAATATATGGCTATAGCGCCGGTTCTCAATTTCGATATAATTATTCGCCTGTCCCGACAAGCTGAAACAGCCATCTTTTATTACCTCCGTTCGTGAGATCTCATCAGAATGTAAAGGATGAGGAATATTGATGTTCCAAGTTGGGTTATCCAACGAATTGATACCGCAGATCGTACTTCCACCAGCATTCACTATTGCATCATCGATGCCGTGAGCACGCAGAAAGTCAATTAAACGATCGACAGCATAAGCCTTAATGAAAGAGCCTGTGATTAGCTCCTGATCTTTTCCAATCTTTACCCGATTACCACTGACCTCAATACGGGAATAATCAACCATTGCCAACGTCCGCTTTAAATTTCCTTTGAGAGGTATATGCTGTATGTCTCTTGAATAAAAGCCCCAAAGCCTCAATAAAGGCATAATACTGATATCATAATTACCTTTAACTGCATCAGAGATAGCTATAAGTTGGTTGATTAACCAAACCGTTGTCTCATCAACCTCCACATATTCTCCTGCATTTCTATTTATCCGCTCAAAATATGAGTCTTTTTGATATGAATTATATTGTTGATCAATATACGATAATATAGCAAAGCACTGGTTTAAAAATTCTGATCTATACGTAATCGGAATTTTAATTCTCACCTGACCATGAAAAAGCACTTGAGTACCGACATGATAATATTTAGTGGGTATCTGAGGCATTTTCAGGTTGTTGGTTCGTTTCTACATGTGTTTCAATCTTTTTTTCTATCTTTTTCTTTCGGATGACCTTTTTCTGCTTTTTTATATGAACAGCGTGATAAGTAGGAGGTTGATCTAACCATTTTCCCGAAATAGAATCATAAAACACCTTTTGTATCTCAAATTTCGATGCCGCATCTTCATTCGCACGCAAAGAGTCCAGTTGCTTTCTTTTAGCAATATTCTCTGCTTTGAGTTTTTCCCACAAATTCGAATTCCCAAATAAAAGCAAAAATAAACCCAAACCATACAATAAAATCGATTTCCAACGCATAACCTTAAATACCTATTTTCATTACTACTAAATAGAAGAAACGCGGAGAAAGTAATTACTGTTTGTTCCGCGTTTCATAAAATATAATAAAAGATCCTTAGATCACTATTTCTCGATTAATTACTCGGTAACCAAAGGTCGTTTTCTCCAGTCGTCCTTTGTATAACTATCAGGATAGACACTCTTATTCACCACTTCTCCGTCTTTCTGACGAATCCATGTCACAAAAGAGCGTGCATTCTCTTTCAATACAATCACACGGGCGCCATTCGGCAGGTGATTGTACTCCGTATTCCCACCGGTAAAACGTCCGTAAGCTAACAAAATACCTTTCCACATTACAGAATAGTCATTGTCATGATCATGTCCGACAAAAGTCGCCATTACATCACCCGACTCTTTCATGGCAGTAAACATCCCCGAATTTAGAACTGGAGCGCAAGCCTTTTCCATACGAGTTCCAAGCAAGATAGCATCTTCATTGGAAGCAGCCTCATTGTATTCAGGTAAGGGAATATGGAAGAATGCCAAGGCCGGCAATATCCGCCCACCGTTTTTCTCCTTACACAATGCACTCTGATGGCGATACCAATTCACTTGATCAAAAGTCAGCCAATCATACCCCTTCACATCTTGCAATTTAGAGTATGAATGAGAATCAAAGCAATACAGAAGAGCTTCATCTTTTTTCCCATCATTAGATTTTATAGACAGGAAATAGTCCGGTGACTCCAAAGTTCCTCGATCCGGTTGAATATTATAGGGCATTGAGCGTATCACATCGTAAAGCTCCGCACGGGTTTTACCTTGTTCATTATCATGATTGCCAAAAGTTACAACAAAAGGAATCTTATGTGATGAAACGCATGAAAGTACGATGCGCATAGCTGTATCTGCAGGTGCAGCATATACAATATCACCGGTTAGAACAACCAGATCGGGACGTTCGGCCTCCAGAACCTCATTTATTCTCTTTAGGGCTACATCAGATGAAGGATTTCCATATTTGAAATGCACATCTGTAAACTGGACTATTTTAAATTCGCCATTCTTATTAAACTTCAACACACTTTGTGCTTGGCAAAAGAATATTGCAAAAGAGGCTAGAAATGAAATGAAAAATTTCTTCATATTCAAACTGATTATATAAACATTCCACATAAGTAAACGAAGGAGAAAACAGCATTAATCTTTTACTATCAAGACTGTAGCATAAGCAGATACGCCTTCTTCCCTACCGGTAAAACCTAATTTTTCTGTAGTAGTCGCCTTTATGGAGATATCCTCCTCTGTCACTTTCATTACTTCAGCCAAAGTCCGCTGCATATCGGGAATAAATGCCTTAAGCTTGGGACGCTCTGCGCAAACAGTCGCATCAATATTACCTATTGAATAGCCTTTTTGGGCAATCAATTCGACTGTCTTTGCCAACAGAATTTTGCTATCAATATCTTTAAAATTATCGGAATTGTCTGGAAAATGATAGCCGATATCACGCATATTCGCTGCACCTAAGAGGGCATCACAAATTGCGTGTACAAGCACATCCGCATCAGAATGTCCCAACAAACCTTTCTCATGCTCGAGTCGTATTCCTCCAAGCCAAAAATCTCTTCCTTCGACTAAGCGATGTACATCAAAGCCAAAGCCTACACGTATCTTCATCGTTTCTATTCTAGTATGATTACCACGACGAAAGTACAGAAAAAAGGTGAGTATGCAATATATTATTCAGATGAAAATCAGATAGAATATATAATGAGTAAAATGTAATGCAAAAGAATGGAAATATTCATCGAATATTAAAATCAAGCAATTTTTGCTCATTCAAATAACCTTCAAAATGCTGACCAATAACAACAGGACCAACACCTGCAGGAGTTCCGGTAAATAACAAGTCGCCTATTTTTAAGGTCATATAGCGACTCACAAATGATATAATATCGTCCACCTTAAAAATCATATTTCCGGTAAAGCCATCCTGTACCTTTCCTCCATCAATCGATAAAGAGAAATTCAAATGATTAACATCACTCCCGACCTCTTCCAACGGTACGAAAGTTCCGATAGCCGCAGAGTTATCAAAACTTTTGCTCAGCTCCCAAGGGTGCCCCTTCTCTCTAAATTTCCGTTGTATATCTCGAGCGGTAAAGTCAATACCAACTGTAACAGCGTCATAATACCGATGAGCAAAACGGGGAGCGATATTTTTCCCCAAGCGGCAAATCCGCACGACCATTTCAGTCTCGTAATGAACCTCATTTGAAAAATCCGGCACAAAAAAGGGTTTTCCATCTTTAAGTATAGCCGAGTCAGGCTTCATAAAAATAACCGGTTCTCTAATTTCATCATGATTATGCCCCATCTCTTGATTGTGGAGAGCATAGTTCATACCTACTGCTATGATTTTCATTATTTGATCTCGTTAAAATTTAGTCTGTTGAACATCAGAGCTAAATGAGCATATAAGGAAGTATTTTGAACGACAATATTTTCAGGAACGCGAATACGAAAAGGAGTAAAATTCCATACCGCTTTAATTCCACCCGCAACCATCTTATTCGTTATGCTTTGCGCTATCTCAATAGGAACAGTCAACACACCTATATTCACATTGTATTCCAACATCTTTTTCTCAAAATCATCGGGATGGAAAATAGGAATACCATTTAATGAATGTCCCACCAAGTCTCGGTTTACATCAAAAGCTGCAACAATTTTAAGTCCGAAATGATTCAAACCCGAATCACGCAGTAGTGCTCCGCCCAGGCTACCGACGCCAAAAAGAAAAGCATTATGTACATTGGTAAATCCAAGAAAACTTTCTAATACAGCGATTAAAGTATCCACTTCATAACCCACACGCGTACGCCCGGAAATATTCACATAAGACAAGTCCTTAGCTATCTGGGAAGCATCAATATTGATTTCTTTGGATATCTGTGTGGAAGAGACATACCGCTCACCTCTCTGTTTGAGCAACTTGACATTCGATAAATACCACGGCAACCTACGCAAGGTAGGCTCCGGCACTTTCATGCTATCTTTATCTCGAATTACCTCGTTTGTGGTCATTTCCCTCTTTCTATGGATTACGGTTTGACAAAAATACACTTTTTTCCGAGAAAGAGATATTGATATAGAAGAAAGTTAACATAAATTCCACAAAAGCATTACTCTTTGGTAATCTTGTTGCTATTAAAGATACTCATCGTATGGTATTTCCTACAATGAAAACGAAGAAACACCCTCTATCAAACCTCAGCTAGCTCTGACGTATTACTGTCCGCAACTGTCTTTCTAATATTCAACATAAGATAACAACTCAGAAAAGGAACATACAAATAAGCTTTTCATGCTTATAAAGTTCAGTCAAATCTCACTTTTCAATTAGCTACTAAAACGCCTAAAGATTGCAAAGTTCGACGCAAAACAGTACTTTTGACGAATAAAACAGTACGAACATGAAGAATAATGACTGGAAAGAGCGGTTGAATATTGTCTACTCGACGAATCCTGATTACAATTATGAACAAGAGCATGAAGAAGAACAATCCACCGTAGAGCCTTCCATGCAGAATCTGCGTGTCCAGTTGGATCGTAAAAATAGAGGAGGTAAAGTAGTTACACTCGTTACCGGTTTCATCGGCTCAGAAAACGATCTAAAGGAGTTAGGTAAATTGCTGAAGTCCAAATGCGGTGTGGGCGGAAGCGCTAAAGACAGAGAAATTATCGTACAAGGTGATTTTAAATTAAAAATATTGGAACTTCTAAAAAAAGAAGGATATACGCGTACCAAACCTGTAGGATGATTCACATGAAAAACAGACCAGATGAGGGACTATCCCCTTCCGAGATAGGATAAACTAAAAACGGTCACTAGGATATCCTAGCGACCGTTTTCATATTTCTAATCCAGAACAAAATTATTCTGCGCGCAAAGTAAAACGCTTGAAATCCAGAATTTGTAATTCCGAATCAGCTTCTTTCATTACTTCTTTCACAGTTTTCTTTCCATCCATGATATCTTCTTGATTCAACAAGCAAGACTCTTTGTAAAACTTAGCAAGACGACCTTTAGCGATATTCTCAATCATCTGTGTGGGTAGGTTAGCTGATTTCTCAGCAGCTACAGTTAACTTCAACTGACGGATTTCTTCAGCTTGAGCTTCTGTAATACTACCTTTCATGATGCCTTCGTTAAGGTGCTCTTCGTTTTCTGCAATATAAAGATTAAAGCCAGCTTTCTTTAAAGCAACCTCAATAGCTTTATCAACTTGCTCTTTCTTTGTCTTGTCAATAGCAACCTGCATTTCTGTTTCTTTCACAGATTCAGGTACGCCAGCTTCATCAATTGCAACAGGGTTCATTGCAGCAATCTGCATTGCGAGACCATGAGCAACAGCCGCATTAGGTTTGTTGAGTACAACAAGCGTACAAAGGAAGTTTTTGTTTTGGTGATTATAAGTTTCAACTGCAGGACCTGCCACTGTCAGGTAACCATCCAATTCCATCTTTTCACCTGTAATACCACTACGATCTGTTACAGCTTGAGCAATAGTAACATCACCTAATGGTAAAGCATTCACTTCATCCAAAGTTTTGCACTTGTTTGCTACAGCAGCATCCAATATATCTTGAGTAAGCTTAATAAAATCAGCATTTTGTGCAACAAAGTCTGTTTCACATTTCAAAGCAATAATTGCTCCAAAACCATCAACAGATTTCACCAATACGCATCCTTCAGAAGCGTCGCGATCAGAACGTTTAGCAGCTACAGCTTGTCCTTTTTCACGGATGATCTTAATTGCCTGATCAAAATCGCCTTGCGCTTCAGTCAATGCATTTTTGCAGTCCATCATACCAGCTCCGGTCATTTTGCGAAGCTTGGTAATTTCAGCCATCGTTACAGCCATATTGTACTTTCTATATTAATCGTTATAACTAAAATTAAGCTTCTTCGTCTTCTTTAATGAAAGCTGCAACTTTTGCTGCATTAATAGCTTCCTCATCAGACTTGTCAAGTCTTGCTTTTGTAGCTTTCTTCTTGCCCTTGTTAGCAGGAGCTTCGCCAGCTGCTTCAGCATCAACTTTTTCAGCTTTTCTTTCTTCCAAACCTTCTTGAATAGCTACGCAACATGCATCCAGAATTACTTCTACAGATTTTGTAGCATCATCATTAGCCGGGATAACGAAATCAATGTCAGAAGGATCCGAGTTAGTATCAACGATACCAAATACAGGAATTCCTAAACGGTTAGCTTCACGAACAGCTATATTCTCTTTCATTACATCTACGATAAACAAAGCAGATGGAAGGCGAGTCAAATCGGCAATAGAACCTAAAGTCTTGTCCAATTTAGCACGTTGACGTGAAATCTGTAATACTTCCCTTTTTGAAAGATTGGCATAAGTACCATCGTTAGTCAATTTATCGATAGTAGCCATTTTCTTTACAGCCTTACGGATAGTTGGGAAGTTAGTCAACATACCACCCGGCCAGCGCTCGATTACATAAGGCATATTTACAGCAGATGCTTTGTCAGCAACTACTTGTTTAGCTTGTTTTTTAGTAGCAACAAACAGGATTTTCTTTCCTGATTTAGCGATTTGTTTCAAAGCTTCAGCAGCTTCGTCAACTTTAGCAACAGTCTTGTGAAGATCAATGATATGAATACCGTTGCGTTCCATGAAAATATAGGGAGCCATTGAAGGATTCCACTTTCTTTTAAGGTGACCAAAGTGGCAACCGGCTTCCAATAATGTATCAAAATTTGTTCTTGACATTGTTTTTTTCTTTAAATCGTTTACTTTCTTTTTTGCTTTTCTAACCAACTACCGGGTAGCCTTCAATATTAAGAGTCCCGGAAGTTTAGATACTAAACGCTTCCTAGTTGAGAGTTGAGAATTAGACGTTGAGAATTAAGCAACTTGTCCGCCCCAACAGCACACCAACTCTTAACGTTTACTAAACTGGAATCTTCTACGTGCTTTCGGACGTCCCGGTTTCTTACGTTCAACAGAACGAGGATCACGAGTCATGAAGCCTTCAGCGCGAAGAGCAGATTTATCTTCTGCGTTAATCTTAACTAGTGCGCGTGCAATTGCCAAACGCAAAGCCTGAGACTGACCGGTAAAACCGCCGCCGCAAAGATTAACTTTAATGTCATATTTCTCAGCAGCGCCCAATTTATTCAAAGGCTGCTTTACGACATATTGAAGAATAGTTGATGGAAAGTACTCTGCAAGGTCTCTCTTGTTAATAGTAATCTTTCCTGTACCTTCGGTTACGAAAATGCGTGCGATTGCACTTTTACGTCTGCCTAATGCATTTACTACTTCCATTATTTCTTATTTAAGTAAGTTTATATCAATTGATTTAGGATTTTGAGCCTGGTGTTTGTGTTCGCTACCGGCATAAACATACATATTGCTCAGCAACTTATCACCTAACTTATTTTTAGGCAACATACCTTTTACCACTTTTCTCAATAATTTATCGTCGCCATTAGGTTTTGCTTTCAAGCGAGCAGGAGTCATTTCTCTCTGACCACCGGGATAACCTGTATATGACAAGTATACTTTGTCATTCCATTTGTTTCCTGTCAATTGAACTTTATCGGCATTAATAATGATTACGTTATCACCGCAATCAACATGAGGGGTAAAGTTTGGTTTATACTTCCCTCTCAAAAGCTTCGCAACTTTCGCACCCAGACGGCCTAAAACCTGGTCTGTAGCGTCAACAACAACCCATTCTTTGGTTGCAGTTTCTTTGTTTGCAGAAATGGTCTTGTAACTTAAAGTATCCACTCTTAATTTGTTTTTTTAAATGTTACTACTAAATACTATCTTCACCACGAATCAATCATCCCGGACAAAGATGAATTAAATCGCTATGAATTAAATGCTTATCCTTATGAGATAATAATCGGCTTGCAAAGGTACGGAATTTCCTAGAATGCACAAAAGTTTTCATCCTTTTTTTTGGAGTATCAGGAGGTTAGCTCCAACGAGGAAAGACTGTCCTTCAATACAGCAGCACCTTCCCAAAACTGAAATGTGAAGTAAAAAACACACAAAGTGCTTGCACCGTTCAATGAATCAATGCAAGCACTTTTATTTAAATCATTTATTGTCCTTAATCAAAAATCAGCGTTACGCGGAGTGCGTGGAAAAGGTATTACATCACGAATGTTAGCCATACCGGTAACAAACAGCAACAGACGCTCAAAGCCCAAACCGAAACCTGCATGAGGACATGTTCCGAATTTACGGGTATCGAGATACCACCACATATCCTTCGACGGTATTTGAAGTTCTTCTATTCGCTTAGCCAATTTATCATAATCGGATTCACGTTCCGAACCACCGATGATTTCCCCGATTTTCGGGAACAGCACATCCATAGCACGTACAGTCTTGCCATCTTCATTCTGCTTCATGTAGAAGGCTTTGATTTCCTTCGGATAATCAGTCAAAATAACAGGACGTTTAAAATGTTCTTCAACCAAGTAACGTTCGTGCTCTGACGCCAAGTCAACACCCCAATATACAGGGAACTCAAACTTATGCCCATTCGCAACGGCTGCTTCCAATATATTGATACCTTCAGTATACGGTAAACGTACAAACGATTCTTTCAGTACACTTTGGAGACGTTCTACCAATCCCTTATCAAACATATCATTCAGGAATTTTATATCATCAGCACAATTGTCCAACGCCCACTGC
Source organism: Bacteroides sp. (assembly GCA_041907545.1). Classification (GTDB taxonomy): domain Bacteria; phylum Bacteroidota; class Bacteroidia; order Bacteroidales; family Bacteroidaceae; genus Bacteroides. Next base: position 107,898 of record JAYRGX010000007.1, read on the forward strand.
ACACAATATTTGATAAAGTCTTCAGCCAGATCCATATTGTCGGTGATGTCATTGAAAGCAACCTCAGGTTCAATCATCCAGAACTCAGCTAAATGCCGCGGAGTATTGGAATTCTCGGCGCGGAATGTCGGACCGAAAGTATAAATCGCACCCAAAGCTGTTGCGGCTAATTCACCCTCAAGTTGTCCAGAGACAGTCAAGCTGGCTTGTTTACCAAAGAAATCATCGTCGTATATAATAGATCCGGTCTCGTCTTTTTTCAAGTCATATAAATTCTTTGTGGTGACCTGAAACATCTGTCCGGCTCCTTCACAATCGGAAGCCGTAATAATCGGCGTATGAAAATAGAAAAAGCCTTTTTGATGGAAATATGTATGAATAGCCATCGCCATATTATGGCGGATACGAAATACCGCTCCAAAGGTATTGGTACGAGGGCGAAGATGAGCGATCTCACGCAAAAATTCAAGAGTATGACCTTTCTTCTGTAGCGGATAAGTATTATCACAAGCGCCCAAAAGTTCTATTTCACCAGCCTGTATCTCTGCCTTTTGTCCGGAACCGACCGACTCTGTCAAGATTCCATTAATACTCACACAAGCACCTGTGGTTACATCTTTCAACAAATCTTCGCTGAAATTTGCTAAATCCACAACTACCTGAACATTATTTATTGTAGAACCGTCATTCAGTGCAATAAAGTTTACCTGTTTACTACCTCTGCGGGTACGCACCCACCCTTTCACATTAACTGTTGCGCCAAAATCTTCTCGCTTCAACAGATCAACAATCTTCGTTCTACTAATTTTTTCCATACATTTACTTTCTTATATATAAATTACTCAAAAGAGCCCATGCGCAAGAAGTTAACTTCTTGTTCGGTCAGGAAGCGCCATTCACCACGACGTAATCCTTTCTTCGTCAAACCGGCGAAGAATACGCGATCCAATTTGATGACTTTATAACCAAGAGCTTCAAAAATACGACGCACAATACGATTCTTTCCAGAGTGAATTTCAATACCCACTTCATTATGGCTGTCTTCATTCGTAAAGCTGATTGCGTCAGCATGAATCTCTCCGTCATCCAACTGGATACCAGCGGATATTTGATCCATATCGGCTCTGGTTAGATTTTTATCTAAAAATACATGATAAATCTTCTTCTTCAAGAATTTGGGATGAGTCAGCTTAGAAGCCAAATCACCGTCATTAGTCAGCAACAGAACACCGGTCGTATTACGGTCGAGGCGCCCTACCGGATATATACGTTCATCACAAGCGCCTTTAACAAGATCCATAACCGTACGACGATCTTGAGGATCTTCAGCAGTAGTCACTGTATTTTTAGGCTTGTTTAATACAATATAAATCTTACGTTCGATGCTTACCAACTGATCGTGGAACTTCACTTCATCACCACGCTTGATCTTAGTTCCCAATTCGGTAACAATTACTCCATTTACCAAAACCACACCGGCGGTTATAAACTCATCGGCTTCACGGCGTGAGCACACCCCTGCATTTGCCAAAAACTTATTCAAACGGATCGGTTCATTCGGATCGGCAAATTGCTCGCGATATTCGATCTGTTTCTTTCTGCTGTATTTAGCATTCGGATCATAATCACTTGTGCGTCGTTGCGGACGATCATAACTTGGTCTGCCACCGCCATTCGAATTGAAACGGGGACGTTGCGGACGATCGCCATAAGACGGACGGTCACCGTAAGAGCGTGGTTGATAACCGCCTCTTTCACCACGTTCATTATTATATGAGCGCGGCTGAAATCCTCCTTCACCACCATTATTATATCGGGGGCGTTGAGGGCGGTCACCATCATTATTATTGTAGCGCGGACGCTGAGGGCGATCACCATAAGAAGGACGATCACCATAAGTACGCGGTTGATTATCTCCGTTCGGATTGTTATACCTCGGACGTGGCCTATCGGTGCTATATGAGCGTTGTGGACGATCGCCACCATCTGAATCGGAATTAAATCGCGGGCGTTGCGGGCGATCACCATAAGAACGTTGCGGGCGATCATTCTGAGACGCATTCGGGTTAAACCGCGGACGATAAGGGCGATCATTATTATAAGATCGCTGCGGACGTTCACCATTGTCATTATTAAAGCGTGGACGAGAGGGACGTTCATAGTCATTATCCCTGTTAAATCTGTTGCCTGAATTCTCCTCACCGGAAGAAGTCTCACGCCAATTGTCATTGTCTGTAATCATTTTCTTTATTCGAATAAAATTAAACGTAATGACCTCACGGTCATCTTTATTATTATTTTCACTGATACCTGTTATAAATCAACAAAAAAACAAACATTATTGTTAGCTTCCTGTTTCTAAAATAACTCTTTTTACCATTTAAACCCCGGTATAAGAATGGGGAGTAATTTGGCGTAATTCTTTTTTAATGTCCTCACTTACATTCAGTTCCTCAATAAAATCTTTAATTGAAGCTTCGGTAATAGCCTGATTCGTCCTTGTCAGGGCCTTTAGAGCTTCATAAGGATGAGGGTAAGCCTCACGACGGAGAATCGTTTGAATAGCTTCGGCTACAACGCTCCAGCAATTATCCAAATCGCGGTAGATCGCTGTTTCATTCAACAACAATTTACGCAAACCTTTCAACGAGCTTTGAATTGCAACAAGTGTGTGACCAAATGGCACACCGACATTACGCAATACTGTAGAGTCTGTTAAGTCTCTTTGGAGTCTGGATACAGGCAACTTTGCAGACAGATGCTCAAATAGAGCATTCGCCAAGCCCAAGTTTCCTTCGGCATTCTCAAAATCAATCGGATTGACTTTATGAGGCATTGCACTGGAGCCCACTTCTCCCGCTTTTATCTTTTGCTTAAAGTATTCCATTGAGATATACTGCCAGAAGTCACGGTTCATATCAACCATAATCGTATTTACGCGTTTCATGGCATCGAAAACGGCAGACAGGTTATCGTAATTGGAAATCTGCGTCGTGTATTCTTCGCGCACCAATCCAAGTTTATCCGCAACGAACTTATTACCAAAGGCCTTCCAGTCGATTCCCGGATAAGCCACATGATGTGCATTGTAATTTCCTGTAGCTCCACCGAACTTAGCTGTTAGCGTAGAAGCTTTCAATACTGTCAATTGATTTTCCAAACGATACACAAAGACCATCAGCTCCTTTCCCAAACGGGTCGGTGAAGCAGGCTGTCCATGAGTCCGCGCAAGCATCGGGATGGCAGACCATTCCGTAGCATAAGCACGCAATTGTTCCACTAGTTCTTCAATCGCCGGATAATAAACCCGCACCAAAGCTTCCTTGATGGAAAGAGGAACGGAAGTATTGTTAATATCTTGTGAAGTCAAACCAAAATGAATGAATTCTTTATATGCATCGAGTCCACCCAATTCATCAAACTTCTCTTTAAGGAAATATTCGACAGCTTTTACATCATGATTCGTCACGCTTTCGATATCTTTTATGCGCTGTGCATCCTGTTCGGAGAATGTCCCATAAATATTCCTCAACTTATCGAAAACAGACACCGGCACCTCTTTAAGCTGAGGTAAGGGTATTTCACACAATGCAATAAAGTATTCCACTTCAACTTGCACACGATACTTCATCAAAGCATATTCTGAGAAATAAGCAGCTAAGGGTTCGGTTTTACTTCTATATCGGCCGTCAATCGGAGAAATTGCAGTAAGTATATCAAGTTCCATTTATTGTCGTATTTTGGTAATTATCAGACTGCAAAGTTAATATATTCCAAGTAAATAAGAGATAAAAATTATGAGAAAGTTACAAAAGGAAGTTAAGTCATCCAATAAGTACCTCCCAATAATCTCTCTATGAAAGGATAATGTTAACGAAAGAGAAGGTATCTCCTTTTCTTTCACACTTCCCTGCACTATTTTGAGTCATCAACCTTAATTCCTTTCTTGTTGACATACTGTCTTTCTTATGCTCATCCATGGTTTATCATAGTTCAATCCTTAATGTGGATTCATTACCCACAGTTGTGACTCACTTGCGTCACGGCTGTGACTCACCTTACTGACAGTCGTGGCGCAAGTGAGTCACAGCCGTGGGTCTCCTGTAAAAATAGAGCTAAATACAAAAGAAAGCAGAGGGATAAGCAAAGCAGAGAGCATTCTTTTCGGTTCCATACACCTGTCTTATTGCTACAATACGACTTTGCAACCGGGTTGCAAGCCCTATCCCATACCTTTGCATAAAAAAAGAAAAGACATGAGTCAAAGTTGCTGCAGCAAATGCTGCATGGACGAAAGTCCCGAAGTAAAACATACGGATATGGAAAATTCGACTTGCGATTCCAAGCTTCACAAGTTAAAAGAGTACTGGAAAATGGGGTTATCCGCCCTCTTGCTAATTACAGGAATTATGCTTCACGTACTTGATGTCTCCTTTTTCCAAAATAGCAACATACAGCTATGCTGGTACGTGATAGCCTATTTGCCGGTCGGTCTGACCGTTATAAAAGAAGCTTGGGAAACCATCACACATAAAGACTATTTCAGTGAATTCACCCTTATGTCCGTCGCAACATTCGGAGCCTTCTATATCGGAGAATACCCAGAAGCAGTAGCCGTGATGCTTTTCTATGCCATTGGAGAGATGTTTCAGGAGAAAGCAGTCAGAGGTGCCAAGCGAAGTATTAAAGCTTTATTGGACATCAGACCCGAAACCGCAGTTGTAGTGCAAGGAATCAACCGCCTGGTAAAGACTCCTTCGAAAGTCCGGATTGATGAAATTATCGAAGTCAAAACAGGCGAACGCGTACCACTCGACGGAGTCCTGCTTAACGAGACTGCTTCCTTCAACACCTCTGCACTGACCGGTGAAAGCATACCCCGTCAGATCCAAAAAGACGAAGAGGTTCTTGCGGGCATGATCGTAACAGACAGAGTGATACAATTGCAGGTCACGAAATCATTTAATAATAGTGCTCTCGCCCGGATTTTAGAATTAGTGCAAAACGCTTCGGAACGCAAAGCGCCTGCCGAGCTGTTCATTCGGAAGTTTGCCCGTATTTATACACCAATCGTTATCGGGCTTGCTCTGTCTGTAGTACTGCTCCCGTTTATTTATTCATTCTTAAATACAGGATTTATTTATGTATTCGACCGTTGGTTGTATAAAGGATTGATTTTTCTGATTATTTCATGCCCCTGCGCATTGGTCATTAGCATTCCGCTAGGTTATTTTGCGGGAATAGGAGCTGCTTCACGAAAAGGGATTCTATTTAAAGGAGGCAATTATCTTGAAGCCATCACTCATATTGATACGGTGGTATTCGATAAGACCGGCACACTGACCAAAGGTTCTTTCGAGGTACAGACTTGCCAGCCTGCCACAGGATTCACTATCGAAGAACTAATTGCTACGGTTGCCTCAACCGAACAGTATAGCACACACCCCATAGCGAAGGCTATTGCGAGTTATGCAGCTAACAGACAGATTCCACTTCACTCTGTAAGCGAGGTACAAGAAATTTCCGGATACGGACTGAAAGCGATATCAGAAGGCAAAGAAGTCCTCGCGGGAAACACCAAACTACTATCCGGGCAGCAGATTGATTTTCCGGAAGAATTGCTGACGACTACCGATACTATAGTAGTATGCGCCATCAACTCGGTATATGCCGGCTATATCCTCCTGTCCGATACATTGAAAGAGGATGCAGTAACAGCTATCCACAGACTAAAAGCCTTAAATATCAGTAATATTCAGATATTATCGGGAGATAAACAAAGCATTGTCACTAACTTTGCAGAGAAGCTGGAAGTAGCAAAAGCCTACGGTGATTTACTCCCCGAAGGAAAAGTGAAGCACATTGAACAATTACGTCACAAGGAAGGCAGACAAGTAGCTTTCGTCGGCGATGGTATTAATGACGCACCGGTATTGGCATTAAGCAATGTCGGTATTGCCATGGGAGGTTTAGGCAGTGATGCCGCAATCGAAACGGCAGATGTCATCATACAGACCGACCATCCATCGAAAGTTGCACTTGCCATAGAAATCGGTAAATATACGCGCCGCATCATCTGGCAGAATATGATGCTGATTTTTGGAATCAAACTATTGGTAATGCTTCTTGGCACATTAGGTATAGCCACAATATGGGAAGCGGTTTTTGCCGATGTCGGGGTTACCTTGCTTGCTGTATTGAATGCAATGAGAATACAAAAGAATCTGGCCTGAAGACTGTTCAAAAAAGACTATAAAAGTAAAGGAAGATGGAAAATCAGAAATACATGGAGATGTTCTCCAAAAGAAATATAAAGCCTACGGCTATCCGCATCTTAATTTTAAGAACAATGCTCGAGGCAGGTCAGGCCGTTTCTTTACTCGATTTGGAAACAAAGCTCGATACCGTGGATAAGTCAACCATCTTCCGCACCATTACCTTATTCCTCTCCCACTACCTGGTACACAGTATAGACGACGGAACAGGATCGGTGAAATATGCCGTTTGCAGCAACAATTGCAATTGTGATGTAGAAGACTTACACGCACACTTTTATTGCGAGAAATGCCACCGAACATTTTGTTTCAGAAGCATCCCCGCACCTGTGGTTAATTTGCCGGAAGGCTTTTCACTGGATAGCATCAACTATGTACTGAAAGGGCTATGCCCCGAATGTAGTATGAAAAAAGCTCAAAACTAAAACGCCCGATCCACCTAGGATCATCACTCCTTCTTTCGTTATCCAGCCTGCAATTCTTGCTTAAAATTACCATGAAGTAGGTATTTCGCATAAAAAAAGTAAAGCGTTACTTTGCACTATGAGAAAATTAGGATAAAGTGCTTTTCACTATTTGCCACTCAAATACACTTTATCCTGCACCAACAGAAGCAAAAAAGCAAGAAATGCATATATTTGTCGCTAAAACCAAAAGAATGGATATCAATGATGATGTTTTTTTGGAGAAAATAAATAGTCAGTCCCCCACTGCTTACCACGAACTTTATAATGAATATTATAAGGCTTTGGTAATCTATGCTGCTAATTTTTTGGCTACAACAGAAACAGCAGAAGACATCGTACAGGAAATTTTCACCACAATCTGGGAAAAGAAAATCTCATTCATATCATTGCAATCACTAAAAACCTATCTGTATAATTCCACAAGAAATGCAGCGCTGAATTATTTAAAGCATCAAAACGTGGAAACCGGCTATATTCAATATATGCTGGATACTTATAAGGAAATTACCGAAGAAGATACGAATGAAGAAGAAGTGTATCGACTCCTTTTCAAAAGTATAGACCAACTTCCCCCGCGATGCCGTGAAATTTTTGTTCTCCACATGGAAGGAAAGAAAAACGAAGAAATAGCACAAGCCCTCGGATTAAGTATTGAGACGGTTAAAACACAGAAGAAAAGAGCCGTACAAGCCATTAAAAAGCAAATGGGATCGTTATTCTTCTTAACGAGTCTCATCAACATGATGAATTACTAAAAAGCTTTTTCATATCATTTTTCATTTTTATTTCTTTTCGTGTACCTCTTTTTGATACTATAATTGTCTTTGTAGCATAAAAAAGAAAGTAACTTAACATGCACTTCAATAAAGATATCGAACAAATATTAGCCAAACACTTTTTAGGAAATATCACAGATCAGGAAGAAGAGATCTTAAAAAAGTGGATCAGTCTATCAGACGAGAATAAAGCTTTATTTCAGAAGCTAAGCTCGGCCGACAAACTTTCGGTAAAATATAAAAACTATACGGAGATAAACTCCGAAAGAGCTTGGGGCCGTTTCAAGAAAAAACATATTCGCTCATCACGAATATTCGTATTGCGCTATGCAGCGACCCTTTTATTACCCATCTTCATTGCTTGTGGAATGTGGTATTTTTCGCTTGATAATAAAAAAGAGGAAAAGCGGGAAGTCGCAGAAACAGTCTTTCCGGGTATTTCTCAAGCCATATTGACCTTACCCGGAAATCAGAAAAGAGTATTGACGGGATGCTCTACAAGCCCTATCAATGTAAATAAAAGCACAATAGCAGTGCCTCACAACGGAACATTAATCTATTCGCCAATAGTACCGGAAAAGATAACTAACTCCGAAAATGAACCGGAGGAAAAACAGCCTGAAGAAATAAAAGCCGGAAATAATGAGAACAACACGTTGACCACAGAAGGAGGAAACGAATTTTGGGTTAAGCTGGAAGATGGTACCGTTATACACCTTAATTATAATACAGAATTACGTTATCCCGTCAGGTTCGGCAATCATGAGCGGACGGTTTATTTGAAAGGTGAAGCTTACTTCAAGATAGCCAAAGATACCCGCCCTTTTTATGTAATCACTGACGAGGGAAGTATCAAACAGTACGGAACGGAGTTTAATGTAAACACCTTCACTCCAGGTCGGACAGAAGTGGTCTTGGTACGAGGGAAGATCAGTCTCTCTGCAACAAGTAAAAACAAAGAAACATTCTTGAAACCGGGACAAGTAGCAAACCTGCAAAAGAATAATGGAGGAGTAGAAGTTCGCGACATTGATCCGGCGACCTATGTCGGTTGGAACTATGGACGACTCATCTTTAATAACACAACGCTTGAAGACATCATGCAGACACTGAAGCATTGGTATGGAGTGAATATCTATTTTGAGCAGGAATCATTGAAGAACCTGCACTTTACCGGTGACATGGACCGGTACGGAAACATTAATCCGATACTCCAAGCCATAGCGCAAACGACTAATATACGAATCTCGATTAAAGAAAAGAAGGTAATAATATCATCGTTTAATTAATACTGAACACAATATGGGAAAAAAGAATCACCGGAAAAGTATAATAGCACTTCTTCTGGTAGCAGTCTTGTACTTATTGCCGACATTGGCGTGTGCCACACCCGTCGATATTGAAAAGAAAGTGACGCTGGAATTAAAAGATGCCGGCATCAAAGAATTTTTCGATGCTTTAAGACAGCAGACGGGATTGAGCTTTGTCTACAATATGGAGCAGACAGCTTCATTAAAGCCCATCACCCTGAAAGTAAAAAACGAATCTGTAGAGAATGTATTGAGAAAAGTTTTCGAGAAGACTGGCTTCACCTACAATATCGAACGAAATACGGTTATTATCTCTAAAAGGCAGAAAGGCAGATATACCTTGTCCGGAACAGTATATGTCAACCAGAAAGGATGGATACCTCTGTCCTATGTCAATATCCTGTTACCCCAGTTCTCAACAGGAACAATGTCGGACGAAAACGGAAAGTTCGAGCTTAGAGATTTGCCCGACGGAGCAATAAACCTTGTAGTGAGTTCATTGGGCATGGTGACTATAGACACAACTATTGTCGTATCTAAAAAGATGGATCATGTCAAGTTCTATATGAGAGAAAACAACTTTGCCCTCAAGGAAGTCGTTGTAACCGCCACTGGCAATAAAGCGGGACAAGCAACCTCATCAACTATTGCCCGGACGGCTATGGATCACTTGCAAGCCACCAGCCTGAATGATATTTTACAATTGTTGCCGGGCGGAGTAACCCGGAATCAGGATTTGAACTATGCCTCACAAGTCAATATCAGGTCGCTGTCCACCGATGCGGAAAACATGAATGGGCTTGGTTCGGTTATAATCAAAGATGGTGCTCCCCTCTCAAACAATGCCAACTTACAAGTTCTTAATCCGTCGCTTAGCGGAGGAACTGCCAGTGTCGGTGGACTAAGTTCCCCGGCAGGAGGTGTTGATCTACGTTCCATATCGATGGATAATGTGGAGTCGGTGGAAGTTATCCGGGGAATTCCCTCGGTACAATATGGTGACTTGACCTCCGGCGCTGTTATCATTCATTCTAAAGCCGGACGAGAGCCTTATAAAGTCAGTTTCAAAACAAATCCCAATATTATTCAGACTTCCGTAAATAGAGGGTATGCACTAGGGCACAACAAAGGTAACCTGAACATTGGTGCTGACTATGCCCGTAACACGTTAAAACCAACAGAGTCCTACGCCTATTACCAGCGTGCTACGGCTCAAGCATTATATTCCAACTCTTTTTTCAACAACCAGTTACACAGTAATACTTCTCTTGATTTTACATTAGGAGAGAACAAAAGGAATAAAAATCCGGATGATGAAAAGCTGCAAAGAGCAGAGCGTGGAAAGGAGGTCGGCATCCGACTGAATACCAACGGTTACCTGAATATGAATTGGGGATGGTTAAAGAGTATACGCTATACACTCTCCGGTAATTATACTTCTAAGCAGAGTCATTATGAAACATTATTGGGCAATGCTAACTACCAATACTCCATGACAACGACGGATGGTGCCGTATTAAGCAACAAACCAGGTACAGACGTGTACGACTCGCAAGGGAACAAAATAACCAATATTCCCGCAGGAGAAGAAGGCTTATATGCTAACTATCTACCGGCTGATTACCTAACGAAATATGACATAGACGGCAAAGAAATAAACACATTTGCGCAAATTCTGGCAAATTTGGCAAAAGAAGTCGGCCGCTTGGAAAATAGAATCACCTTTGGAGGAAGTTTCAAAAGCGACGGTAATGTGGGAAAAGGAAAAACATTCGATCCAGCAACTCCCCCCTATCGAAACATCTCGGTCAATAATTCCACGTCAAGACCACGTTCTTACAAAGACATTCCATTTGTCAATCAGCTAAGTGCTTTTGCCGAAGAAAACTTTTCGTATGCTTTCGGACAGCGCAAATTGAAAGTACAAGTAGGTGCTCGTTATGATAATATTCTGGGATTTCGCGATATTGTGACTCCTCGCGCCAATCTAGCTTTTGATGTCATACCCTCATTACTTGTTCTACGTGGTGGATACGGTGTTACGGCAAAGTCTCCGACGGTCATGTATTTACATCCCGAAAAGGCATACTTCGAATACATCAACATTAATACAATAGCGGACGCCACCATTCCCGAAGCACAAAGAATGATTGTGACGACTACCCGTGCGTTCGACACTAAAAACAACGATCTGAAAATAGCCACAAATAAGAAGGCGGAAATTGGCGTAGATCTTTTGTTTGGAAAGAAAGCACGCTTATCGGTTACTGCCTTCAAAGAGCGCATGAACAACGGTTACTATATGAATGATGTGTATGTGCCGGTAACTTACCAGACTTATAAAGCCGGTGCTTTACCTACCGACGGAATCAGTTTCCCGGCACTGATAGCCGACAAACAGTATCCGGTACTATCGGAATATTCTTCAGTGACCAACAACCTGAGTCTGAACACAGATGGTATAGAGTTCGACTTCAACTCGGGACGTATAGATCCGATACGCACCACTTTCTCACTAACCGGAGCTTGGATGAAGAGCCAAACCTATAATAACGGCTATACTTATTATTCGGCAAGTGTGACCGACCCCGCGCAGGCACCACATATCGGTATTTATGAAAAGGGAATGAAGAAAAGAAACGAAGAACGTATCAGTACCTCATTAAGAGTGACGCACAATATTCCACGTCTGAGGATGGCAGTCACTTTAACCACTCAAGTCATCTGGAAAGATGCCGACTGGTATAAATTCGGCAACGACTCCATTCCTGTGAAATATATCAATAAGAATGACGGGCAGATCTATGACTTCAATCCGGCTGATAAAAATAAAGCGGAGTTTGCAAGTATGATGAGGCAAGTGGAAACAAAATATTACATCAAAGAGAGTATGCCTCCATTACTCAGCATGAACATCAACATTAGCAAAGAAATAGGCGAGAATATGCGCTTGTCTTTCTTTGCCAATAACATGTTCTCCTCTCATCCTCTTTACGAATACAAACGTGCACCGGGAACCTACTTAAGACGTAACGAAGATTTGTTCTTCGGAGCAGAATTATTGATCACATTAAAATAAGAAGAAATGAATAAGAATCTTATTATACTAGCCCAACTAGCAGGAATGTTCATCATCTCCCTCTTATTCGGGGGATGCAGCGGACAATTCAGTAATGCTTTCGATGCCAAAGATATAAAACCGATGACGGTGCATATCGAAGCCAGTATGGATATTGAAGGGCTACCCGCACCTGATGAATTGAATGTGACGCTACAGAACTACACGGAAAACCTAACTCTCACCGGTACGGTAGGAAGCGATGGCACTGTAACAATCCCCGGAGTAATCCCCGGATTGTATAATATCAACATCACCGGAAAAACAGAGGTCGAAGGAGACGCCACTTACTACCTAAACGGCAGCGTAGTCAACTATCCGGTGGTAAACGAAGGCGAGACCTTAAAAATCCCGGTACAGGCAATGGTAGCCGGAAAGCTTATCTTCAAAGAGATCTATTATTGCGGTTCGAAGACTGCTAAAGGTACCAGCTACTTCCGCGACCAATTCTACGAACTGTATAATAATACAGAGAGTACGATTTATCTAGATAAACTTTATTTTGCCGACTTAAGCCCGACTACAGCAACTGCTAAATTACCGACTTGGCCGGAAGAAGATGGAGATAAGTATGTTTATGCCATTGACATCTGGCAGTTCCCCGGCAACGGAACCGACTATCCTTTAAAAGCCGGTGAGTCATGTGTCGTATCACAGTTCGGTGCCAATCATAAATTAGCGATATATAATCCGAATAGTCCGGTAGACTGTTCTTCATCGGAATTTGAATTCAACTGTAACAACCCCAGTACTCCTGATCAACCAGCTATTGATATGAAGTTCACATTCCGCAACGGACTATCCAGCAATACGCTTAAGCAATATCTGACATCTGTATTTGGAGGTGCATACGTAATATTCAAAGTCCCCGATGGAGTGGCATACGATCCCGTAACTGACAAATCACTGAGCACAGTGGATTTGTCGAGCACTTATTCTACATTGTATGCTAAAATTCCAGTGAATTATATATTAGATGCCGTAGAAGCAGTCCAAAATGAAAGTATGATTACTGCAAAACGTATTCCGGGCAGACTGGATCAAGGGATTACTTACGTTGGGCAGACCTATATCGGCCTTAGTGTAGCACGCAAACTTGTAGGATATCGTGAAGATGGGAATCCGATCTTTTTGGATACCAACAACAGTACGGAAGATTTTGAACGCGGACTCACTCCACAGTTGAGACGATATAATACAAAAATACCCTCATGGAATCCAACGTTAAAGAAATAACAAGACACTAAGTAGAAGAACTATGAAATATATAAATAAGATTCTTGCATTAGCGGTTCTATGGAGCATCCCTACAATAGTAACTGCACAAAAAGGAAAAGAAGCCGGACAGAACACCCCGGCTGCACTGGAATTGCAAAAAGCCGGATATTTATGGATGCATACTGACAATGCCGCCGGGCTTCAACTGGAAAACCCCGTCTCTTTTACTAAGGTCGATTTGGGATACGAAACTCAAAGTGGAGACTTGAAAAAACCACAGCAAGGAAAGAATATCGAGAATATCCTGTTCAATGCCGAAGGAAGTACTTTTTTGCAATCTATCTATCTTTGGGGTAGCTTTAAGTATTCCAGACAGAACATAGATGAAGCGGGATTTAATGCTTCACTAATTGATCCGTATAGAGGAATGCCTTATTATACAGTAGATACGTTGCAAAGCAACTGGAACAATCAGTACTACACCTTACAGATGAAAGGAGCAACCAAACCGCTCTGGAATTTTGTTTCATTCGGACTGGATCTGCAATATCAAACGGCATCGGGAGCAAAGCAGAGAGACCCGCGCTCTGAGAATCAACAATATGCAATTAAGGTAAAGCCGGGCATCGTTTTCTCTATAACCCCCAAGCATCATATTGGTTTCAACCTGCAATATAGTAATTACAAGGAACAGTCTGACATGGAAAATGCGAATAGTTATGTCAACCAAACCTACTATTTACTATATGGATTAGGAAAAAGTGTGGAAAAGATCGGATCAGGAAGATTCACTGAATATAGCGCTAACACAGTAGGAAGTGGATTACAATATAACTATTCAGGGAGAACCAAAGTACTGTGGGATGCCAATTATTCAATGAAAGTGGAAGACTTGAAAGAGAATTCCACAAGTCCCAAAAATGACGGAACAACGAGAGACGGGATATTCACAACTAATCTTCGTCTCGTAACCAATCCGGAAAAAGCTTATTCTTCTTATATATGGCTGGGATATCAGGACCGCAGAATAAGTGGCATAGAATATCTCACAACTTGGAACAGTAGCACAACAAATACCGGTTGGATCACTCAATACAAGGGTGTACGTTCGAAATATAAGACTCAAATAACTTCTGCCCAATATGAATTGGTGAAAAACAGAGGAAATGAATATTTCTGGAAACTTGGAGCTTTACTGAATTATACCAAACAACGGGATAAGTACCTCTTACCGGAATCGCGCATAGAATCGGAAAGACTTGAGTATGGAGTTAATGGCAAAGTAAACATTGCGCTGTCCGACAAGCAGATAAAAAGGTTACTGGTTGAAGCCTCAGCGACTTACAATAATGGAATGAGCGGCAAGTATGAATATGGCGGGCAGCACTCCGAATACCTCACAGTATCAGACTTAATGCAAAATGAGTTCAATTATTCGCGGGCCGATTATGCACACTTCAATTTGTCAGCAACCTACTCGCAGCAATTAAATGAAGAGTACAAAAGTAATCTTTTCATAAAAGGCAGCTTTACTTATGACAAAGCCTACAACTATGAATATAACCATCGCTCCTTGCTAAACCTCAGCATAGGATACCAATTTTAGACACTTAATATCAAATTTTGAAATATAAAAAGATGAAAAAGTTAGTACTTATATGGGTACTGTTGCAAGCAACTTACACTTGGGCAGCACCACAGATTATCAAACCGGGCATTCAGTCGAAGACTTCTTTCGCCATTGTTATTGACTCCAAAAGTTACGAAAAAGCGAAGGCTTCGGTAGACTCATACCGTAAAGCCGTAGAGAAAGATGGACTAGGGACTTACATCTTGTCGGACGATTGGCAGTCTGCACAGGAAATCCGCAATATGTTGGAAGAGCTATACCGCAAAAAAAATAGTCCACTCGAAGGAGCTGTATTCATAGGAGATATACCTATCCCTATGGTCAGAGATGCACAATTTCTAAGTTCAGCTTTTAAAATGGATCAACGGATGGATTGGAAACGTTCCAGTGTTCCTTCGGATAGATACTACGATGATTTCGATTTAAAATTCGACTTTCTGAAACGGGACGAACAGAAACCATTGTATTTTTACTTCTCTCTCGCCACGGAATCCGCCCAGGCTATACGTTCGGATATTTATAGCGCCCGCATAAAACCTGTGGTAAAACCGGGAACAGACAAATATATACTACTGACAAAATATCTGGATAAAGTAGTAAAAGCACATAAAGAAGACAATCCAGTCAACAGTCTCACCATGATGCGTGGACACGGTTATAACTCTGAAGCAAGGGAAGCATGGAGCGGAGAGCAACTTGCCCTTCGTGAACAGTTCCCTAACCTTTTCAAACCGGGAAATACCATACGCTTTGCCGACTTTGACTCACAATGGCCGGCTAAAGATTATTATTTAAGCGAAGTACAACGTGATGACTTGGATATTGCATTATTTCATCATCATGGAGCAAGCGATACCCAATATTTGAACGGCTACAAAGAAGGAAGCGATCCAAATACTTCCATAGATAATATACGCCAATTCTTAAGAGGCAAAGTCAGGGATGCAAAAAGGCGGAAAAAAGATATTGAAGAAACCATTCAATATTATATTAAATATTATGGTGTACCGCGTGAATGGCTTACAGATGCATTCGATCCTGCCCTAAGCAAAAAAGACTCTTTAACTGATTCTTCTCTGGATGTACATTTGGAAGATTTGCAACATATCAACCCCAATGCACGCTTTGTGATGTTTGATGCTTGCTTCAACGGTTCATTTTATGAAGACGATTATGTTGCCGGAGAATATATCTTTTCAGATGGAAAAACAATTGTAGCCCAAGGTAACACCGTAAATACCATCCAAGATAAATGGCCCGATGAATACGTTGGGCTGCTTAGCTATGGCATCCGTATCGGAGAATGGCATAAGCATGTGCAATTCCTCGAAACACACCTAATTGGGGACCCTACATACCACTTCAAAAATACAGGAGACCCCACTTTGGATATTAACGAAGCAATAGCCCTATACGGTAAAGATAATAAATTCTGGGATAAGCTACTCCAACATCCTTCGGTAGATGTCCGTTGCATGGCATTACGCAAACTTTACGAAAATAAAGATTCATCCCTACCCGGCAAATTGAAGAAGATATATACAAATTCAGAATTTGGCGTGGAAAGAATGGAAGCGATGCGATTGCTCTTCCTTCTCAATGCTCCCGAGCTCACCGATGTTTTAAAAATGGCAGTGGATGACAGTTATGAACTTGTCCGCCGTTTTGCAGTGGAATATATTACCGAACGGGGAACGGATGAACTGATTCCGGCATTAGTTAACAGTATAATGAACGACCGCACTTCGCGTAGAGTACTCTATAAAGCAATGGACGGTTCAAAGCTAATGAATCAACAGAAATTAAGCAAAGAGATAGAAAAACAAGCGGCTGCATCCAATCACTGGATTAATAAAGACGATTATGTCAATTCTCTTCTGGATAAAGTGGCAAAACAAGGTCAGAGCAGTGAAAGGGATATCAAAGCATTAATGGATAACGCAACCTCCAAAAAGGAAAAGTTATTTATTATTAGGTCGTACCGGAATAACCCGATCCATAGTATCATACCGGAACTTTGTTCCTTTGCCGGAGATAGCAGTCGGGATGCAGAATTACGTATAGCAACGATTGAAGCGCTTAGCTGGTATACACACTCGTGGGAAAAAGGCGAGATTGTAACCACATGCAAGAAGCTTATTGCCAGCGAAAAAGATCAAGCCATCGTGACGCAGGCAAAAAGGACCTTTAACAAGCTAACATCTTTCTAGACAAACAAGAATAAACATAGGTTTTCACAAAAGTCAGATCACGAAAAATCCGCCTTGCTCATCATGTAGCAAGGCGGATTTATTCTATAAAACGTCACGTTATTTACGGCGTTTATTCCACCAAATTAAGAAACCCGACACAGGTAAGGTAGCTCCGATCAAGCCGGCTAAGAAAGTCAACAACTTCCCAATCGGTCCCATCCAGTTCCCGGTATGAAGCACCCATATTGCATTTTCCACTTTATTACCTCGAATCACAGATTGTGGTACATCAGTAGCTACTCTACCTGTGAGACGATCGAAGAATATATCCTTCGGACTCTCCGCACTCTTCAGTCCTATACGATTCGAGACCCTCACATTATAATAAGGGCCACCTAATCTGAATGTAGCAATTTGTGCTTCTTTCTTGTCAGGATACATGCGGAATGCAGCATCTACGGCATCGTTAATATAAAATACCGAGTTCGCCTTATCTTTATCGGAAAATACTCTTTCTGATTTCCAATGATGAGGATCAATTCCACTGAATAAACGCATCGTGGCATCTCCTAAAGGTTCAAAAGCTATAAGCAAACCGGTAACCAATAAAACTAATATAAATAAAAGTGCGTAGATTCCAAGCACTTTATGAAAATCATAATTCACCCGTTTGAATGGGGCACGCCACTTGATGGTAAATGCGCCTTTACGTGCCGACTTATTCCACCGACGTGGCCACCATAGATAAATACCTGTAACCAATTCGATAAGGAATATCAATGTAGCAATATCTATAATCCATTGCCCTGATTTACCCAGCAAAAGTGAATTATGAAGATGAGCTACCGTATAGAAAAAATAAATCGTAGCATCATCTTTCAATATCTGTCCAGTATACGGATCGATATATACCATACGTAGGCCCATATCTTCGCTATACGTATTGAAACGAACACTACGCCGCGGATCACGGTATGCAACCATATATGCCGGAGCCTTGCGATCAGGATAATTTGCCTTTAGAATATCCATCAATTTCTCAGCTGGCATACGGCTGGGCAAAACGTCTTTCACATAACGCGCATCCCCAGCAAAGCGGTCGATAATTTCATCACTATACACAAATATCGTTCCTGTAATACAAACAAAAATCAGAATCAATGCTGAAATAATACCGGGCCAAAGATGCAGCCACTTAATGAATGACCTCGATCTATTCTTTTTCTTCAAGTTGGGAGCCATAAGTCCTATAAATATTTTAACCGGTTAGAAACGATAAATCAGATTAGCAAGGAATTGCCTCGGAGCCTGAAGCTCTGCATAATAATCACCCAAGATGTAATGTTTATCGGTCAAGTTATTCACCTTCGCCCCTATTCTGAACTTATCATACTCATAAAATACGGTGGCATCGAGTTTTCCATACCCTGCAACTTTAAAATTATTAGAGGAATCAACGAAACTGCTACTGGCAAAATTACCACCAAGTCCTACTCCAAAACCTTTCAGACTCCCAGTGGTCAGTTTATGACCAATCCAAAAATTGGCCAAATGTCTCGGTGTTCCGACATCTCTCAGCCCATCGGCGGTACCTTTCTCAAACTTATTATCATTGTAACCGTATCCCAAAATAATATGCATTCCCGGAAGAGGATTGGCAATTACATCCATCTCGAATCCTTTGCTTTTTTGAGAACCATCCTGAACCGAATAAGATGCAACAGCTGAACCTGCAGGAGAAGTTTCTGTACGAATGCGGTCATCAACTTTTATGTGATACACGCTTATCGTACTGTTCAACTTACCCCCAAAAAGTTCTAGTTTCACTCCACCCTCATACTGGAAGGCATGCTCAGGTTTAAAAGGCTTTATAATACCATCAGGGGTTGCAACGGCCGGGCCTTTATTAGCAAAACCATTCATATAATTACTAAATAGAGAAACCTGGTTCCTTATCACCTGATAAACCACCCCCAACTTCGGAGACCACGCAGACTGCATATAATTATTTTGTACATCATCGAAACGATCAAAACGAAGTGAGGCCATCATATCGAGTCGGCTTGTAATGTTAATAACATCTGAAACATAAGCACTATACGTACGGGTAAAACGCCGGGTTGCTACTGCTCTATCCGGATTAGCCATCAAGCTGTTATACTTATCCAAATATACAGGAAGGGCATCACCTTGAATAGCAATATTTCCAGTAGTACTGTTTATTTTCTTATCGTACATATTGATGGTAAGACGCGTATCAACGGTAGTCAATTTGGTATAATCCAAACCTAGAAGCACTCGGCTACGGAAAGGACCAATCATAAAATCCCCGTTAAAGTTCTGCTGAATCTGTTGAGTGGTAAAAACGCTGGGAATATGCATATACCTTCTAGCAAGACTATCTTTGGATGTCACATCAAGGAATAGATAGTTGGCATCATTATCCGAACGGGAATGTGAAAACAAAGTATGTGAAGTCCATTTATCGGATAATTTATAAGCAATTTCTCCAAACAAATTGAGCACCTCGGCCTTACTAGCAATATCGTTGGATGCAAAAGATTTGTTCCAGTCGAGGTTCAAATCGTTAACACTGTTCACCCCAAGAGATTTTAATTTATTCGACAAGTTTATATAAGAAGTTGTACGATTGGACTTAAAATATTCTGCCTCTATAGTGAGGGTTAATCGGTCATTCGCTTTAAAAGTTAGGGTTGGACTAACCATAAAAGTTTTATTCATGCCATAGTCCTGAAAACTATTCTCTTTATGAAGAGCTGTATTTATTCTGAATAAAGCCTTGCCATTGGAATCAAGCGGCGTATTATAATCCGCCGAAATACGCCCCAACCCCCAAGCTCCGCTTGTGAGACTTACCTCACCACCCGTACCATCAAAGGCTCTCTTGGTCACACGATTAATTAAACCACCATAAGAGATCAGCGTGGAACCAAACAATGTAGCTGAAGGACCTTTAATAACTTCTACACTTTCCAGATTAGCCGGATCGGAAAGTGAAACAAAATTCGTAGCCATACCGTTACGAATTGATCCAGCACCATTTGCTCCGGCAAATCCCCTCAAACGCATACCCAACCCTGTACCACCTGATCCTACACCAAGTGTAGCAGCTGATACCCCTGGAGAAGAAGTTAATACATTACGGAAATCAACTGCGATCTGTTCACTCAACAATTCCTTAGGCACCACGGTATAAACCTGTGGATTCTCTAAGTTCTTAATTGGCATACGCGCCACATAATTTGATTTCTTCTCGGCAAACTTCCGTATCATACCGTTTACCACAACTTCATCTAGCATCTGCGCAGAAACATCAATTTTGACCGTACCCACATCTGTAGTTTTACCAGCCAGAACCTTTACTTGGCGTTCCAGCGCCTTACCTCCCAAATAAGAGATCTTCAATACATAATCGCCAGGCTTTATTGAGAATGAAAAATTTCCATCCTCATCGGTATATACCCCCGAAGTAGTTTCTTTCACACTTACTGCAGCAGCCTCAACACTTGTTCCATCTCCTAATGAAATCACTCTACCCACAAGTTTCCCGTTTTGCGCATATCCATAGGCAACGCACATTGACAAAAATAATAGAGATAGAAAATGTTTCACTAAATTTAAATCCTTCTTCATTTATCTTTCTTTAAAAGTATTACATTAATATAATGCAAATATAGGAAGAGGACAGAGCGCCTACAATCACCATAAGCAGGCATATTCGAAGCTATAAATACCTATAAATAGTGATTCTAAATTTAAGTCAATCAGAATTATATCGTTTATATGCCATTATATTAAATATCTTTTTTATTATCTTTGCGCCTTATTTTTAATATTTTACATTTATTAATACACGCTATGAATAACAAAAAGCTTATTATTTCGTGCCTGTTTTTTATTATAGGCGGAATTAGCGCGACAGCACAAAACTTACAATTACACTTCGATCCACGCCATAGTTTATATGGCAATGATGCTGCACCAGTTAACTTCATGACTGCCACTTTTGAAATGTACAAACCTGACAAATGGGGTTCCACATTTATGTTTGCCGATTTTGACTTTAGCTACAACGATCGTAATCTGGGCTTAGTCTATACTGAAATTGCCAGAGATTTTAAGATTAAGGGTTTTCCTTTGATGCCGCATATTGAGTACAATGGTGGTTTAGGACTCGCTCGTGATACTCAATTCGGTTTTCCTATAGAAAACGCTTATCTTGCAGGTTTTTCTTACCCATTCCAATTGGGGAAATTCTACATGGGAACCTACCTTGCTTATAAACTAAATGCATTCAAGAAAAGAAGCCACGACGTACAATGGACAGTAACCTGGACCGCAAACTTGGCCAATAATAAGCTTTCATTATCAGGCTTTGTTGATTTATGGAGTGAAAATAAAGACCGTACCGGTGACTCGGGAAAGTCCGGAAAGAAAGCCGTATTGTTGGGTGAACCTCAGATTTGGTACAATGTTACGCCAAACTTCAGTATAGGTAGTGAAACGGAACTTAGCTACAACTTCGTGAAAGCTCAAGAACAGAACCGCTTCTTCGCTATCCCTACAATGGCTGTTAAATGGAATTTCTAAACCAAACACTTTAAGTAGAACCATAATAACAAAGCAATTATGTTAGAAAAATTATTCAAGCTCAAAGAGAATCGCACTACAGTTCGAACTGAGATTATAGCTGGAATCATTACCTTTTTAACCATGTCATACGTGTTGGTCGTAAACCCCAATATACTTGGAGAAACAGGAATGGATAAAGCTGCCCTCTTTACAGCCACAGCTGTTGCCACAATATTGGGTACATTGTTTATGGCATTTATTCCTAACCTTCCCATTGCCCAGGCTCCGGGTATGGGATTAAACAGTTTCTTTGCCTTTTCAGTTGTATTGGGACTGGGATACTCTTGGCAAATGGCTTTAACCGCAGTCTTCATTGAAGGTATTATCTTCATTATCCTGACCTTGTTCAACGTACGTGAACTTATTGTTAAAACTATTCCGCAGACGATAAAAGAAGCTATTCCAGTAGGAATCGGGTTGTTTATTACCTTGATCGGTATGCGAAATGCTGGGCTCGTCGTAGCAAACCAAAACACAATCGTTTCTTTAGGTGATGTAGCCGATCCAAATGTATGGGTCACCTTAATCGGGCTCATTGTTACCGCCGTATTATTTATAAAGAATGTATACGGTTCATTCTTCATTGGTATTGCTGTAGCAACAGTATGTGCAGCATGCTTTGGATTGGTTCACCTTCCTCAAGGTGGGATATTCTCCCTTCCTCCCGATGTTTCTCCTATCTTCATGCATTTTAGCTTTGACAAAATATTCTCACTCGATATGGTAATTGTGGTATTCACGTTCTTGTTTGTGAATCTGTTCGACACCATAGGTACCTTGTTGGGTGTAGCCAGTAAAGCCGGTCTGATTGATAAGGATGGAAACTTCCCTCAAATCAAAAAAGCTCTTTTGGCTGATGCGTTAGGCACAACATTCGGAGCAATCATCGGAACAAGTACCGTTACTTCTTATGTTGAAAGTGCATCGGGGGTAGCAGCCGGAGGCCGCACAGGATTGACAGCCGTATCTACAGCAGTGATGTTCGCTTTGGCTCTTTTCCTTGCACCATTATTTTTAATGGTTCCAGCAGCCGCAACTTCACCTGCATTGATTATCGTCGGATTATTTATGATTTCTTCTGTTGTCAACATCAGTTTTGATGATATGAGTGAAGCATTACCGGCATTCCTTACCATCACTATGATGCCTTTCACCTTTAGTATTGCAAACGGCATAGTATTCGGTATGTTATCGTATGTGATCATCAAGGCATTAGTGGGTAAGTTTAAACACATATCAACCACGATGTGGGTTATCTTTGCGCTACTCTTACTAAAAATGGCTTTGGAAGGAATGCATGTGCTGAAATAAGCAACTCTCTTTATACTACCGAGAAGCCGGAAATGCCCACTAAGGCTTTTCAAAAAACAATATAAATATAAACGCACCTTTGTTGTAATGTACACAACAGAGGTGCGTTCATGTTAAGTAACTATTATAATCTATTGTCAGGATGATATTTTTTATACTTTTGCATCGTAGAGTATATTATGAAGTTCAAAGCATTCGCGGAAATAGAATCAGTATCTCCGGGATAGCTCAAGCAAACTAGACATTTTCAACTTATCAAGTACAAAATAACAGGAGGGCACATTATACCCTTTTACAAAAACAAGCATTATATCTCATAAAATGATACGAATAAATAAGTATAAACTTTCACCGAAAGACATCCAGAAAGGTATCCCCACATCATTAATTATCCTTATGAGTATATCTGCCGGAATATCCGTTGCAAATATATACTACAACCAACCCATCTTAATGGATATTGCATCTGATTTTAAGACCAGCGAATCACAAGCTGGTCTCATATCCATGTTATCACAAATAGGATACGGACTGGGACTCTTCTTTATAACTCCACTAGGCGACAAGTTCAACAAGAAATCATTGATCATTGGCTTGCAAGCTCTCTTATTCATTGCACTAACTTTCATTTTCTTCACTACCACCATTGCACAAGTCTGGCTATTGAGCATTTTCATCAGCCTCTTCTCCGTATCCGTTCAAGTTATTATGCCAATGACTGCGGGGATGAGCACTATAAATAGAGGAAAGAATGTGGGAACAATTTTCACAGGCGTATTAATCGGAATACTTTCAGCTCGTGTTTTTAGTGGGGCAATTGCCGATTTGCTGGGATGGAGATATGTCTATCTGATTTCAGCTGTGGCTGTGGGAATTTCAACGCTATTACTCTTTATTTATCTCCCCAACTCTAAAAGTTCATTCAGCGGTAATTACCCTCAACTACTGGGTTCTGCCATTTCCCAATTTAGAAAACTGAAATTCTTAAGGCATTTGTCATACATAGGCATGCTTCAATTCGGATTATTTTGCTCTTTCTGGACAACGCTAACATTCCATTTAAGTAACAATCCCTTTAATTACTCCAGTAGTAAAATCGGTTTGTTAGGAATTGTGGCAATAGCAGGTGCACTAATTGCGCCCTATATGGGAAAAACAGCGGACAAAGAAGGAGCCACCAAAGTACGACTTTCAGCAATTAGCCTCACTATCATTTCCATCACAATCATGTTCTTCTTCCAAAACTCTATAGCGGCAATCATACTCGGAACCTTCCTGCTGGATATAGGTGCCCAGTCACTGCAAGTCACCAACACCGCCCTTTTGTATAAGTTTGACGAGTCTCTGCATAGTCGGATAAATACAATATATATGACTCTCTTTTTTACGGGTGGAGCACTAGGTACATTTATTGGAATCATGCTATGGGAATGGGGAGGATGGAATTTTGTAATGTCCCAGATGTTTTGTTTTTCAATAATTATATTATTCTTACTTAGAAAAGAAAAAAATAGAAACTCTTGATAAAATCTAACTAAACAATTACGAATATGAAAGTAATAGGAATTAATGGAAGCCCCCATAAGGCAGGTAACACTTGGCACTCACTTCAAACGGTAGGAAATCGCCTGAAAGAGAATGGAATTGATTTTGAGATCATACACATCGGAAATAAAGCAATACACGGCTGCATTGCTTGTGGAATGTGTCGCAAACACCAAGATGGCACTTGTGCGATTAAAAATGATGATTTAAATCAATATATCCCTACCCTACGAGAAGCTGATGGAATTATATTAGGTTCTCCGGTGTTCTTTTCGGGCGTGGCAGGAACGATGAAAAGCTTTCTCGATCGTTTATTTTATGTAGCCATGAGCAATGGAAATTTTTTCAGACACAAAACCGGAGCCGCACTAGTATGTGTACGCCGTACCGGAGGGTCTTCTACCCTCGATTGCCTAAATCATTATCTGACATACTCCGAAATGCAAATTGCAACGGGGAATTATTGGTCGGTGATTCACGGGCGGACTGCCGGAGAAGTGCTTGGAGACGCAGAGGGAATACAAACCCTTCAAGTAATGGCAGATAATATGGCATGGCAAATGAAAATACGGGAGGCGTCTCAAGATGTCGTCACTCCACCTGCTCAAGAAAACAAAGTAATGACTCACTTTATAAGGTGAAATTCACTGAACATTTCGCTCATATAATCATATATAAATTAGTGCAAATATTCTTTAATAGAATATCTGCACTAATAAAATAAAAGATTAGAGGTTTGCCTTATGCTTCTTTACTTCATCGACTAATTTCGAAAAGGACTTATCCCTTTTACGCTTCTCATGCTCGGAAGTAGAGAAATACCACGCTTCCTTTCGAAGTTTCAGGTAACTCTCATAAACCTTATGATCCAATGTGCCACTGTGTAAGGCTTCCAATACAGCACAGCCCGGTTCATTAAAATGCTTGCAATCTTTAAAGCGACACAACTCAGCATAATCTGAAATACCCATCATTTCGACAAGTGAATCGGGATCGTTCATTGCCAACCCGAACTCTCGAACTCCCGGAGTATCGATTAAAATACTTGAATCTTCTATCAATACCATTTCGCGCCGTGTTGAAGTATGTCTGCCTTTACCGGTGGATATGCTTATACCGGATGTTGATAAAATATCTTTTCCACATAATGCATTAACTAGAGAACTTTTCCCGACACCCGAAGAGCCTACAAAGACAACCGTCTCGCCCTCAGCTATAAATTCCCGGAGCTGAAGTATCGTTTCGGGTTGATGGATACTTGTGAAAAACACAGGCATCTTGTGAGTAATATATTCTATTGATGCGGCTATGCTTCGCTTGTCAAAGTCCAAATCAGCCTTATTCAAAACCAAAACCGGATTGATATTCTCATCCAAAATCTGAATCATAAACCGTTCAATCCTACGTGCATTGAAATTTTTGTCAAGACTTAGCACAATGAAAGCTTTATCAACATAGACAGCAATAACCTGCTTATCGGCAACAGTTCCACTTCTCCTACGATATAATGTCCGTTCACGAGGTAATATATCAAGTATAATTCCTTTGTATGAGTCGAATGGATGAAAATTGACCCAATCGCCGACACTTGGTAATTCAAAATCAAATTTACCAAGCATTATATTCCCAGCCAATTCACATTGAAACGATCCTTTTTCCGAAATAACCTCGTAACAGGTTCTGTGTACTATGGATATACGGCCATGAGGCAATGCACTATGTGCTGATTCTTGTTTTAGTTGGTTCAACTTATCATTCCAACCGTATCTGCCTAAATTAGTCATAGCCTTACCTTTTTTGCAATGAAAAATGTATAACCATAGAATTCCTTATACTTACGGTACAATTCAGCTTCATCACGTTGAGAAGCTACAAATTTCTCTGCAGTTTTATTCCCCGAATATTTCTTAAGAAATGTTTCTTCCGCTACAGCTTTCGGAGCAAAGTAGTGTTGTGTCCAACAAGCTTCCGGCAAAATGAATGTAGCGACAGGTAAATATCCTGCTTTGTATATCTTGCTCACTTGATTGGGAATCGTGTCAATCTCGGGATATGCATTCATCCAAAAATCATTGATTTCTTTAGGGCGTTCGTCGGTAAACCACGAACTTTCAGAAACAGCAATATAGCCCCCTGGTTTTAAATATTTACGCCACTCATTCAGTCCTCGTTCAAAACCTATATTATAAATTGCTCCTTCCGACCAGATAAGATCTAACTCTTCTGTTCGAAAAGGGAGATTATCCATTGAACCAACAATGCCATTTACCCTGTGCTCCAAACCCGACCGTTTTACTTTCCGATTGAAGATCTTGATAAAATCAGAGAATACATCAAGGACAGTTATCTTACCCTGGGCATGTTTGGCAAGTGTCATGGTTTGTCCTCCTGTACCGCAACCAATGTCAGCAATACGGGATTCTTGTGTTAGATTATCAATAAAGCTAAGCGCTTTAAGGGTTACATCAGGACTACCTGGTCCTTGCCGTTCCATACTTGAAAAGAACTCACAGATTAAATTAAAATCGAAATCGTGAATTGTTTTATTTTCGTTATTCATTTCATTATTGTCATATAGCATACACACGAAAGCACAACAATGCTCCCGCTATTGCATGCAGATTAAAAATTGTGATATTATAATAATAAGAAACTACTCTCGAAAAGAGTTATCCGAGAGTATACGAAAGGACAATCTGTACTGAAAACACAGATTGTTTACAACACCAAATCCGATTTTAATGTCTTTAGCATGCCGCAAATATACACAAAATTTTGTTTGATGAAAAAAATATAGAAATTAAGTAACTTTTGGAATCATGGAGGATCATAGCGAAATGCTACTGGAAACAAAAAAAGACTTACAAAATTGTAAGCCTTTAATATTTGAGTGGGCGTTGACGGATTCGAACCGCCGACCCTCTGCTTGTAAGGCAGATGCTCTGAACCAGCTGAGCTAAACGCCCTTGATATTTTGAATGAAAGTGTTTGGTTTATTGAGTGGGCGTTGACGGATTCGAACCGCCGACCCTCTGCTTGTAAGGCAGATGCTCTGAACCAGCTGAGCTAAACGCCCAAACACTTTCGTTTCAAAAGCGTTGCAAAGGTACATCTTATTTTGAATCTGCCAAAACTTTTACGAACATTTTTCAAAAGAACATACCATACAAAGCCTCCTAATGCTGTATATCAACAATTTACCCTTATCACATTTTTTAAACTTCATCCATAAGGGAGATCTTGTTGCAACACCCTGCAATCGTAAGGTTAGATTTCACTTAACATTAGAGACTTCTTAATATCCACCGATTAAAAATAATTCGGTATCTTTGCGCTACTTTATATAAATACAAGCCTTTATAGAAGCATGGGAAAAGAAAAAATAATACTAACGGGAGACCGTCCAACAGGTCGTTTACACATCGGCCATTACGTAGGTTCGCTGCGGAGAAGAGTTGAATTACAAAACTCCGGATTATATTCGAAGATATTTATTTTTATAGCGGATGCACAAGCTTTAACCGATAACATGGATAATCCGGAAAAAGTTCGGCAAAATGTTATTGAAGTCGCGCTCGACTATTTAGCCTGCGGAATAGATCCAAGTAAATCTACTATCTTTATCCAATCTCAGATTCCGGAGCTTTGCGAGCTTAGCTTTTACTATATGGATTTAGTTACAGTCTCACGTTTACAACGAAATCCAACTGTAAAGACAGAAATACAGATGCGTAATTTTGAGACAAGCATTCCCGTAGGTTTTTTCACTTACCCTATCAGCCAAGCAGCAGATATCACTGCTTTTAAAGCCACAACTGTTCCGGTTGGCGAGGATCAAGAACCTATGATTGAACAAGCTCGCGAAATAGTCCGCCGTTTCAATTATATCTATGGTGAGACTTTAGTGGAGCCTGAAATATTATTACCAGACAATGCAGCATGCCTACGCTTACCGGGAACTGATGGAAAAGCTAAGATGAGTAAATCGCTTGGCAATTGTATTTATTTGTCGGATAGCGCTGAGGAAGTAGAAAAGAAGATACGCGGAATGTATACCGATCCTGACCATTTACGCGTTCAAGATCCTGGCAAAGTCGAAGGTAATCCTGTATTTACATATTTAGATGCATTCTGCCGTCCAGAGCATTTTGGATTATACTTACCAGATTATCCCAATCTCGATGAACTCAAAGCCCATTACCAAAGAGGTGGATTGGGGGATGTTAAAGTGAAAAAATTTCTAAACGCCATAATGCAGGAAGAACTGGAGCCTATCCGCAATCGTCGTAAAGAATTTGAGAAGGATATTCCTGCCATTTATGAAATGCTGAAGAAGGGATGTGAGACTGCACGTGAAGCAGCTGCTGTAACATTGAATGAAGTCCGTAAAGCCATGAAAATCAATTATTTTGATGACACCGAATTAATAGCAGAACAAGTGAAGAAATTTAGTACAAAATAGTAGACAGCTTGTATCTATCATAGTGCTCTTTGGTATAATTGAAAGATATACATGAACATGAAAGTGCCCCTAAAGGTTTAGATTCAAACTTTTAGGGGCACTTTAGTCTCTTATAGATCACTTGTCTTGATTAGGCAAAGAAAATAGCCTGAAAAGATGGAGCATTGCCAAATTATTTGGAAAATAGTTTTTCAAGGTCTTCTTCTTTTATTGTCGCAAGCACTGTCTTCCCATCCGGAGTATAGTTCGGAGTAGGACATGCAAACAGACTATCTACAAGATTGGACATTTCTTCACTACTCAACACTTGTCCATAGACAATAGCCGCTGCTTTAGCCAAAGTTAACGCAAGAATAGTTTGTATTTCTTCTTTCACATCGCTCCCTTTCTCAATAGCCGTGTGTACCATATTTCGTACAAGTTCCACCGGATTTAAGCCTTCTATTCCTGAAGGAATACCATTAATTGCGTAACTTCCTCCTCCAAGAGAGGTCAATTCAAAACCAACTGCAGAAAAGTCATCCATAATATCTTCCAAGATGGTCACTTCTGAAGGTGGAAATTGAACTATTTCAGGAAAAAGAACTCCTTGAGCCATACCTTGCTTTTGATGAATTTGAGTCATATAACGTTCGAACAAAACCCTAACATGAGCTCGATGCTGATCAATAAGCATTAATCCCGATTTAACGGAAGTGAGAATATACTTCCCCTTAAACTGGAGATGTTGAGTTCCTTTCTCCATACTCCCGTGTTCCAAATAAAGCTGGCTAGACGGCAATATAGAAGAAGCTTGAGCCTCATTAACAAGTTCGAAATCTACTTCTCCCTCAGAAGGTTCATCAGGAGGGAGTGGAGTACTTGCCTTTGTGGCTCTTTCCAAGCCATCATAAAAGCCCTCCCAATCAACTTTCTGGCGGGAGTAACTACTATCTCCCCCGTATGAGGACGAAGATGTTTTAAAAGGATTAAAACTCGTATCATAATGCACTTTAGGGGGTTCTATAGATCGCTGCTGATTAAAAGCCGGGATATCTGGCATCCCTTCAGTATCAAAATCTATAGACGGTACAGCATTGAATTTTCCAAGTGCTTCTTTTACTGCAGCAGATAAAATTTGCCAAATAGGCTGTTCATTTTCAAATTTAATCTCGGTCTTTGTCGGATGAATATTCACATCAATATTAGCAGGATCAACATCGAGATAAATAAAATACGATATTTGATCTCCCACAGGAATTAGCTGTTCGTAAGCATCCATCACAGCTTTATGAAAATACGGATGACGCATATAACGACCATTAACAAAGAAGTACTGATGGGCTCCCTTCTTACGTGCTGTATCTGGTTTAGATACATAACCGGAAATTTTAATCATTGTAGTATCAACATCCACTGAAAGAAGCTGTTGATTCATTTTTTTTCCAAACACGGCAAGAATACGCTGGCGAAGAGAGCCGGCAGGAAGATTGAATAACTCCGTATCGTTGCTATATAAATAAAAAGAGACATCCGGATGCACCAAAGCAATACGTTCAAACTCAGCTAAAATATTACTCAATTCAGTAGAATTAGCTTTTAAGAACTTGCGTCGAGCGGGTATATTGAAAAAAAGATTCTTTATTGAAAAGTTACTTCCTTGGGGGCAAGAAATCACGTCCTGGCTCTCTAATTTTGAACCTGCTATCACAATACGTGTACCCAGTTCTTCATCAGCCATTCTAGTCTTAAGCTCGACTTCAGCAACAGCAGCTATTGATGCCAAGGCCTCACCTCGGAATCCCATTGTACGCAAAGCAAACAGGTCAGAGGCTTCACGTATTTTTGATGTAGCATGCCGTTCAAAAGAAAGACGAGCATCGGTTTCTGACATGCCCTTGCCATTGTCTATGACCTGTATACAAGTTTTCCCTGCATCGGTCACTAAAACATGCACTTCTGCAGCTCCTGCATCAACCGCATTCTCCACTAATTCTTTTACAACGGAAGCCGGGCGTTGAATGACTTCTCCCGCAGCGATCTGATTAGCTACAGAGTCAGGCAATAAATGGATAATATCACTCATATTTCAAGATAATTGTTTAGGTTATGGGATATCAAAATTACCGTTTTTCCCTTAATGAAAGAAATGCCTTCCCCTAGAAATTAGGTACAGCACTCCGATTTTTATTTACCGGTTCTCTTAATATGCAGATTCCTAGGCGAAACCGGAGGTTGACGATCGGTATTTTTTAAGTTCTCTCCAGCTTTCTTCCCACGCCATTCAAAAAGATCATTTTTATCACGGGGACGAATATAATCGAACCAAGCAAAAGATGGCAATCTAAGCTTATCGACAGGTATTTGGTTCATTGGGTATAGAATACCATTAGACTTTCCAATCATCGTAGCGCGTTCCATCTTGCGATCTTTCAAGAACATTCGTAAAAAACTACCTTCAGCATTATTTAGCCCAATCATTGTAGTATCTTTCTCCTCAGGATAGAAGTTTATTAATACATTGCCATTTACATCAACCTGACGCATCTCCCCTTTTACAAAAAAGGCCTTCATCTCTTTGCCTGCCACCTGGTTATAATGAATAGTATCTTTTTGTTCCACTGCAAGCGCTTGATTGATAATGTGAGCCCAATCAATAGTACTATCATTCATGTAAGCCTTAATCTGTTCCCCTAATAATTGCTGTTTATCATGCCACAGGATGGGATTGTTATACATTGTGATGCAAGAGTCCTTTGTATTATATAACAGTGAATCACAAACACCTTGAAAATCCTTACGATAGATACGGACCTTGTGATATGCTCTCATCTCACGAAACATTGAATCTGTATTAAGATTAAATGTAGCCATTCTTAATGTGTCAGCGTGCATATAAAGACTATCCCCTTGAGAGTAATCAACAGCCAAGGCCTTTTTTGTCGCAAAAGCGCTTCCATTCAACTCATTGTAGTAGCAATAATCACCGGTCAGAATATTTTTATTAATCGTATCTGTCATGACCACATTGTCGAAAGCTTCGCCATAACCCGACTTACGGTCATAATACAAGCTATCACCTATTAATTTCTTTCCTTCGTTTGTTAATACAGAACGATCCAATAACTGAGCTTGTCCTTTAGTTGTATTGTATACGCCTCTTTCGGAATAAATATGATTTTTATCGCTTACAATATTCGACGGTCCCAAAATTGTTGCGTCTTTAGTCAACGTACTATATTTAAGCGTATCTGAAGTTAAAGTAAATTTAGGGTTCACCAGTTTCACGTCATGGTTGAAGACTGCGATTTTCGTTGCGGGACTATACTCACCCCACTCAGAAGTGAGTACGTTATCCTGATCGGTCAATGTTCCACCTTCGAAATAATAGCCTAAATTATACAAACGGTCA
This sequence comes from Bacteroides sp., assembly GCA_041907545.1. Lineage (GTDB taxonomy): Bacteria > Bacteroidota > Bacteroidia > Bacteroidales > Bacteroidaceae > Bacteroides. The sequence goes on from JAYRGX010000007.1 coordinate 140,246, forward strand.
TAATTAAGGCTATCTGTAGTCAAGACGGTTTTACGATTAATCATGCGAACATTGCCACGCAACATTGCCAACTGATTAATACCATCATAATATAAATAGTCACCATAAATAAATAGTGTATCGCCCTGCTCCATTCTAACATTATCAAACGCCTCTACGGAATTCGTATTTTCATAAATCAAAGCACTATCGCAATACATATACATGTGTTCGTGGCGAAGCTTGACAGAGCCTGTCAATATCTGTATACCTGGGCGTAAGAACTTGTCAGCGTGCGCTTCGTCTGCATAAAGCAAATCCACCCTCGTTCTTTTCTTTTCGGGATGCCTTTTCTTATTCTGGGCACTACTTAGGAGACAAACGCCAAGCAGGCATAGAGTACCTACAAGGAGGAATCTATGCCTGCTCAATATATGAGTAAATATTTTATTCTTATACATATAAGCTTATATCATTCTGATCCATCAATCTTTAATCCAACCTGGATATTTGAACGTACAGTTTTTCCACTTATCATCAATGCGAACGTATGTATGCTTTTGTTTTTCTCTGATCCACTTATCAAGTATTTCCTCACGACGTTTCTCCACCACAATATTTTTCAAACTCTGATAATCTTCAGTTATAGCAGCCTTATGACCATCAATGCGGCTCTTCAGCTTCACAATCACACACTCTTCTTTCCCTGTTTTCTGTGGAATCATAGTAAAAGCATCTGATATTTCACCCACTTTCATCTTATCAACAACCTTTGCTATTTCTGGAGGAAGATCTTGCATTTCAAATTTTGAAGTATTATCATTTGGATTAGGCAATAAACCATGGTTATTGCGAGTATCTTTATCCTGAGACAACATCGAAGCACCATCTTCAAAGGTAAACTTATTATTACGTATGTCATTAGCTATTGAGTCGAGTCTGGACTCAGAACTTCTTAATGCTGTATCAGGAATACGAGGCTTCAACAAAATGTGACGAACTTTAATACGATCTCCACGTTTTTCAATCAACTGTATAATGTGAAAACCAAATTCAGACTCCACTATCTTAGAAACCTTCGTTGGGTCTTGTAAGTTGAAAGCGACATTTGCAAAAGCCGGATCCAACTGACCGCGTCCATAAAAAGGCATTTCACCCCCATTCACAGCAGAACCCTTATCCTCAGAATAAAGACGAGCCAGCACAGAGAAAGGAGTTTTACCTGAATTAACTTGATCTGTATAATCACGCAAGCGACGTTTTACATCTTCTATTTCATCTAGCGGAATCTTGGGTTGCTGAGTGATAATTTGGACCTCTACTTGAGTTGGTATATATGGAATACTGTCAGAAGGCAAATTTTGGAAATATCGACGCACTTCCGCAGGCGTTATTTTAATATCGCCAACCAATTTCTGCTGCATTTTTTGCACAGTTAATCCTTCGCGGGCATTATCGCGCAAAGTTTCACGAATTTGACTGGATGTCTTATTGAAATACTCCTCCATCTTTTCTCTTGATCCAATATTACTTATATACATATTGGTCATATAATCAACACGTTGAATGACTTCATTCTCTGACACTGTTATACTATCGAGTGCCGCTTGATGAAGATATAGTTTCTGCACGGCAATTTCTTCCGGTATTACGCAATATGGATCACGATCAAACTTACGTCCTTCGTACAGAGCACTTAAACGTGCTTCTTCCACTTCGGATTTCAATATAGCCTCATCGCCTACTACCCAGACTACTTCGTCAATTACATTATCCTGTCCATAGACGGATGAGCCTGTTAACAGCGCCAAGGCGCATAAAACAACAAACTTAAAGTTCATAAACTGTTTCATTCTTTGGTATCTGTACTAATTATATTTTATATCTTTTCGTTTTATCGCATTCTTATACAATTCTTCTTTTACCTGGCTTATGAATCCCGCTTCCTTTTCATTCAGTAGCAAATCTTTAACTTTAAGATACGCCGACTCATAAGGTTCTTCATCGCCTGCAGCTCGATAAGCTGTAATATTCAGAAAATAGTAAAAAGCACCGTCTTTTATTTCAATGTGCCTATTCTTATTAAAATATTCGCCAATATCATTCACTTTCAATGGCAACAAATTCGATATTTCCGGCACCGAAACCCACTTGTCATAAAAGTACTGATATTTCACAGCATTCTGAAAACTATACTTTTCCAAATGTTCCACTCCATCATGAGCCGTCATTTTATACCAACGACGCACATTAGCAAGCTGCGGAGCCGTCAAAGGAATTTTAATAAACAAACCTTTCACACTTGAAACATCTAATTTGAACACCCCTTTATGCGCTTCATAATATTTTCTTATATCTTCATCCGATATTTCATGTGAGAACTTCTGATGAATCAGCTCTTGCTGATAAGCGTGCATTATGAGTACTCTTCGATAATTTTCAACCATTTTTTCTATCTCATCATCGTCACGAACATTGCTTTTGGCTTTTTCAAACAACAACATATCTTTAACCCAGTTACGGATATATTCTGTGACAAAAGAAATACTGTCTTTTCCAGAGAGATCAGGAGGAAGCACCGCCTGCAAATCTTCATGATAAAGAAAGTTGCCATTAACTTCTACCAAAGGAGTTTTCTCTTTAGAATTCTTTTGGTTCTGACAGGAGATACACAAAAGAATGGATAATAGCCCCAGACAGAATGTTCGCATTAGCAAGAGTTATCAAATTAATTTAAAGTACGAAGATAACGGTTTAATTCATTTCTCTGTGATTATTAACGGTTTTTAAAACCTCTTGGTTAATTTCAACCTTGCTTTTTTCCTTCAACTGTGATATCCAGCGAGATTCCAGTTCTCTTTGATAATCAGAAACCAACTGATCCCAAACATCCTTATAACTTTGAGGACCCTTAATCTTCTGTCCACCAACTACAGTAAAAGGGAAGGATGAAAGAGGAAGTGCTTTCCCTTTATTAAAAATCTCATCATCAACATATTGATTATCTCCTGGCTTGAATAAGCCCTGTTCAATGTGCACTTGTTTCTGCGAACCATTAACCATTAGACGTAAAGCATTTTGCCATTCTGACTCTGGCAAAGATTTAATAACCTTACGAGCTTTCTTACGTATCTTTTTAGTAGCACAATTCAATACAATTCCGCGATAACAAGGAATATCCCAATCATAATTGGAACGATGTACTTTAAAATACTCTGAAATTTTTTTTTCATCAGAAGAAACATTCCATATTTTCCGAGATGAAATTTCATTTACTAACATTCCTTCACGATACTCTTGCAACAATAATTTAAGATCAGGATATTTTGCTTCTAAGCTACTATCTTCACAATCAAGCACCATCTTAGTTATATAACGATCCAATTGATAACGTAATCCCCCTGGGAAAGCTGCAGCAAAACGCGCAAACGATTTTCCTGTAAAGCTCTTACCTGCTAACTCAAAAAGGGCTTTATCCGTTATCCCTTTCGCAAATAATTCATCAACTCCTTCCCTATTCAATTCATAATTATATTGTTGTTTAAGCAAATCAATCATCGAACTCGAGCCTTGATCAACAGCGCTTCGTTGGAGTAAGCGGAAAGCAATGTCTTTCTTAACATCTTCAAAGGAAGCAACCGGTTTGCGCTGAATAACTTTAGCTATATGGATACCCTGAGGAGTAAAGAAAGGAGTAGAAAACTCATCTGGATTTAAATCAAATACGACACTTTCAAATTCTGTAGGCATTTGAAGCCAACTGACCCAAAATGTACTCTTGTCATCAGAAAAGTTCTTTACGCAAGTGTTAAACTGAATTGTACCATTTTTCAGTGCATTATAGATAGAATCCATTTCACGCTCTTTTTCCCGTAAAGCATAGCTAGAAACATTTTGGGGTAAGCGTTTGAAAATGTGGCAAACCTGAACTTGATCAGATCGATAATCCGACTTCATTTTTTCATAAGTCCTGCGAATAATCTCTTCAGAAGAAACTTCATCAGCCAGATATGATTTTGACATTTGCCGACGATACCCATACAACTCTTCGCGAAAAGCCCTTGTTGTGTCAATACCAGCAGCTTCTGCCTCCAAAGCTTTCAATTTAAAATCAATAAATAAGTTTAAAGATTCGTTCAATGTCTTCTTTTCCGAACCAGGCATTAACTGCATCTTATTATATTGATATTCAAATTCAGAACGCAATATATTTTTTCCGTTTATCCGTACCAAAACAGGATCTTGTCCAGCAAACAAATTAAAGCTTCCTATCAATAGTAAAAGTATACCTCCAATTCTCTTTTTCATTTCAATGCCTAAATCACTAGTGTCCCATTAAAAATGGGACGTTATTAATAATTAAATAAACTTGGCCCATTTGGTCCAAATCGTTCTTTGTCATTTTGAAATTTAGTTTTATCAAAGAGGTCTCGAAGAAGAGTTTTATCAGTCAATGAAATGCTTAATATTTGAAGAACTTCGTATGTACTTCTATCCAGTTGCATATCGTGTTGAACGATTGCCACCAGGCAGTATGTACATATGGCTGAATAGATTTGAACCCGGACAGCATTTTCGGTAGTACCCCAAAACTTCTTGATTTTGAGGTGCTGCTTCAACCATTTGAAGAACAACTCTACTTGCCAGCGGTTCTTGTAAAGTTCAGCCACCTGAAGAGCGGAAATGTGCATCGCATTGGTTAGAAATACAAACTCTCGTTTTTGTTCTTCATCCCAGTATCTCACAAGCCGGA
>JAYRGX010000008.1:0-120079 GCA_041907545.1 Bacteroides sp.
AATGGAGCAGCAGCGGTAACATTGGCTTCAAACACGTATGATGAACTGGGCAGGTTAAAGACCAGTACCCGTAACGGACAGGTTAACCTTGCAACCACGTACAATTATAATGTGCGTTCGTGGTTGAAATCATCCTCTTCCCCGCTGTTCAACCAGACCCTGTATTATAATGATACTTACGCAGGAAGCACAGCCCGGTATAACGGTAATATCTCCGCCATGAGCTGGAAGATGTCAAACGAATGCAATACACGGGAATATAAGTTCTCTTATGACAATCTTTCCAGGCTGACCGCTGCAAATTATCTGGAGAACGGAAGCGTGAATGACCATTTCAATACGGCTTATGCCTATGACAAGCAGGGGAACATGACTTCGCTCAATCGCAGGGGTAATACGGGGACAGCCACATACGGAGACATTGACGTGCTGACAATGACCTATGCAGGCAATCAACTGGTCAAAGCAGAAGATGCCGGATCAAGCGTCAGTCTGTCTGCAAGCATGGACTTTAAGAACAACTCCAATGCCGTTAAAGAATACAGTTATGATGCCAATGGAAATTTAATACAAGATTTAAATAAGGGAATAAACAGTATTACATATAATTTACTAAATTTGCCACAGACGCTTACCATCAGCAATCCTCTGGGTTCAGCTACGAATAGCTATGCCTATGCGGCTGACGGGAGGAAGCTGAAAACAATGATCGGCAGCAAGACAACGGATTACTGCGGAAGTGTGATCTATGAAAACGGTGTATTGTAGCGAATTCTCGTTGATGGAGGGTACATTGAAGACGGTATATACTACTTCTACCTGACAGATTATCTGGGGAATAACCGGGTGGTAGCCAATGCAAGTGGTAATATCAAACAGACGAACCACTATTACCCTTTCGGGATGTCCTTTGCAGAAGGAATGCAAGACTCTTCGCAGCCTTACAAATATAACGGCAAGGAGTTGGATACGGATAGGGGACTCAATATGTATGATTACTCGGCAAGGTATATGGATCCCGCACTGGGGAGATTCAATACTATGGATCCATTGGCGGAGAAATATTATTCAATGAGTCCTTATGGATATTGTGCTGGGAATCCGGTAAGGTTCTTTGATCCTAATGGAAAAAATGTAGTTGCAACAACAATTGATGCACAAAGGATGATTCTAAACACTCTTCCAAAAGATATGCAACAGCATATACAGTTTGATAAAAATGGCTATATCAACCAAGACGCAATAAAAGATATCCAAAGTGAAAGCCAGAACTTTAATAGTTTAAAAACGATGGTACTATCAGATAGAACTCTGGAGGTAGAACTTGACGATAAGTTTACGTATTCGGATAAGAGCGGAAATATTAATGAACAAGCAATGAGTTATTTAGGTATAGATCCTGATTTTATAGGCAATGATAATGGAAAAGGGATTGGAACATCAACCGGTGAAACTGGTCTTTTAGGAAAAACCCTTTTCCCAGATAAAAATGGACTTCAAAACTCAACCGATAATAATATAAAAGTTATCATAAACTCAAATTTATCAGAAGAGGGGCGAGCCCAGACATATAGTCATGAAGCAAATGGACATGCTTATGTTTATATTAAAACTAATGGAGATCGGCAGCGAGCTTCGCATCAATATACAGCGGGGAATGTTGATTTGAATAGAACTTTGTTTGAACTCATTAATAAAAGTATTAATGAGACAATTCTAAATATGAAATAATGTAAGCTAATATGAAATTTTATATAATATCAGTTTCTTTGTTACTTCTATCAGCATTACCAGTCTTTTCTCAAAAAGTAGATGATAGTTGTTTTTCCCGAAATCAAGTTTATCAAATTATGGAGACAGACACTATGCCTATATTTAAAGGAGGATATGGTGCTTTACTTGCATACATTGATACTAATTTTGTGTATCCAGCCATTTATAATGAAACAAGTATCCAAGGTAAAATTATATGTAAATTTATAGTATCCGAAGACGGTTCTATATCAAATGTCAAAATCTTACAAGGTCTTGATAAATATATGGATGATGAAGTCCTTAAAATTATAAGTTGTATGCCCAAATGGCTACCTGGTAAGCGAAAAGATAAAGCTGTGAAAGTGGAATATTTTTTACCTGTTGTTTGCCGTATCAAATAATGTTTTTGTATTGCGTGTGATGTTTTAATTAGCAATTATATAAGCTATTTCATTAAGGAAGATTTAAATACTATTTAAACTCAATAAATTCAATCGAAAATAGCCTTCTTCAGTCATTTGAAAATTTAACGGCTAAAGAAGACTTTCTGAAACACATTGTTTGTGAATTATTTAGGGCAAATCCATACAAAGAAAGAATATCCATGCCGCCACAGACAAGACTATAGAGAGGAAACTCTATACCTATACTTATGATGATGCGTTAAGGCTGAAAACCACACAGTACAGTCTGAATGGAGCAGCAGCGGTAACATTGGCTTCAAACACGTATGATGAACTGGGCAGGTTAAAGACCAGTACCCGTAACGGACAGGTTAACCTTGCAACCACGTACAATTATAATGTGCGTTCGTGGCTGATATCTTCCTCTTCCCCGCTGTTCAACCAGACGTTGTATTACAATGATACCTACGCAGGAAGCACAGCCCGGTATAACGGTAATATCTCCGCCATGAGCTGGAAGATGTCAAATGAAATCCCGAAACGGGGATATAAGTTCTCTTATGACAACCTTTCCAGGCTGACCGCTCCAAATTATCTGGAGAACGGAAGCGCGAATGACCATTTCAATACGGCTTATGCCTATGACAAGCAAGGGAACATGACTTCCCTAGCATGCAGGGGTAATACGGGAACAGCCACATACGGAGACATTGACGTTCTGACAATGACTTATGCAGGCAACCAACTGGTCAAAGCGGAAGATACCGGATCAAGTGTCAGTCTATCTGCAAGCATGGACTTTAAAAACAGCTCCAATGCCGTTAAAGAGTACAGTTATGATGCCAATGGAAATTTAATACAATATTTAAACAAGGGAATAAACAGTATTACATATAATTTACTAAATTTGCCACAGACGCTTACCATCAGCAATCCTCTGGGCTCAGCTGCGAATAGCTATACCTATGCGGCTGACGGAAGGAAGCTGAAAACAATGATCGGTGGTAAGACAACGGATTACTGCGGAAGTGTGATCTATGAAAGCGGAATATTAAAGCGAATTCTTGTTGAGGGAGGATACATTGAAGGCGGTACATACTACTTCTATTTGACGGATCACCTGGGTAATAACCGGGTGGTAGCCAATAAGTGGTAATATCAAACAGACGAACCACTATTATCCGTTTGGGATGTCCTTCCCCGAAGGTGCAGTTAGCTCTTCACAGCCTTACAAATATAACGGCAAGGAGTTGGATACGGACAGGGGACTTAATATGTATGATTACTCGGCAAGGTATATGGATCCTGCACTGGGGAGATTCAATACAGTGGATTCCAAAGCAGAAAAGTATCCATGGTTAAGTCCGTATATATACGTTGACAATAACCCGCTGAGGTTTATTGATCCGAATGGTAAAGAAAAGGTGATTGTGTTAAATCCGAATGATCCTAAGGATGCTTCATTAATAAAAGCTGCCAATAATTACAAAGATGATGGTGCCATACATGTATGGGCGCATGGAAATCCTAGGGAAATTATTGCGTATGATGAAAGTAAAGGAACAGATATAAGAATGCAAACAGGTAATGATTTTAAATCTTTTTTTAATGAAAACAGTGATACCTGGAGAGGAAGAAGTGGAGACACAAAGGTAGTAATAGTGCTCCATTCGTGTGAAACGGATAAGGAGATTTCCAACAGTATGCTTCCTATTGCAGGCAAAATATCCAAAGCGTTAGACAATGCCATAGTAATAGCTCCGACGGAAAAGGTCATTGTTGATAACAATACTCGGCACTTATTCAACGAAAACCATAAGAGATAACAGAGGAACAAAAATTAAGGACAAGGAAGGTACATGGAGTGAACATTCCAATGGGCAAAAGACGGGCAGCTATTCGGGCAGAAAACTCCCGGACCGGTGGTCTATGAATCAATAATTTATGAACAGGCTTCGTGATTACATGCTTAATTTGTTTAAACAATAATTAATCTATAGTTTATGAAACATTTACTATTGTATTTTATAGGAGTTATAATAACAATCAGTTTATTCTCCTGCAAACAGAAACCAGTGGAAGTAATAACAATGAATAATAGCCGCCCTATTGAGGAATTGAAGCAGTTAGTTCTTAAAGGGGATACAGCAGCTTTCGATGATTTGGTGGTCGCCTTTATGGACAAAGGACATGAAGAAGAGAATCTGGTTTATGCTATTTTTATGGCACATAGATATAATTATCCCCCAGCTTATTTTGATGTATATAGTTGTTTAAAGATTGTTTCGGAATCTTATGGAAGAAAAATGGATAAAAAAACGAAAGAGCTAGCAATAGAGTATTTGAAAAAGGCAGCGGAACTAAAAAATTGTTCTGCAATGATAGCATTAAAGTCAATGTATAGGGAGGGAGAATATGTACCCAAAGATACCATTATGAGTAAAAAATTAGAAGAAGAAAGTAAAAAACTCTGTGGATTCTAAATCCAATTAACGGACAATGGTTTGTTTACTCTGATAGCTATTGAATATAATTGTTATTAGGGTATTTTCTTCTACACCGCCTGATCTTCTCTCAGGACGGCAGGCAACGTGCAGCGGGTATATGGTCATTTGCCATTCCCGATATCTTCGGACGTGCTTGCATTACGGGAACCTGCAGAGGAATCTATATGGATTCTCTCCGATAGTCCCGAATTAAAGAAAGCACGTGGTTGCTTACGAGCTTTTGACACTGATATGTCTGCATTTAAAAAGATAACGGACAACTTACAAGAAACAGACTCTAAAGAAGTTCCTGGACAGGTAACAATTAGTGCAGAACTTGACAAATTAGGAGCTCCGACAACGACAGAGGTTATAAATGGAGTAAACGTTCAGTATTATGCACCTGATTCTCAGATAAAATACTGGCAATATTTGATTGATAGTACGTTTGGAAAAAACAAAAATAATGGAGGGCAATAGTTATGAAAAACTTTATGTTGATAACATTTTTATTAATTCTATGCACTGTAAATAACAAAGCGGCAAATCAACAAAAGAATTGTAATAAAGAAATATATTGGGAAAACTTGAGTAAAACCGAGCAAGAGAATATATTGCATTCTCCTCAAATAGATAAAAATGCAATAAAATACTACCATGGGAGTTTTAAGGCAACAGATAATCAACAGACAGAAGACCTTTTAAGAAGAATTATTTCTGAAAATAATTTGACCAAAGAAACTGTGTTCTATTTTTATATTCTCAATCAAATATGCCTAAAATCGGACGGGGCTTTAAGTGAGATTCTAGGAAAGTACTGTATGAAATTCCTACTAAGAAACCATGCATTAGTACTTAGATACTTTCAGCAAAATAAGAAAGTTGAGAAAGTTTATGGCGAATTTATTGGCTATGAATTTTATTTTAAGGAGGAAGGTACTTCAGATATTGAATATAATTATAAGGATTTTAAAAGAATTATTGATATAAAGATCAATGGCAACAAAGAATTAGAAAACATTCTTGTCAAATTTTATAGCATAATAGAATCAGCCATGAAGAATATGGATTAGAATCTTAAGAAATGCCATGAATTAATATTTTCAAGTTTTTCGGTAGAAGTTCAGATAAGAACACTCAATGTATTGGCAATTTATTCGAGCGATTCACCAAGGGCTTGTTCAAGACAACTCGCCGTATCTGCTTCACATAAAAGTCATTACCCTTTGAAAAAGACCCTAATCAGCTTTATTCTCTTCATATGAATTCCTTCAAAGAAAGTTTTTATTAGTATATGATATAAAGCAATACTCTATCTCTAAGAAAATAATATTAAGAATTCGCTAATAGAACAATGGAAAAAGCTAATGCATACCTAAGATAAAGTGTGAAATCCCTTATAAAAAGGCTTTTGGTAGTTATTATAAATAAATTAAACGGACTAAAACAAATACTATGATATCCCTGCACGGTTCATAATTCCGTAAGCTATAATCGTTGGAGATTAGCAGGGAACAATTGATTAATTTCAGCCTAAATTTTTGCCAATACGAATATTGTTTGAATAATGGCTATATGCATAAAGACAAGATGTCAATATATAAAGCAATTGGCGGCTATTGGAAAGATTACCTTTGTTATAGTTGCCCAAATTTCAACTTTTATGTCGATTTATATTCGGAGGAATGCTTCAATCTTTAATTTATACCTATGTATTGACTAAATCATTAGATGTATTGTATAAAATATCCAACACCTGAATAAACCACAGCTAAAATAAAAAAAATGACACTATTTATTGCGTAAATTAAAAATAATTCTATTTTTGCAAATAAGCATGAAAAAACGCTAATTAGAATAAGAAATAACAGATTATTACTTGATAAGCTATCTAAGATCTTTAATTTATGACAAGACTTTTATTAATTGAGAATGATATAGATTATATATATATATCATAAAGAATGAATTGGAACACATTGTCGGTAAATATCAAGTGTTGGTCGCAACAAATAGACAAGAAGGAATATCAACATTAAAAGCCGGAAAAGTAGATGTCGTCCTCTGCAATGCAAATATCGCAGGAGAAAATGCCTATAAAGCACCGATGGTAATTCGTCAAGAAGATCAAGATGTAGTTATAATACTATTAGGAGCCAGACTTTCTTCAAAAGACGTTATTAATGTATACCAAAATGGCATGAATGCATATTTATTGAAGCCTTTCATGCCATTAGAGCTATGTGCCAGTATTGATTTTTTACTAAAACTAAAAAAAAACATAATAATAATATTATTCCCTTTGTAGGAGATAAAAATGAATTTTCTCTAGATACAAGACATTGCATTCTATTAAACAATAAAAAAGAGAAGAATATTTATCTTACAAAAAGAGAAGCACTTATATTAGAATTGCTAAACAAAAATAAAGGCAATATTGTGCGACGTGAGGAAATAACAGTGAATATATGGGAGAAAAAAGATGGAGAAGACCTATATGCCTCGCGAAGTCTGGATGTAGTAATTGCCAGATTAAGGAGTAAGCTTAAAGAATGCTGCAATATACAGATAGTAACTGCTAAAGGAATAGGGTTAAGACTTGAATACTAGACTAGAACACAATCTATTGGATAGTGTCTTATATTTGAAAACAGAATCGAGCTTTAGCACTCGACTAAAGCTCGAACCCGAATATAGTTTACAGGAAAACAAAAATACCAGTGAGAATAACAATAAAAGGTTTCTAGTCATTCTATCAGATCTTAAATTACTTTCCAGGAATTTGTTCCAAGGTTGCCACTAAGAATTCATAGAACTTTGTAACAGTAGGAATATATGCCCGTTCATCAGGCGAATGAGGTGAACGAAGTGTAGGACCAAATGAAATCATATCAAGTTTAGGATATGTCATACCGATAATACCACATTCCAAGCCGGCATGAATAACCTTTACCGCGGGTTCTACGCCAAACTGTTGTTGGTAAGATTTCTTCATGGCATGAAGAATAGGAGAATCTACATTAGGCTGCCAACCGGAATATCCACCACTCAATTCTACTTTCATCCCTGCCATTGAGAAACATGCAGTCAGGCTGTTTGCCAGATATTCTTTCATTGTATCGCAAGAACTGCGAGCCAAAATGATGACTTCAACTTTTCCTTGACCGGCAACAACTATTGACAAGTTCGAAGAAGTCTCGACAGTATCAGGTAAAGTGGGGATCATACGCATCACCCCGTTCTGGCAAGCCAGTAGAGAATCAATGAAATTGTCTTGTATTTCTTGAGGAATAACCGTAGCAGGCATGTCAACCGACTCTAACGTCAACGAAACACCGCTTTCAATAGGAGTATATTCTGATGCTATTTCTGCCTCATAATCCTTGATGTATTCTTCCAGTCCTTCGGTATCCGCAGCATTAAATACCATTACGGCGTGTGCCTCACGTGGTATGGCATTACGCATATTACCGCCTTCAAAGCTAGACAATTGAGAATCAAATTCCACCAACAGGTCGCGTATCACACGAGCCATCAGCTTATTGGCATTTGCACGTCCCTCATTAATTTCAAGGCCTGAATGTCCTCCGCGTAAACCTTTCAACACAAGTTTCTTTGCTACAAAATCGGCTGGCGCTTCCTCTTCCTTGTAAGCTAAAGTGGCAGTCAGGTTTAATCCGCCTGCACAACCGATATAAAGCTCGCCTTCATCCTCGGAATCAAGATTCAGTAAAATCTCTCCCTTCAATGTTTCAGGTTTGAGGCCGAAAGCTCCATACATACCGGTTTCTTCATCTTTAGTAATTAAAGCTTCAAGAGAGCCATGCTTCAGATCTTTTGCTTCCAACACCGCCATGATAGCAGCAACACCTAGGCCATCGTCCGCACCAAGAGTCGTACCTTTAGCTTTCACCCAGTCGCCATCGATATAAGTCTCAATAGGATCTTTCGTAAAATCGTGAACGGTATCGTTATTTTTTTGGGGAACCATATCCATGTGGGCTTGCAGAATAGCCGTTTTGCGGTTCTCCATACCAGGAGTAGCCGGCTTACGGATAATTACATTACCAGCTTCGTCGACAAATGATTCCAACCCGAGGCTTTTACCAAAATCAACTAAAAACGCTGTAACTTTCTCCAAATGTCCTGAAGGGCGTGGAATTTGCGTCAAAGAATAAAAATGTTTCCACACATTTTGTGGAGCTAAGGATAAAATCGTACTCATAATGCTATTAAGTTAGTTTTCGCAAATATACCTTTTTTATTCCAATAGCACAATGATGCAAGACTATTTTGCCCGGTTTGACCATGAAAGATGAAGCCATCCCCAAACACCGAGGACAACAACCAATAAAGTTTGAATGGAATGTACTATTAATGCGAATATACCGGCATCAGTAGCATCCACTCCATATAGCATCATCATAGTTATAACAGCAAAATGCCAGGGACCGGCTCCATTCGGCGTGGGTACGATGACCGCAAAAGTACCTCCGACAAACATTACCAGAGCAGCAAGGAAGGAGAGATGAGATGTAAATGAGAAGCAATAAAATGTAATATAAAAATGAAAAAAATAGCATGCCCAAATCAGAATGGTATAAAGGATGAACAATGGAACATTTTTCACATCACGCAGTGAAGTTACTCCAGACCACACATTCAAAACAATACCTCTTACACGCTCAAAAAAAGACAGGGCACGCATCAAGTAATAAAGCAGAACGACCACACCGACAATACAAAGCAATACAATATAAAACCATACAGAAGTAAATAAGTGCATTAATGTGGGTATCTTGGTACCTGTCTGCTCAAAGAAAGTCATAAATACAGGCATTTGTACAAGAAAAGTCAGTCCCGTGATAATCAGCATACACAGTGTATCAACCAAGCGCTCGGTCACAACCGTACCCAAAGACTTTGAGAAGGATACATTATCATAGCGCGACAAAATGCCACAGCGTGATACTTCGCCCAGACGGGGAATCACTAAATTGGTAGCGTAAGACACAAACACCGCATCCACACAATCGCCTGTCTTGGGATAAGCCTCAAGAGGTTCAAGTGTCTGTTTCCATCTCCATCCACGGAAAACATGACTCATTACACCAAAAACAAGTGAAAAAAGCATCCATCCCCAATTCATTCCGTGCAGCAAAACTTCCTTTACACGCGCAAAATCAAAATCGCGATACACCCAATAGAGAATAAAACCACTCAGCACAAGTGGTAAAATAATTTTCAATGTTTTTTTAATGAGTTTCTTCATTCCGTTTCATCTTTCTTCGCCTAAAAGAACTATCTTTGTAGGCTGCAAAAGTAACGATTAAGTTGATACATGCGATTAGTAAAACCTAAAAAGTTTCTCGGGCAACATTTTCTGAAAGACCTGAAAGTTGCTCAAGATATAGCCGACACGGTAGATATTTACCCCGAATTGCCCATATTGGAAGTCGGTCCGGGTATGGGAGTGTTAACCCAATTCCTCACCAAAAAGGAACGTTGTGTAAAAGTTGTAGAAGTGGATTATGAGTCGGTAGCCTACTTGCGTGAAAACTATCCGGCATTGGAAGATCACATCATTGAAGATGACTTTCTAAGAATGAACCTGCAACGGGTCTTTGACGGTCAGCCTTTTGTGTTGACAGGAAATTATCCTTATAATATTTCGAGCCAGATATTCTTTAAGATGCTGGACAATAAAGACCTGATTCCTTGTTGTACAGGCATGATACAGAAAGAGGTTGCCGAAAGAATAGCTGCCGGACCGGGTAGCAAGACTTATGGCATCCTCAGTGTATTGATACAAGCTTGGTATAGTGTAGAATACTTATTTACCGTCCATGAGCATGTATTCAACCCACCACCAAAGGTAAAAAGCGCCGTTATACGAATGGTACGTAATGATACTAGAGAGCTTGGATGCGATGAAAAACTCTTCAAACAAGTGGTAAAAACGACATTCAACCAACGCCGTAAGACTTTACGCAATTCTATCAAGCCCATTTTGGGAAAAGACTGTCCGCTCACAGAGAATGAGCTGTTTAACAAAAGACCGGAGCAATTATCTGTGCAGGAGTTCATCAGCTTAACCAATCAAGTGGAAAAAGCGCTTCAAACGAGTGTATAATCTCTGATATCGATCCTATGGAAGAAGTATTTATTGATGATGTGAAGAATCACATTAAGCTAAAGGAGTTTGAGAAAGTAAAAGAGTTACTGGCAGACCTTCATCCTGCGGATATCGCTGAATTATGCAATGACCTCTCTACTGAGGAAGCCCGGATATTATATCGGTTACTTGATAATGAAACGGCTGCCGATGTGCTGATGGAAATGGACGAAGATACCCGTAAAGAGCTTCTCGACATCCTCCCATCCGAAACTATAGCAAAACGTTTTGTTGACTACATGGATACGGACGATGCTGTAGACTTGATACGCGAGTTAGATGAAGAGAAACAAGAGGAAGTCCTCTCCCATATTGAAGATATAGAGCAAGCCGGAGATATTGTTGATTTGCTGAAATATGACGAAGATACAGCCGGCGGGTTAATGGGAACCGAAATGGTGACCGTTAATGAAAACTGGAGTATGCCGGAGTGCCTAAAGGAAATGAGACTTCAGGCAGAGCAACTGGATGAGATCTATTATGTCTATGTGATTGATGACGAGAACAGACTCCAAGGGGTTTTCCCTCTAAAGAAAATGATTACTTCACCGTCCGTATCAAAAGTGAAGCATGTCATGAGAAAAGACCCGATCAATGTGCATGTTGATACTCCCATTGAAGAAGTAGCGCAAATCATTGAGAAATATGACTTGGTTGCTCTACCCGTAGTAGATAGTATTGGAAGGCTTGTAGGGCAAATCACGGTGGATGATGTGATGGATGAAATCCGCGAACAGTCAGAGCGCGATTACCAGTTGGCATCAGGTTTGTCACAAGACGTGGAAACCGACGACAAGGTTTTCAGACAAACAAGTGCACGACTACCTTGGCTGTTAATCGGTATGTTGGGCGGAATAGGCAATTCCATGATATTGGGGAACTTCCATACAACTTTTGTTACGCATCCTGAAATGGCACTATATATACCGCTTATAGGTGGGACGGGAGGAAATGTAGGAACACAATCATCTGCAATAGTAGTACAAGGCTTGGCAAACAGCTCACTTGATGCGAAAGATACCTTAAAGCAAGTGGCGAAGGAAGCAATAGTGGCTTCCATCAATGCAACGATTATCTCACTCTTGGTTTACATCTACAATCTGATACGTTTTGGAGCTACGGCAACGGTAACCTATTCCGTATCAATAAGTCTCTTCGCGGTAGTGATGTTTGCATCCATTTTCGGCACGTTGGTTCCGATGACATTGGAAAAACTTAAAATAGATCCGGCCATCGCAACCGGGCCTTTTATTGCGATAACAAATGATATTATAGGAATGATGCTATATATGGGAATTACGGTACTTTTATCATAAATAAAAAAAACTATAAAAAAAAGTATGAAGTAAAGATTTTATTTCATTAATTTGTGAGCTATTGCGAGTTAACACACCGAATTTTCTTAAAATATATAAATACAAATGATGGACACTCATGACACTAATCTCCCCGAAAAACCAGCGGAATTAGAAGAAGACAAAAAAATGGAAGAAGTCTCTGAGAATATATCCGGAGAACCTCAAGCCGAAAATGTGACACAAGAAGAAAAGCCGACAGATGCTACTCAGACTATGACTAAAGAAGATATTCTAGCTAGACTTAAGGAGATATCTGTGGATGTAGCAACTATAGACAAGCAAGAAACAGATGTCTTGAAGCAGGTTTTCTATAAGCTACACAATGCTGAACAAGAGGTCGCAAAAAAGGCGTTTATAGAAAATGGAGGAACCGAAGAAGACTTTATTCCAGCACCTGATGCTCTTGAAGAAGAGTTCAAAAGCATTATGTCCATCATAAAAGAAAAAAGGAATGAGCTGAATATTGAGGCTGAAAAGCAAAAAGAACTTAACCTCCAAATAAAACTCTCTATCATTGAAGAACTTAAGGAGTTAGTTGAGTCCCCCGAAGATGCCAATAAATCATATACCGAATTCAAAAAATTGCAGCAGCAATGGAATGAAGTAAAACTCATCCCACAAGGCAAGATCAATGAACTCTGGAAGAACTATCAGTTGTACGTAGAGAAATTCTATGATCTGTTAAAACTGAATAACGAGTTTCGTGAATATGATTTCAGAAAGAATTTAGAAATAAAAACACATTTATGTGAAGCTGCCGAAAGACTGGCCGATGAACAGGATGTAGTATCAGCCTTCCACCAACTCCAAAAATTACATCAGGAGTTTCGTGACACAGGACCTGTATCCAAAGATTTAAGAGACGAGATATGGAACAGATTTAAAGCAGCATCTACCATTGTCAACCGTCGTCATCAAGAGCATTTTGAAGAGCTGAAAGAGCTTGAGATACATAATCTGGATCAAAAAACTGTGATCTGCGAGATTATAGAGGGTATAGACTACAACGAATTAGCTAACTTTTCGGCTTGGGATAACAAAACCCAAGAGATCATAGCCCTACAGAATAAGTGGAAGACTATCGGTTTTGCTCCGCAAAAGATGAATGTTAAGATATTCGAGCGCTTCCGCAAAGCATGTGATGAGTTCTTCCAGAAAAAAGGTGAGTTTTTCAAAACCCTAAAGGATGAGATGGCTCAAAACCTCGAAAAGAAAAGGGAACTATGTGAGAAAGCAGAAGCACTGAAAGACAGTACAGACTGGAAAGCAACCACGGACGAACTGATCAAGCTACAAAAAGAATGGAAGACAATAGGTCCCGTTGCAAAAAAATATTCAGATGCTGTATGGAAGAGATTCATTGGTGCATGTGATTACTTTTTTGACCAAAAAAACTCGGCAACTTCATCACAACGCACAACTGAGCTCACTAATCTATCTTTAAAGAAAGAGGTTATAGAAAAACTCACTGCGATTGATGAGAGCACAGATGCCGAAGAGGCTATCCGTGTAGTACGCGAATTGATGAAAGAATGGAACAGCATCGGTCATGTACCTTTTAAAGAAAAAGACAAGCTATATAAACTATACCACACACAGGTAGACAGACTGTTTGAGCATTATAATATAAGTGCATCAAATAAAAGATTGAGTAATTTCAAATCTTCAATTAGCAGCATACAGGAAAATTCTCCCCAAGCTTTATACAGAGAACGGGAAAGGCTCATGCACACATTCGAAAACATGAAGAATGAATTACAAACGTATGAAAACAACTTGGGCTTCCTAACGGCTTCTTCTAAAAAAGGAAGTACTTTACTAAATGAGGTTAACCGAAAGGTGGAAAAGTTAAAGGCCGACTTGGAATTAGTACAGCAGAAGATCAAAGTAATTGATGAGAATATTCAAGAAGCGCAATAATTGATCAGAGAGAGGTCATAAAAAAAGCTTGTTTGGTAAAACCAGACAAGCTTTTTTTGGTTGGGCTACCTGGACTCGAACCAGGAATGACAGGACCAGAATCTGTAGTGTTACCATTACACCATAGCCCAAACTGCTTTTGTTTTTGCGGATGCAAAGATACAAAGATTTTAATTCCACCCAATAAAATCTGACTTTTTTTTCCTCACAGCAAGCTAATAGACGCGGTGCCAAGGGAATAGATTACCTAAAAAAAACAAAAAATGAAAGAGTTTTATTTTTTTGGAGGTTTGATATAAGAAATCGCCGTATATTTGTAAATTCTTTAATATTATAATGATAATGAACGAAACAAAAAAACTCATTCAGCAAATTACAGAAGGAATTCAGGAAAAAAAAGGGAAAAATATAATTGTCGCGGACCTCACAAAAATAAATGATACAATCTGCAGTTATTTTGTTATTTGTCAAGGTAACTCTCCCAGTCAGATAGCTGCAATAGTAGATTCGATAAAAGAATACACGCGAAAAGGTTCTGGAGATAAACCTTTTGCTGTAGATGGATTACGCAACGCTCAATGGGTAGCCATGGATTATGTAAATGTACTCGTGCATATATTTTTGCCTGAAGTACGTGATTTCTACAATCTGGAACATTTATGGGAAGATGCCAAATTAACTAAAATACCTGATATCGATTAACAATGGATAATAATACAAATAAGAAACCCAATAATAAGCCAAATATGCCCAAGTTCAATTTGAACTGGATGTATTTGATTATTGCCATAATGCTTTTAGGGCTATATCTGACAAATGATAATAGCTCAGGAAGCAAGAACGTTCCTTACGACCAATTCCAGCAATATGTTGAAAAAGGATATATCAGCAAGGTGGTCAGTTATGATGACTGTAGCGTTGAAGCATTTATTAAACCACAATTTGTTAGAAATGTCTTTTTCGGAGATTCGGGTAAAGCAGGAAAAAATCCGATGGTGACAACAGAAGCCCCATCAAGAGACAGTTTGGCCAGTTTTATACAAAAAGAAAAGGACGATAAGAAGTTTGACGGTTCAATCAGCTACCAAAAGAAGCAAAATTACTTGGTAGCCATATTGTGGCAAATACTTCCTATAGCATTTATTGTAGGTTTATGGATTTTCTTTTCTCGCCGTATGAGTGGCGGTATGGGTAGTGGTGGCAGTGGTATATTTAGTGTGGGTAAATCACGGGCCCAGCTTTTCGAAAAAGGAACATCTATTAAAATAACGTTTAAGGACGTAGCGGGACTCTCGGAAGCTAAACAAGAAGTAGAAGAGATTGTGGAGTTCTTAAAAGAGCCTCAAAAGTATACTGATCTTGGAGGTAAAATACCTAAGGGAGCCTTACTTGTAGGCCCTCCGGGAACGGGTAAGACATTATTAGCTAAGGCTGTAGCAGGCGAAGCGAATGTGCCATTCTTCTCCTTAGCCGGCTCGGACTTTGTTGAAATGTTCGTAGGTGTAGGAGCTTCACGTGTTCGTGACTTGTTCCGCCAAGCTAAAGAGAAAGCACCTTGTATCGTATTTATTGACGAGATTGATGCCGTAGGACGTGCACGTGCTAAAGCAGCTGCAATGGGAGGCAATGACGAAAGGGAGAATACATTAAATCAACTACTTACAGAAATGGACGGCTTTGGTTCGAACAGCGGAGTGATTATTCTTGCAGCAACCAACCGTGTGGACGTTTTGGATAAAGCTTTACTTCGCGCCGGACGCTTTGACCGCCAAATACATGTTGATCTACCCGACTTGAATGAACGTAAAGAAGTATTCGGCGTACACTTGCGCCCTATTAAAATAGATAATTCTGTAGATGTAGATCTTTTAGCACGTCAAACTCCTGGTTTTTCGGGTGCAGATATTGCCAATGTATGTAACGAAGCTGCATTGATTGCAGCTCGACATGGAAAGAAGTTTGTAGGTAAACAGGATTTTCTAGATGCTGTGGATCGTATCGTCGGCGGATTGGAAAAGAAAAGTAAGATTACGACTGAAGAAGAGCGCCGTTCAATTGCATTACATGAAGCAGGACATGCCACTATATCATGGTTGCTGCAATATGCTAACCCGTTAATTAAGGTTACTATTGTACCCCGTGGAAGAGCCCTTGGAGCAGCTTGGTATCTACCGGAAGAACGCCAGATCACGACAAAGGAGCAGATGTTGGACGAGATGTGTGCTACATTGGGTGGACGTGCTGCCGAAGATTTATTCATAGGAAAGGTGTCCACCGGAGCTATGAACGATTTGGAACGGGTCACAAAACAAGCTTATGGAATGATTGCTTACCTCGGTATGAGTGAAAAATTACCCAATCTTTGCTACTACAATAATGAAGAATATTCATTTAATCGTCCTTACAGTGAAAAGACTGCAGAACTCATTGACGAAGAAGTGAAATTCATCATAAACGAGCAATATGAGAGAGCTAAAAAAATATTATTCGAGAATAAGGAAGGACATAACCAATTAGCACAACAGCTAATAGATAAGGAAGTGATTTTTGCAGAAGATGTGGAACATATCTTCGGTAAGCGTCCTTGGGCTTCTCGATCTGAAGAGATCATCTCATCGGCAAAAACGACTGGAAATTCTTCTACTGGAAAAGAAGAAGCAAATGCCTCTGAAGATAATGCAATGCCGGAAGTAGAAACTGCTCAATCAGAAGAAGCAAAAAAAGAGAACAATACCGAACAGACTCCTGAAAATAGTGAATCAAAAGAATAAAATCGGATAATAGTGAAAAATAATTTTGTACTCCGCACTATCACAGGAGCTCTATTTGTTGGCGTATTAGTTGGCTGTATCGTATACAGTCCGCTATCATTCGGAATACTATTTACAATAATAGCTGCGTTGAGCGTACGAGAATTCAGTCATCTAATTAATGAGAGTGGAGAAGCGACATTAAACAAATTTATTACCTCAATAGGAGGAGGATATTTGTTCATTGCCTTCATGTTTTATTGCCAGGCAGATTCAGATACACAGGTTTTTCTACCTTATTTGGTTGTCATGCTCTATTTATTTATCGCAGAACTTTACTTAAAAAAGAAAAACCCTGTAGCTAATTGGGCCTATTCCATGCTAAGTCAATTTTACATTGCAATACCATTTGCCTTACTAAATTTCTTAGCGTTCCAATTCGACCCGAATGTTGGCGGTATTGTTTATAACCCCATTTTACCCTTATCCATATTTATATTCATTTGGTTAAGTGATACGGGTGCATATTGTGTGGGGTCCTTAATAGGAAAACACCGCTTATTTGAACGTATTTCACCTAAAAAATCATGGGAAGGAAGCATTGGAGGAGGTCTACTCGCTATTGCATCTTCAATAGCTTTTGCCCACTTCTTTCCTTTTCTTGCATTGATTGAGTGGGTTGGATTGGCAGTGGTTATTGTTATCTTCGGAACTTTGGGCGACTTAACGGAATCTCTAATGAAACGCCATCTTGGCATAAAAGATTCCGGCAATATCTTACCAGGGCATGGTGGAATGCTCGATCGATTTGATAGCGCATTGATGGCTATTCCTGCTGCAGTCATATACCTCCACATTCTAAGCTTTATAAAGTAGTTCAGTAGTAATTAACTCTGACATTATATAATAGTAAAAAGAACTGCACCCCAAAAGTTAGATACAAAACTTTAGGAGTGCAGTTCTATTTCTATTATAAAAGTGCCTTCTTATTATATTCATTGTATTCAAAGGAACCTTATAAATAGTATAAAGAACCAAGTTATTTCAACTGCATTTTAGAAAAATCTTCACCATCTAAATTTCGAAGCTCTGCTTTTTCTTTCTTATTAAAAGTCAATTCCACTTCGCCATTCACTTCTGAATTCAGCTTCAACTTAATACCTTTGATTATGTCCGCATCAAGATTGAGAGTGCTTAAATTAAATGAAACTAAAGCCATGGCGCGATAGCCACTCAAGTCATCATAGTCATTATAACGAAGCTCAAGATGAATATATCCATCGTTTGCATATTGATTTTCTGTAGATTGAACAAGACTTATGCGATGTTTTGTCTCTGAATTCTTTGGCAGATTTTGCTGAAAAATAACATTCAGGTATCCACCGCCTATAGAAATATCTCCTTTATAGATGAATAAAGGGTCATTTCCATAATCATTTTCACTCCCAGGTGCTATTGTTTCAACTGCTTTAGTCAGCGCATTGCGTATACTCAGAAGCTTAACGGCATGGTCGTAACCTTGATAATTATCATAAAGAGGATTGAATACTGTCAAAACTCTTTGTCCGTCAACAGGCTGATACCATCCCAAGTCAATATTAACCGGCCATAGGGTGCCCCAAGTATCAGAAACAAGATAAAAAGCATTCCCCGTTACACGTACGGTTGACCAGTTAGGATATGAAATATCACCAATAGAGTATCCGTCGTTATCATCACAAGATGATAAAACAGAAAAAGTTAATAAGCAAGCTGCCATAAAAAGCCAACGTAATTTTTTCATAATAAAGTCCTTTTAGTTATCGTTTTATTCTAATATCAACCGATCTCTGAATCCTTATACCGTTAAAACGAAGATAGCCGGGCACTTACTGCACCGGCTATCTCTATTTTGACTTTTTTTAAAAAACAGGCTATAACTTCTTACCTTTTAGCAAATTTACTATTTTACTTGCGGCCTTATCGGGAGCTCCCGGTTCACCTAAGCTTTTTGCGACGTTAGCATATCCTAAAAGCATATTTTCTCGATAGCGATTATCGTGCAGTATCCGCTCCAGCTCAGCACGAATGCCATCGACAGTCATCGTATCAGCTACCAGCTCCTTCACCACTTCATAATCAGCAACAAGATTAACCAACGAAATATACTTCACTTTTAATAGATGCTTCTTCAAAAAAGCAATAACTTTACCAATAGGAGTGTGATAACAAACAACTTGGGGCACTCCGAATAAAGCGGTTTCCAAAGTCGCTGTCCCAGAAGTAACTAAAGCCGCCTCGGAATTCATCAGCAAGCGATAGGTCTGCCCAAAAAGAATCTTAACATCAGAAGAGCTCAATATTTTATCATAATAATCGCAAGAGATGCCAGGAGCACCAGCAATAACCAACTGATAATCATTAAATATAGAAGCCGCTTTAACCATATCCGGCAGGTTATCTTTTATCTCTTGCTTCCGGCTCCCGGCCAACAAGGCAATAATCGGCTTGGACGGTAATCCGCTCTCTCGCAAAAAGTCTGCTTTGCTTTCACTATATCCTTTCCGAAAAGCTTCAACCTCATCAAGAGTAGGATTCCCTACATAGTGAACAGCATATTGATGTTTCTTAAAGAAATCAACTTCGAAAGGCAAAATAGAGAATAATTCATCAATATCTCTCTTTATATTCTTTATGCGATATTCTTTCCATGCCCATATCTTAGGAGAAATATAATAATAAACAGGAATGTTCGTCTGAGATTTAATGTAGCTGGCTATTTTAAGGTTAAAACCCGGATAATCCACCAATATCAACACATCGGGCTGCCAAAATATAATATCTTCCTTGCAGCGTTTCATATTGGTCAAGATAGTCCTCAAATGCAACAGTACCGGAATAAACCCCATATAGGCGAGATCTCTGTAATGCTTTACTAAAGTTCCGCCGACATTTTGCATCATATCGCCACCGAAGAAACGAAAATCCGCTTCATGATCCTCTCTCTTCAAAGCCTCCATCAGTTGAGAAGCGTGAAGATCGCCGGATGCCTCGCCTACTATCAAATAATACTTCATTGTGTAAATCTATAAGATTATCAAATCTCAGAACCACGTTTTCAGTTCGTCTATCAGACCGTATGCAGTTACATCAACCGTAGTAGGAGTAATAGCAACATAGCCATTTTCCAATGCCCAATGATCACTTTTTTCATTTTCAGCATCGGTACTATCAAATTCACCGGTCATCCAATAATAAGAAGAGCCTCCTCTATTTGTCAAATTTTCCCATTCATTAACCCAAAGTCCTTTAGCTTGCTCACAGATTCTAACGCCTTTTAATTCCTTGGTATCAGGTATATTCACATTAAGGCAAGTTAACGAAGGCAGGCCTTTCTCAAGCACACGAGCTGCAATTTCGCGAATATATTTCCCTCCCGGCTCAAAATCGGCATCAGGAGCGTGATTACAGAGAGAGAATCCGATGGAAGGAACACCCTTCAAGCATCCTTCAATAGCAGCTCCCATTGTCCCGGAATAATGTACGTTGACAGAAGAGTTATCACCATGATTAATACCGGAAACCACTAAATCGGGCTTGCGGTCAAGAACTGTATGAAATGCCAATTTAACACAATCAGAGGGAGTTCCAGAACACTTATAAAAAGATACACCCACTTCTCTACGAAGCAATTTATAGCTGACCGGCTCGGTGACTGTAATTGCCGACGCACTACCCGAACGAGCAGTATCAGGAGCCATAACAACAATTTCACCTAGAGGACGAAGATACTTGATAAGTTCACTGATTCCTTTCGAGATAATTCCATCATCATTCGAAACCAATATCAAAGGTCGCTTATTTTCCATAACCATAATATTATACTATATGTTTCGTACAAAAGTAAGGAAAAAGCCGGAGCCTCTTTGCTTAAAAAAGAAAAAACATAAACGGTGCAGGCGTTTACAAATCTTAATCTTCTGCAAGCGAGCCAAAAAGAGTGTTTCTATATCATATAATTCTGTATATTTGCAATTCAAAAGGAAAAGTGTATATCAATCTGGCAGATCTGTTTGAAGAGCAAGTGATGTTGAGTTATTAACAAAAGAGCCAACTTATCAACAAATATCGCAATCTTTCCTTTTTTCGTATAGGCACTATTCGGAATAATCATTTATTTCGCTGCCGATAAAGATAAAAAAATATGGGAAAAATTATTGCTTTAGCAAACCAAAAAGGAGGAGTAGGAAAAACTACAACGACAATTAATCTTGCCGCCTCACTTGCTACGCTGGAAAAAAAAGTCCTTGTTGTGGACGCTGACCCTCAGGCAAATGCTTCCTCTGGATTAGGAGTCGACATCAAACAAGCCGAATGTACCATTTATGAATGTATCATTGACGGAGCAAACGTATATGATGCTATTCATGACACTGAAATTGAAACATTGAAAGTCATTTCCTCCCACATTAATCTAGTAGGTGCGGAAATTGAAATGCTTAATCTCAAAAGTAGAGAAAAGATACTGAAAAACGTACTGTCTACCTTGAAAGATGATTTCGATTATATCCTTATTGATTGCTCTCCTTCATTGGGCTTAATCACAATCAACGCATTAACGGCAGCTGATTCGGTTATCATCCCCGTGCAAGCCGAATACTTTGCATTGGAAGGAATCAGCAAATTACTCAATACCATTAAAATTATTAAATCCAAACTAAATCCATCTTTGGAGATTGAAGGATTCCTTCTAACAATGTATGATTCACGTCTTCGCCAAGCAAATCAAATATATGACGAAGTCAAACGTCATTTTCAAGAATTAGTATTCAACACAGTAATACAACGTAACGTGAAGTTGAGTGAAGCTCCAAGTTATGGCATGCCTACAATCTTGTATGATGCAGAATCTACAGGAGCAAAAAATTATATGGCTCTTGCCAAAGAGCTGATTAAGCGTAACGCTCACTAATAAGAAAGTACCATGGCACAAAAAAGAAATGCATTAGGAAGGGGATTGGATGCCCTACTTTCAATGGATGAGATTCAAACGGAAGGTTCTTCTTCAATTAACGAAATAGAACTTTCGAAGATATCGGTAAATCCCAACCAACCGCGCCGTGATTTTGATCAGACTGCATTACAGGAATTGGCGGATTCTATTTATGAAATTGGAATCATTCAACCAATTACCTTACGTAAATTGTCCGACGATGAATATCAGATTATTGCTGGTGAACGGCGCTTCAGAGCCTCACAATTAGCCGGTCTTAAAAGTATCCCCGCTTATATCCGCACTGCTGATGATGAGAATGTTATGGAGATGGCGCTTATTGAGAACATACAGCGTGAAGACCTGAATTCGGTGGAAATAGCCTTGGCTTATCAGCATTTGCTTGAACAATACGACCTAACACAAGAAAGACTTAGTGAACGTGTTGGCAAAAAGCGCACTACGATTGCCAATTATCTCCGTTTACTTAAGCTTCCCGCTCCCATTCAGATGGGACTGCAATATAAGCAAATAGATATGGGTCATGCCCGTGCATTATTAGCACTGAATGAACCGAAACTGCAAGTTAAAGTTTTTGAAGAAATTATAGAGCATGGGTACTCGGTTCGTAAAGTAGAAGAAATTGTAAAATCATTGAGCGAAGGAGAAACTATAAAAAGTGGTGCGAAACGAATTGCACCTAAACGGGCTAAACTCCCGGCTGAGTTTAGTGTGCTTAAAAAGCAGCTTTCGGGTTTCTTTAATACAAAAGTGCAATTAACTTGCTCCGAGAAAGGTAAAGGAAAGATCAGTATTCCGTTCAGTAACGAAGAAGAATTGGAGCGTATCATAGGTATCCTTGATACACTGAAAAAGTAAATGATTAGAATTAAAAACATATACCGATGGCGTATCGTTTTACTACTCTGTTTGTTTGAAACAGTAGGTATTGCCATTTACGGACAAAATCATCCTAGAGCAGCAGCGAAGCGAATGCAACAGGAAGCAACAGACTCCTTAAATACAAGGAAGGCAAGTGAAACAAAAGACAAATTAGTTAAGGATAAGAAGATAGTTGAAACAGCAGTTATAGCTGCAGACAGCATAACAGGTGACAGCATTGCAAAAGAGAATAAGCATAAATTGAAAGAATTGACAACCAAAGTGACTCCGAATGTTACATTGGTTCCTCCTGACAGTATACAAGCTGCTCTCAATAAAAAGATATGGACTCCAAATCCGGTAAAAGCCACTTGGTTGGCTTTGGTTATTCCTGGTGGAGGGCAAATATACAATAGAAAATATTGGAAGCTACCCATTATTTATGGAGGATTTGCAGGATGTGCTTATGCGTTGAGTTGGAATAATAAAATGTATAAAGACTACATGCAAGCCTATAAGGATGCAAGAGATGGGAAATGGGAGTCGACCAGCATAACCGACTTAATACCACCGGGATATAATATCTCAAATGAGCAGTTGACAACCATATTACAGAAACGTAAAAACTTGTATCGCCGCTATAGGGACATGAGTGTCTTTGCTTTTATCGGGGTATATTTAATTTCGGTTATTGATGCTTATGTGGATGCTGAGCTATCAAATTTCGATATATCTCCAGACCTCAGCATGCGTATAGAACCGGCTGTTATTAACAATCAATTTGGGAAGATGATCTCAAACCGATCGCTTGGAGTACAATGTAGTTTCCGGTTTTAACTAATTGATTCACTAAGAAATAGACACATGAAGAATAAATATATTATAAGCATGAAGAATTTTATAGCCTCACTCTTTTTCTGTTTACCACTCTTTATCTCACAAGTCAATGCACAGGAAAGCGTAGAAGTAGTTGTCCGCCAAAACGGAAAAGAACGCGCCGAAAGCATTCAGCTGCCTAAAAGTATGACGTACCCTTTAGATAGCTTGTTCAGTGACTGGAAAGCGAAGAATTATATTGATTTGGGAAAAGATTGTAGTACTTCAACTGAAAACCCACACTTTGCAGACTCTGTATATATCGACCGACTATCACGCATCCCATCAGTCATGGAAATGCCTTACAACGATGCTGTAAGGAAGTTCATTGACATGTACACCGGTCGCCTTCGTAATCAAGTCGCTTTCATGCTAAGTGCATGCAATTTCTATATGCCTATTTTTGAAGAAGCATTGGATGCTTACGGATTGCCTTTGGAACTCAAATACCTTCCTATTATAGAATCCGCCTTAAACCCCTCGGCTGTTTCAAGAGTGGGTGCATGCGGTTTATGGCAATTCATGCTTAATACCGGGAAAATGTATGGTCTGGAAAGCAATAGCCTCGTCGATGAACGCCGCGACCCGATAAAAGCCAGTTGGGCGGCAGCTCGTTATTTAAAAGACATGTATGGTATCTACGGAGACTGGAATCTTGTTATTGCTGCATACAATTGCGGTCCCGGAACAATTAATAAAGCTGTTCGTCGTGCGGGTGGAAAGACCGACTATTGGGAAATATTCAATTACTTGCCCAAAGAAACACGCGGATATGTACCCGCCTTTATCGCTGCCAATTACGTAATGACTTACTATTGCAAGCATAATATCTGTCCGATGGAGACCAATATTCCTGATGCAACAGATACAATTCAGATAAATCGTGATGTACATTTCGAGCAAATAGCCAATGTGTGTGGCGTCAGTGTTGATGAAATAAAGAGCCTTAACCCTCAATATAAAAGATATATCATTCCGGGAGATAGCAAACCACAAACCCTTCGTTTACCTCTCAACTATATCAGTAAATTTATTGATAATCAAGACAGCGTATACGCTTACCGACGCGATGAAATTTTATCCAATCGTAAAACAGTAGCAGTACCCGAAAGCCCGGTTGCATATTCCAAACCTTCACGTAAGAAAGCTAGAATATCTACACATAAGATACAAAGCGGTGAAAGTTTATCAACAATCGCTGATAGATACGGAGTGAGTGTGAAGCAGCTAAAACGCTGGAATAAGATAAAGGGCAATAATATTGCTGCAGGAAAGCGCCTTAAGATACATAAATAAAAAAAGAAGAGGATTGCATCCTATTTTATTTTGACTATTTTTGTAATTGCAATATTAAGAAGCGTATTATGGAAGACAGCTTAAGCCCAAAAGATATAAAAGAAAAAAGCGAAGAAGAAATGATTGAACAGGCCTTTCAGGGTCTGTTGAATGATTATTTGGCTACCAAACATCGCAAACGCGTTGAGATTATCACCAAGGCTTTTAATTTTGCAAATCAGGCTCACAAAGGTATCAAGAGACGCTCGGGTGAACCTTATATTTTACATCCGATAGCTGTAGCTAAAATTGTCTGTAACGAAATTGGTTTGGGATCAACTTCTATATGTGCAGCTCTATTGCATGATGTTGTTGAAGACACTGACTATACAGTAGAAGACATTGATAATATTTTCGGTTCTAAGATTGCTCAAATTGTTGATGGGCTTACTAAAATAGCCGGTGGAATCTTTGGAGATCACGCTTCCGCACAAGCAGAGAACTTCAAGAAGCTACTGCTCACAATGTCCGACGATATTCGCGTTATTCTGATAAAAATTGCTGACCGCCTGCACAATATGCGTACGCTTGGCTCCATGCTACCTAACAAGCAATTTAAAATAGCAGGTGAAACACTATATATCTATGCTCCTTTAGCTAATCGCCTCGGATTAAACAAAATAAAGACCGAACTGGAGAACCTTAGCTTTCGCTACGAGCATCCCGAAGAGTACCGGGAAATTGAAGAAAAACTTCAAGAAACTTCAGTAGAACGTGATAAGGCCTTTAACGAATTTACAACTCCTATCCGTAATCAATTGGACAAAATGGGGCTGAAGTACAGGATCATGGCGCGCGTCAAATCCATTTACTCCATTTGGAATAAAATGCAGACAAAGCATGTCCCATTTGAAGAAATATATGACTTGCTTGCGGTACGCATAATCTTTGAACCTCGCAACCCTGATGAAGAGCTAAACGATTGTTTTGACATCTATGTCTCCATATCCAAAATATACAAGCCTCATCCTGACCGTCTTCGTGATTGGGTAAGCCACCCGAAAGCTAACGGCTATCAAGCCCTACACGTAACCCTGATGGGGAATAACGGGCAATGGATTGAAGTACAAATCCGTAGCGAACGAATGGATGATGTGGCCGAACAAGGATTTGCCGCACATTGGAAGTATAAAGAAGGAGGAGGTAGCGAAGACGAAGGTGAACTCGAAAAATGGCTCAAAACCATTAAAGAGATCCTTGATGATCCCCAACCTGATGCTATTGACTTTCTCGACACTATTAAATTGAACTTGTTTGCATCAGAAATTTTCGTGTTTACTCCCAAGGGAGAATTAAAGACTATGCCTCAAAATTCAACGGCATTGGATTTTGCTTTTTCACTTCACACGGATATAGGGAGCCATTGTATCGGTGCAAAAGTCAATCATAAGCTTGTCCCTTTAAGCCATAAGCTGCAGAGTGGAGACCAAGTGGAGATTTTGACTTCTAAGTCTCAGCGTGTTCAACCGCAATGGGAAGTTTTTGCGACTACAGCTAAAGCCAGAGCTAAAATTGCTGCAATATTGCGTAAAGAGCAAAGAAGTAATCAGAAAAAAGGAGAGAAACTCTTAAATGAGTTCCTCAAAAAGGAAGATACACGTCTAGAAGACATTATCATGGAAAAATTGTGCAAGTTGCACAACATGAGGAATTTCGAAGAACTTCTAGCTTCTATAGGAAGTGCCAAAATTCTACTTGGCGATGCCGACAGAAACACAATCAAAGAAAAACAAAGTACAAACTGGAAAAAATATCTCACATTCTCTTTCGGAGGCAGTAAAGAAGTCAAAATACCTGAAATGGATAAACTCCTACCCGCTCCCTTAGCAGAGAAAATCAACCCAAAGCAAGTACTTAAGCTGACAGATGAAGATATTCAGAAGAAGTATATCATGGCAGATTGTTGCCATCCGATACCTGGAGATGATGTGTTGGGATATATAGATGAAAATGAACGTGTCATTATCCATAAGCGTCAGTGTCCGGTAGCAGCTCGTCTAAAGAGTAGTTATGGTAATCGTATTCTAGCCACTGAGTGGGACACTCATAAAGGTCTGTCATTTCTCGTAAACATTTATATCAAGGGTATCGACTCAATGGGATTACTCAATGAAGTGACACAAGTAATTTCCAGGCAGTTGAATGTAAATATAAGAAAACTGACCATCGAAACAAATGACGGTATTTTCGAAGGTAATATTCAATTATATGTGCATGATGTTGATGATGTGAAGAAGATCTGCAATAACTTGAAACTCGTGCAAAACATTAAGCAAGTCACTCGTGTAGAGGCATAATTATTGCTAGCCGTTACGACTTTCTTCTTTTATATTATCTTCTAACTTTTCCATTTGTTCATAAGTGAACCCATCCAAAGCATTCTTCATATTCAGAAGCTCTTCACGAATACTTTTGAGTTTCTCTACCACCTCAAAATTTTGCAAAGTAGCCTCTTTGTTATCTTTCATTCGTTGACGGGCTCCGGGAATCGTCATACCTCTCTCTTTAACTAAATGATAGATTAGCTTTACAACTTCAATATCTTCCTTACGATATTGACGTACTCCACGCCCACCTTTCTTAGGATCCAGTTGCGGAAATTCTTTTTCCCAAAAGCGTAATAGCGACTCATTCACATCAAACATTTGAGCAACCTCACTAATGGAGTAATAAAGTTTCAAATCTTTATCTTTATTCAGCATACATCTTTTTATTAGAATATTATATTAAATCTAGTCAAACACTTTACCATGATTGGCAGCAATCCTGATCATACGATCATAATCGTCTGCACTCAGATCCATAAAATAATAATTCACAGGATTCACAATCTGTCCCTTAACATGAACTTCATAGTGCAAATGGGGTCCGGTGCTCTTTCCTGTACTCCCTACCCCACCGATTACCTCTCCACGCACAACCCGTTTACCCACCTTTGTATGAAAATCGCGTAAATGCGCATAGACAGTCCGGTAGCCAAAGCCGTGATCAATTATGATCGTATTACCCAGACCAGACTCCCATCCCACTCTTACAACAGTCCCATCACCAGTAGCATAAACATCCGTACCCGGATGAGCAGAGAAATCCATTCCTGCATGAAACTTAAGAGTCCCATATATAGGATCGACACGTGTACCGTATCCGGAAGCCGTCTGACGGAGATCTTTATTCGAAATAGGCTGAATAGCAGGAACACATTTCAACATTTTATCATGGTTCTTACACATTGCCACCACATCATCAAAAGAGCGCGACTGGATATAGAGTTGCTTTCTGAGCATATCAACTTTCTGCGTCGTATTGATTACCAAATCAGCATTAGGCATATTCATCAAGTGCTCATAGCGGTTAGTTCCTTCATAACCCGCTTGCCGGATAACCGATGAAACCGGATCTGCTTGAAAAACGACACGATAAAGGTTGTCATCACGCTGCTGAATATCCTGAAGCACCTCCATAGCTCCATCCAAGCGATGAGAGAGTACATTATACTGTGCTAACAGCTGACTATTTCCTTTGCGCAATTCCTTCTCTGAAGGTGACCCAAAGATAATCAACAACACAATAAAACATCCGGCCCCCAAACCCATCCCGACAAACAAACGACGTAATATACTCAACGCCCGCTGACGGACAGTCGGATAAATACGGTCATAAGTCTGCGTCCGCGGGTTATAAATATAGTATACTTTGCGCATCTAATGGAAATATTTCGCAGGTTGATAAAGCAAAAGTAATAAAAACAAGCTATCTTTGCGATGTTTTTTCAAGATTATTAACCTCAAGGATAGAGACATAGAGTATGTTGACTGCTAATGAAATCAGAGATTCTTTCAAGAATTTCTTTGAGTCAAAAGGACATCAGGTTGTACCTTCGGCTCCAATGGTGATAAAAGATGACCCTACATTGATGTTTACCAATGCAGGTATGAACCAATTCAAAGACATCATTTTGGGTAATCACCCGGCAAAATATAAGAGAGTCGCGGACTCACAAAAATGCTTGCGTGTAAGCGGTAAACATAATGATTTGGAGGAAGTTGGACACGACACATACCACCATACGATGTTTGAAATGCTAGGTAACTGGTCATTTGGTGATTACTTCAAGAAAGAAGCTATCTTTTGGGCATGGGAGTATTTGGTAGACGTTTTAAAACTCGACCCTACTTACTTATATGCAACCGTATTCGAAGGAAGCCCCGAAGAAGGACTACAACGTGATGATGAAGCAGCATCCTATTGGGAACAATTTCTACCAAAAGACCATATTATTAATGGTAACAAACACGATAACTTTTGGGAAATGGGTGATACAGGCCCATGTGGACCTTGTTCCGAAATCCATATCGATTTACGCCCCGCCGAAGAACGTGCCAAGGTCTCCGGTCGCGACTTGGTAAATCATGACCATCCCCAGGTTATTGAAATCTGGAATTTGGTATTCATGCAATATAACCGCAAAGCCGACAGTAGCTTAGAGCCACTTCCCGCAAAAGTAATTGATACAGGAATGGGATTTGAGCGTCTTTGTATGGCTTTACAAGGAAAAATATCAAACTATGATACGGATGTATTCCAACCGATAATTCAGGCTATTGCAAATTTGGCCGGCACTTCATACGGTATTGATAAGCAAAAGGATATAGCCATGCGCGTAATTGCCGATCATATCCGTACCATTTCTTTCTCCATTACCGACGGGCAATTGCCTAGTAATGCAAAAGCCGGTTATGTTATCCGCCGTATTCTCCGTCGCGCCGTACGCTACGGATATACTTTCCTCGGACAGAAACAAGCCTTTATGTATAAATTACTTCCTGTATTAATAGGAAATATGGGTGCAGCTTATCCTGAACTTATTGCCCAGAAAGACTTGATTGAGAAGGTAATCAAAGAAGAAGAAGACTCATTCCTACGCACATTGGAGACAGGTATCCGTCTATTGGACAAAACCATGGAAGATGCTAAAGCTTCAGGTAAAACAATAATCAACGGAAAAGATGCTTTCACCCTTTACGATACTTTCGGTTTCCCTTTGGATTTGACCGAACTAATCCTTCGTGAAAACAATATGACTGTTGACATTGCTGCTTTTGACGCTGAAATGCAACAGCAAAAACAGCGTGCCCGCAATGCTGCAGCTATTGAGACCGGTGACTGGATTGTACTTAAAGAAGGTACAACTGAATTTATAGGTTATGATTTCACTGAATATGAAACATCCATCCTACGCTATCGCCAGGTAAAGCAAAAGAACCAAACTCTATATCAAATTGTATTGGATTACACTCCTTTCTATGCTGAGAGTGGTGGCCAGGTAGGTGATACGGGAGTCTTAGTCAGCGAATTCGAAACTATAGAGGTGATTGATACTAAAAAAGAGAACAATCTGCCTATACATATTGCCAAGAAATTGCCGGAACATCCTGAAGCTCCGATGATGGCTTGTGTAGATACAGAAAAGCGTGCTGCTTGCGCTGCCAATCACTCTGCAACCCACTTATTGGATGAAGCCTTACGGGAAGTGTTGGGCGAGCATGTTGAGCAAAAAGGCTCCTTGGTAACACCTGATTCGCTTCGTTTCGACTTTTCTCACTTCCAGAAGGTCAGTGATGAAGAAATTCGCCAGGTAGAACACATGGTTAACGCCAAGATAAGAGCAAATATACCTCTGAAAGAATACCGCAACATACCTATTGAAGATGCCAAAGAATTAGGAGCCATTGCCCTCTTTGGTGAGAAATATGGCGATCACGTCCGTGTCATCCAGTTCGGTTCTTCAGTTGAATTCTGTGGAGGTACTCATGTTGCTGCAACAGGTAACATCGGCATGGTAAAGATTATTTCCGAAAGTTCCGTTGCTGCCGGCGTACGTCGTATCGAGGCTTATACAGGAGCAAGAGTAGAAGAAATGATGGATATCATACAAGATACGCTGCGTGACTTAAAGGGACTGTTCAACAACGCTCCCGACTTGATTGGCACAATCAATAAGTATATTGATGAAAACGCAGGCTTAAAGAAACAGATCGATGATTTCATGAAGGAGAAAGAAGGACAATTGAAAGAGAGACTTCTTAAGAATATTCAAGAAATCAATGGTGTCAAAGTCATTAAGTGTTGTGCTCCCATACCTGCCGAAGCAGCTAAAAATATCGCATTCCAACTCCGTGGAGAAATAACAGAAAATCTATTTTTTGTTGCCGGAACAGTATACGAGAATAAGCCCATGCTAACGGTTATGTTAAGCGACAACCTAGTAGCAGGAGGTTTGAAAGCAGGTAATCTTGTTAAAGAAGCAGCTAAATTGATCCAAGGTGGTGGTGGCGGACAGCCACATTTTGCAACCGCCGGAGGGAAAAACCCGGATGGCATTAACGCAGCTGTAGACAAGGTGATAGAAATTGCCGGACTATAAATGATATTTAAATAAAGAATAAGCGGGAAAAGTCTTTTTCCCGCTTATTCTTTTGGGGGTGTGTCAAAAGCCCCTATTTCATAAAAACGCCCTTGTTACAGCATGTTGTAGCAAGGGCGTTCTGCTATTTTTTTGCCTTTTGACACACCTTCATTCGGTTTTGCCCAAAATAATATTATTTACTTTTATAATTTTGATTAGGTCTGAATTTCCCATTTTCATAAATCATTGGGATTAAACCTGGTCGACAAGTGGTCTTATACTCGGCAGCCTGTCCACCGCGTGGGTTAAAAAATAATGTAGCCCACCAATTGCCATCCTTAGCCTGAAATAAATTATTATGCCCTCCCCCTGTTATGGCATTATAACGTTCATTATAGGGCCCATATACATTATCGGAAGTTGCAATGATGCAATCATAACTATAACGCGTTTCTTGAGAATTTACTCCTGCCTTCTCAATGTAAGTATCACCTTCGGGCGTCCGATGAGACCATATAGCTTGGACTAAATGATATTTATTATCATATTTGAAGATAAATGCCCCTTCTATATATGGTTCAGGATCATATTTCTTTTCATCCAAAGTCCGCAGTTCCTCTGCAAGACCACTAATATCAGTTTTCATACGAGCAATGTAATGGTTATGTCCAATAAAATAAACCGTTCCATCAGTATCCTCAAATAAACTACCATCAATATTGGGAAATAAAGGTTTATCCTTATTCCCCTCAATATTAACATAAGGACCTTCAGGCTTTCCAGAAACGCTTTTCAGTATAAAAGAGCCTTTTCCACTTGCGGATTCGTTCATACATGCTACAAGAAACCAATTTTTAACGCTTTTGATATAGTGTAATTCAGGAGCCCATACCGCATGAAAACGATTGTCCAAAGGATCTCCATTGATCGACCTTTTGGCATATCGTTCACTATCACCATATATCTTTGGATTCTTTTGCCATGTCCCGTCCTTTTCCATAGACCAAATGAGACCTCTTGGCTCCCAATTCTTCATGTCTTTGGACCGCCATAAATACAATCCATCATTCCAGTCCCAACAATGCATCTGCCCAGGGAAAACTCGACTCGGATCGGCTGTTGTTCCAGTCATATAATAATACTCATCCGGTCCCAATGTTACCCAAGTATCACGCATCCAATAATCAAAAGCCGGCTGGACAAACTGAGGTATCCGTAATTTTTTATCAAAAGTATCAGCAAGCCCATACTTTTGTGCAAATACACTAGCCATCCCCATATATAATCCTATACAAGAAAAAAACACGAATCGCAAAATCAACTTCATATATCCTCTTTTTTTAGTTGTTTAGTATCAGTTCCTATCTGAGATCAATTGTTTTTATTTTTTAAAGCGATATATCACCATTGACGCAGGCTCCAACTCCAAAGATTTATTCAAATCTAATGTGACTTCAGATTCCACTGGCTTAATCAAATTAGGATTATCAGGCGTATTTTCTTTCCCAAAAGACAAAACCAAGCTTGTTTGGTGAGCTTTTACCGGATGTTTAAAACCTAATACATTACTCTCAAGGGAAACTTTTTTATCTTGTAGATTAATCAACTTCAAAATATATTGTTTACCTGCAGTATCATATCCCATAGTGACAAATATATTTTGCAGACCTTTCATGTCCTTAATCGAAGCATCGACACAAATGTCGAAAGTATTATCTCGAAACATCTTTGATAAATAAAAGAAAGAAGTCTTCACACTACAGTTTACTCCATCAATAAGCATTGGAAGAGGCGTAATCCGATGCTCCATAAAATCCCAATGTCTCATCACCGGGCGCTCTGCAAAGAGAGGACTTAAATCACCATTACGTTCCATCGACATACGCACTGCCCCAGTAGCCAACAAATTATAAGGATATTTACCATCAATTCCTAATTCACCAATAAAAACATCAGCAATTCCTCGCTTATAATTATCAAAACGATAATGTTGCCTACATGCCCATTCAATAGATTGATAAAAATGTTCGTCGAAGACTTTCACATTTTCCGGATTAGGAAAATGTGCGATATCTTTTCTTTTATCATCATTCTCTTTTCCGATAATACTATTTGCTATATATATAAGATTTGGATATTTTGCAGATAGAGCCTTATATATTTTTTCATAACGTTCCCAATATACAGGCCCAAAATCTTCATTTCCTATTTCTATATACTTCAAAGGAAAAGTCTTGGGATGACCATTCTGAGCACGTTTAGCACCCCATACAGTAGTGGTATCACCAATCGCATATTCTATCGCATCCAAAGCTTCTTGAATATAGTCATTTAAATCTACACTAGGTTGTTCAAAATTCCATGGAGAGGACTGCTTCACCCACCCTGTGCAAATCATACCCGTAGGAAGAACATACATTGCATCTGCTCCTACGTATTCACATAACTCATAGAATTCATGATAGCCAATTCCATCTGTTCGATAAAAAGGAGCCCATTTACTCCACTTACCTGGACGATTCTCGATAGGTCCCAATGTCTCTTTCCAATGATACATGGTTTCCTCATTCACCCCATGAACAATGCATCCACCCGGAAAACGGATAAAGCTCGGAGCAAAATCTTTCAAGTTCTGCACAATGTCTTTACGAAACACAGATTTCCCATCATTCCATGTATCAGAAGGAAATAAAGAAACAACATCTACCTGAAACTGCCCTTTCGTTAGAGGTTGAATAGCCAACATTCCACGTTCGATCTTCTTCTCTGGTTTTAACTCAGCAGTATACTTAGCCCAAGCTCCATCTTTCAGATTAAAATCTACGACATTGCTTACACAAGAGCCACGTTCATCAACAAGAAAAACTCGTAATGGAGCAGAGTAATTTCTATTCTTCAAAAAAAGAGAAAGTTTATATGATACATTTGCATCAAAATTCATTCCATAATACCCCCGGTTAAGGATCATCGCATTCTTATAATTTGTA
This sequence comes from Bacteroides sp., assembly GCA_041907545.1. Lineage (GTDB taxonomy): Bacteria > Bacteroidota > Bacteroidia > Bacteroidales > Bacteroidaceae > Bacteroides. The sequence continues at coordinate 34,307 of JAYRGX010000008.1, forward strand.
ATATCCCCTGTAACATTAACCAACATGGAATATTTATTTTGGTCACTCATTGGATCAATATTCGTGCGATTAATAAATATGGGAGCATAAGATAATGGAGAAGTCGTCCACCCAATCAGTGGATCAGCGGTATATACGTCCTTTTCTTTGGCACGTGGTGCCGGAATATTTTCGTAAATTCCATTTTTTACAGACAATCCTTCAGGAGGAGTTGCTTCTTCAAATGAACGATTCCTCACAAGTTCAGCATGCAAAGCACCCTCTCCCATCATACCGATTTCCTCATAATGGAAACCATATTTCACTGGATTTACCTTGTGGGTTTTTGACTTATTAATATACAGAGTTCCATCAGGTACAGAAGTGTTGCTCCCATACGTAAAAGGAATAAGCCAAAATAAGCCAATACCAAAAGCCAAAGATTTTAATGTCATATTAGTCATTGTATTGATTTTAAAAATTCACTGTAAAAGTCACTTTTTCAATCTATAAATGACAGAAAAATAATGTTTAATACCTGCAATCATGTATAAAAACAATCATGCAGACAGTAAACTGAACATAGTTACTATCCGTTTGAACATAATAGCGACTATCGAAAACAAAAAAAATTATAACTTTGATCTTGAAATTAAATCAATATATCCATGAAAATTCACTATCTTAAAACAGTGGCTTTATGCTGTTTTATTATTTTCAATATAAGCATATCAACAGGACAAATTCTGTATAGTAATATACGTTTCAAGCAGTTAACTACCACTGAAGGTCTTCCCCATAACACGATTAATACAATTGCACAGGATAATCGGGGATTTATGTGGTTTGGTACACGCAATGGTCTATGCCGATATGACGGTTATACTATTACTTCGTTTTCACATAACATCGCTGACTCCACTTCGCTTTGTCACAACTTCATTACCCGCTTGTATAACGATTCATTCTGTGACTTACTATGGATATCTACAGATCAAGGAATCTGCAACTATAATTATCGGACAGAAGATTTCACACATTATTTAATCAAAGGTAATACCAAAGAGGACGTCTGCTTTCTGAATACAAGTAATCACATACTTTTAGCAGGTTGCAGTAACGGTCTTTATCAATATAATAAAAAGGAAGATTCATTCACTCCATTCTTATTGAATAGCAGCAACACACATATCAAGTACTTTGCAGAAGATAAGAATAAGTGCCTATGGATCGATACGAATAGAGGATTGATGAAATATGATTTAATTAAAAGGCGAATTATCGAACTACCCTCCTCTATCAAACCAATTGCAAAGAATTGCAGTAATACAATCCTCATTTCTCCCGACCAAATTTTACTCAATAATAATAACAGCTGCTTTATCTATAACATAACAGACAACACTCTATCCAATTTATCAAAAGACACCTTTATAAAAGACTTTCGATGCGCAACCACAGATTATACAGGCAACATCTGGATCGGAACGGAATATGGCATTTATATATTCAATAAGCATTATAAACGAATTGCCCACTACGAACAGTCTGAACAAGATTTGAGTGCTTTAAACGATTCGCCTATTTATAGTCTTTACCAAGACAAGGCTCACAATATGTGGGCGGGGACTTATTTCGGTGGAGTCAATTATTACATATTTGGTTCGGACCGTTTCCGAATATATCCTTATGGAAATAGCTTCAACCATCTAAGTGGAAAAGCTGTACGTCAAATAATCAATGCTCCGAACAACAGTCTATATATTGCTACTGAAGATGGAGGGTTAAATTATTTAAATGAGAATAAAGAGATTACGCGGTCAGAGCGACTACATAAAAAGATGCATATAAATGCCAAAAATGTCCATTCCCTATGGCTTGACAAGAATAAGAGCTTATGGATCGGATTGTTTTTAAAAGGAGTTATCCACTATATACCAAGTTCAAACCGGACCGTTGATTACAACTTACTAACAGAAGCTGGTTCTTCTGGCTTCTGCATTATGGAAGACAAAAACGATCATATCTGGTACGGAGGTCCTTCAGGCTTATATCTTATTAATAAAAAAAAGGAAAAATCATCCCCTATAAAAATAACATCTCTCCGCGTTTTCAGCATAAATTATTATAATGACAGTATACTATGGGCCGGAACGCGAAAAGCAGGAATATACCAAATAAATACACATACATTACAAGTGAGGCCGAACCATATACTACCTTACATGAATCTTTATATTACTTACATATATCCCGATTCACACAAACAGATATGGGTAGGAACAGATAATAACGGCTTATTTTTATTAAACCATAAGGGGCAAATCATAAGATCTTATACAAACGAGCAACTAGGTTCCAACGCGATTAAAGGTATCGTAGAAGATAATATGCAAAATATCTGGATAGGTACCGGAAGTGGACTTTGCTGCATTAATCCAAAGACGCAACTCGTTAATAGATATACCACCGCCGACGGATTGCCCATCAATCAGTTTAATTACTCATCGGCATGTAAAAAAAGCGATGGAGAACTTTATTTCGGAACCATCAATGGAATGATTTCTTTCCATCCGGAACAGGTGCGATCAATAACTTCCCATTTTGATATTGTATTAACCGGGATATGGAGTGGCAATGAATATATGTCACCCAACAACGAAAAAGCCTCTTTGCCATCCTCTGTATCTGAAATCACATCAATTACCTTAACGCATCAGCAAGCCCAATCACTACGTCTTGAATATACCGGATTGAATTATCAATACAGTAATAACACCCAATATGCCATGAAAATGGAAGGTATAGATAAAGATTGGCAATTTGTCGGGAACCAGCATCAAGTTCGTTTTTCTAATCTTCCATCAGGGAAATATATCTTAAGAATTAAAGCAAGTAAAGACGGGATTCACTGGGACGAGGCAGGACAAAAAAACTTAATCATAAGAGTACTTCCACCATGGTGGTTATCTACCTGGGCATATATCTTTTACACGATACTTTCTTCATTTATTATTTATATAGCCTATAAATATACCAAATCACGTATCATCTTACTCATGAAATTAAAAACTGAGCATGAACGGCGGCTCAATATGGAAAAGATGAATCAACAAAAGACCAGCTTTTTCACTTATATATCACATGATTTAAAAACTCCGTTAACATTGATCTTATCACCTCTTCAACGTTTAATACAGCAAGTTGAGATAAATAATAACGATAAAGATAAATTAGAAGTAATCTACCGGAATGCAAGCCGAATGAATTATCTGATTGATGAGTTATTAACATTCAGTAAAATAGAAATGAAACAAATGCATATCAGCGTTCGTAAAGGAAACATGATGCATTTTCTAGATGAAATATCACATATATTCTGCATTGTTGCTAAAGAAAAAGAAATCGATTTTATTGTTAATCTAGAAGAAACAGAAGAAGAAGTCTGGTTCTCCCCATCCAAATTGGAACGTATTCTCTATAATTTACTTTCAAATGCCTTCAAATATACACAAGTCGGCGGATGTGTAGAATTAAGTGCTCATTTAATAAAACAAGACAATGGGATCTTTGTGGAAATCTCTGTAAAAGATAATGGTAGAGGAATCCCCAAAGAAGTGCAAGATAAAATATTCGAAAGTTATTACCAAGTTGAGAAGCGTGATCACCGCGAAGGTTTCGGATTAGGTTTGTCATTAACCCGTTCTCTTATTCACATGCACAAAGGTGAAATAAAAATAGAAAGTGAGGTCAATAAAGGATCCGATTTTATTGTGACACTTAATGTATCTGAAGATGCATACAATCAAGAAGAACGTTCCACTGAAACAATCACCATGGAAGAAATTCAGAAGTATAATCAGCGGATGCAAGAAACGATTGAACTCATTCCTGAAAAGCTGACAAACAAGGAGAAAGACCCTTCAAAAGAATCAATTATGATTGTGGAAGACAATAAAGAAATGAACGATTATCTGGTCAGCATATTCAATGAAAGGTATAATGTAATGCGGGCTTATGATGGAATAGAAGCTTGCAAAAAAATGACCAAACAGCTACCCGATCTAATTATATCCGACTTAATGATGCCGGGTATGAATGGACTTGAATTTACAGCTCACATTAAAGAAGATGCAATGACAAGTCATATTCAGATTATACTTCTAACAGCAAAAGCCGATGAGCACGACTACACCGAAGGATATTTGAAAGGGGCCGATGCCTATATCAGCAAGCCATTTAATGCCCAAAACTTGGAACTACTAGTACAAAACATGTTGAATGTCAGAAGATTGAATATAGAGCACTTTAAGCAAGCAAAAGAACTAAATATAAAACAGATTACCAACAATCCACGCGATGAGATCTTTATGAAAGAGCTTGTGCGGCTGATTATGGACAATATTAATAAAGAAGACTTTGGAGTGAGCGAAATCACAGCCCATTTCCGCATAAGCCGTAGCCTGCTTCATATGAAATTAAAGTCACTGACAGAATGCTCCATTACTCAATTTATACGAACGATCAAAATGAAAGAAGCCAAAACTCATTTATTAAATGGAATGAATGTCTCTGAAGCTTCTTTTGCGGTAGGTATATCAGATCCAAACTATTTTACTAAATGCTTCAAAAAAGAATTTAACCTGACTCCAACCGAATTCCTTAAACATTTAAAATAAAGAAGAGTTAAAATTCTAATCGCCGGGGGCTAGCCATATTGGATTATATCCAAAGACTAATTCACCGGCGATAAAAACAAAACTCCAATAATTAATACCTATTTTACCATTCTTGAAAACGTAAATCAGCTTCAGGGCTTTGACGTCGAATTAGTTCTTCATCAACCTGATAAGTTATTCCTGCTTTTGTATATCGATAAGAAAGTGTAAACTTCGGTTGTTTACCGACAAATTCCAACGATTCAGCTTCAGGATCAAGGGTTCCTGAAGCATTCGTAATAGGAGTACTACCTCCAGCTTCCACAGTAACACTACCATCAGGGTTAACAGTCAAATTAATAGATTCATTATTTTCCAGAGTCTGTCCAAAGCCCGGTCTCTGTACCTTATTTCTAGCCAAAGAAATGAAATTACGAGTGATATTCTGGCTCAAATTTTGATTATTATATTCCGTAATTTGCTGAGTAGACATATTCGTTATTTTTCCCTTGACAAAATAAGTTCCATGATACTGGCTGACAAATTTTACAACGACTATGCTATAGTCTTTGAGATTGCCATTGACGTCAGTGCTTACTTCATCTTGATTGTGACCGGTAAGTCGAAAAGGTATAGCATAGTACTTATTTAGAGCCGCATTATCATTATAAAAGTCATTGGAAAAAGTCACTTCGACATCGGCTATGGCCAGATTGGGATTACTGACTGTCATTTTATTGGGATTAACCAGCTGATAATAATTTGAAGGCATTAATGTCAGCCCTGTACCTTCCAACAGAGACGGATCAATTTCGAATGTAGCCCAATCATCGGTATGAACTTCTCTCTTGCCGCCAATAGCCACCCCTACTTTAATTGACATTCCTTCGTCAGCTATTAATGTTCGCAAAGGTTTCTGTGAAGCAAAGTACACAAAACTTTTATCGTAATCATTTTCATAATCATCATAACAAGCCGTCACTAAAATACAGATCAAGCCTATCCAAAGTAAATTAATTTTTTTCATCATAGACAAGTATTTATATCAAAGGCTATTTATTCCCAGCCTTGGTTGTTTATTAAATTTCTATTTTTCACAAGTTCTGCGTATGGCAATGGAGCAAAATAGTTTTTCACTTCATATTTCCGCTTTTCAACTACCCGCTCTTCAAAAGTAAATGTACCGTCTGTGTTGCGGGTAATAAATACTCCCGTAATATCTTCATCCAAAGGAATCAACCAACGCCGCATGTCAAAGTAACGGTGATTTTCGAAAGCAAATTCCAAGCGCCGTTCATTTTGAACAAGTTTTCGAAAGCTGTCTTTACTCTGGGCTATTTCGTCTAAATAAGAGTCTGTGACAATTCCCCCTGCTTTCGAACGAATATTTTTCATAATCTCATATGCAGAGTATAAGCATCCTTCACCTTTAGCCTTCGGATTATCCCAAGCTTCATTGGCAGCCTCAGCAAAATTCAAAAGTACCTCCGACTTTCGTAATAAAGGGTTATAATGAGCTGAGTTAAGTAATTGTATAGGATTCAACAATGCCGATTTCTTTGAGGCAAACTTTGATAGATAATATCCAGTACGCGTCGCATTTTCACTGGAACTCGGGGAATCTTTCCCTCCTTCAGACATATCCAATGCCTGACCAGAGTCTCCAAATATAGAACCTTGACAATATACATTCAGTGCAAAGCGATTATCCAGTGCACTATAAAGTTGCATCATATTAAAATTCGGATCTTTCATATCGATGCCGGAACGAACATCCGTTACCGGATAACCATTTTTGGCATAAAAAGCTTTCACCAGGTTATGAGATGGAGTAGCACGGGCATCACCATAATATGATGGCGGAAACTCAAATGATTCAAGCAAGTTATTATTAAAATATCTTCGAAAAGCATAATCTGCACTCTCTGCTTGAGCATCTGCTACAGCAGAAGCTGTAATCGGAACAAAGGTTCCAAAACCTGTCATGCCTAATATCTTATTAATCTCCAAAGCTACAGCTTTCCACTTTTCTTGATAAGCAGTCGGATTTAATATTTCAAATTGCCCCATACCTGTTATCTTTATCACATCATCATCCTGCATTGCCGGACTCGCACTATATAAGAGCACACGGCTTTTTAATACAGCAGCAGCAGGTTTCGTTGCTCGTCCTATTTGTGTAGTACCAAATTGTAAATCATCACCTGAATAAGCATTTGGTAATAGCACCATTGCACTATCCAAATCATTAACTATAAAGTCCACAGTGCTCTGATAACTCGGACGAACAAAATCATTATGCTTGGCAGCCTCTTCCTGAGTAAAAAAATGATCAGCCAATGGTATGCCTAAAGCTTTGCCGTTAGATGCTTTTCCTCCATACAACTTCAATAGTTCAAAATGCCACCATGCTCGCAAAAAACATGCTTCGCCCTTCAGGCGTTGTTTAATCTGTTTATCTATTGTCGCATCCGAACGATTGTATAAAATATCACTGCTAAGCCCGTTTTCAAGGAATGAATTTACATATTCCAGCATGTTATAAGCATTATCCCAATTCGCTATAGGATTGGTAAATGCGGTCATGCCTCCCATTCCCAACCTATAAACAGCAGAACTCCGCATATTAGTCACAGCATTATCGGTAGCGCAATCTAAAAAATTATCTTCAAAACAATCGGGACGATTAGCAATACCACTATAAGCTTTGTATAGTACACCTTGAGCAAGTTCAGGAACTCTCCATACATCAGAATCCCCTATTTGCCAAGTAAGTTTTGTATCCAATGCATCTTCACAAGCACAAAAGAAGAACAGACATGCTAATGCACAGCCCTTTAATATATGTTTCATGTTATTCATATTAATGGTTGAAAATTAAAACACAAAAGAGACTCCACCTGTAAAGGTCCGTGTCATTGGATAGTTGGTCACGCCAGCATCCAGAAGTTCCGGATCTAAATCTTTCACAGAAGAGATCACAAATAAATTTGCACCACGAGCGAATACTTTTACTTTTTTTACAGCCGAACCAGCACAGAAGTGGTTGAATGTATAACTAAGCTCTACATTTTTCATACGAAAGAAGCTAGTATTCTCAATCCAAAAGGAAGAATTTCGAAAATTATTCAAACCCGCCGTAGTAGTTAATCGTGGATAGCTCCCTTCAGGATTATTCTCTGGATGATAGCGATCTAAAGCCAATTTGGAATATTTTCCCTCACCGTTATTCCAATAATAAGCATTGGTAGCCCATGCATTAACACCCAGTTCTGCATAACCTTGTAGGTACAATCCCCATCCTTTATAGCTCAAAGAAAAATCAAGTCCAAATGTAGTACGTGGAAAAGAGTTTCCAAGTTCTTTCACATCACGGTCATCAATTACTTTATCAGCATTCAGGTCTTTATATGCAATATCGCCCAGCTGATAATCGGCGAAAGTCTGAGCCACATGATTATTTATGTCGACGTCCTTCCCAAACAATCCTTCAGCCACCAGCCCCATCATAGCATCAGTAGATCTACCTATTGTATAGCGATATTCTTCACCATGCAGCACTTGATTCCATTTCTGTACCTTATTCTTCGACCACACAAAATTGGCCCCAACTGAATAAGCCCAGTCTTTTACGCGATCATTCCATTTGAAGACACCTTCTACTCCATGGTTTAACACAGAGCCCATATTATCTTGATAGACAAAAACGCCGGTATAATCGCCATAGGATGCATCTATAGAGCCTATAATATCAGAGTGCAGTTCATGGAAGTAGTTTATTTCAGTGCTTAATCGGTTGTTGAAAAAGGCAGCTTCCAAACCTAGATTCCATTCTGTATCCTTCTCCCATTTGAGGTTTGGATTAGCCACGCGCACAAAAGTGGAATAATATGCAGTTGCTCCGGTAGCAGTTGATCCGAACCTAAAACTCCCGTCTTGTGCCCAAGCCTGATCATAAAGCAAATGTTCCGTACTCCGATCATATCCTAAGATACCGGCACTGGCTTTCAATTTTAAAAAGTTAATATATCTATTATCCTTTAGAAAGTCTTCATTGCTTAGAATCCAAGAGATACCTCCCGCAGTGGAAAGAAAATATTTATTTCCCGGTTCGAATCGGTTGCTACCCATTAAAGCGACGTCTCCTTCTAAAGCGTAACGTTTATTATAAATGTAATTCAAACGCAGCGTATAATTAGCGTTAATAATATCCTGAGCCACTCCTTGATTTGTTGTTTTAGAATACAAGTATGTCAACCTTGCAGACAAATCATGTTTATCGAAAGTGTTTTGATAAGAGGCGAAAGCATTCCAACCCAACGTTTGTTGTAAAGTTGTCGACTGTCTAGTTTGTGAAGTGCTGACCGCCATTTTTTTCATTTGAGTGTATTGTATCTGCTGTTCACCATCAGAATTGGTGTATGTATCAACAGCATAAGTAGGATAAACCTTACTTAAGGCCAATTGCAGATAGTCATAATTATCAAATGACAAAAATGCACCCGCTTTCAATCCCTTAGTCCACATATCCAAATCAAGATTAAGACCAAAGTTTGTCTGACTACGTGTATATCGTTCATCGGTATAACCGCCATACATCATTTCTGCATACACATTCATCGGGCGCAATAAACTAGCTCCAAAAACCGGCACCCCATCGGCACTGCTCGCCAGCCCGGTTTCTTCCGTCGATAATGTTAACGGATACTCATTTGGACGATGTGTAGACAATGCTGAGAATAAAGTTGCACAGTCCAATTGTCCCCAACGCCGCATTTCCATGCGTCCTGCCACATCAGCAGATACACTAAGGAAATCTGTCACTTTAAAATCCAAATTTCCACGAAGCGTTAAGCGGTTCAATTGCGGGGTGTAAGCCACGTCTTCAAACCCGCTACCACCTGTATAACCCGCTATTAAGGCGTAGCGCACTCTATCGGTACCGCCAGTCACATCAAATGACACCTTACGGTAGTTGGCATTTTTATTCAGCATCATATTATAGAGATCAACATTTGGATACAGCAAATCATTCGCTCCTTTTGTATTCTGATATCCTTTCAACTGTTCCTGACTGTAAAAAGGAGATAATCCATCATTTGCACGAGCCTCATTATAAAGGTTCGCATACTGGTACGAATCTATAAATTCGGGAGTACGTGTCATCTGAACGACTCCTGCTTCGGCAGTTGCATTATAAACAGGACCATGATTTTTTCCTCTGCGGGTAGTAATCCATATAATACCATTTGCAGCACGCGCCCCATACATAATTTTAGCAGTAGCATCTTTAAACACCTCTATGCGTTCTATCTCTTCCGGGATCAAATCGGCTATCGGACGTTCCACTCCATCCACTACAACAATCGCTGTATTTTCGGACATACCATGCAAGCCACGGATATATAAATCGGGAGTATTGTTGCCCAATCCACTGACAATGGATTGTACTTGCAAACCCGGTATCTTACCTTGTAACATGTTGGTCAAAGTCAAATCAGGAAAAGTTCCGAACTCTCCGTTCTCAAGAACACTCGTCGCGCCTACCTCGTGCTTTTTATCTATTTTTCCACCATCAGGTCTGCTTATTATCAAAGAATCCTGCACCAAAGAGAGTGCAAAAGCCGGATTAACACCAAGCATAAGAGCTAAAAAGAGCCCTATTATTCTGATATATCTATTATTTTTTTTCATATATGCTCCTCATTATATTAAGTTATCACCAGCCAGGATTTTGCTGTAAGTTATTTAAAGCAGCCACTTCATCCATTGGCAGCGGATACCAATAGTTGCGCTTATTAAACTTCCGGACAGCTGATTTTACCGGCACATATTCATACGTAAAATCAGTTAATTTATAAGTGCAGGCAGTTCCCTTTGTTAACTGGGCAGCAGTATACGGGTGATTGATCGGAACAGCCTTAACCCCCATGATGGGGAATTCGCCTTTAAACAGATCTTCAGCTATCATCCACCGCCGGATATCAAACCATCGGTGTCCCTCAAACATCAATTCGACAGCACGCTCTCTACGATAAGCTTCCCGAAAATCAACTCCGTCGGGCAGTTCTCCAATTCCCGCTCTCACACGGATGATATTCAATGCCTGTCTTGCAGTCATTGTACATCCTTCAACCAATGCATCTGCACTCCCTGTAGCTTCATAAGAAGCTTCCGCCATATCCAAATAAACTTGCGATACCCGTATATAGACAGAAACCAATCGGTAACGCTCAAAACCGGAAGCCCCAAATAAAGGTACGCTAGCCTCTGGCCAAGTGAACTTCTTACACATATACCCGGTCTGCTGAGAACTGTTTGTAAAAGTATTAGTCGATATAAAATATTCAGAGTAACCTCCTGAATAAGTCGTCGTATAATATGGGACACCTTGTAAGTTCTTACCCCATTGTTCACCCGGAACCAAAATATTGTTAGCTAACCGAGGATCTCTATTTGAATAAGGATGGCTCGTTTTCACAGCATCATATCCAGAACGCGGATCGGTAATAGGATAATACTTACCATCATCGCCCATACGTTCAAACAAATCAACCATATTTTGCGTAGGAGCATTATATGGGGTACCTTCCGCACCAGTTTTATCATCATAAGGCTGGGTCAACCATTGTGCCCTAACATAAGCTGACCAATTGACAGGATGCCAACGCAAAAACCATAGGTATTCGGGTTGAGCAAATTGATTTGAGTTTGGCATCAATTGAATGCTACGATATTCATCGTGTGACATCAAACGATAATAGTCATGGCTTTCAATTGCATCGATAGTCTTTTGTGCACTTCGAGCGGCCTCAGCAGCCATCTCTTTACCATACCCTTTATCTTCAATAGTATTCAAATCGTTTTGCATGAGCGGACTGGCTGCGTAAAGTTGTGTCATTGACTTGAGAGCCAAGGCAGCAACCTTATCCGGCCGTCCATGTTCTTCTTCCGGCCAACTCGTGGGCAAATACTCTATTGCCTTGTCCAAATCGGTTTGCATCCATTTGTTAGACTCCTGATAAGTTTTACGAGGAAGATCGAAATTATCCGACGCTCCCCATAAAGCATCGAATATAGGCATCCCACCATAACGTTTGATCACTTCAAAATAAAAGTAAGCACGCAAGAAATAAGCTTGCCCCAATAATTTTTGTTTCTGCTCATCGGTAATGGATTGAACTTTGTCTACCCCATTAATAACGCGATTGACTATCCGAAGCCCGGTATAAGCGCGGGCAATAGCCGTAGCTCCCAAATTACCGGTAGCGGTTCCTACTTTCGAACCCACTTCAAAACGTGCACCTGCATTCTCAAGCCAATTTCCCGCATTGACAAATTTTGAAGGATCATCATTACGCACAGAAGCATATTCGTCGGATAAGTTACCCACTGTGACATACTGATTCGCATAGGAATTGATATCATACGTATAAATCAAAATACTATTATTCAAAAAAATACGATCCATAAAGCCAGACAAGCTATTATAGTCTTTATATACAGCATCTTCAGAAAACCCATCATTCGGTGAGCGATTGAGATAGTCCTCACAACTTCCAAAGAACACTCCCAACACAATAATCCATATCCAATTCAACTTATGTCTTCTCATATTAGTAAATTTAAAGTGTATCATAATCCTAATCTAAAACCAACATTATAACGTTTCACCATCGGGTAAACGGTCTGCCCGGCATATTCAGGGTCGCGACGTGAATCACCTTTTGTAAAGGTTAGCAGGTTCGTTCCATTTACATACACTTGCAGTTTACCCAATGATACGTGCTTCAGCCAACGTTTGGGAACGTTGTAACTGACCTCAAGGTTCTTCAAACGGAGATAGGTATAGTCTGTATACGTATAGGTACTACCCACCGAGTTATAACTTCTTTGTAAATGGATACTGGGACGAACAGGACCACTTTGAATCGGTGCATCATAAGTCCATGCATCCATCGTATTAGGTTGTGCCTTAATATTGCTCGCCGGAAAATCCCATAAATAAGCCGGAATAGCTTCTTTATACACATCCATTGCGCTGTACCACAGCATATTGAATGAAAAGTCTTTATATGTTCCACCCAAAGTAACACCTACGGTTGTCACCGGATAATTCAACTTTGCCATTGGTACCATATCTTTACTATCTATAATACCGTCACCATTATAGTCTATATAGTACAAATCTCCCGGAATCAGGGTATTTTGTGCTCCATTGACAATGGCAGATTGTGCTGAATTATAGATGTCGTCCAATGATTGAAAATTGCCTGTAGCCAAATATTTAGTAACATATCCTATCGATTTACCGGCTTGTTTCAAATAATCACTCTGGTTCTTCGGGTCATCAATAAAAACAATACGATTTTCGCTAGTGGCAAAATTGAATTTTGCATAATAGTTGAACTTACCGATATGATCATTCCATTGCACATCAATCTCCAAACCGTGATTCTTTGTCTTACCAAGATTTACTTGCGGAAAATCAATCCCACTGTTAGCCCACGAAGGAATAGTCTTCCGGGTCATAAGAATATTATTTCTCCTTTCATCGAACAAATCCAGTGTTACATTCAGTTTGCCCCATAAGCCCACTTCCAAACCTATATTTTGTTTCACGGATTGCTCCCATGTGGCATCAGGGTCGGCCAATTTGCCTTCTTTATATAGTGGTCCCCAATTACTTGTCTGATATAAACCAAATTGAGCATTGCTTGCCAATTGATCAAATTTCTGAATGTAGTTGAAACGGGTTGCACCTTTATCATTACCCACAACCCCATAAGAGTAGCGAACCTTTAAATTACTCAGTACATCCTTGCCAAGCTTCTTCATCCAAGGTTCTTCACTGATACGCCATCCTATTGAAGCAGAAGGGAAAAAACCAAACCTACGCCCCGGAGCAAACTTTTCAGACCCTGTATATGCACCATTAAATTCAGCCAAGTAGCGTTCTTTGAAGTTATAAGTAACACGTCCCACCCAATCTTCTTCATAAGCCGGAAAATCCATAACATCTCCACTAGTTGATTCATTCATCTTCCGATTGAAAACAAATAAACCTGTAACATTATGGTTACCAAAATGGCGATCATAGTTTAATGCCAATTCATAATACAGCTTACGTCCATAAGCTTGGAAACCGTCATAAATGCCTCCAATAGGCAAATCACCCACAGCATTTTCGTCGGGATAACGTTTTTCTACATAATTATAGGTAATGGTGCCGTCACTATTATAGATAGGATTGGCATAATCGTACACCCTGTTAATACGAATATGCGTACGTTGAGCAACTAAATCATCATTACCTAAAATTTTGCCCGGCATTAATTGAGTCGTCCAAGAAGAAGAAGTGGTATATGATAAAGAAGCTTTTAGCGCTAACCCTTTTGTAATGAAATCGAGTTTTTGATTTAAAATAATATCATAGAATCCTTGGTGTTGTTTTATATTACGACTTCCGCCCTCTGCCATTAAATAAGCCACATTCTGGTCCGAACTCTGTCCGTCTCCCCAAATTCCATTACTATATTTAATGGGAAATTCATTACTTGGAGCTGTAAAAAGTGTACTGAAAAAGCGTTCATCCGGGTCTGCATTAAGAAAATACGAAGGCTGATTCTGATATCCCATTTTGCCCGCTACATTAAACGAAAGTTTAGTCGTTTCGGTGATATTGAAGTCAAAATTACTCCGCCAATTGTAACGTTTATAACTGAAGGAAGGATCAAAATCAGGCTGCTTTGTTGTAGCAAAAATATCTCCGTCGTGTAAATAGCCTAAAGAAACAAAGTAACTCATCTTCTTAGTACCGCCCCGCACATTCAAATTGTATGTCTGTTCGTAGCCAATATCTTTCACTAATTCATCCCACCAGTTAACATCGGGAAATACGTCATTATAAGGACCATAGTTCCCAGTGGCATAAGCATTCTCCCAAGCCTTGATAGTAGACTCCGGCACTAGACCTCCCCAATTTCCATCATTGGCTTGCGCTTTATTATATTGCTTCATTGAAGTCACGTAGTCCGACCATTCAGGAGCAGCAGAAGGTTGCTTAAACCCAAAGTTAGCTGTAAATGAAATTTCTGCTTTCTGATCTAATCCACGCTTGGTAGTCAGCAAAATTACCCCATTAGCTCCTTTCACACCGTAAACCGCCGTTGCCGATGCATCTTTCAACACTGATATGGATTCTATCTCATTTACATCCACATCATTGAAGTCTCGTTCAATACCGTCAATCAAAACCAAAGGTGCGGCATCACCCCATGTTGACTTACCACGAATCAGCAAAGAAGCCTTATCGGCACCCGGCTTAGAGGTCGAATTAATGGCAACTACACCGGGCATCTGTCCTTGCAAAGCTTCGGAGACCGAGTTCACACTACCCACCTTCAACAAATCGTCACCTTTAGCCGAGGTTATAGAACCAACGCTGGAAGCTTTTTTTTGCACTCCATATCCTACAACAACAACCTCTTGCAAGGATTTTGCATCTTCTGTCAAAGTAATAACACCCAACCCACTATTCCCATTCAATTTCACTTCCCGGCTCCTGTATCCGATATAGGAAATCACAAGGACATCGCCCTTAGCAGCTTTCACCGAAAAGTTACCGTCGAGATCGGTGATTGTCCCGCTACCATTACTTTTCACCTGGACGCTAACACCGATCATCGTCTCACCGGTAGTTGCATCCTGTACTTGTCCTTTCCAATAACTTTGCTGCGCTTGCACTGTCAGTGAGCACAGCAACAAACAACAAAGGCATAAGAAAGATAAATAAAGCTTTTTTCTTTTCATATACATTATTTTAGCTGTTAACAAATTCTCGAATCATCATATAAGAGTCACTTCCATACCGGCTTTATAATGTGCTTCCGGTCTATGGTTATGTGATATATACCGTTTTCCTTTTTCATAATCAAAGGGACAATACGCGTTTTTCGCGGTTGCACGGTTGAGTCGGAGCTATGGACATGATAAACATAATAGTACCTTCCATCAAGCCCTTTAAACACATC
This sequence comes from Bacteroides sp., assembly GCA_041907545.1. Taxonomy (GTDB): domain Bacteria; phylum Bacteroidota; class Bacteroidia; order Bacteroidales; family Bacteroidaceae; genus Bacteroides. The sequence goes on from JAYRGX010000008.1 coordinate 49,977, forward strand.
TCCATGTCCTGACCCATTTTCTCCGACTAGACTACGATGTATGATAGGATTATTGGTGTTTTTCTTCCAAGGGCCAAAAGGCGAAGTAGATGTGGCATATCCCACAGAGTAATCAATATTCATAAAATGGTTAGCCGAATAGAATAAATAATAAACTCCATCCCATTTTTTCACTGTCGGGCCTTCCATTATAGGTGCCGACTTATAATTTGGTGTCTTTTCCCAAGGTTCGGTACAATCAAGACATTGTTTCAATGTTTCAGGTTTAATACTTCTCTTTACCATGTCAAATTCGGCCACCCATAAGTAGTTGCCTTTATTGAAGCGGACATGATAGAGATAGTACTTACCATCATCATCTTTGAACAAGAATGGATCTATATTTTTTGCAGAGCCATCAATAGGTTTTATTTCTTCCTGAAGAAATGGACCAAAAACAGATTTGGAAGAAGCAATGGCGGTATGTTCATTCGCCGTATATGTAAAATAATAGGTATCCTCATCTTTAAAGTATTGGGGCGCCCAAAACCCTCGCTCACCAAACACATGATCACCTTTCCGCAGAATTAACTGTAGCGTATCCCCATTGGCTACACTCCAATGTTTCAAATCAGTCGACTCAAGCAGGGCAAAACCAAATGGTTCACGTCCACGCGTACCGGTAAGATAATATTTACCTTCCTCGACAAAAATGGTTGGATCGGCATAAGTGATCTCTTTCCATGAATCGGCCCATAATTGTGATGTAGATGAACATACAATACTTAAAGCCAAAATAAACTGTTTGATAGTTTTGCTGTTTTTCATTCTTATTTTTTATTTTATGCTAAATTGATAGATACAAGTCTGAATATAAACTTCGGTCGGCCTTAATATCGTGTTAGGAAATCCGGTCTGATTGGGAGAGTCCGGAAAATGTTGCGTCTCTAAGGCTAGAGCAGCACAATGCTTGTAACTCTTACCCTTTTTTCCTCTTATAGTACCGTCAAACAAGTTTCCACTATAAAATTGTAATCCCGGTTCAGTAGACCAAACTTCCATATAACGCCCATTAGAGGGCTCATATAATGAAGCTGCAAATTCCAAATCACCCGTTTTCTTACGATTCAGAACGAAATTATGGTCGTATCCACAACTTCGGTTTAATGGCGCATCCGGGTTGTTCATTTGTTTACCGATCGATACGGGTATACGGAAATCAAATGGACTTTTGTCTACCAAAGCCAATACTCCGATAGGAATCAGTGTACTATCCACGGGTGTATAATGATCGGCTGAAATATGCAACAGATGTGATTCAACAGAACCATTTCCTGCACCTTTCAAATTAAATAAAGAATGATGGGTGAGATTTATCGGAGTGCTTTTATCGGTTACAGCTCTATACTCAATTTTAAATCCGTTTTCGAGAGTCAGACTATATTTCATCTTTATATCAAGATTCCCGGGAAACCCTTCTTCTCCATCCTTTGAGCGATAAGAGAAACAGATATGATCGGAAGCAATGGTATCGACATTCCAAACGACCCGGTCGAAGCCTTTTTTCCCTCCGTGAAGGCAATGTCTTTTATCCGACAAAGGCAACTGATAGACTTGCCCATCGAGAGTGAAACGTCCATTTGCAATACGATTGCCAAAGCGCCCGATTGCAGCACCCCAATAAGAGTGACTATGTAGATATTGGTCAATGTTATCGTATCCCAATACAATATCATCTAGTTTACCTCGTCGATCAGGTACCCACAAAGATACCACGCGAGCTCCCCAGTTAGTTACCTGCATCAATAACCCACTACTATTAGTGAGCGTGTAAAGTGATACCGGTTTACCGTCAATCTCAGTCCGAAAGTGAGACTCAGGTAATAATACTAAAGAAGAACCGGAATGACAAGCAACTAACAATACAGCAAGGAATAGAAAAACGGCATTTTTCATATTATTAATCTTCAAGGTTAATCATTCGGTATTGAATGCGGCAAAAGTAGAAAAATGAATACCCGGAGAATAGAACGGATGTTTTATCACCGGGTATATATGTTCAAAAAGACATTTGACCTTATTTTAATGGCTCTTCTTCTACTTCACCGTGATAATAGCCTTCAACAGACGAGAAGAAATGTTGCTTTAAAGAATCTAGTATTTTGGGATATTGTGTGGCTTTATTTTGCTGTTGTGCCGGATCGGTCTTAACATTAAACAGCCCGAATTCACCTAAATTGCCAAGTTCATTCCCTGTCAAATTACGTAGAGAGCCTTTATAAGGAGGCATCATAATCCAATCCTTTGCACGATATGCCAAGCGACCTTGGGCTTCAAGTATTAGTTCTTTACGACCGGATTCTTTCTTTCCCAAAAATACATTCATATAATTCTGACTATCTAAGCCTTTCGGTAAATCGGAATGTAGCATCGCAGCCAAAGAACTCAATATATCGACTTGGCAAACTAAAGCATCAGATACCATCGGATGAATCCTACCTTTCCAATAGACAAAGAACGGGACATGTGTACCACCATCGAATAAGCTGTATTTACCACCTCTCAGGCCTCCGGAAGGAGAATGTTTCCCTACTAATTCAGAGGCTCCATCTTTATATCCATCATTCAAAACCGGACCGTTATCACTAGAGAAAATAATCAATGTTTTTTCCAACACACCCTCTTTTCTTAAATGAGCCAATAATTCACCGACACACCAATCGGCTTCCATGATAGCATCTCCGCGTGGTCCCATCGTTGTTTTGCCTACAAAACGTTGATGAGGAGCACGAGGTACATGGGGTTCATGCAGACCATAATATAGGAAAAACGCTGAGTCTTTATGTTGGGTTATAAAGTTTTTAACTTTGCCTACAAAGTAATCCGCCATATCTTCATCTTTCCAACGGGCTTTCTGTCCTCCCTTCATATAACCAATACGCGGTATTCCGTTTACTATCGAATTGTTATGCCCGTGTGCCCATGTCATTTTCAGCATTTCCGGATTCGAAATAGCAGTAGGTTCTCCCTGAAAGTTTTTTTCATAACTCACCTCAATAGGATCCAGTGAATCACGTCCTACCACATCACCATTTTCGACATAAACGGTCGGCACACGATCGTTCGTTGCTGCAATAAGACAAGAATAGTCAAAGCCGATTTCCCTTGCCCCCGGCTTGACGGTATTGTTCCAATCAACATTTCCACTACCCATACCAAGGTGCCACTTTCCGATAGCCCCGGTTATATAACCCCTTCCATGCATCATTTTCGGCAAAGTATATTGATTTTCATCGATGATAAGTGGAGCGTCACCCGGAAGTATTTTTGCATTTTTATTCTTCCAAGGATACATTCCGGTCATCAAGGCATAACGACTGGGAGTGGACGTTGCAGAAGTTGCATATCCATTAGTAAAGCAAACCCCTCCATTAGCAAGACTGTCTATATTAGGTGTATGAATGGTATTGGACCCATAAGCGCTGACATCACCGAAACCTAAATCGTCCGCTAAGATAACAATCACATTGGGCTTTTCCTCCACTTGTTGAGTTGCACAACTTACTAAAGAAAACGCAGAAATAAGATAGCTTAATTTTTTCATAATGTTACATAATTAACAACTACACAAAATTACCAGCCACCTTTACATCTATTATAGAATATATGTACAATAATAAGGACTTATGTCCATTCTACATTCTTATTTCATTTTCCAAAATACATTCTGCTATAAATTAATAAGATTAGAAGACCACAATGCTGCAGATACCAGCAATAGATTATGTTATTGTGCCAACCTATTGGCACAAAATTGCCTCTATATTGGCATTAATTTGCCAATATAGAGGCACAACTTTGCCATGCTTTTGGCAATAAGTTGGCATTACTTTTATTCTTCCGACATATAACTACCAGTCATACTCTTCAAAGTAACTATCAAAGTCTTTTGATACGGTTACTCCGCAATTCTTGAGTATGTTCAGTATTTCCTTTTGCTCGAGGGGAGAAAGCGGACGTTCTCCTTTTCGGATACGATAGTAAGTTCTACGACTAAAATGTCCGATCAAACGAGAGACCACTATTCTCATTTGACTATGGGTGAGGTTATCCAGAATGCCAATGAAACCTTTGGCATACCGTACTCTTTCACTGGAACGGTAATATGGACAGTTGCTTTCTGCGGCAGCTATTCGTTTGGGATTGACAATCATCAGTTGCTCCACATCGTCGGGTACGCTCTGCTCAGCCAAGTGTCTCAGACAAGTGGAAGCTTTAGGGCATTGACAATTGAGACACAACGGGTAATTGAAAGGTACTTGCGAAAAATTCATTTCTTCTTCCAAAATAATATGCTGTTTTATTAATCTTTCATGCTAGTAGCTCAAAGGTAGAGATAATTAGATAAATAAAAAACAGAGATCTTTTTTTTGCCTTCCAACTGACCATCTGTTGCCCCCCAATTGACCATGTATTTGGCCCCAATAGATCATGTGTTCAACACAAAGTGATCGTCAGTTATTGACAATAGGCACACTATAAACAAAAAATACGGCAATATGACTGATATATATTGAATGAAAAAATATATTTAATTGCTTTATAATAAAACAATTATGAGTGTGCTGTCTAAATTGAGCATGAGGGTGTAAGACTTACCCTCATAGTACTCTCATTACCACTATCATGTCTATATATCCTATGAATAAATGGATATAGGTATTTATTAGAGCATGAGGGTAAATATGATAGAAAAATTATATTCAGGCTGAAATTAGCCTCTCTTTTGCTAATGTTTTCACTCTGCTCTTGTGTCATGTCAAACTCATATTAACTTAAGATACAAAAGGGTTCTCTTAATAATATGCATTCTTTGGATAATTGACTAAATAAAGGGTTCCGGTTGCACGGGTAAAAGCCGTATAAAGCCAGCGGAAATAATCGGGCGTGAGATATTCTTCGGACATATAGCCCTGATCTAGAAATACATTTTTCCACTGCCCACCCTGAGCCTTATGACAGGTGACGGCATAAGCATATTTCACTTGCAACGCATTATAATAAGGATCCGCTTTCATCTTTTTCATTCGTTCACGCTTTGTCGATAACTCGGCATAATCTTCTAATACAGCGTAAAACAGCCGGTCATTATTTTCTTTAGATAAAGCAGGAGCATCACTCTGAAGTGCATCAAGCAAAAGATTGGCATCTAATTCAAAGTCTTCATGATCAGGAAATGACAACGTAACCTCGGCAAAACGAAAGCCATATAACTCGCGTACACGCCGCACCCGACGTAATACGGCGATCTCACCATTGGCTATAAAGTCTATTTGCGTACTCTTCTCCGTCCAATAATAATTATTTTTGGCCACCATCAATAGATCTCCAACATTTAGCTCATCTTCACGCCAGAGAATTTGTGCCCTGATACCCTTATTATAGATATTGGCACGTTTATTGGAACGGCACACCACAATTGTTTCATCCATGCCATCTTTGTCATAACAAGTAGATAACGTTTCAATGAGCTCTTCTCCCGGCAGAACTTTTATATCGGAAAAGCCCGAAACTTTAATCCGGGGAAGCGAAGTATATTCATCTCTTGAAATCAATTCTCTCAATTGAGTCGCATTCCACAAGATACCCGAATCCTCCATCTGACGTACGACTTGGGTCAATGTCACCTCCCAAACTTCCAAGTTATATCCTTTCAATGCATCACTAAACAACGCCGGACTCAACTCTTCTCCTACCGGAGGCAACTGTGCCGTGTCACCCATTAAAAGAAGTTTGCAACCCATACCGGAATAAACAAACTGTACCAAATCATCCAGTAGCCGACCTGTGCCAAATACATTTCCTGAGAGTCCGTCATTCGAAATCATCGAAGCCTCATCGACAATATACATCGTGTGCGTCGTCAAATTATCATTGACCGAGAAATTAGCCATTTCGTTGGAAAAGCTCTGCTGACGATAAATCTTTTTATGAATAGTAAAAGCTGAGTGTCCCGCATAAGCCGAGAAGACTTTTGCTGCACGCCCGGTTGGAGCCAATAATATGGATTTTTGTTGAAGCTGATCGAGTGCCTTGACTAAAGCCCCGACAAGCGATGTTTTACCTGTACCTGCATATCCCCGGAGTATAAATACGACATCAGTCCTCGGGCAAGCTATAAACTCTGCCAATTTCCCTATTGCCACATCTTGTTCAAAGGTTGGTTTGTAAGGGAATGCCCCCTTAATAAACTTTTCCAAGTATTCGTTTATCATCGCTTCAATGGGAAAAACAGCTAAAAGCTACTGTCATTAGAATTATTTTTTTAAATTCGCAGTACGAATATAAACCAAAAATAAATATCTTTCACGAAAACAAGACTTAATATTGTTTTCGAAAGAATTATGGAAACAGTTGATTTCAGCAAATCGGAACAGTACACTCTCTCCATCCGTTTAAGCACGGAGGGATTTATGCTTTCCGTCTACAATCCGCTTGACGGAGGAAATTTCACGTTTTTCGAAAGAGCAGTCGAGGAAACTCTATCGCTTACAGCGAATATCAAAAAAATGTTTCGGGAAGTAGAATGGTTAAACCATACTTTCCGGCGTGTAAATGTATTAATGGCCGATAAGCGTTTTGTCCTTGTTCCACTAGAGTTCTTTGAAGATGAGCAGACCGAAACCTTGTTTTATCATAGCCACTCGATACGCGAAAATGAATTGGTGCAATACAACATTCTCCGGAAAAATAATGCTGTAGTTCTTTTCGGTATGGATAAGAGCTCTTATCATTTTCTCAAGGAACAGTATCCTGATATTAAATTCTACTCACAAGCAAGCTCTTTAATAGAATCTTTCTCGACTAAAAGCCGTCTGGGAAACAGTCGTAAAGTATACGTTAATTTTAGAGTTGCCGGAATAGACATGTTTTGCTACGATCGTGGTCACCTGCTATTGGCAAACTCTTTTGAATGTCATGAAACGACAGATCGTATTTATTATTTGCTTTATACTTGGAAGCAGATGGGCTTTGATGCCTTGCGTGATGAATTACATCTGAGTGGTGATTTATCTGAAAAGGAAGCCTTATTACCAGAGATAAAAAAATATATCAAGCAGGTGTTCATTATGACTCCTGCTACTAACCTCGACTTACGTTCCATAGTCCTATGCGAGTAATCAGCGGAATATATAAAAGAAGAAGATTTGATGTGCCTCATAATTTTAAAGCACGTCCGACTACCGATTTTGCCAAAGAGAATCTTTTCAACGTGTTATCCAATTATATGGATTTTGAAGATGGAGTCACAGCGCTCGACCTATTTGCCGGTACAGGCAGTATCAGCATAGAGTTGGTCTCACGAGGTTGTGACAAAGTAATAAGTATAGAAAAAGATCGCGACCACTATGCCTTTATCAACAAGATAATGCATGAAATTAAGGCTGAAAACTGGCTACCGGTAAGGGGGGATGTTTTTAAATATCTCAAAAATGGAGGCAAGCAATTTGATTTCATTTTTGCTGATCCTCCCTACGATTTAAAAGAGTTGGCGTCAATCCCCGACCTTATTTTCGGAAATAGTCTGCTAAAGGAAGACGGCTTGTTTGTGTTAGAACATGGTAAGACCAATCACTTTGAAAATCATCCTTATTTTGTAGAGCGACGTGCATACGGCAGCGTCAACTTTTCAATCTTTCAAATAAAGAAAGAGACCGGAACGTCAGAAGAATAAACTGAAAAAAGATAAATAACCGATATTTTGAATAGTCTCCGTTTACAGTAACGGAGACATTAATCTCACTACACTTTCTTTAGCTTTTTGTCTCCACGGACGCTTTTCCCAACTCTTCAAGAAAATTTGCGTACAATCTTTTTGATCAAAGAGAAAGATTTCGCGCACTTGCAATGCCGTCTCCACATCATAAATAAAAGCATTGACCTCAAAGTTATGCTCAAAGCTTCGGAAATCAAGATTAGTAGAACCAGCAATAAATAACTCATCATCCGAAACGATCAGTTTGGAGTGTAAGAAGCCTTTTTTATAGAAATAGACTTTCACACCAGCTTGAAGCACATCTGCAAGAAAGGAGCGCGACCCTAAATGTGCCAAACGGCTGTCAGCCCTTAACGGCAACATTAGTCTTACATCTACACCCGCCAAGGCAGCAGTTTGCAATGCAGTCATAATAGGTTCGGTAGGAAGGAAATAAGGAGTCTGAATATAGAAATATCTTTTCGCATTGGATATGGCCATAACCAATCCTTGCATTATCTCTTTCCAAAGTCCAATAGGTTCGCTCGTAACAACCTGTACCAATGAAGAACCGCAAGACTCAATCTTTGGGAAATAACGTGATGCCGTAATTAAAGTCCGGTCAACAAAATACCAATCGAGCAAAAAAGCAGTTTGCAAACCATGTACGGCTTTCCCTTCAAGCATAATATGGGTATCCCTCCATATCCCCCAAGAAGGGCCACGCATATAGCGTACAGCAAGATTCATTCCGCCGACAAATCCTATCCGTCCGTCAATAACAACTATCTTGCGATGATTGCGATAATTCACTTTACTTGTGAACACAGGGAACCGTACTTTCAAGAAGCTTCGGACTTCAATACCTGCCGAACGCATTTCATCAAAGAAACGGTTCGGTACATTCCAGCAACCTACATCATCATAAATAACACGAATCTCAACTCCCTCGCGAGCCTTATCAATCAACGCATCCCGCACTAATCGGCCGACAGCATCATCTTCAAAAATATAAAATTCGAAATGAATATGTCTGGTCGCTTTCTTCAACTCCCTCATTAGAGATTGGAGCATGGAAAAACCTTCCGTATAGGTCTCTATTCTATTGCCCTCAAAAGGAAAAGATTGATTAATATCTTGAAACAGTGAAATAAGTCGGCTATAATTATCAGGAAGGGCACAAATATCCTGAGCCATATATTCGGCCATAGGTTTCTTCAGTAAATGATTATAACTCTTCTTACTGATAATCCGTTCACGCCTTTGACTACGCCCGAAAAAGAAATAAAAAATAAGTCCCACAACAGGAAGAAATAACAAAACCAGTATCCACGACATAGTCTTCACCGGATTTCTGTTGTCAAGGATGATAATGACAATGATGCCGATGATTATGCCAAAATATAAAACATCAAATATAATAGTCGCAATTTGGCTGGTTATGGAATACCAATCAATCATTGTATGATATAAATTAAAAACAGCGTGGAAAGCAAATTTAATAAATTCAATATTATATTCACCGTTGGTTACACTAATTAACACTAATAGAAAAGAAATCCCCTTTGATTCCCGAAGATAGAGAAACAAAGGGGAGTTTACAAAAGAACTGGTTAGGTTATCAGAATGAGCGTCCTCCACCGCCGCCAAAGCCACCGCCACCAAAGCCACCTCTACCTCTTGGGCGATCGCCACCACCAAAGCCGGGAGCATCAAAATCACGACGATTCTGCATCTTATCACGAGCAGCTTTGCTTCCAAAAATATTCAGGCGATAAATAAAGTGCAGCATACAATAGCTGTTTATGCCATTATATTCAGACACAGAACGGCCCGTTGCACTTAAAGAACGGCTGATATTACTCTGACGCTGTAAAATATCGTACATCTCAAAGCTAACCGTAGCAGCACCTTTCAAAAAGCTTTGAGATATTTGTGCATTCCAAATCAGTTCATTACGGTTCATGCTTGCATCGGAGTATCCGCGACGACTTTGATTGGCTATATTTGTTGAAACATTCATGCTCCAAGGCAAAGTAACATTAGAGCTTGCTCCGTAAGAGAACGTGTAAGGTTCCTGATTATATGTAGGTCGCAATTCATTACGCTCGGAAGTATATGAAACAGAGCCATTCAGTCCAAATTCAAACCAATTATTACGATATCCACCATTTAATCGTTCACCTAGGGTCAATCCCGTAGTCGTATTTTTCTGATCACCCTTTGCAGATTGATCATACAAGAAAGCAACGTTATTCTGGTAATTAACCGTTGAAAAAGTGTTTACTGTGAATCTTTTATCTTTTAGCGCGGTATTATAGCCAAACATTCCGAAGGCATTCCAATTACCGTTTATATTTTTAGGCGTTGTGATTGTTCCACCTGTTTTCTCATTATATTCCGTACTATTACTTATGCTGTTCTGTGTCGCCGAGAAATTGATATGGGCCACAATATTGCGTTGGTGTTCCGCATTAAATGTATTGTAGAACATTCGCATCGAATGTGTGAAAGATGGTTTCAACCCTGGATTACCCACCCTGATATTTAGAGGGTCCGAATTATCCACTATAGGCAATAGATTTTCCATGCTGGGCTGTCCGGTATTACCACGATACATCAAACGCAACTGGCTCACTTTCGAAAAGCGGAAACGTAAATCTACATTCGGAGCAAAATTAACAACAGTACGCGTAGTATCAGTCATGTAGCTCCCCCGAATATAAGACAATTTGGTGTTTTGAGGTTGGAAAGAAAATCCGGCGCTTAACTGATATTTCTCACGGATAAACCGTAAAGAGACTGATGCATTGTGATTATAATACCTATATTGTGCATACTTACTTAAGCTGTCTACTGCATTTTCACGATAACCTGCGGGCAAAGGAACATTTATACCCCAGTTATCATAGTCCTGCAAATCATAAGTGGTTTTGTCACTTTTACTGTACTTATACTGAAATTGGTAGCTAAATTGAAGGAATGTAGCTCGAGCAATAGGCTCACTATAAGTCACCTGCCCCATGTAATTGAAGTTCTTGTTAGGTGTAGTAATATATTGATTACGAACCAAAATCGAATCGTTACCTAAATAATTTTGTAATTGATAATAGTTAGTGGTAGATTCAGTAAACTGATCATTATTATTATTACCATAACCAAAGCTACCTCTGAAAGTGACATTTCGTCCTTTATTATTAAGTTTTCTATTTATCTGTATAGTAGCATCTGTTGAAACGCTATTTGATTTCGTCAATCCTTTACTATTTGTTGCATTTACCCGTAGACTTCTCAAAGGGTCATTAGTATCAATCTGATCAAAATCAAGATAGTCATTAGGATTAGACACTAAAACATACGGATCGCTGTTGAACGTGCCCGACTGTGATAAAGATGAGTTATTTGTCTTCCCATAGGACAAATTAGGACGAAATATAATATTAGTAAGAGTGTCTGGTTTCCATTCCATTCTGAAGTCGGCACTAAATGACTTATTACCGTTCCATCCATGGGAATTGGAGTTGGAAAACGAATTACCGCTTTGCAAGAAACGCTCGGAAGAGTTTACGCTTGCAATATCAGCATCACTAGAATTAAACCGGGCACTACCACCTAACTCTATTTTGGAATTTTGAGTTGCAAAGTTAATACCATACTCTTTTGGCGCATTCAAGCCGTTATTGGGTCGCCAGCGCGGTCCGCCTCCGCCACCTGAAAAACCTTGGTCATTTACATTGTTAGCCGAACCTATCACAGATACTTGCGTATTATCAACAAAACGGTTCATCATCCCACGGCCAATATAACGATCATGGTTACCAATAGCAGCATCAAAGTTACCGAACCATCCCTGATTCATTCCCTTCTTCACAGTAAGATCAAGTACTGTTTCTTCGTCGCCATCGTCAATACCGGTAATACGGGCTAAATCGGATTTCTTATCATAAGTTTTAAGTTTTTCAATCATGTCAACAGGTAAATTCTTCAACCCGGTTTTTACATCACCGCCAAAAAACTCTTTACCATCTACCATGATCTTCTTGACATCTTTACCATTGATTTTAATGTTTCCATCATCATCAATCTCGGCTCCTGGAAGTTTCTTAACCAATTCTTCCAACATAGCCCCTTGTGGCGTGCGATATGCAGAGGAATTATAAACAAGAGTGTCTTCTACTGCTTGGACTTGAGGAGCTTCAGCTGTAACTACCGCCTCAGAAAGCAATATAGCATCAACTTTCAAAGAAATTGCCCCTACATTTCTGTTCGGAACAGAAGGAGATAATTGCAACGGTAAAATTTTAGTTTGGAATCCCACATATGAAACCTTAAGCAAATATTTGCCTCCTCTAACTTTCTTTGGCAGCGTGAAATTACCATTTTGAGAGGTAACTCCCCCCGTAATAAAAGTACTATCAGGCAAAGACAGCAATTGCACTGAAGCTTGAATAGCAGCTTCTTTTGTGTCAGCTTCAATAACATGCCCGGATACTGTAATAGTCGCGCTTTGTGAGTAAGCGGAAAGGATTGTTGACAGTAAAGTCACCATTCCGACGATCATTCTTTTCATTCGATTTTGCTTATTAAAACAACATTCAATCTTTTTACACTGTTTAATTGGACGCGGATACCTATTAAAAGTTTAATTAGGAAAAAACAAAATACTTTAATTATCGACGTTTATGCAAATAAAACCGATGAATATCCTATATGTATATACGGAATTTCACAATGTTTATTCTAATGAAACAATTATGAGACAGCATTATATTTTCACCCAAATTGATACCTCATCGCAATATCCATTTAATTTATTGCAAACGATCTTTTTCAAAAACAAAAATAGTTCTTTCCAATAGAAATTCTACCTTTGCGTAAGAAATACCACCGTATTATGAGCAAACAGAAAATCATTCTTTGTGAAAATCTAAAGACAACATTGCCCGAAATCGTACAGGAATGTTCTTATGACAGGTTGTACATATTAACCGATGAACACACCCAACAATATTGTTATCCTCTACTGAAAGACTTGCTGACTGAAGCTCAGCAAATCATTATCGGTGCAGGAGACGTAAATAAGACTCTAGAAAATTTGGCATCTGTTTGGCAAGCTCTTAGTGAAAAAGGCGCTTCACGACATTCATTGCTTATAAATCTTGGTGGTGGGATGATTACCGACCTCGGAGGATTTGCCGCATCCACCTTCAAGAGAGGAATAGCTTATATCAATATCCCCACAACATTGCTGGCTATGGTAGACGCAGCTGTTGGTGGCAAGACTGGAATAAACTTCAATGGATTAAAGAATGAGATCGGAGTGTTTAATCCCGCTGCTTATGTTATTTTAGAAACAGAGTTTCTACGCAGCCTTGATGCACAGAATTTCTTTTCAGGCTATGCTGAGATGCTAAAGCATGGATTGATCAGCACCCCGGAACATTGGAGTGAGTTACTAAATTTCAATACAGATAGCATAGACTACTCCGTTTTAAAAGAAATGGTCGGACGATCAGTAAGCGTGAAAGAACAAATTGTAACAGAAGATCCATTGGAAAATGGCATCCGTAAGGCCCTAAACTTGGGACACACAGTAGGGCACGCTTTCGAAAGTTTGGCATTGGCACAGAATCACCCCGTATTACATGGCTACGCAGTAGCGTGGGGAATAGTTTGCGAGGTCTATCTCTCACACATAAAAGTAGGATTCCCCATAGAGAAGATGCGCCAAACCATTCAGTTCATACGCCAAAATTATGGAACTTTCTATTTTGATTGCAACCAATATGAGCAGTTATATGAGCTCATGAAGCATGACAAGAAAAACACTGCGGGCATTATTAACTTCAGTTTATTAAAGAATATTGGTGAAGTTAGCTTAAATGAAACCGCAGATAAGGAAACCATCTTCCAAATGTTTGATTTTTACAGGGAATGCATGGGATTATAGAACTTATAATCACTACAAGATGCTTCTACAAGGAGATAGTAGGCTTGAAAATGCTCAAATTTAATCATTCAAACATTTGCTATTTAAAAATAAAGCCTTACTTTTGCATCCGCAATTCGGGGTGTAGCTCAGCCCGGTTAGAGTACGCGTCTGGGGGGCGTGTGGTCGGAAGTTCGAATCTTCTCACCCCGACTGAGTATAAAAAAGGAGTTAAGATCAATCTTAACTCCTTTTTTATTTCTGTTAATTAATGAATTATCACTATTCATGAATCTGAGATAGATCTATGACGTAGGTAAATTCAGTATTGTCCGACCACACCAAATATTTATCTAATGGCTTAGGACCACATCCATTGGAACCCACCCCTAAAGTTTTAGCAGCAAGGGTGAATACTGTAGCCTGGCTTTTGGGTAAATCAATCTTGTATTCCACATTTTGCATTTGTTCATCAGTATGAGGTAATGCTGAAAACTGCATCAAGTTTTTATCCGCTTGAAAAGAGAATGAAGGCATACTACCTCCGGACATATCTGCCCAGCGAACATCTTCATGGTTACCTCGATCCATTGGTTTCTCGTATTCGTATTGATTATTCACATCCAACTTATATTGCCCAACGTCTTGGGCTGATTTACGATCAGAATAATTCTCTACCGGACCACGTCCAAAGTAAGTCACATTATCAAGTCTTTTATCAAGAAGGAAACGTACTCCAATACGTGCTAAATTAATACGTGTACCAACAAATTCGATCTTATTAGTCACAGTAACAGTGCCATCGCCTTTCACAAAGTAAGCAGTGGTATGAAGTGCTCCAAACCTTTCTTTTCCTTCAGCTTTTACGACAGAGACAACATTCACGGAATTCTTGTCAACAGGCTTTATATCAAAGCTGACTAATGAATACTTCAAGCTATCCACACCATATTTCTCCCATTGACGAAAGGCCCACATATCATCGTTCCGATGGGCTGATCGCCACAAATGGAGCTTCGGCCCTCCATCAGCAGCCAACAAACTGGTACCATCCTTAACCAACTGTATTAAGAATCCACTTTGCTTATCAAAAGCTAAGGAAAAATTGTGGCCTGAGATTGTTACGGACTGAGCGTCTTTTGCTATTTTCAAAGGACTTACAGAAGGTGTTATCAACGCTGAACCCGTATTTATGGGTAATTTAAATTGCTCACAAGCAATCTCAAATCCTTTGTCCGCCCACAATGTTCTATCTTTTAAACGGTAAGAAACCCGTAAGAAGTATTCGGTATCAGGTTTCGGCTTATCAATTCGATAAGGAATAGTTGCTGTCGCTTCCGACAGAGGAGCAACATTAGGCATATCCAGTTTACCGGAAGCAATAATCTTCCCGTTTTCCGATAGAGTCCAAGACCCTTCAAATCCATCAAGAGATATAAACTGATATTTATTTCTAATTGATATCTGCCCTTTCGCCGGATCTACCAATCGGGTATCAATCCACTGAAAAGCTTTTTTCATCTCGGGATAATGCGGCTTTACACCGGTACCTTCCGTAGATCGATCATAAGAAACAACTCCTTTATGAATAAAATAGTGGTCATTGGGGTATTCACCAAAGCCCCCACCATAAGCCAATATAGGATGAGCGGGATTACGTCTATTCCACAAAGCCTGATCCTGATATTCCCAAATAGCTCCTCCTACAATCTCCGGATTATTATCGAAGACTTCGGAATATTCTGCCAAAGAACCCATAGAATTAAACATAGCATGCGCGAATTCGCATATATAAAATGGTTTCTTAAGATTCTTATCTCTTGCAACATTTGCAAAATCTTCAGGAGTACCATACATACGACCGTCAAAGTCAGCAGGATTTTTATCACCAACACCAAAACGCTCATAGTGTACAAAACGTGTTGGATCAATTTCTTTAATTTTATGCATTGCCGCAACAAAATTAGAACCAACCCCACCACATTCATTACCAAGAGACCATATTATAACCGACGGATGGTTCTTAAAATTTTCCACATTGGCTACATTGCGATCTAAAATTGCTGCCTTCATCAGTGGTTCTTCATCAAACTTGCCATCATAACCATGGCATTCACAATTCGCTTCAGCCACGAGCCAAATACCCCATTCATCGCATAATTCATACCAGCGCGGATCATCAGAATAATGGCATGTCCTTACGTGATTGCAATTACCTTGCTTGATTACCTGCAAATCTCTTATCATTTGTTCTTCAGTTACGGCATGGCCTACTTCTGACCAATGCTCATGCCGGTTTACCCCTTTCAATTTCAAAGGAACACCATTGACAGTCATAATTCTGCCATTGATTTCAAGTTTTCGAAAACCTATCTTAGAAGACAATATTTCTCCTTCGGAATTAGATAACACAACTGTGTAAAGATTTGGCGTTTCAGCCGTCCATTTCTCAGGATTTATAACATCCATTTTCACAGCAAACTGCTGTTCCTGCTGTCCCAATAAAGCTTTCCCGGAAACGGCCTTTTGCGCAATCTCATTGCCTTGTTTGTCATATAATGTTGCCGTTAAGCTTTGTGCCTTACTCTTTTTAGTACCATAGTTTTTTATCTTCGCAACAACCTCAAGCGTAGCATTCTTATACTCTTTATCAAGATCCTGCTTTACAAAGAAATCACGCATATGCGTTTGAGGTGCACTCCAAAGCGTTACGTTACGGAAGATACCATGCAATCGCCACATATCCTGATCTTCCAGCCATGTACCCGAACTGTATTGATATACTTCAACTGCCAATGTATTCTTTCCTGCATTCACAAACGGAGTTAAATCAAATTCGGCGGCATTACGACTGTTTACACTATAGCCAACCTTTTTCCCATTAACCCAAATAAAAAAAGCACTATCCACACCGTCAAAAGTAATAAAGATACGACGCCCTTTCCAGCTAGAAGGTACATCGAAATCACGGCGATAGCTTCCCACCGGATTACGCTCTTTATACGCTGTATATTTAGGATCAGGTTCACTCATCACATGAGGGAAGTCTCTTTTTATGGTATAACCCAAATTTCTATAGAAAGGAGTACCATAGCCTTGAACTTCCCAATTGGAAGGAACCGGAATTTCTTTCCAGGCAGAAACATCATAATCGGGTTTGTAAAAATCGACAGGGCGCACTTCAGGAGTTGGTACCCAATTAAATTTCCACATACCGTTTAAAACACGACAATAAGACGAAGCATGACGATTGGCTGCTAAAGCCTCCTGCAAGTTGGCATAAGGCATCAAAGTGGTATGATAAGCCTCTTTGTTAATACCCAAACACTCCGTATTTTCAAGTTCGGGAGGAATCAAAGCATCTTTAGATTGAGAGTGTAAACTACAAGTAGAAGCAAGCAATATTGCCGCTAAGTAAAAGATTTTGTTCTTTTTATTGTTTTTCATACTAAATAAATAGAGATTTTTTAAGTTACCATAAATATTGTTCCAAAGCTAATAATAAAATACAGAAAAGACTCGCAATTTAGTACAAATCATCTTAAAGAAATAAGGCTAAAAAAGCACAAAGCGCATATAAACCGATGAATTCCCAAGAACAGACAATCTCTTTATTGTATTTATTAAAAAAAAGAGACAGTATAAGGCTTTTGAGTCGCTGCACAGTAATAATTTCTTAATACCTGTTCCGTATCTTCTCTACTTTTCTACGCTCCAGCCGGGGCCGAACAAGATATTTTTAGAGTGGAGTTGGTATGGAGAAGGTACGGAGTTGGTATGGGCTTGGTACAATAGAAACATTATGCCACAAATCGGCCACCTTACATCGCTAATATTTTACAAAACAAAAATGGGCTACGGTAATTTTGTCCGTAACCCATATAATCAACTGCCCCTAATTATTTCTGAAAGCAGTAAAACTCTTATTTCTAAAAGCTCAATGGTACAATCAGTTTTACACTAAAGTTACGACCCATATTATAAACACCTTGTCTACCGGTCAACTGATTTTCATCTGCATATTTTAAGCGGCTTAAATGATTCTGATAAGCTTTATCCGTAAGGTTATTGGCTGTGAAATACAAAGATGCCAACTTGCGCCCTTTATGCATTAAGTCGGTTCCAATAGAAGCGTTCAGCAACGTATAAGATGGTGTTATCGTCTCGGTACCAAAAGCAGAATAAATATGATCCTGCCTTAGATTACATTCCAAGCCAAACGAGACATAAGTATTATTCAAAATTTCGCCATGTCGAATGAGATCATAGCGAAGATCTGATGCCCATTTGGGAGCCGGTGTAAAGGGCAGATATTTAGTAGAATCCGGTTGATTGAGCTGCACTGAATTCACGTAAGAGAATGTGTTTTGAAAATGCAAACGCTCAACGGGATGAATATCAATACTGGCTTCCCCACCAAGTATACGGGCATCTCCGGAGACAAACTGATAAGTCTGATATCCATCAGTTAATATGTCTTCCCCGTTACTGTCCGTCAGCTTATGAGAAAAGATATAATTGTTTATTCTATTTGCAAAAAGAGAAATTTCCGCGGATATAAAAGAAGAAGAGTATCCAACTCCCCAATCGGCTTGCCAACTATTTTCAGCAGTCAACCCGGTATTTCCCTTCTCATAACGTATTGTACCCTCATGTACTCCATTCGAAGCCAATTCACTAATATTGGGGGATCTAAAACCTCTCGATATATTTAGTTTAGTATGCCAAGAATCAGAAATTTGGTAAGTTAAACCCAAGCTAGCACTAATACCTTGAAAATGTCGGGAGAAATCAGCGAATTTCTGCTCTGCACCTGCAGCATTCTCATTAACAACTTCTTCATTTGAGTTCAAATAGAGTGATTTGCCATGTGTGCTCCGGCGATCATAGCGAACACCACCACTCACATCAAGCTTCCCGAAATTACGACTGGCGAGAAAAAATCCTCCTGCATCAAAGAGGTTATATTCTGGTATAAGAAACTCCGAGCCTTTATTCAATGACTTCTGATACATTCCATTAACACCAGCCACAAACTTATAGCCTGCTATTGCGGGAAAAGAATAACGTACATCGTAATTTATCGTATGGAGCTGAAAATAAAGCCCGTAGTCATTTGGAAACAATACATCTTCGAATTCCTGCCGACGATTCTGTTGATAACCGATAATGGTTCGCAAATTTCCTTGACCAATTATTATATTATTATTTAGGACAGCCTTGTAATGGTAGATTTGCTGATAAGGCATCGAATGGCCATAGGATTTGCCATCCTTATCTGTAGCGACAGCTTCTCCTTCTTCTCCGTTTATCACTATGGGTTTTAAAAACTTACCAGTTTCGTCATCACGCTCACCTTCTACAATTCCCGGAGTAAGATGATAGTAATCAAAAGTCAAATGTGAATAACCCCAATTACGACTAATCCCTAATAAACCAGACAACGCCCGCTCTCTAAAACCTGAGCCATATACATATCCATCATACTTATTTTGATATGAATGAGCCATTTTATCACTATATCTCCAGTTCCACAAGAAACCATTTTTATTTCCAGCAGTATTTAAAGAATAATTAAACAGGCCATTATTTGTTTGATATTCTGTGGCTACATTGGCTTTAACAGAACCTTCCGGCAATATAGGATCCGACTGGAAATTTATCACACCAGCCATAGCATCCGAACCATACATCAAACTGGCAGGACCTTTCAATATTTCAACAGAATTCACGCTTTGAGGATCTATCTCTATTCCATGTTCATCTCCCCATTGCTGCCCCTCTTGACGAACACCATCATTCACTACAACCACTCTATTATAACCAAGTCCACGTATCACGGGCTTCGAAATGCTTCCTCCGGTAGTTATTTGTGAAATCCCGGGTTGTTTTGCTATTGCATCTATGATATTCGTAGATGCAGTTTCTTCCAAATCCCTTTTCGAGACATAGGATATTGGTGAAGGTGTCTTTTTTATTAGCGAGTTCCCGGTTAAAGCTGTAATAACAACTTCATTAATGGCAGCATCAGATTCTTTCAACACAAAATTTAGTGACTTGATGCTTTTCAGATCAACTTCCTGCACAATCGTCTGATGTCCAAGATAGCTCACCTGTAGCGTAGTTTTTATAGCCGGCAAACCCATTATTGAATAATTGCCTTGATTATCAGTAACTGTTCCTTGTTTTAATTCCGGGAAGTAAAGGTTAACTCCTATCAATGCACTCCCATCAGTACCATCTGTTACTTTCCCTTTTAATGATCCATTACCCACAGGGGTGTTAGCCATAACCGCTTCAAATGAAAGAAGCAGTATTACAATACACAAATATATATATTTCATAATTATTTTATAAGTAGTAAAATGCGACAGAAATACATAGAAGTAATATACCAGCACAAGGATGCATAAAGGTATATCTTCTTATATGATTTCGTGGCAATATCAAAATTAATAAGCATAAACAACATGCATAAATACGCATTCAGTAACCCGATATTCACGGGCGAGCTAAAAAGTACCGACAGGACAATTGAAACGACAAATAAGAAGCGCCGTGCAAAGGTATGCAACAAAAAACCTACCGATTCCTGTAGTTCTAAGCATGTAGTAAGAATGTTACGCAGCAGCAGGAGGAGCACGCAAACCACGCGAATGAAAAAGAACAAATACTTTGCCTTTTTCATAAACCGGAACAACGAATGAGAGTAGTTCCGCAACAAAAGTCAATTGAGGTATTTCCGAATGTATAAACGGAGATAGTGTGAAATTACAAATAGGACATGAGTGATCAAAATCATTATCACCACTGCACCCATGCTGGCTAGAACTTGACGAAACGGCAGATTCATGATAGTGAATACTCTTCACTACCTGAAATGGCATGAGTGCAACAAGAAGCAACCATGCTATCGTTATCCTCATTCTGGTTTCTTTTTTAATTCCGTTAAGCATAGTGGGGACAAAGTTAATAAGAAGTTTTCACCTTAAATATCAGTAAGCTTCTTTATTGCTTTTTTTATATATTTTTTAAAAGTAAAAAAGGATTCAACATAAAATATATTTAATACAGAACTTTGCGCAAATGAAGAAGAAATAAAAATCCGGTTAATATCAA
Source organism: Bacteroides sp. (assembly GCA_041907545.1). Lineage (GTDB taxonomy): Bacteria > Bacteroidota > Bacteroidia > Bacteroidales > Bacteroidaceae > Bacteroides. The sequence goes on from JAYRGX010000008.1 coordinate 70,760, forward strand.
TGCGATAGACAAACCTGTATAAAAAAATGCAATAAACCAGTCCGGAAGTAAATGAAAAGCACGAATTGTAATCCCCAATGTCATCATAAATCCCATAACAATCCACCCTTTTGCATCAAAAAAAGAAAGCGGATGGTTTTCGTCATCTTTAAGAGCAATACGAAGTGTATGTTTAACAAACATTCTTTTAAAAATCAGGAAAAAAAACACTCCAAAAATAAGTATTGCTCCCAAAGCCTCCTCCGACCAAAGAGAAGGATCTTTCAATCCTGTGAAAACACCGATTTTAAGTATATTGCCTCCAGCTATAATCCAAACCAGACCAGCCGTTATTATTAGCGTCTTTCGCCGCACACGAAACTTAAGTAATTTACCCATAAACAAACCTACTATCTATCAAACTTTAAAAACCACATAAAAAGGAACTATTTAAATACCTAAAAGTATAAATTACGATAATGCATTCATTTAGAATTTTAATGTCCCATATTTTTAAGATGCAATTCCAAAGCTTTGACTGATATATATATTTCATAAATAGAAATAGAGAGAGATAATATTAAAAGAACAAGTGCCATTCCAAATATAAAGACGGATATTAGATGTAGACCTATATAAATCGTAAACATACTGGTAACACACAAAAGCAAACTCCCAATACCTGTTGCTTGCATCGAACGAGTTAGATATAATCGCTTACGAAGGTTATCAATCTGTGCAGCAGTCACACTCGAGTGATCTTGCAGATATTGATCTTTCAACGTACGAACTAAATTAGCATAAGAAAGAAAGCGATTGGTATAAGCTAACATAATTAGTGATATTGCCGAAAAAAGCAACGCAGGTGTAGTCAGATCAATTCCCATTTCATTTATTTTTTATGGCACAAATATATACAATTTTATTACATGAGCTCTAACATCGTGATAATTAAAATAAAACAGTATATTTGCAATAGACTTATAACTTCTAAAATTTTATAGCCATGAAAAGAGTATTGCCTATTTTAATCTTCATTTTTATTTTTGCAGGGTGTAATTTAATTCAAAAAAAAACCAAAACGATTCAACTGGAGAATCCCCGGACACAAATATGTTTAACGGATACCAGTATTTTACTTCCAAGCTTTACGACCATAACAAAAGGCGAGAACATTGAGTTCACTACTCAATTACAATTTAAAAAAGACGGCGTATATTTACTAAGTCCGAACAAACTTCTCAGCACTAAGATTTCGTTGGAGTACGCTGACAGCATCCGTAAATCGAACGATGGGTTCCATATGTCAAATAATACTGACAACGTAGGTTTAGAGTATGTTTCTAAAGATGACCAAAGTAATTTTATTTATTTTGCTCCATATAGCAAATTTATGAAAGGACGTTCAGATCAAATAAAAGTATGTACCATCAAATATTACGCCAATGATAAATACAATACGGCGGACTATAAAAAAGATGAGGCTTACTTTAACAAGAAGGAATTTGATCAGTACATGGGTAGCTTAAAAACAAATCTACAGTAAGATCAGAGAGGAGCTCCTTTATTAATTCTTTTAGTTAATGAAGGAGCTTCTCTTAACTTTGATTTAGTAAGGTAATCCTATCTGAGAAAGTTTCACTATATCTAGCAAAAGAATAAGATGGGTACACGGATATCACCAAAGCAAATTACAACTCTCAGTCCGAATGAAATATTCGTATTTGGAAGTAATTTGGCAGGATCACATGGCGGAGGTGCCGCTTTATTAGCATGGAAAAAGTGGGGAGCCATTTGGGGGCAAGCAGCTGGTTTGCAGGGACAGACTTATGGCATACCTACTATGCATGGAGGACCTGAAGCTATTCGACCTTATGTAGAAACATTTATTGATTTTGCTGAAAAACGTCAAGAACTCACTTTTTTAGTAACAGAAGTAGGATGTGGTATCGCAGGATTTACCCCTCAAGAGATAGCACCATTATTTAAAAAAGCAATAAATGTTTCTAATATTTATCTCCCCGAACGATTCTGGGAAGTCCTCAATAAATAAAGTTTATCATTCAAAAGCCTACCATAATTATATGGATTTCTTCATTCAAAAATTTTATCCTACTTTTGCATAAACGATAAAGAACCACACTACGAAGAATGGGGTTTGAATGATCTAACGAACCATCAATAATTATGCGTTATAGAATCACTGCGCCATCGGGCCTCCATGCAACCATAGATCTCCCGTCATCAAAAAGTATTAGCAATAGGGCTTTGATACTCCATGCACTTTCACTAGGAGAGTGGCAACCGGAAAACCTAAGTGACTGCGATGATACTCAAGTCATGCTTAAAGCATTAAACGAAAAATCGGAGCATATCGACATACATGCTGCAGGAACAGCCATGCGGTTTTTAACAGCTTATTTAAGTGTGAAACCAGGAACTTGGACTATTACCGGTACAGAACGGATGCAGCAGCGACCTATTAAAATTTTAGTAGAAGCCTTAAGAGAAATAGGAGCTCAAATTGAATATATTAGAAATGAAGGTTTTCCTCCCCTAAAAATCAGTGGAACATTACTCCAAGGTAAAGACATTACGCTCTCTGGAAATGTAAGTTCACAGTATATTTCCGCCTTGTTAATGATAGCTCCTGCCCTACAAAATGGATTGACTCTGCATCTGACAGGAGAGGTTATTTCACGCCCATACATCAATCTCACTTTGCAGCTAATGAGAGATTTTGGAGCTAAGGTGTCATGGCAATCTGAGAACTGTATAAAAGTATGCTTTGGGGAATATCGTAGAGATGTTCAGTTCCAAGTTGAAAGTGACTGGAGTGCTGCATCTTATTGGTATCAGATGGTGGCATTAAGCAACTCTGATGCAAGTGTTCAACTAAATGGGCTATATGCAAATAGTTATCAAGGAGATAGCCGGGGTGCAAAAGTATTTGAAAAGTTAGGAGTATATACTGAATTCAACGAGAATGGAGCAAAATTGATAAAGAAGCCAACGGATATATCCAGAATCGATGAAGATTTTATAGACATACCTGATCTCGCACAAACTTTTGTTGTCACTTGTGCGTTACTTGATATTCCATTTCGCTTCACAGGGCTGCAAACCCTGAAGATAAAAGAAACTGATCGCATCAACGCATTAATTTGCGAATTGCGTAAGATAGGCTACGTTTTACACTCAGAACAAGATAGCATATTGATTTGGAATGGAGAACGTTGTGAACCGGAAAAAGCTCCTGTGATTTCAACTTATGAGGATCATCGGATGGCTATGGCTTTTGCTCCCTCAAGTTTCATTGTACCGGGGATTATGATTGCAGAGCCTACGGTCGTATCTAAATCTTACCCAAGCTATTGGAAAGATCTACTACACGCAGGTTTTTTAGTTGGTGAAGAATAATAATAATATTACATTTTAATATAGAATGGACAGTTTTATCGATCTATTGCAATACACCTTTTTCCAACACGCGCTTATTGGAAGCTTATTGGCCAGTATAGCTTGTGGATTGATCGGCACATATATTGTCACGCGCCGTCTTGTTTTTATTAGTGGCGGATTAACGCATGCTTCATTCGGAGGAATAGGGTTGGGACTCTTCACCGGCATATCTCCTATTTTGTCTGCAGCAATATTTTCAATACTTTCAGCATTTGGCGTAGAATGGTTAAGCAAGCGTAAGGACATGCGTGAAGACTCTGCAATTGCAGTCTTTTGGACTTTCGGCATGGCAATAGGTATCATTTTTACTTTTCTATCACCTGGATTTGCGCCCGATCTCTCAGCCTATCTATTTGGTAATATCCTGACTATTGACAAGACAGATATAATGCTACTTGCTATTTTATCCGTTGTCTTAACGGTATTCTTCATTTGCTATCTTCATCCGATCGTCTATATTGCTTTCGACCGGGACTTTGCTCGCTCCCAAGGTATTCCCGTGAGGTTATTTGAATTTATCTTAATGACATTCATCGCCTTGACAATAGTGGCCTGTCTACGAATGGTGGGCATCGTACTCGTTATATCTTTGCTCACAATCCCTCAAATGACCGCCAATCTTTTTTCACATCGTTTTCATTATATTATTTGGCTTTCAATCGGAATAGGATACCTCAGTTGTCTTGGTGGTTTAATTATATCATACTACTTAAATGTACCTTCAGGCGCATCTATTATATTTTTTTCCATTATCATCTATTCAATATGCAAATTAGGAAAAACATTTCATTTTTTTGCATCACCACAGAAACGGACCAAAAGATAAAGGTATAGCATACAATAAAAAGGCAAATCAGCCAGTCCAAAAAGAAAATTCTGTTTTCGAGAAATATGAATAAAAAAATGGCATTATCTTTGAGAACTGAAATAAACGAAAAATGGAAATAAAAATTCAATCATTAGATCAGATTCACGAAGCTGCCCGTGAATTCATAGCCGCAATGGGCGACAATACGGTTTTTGCTTTTTATGGCAAAATGGGAGCAGGTAAAACGACTTTCATAAAAGCTATATGCGAAGAATTGGGTGTATCGGATGTTATTACGTCCCCCACTTTTGCCATAGTGAATGAATATCGTTCAGACGAAGGGGGTGAATTGATTTATCATTTTGATTTTTATCGTATTAAAAAATTGGAAGAAGCTTATGATATGGGCTATGAAGACTATTTCTACAGCGGAGCTTTATGCTTCATTGAATGGCCTGAATTAATAGAAGAACTCCTACCTGAAAATACAGCAAAAGTTACCATTGAAGAAGGAGAGGAAGGACTAAGAAAGGTTACTTTAGAGGATTTAAGCAATAACTAATAGAAACGGGAGAATCTGTAAATGAGTCCCTACATTGTTCAACTCTTATTCCTTATAGCTGGTATTATATCGATACTGGCAGCAATTCTTGACTGGAATTGGTTTTTCAACTCACAGAATGCAAGGTTCTTTGTGCAATATTTCGGTCGTAAAAATGCCCGCTTGTTCTATGGTATTTTGGGATTATTACTTATTATTATGTTCGCACTACTCATGATAAACACTATCAAAGCTGGAGAATAATTTGGTTCAAAAACGAACGGAGAAACGTTGAGCATTATAATAAAACACGAAAAACTCCCCCTCCAGCTTTTATCGTATCGTATTAAAGCTAGAAGGGGAGTTTCTATTAGCAATTTATTCTTCGCCTAATGATTCGGCATATTCCATCTCTCCTTGTACCACAAAGAGAATTTCCTCGGGATCATATTCACCCATTTCGTCCTTATGGGCTTCTTTGACTATATAGTCTACGATTTTCCCTAAGTCAATATCGATGTAACCATCTGCATCAGGTTTAGCATCCAAAATGCCACTCTCAGAATAGTACTCATCAATCAGATCCAGAAAGTAAAAGAGTTCATCTGTCGAAAATTTATCCTTTAATTCCTGTGGCAAATAATTCTTAATGAACTCAATGGTCTTTTCATCATCAAGATCATCTCTCAAAAAATCGTCTTCAAGTCCCATAATTATATTTTTTAAGGGTTAGTTTCAGCTCTACAATAAAGCTTTGATTTTAGCATCAAAAACAGACTTGGCTGCAGATCCAACTTGTTTGTCCACAACTTCGCCATTTTTAAAGAAGAGTACCGTTGGTATGTTTCTGATTCCGAATTGTGCCGGAAGATTCTCACATTCATCCACATCACATTTACCCATTACCACTTGATCCTTATATTCTTCAGCAAGTTCTTCTATTATTGGTCCAACCATCTTGCAGGGGCCACACCAAGGAGCCCAAAAATCTATAACTACAGGCTTGCCTTCAGCAAGGATAGCCTCATAATTGTTGTCTGTAATTTCCAAAGCCATTTTATTATTACTTAATGTTGATAAAATTCTATTTTCAATATACTGGTAGCAAATATAATCAATTTATTCGAAAGCCAAGATCAGGACGTTCATTTAAAAAGCTAACCAACTCATGTCCCACCGATAGTTTCATTGGACGGGAAATCAGATCGACCACAGTATTATTCTCTTGATCGGTGACTTTAAAAAAGAGTTCCGCTGACCCGGGATGTTCCTTAGTCAAAGCGGATAAGTCCTTAACCAAAGCCGAATTTAATAAAGCCAAAGGTATAAGAATGGTTATTTTCGTAATCAACCGGTCCTTGACGTCCGGTAGCAATTCCATCGAAGTTATCTTTAGCTCGAGTTCGTTTTGCTTCCATTGCTTAGGTTGGCAACGGGCTTTTATAAATAAGAATGTCCGTTCGCCCAAATATCCTTGATAAGTTACCCAGTCATTACCGAAAAAAGGTATTTCAGCCGACCCCGAGTAATCTTCTATCTTAGCAATACCATAAGGATTACCATTTTTACTCACTCCACGACGCACAGAAGTCACAATACCACCCATTGTAATTTCACGCCCACTCAACGCTTCCTTATTTTCAAGTTCAGCCATCTTTGTATTACATACATATTGCAAAATCACTGAGAATTCATCGAGAGGATGAGCTGACAGATAAATTCCTACCAAATCGCGTTCTTTATTCAGACGATCCAAATCACTCCAACGATCGGCAGGGGGAATTTCAGGCTTAGCAACTTCCACCATATTCTCTCCCCCGAATAACGAATTGGTAACAATCGCCTTATCCGCCTGAAAACGGGCTCCATATCGAACCAATGTATCAAGAAAGATTTCGGCCTTTGAATTCACTGCAAAGAATTGTTCCCTTTTTAATTCAGGAAAACTATCAAATCCACCGGCTAATGCCAAGCACTCCATATTTTTTCGATTACAAGCCGCCAAATTTACTCGTTGAACAAAATCAAAGATACCCGCAAAAGGACCATTCTTCTCACGCTCTTCCATTATATTAAGAACAGCTCCTTCGCCAACACCTTTCACCGCTCCCAATCCAAAACGAATATTTCCTTCGCTATTAACCGTAAATTTCAAATTACTTTCATTTACATCAGGGCCAAGAACGTTAATCCCCATCGCCTTACACTCATCCATGAGTTTGGTGATATCTGTAATATTGGATAAACTTCGGCTCATGACAGCAGCCATGTATTCTGAGGGATAGTTAGCTTTCAGATAAGCCGTTTGATATGCCACCCATGAATAACACGTTGCATGAGATTTATTAAAAGCGTATGAAGCAAACTTCTCCCAATCACCCCAGATCTTTTCCAAGACTTTCGGGTCATGACCATTTTTCTTTCCACCCTCAATAAATTTGGGCTTCATGTGATCCAATTTATCACGCAATTTCTTACCCATCGCTTTTCGCAATGCATCAGACTCACCTCGAGTAAAATCTGCCAGAAGACGAGATAAAAGCATCACCTGTTCCTGATACACCGTAATACCATAAGTATCCTTAAGGTATTTTTCCATCACAGGTATATCATACTCTATCTTCTTACGCCCATGCTTACGATCAATAAAATCCGGAATATAATCCATTGGTCCCGGTCGATACAAAGCATTCATGGCGATAAGATCCTCAAATGTAGAAGGCTGCAATTCTCTCAGATATTTCTGCATTCCGGCAGACTCAAATTGGAAAGTACCGACCGTTCGCCCATCACTATACAACTTATAAGTCAATGGGTCATCAATAGGTATATTGTCTATATCCAAATAAGTACCTCGATGTATGCGGACATTTTCAACGGCTTCTTTTATGATCGAAAGCGTCTTAAGCCCAAGGAAGTCCATTTTGATCAAACCGGTCTCTTCAATTACCGATCCCTCGTATTGAGTGACCAACATCTTTTCACCGGTTTCCTTATCATCGGCCGTACTCACCGGTACCCAATCCGTGATATCATCACGACATATAATAGTACCGCAAGCATGTACACCTGTACCACGCACATTGCCTTCAAGCATTTTGGCATATTTCAGCGTATCCCGAACGAGCGGATCAGGAGAAGCTTCAGCTATTTGCAATTCGGGCACATATTCAATTGCATTCTTAAGATTAAGCTTTTTATCGGGAATTTTATCGGGAACCAACTTTGCCAAACGATCAGATTCTGACAGAGGTAGTTTCTGTACACGGGCAACATCTTTTATGGCCAGTTTGGTAGCCATCGTTCCATAGGTAATAATATGGGCTACTTTCTCTTGCCCATATTTATCGGTAACCCAACGCAAGACCTCACCGCGCCCATCATCATCAAAATCCACATCAATATCAGGCAAAGAAATACGGTCAGGATTTAAAAAGCGTTCAAAAAGTAAATCATATTGTATCGGATCGATTTTTGTAATTCCCAAGCAATATGCAACGGCCGAACCAGCAGCCGAGCCACGACCAGGTCCGACTGAAACGCCCAATTCCGTACGTGCAGCATTTATGAAATCTTGTACAATCAAGAAATAGCCCGGGAAACCCATTGTTTTCATGATGTATAATTCAAACTTCAGTCGATCTTGTACTTCTTCACTTAGCGGATCGCCATATAACTTCTTTGCTCCTTCAAAGGTCAATTTACCTAAATAATCAGCCTCCAGCTTGATACGATAGAGCTTTTCGTATCCTCCCAAACGCTTTATTTTGATTTTTGCATCGGCTTCACTCAGCACTACATTTCCATTCTCATCCTGAGTAAACTCATCAAACAAGTCCTTTTCCGTATATTTAGAACGATAACCTTCTTCTGTGCCAAAGTCCTCCGGGATAGCAAAAGTAGGCATAATCGGTGCATGATCTATGGAATAATATTCCACCTTATTCAATACCTCCAACGTATTAGACAATGCTTCCGGAACATCGGCAAAAATTTCATTCATCTCAGCACGAGTCTTCATCCACTCCTGCTTAGTATAGAGCATCCTGTTCGGATCTTCCAAATCCTTGCCGGTACTCAAACAGATCAGCCTATCATGAGCTTCAGCGTTCTCCTCGTTTACAAAATGAACATCATTCGTACAGACCAGTTTAATGTCATACTTTGCTGCAAGCTCAATGATTTTTTCATTGGCTTTTTGCTGCATAGGATAAGCTTGATGATTAGCGCGTGCCACAGTAGCTTTGTGACGCTGCAATTCAAGATAATAGTCATCGCCAAAAAGATTTTTAAACCACTTAACCGCTTCTTCAGCTTCATCCAATTTATCTAATATGATCTTTCGGGGAACCTCTCCTCCGATACATGCAGAGCATACCATCAGGCCTTCATGATACTTCTCCAGCTCGGCACGGTCAGTTCGCGGACGCATATAATACCCTTTTGTCCAAGCTCTCGAAACTAGTTTTATCAAATTATGATAACCAGTTTCATTCTTTGCCAACACAATCAGATGCCATCCACTTTGGTCGAATTTACCCTCTTTCTTTTCCATTGAACGACGGGCAACATACATTTCACAACCAATAATAGGTTTAAAGAGCTTTCCTTTAGCCTCTTCGAGCTTCATGCGGCACTCCGCAAGTTCAGTATCTTTATCTGTGCATTCTATTTTTCCGCTTTCAATGCCCGATATACGTTTCTCAAGATCTTTAATATCACCCTTCGGTCCACTATTTTTCTTGCTTACATAATTGATGAATTCCTTGATGGCAAACATATTACCATGATCAGTAACGGCAATGCCTTTCATTCCATCTTTCATCGCTTTGTCCACCAAAGCACTTACACTAGCCTGGCCATCAAGTAGTGAATATTGCGTGTGAACATGCAAATGAATAAAATCCTGCATAATCAATCCTTTCTAAAATAAATGTGCATAAAAGTACGATGTCTCTATTGGGAAACAAAAATAATAATCAAAAAGTTATCAACATATGTATTTCTCACCCGAATTCCTTGTTAGATTTTCAAAATAAGTCTATTTTTGCGGATATTTTTGTATTTAAAAAGCGTAAAGCACTTACATGGGCCGATTAAAAAGATTAAAAAAGATTCGCATTCATCGCGAAGGCACACACACTCTGACTGGCAGTCTGCTATTATTGTTGGTTATCAACGCCGCCTTTTATTTCGGACTTGAATGTAAAGTCGTGTTTGGAATTTCAACAGCAATCAGCATTTTTATATACGGAATGTTAGTTAACTTCTTCCGATGTCCAATTCGTCTCTTCGGTCGCGATACAGAGAAAGTAGTAGTCGCTCCTGCCGATGGGAAGATTGTTGTAATAGAGGAAGTCAATGAAAATGAATACTTCCATGATCGTAGAATTATGGTTTCCATATTTATGAGCGTCACCAATGTACATGCCAATTGGTATCCCGTTGATGGCACTATCAAAAAAGTATCTCATCAAAATGGTAAATTCATGAAGGCATGGCTCCCCAAGGCGAGTACAGATAATGAACGTTCAACTATTGTAATAGAGACTCCTGAAGGGATAGAAGTATTGGCCCGACAAATAGCCGGAGCAATGGCACGCCGTATTGTAACTTATGCCGAAGCCGGAGAGGAATGCTACATCGATGAGCACATGGGTTTCATTAAATTTGGTTCTCGAGTAGATGTGTACTTACCTTTAGGCACAGAAATACTTGTCAAATTAGGGCAATATACAGTTGGTAATCAAACTGTAATAGCCAAACTTAAAGTTTAAATAATGACTAACATTGTTACACGTCACATACCCAATACACTAACCTGCCTCAATTTATTTTCAGGCTGTATTGCTTCGGTTATGGCTTTTGAAGCCAATTATAACTGGGCATTAACTTTCATCGTGATCAGTGCAGTATTCGATTTTTTCGATGGTATGTGTGCCCGTTTATTCCATGCCCCCTCACCTATAGGAAAGGAATTGGACTCTCTAGCCGATGATGTCAGTTTTGGAGTAGCTCCTTCAATCATTGTATTCTCCTTATTACGTGGAGCTTCATACCCTGTCTGGTTGTCAGGTATTCAAGATTACATCCCATATTTTGCTTTTATTATTTCAATATTCTCAGCACTTCGCCTGGCTAAGTTCAACATTGATGAGCGGCAAACCAGCATATTTATCGGGTTACCCACTCCGGCTAATGCCTTATTTTGGGCTGCTGTAGCCACTAAATATCATGAGCTCATACAACAAGGAGGTATCTGGCTTGCAGCGTTACTCATTTTAGTGCTAGTCTTCTCTCTTTTGATGGTCGCTGAGTTCCCCATGTTCGCATTAAAACTAAAGAGTTTTTCGTGGGGGGAGAACAAGATAAGATACATCTTCTTAGCAGTAAGCATTCCACTGTTGTTCTTTATAGGTTTTGCTTCTGTCATTGCTTGGTATATCATTCTATGTCTCTTTGTCAAAGAGAAACACTAAACAAATCTTTGGCACGCTTGTTGTACTAATGTTCATATAATATAAATGAACTTATTAAAAAGTATTCGACAATGTTCCACCTTTTAGCATTCTTATTTTTTTTCGTACTGATTATATTGTTCGCTGGGCTTAGTATCGTTGGTTCAATTCTCAGAGCCTTATTTGGCATAGGCAGACGACGTGCCGCTACAGGAAATTATCAACGAAATGGCCAATATCAATCAATGAACCAAAATACCGACGGATATAATACCTCTTCATCACAAGATAGCCAATCCGCCAACTCCGATAATCAACAAGGAAAACATAAAAAGATATTCTCCCAAGAAGAAGGAGAATACGTAGACTTTGAAGAAATAAAATAGGCTATCCCTAACGGCGTTTTGCCAAAAAGAAGTTTTTCATTAAAGTGGCACACTCTTCTGCCAAAATGCCTGTAGTTACAGTTGTTTTTGGATGTAATGCTTCGGAAGCATAACGCATATAACCTTTCTTCTCATCCGAAGCACCGAACACTAAGCGCCCCATCTGTGACCAAGCAATAGCGCCGGCACACATTACACACGGCTCAACCGTCACATACAACGTACATTCATTCAGATATTTTCCACCAAGCGTACCCGCAGCGGCAGTTATGGCTTGCATTTCAGCATGGGCAGTGACATCCGTTAGCGTTTCCGTTAAGTTATGAGAACGCGCAATAATACGATCTTTGCAAACGACTACCGCTCCAACAGGTATTTCTCCTCGCTCAGTTGCTTTTTGTGCTTCTAGCAGAGCTTGTTTCATGTAATATACGTCATCCATCATCTTCTCATATCGTGTTCACCAAATAGAGTAGGATAATCCTCTTCCATATTTTTATAAATAAACATAAGAATGGTTTCGCGCAACCAACGGGATTTATTCGTTATCTTATATTTTTCCAGATAACGATCTACAATCTGCTGTTCTTCATCACTCATTAAGCAGACTATCCTCTGATGACGTTTTGGTTCCTCAGAAGTTGACTTTATGCATTTTTTATCCCTTTTTCTCATTTGCAGTACAAAAATACGTTTACTTCGGTAAAAACAAAATAGATGTCAGTTCTTTTTCAACATAATAGAATAAATATCACATCGTTTTTTTAGTCTTTACGAATTAGCTATTTTTGTGAGTAGAAACAATCAATAAATAATAATATGGCAGCACACAATAATTTAGGTATATTTGGAGAGAATGCAGCCGTAGAATATCTGGAGAAAGAAGGATACACCATACGCCACCGCAATTGGCGAAAGAATCATTTGGAATTGGATATTGTGGCATACAAGGACGAAGAACTGGTTGTTGTAGAAGTTAAAACCCGAACTAATACAGACTATGTCCAACCACAGGATGCTGTCAATTGGCAAAAGATTAGACGCCTTGTGATTGCAAGTGATGCTTATATAAAGCATTTTTGCATTGATTCCCCTGTACGTTTCGACATTATAACGGTAGTCGGCAAACCGACTTGTTTCAAGGTGGAGCACATCGTTAATGCTTTTTATCCACCGATGTTTTAAAAGCCTCAACAACAATAATTATAGATAAAGAAGAAAGATCGAGCTAACAATACAGCATTAGATATACAAAATTCATTCTAAAAAACTAATATTTTATTCTTTTTATATATGTTTGTCACACAAACCATTCAGATAAAAGTATGGACATAGAAACCGCAAGAGAATATTGCCTTGCAAAGAAAGGGACAACCGAAAGTCTTCCATTCGATGAATATTCACTCGTCATCAAAGTAATGGATAAAATGTTTGCCTTAATTGATTTGGAGGGCAGCAATAAGATTTGCCTGAAATGCAATCCAGACTATGCCATAGAATTAAGGGAAGAACATACAGAAATTGGACCTGCCCGATATTTCAATAAGAAATACTGGAATCAATTTCCATTAGATCATGGCATAGATGATATTCTGATCAAGAAACTGATAGATCACTCTTATGATGAAGTTTTGAATAAGTTCACTAAAAAAATGCGTGCAGAATACGATGCTTTACCTTGATAATTTCCCGGTACCTTTAATTGAAATAGAAGAAACCGACTCAACAAACCGCTATTTAAGTGAATATTGCCGCAACCATACGGTTGATGAGTTCACAACAGTCAGCACCACAAAACAAACCGCAGGAAAAGGGCAAATGGGAAACAGATGGGAGTCAGAGCCGGGAAAGAATCTCACATGCAGCTTCGTAGTATATCCCACGTTCATTGAAGCCAAGAATCAATTTATTATTTCACAAATTGTATCTCTTTCTATTAAAGAAGAACTGGAGCAATGGATAGAGCATATTTCTATTAAATGGCCCAACGACATCTATTGGAAAGAAAAGAAGATCTGCGGCATATTGATTGAGAATGATCTTACCGGAAGTTCTATAAGCAAGTGCATAGTAGGATTTGGATTAAATATCAATCAACAAGAATTTAGAAGTGATGCCCCTAATCCCGTTTCTTTATATCAGATAACCGGCAAAGAGCATGACCAACGTCTAATTCTTTCAGGCATTATGCAGAGAATGAAAGCGTACTATATGCGACTGCAATATGAAACAAAACATACAGAAAACTCCGAAAATATTTATATTACCAAGAAATACGCAACATCTCTTTTTCGCAAAGAAGGTTTTCATAGCTACACCGATCAAGAAGGCGAATTTCTTGCACGCCTAGTACGTGTAGAACCTGACGGGCGGTTTATTATTGAGGATACATCCGGAAGAATTCGTTCGTATCTCTTTAAGGAAGTGCATTATATACTGTAATTTAAAGCAACAAAAAATTTATATTCAAGAAAACATTTCTATCTTTACCGCAAAGAAATATCTTATACAAAAACGATATATATTTATTGTATTAATCGAGAATATTGAATAATTCAAAAGTATATCCAATTGCCATATGTCAAAGACTATTTTATTACGGAGAAGGAAAGAGCTTTTTTTTGATGATATAAAAGTCTCTATTGATAAAGATCACTTTTTTCTTGAAAGAGGTGAGAAAATTGAAGTTGAACTATCCGAAGGTGAGCATACCATTCTTATTGAATCATATTGGTGTAGGAAGCATCAGACGTTCGAGGTTCAAAGTACTGATTTGGAATTCATAATAGAAAGAGCAAGATATAAATATTATATTGCTATGCTGATCTGTATATTTTTACTAGCATTTTTGGCACTGATTATAGACATGCAACAAAAATTATGGATATTCACTTCACCACTACTCTTCTACTATCTATTTCTATTCTTAGACATGTTTATTTATAGAAATAAGTTCTTCAATATTCGAATTTATCCTTTAGCAAAAAAGGGAGAGTCCAAGTAGAAACTGTAACACAAGAATAAAAGAAATATCTCCTTACAGAAAGAGAACGACCGGTCAAGATAAATCAACACGGGTTAAATCAGAACATTAAATAACGTTACGCAGATAAAACACATAGTTAACGATATCTTAGATTAGTTGAATATCAATGAAGCTCTATTTCAGTCTTCTTTATTTTATCGAGTGTTTTTCCTGCTTCAGCAGAAGGAAATAGTTGAAGAACTTTTTGTAAATAAGTCCGGGCTTTGGCATAGCCCGAAGTGAATACATCTGACAGACCATTACGATAGCGTGCATATTGCATACGCGTCGGTGTATTGATTTTCTTGTAATCATCTTCCAGCTTCTTTTTATCCTGTTCGGCCTGCAGATAATAATAATTTCCAAGAAAAATATTGGCTTGTAAGTTATTTGCGTCAAGCGTCAGCACGTTTTCATAAAGCTTGACAGCATTCTTTTCCTGTCCACGCATCATTTCCATTTCAGCGCAAGCTACCATGGTTGGCACATCTTGTTGGCGATATTGCAATATTTCTTTATAGAAGAGATAAGCTTTGTCATAATTACGTAAGCTTTTATAACGGACAGCTAACTGCTGAGCAAAACGTGGAGTCACTTCTTTGGTTTTATCAACACTCGTCCAATAGTACATCTCCGTTTGATCGACACCAGCATCCGCAGCCTGTCGGAATAAGCTGATCGCATAATCATCCTTACCTGCAGACAAGGCTTCAGTAACCTTTTGCAGTAAATCTCCAGCGGATTGAGCAGACAAACCAACCGGAAAAGCCAAACAAATATATAATAGCAAAGTTAAGACTCTCATCCAATGTCTTTTATTCGTTAGTTTTCCACATCGCAAAGATAACTAAAATTCAACATTAATAGGCTATGAATCACCTTATTATTAGGTATTTTTCAACATCTTAAGCAAAATAAGTATCTTTGCAGCCCTACAACATTGCGATAGAGAAAGCATCATGACAATTGACAGACCATATTCAGAAGACAGAAAGATACTACGGATAGCCATACCTTCAATTATCTCCAATATCACAGTCCCTCTGTTGGGACTCATTGATGTGGCTATTGTCGGACATTTAGGATCACCTGCATATATCGGTGCCATTGCCATAGGGGGAATGTTATTCAATATCATTTACTGGGTTTTCGGTTTCTTGCGAATGGGAACAAGCGGCATGACTTCGCAGGCATACGGAAGGCACGATTTGAACGAGATTACCCGCCTGCTTTTACGGTCACTTGGAGTGGCAGTCGTTATTGGGCTATTTCTGCTCACTATGCAATATCCTATCCGAGTCATAGCTCTCAAACTCATACATACTTCACCTGAAGTGGAACGGATGGCAGCTCTCTATTTTCACATTTGCATTTGGGGCGCACCGGCAATGCTAGGGTTATATGCTTTCTCAGGATGGTTCATCGGAATGCAGAACTCCCGTTTCCCCATGTACATCGCCATAGCACAAAACATTATCAACATTTTTGCAAGCCTGTCATTTGTCTATATATTCAATTTAAAAGTTGCCGGAGTAGCCCTGGGGACACTCATTGCCCAATATGCCGGACTCTTAATGGCATTAGTGCTATGGTTTCGCTACTATGGCAACCTAAAGCAATATTTGTCTTTCCACCGCCAGTTTCGCAAAAGGGAAATGAGTCGCTTCTTTAAAGTCAATCGCGACATTTTCCTGCGTACTCTTTGCTTAGTAATGGTCACCATGTATTTCACATCTGCCGGAGCCTCACAAGGAGAGATTGTACTCGCAGTTAACACATTGTTAATGCAGCTCTTTACCCTTTTTTCCTACATTATGGACGGCTTCGCATACGCCGGTGAAGCACTGTCAGGAAAATATTACGGAGCAAGAAATCATACATCCCTCACACATACCATCCGACGTCTCTTTATATGGGGTACAGCGCTTGCCATTGTTTTCACCTTACTCTATCTGCTTGGCGGAAACGGATTGCTCCACTTATTGACCAGTGAAAAGACTGTCATACACGAAGCAAATACTTATTTTTATTGGGTGCTGGCTATACCATTTGCCGGCTTTTCGGCTTTCCTCTGGGACGGGATCTTTATTGGGGTCACCGCCACACGCCAAATGCTGTACTCCATGCTGGCGGCATCTGTATCATTCTTTGTCATTTATTTTATCTTCCACAACGCTATCGGCAATCATGCGCTCTGGCTTGCCTTTATTATCTACCTCTCACTTAGAGGTATAACACAAAGCTTCTTAAGTCGAAAGATTTTGCAAAGAAGCAATCGAAGAATTGTCGAAAGCTGAAAACATCATTTTATTCACGTAGCTTTGCAAGGGTAAACGAATAACATATATCTTTGCATGAAATTAAACACATGGCAATATGGCAAAGTACAAAAGAATTCTTTTAAAGCTTAGTGGCGAAAGCCTCATGGGTGAAAAGCAATATGGAATTGACGAAAAACGTCTTGGGGAATATGCCGCCCAGATCAAAGAGATCCACGAAATGGGAATCCAGATTGGTATTGTGATCGGTGGAGGAAACATCTTCCGCGGACTGAGTGGTACCAATAAAGGTTTCGACCGGGTAAAAGGCGATCAGATGGGAATGTTAGCTACTGTTATCAACAGCCTGGCACTAAGTTCGGCATTGACAGCAATAGGAGCTAAGGCAAGAGTCTTGACCGCAGTACGCATGGAACCGATAGGAGAATTCTACAATAAATGGAAAGCTATTGAAAGCATGGAAGCCGGTGAAATTGTCATTCTATCGGCAGGAACAGGAAACCCATTCTTTACCACAGATACCGGTTCTTCTCTTCGTGGGATTGAGATTGAAGCCGATGTCATGCTGAAGGGAACACGTGTTGACGGCATTTATACGGCCGATCCCGAGAAAGACCCTACTGCCACAAAGTTCCACGACATAACTTACGATGAAGTACTGAAGCGCGGACTAAAGGTTATGGATCTGACCGCTACCTGCATGTGCATGGAGAATAAGCTACCGATCATCGTATTCGACATGGATACTCCGGGCAACTTAAAAAGAGTATTACAAGGCGAAGAGATCGGTACCTTGGTACACAATTAATACAAGTAGAGACAGAGCATGTTTGTGTAAAAGTCCCCAAAGACCTCACAAGCATATAAATAGCTCTCCGGGCTGATAAAAAGCACTACACTTGTTTGTGACATAATAAAAAAATATTATTTTTGTTTATAAATCAATATACAAAGGAAATTCTTAATAAACCAGAGAATATGATAGACGTAAAAGATTGCCTGAACGAAGCGCAGGAAAAAATGGATATGGCGCTTATGTACCTTGAAGAAACACTGGCTCACATCCGCGCCGGAAAAGCAGACGTGCGCCTACTGGACGGTATCCGTGTAGATTCTTACGGCAGCATGGTACTTATTAACAACGTAGCAGCCGTTACCACTCCTGATGCCCGCAGCATTGCCATCAAGCCATGGGACAAAAGTATGTTCCGTGTCATTGAAAAAGCTATTATTGACTCCGATCTTGGCATTATGCCGGAAAACAACGGCGAAATTATCCGTATAGGAATTCCTCCGTTGACCGAAGAGCGTCGTAAACAATTGTCTAAACAATGTAAAGGTGAAGGCGAAACAGCTAAAGTAAGTGTACGTAATGCTCGCCGTGACGGAATTGACACGCTCAAGAAAGCTGTTAAGGATGGATTGGCAGAAGACATGCAGAAAGATGCCGAAGCCAAACTTCAGAAGATGCATGACAAATACATCAAACTGATTGAAGACTCTCTGCTAAAGAAAGACAAAGAAATAATGACTGTATAAAATTGAATATTGAAAGTTGAGAATTGAAGATTACAAGTGCTGACTTCTTCTTTGATTCTCAACTTTCAATCTCTTTTTCAATTTTTCTTTCTCCAATTTTCTATTTATTTTTCAGCCTCATTTTCAATTTTCAACCTTCAATTTCCAATTCATTTGAGAGGATTAGTTATTAAGAATACGGGTAGCTGGTATCTGGTAAAAACAGATGAAGGTGATTGCGTAGAGTGTAAAGTAAAAGGCAACTTCCGTCTTAAAGGTATTCGCAGCACCAACCCGGTAGCAGTGGGAGATTATGTAGATATTGTCCGCAATCCTGAAGGGACAGCTTTAATCTGCCAGATTGAAGATAGAAATAACTACATTGTACGCAGAGCTTCCAACCTGTCCAAGCTGTCGCATATCATTGCAGCCAATCTCGACCAATGTATGCTCATTGTGACAATAAACTATCCCGAAACAAGTACCATTTTCATCGATCGTTTCCTAGCATCAGCAGAGGCTTATCGCATACCTGTTAAGATCGTATTTAATAAAGTCGATGCTTACAATGAAGAGGAACTCCATTATCTCGACAATATCATCAACCTCTATAATACCATTGGATATCAGTGCTTCAAAGTTTCAGCCACAACAGGTTTGGGAGTAGATATGATAAAAGAGGCTCTGAAAGGCGAAGTCACTTTATTTTCCGGTCATTCGGGTGTCGGTAAATCCACACTGATCAATGCCATACTCCCTGATGCCGAAGTGAAGACCGGCAAGATATCCGATTACCATAACAAGGGCATGCATACCACAACATTCTCCGAGATGTTTCCTGTGGAAGGTGACGGGTATATCATTGATACTCCGGGAATCAAAGGATTCGGTACTTTCGATATGGATGAAGAAGAAGTCGGACACTACTTTCCTGAAATATTCAAATACTCCGCGGAATGCCGTTATGGAAACTGCACCCACCGCCACGAACCAGGATGTGCAGTGCGCAAAGCCGTAGAGGAGCATTATATTAGCGAATCACGTTACACCTCCTATCTCAATATGCTTGAAGATAAAGAAGAAGGGAAATACCGGGCGGCATACTAAGGAATTAGTGCAATTGGCGTATAGATTACGTAGGAACAGATGAAGTTGCCCCGCCAAAAAGAATAGACAAAAGAGCAAAAACTACCCTGAATAAAACAATTATTCCTCCTCAGAAGCTGTTATTTCCTCTATATTTGTCGCACAATCAATCCCTAGAAATCAAAGCCATGAAAAGATTCTATTTATCCGGCCTGTTCGTATTACTCGCGCTAACTTATTTGTGCGGACAAGAAACCGAAAGCTATAAAGAAAAACAACCTTATAAGAGTTGGGTGAAGATGGCACCGAAATTCGATGATGCTTTCTTCAAAACGCCAGAAGCTGTGAGAATTGCAGACAATGTACTACTCTATCAACAAGTCACAGGGGGATGGCCGAAAAACATATATATGCCTGCCGAGTTGTCACAACAGGAATTGAAGGATGTACTCGCCGCCAAAAACGATGTGAATGAAAGCACCATAGATAATACCGCTACCACAACTGAAATATGTTATTTGTCGCGCATATATCTGGCTACGAATACTACAAAATATAGAGATGCCGCAATTGAGGGCATACATTATCTACTTAAAGCTCAATATGAAAACGGAGGTTGGCCACAGTTTTGGCCCCGTCCCAAACCATATTACACCCATATCACGTACAATGACAATGCCATGGTAAACGTGATGGAACTTTTAAGAGAAGTTTCGCAGAAAAAAGCTCCATATAGTTATATATCGGACAGTCTTGCCACAAGTGCTCGCAACGCTTTCGACAAAGGAATAGACTGTATTCTCAAAACTCAGGTAAAAATCAACGGTAAGTTAACGGTATGGTGCGCACAGCACGATGAACATACTCTTCTTCCCGCTAAAGCACGTGCATACGAGTTACCATCGCTAAGCGGACAAGAGTCCGATGATATAGTGCTTTTACTTATGTCGCTCCCCCATCCATCCAAAGCGGTGATAGAAGCAGTAGAGAGTGCCATTGTATGGTTTAAAGCTTCAAAGATAGAAGGGCTACAAAAAGAATACTTCACCAATAGCGAAGGCAAAAAAGATTTTCGTATGGTCAGTTGTACTAATTGCGAGCCGTTGTGGGCCCGTTTTTATACTCTTGAGGACAATCGACCTTTCTTCTCCGATCGTGATGGGGTAAAGAAGTATAATATATCGGAAATTGGCTATGAACGCCGTAATGGCTATAGTTGGTACAACAATAGCGGACTCAAAGTATTGAAGTACTACGATAAATGGAAAAAAGCACTAAGTAAATAGATCACTGTCGCCTATAAAGAGACTTTCCATAGTAATTAAAAAAACAATGCCATGCTATTGGCACAACTTTGCCTCCTTATTGGCAACTTTGTGCCAATAGCATGGCACTGCTTTGCCGACATAAAGGCAAGACTATGGAATCACTTACTTTTCCACCCAATCTTTAAAGGGGACAACCTTCAGTCGGCTTACAATAGGTTTCTCTTCGGACTCTACTTTAAGGTGCAATACAGCTTTCCTGTTAAAATAGGGCTCGAAAGATAGAATATTATTACGGTTCACAAACATCTGACGGTTAATCCTGTAGAAGAGATCCGGGTCACAAACCGAAGCAATATAATCCAGGTTTTTAAAAACCGGCATTCGCCTACCATCGAATGTATAGATATAAACCGTCTCATATTCTATGGCGAACAAAGCAATATCTTTCATATATACAACGGTCGACTTTTCTTTATGCTGGGTCAGGAAACTTTCCTGATAAGCAGGCTTTGAAGTCGTTTTGTTAATGGTAGACTGAAAGTCGGGCAAAATTTTACGCTGGATCTTGCCAACCAACTTCTTATACTTTTGCAAAGACTTGTGAATTTCCTCATCCATAAAAGGTTTGAGGATATAATCAATGCCATTCTGTTTTATGGCTTGGAGGGTATACTCATCGTAAGCGGTGCAAAACACCACGGGAATATCAATATCAATATGCTTGAATATTTCAAAGCTGTGTCCGTCAGATAAGTTAATATCAAGGAAAAGTAAATCAATGTTTTGATGGTATTTACTTAAATAGCCGACCGTCTCCGCAATAGAATCGAGCATATTAATGACCATAAAGTCTTTGTCCTGTTCAATTATCTCTTTCAATAACTGAGCGGTATGAGGTTCATCTTCAACAACCAATACATTCATGAGTTACATCAATTTTAATTTGACTTCAAAATATTCGGCACTCTGCTCCACTATTATCCCGTCCGTTATGCCCAAAAGTTCATAACGCCGTTTTATATTCTCCAACCCATACCCCGATGTTTCACTCTTCGAAAGCTTAGGTTGTAGATTGTTCTTTATCGAAATGAACCCGTCTTCAGTACGGATGCTGATCTCCAAAGGGTGTGCAGCTGATATCTGATTATGCTTAAAGCAGTTCTCCACGACAATCTGCAGACAGAGAGTGGGAATAAGATGCAAACTCCACTTTTCTTCAATTGATAGATCTATTTTTAGTTTACCTTCATTACGCATTTGCATTAGAAACAGGAATGACTTTAACACTTCAGCCTCTTCTTGCAGACTGACTGCCGCCGAATTATTCAGCCTCAACGTCTGTCGATAGAAGTTTGAAAGATTAATGATAAATTCCTCCGAGTGCGAATTACCACTCCTGACCATCGTACGCAAAGTATTCATGGAGTTGAACAGGAAATGCGGATCGACTTTCAACCGTAGCTCCTGCAATTGTGCCCTATAGTTTTCTGTTTGGATCTGTTCTTTTTCAAGCTTTAAACGGGCAATATCCCTACTCGCTTTCAGTGCGTATTGAATAATTGAGAAAAGTATGGCAGCAGAAGCAAATTTCCCCAAGAAAACCCATTTGATATGGGTATTATCCTTGAAAACCATTAATGAGAAAAATAAGTAAATCAGGAATAAGAACCCGGATACTACAGCCACTCGAGAGGTGATCTTATACCTGCCTTCTATTTGAGAGGATGCCAGTAATACGTACCACAAAGTATATAACACCAACGAAGCACACCCCCATTTCCAATAGAATTCAAGAGTATATCCATTGATACTATCCGCAGTGGAAAATAAGTTCAGCCCTGGAAGAATAAGAGCCAGAGCAGCAGGTAATATGGTGTTAATTTTTATCTTCACGGTAGTTAATCATTATAATTTATCGCCACTAAAATACAAAATTATATCCGATCATACATTTCGCACCGGATACTTTTATCTCGGACACAGGTTTGGCCTTATGCGTAAGGTTGAATGTAAAAATAGTCCAGTTATGCTCATTAGTATCTTCATAATAGCTCATTTTCGACTTAAAATTGTATCCAATACCAATATAAAACCGATGGTGCCGCTTCAGTAAATACTCAAAACGGCTCATCGCATTCCAACCGGATAGCTGAATGACCGCGTTATTGAAAGACTTTGCATTCAGACGGTAGTTTTCAACAGCTCCGGATATCTCATTATTCCAAGTAAAGTACCGACTGATTCTGTAGACTAGTCGTGGCTTAATGGGTAACAGACCTGATAAAGTCAACTTATCGCTTATCTGATATTCCACTGAAAGAAAAGGGTTGATTTGGTATCCCGTAAATTGACGGACATAAGCAAAGCCAAATCCCATATTCAACCGATCGGAATATTTTACGCTATAGTTGGTTCCTATCAAGTAAACGAAATCCTTAGCAGATAAATCATTAAAATCAGAAAAGACCCCCACTCTACTTGTGAGCTGAATTTTCGACCTCTCACTAATCTTTTTCTGCCATACGATTTTCATTTCTATGTTCGACAATGAATGATTGAAGTATTCATTTATTCCGCCATAATCATTGCGAACATAAGTTATATTCCCTCCGAGAGCCTGGTTCCCGCCCGCCCATATCGGAAAATTGAGAAAAGCTTCAAGTCGCTCATTATGACCCTTAATTTCATCCTCACCGTGAACAGCCGTGTTGGTATATACAACCCCTGCAAAGTCTTTAGCCCGGTCCTGTGCCATCAACACATCCGATTGGTAAAAGAAAAGAAAGACACCTATTAATAACTTTGACTTCATTTGCACAAAATTATAAGGTGATACTTCCATCGGAAAACTCAATGATACGATCACAATTGGCTGCGAACTCATCGTCATGTGTAACAGCTATAATTGTTTGACCCTGTTCTTTTGCCAATTGCCTGAAGATATCGAAAACCACCTTTGTATTCTTCGAATCCAGATTGCCGGTAGGTTCATCACCCATTATAATGGCCGGATCATTAATCAAAGCCCGCACAATCGCGACACGTTGCTGTTGTCCTCCGGATAGTTTCGAAGCTTGTTTATGTTCATGACCCTTAATATCGAGCAGAGTGAGCAACTCCATGGCCTTAGCTTCAATTTCTTCTTTTGGTTTCTTATTCAGTTTCAATGCAGGTAGCATGACATTATCCAAGACTGTAAATTCCGGCAATAAATAATGAAACTGAAAGACAAAGCCGATATGCTCATTACGAAATCTAGCCAACTCGTTTTGAGAGAGCCCGGTGACTTTAGTATCGTTAATCAAAATCTCACCTTCATAATCGGTATCCATTGCCGATAATAGATAGAGTAAAGTCGACTTCCCCGATCCGGACTTGCCTACAACAGCCACAAATTCTCCTTTATTCACCTCAAACGAAACATCTTTCAGCACCTGAAACTTTTGTGGGTCGTAGAAATATTTATTAATATGTTTTGCAGATAAAGCACTCATAGATAACATAGTATTTAATCAATCATTTATATTCAACCTCGCAGGATAGAAACAGGATCAAGTTTCGAAGCTTTCTTTGCAGGCAGATATCCGGCAATAATGGTTATTATGATACCAAAGATAAAAGCCAGTATATAATCAGATGGCTTATAATCAATGGGCAGTGTGGTAAATGTTGCTATTTTAAAAGGTATTTCATCAATAATCCGTGAAATAACATTTCCTATTACGAGTCCCACTATTCCGCCGATTATACCGATAATAACAGATTGAGTCAGGAATATCTCCACAATATCATTACCGTTAAAACCCATAGCCTTGAGAATTGCTATCTCCCTGATCTTCTCATTCACCGTCATATTCATAATATTGTAAATGCCAAAACCGGCAACGATAAGAATGGTCAATGAAATGGTTACAGCAAGCAAATTCCGGATGACATTAGCCGAATCGAGCTGACTGTTTCCTTCCTGCCATGG
Organism: Bacteroides sp.; assembly: GCA_041907545.1. Classification (GTDB taxonomy): domain Bacteria; phylum Bacteroidota; class Bacteroidia; order Bacteroidales; family Bacteroidaceae; genus Bacteroides. Next base: position 95,543 of record JAYRGX010000008.1, read on the forward strand.
TTCTACTTTGTACTGTGTGACACCAGATATCTCCCGGGCGACTTTAACCGCTTTCTCAAAGTTCTTAATATTTATCAGAATATCAGTAGCAAAGCTCTTGTTCTCAGAGAACAATTGGCGGGCTGTATGGATAGATACCATAGCTTTTGCCTTATCAGTTGTTGCAGATCCGGTCTCGAAGACGCCAATAATCTTAAATATCTTTGAGGTTCCATCCGAAGTGAGCACTGTTACATTATCGTCCATGCCTACTCCAAGGTTTTGCGCCAATCGGCTACCCAAAATGATACCATCGGAACGTTTCTCCAAATCAAAGTAATTACCCTCAACCATATACTGGGAAGCCTTAAACAAATGATCTTCATTCTCCACATCCACACCCGAAAGGTTGGCACTATATTTCGTTACTCCATTGCGCACGAATACATTTTCGTTAACCTGTTGGGTAACCCCGGTCACTTCCTTAAATGTGGTAAGCGCTTCAATTATAGGCGTACTATTTTTTATACCTTCCGTATAACGGATATTACGGGCATTACTGACCATAGCAATTGTATTCGAATCGGCCGGTTTAGGCAATAATACCGGCACTTCGGTGGGCAGATCATTATAAATTTTAATATGTCCCATACTTGAAAAAGTAATTTCAGATTGTGCTGTATTCACACCGGACACAAAACTATTGAGAAATACATACATCGATATACCGAAAGTCACGCTTAATGCTGCGACAAGCAACTGACGGACTTTTGCCGTAAGATGCGTCCATGCTATTTTTTTATTAATACTCATATCCTTCTAACGACTTTTAATCAGAATATCTTTTTCCGTTACTCCTGATACTATTTCAACCCAATCGCTGCTCCGGCTTCCCGTTCTGACTTCCTTCTGTGTACCATCCTTGAGTATCACATATCGACCTTTCACCAAATAAGCTGAAGGTATGACCAATACTCCGTTACGTTTACCGGTTTCAATATTTGCCTGAAGTTGTGTATCAGAGAAAATAGTCGGTGGTAACAAATCAAAGGAAGCTTCGATTACATAAGACTGTTCCTCCTCATTAAATCCAGGCAATATCCGGGTCACTTTGGCTGGAAAGATATCATTGGGATAAGTATTAAGATGTACGGCTACTTTCTGCCCCACTTTTACCTTCGAAATGTCGTCCTCGGATATATACAACTTAATAATATAAGATCCACTCCCTATTTTGGCAAGAGCATCTCCCGGACGAACCACCTCTCCTTTCTTCTTATACACATCGATAACACAGCCCGCACTGGCCGAGGAGATTGCATAATCATTCAGAAGTGCCTGCTGTGCACTGATTTGTATACGGCTCCTATCCACAGTTAGTTCAAGTGAATTACGAATTTCACGATATCTTTTTTGCAGAAGCTCCATATTCTCACGAGAGTTATTATATTGTAATTCAGCTTTATCAAAGTCCAGTTGAGAAACAGAATTCTTTGCTCTCAAATCTTTATATCGTAAATAATTTACTTTATCTAAATCGAGTTGATGCTGAGCTTGAGCAATTTGAGCTTCAATCTGTTTCAATTGAGGAGAATCGGTTGCCGCATTCCTAAGGGCATCATGATAAGTTACACGCGCATCTTCTAATTGGCTATGTTGCACATCACTCCTAATAGTGGCTATCAAGTCATTTGGCTTCACTTCATCCCCCTCTTTCACAGGCAAAAACTTTATTACCCCACTCACTGTAGCAGAAACAATATATTCATCATCTTGCTCCAAATGACCACTCCCAAATACTGCATCCTCTATATTTTTCCTGACAGGTGATACTTTCTCATTACGCTGGCAAGAGGTAAACATCACCAATACCGACAGCATCATTAACAGATAACTGAAAAACTTATTCATATCTTTATTGTTTAGTTAATAATTGATTTGACGAATATAGACTTTGTATTGAGCCAGTGAAAAATCGCCCAGACTTTGCAGATAATTGTATTGAGCTGCCAATAAGTCATTATACCGATCCAATCTTTCGTCCAAGCTGATAATACCGGCTTCATATTTATTCTCGGTATAAGTGTCATTTTGACCTTGCAAAGTCAATATCTCTTTTGTTCTATTCAGATTATTATCAGACTGTTGATACTGCAAACGTAATGTTTCATCTTCCAATGACTTCGTCAGGCGCAAATTGTCGAGTTGCATTTGCTGTATTTGTAGCTCCGACCGAGATTGCTTCACTTTTCCTTTTGTTGAAAACCCCGTAAATACAGGAATACTTAATTTTACGCCCAAATATTGTGAAGGCATTTTATTGGCGGTAGAAAGATGCATGAAATCATTTGTAGCCCAATTATAATTATACTGGTACTGAAAACTCAGTGCGGGATAATATAAAGCTTTGGTCTGCCGCAGAACAGATTCTGAAACTCTAACCTGTGACTCTTGCCAACGTATTTCGGGATTTACCGTATTGAACTCAGTATTTTCGACAAGATAAGGTTCCAAATCACCCGCCACACAAATTTCTTGATCCGTATTCAGTTGACTCTGAAATTGTTTGTAAAGCTGTTGCAGATTATTCTCGGCAGCTTCCTTATTCTTCAAGTTCTGAAGATGTTGTATGGATGTCCGATTCAAATCGCCTTCACTGATAACTCCTTTTGTGTATTTATCCTTGGCGCTTTTTAGCAAAGCCGCCGTAACTTCAACATTGTCCATATAAATACCCAACGTTTTTTGCATCAACAGAATTGAGTAATAAGTCGAAGCTAACTGATTGTAAGTATTATATTTCACTTTCGCTATATTGAGCCGACCGGCCTCAGCTTGCATATCAGAAGTGCGCATCGCAAAAATCTTTTGGAAATTCAAAATATCCCATTGTGCCTGAACCCCTGCATTATAAAGGTGTTCTTTACCAAAAGTCATTTCCTCATAGGTATCATCCGCTGCATTGGGATTAAATAATTTGGCAGGAACCAATGTGGGTTGTATCGTCAGATTATCAGTATAACCGGAAGATGCAGCAACATTAGGATATAAAAAAGACCTAGCCTGTACCTGTTTAGAACGATCTACCCCCTGCTGTGCCACTGAAGCCTTAATGTTATAGACATGATCATCGGCATAAAGGAGCACTTCTTTCAATGACTTAAACACGACTTGGCCTTGTGCCTGTGCACCACATAGGATCAGTATGACTAAAATACATTTATTCATATAAACCTCCGTTTATTTTGACTTTACCCAAATTTGGGATTTCGACATTAGTCCGATACTGACTTTTATTTCAATCTTATCGCCACCGACCATTTTAATACTACATTTCGCAGTCTTATCTCTTTTGAAAAGATGTAACACACCTTCCTCGTACTGATCTTTTCCGGTGAATCTTAATCCGCTAATTTGTCTTTTACCTACTAAAGAAGGATTATCCGCTTTTCTGATTATAGCATCGAAACCTGCTCCATTTTGAACAAATTCAATAATCCTGTTACCTTCCTCATTTCTCCACATGCCCAAGATATTATGATTAGCATCTAGAGCAAAAGCATTAAAGGTGATAAACATAAATAATCCCAAAAACATACAAACTAATCTTTTCATTTTCTCTTTGATTATAATTTTTGTACAAAAGTAGAATGAGCTTCAAGACCCCGAAAGGCCTTTCACACTCAACTGAATAAAAAAGCAGTTCAACTGAACAAATGAAAAAGTAAACTGAAAACGAGAATCCCAAATTATTGGCTTATAAAAGATAGATTATAAACAAGGAATATAAGAAGTGTAGCAGATATAGATCACTCCAAAAGGTATAGTAGAGCCTTTTAGTATTTAAACAGTGCTTCTAACTCGAACAATAAACTACAGGAAGATAGATCAAAAAGAGCTGCTTCGGTATATTCCAAAGCAGCTCTTATCTCTATAATTTAAAGCCTCAACAGGCTAAAATAAGTTCTTAAAGCTTAGCAGCGTGGCTTAAGTTGTTTGAAGAAGTCATTGCCTTTGTCATCCACAAGAATAAATGCAGGGAAATCTTCCACTTCAATTTTCCAAATAGCTTCCATTCCCAATTCAGGATATTCCACACACTCAATGCTCTTAATATTATTCTGGGCTAAGATTGCAGCAGGGCCGCCGATAGAACCAAGATAGAAACCTCCATACTGTTTACAAGCATCAGTCACTTGCTGGCTACGATTACCTTTTGCAAGCATCACCATGCTACCGCCATGTTTTTGGAACAGTTCTACGTATGAATCCATACGACCGGCAGTAGTCGGGCCCATGGAGCCACATGCCATGCCTTCGGGAGTCTTAGCCGGACCGGCATAGTAAATAGGATGGTCTTTTATATACTGAGGCAAGTCCTCGCCACGATCCAGACGTTCTTTCAATTTAGCATGGGCAATATCACGACCTACGATAATCGTACCATTCAATGACAGACGGGTAGATACAGGATATTTAGTCAACTCTTTCAGAATATCCGCCATAGGCTGATTCAAATTGATCTTCACTGCATCTCCTTCACCGGCCTTACGTAATTCAGCAGGAATTAATTCACCCGGATTGGAATCAAGCTTTTCAATCCAAACACCATCCTTATTGATTTTACATTTGATGTTACGGTCGGCAGAGCAGGAAACACCAAGTCCCACAGGACAAGAAGCGCCGTGACGGGGCAAACGGATAATGCGTACATCGTGTGCCAAATACTTGCCACCGAATTGCGCACCAAGACCAATCTTATATGCTTCTTCCAAAACCTGCTTTTCTAATTCTACATCACGGAAAGCACGTCCGTACTCATTACCTGTAGTAGGCAGCTCGTCATAATAATGAGTGGAAGCCAACTTCACTGTCAGCAAGTTTTTCTCAGCAGAAGTGCCACCGATAACGAATGCGATATGATAAGGAGGGCAAGCAGCAGTGCCCAAAGTCTTCATCTTTTCAACCAAGAAAGGAACCAATGTTCCGGGATTCAAGATTGCCTTTGTCTCCTGATATAGATAAGTCTTGTTAGCAGAGCCACCACCTTTTGTTACACAAAGGAACTTATATTCCATCCCTTCGGTAGCTTCAAGATCAATTTGAGCGGGCAAGTTACACTTAGTATTGACTTCATCATACATATTCAAAGGAGCATTTTGCGAATAACGTAAGTTCTCTTCGGTATATGTTTTGTAAACACCAAGTGAGAGAGCTTCTTCATCACAATAACCGGTCCATACCTGCTGACCTTTTTCACCATGTACGATAGCTGTACCGGTGTCTTGACAGAAAGGAAGAATACCTTTGGAAGCCACTTCGGCATTACGTAAGAAAGTTAATGCCACATATTTGTCGTTTTCGCTTGCTTCAGGATCACTCAATATTTTGGCTACCTGTTCATTGTGCGAACGACGCAACAAGAATGATACATCACGGAAAGCTGCATTAGCCATTGCTGTAAGACCTTCTTTCTCAATCTTCAGGATGGGCTTTCCTTCAAACTCGCTCACAGATACATAGTCTTTTGTAAGCAGATAATACTCAGTTTTATCTTCACCATGTTCAAACATGGGTTGATACTTGAACGGAGGTGTTGCCATATCAATTAATTATTTAATGTTAGTTAGTTTGATGCAAAAGTAGTAATTCTTAAGCAAAGTCTGTTTCACTCTATTGTGAAAAGATGTACATTTGCGAATATATAACCGAAGAATATGCAACCTTTAATTCTTATTATCGAAGACGACGAACGCATGGCTGAACTTATCCGGCGTGGGCTGGAAGAAAGCGGCTATAACGTAACACTGGCAACTGATGGAGGTGATGGCCTTTCCATCGCTCTTGAGAACCATTTCGATGTGGTTGTAACGGATATCTTGTTGCCGACTATAAGCGGGCTAGAGCTTTGCAAAAAACTTAAAAAAGCAAATGAGAAGTATCCCATCATCATGCTTACGGCTCTTGGTACTACCGATGACAAGATAGACGGTTTTGATGCCGGTGCGGATGACTACATGGTAAAACCTTTCGAAATGCGCGAATTAACGGCGCGTATCAATGCACTTATCAAGAGAAGTCGATTGGAAAACACAGAAGAAGTTATACGCATTGCTGATCTGGAATTGGACCAACGCACCAAAACGGTGAAACGCGGGGGCAAAGAGCTAAATCTCACGCCAAAAGAGTTCAACTTATTGGCATATATGATGATCAATAAAGGCAGGGTTTTATCTAAAAGTGAGATAGCCGAAAAAGTATGGGATATGTCTTTTGATACCGGCACAAACTTCATTGAAGTATATATCAGCTACCTTCGCCGCAAAGTGGACAAAGGTTACGATAAAAAACTGATTCACACCAAATCAGGGATGGGATTCATCCTTAAAGAAGATCATGAAGATTAAATTAAAGCTCACGCTCATATTCTCCATCGTCTTCGGAATGGTACTCCTACTTTTTATTGTAGGAGTCTACCGTTTTTACAGCGTCAAATACCACGATGATTTTTTTGAACGCTTACATCTTCGTGGGGCAGTTAAAGTCAACTTAATAGATGGTGAAACGATTGAGCCCGAAATATTACATTTAATCTATGAAAACTCACTTCAAAAGTACGAGCCTCAAGTCAGTATCTTCAATAAAAACGGAGAGGTGATTTACCGCGACAGACAAACTTCGCTACCGGAAGAGGAACAACGTAGAATGATTAAAGAAATCCAAACCGATGGAATATATAAAGCGTGGCACGGTAAAGATCAAACATTCGGTTTCTTAATTGAAGGGCTTAAAGGAGATTACATTGTTATTGCAACAGGTTATGATGCATTAGGATATGCCCAATTACGAGTCTTACGCCTTGTATTCGGAGTAGCATACCTTATTGTAATGGTATGTATTATTTTCATCCTTCGTCTATTCATAAAGCAGGCTTTCAATCCGATATCACAGATGATAGACAAGGTACAGGCCATAAATGACTCTAATCATTTGGATATACGCATTGACGAAGGTAATAAAAAAGATGAATTGGCAGAACTAGCCATAACTTTTAATCGCATGCTGGAACAATTGGAGACTTCTTTCGAAGCACAGAAACAGTTTGTATACAATATCTCCCACGAACTCCGTACGCCTCTTTCAGCTATTATCACCGAACTGGAACTTTCCCTGCAAAAAAGTCTAAGCGAAATAGAATATCAACAGGTTATAGAACGCACATTGCAAGATGCAAAGCGATTGACAAAACTCTCCACCAATCTGCTTGACATTGCAAAAGCAAATTACAATTCGGCACAAATAGCTATGCACGAGGTCCGCCTAGATGAATTACTGATTGAAGTCTGCAATAAGATACAGAAGTCAAATCCCGAATACACAGTCCAGTTACATTTTGATAAGAATTTCGATGATGAACGACTCATTTCTCTATTGGGAAACGAATATCTACTCGGAGTCACCTTTAGTAATCTAATAGAAAACGGATGTAAGTTTTCTACGGATAAGACTTGTGAAGTTCATATTTCATACGAGGACTATTTTGTCATCATACGCGTCATCGATCATGGCATTGGTATTACTCCTGAAGATCAACAACTTATATTTACGCCGTTTTATCGGGGAAATAATAGGAACTTTGCACCGGGAAACGGGATCGGCCTTGCTCTTTCGCGTAAAATCATTGAGATCCACAATGGGAATATTACATTGGACTCAAAACCAAGGTTCACAGCATTTGCTGTACAATTTAAAAACTTATTATAAAGTCTCCTCATAGCATGAGTTTACATTCTAATTAATTTCTAATATTTTTATAATGGTTTTCTAATTACAAGACTGATAAAAAACGCTTTATCTTTGTCGTGTCCGATAAAGAAAGGACAATAACAAATGAAATTATTAATTTTAAAAGCGTTACAATCATGAAAAAGATGATGTTCGGTTTTGCACTTGTTGCAGCCATGTTATTGGGAACTTCTGCTTACGCACAAACTCCGGTTAAAAAAGAAGTAAAGAAGGAACAAACTGCTGTTAAGAAAGAAGCTAAAGATGCTAAAACAAAAGCTTGCACTGAAGCTAAGAAAAGCGACAAAGCTGTAAAAGCTACTAAAGCTACTGCTGGCACAGCTCATGTAAAGTTTACAAAGCCGACAGTGACTCCTGATAAAGCTGTAAAGAAATAAGTCGCCATTATAACTTATAGAGTAAATAGAGTGTTCCCGCAAAAGGAGCACTCTACTTATTTTCAGGATATTGCTTTGTTATGTTTTTAGGAGACAAAAGGCTCTATTCTGAAACGAATGACGTGTGGAAAAAAGCAGAAGCTAAATTACACACGTCATTCTATTTCTTTATCATCTAAAAAAGCAAGTGGTCTTCTAATATTTAAGAGAGTTTCTTCAAGCGGGAAATAAGTTCATCACCCAATGCCGTCTTATCTTCAATATGCTTTAATACGGCTTTAACAAAAGGATTACTTTCAAAGTCACCACGAACTTGTTCAAAATCAAGCTCTTTCTCCACCCGGGAACCATCTGCTCCAAAGCCAGTCATTGAAGCCAAAGAAAACTCTTTCTTCGCATCTTCATATACCATACGATCGAGTCCCACAACAGCTTCCTTCCACTTTTCGACAATAGAGCAAATCTGAGATGCAGTTATCTCCTCCGGCTTATAACCGTAGAATTCTTCAATCTTGTCGTAAGCCCACGTCCATTCATAAGTATAATAATTTTGATGCATCCGTTCGAATTCAGCATTAATGTGCTTCAAGCGATTAATCTTTCCTGACTCAATATCAGAGATTAAAATATCGACTTCACTTTTAGGGGTTATCAGTCCGGAAATATCCACCCACTCACCTCCCCCAATAGATGTATTAGGACGAAGACGGGCACGTATGGTCTCATCATTTTCGAAATGTATTCCTTCAAGTCGCTTAATGATAGAATTTCCCAAGAACTTATGGATAGCAATCTCATAGAACTGAATACCTTTAACTAAAGCTGAATTACGAATCTTTGCACTATGAAAAGAATAGATATCGGACAACTCTCCCGAAGCTTTACGAAGATTCAACAGAGTCTCTCTACCTTTTAGCATTTTTTGCACAGTGTAAGGACTTAATAAATTGTAGTTGATATAATCTAACTTATTTTGATCAGTCCGCCCATCACGCTTCGGCCATTTCTGTGCATCACGGATGGTACCCACACTGCGTAGATTGACTCCGGGAACCAAATAAGTCGTATTATTTTGCTCTATGAGATATGAGAATGGTAAATTAGACGTATCAGAATGGTTAACATGCCTTCCCATCACCAATGAAAAAGCTCCAACTCTTGCCGGCCACAAAATATATGAATCGGAAGTTGTTTTGGCACCACGTTCCAAAGTTCCTTGATGAATAGGTCCCAGCTTATACATGTGGTTGCTCTGGTTAGATCCGGATCCTGCATTCATGAAGGAGAACATACCCGCAATAAGTAAAGTCGATTTATGGTGAGTCACCGTGAAAGGGCCCGCAAATATAGCACAAGCTTCTCCATTTTCACCTTGGCAATTACTAAAGAATAAAGAGTCGGAAGCAGAATAGTTATGCCCTAAGCGACACGCCTGGCCAATGAAGCATCGAGTCAACATAGCCCCATCATCAATATGTGAGCCGGAAGATATAATAAAATCATCACAAATCACACCATGCCCGACATGAACCGGTGCTTCCACATTACTATTAATGCTACCATTAGTCAACCGACAAGTACCACAAATACGACAGTAATCTCCAATCCGTACATTACGGATAGATCCTGTATTCAATATCATTGCATGATTACCAATAGTACCGATATCAGAAGAGTGTTTATTAGAATAGAAATCGGTAATAGCCTTCATTCTGTTAATCAGTTCGGGACGATGCCGATACAAAGCCATAATATATGCTTGATGTGCAGACAGTTTATCATTGATGAGTACCTCTCTACCTCCTGTTTCATTCAAAACAGAAACTTCCACCCCATTACCAAATTTACTTAATCCCTCTACAAGAATAATATCCACATTCTCAATAAAAGTATCATGCCCAATTTCATAGTTTGCAATGTAGTTCTGAATGTTCTCGATACAGCAATTATCACCGACTGTTACATTATGAAGGGTAACGTGACGTAATCCGGAATGCTTCTTAATTCCTCCCGGCAGAGTAAATTCGGAAAGAAAAACGCCTAACCGCACTTCCCCGGAAAAACGAGTGTGATGAATAAAACTTGTAGCAAAATCTTTTGCTACCATGACTTTCCCCCAATCATCAGCCAAACAGGATTGGCTCTTCAACTGAAGAATTTCATCCTCAGTCAGATGTCTGTAATTCATATTCTTTATCGGTTTTATATATTCACCACGGAATTACATGAGTAAGGATAGTAATTATTTCGAATTCAGAGCAAAATACAACAAGTTACACCATGTTGCACTTCAGAAAACGAATCGGGAAATAATTTCAGCCAACCTTTCCATAAGAGGTTCACACAACCTCACGCTACTTCACGTGATAAAAAATCATTCCTCTTCGTCGTAGGTCTGATAAAGGAAATCATTGTAGGGGTACTTTTGCACGTGCAATTCTTTTACATGTTTATAAACCACACTCCTCAGTTCCTCTACATTTATTTTCTCACGCGCAGAAATAAAGAGGCAATTATCTTCCATCTTTGCCATCCACGTATTCATCAGTTCCTCGAGTGTTAAGTTCTCTTTTGTTCGGGGGGTAAGGTCATCAAACGCCTTTTCTACATAAGTATAAGCGTCTATCTTATTAAAAACAAGTATCATTGGTTTACCGGCAGCATCGATATCAGCCAATGTTTTATTTACAACTTCTATTTGATCTTCAAAGTCCGGATGCGAGATATCCACTACATGTAAGAGTAAATCTGCTTCACGAACTTCATCAAGAGTTGACTTAAAAGAATCAACCAAATCAGTTGGCAGCTTGCGAATGAAGCCTACGGTATCCGACAGCAAGAAAGGTAAATTCTCAATGATCACCTTTCGTACAGTGGTGTCTAAAGTCGCAAAAAGTTTATTTTCAGCAAAGACTTCACTTTTGGCCAACAAATTCATCAATGTAGACTTGCCAACATTAGTGTATCCTACTAAAGCCACGCGAATCATACGCCCTCTGTTTTTACGTTGGGTTGATTTCTGTTTATCAATTTCAGATAAACGCTCTTTCAAAAGTGACATACGGTTAAGAATGATACGACGGTCCATTTCCAGCTGAGTCTCACCCGGACCACGGAGTCCCACTGAACCACCTTTACCACTACCGGATCCACCACCTTGACGCTCTAAGTGAGTCCATAAGCGTTGAAGGCGCGGGAGCATATATTTATATTGCGCCAACTCCACTTGAGTCTTTGCATTTGCCGTTTGTGCACGCATGGCAAAGATATCAAGGATAAGCGACGTACGATCCAGTATCTTTATCTTCAATTCAGCTTCAATATTACGAAGCTGTTTTGGAGAAAGCTCATCATCAAAAATCACCATCCCCACTTCACGCTCTTCCTCAGCCTCATTCTCTATATAAGCCTTAATCTCCTCCAATTTACCTTTCCCCACATACGTCACAGAATGCGCCATATCGAGCTTTTGGGTAAAGTGCTTCACAACGACAGCTCCGGCTGTTTCAGCAAGAAACTCCAGCTCATCAAGGTATTCATTTGTTTTACGCTCATCCTGAGTCTTGGTTATAATTCCGACCAACACTGCTGTTTCTGCCTGTACTTCAGAGATTACAAATTCTTTCATTCGTCACTAATCATTTTTAAACATCGGCAAATATAACAAAAAAAGAGGACAATATATTATTGCCCTCTTTTTAATATAATCTTCATTTAATATTAAGAGTGAAAAACGGCTTAACTTTGTTAATCGAGTTATATATTAAAACAGTTATACTTCATTTATTCTACCCCAAAATACCACGAGCGTGCATATATCCTACTTTGGGATATTTTGAAAACGTTTCTAATTCAAACAATGCTGTGACTTGCAACAGAAATTATGGCTCTATAGGCAGTGAACCAGGTACTGTGGTAAAAACATATCCATCAGGCACAGTTATTCTCTTATTTCCTATTATTTTATAGTCATATGAATATACACTAAACACAAAAGCATCATCTTTACCATCTCTGTTTTGAGTAGCAACCAAATACAAATTTAAATGGTTATCGTTTGTTGTAACATTTATAATAGTACTTCCATTATGCCCTATTGTCCACTGATGTTTGCCAGAAGGAGTGTTTGTAGTATAATAGGAGTAAACGCTTGATGGTTTATATAGGAGTTGCTTTGGAAAAAACTCAGTACCATTAATCTCAACATTTATAGGGTATAATGAATTATGCGCATTAACATCATAAAAACTAAATCCTGACCAGGACCTGTTTAGAATAGCAATATCCCAATTCATAATCGAATTAGGATCAGGGTTCGTTCCAGATGTAGGAGTATTAGGTATCCCAATAGCAGGGAAGGAACTTTCATTAACGATCCAGTTAGTATGTCTAAAGCCTAAATAATGCCCAAACTCATGAGTCATAATTAAAACAGCTTGACTAGAAGTATAGTTATAAAAAGAATTAATATCAATCATTATCCCATCAGCAGGTCTTCCCGTACCTGAAGGAAAACCGGAAGACTGAGCAACAGCGCCATTAAGATACTCTCCTGTAACATTAATATCCCCATCCCCATCTGTAACTTCACGCATATAAAGGCCACCTAAAGAATTCCAATTAGAAATAGCTGCTCTAGTTGCATCTTGCCACAAAGGTGAAATATTCTGTGAAATTTTCACTTTAATATCAAACCTGTATCCAACGGAAACGATAAACTCAGATCTAGCTTGTCGAGTTGCCAAATATTCCTTCAATTTATCTTTTCTAAATGCAATATCCCCTTCTACGATATAAAAAGACTTAGTTATTACCACATTAGTGGTATCAAATCCCAACGAGGAGATAATTCTAAGATCAGACTTAACTTCTACTTCATTGTCTTTAGCTGATAGCACATCATTTATAGCGTTATCATTACATGAGGCAATAGAGAGCAATACACATACTCCTAAAAGATTAAATAAATAAACTTTTTCATAATAGATTGTTTTTTCAAAAATAGTAATTATTTATATACAATCTTTTTTTAGACATTTAGAGTCTGTTTAAATTTTGTAGTTTAAAATAAAAAGAGTGTTTCCTCTTTCCGTTCAAATGATTATTTTTAGTTACCAAGCTTCAAATAATTATGTATTGTACAGATTTAGAAGAAACACAGTGGCAAGTTATCAAGAAGATCTTGAACTTGCAAGAAAGAAAACGAAAATATGATTTGCGTGAAATATGGAATGCGATCTTTTACCTAGTAAAAACAGGGTGTCAGTGGCGTATGCTTCCTTCAAATTTTGCTCCTTGGGAGTTGGTTTACTATTATTATCGTAAATGGTGCTCTTTAGGTGAATTTGATTTGTTATTGAATAACTTACGGGAAAAAGTACGTGTCAAAATGGGACAGAAAGCAGAAGCCAGTCTGGGTATTATGGATAGTCAAAGTGTACGTTGGGGTGATAATCGTTCTCTCAAGGGCATTGATGGGAATAAGAAAGTAAAAGGAGTTAAGCGTCATGTGGTAGTTGATAAGAATGGTTTCTTACTGGCGGTGATGGTAACTATTGCCTGTGTACACGATAGTAAAGCGGCTTATTTATTAGCAAGGTACCTTCGGGAGCTTTGTTGCAAGATCAAAGTCATATTAGCCGACGCTGGTTATCGTGGAGAAATAGCAGACAGGATAAAAACTACTTTTGGATATATCCTTGAAGTTGTGGTAAGCGGAGATAAGGTAAATGGCTTTAAACCAATTGGGAAAAGATGGATTGTGGAAAGAACATTTGCATGGTTTGACAATTATAGAAGACTTTGCCGAAACTATGAATTAACATTCGATTCGGCAGAGGAAATGGTAAAACTCGCATCCATTAGGATGCTATTGAATAAAATTTAAACACGCTCTTATTTTTATAAACAGATATAAAATAAATAACAGTTAGTTCAAAAATATTATGAAATAAGTAAATTATCAATCTTTACTTGAATATTTTTCGCTATAATAGAATAATAAAGAACAGATTCAAAAGTTCTGTATATCTAATGATGTTTATATGGGAGAAAGATAATCAAAAAAAGCGAGAGTAAAACCAAACAGCTTTACTCCCGCCTAATTATTACATATAGATTATAAATCAATTTACGATAAATTTATCAAAGTTATAACCTAAACTTTTTCCCGAAATATAATATTGGAGACAAAGGAAACAACTATAGCCTGAATACATACCACTTGCATATTTTAGGTTCGTAGCAAAAGAATCATTACCTTGCCAGTAAGCAATATCACGAACGCTTACAGGACTACCATTGCTGACAAACGAAGTTTCAGTTGGGGCAATTCTAAGAAACTGAAATTCGCCATCATCATCTTTACCTTTTTGTCCCATCAAATTAATTTTTAGGTGATAACCTTTACCTAATAAATCTTTAAAGCGGTATAAATTGTCATTAGTAGTACAAACTTGCAAAACAGTAGAGCTAGTAGATGATATACCCAATGCCTTGTAATTAAAAAAATGATACGTACCTGTAGCAACATCATTCCATTCTAATCCTTTGAAAGTCGTATTAGCCAAACTCTTCTGTTTTTCCCCCACAGCAACAGCTGTAATAGAGTAATCTCCATACAAGTCAGTTATTGTAACATCAACAGTAGAAGCCCCGGATATTCCTTCTAGTTTTTTCCCGTTAGAAACCACATATTCCTTGTAGCCTTCCTCACCAATGGAGGTTATACGTGCGTTCTTTTCAGACGTTTTCTCTGTAAAGTAATAAACATTTATTGCTTTATCATTTGTGGCAAATCTGATAGTAATATCATTGTCTGGGTTATACGGACGATTAGGTTTATATTGATAAATTGTAACCATAGGAGCAGAATCACTACCTGGGTCCGCACCCTCACTCTCTGAACAAGCAAAAAATGTCGTTACAGAGAAAAGAGCAAAGAATAATTTATAAAAATATACTTTCATTTTGATTATATTTTAACATTACATAACATTACCATACATATTCAGAAGAATTACTTTTTGGTGCTATAGGGTCTGGATTATTAGTACAAGCTTTATTATAGTTAGTTTCTGTCTGTACAATACAAAAATTCATCCAGTCAGGTACACTTGGGGTATTCCATCTGTATCCATCTGTATGGTTTGTATTAGAATAACTCCGAATAATCCCTTTGTTTAAGCGCTTGATATCATAAGTTGCAAAACCTTCACCCCAGAATTCAACACGGCGTTGCCACCATATTTCATTTTGGAAAGTAGAAGTCTTCGAATTGCCATAAGAATCAGTGTGAGTCCCATAAGTATAATTGGAGTCACGCTTCTTTGCAAAAGCAGTAAGTAAAGCAATACCTTCAGCTTCATTTTGCATGCCAGCAGCTTCCGCTTCTATGAGGTACATTTCCTCTACACGCATCATTGGAACAGCAACAATAAACCCAACATGCTGATTATTTCGCCCAACTTCACCACCAGCTGTACGAAATTTTAAAGGGAGCCCCCCTACTTTACTATAACCTTGTATAGCATGTCCGCTATTATATATCCAATCAGGGTGATCTGAATATGCTGCCAATTTTTTGACTGCCTCTGTTTCGCTTAGTTCATCAATAGCAAAATCTACATAACATTTCTTACGAAAATCAGTTGAAGGAATTGTTTCATATAAATGACGGTCAATCAGGAATGGTTGGCCATAATTTGCTGCATAACCGCAACCTGAAACTGTAGGGTTGACCTCAATACACATCATGGACCCCCAGCTTGAATCTCCATCATTTTTCAAAATGTTGGGATCATCTGCTTTATAAGTAAGACCAAACATCCAAGAAGAATTCGGTGTATTGAACCCCGTCTCTCGACTTGTATAATCAGCTTCTGACATAATGTTATAGCCATTTTGAGCCATTTTAGCATATTTCTGCGCATTGCTCCAATCTTCCATAACCAAATAAGCACGAGCTTTTAACCCATAAACGACGGATAAATTAGGAGTATAGACATCCGAGCGGTCATAATTAGCGAGGTATTGCTCTGCCTTGTCAAGATCTGAAAGAATAAAAGCCCACATTTGTTCATTTGTAGCACGTGGATTATTGGCCAAGGTTCCCAACGAGGTTGCTTCTGTTACTATCGGTACAGTTTCAGCCTTCTTATCAGAACTATAAGTCTTTGGCGCATACATTCGAGCTAAATCCATATAAAATAACGCCCGCATAGCATAAGCAATGCCTGCCCCACTAGTATGCTCTTCTGATGGCTTCTCTCCTGCAAGAGAAATAACAGTGTTACAGCTTTTAATCCACCCGTAATAATAAGTCCAAGGAAGTTGTGAATAGGCATAAGATGGGCCTAAATTACTACTCCCATACCATGCAGAAAACCAATTTTGATATGGATATACAACATCTTGCCCCATAATATCACGCATCAAATAAAATGCCGGATAACCGAAATCATAAGCTCGCGTATCATCGGGGGCATATGTGAATTGTCCCGCCAAAGTTGAAGTAATAGCAGCCACGTAGTTTTTGAAAGCATTGGGTGCATTGCTAACTTGTTCACCTGTAGCAGTTGTGCTTTGAGGGTTAATTTCTTCGATACAACCTGTCACAGCAACTAAACTAGCTGTAGCTGTGAGCAGCATCAATAATATCTTTTTCATATTTTATATTTCTTCTTTTAATTTAGAATGTCAACTGGACACCACCTGAAATATTACGCATAGGAGAATATACAGATACCTGCTCATTTCTACCGTAAGAGTAACGAGGATCCATTCCCTTGCGAGCAGACCAAAAGCCTAGATTCTCACCCGCTGCGTATACACGGATCTTAGATATATTTTTAGTCAATTTATTCGGAATAGTATATCCTACTGTAAACGACTGAAAATTCAAATAACTAGCATTAGTCAAAAAACGATCTGATCCATAGGCTGCATATTGATCCCCAAATTGCCAACGTGGAATATTACTTGATGTATTATTGGGGCTCCAAGCCTTTGCCCAATCCTTGTGAAATGTAGAACCAGCGCCAGCTGCACTAACTCCTGGAGACATCAAGCTTGCATAACGGACATCATACATTTTACCGCCAATTTGATAGTCAAAAGTCGCTGAAGCATCGAAATGGCCGATCCGTACTAAACTACTGAAACCACCAAACACTTTTGGTAAAGTTGAACCCGTAGCATAACGTGATGCTTCGCCTATTAACGTCGTAGTCCCTGAATGTTGTTTACCGGGTTTGCTAATGTTGTTTACACCATTCTGATGAAGATTTGCATCATAGTAATATAAAGCCTCTCCTTTTTCATTAACGCCAGCATAAGCATATGTCATATAATTATACAGTGGCCCCCCCTTTTCATACCAATAATACGATTCATAAAAACCTCCATTATCTGCAGTTTTAGATTGCGGCAAAGATAGTATTTTGGTTTTGTTATGAGATAGATTCATTGTAATATCCCAATCAACATCTCGTGTGCGTACGATTGAACCAGTGAGTGCTAACTCAACGCCCAAATTTCGAATATCTCCTATATTTCCATAATATCCACGAGAGCCTGCTGATTCGGGAACAGACAGCCAAAATAAGAGGTCACTAGTTTTTTTTGTATAAAGATCCACATTACCCGTCACGCGTCCTTTCCATAAACTAAACTCAATTCCAAAATTGAAATTTGTAGTTGTTTCCCATGTAATATCAGGATTACCCATTCTATAGAATGACGGAGACATTGAAGTATCTGTTGCTTTTGATAATGAATACAAATCTGTATACGCCCAATCGTTAATATTATCATTACCTTGTTGACCTATTGACGCTTTAATTTTCAACATATCTAACCATCTATAGTCTGCCATAAAATTCTCTTTAGAAATGAGCCAAGCCCCACCAACCGACCAAAAGTTACCCCATCGGTTCTGTTTTGCAAAGCGAGAAGATGCATCAAGGCGATACGAAGCAGATGCATAATATTTATCTGCATAATTATACTCTATCTTACCAAAGTACCCTTCCACGTTATACCTTGAAGTGTAAGATTTTGAATCAGTTTTGGTAGCAAATGCATTTATTTCGGGAATATCAGGGGAGAATCCTCCTTGAGCTATAGCTTCAAGATATTTTGTTTCGGTTTTATAGTATTCATGACCTGCCAAAACACTTAAACTATGCTTATTGAAATCTTGAAAATAGTTCAATGTTTGTATATTATTCGTTCTAAGTGACGACGTGGAACTTTTGGTTATTTCACCATTAACGCCGACCTTAGGACCATAAAATGGATTTTCATAATCAGAGAAATTAGTTTGTCCCCAAATAACAGTACTTGTAGCATTAAACTTTAAGAAACTTGTGAGATTAACATCGGCAGTAAAGGTCGCATTTAATTGGTTTCCCAAATTGTTAACTTCATTATAACGATTTGAACCAAGTGGGTTACCAGTCTGCAAAAAAGCACGTCCTACGCCGTAGTTAGTCGCAGCAACTCCATAATCATAGGCTTCTCGTCCATTCGCATCCTTTTTTATTACAACCTTTCCAGTTTGATCTACAATACGGACAAATACAGGGTAGATTGGTGCGATCATACTTGTGTAATACATTAAATTAGTGGAGCCTAAATCAGTACTCATATTAGGGTTAGACTTCTGATTTGAGTGTACATATCCAGCATTAGCACCAATTTTCAACCATTTTTTTGCTTGAAAGTCAGCCTTCACACGAGCGCTAACACGATCATAACTTGAATAATCAATAACACCATCTTCATTCAAATACCCAAGACTGGCGTAAAAAGACGAGCGATCAGTACCACCATTAACGCTCACATTATATTCTTGCCGGAGTGCACTTTTATAAGCCATGTCAGTCCAGTCATCAGGTTGCATGTAATATTCTGTTCCATTATATGTATACTTTCTTCCCAAAGTAGCATTGGGATTCAACTTACCATTTTCCCCAATTAATGATTCCCCATTAGGCAAAGTATACACATTATACCCTAAATCACTGATCATTTGAGTATTAGCTTTTGCATTTGCATTTACTGCATTGTAGCCTTGACCATAATAATAATTATTATACAACTGAGCATAATAAGCTTCATAATAATCACCTGGATTTCTTATAACATCATAATCCTGAACGGCACGTGTATTAACCCCCCACTTCATATCTACATTAACAATGGCATTTTGGGTTCTGCCCTTTTTAGTTGTAATAATAATAACACCAGCTGCACCACGTGCACCATAAAGAGCAGCAGAAGCAGCATCTTTCAAGATAGATACTGATTCAATATCGCCCTGTGGGATATTAGATAAACTGGCCGTATAAGGAGCACCATCAACAATGATCAGTGGATCCGTTTTAGCATACATAGACGCAATGCCTCGGATATTAATTGAGCCACTATTTGAGCCAGGAGCTCCTGAACTACCACGCATCTGCAAGCCCGGCACAGAACCAACCAAAGCGTCTGCAACATTTGTAGTTATATGCTTAGATAAAGCCTCAGAATTGACAACTGCAGCAGATCCTGTAAACGCTGATTTTTTAGCAGTTCCGAAAGCCACGACCATTACTTCATCTATCTGTTGCGTATCTGACTTCAGAATAATCCTCAGATTAGGCTTAATTGCCACATCTTGTGTCTGCATACCAATATAGGAAACCTGCAAAGTCTTCGCAGAACTTGGTACATTCGGAATTGTAAAATCTCCATCTATACCGGTTACGGCACCAACCTTTGTTCCCTTTACCAATACAGAAGCCCCAATAATGGGTTGCCCATCCTCTTCAGAAATTACAACACCTGTAATTCTCTGTGTTTGGGCAGTCACCAAGCCTATCCCCACAAAAAGGAAGGCCAATAACAGCATCAATTTTCTTTTCATAAATTCTCTCTTAAAGTTTAACTTTACATTAATTGTTTCTTTACTCTAACAAATTGCAAATATATTAATAAACATGAAATAAACAACCAAATTATTGAAAAAAGCCTATTATTATACCAAATTGTCAAAAAAGGATTCTTTTATATGTTAAATAACAGAATATAAACCACCATTAGATTTAAAAACTACTATAAAAACTACCATTTTGAGGTATATTAATTATATCATAACAGATAGATATCAGATAAAATGAGCTCAAAAGGTTAAATAGAAGGCCTTGAGTAGTAGCATTTAGACATTTAAGAATGATTCTGAATGCGGAAAAAGTGATCTTAGCAATAATCGAACTTTATTTTTGTTAAATTCCATATTAATGACAAGGAATGGTTTTATCTGCCTATATGTAAATCTGGTTATGGCATATATAACATTTTGAGTGCATAAGTACCAAACAAAAAAGATAACTCACTATGTAGTAGACCCTAATGTAACCTTGGTATAATGATAAATCAATAAGAAATCCAAAACCGCAAAATTCGACCGCTTTTCTTCATTAACATTTATTGATGATATATCTAACATATATCTCTTTGATTTTATTATAATATGAAACTTAGTTTAATCAACGTTTATTAAATAACAATATCTGGAAATGAATAAAGTAACTTACAATTTAGTGTACAACAGAAGAAAAACCTTTAATAAAAATGGTATGGCATTGGTTCAGGTTGAAGCGTATTTGAATAGAAAGAAAAAATATTTTTCCACTAAAATCTACTTAAAGCCAGAGCAATGGGACAATAAAAAGCTATTGGTAAAGAGACATCCTAATGCAGATGCCTTAAATCAACTAATTCACAGTTTTATGGCTATGGTAGAAAAAAAGAACTTGAGCTCTGGAAACAAGGAAAGTTAATAAACTTAGAAATGTTGAAGAATGCAATTTATATAAAAGAAAATATAGGCTCATTTATCGATTTTTACAAACAAGAAATGAATTCTTCGTCTTTGAGGGACAGCACTAAACGAAATCATCTTTCTACTTTGACAATATTGCAGGAGTTTAAAAAAGAAATTTACTTTCCAGATTTAACATTTGAGTTTATAGCCTCATTTGAATCATTCCTTCTAGCGAGAGGGCATCATATAAATACAATAGCAAAACATATGAAGCACTTAAAAAGATATATCAATACATTAGTGTCCCATTAAAATTGGGACGTTATTAAAAATCAAATAAACTTGGCTCATTAAAGCCTAATCGCTCTTTGTCATATTGAAATTTAGTTTTGTTGAAGAGGTCTCGAAGCTGAGTTTTGTCAGTTAATGATATGCTGAGGATTTGCAAGACTTCGTATGTGCTCCTGTCAAGTTGCATGTCTTTCTGAATGATAGCAACTAAGCAATAACTGCAGATAGCAGTATAGATTTGTATTCTTACAGCATTCTCTGTAGTTCCCCAAAACTTCTTGATCTTTAAGTGCTGCTTCAGCCATTTGAAGAAAAGCTCTACTTGCCAGCGATTTTTGTAAAGTTCAGCCACTTGGAGAGAAGATATAAGTATCTGGTTGGTCAAGAAAAGAAACTCACGCTTTTGTTCTTCGTCCCAATATCTGACTAAACGAAGAGGTTCTGTGTAATACTTGCTCGGGTAAAAGCCTGTCAGTTTAATAGTCATATCCGAAAGTACATTCTTAGGAAATCTTCGTTTCCATTTGATGGGTTTATATTGAAGATTCTTCTTTGCCCTGAGCACGAAGAAAGCTTCTGTCTGATGAATTTTATGCAACATTTTGAAGTTGTTGTAGGCTCGGTCGAAAATATAATAAGATCCTGATTCATAAGGTATCTCTTTCATAGCCTTTGAATCATGAACGGAAGCATCGGTAATATGAAAGAATGCGGGTATCTGTGTTTCGATATCATATAATGTATGCACTTTGATACCACCTTTCTTCTTACGGAACTTTGCCCACCAAAAGACAGAAAGACATAAATCAATCGTTGTTGAATCAAATGCATAGACGTTTCCATTCAGTTTGAAAATATCCGTAGCTCGCTTTTCCCTTGCTTCGTTTACAAGGAAATAGGCAAATTCCTCAAAAATACGATAATCTCTGTCTTGATTGGCTCTTGCTAAAGATGATTTCGACACATTCTTACCCATCCCTAGATGGTAACACTTGGAATGATGCGCATCAAGAGCAACAATTAAATCTCGCAGACTTTCTCGATTAGAGAGTTGACCGAACATTAAAGCAAGTAGTTGATTCCAACAAGTGAAATGCTTTACGTAATGATTCCCTTGATACTTGTTAACTATACGTCGGAATTTATCTTCATTCAAAAATGATATCAATTGAGCAAACACGTATTTCTCTTTATTCATTGCGGCTCTTGTTAGAAACGACAAAGTTATAAATTGAAATCGTCGCGCTCGAAAATCCGCTTCAACTAACTAAATATCAAATATTTCAAAGAACTATTTTAAATTTTAATGGGACAGCAATGATATCAATACTGCTATTAACAAAGAATATATTGAAATACAAAACTATCCATTTAGGAAATATAGAATTAAAACAATAGAAGGGAAGCACACTTATTTATCATTTGAAGAATTAGAGAGATTGGAAAATTTGACATTAACTGGAAGATATAAAAATCATCAAAAGACGCTGGATGCTTTTTTGTTTTGCTGCTATACAGGTATACGATATTCAGATTTTGTTCGGTTATCTAGCAAAAATATATTAGTAATACAAAATAATACTTGGCTTATCTATAAATCCATTAAAACTGGTACAGAAGTACGTTTACCTCTTTTTCTACTCTTTGAAAAGAAAGGACTCGATATCCTAAATAAATATAAAGGAGATAGCAGTTCTCTTTTTAGTTTGCAAGACAACTCTAATGTAAATAAAGAATTAATTGAATTATCCCGATTGGCTGGCATATTAAAGCGGGTTTCTTTTCATACCGCAAGGCATACCAATGCCACTTTACTAATAAATATTACTACTGTACAGAAGTTACTGGGGCACAAAAGTGTAAGAACAACTCAAATATATGCCAGTGTTATGGATACGGCCATTATACATGATTTGGAAAGATCATTTTTTTTAAATTGTGCCATAGTGCTGCTGAAATTATTGTGACTTACGATCCAAACAAAGTGGGGTTTGATAAATTCAGTGAATTAACATTGAAAATAGGCGATGAAACATACGCTACTACATATGGTTTGTCCCAATACACCGTTAAAGTGGGCATTCCTTCCCCGTGGGAGACATTGGGCAAAGGTACATTTATTGAGGATTTTTAACAACATTTTATGGGGTAAACAATGTCCCTTATGAAGTCGAGATACAAGAGAATCAGCTACAACCGGTTTTTTTAGATTAGTTAATCCCTTTGGAGCTAATTATCCATATAATGATCCAGGAGATTGGGATAATTCAAAAGATTGGTATCTTGAAATTCATACAGAAGACCCAACAGCAGTTTATATGAGTGTACAGAAAACAGGTATGATTTGGAGTTATGGAATGTTTTCAGTTGGGAGCTTAGCAGGTTATTATATAGATAAAGGACAAACGTTAGCAGAAGTAAAAGAAAAAGGATATACGGGGACCTTTGAAAAAGGAATAATTTCTTTTCCTATCAATACTTTACTTGTGAGCATGGCGAATTATAATAATGGAGCCTTAAGCATCGCGAATTCCAATGGAGCGTTTAAAGTACTTATGCCGGGTGTCATACTTAAAGACTATTCCATTGATATCGCTTATGCTGGCAAATATACAGGTGAAAATAGCCAAATAGCGGGCGTCCTAGCCAAAATTAATGCAGTGGGCACTGATGTAGAATCGGTACGAATTGCCGTAGTTGAAGGCAAAGATGTAGCTGCAGCTATTGAAGGTATTAAAAGCGGAAATATTGATTATACAGAGGTTGCAGCAAAACCTGCTACAGTCCTTATTCCATTTGGAACGATACCACCAATCAGTGGTAATTATACAATTGTTGCAGTTACCTATGCTGGGGACATAGCAAAAGAATCATCTTCAGCTTCACTTACTTTAGAATAGGTAGCTATTATTGAGCTAGTTCTCAAATAATCGTTTTAGCAAAAATGTTTCTTTATATAAGGAGGGTGTGTCAAAACAGACACATCCTCTTTTCATATCATAGTTGCTTGGGAGTTTGTCTATACAGCAATTTTCTGAACAGGCGACTGCAAAGTCGCCCCATTCATCCCATCAATCGCTCTTAAGTGTCTGTACAGTGGGAAAATTAGTTCAAGAAGTAGTTTAGAAGCTTCCTTGGCAATTTTAGTGCACATTTTTTTTATATTAAAGGCAATGGCAAAGAAGGCAAAGTCCATTGTAACTTTTTCTTTTCCAATATGTCGGAAGCGACGGTATGCCATGTTATATTTCATTTGGCCAAATACGGCTTCGG
>JAYRGX010000009.1:0-116416 GCA_041907545.1 Bacteroides sp.
TCATACATACGAACTTCTTCATAGAACCCTTTGCTCTCAAGCTTATCATGATCATATTCTTCAGAAAGAGTATTTTTCTCCTCAAAATAGATTTCAACCTTATCCGAAAGTTCATTGAAACCAACCAGCTCGAAGTAATCAAACATGCCATCAGGAAAGATAAAACGAAGGAAGTTATCGTAATTCATATATTCTTTTTAATGCAAAGATAGAATTTTAACATCAATACCCCTCAGGATTTCAGTATGATCCCGTAACAAACGGATTAAGGATCATATCGCAATCCCCAGCAATCAAGAAGCACCATCTCCCCCGCAAAGCACTATTCTCTAATAGAATACAGCACGAATAGCACGATGATACCGACTTCAAAAGACAAAAAATGAAAAATAGACTAAACGAGCTTTAATATTTTCAAATCTATTGATTGAATCGTCCGAAAACTGAATATAAAATGCTTTTTTTGTACAAACAAGATTTGTTTTATACAAATACAATAACCTTAATACCCCCACATGAAAGGATTATCTATAAAGCAAGCCGGTATTTACCTTATACCTACTCTATGCAGTAAAACATCTGCCTCGCAAAGCACGCTATTATGTTGGTGGTTAAGTCGTCAAAATCCCCCTAAACAACTTATATCATGAAGAAACTCATTTTAGCTGCTCTTTTTGTAGCAAGCACGTGGAATGCACTAGGACAAAACTCCGCCAGTACATTATCTATTATCCCCGAACCTGTTTCGGTAAAAGAGACTACGGGATATTTCAAAGTTCCTCCAAAAATCAATTTGTTGTGCCCCAAAGGAACAGAAGACGACCTTACCATCAGTTTTTTAAAGAAGAAGTTATCTTTGATGTCCGACGTTCAGGTCAATGCAAAGAAGACAAGCGCTGCTGCCGTTCAACTTGTCCTCAATCAAGCAACAGACAGCATGATCGGGACTGAAGGCTATTCGCTTAGCGTCACTCCCCAAAAAGTACTGCTGAAAGCCAATACCCCCGCAGGGTTATATTACGGTGTCCAAACCCTTGTACAGCTTTTGCCTGCCGAGGTTGAAGGGCATGATAAAGTGAAGCAAGCTCGTGAATGGAAAATTCCGGCAATGGAGATCATCGATTATCCGCGCTTCGAGTGGCGGGGACTAATGCTGGACGTATCCAGACACTTCTTCACACCGGATGAAGTAAAACGTTTCATCGACCGGATGTCGCACTATAAATACAACACCTTCCACTGGCATCTGACCGATGATGAAGGCTGGCGAATCGAAATCAAATCACTGCCCAAGCTGACCGAAAAAGGAGCCTGGCGTGTAGAGAAGATCGGAAACTTCGGTTCATTCTCCAACCCGCTACCCGAAGAACCCAAGAACTATGGAGGCTTTTACACCCAAGATGAGATCCGGGATATCGTGAAGTATGCCCAAGAGCGCTTTGTCCGTGTGATGCCCGAAATAGACATGCCGGGGCATAGCATGGCAGCCATAGCTGCCTACCCCGAACTGGCAACTATCGAGGATGCCGAATCATACCATGTACGGGCCGGTGAACCCATCATCGACTGGACTACCCGTCCGCGACATACTGCATTGAAAGACAATAACCTCTCGCCTACTAAAGAAGTCGTTTATGACTTTGTCAATAAGGTCATGTCCGAAGTAGCCGAACTGTTCCCCTTTGAATACATCCACGTAGGGGGTGATGAAGCTACCTATAACTTCTGGGAAAAGTCTCCCGAAGTAGCCGAATTGATGGCACGCGAGAAACTCCAAAACATGGCTGAAGTGCAATCTTACTTCGAGCATAGAGTGGAAAAGATTATTCAGTCCAAAGGCAAAAAGATGATGGGATGGGATGAGATCCTCGAAGGGGGCGTATCACCATCCACTGCTGTGATGAGCTGGCGCGGTCTGGAACACGGAGTGAAAGCCTCCAATACCGGGCATTATGTAGTGATGAGTCCCACCCAATATGCATACCTCGACTATATGCAGGGTGATGCTTCCACCGAAGCACCGGTCTATAGCACATTACGGCTCGATCAGACCTACAAGTTCAATCCTGTTCCTGCAGAAGCCAATCCCCGTTTCGTACTTGGAGGTCAGGCCAACCTGTGGACGGAACAAGTCTACAATTACCGTCAGGTGGAATACATGATCTGGCCCCGCGGATTTGCCATAGCCGAATCATTATGGTCTCCCGAAAGCAGAAAAGACTGGCAGAAGTTTGTCAACAAGACCGAAGAACACTTCAAACGCAGCAACTACGCCGGAGTGAAATACTCCCCCGCCATATACGACCCCATCGTGGCCGTCACTAAAAGCGGAGACGATTACCTCGTGACACTGACCACCGAAATCGGCGGACTGGACATCTACACGAGCTTCGACAACTCCACGCCCGACTGCTTCTATCCCAAATATGTCAAGTCGCAGTTAATCCCCAAAGACGCCAAACTGATGCGTATCATTACCTACCGGGGTAAAGAAGTCGCAGGAAGATTGATGACTATCAGCGTGGAAGATTTAAAGAAAAGAGCGAAATAACACCGGTGCGTACACCATACGTCCGTGTAACTTCGTAGGTGACATCTCATGCCCCTCTATATAGTGAGCTACCCTGTCATAACACCTTTATGATTGGGTAGCTCACTTTTTAGCAATTACCGTCCGGCACAGCAGGAGTTGTCGCCTACATATCGTTCCGGTTTACCTCTGCTTGAAGTTTTACGAGATAGAGCTTGAAGTATGTCATGAGCCGCATCAACTTCCTATTTACCTCTGCTTGAAGCTTTACGACATACCTGTCAGGAAATACCTGAAGGCACGCATCTTAAAGTCCGAAAGAAAAGAGTGACACGAATATTAATCAAGTTCTTCCAAATAACGCTTAAATAAGAAGTAAGTTACTCCGATGAAAAAGCCTGAAAACAGAGCGATGATGTTGACCGCGTTATTCACGTATCCGTACACATGACTTTCGAATAAACTCAGTGCGACGAACAAAACAATACTGACCTTGAAAGCCGATGGCATATTATTCTTCAAACGATCTAAAAACTTAAGCGAAAGAAGTACCCCGTACATTCCAAAGATAGCCGAAGATACCCCCAAAACTATTGTCGCATTTCGAAGTAACGTACAGCAAAAGCCTGCTATAATGCCCGTAAGCAAATAGGTTACCGCAAAAGTTTTACTTCCGATATAAGGTTCAAGGAAAGAACCAACCAACAATAGCGCAAACATGTTAACGGCCAAGTGAACTGCACCGCTATTAATGAATAACGATGTTAATAGCCTATGCCATTCGCCATTCGTTGTAAGAGAGCCTACATTAGCGCCCCAATGAACCAGCTCCGCATCTATTGGATAAAGCCAATCAACTCCCGCCAAAATCATTACCAAGAAGAAAAGAATATTTAAGTCCACCAATATAGGAGTCGCTATCATCCCCTTTTTCGGTATGAAAATATCCAAGAAAGCCATGAGCTGCTCTTTTTGCCTTCTCTTGTCCCTCATTCTCACAGCAGCCGATTTATTCAGTTCCGTTTCATTTAAACCCGGTAATAAAACAAAGAACAGCCAAATGATATTCACCGAAATCAAAATTCCCCAAAACCAGTAACCATCATACCCTGCACGTGCCTCATAACTACCCTCTTCTTGAGTCAGAATCACCAATTTCCTATTACCCGCACCTTTATCAGCCTTTACTATCGCCCGGTAGTACTCTCTCCTTTCATCATCATATTTCAGATTGCGCAAATAGTGCAAGTCATATTTATAGTTGATATACTTTTGTGTACAATCCTTTATAAAAGAACTCATAGACCGATTCACATCGTTGTCAAACATTCCATGAGAAAATATTTTACTATACTTCATCCCAATCCAGGTATTTTGTTCGTTGATGACATATCTTCCATCACTCCGAACATCAAGCAGAGGAGATGCGAAATAGCAGGTTACTATAATATCAGTACTTCTACTCACATTTTGCCTATCTACAAATAAGCCCGCCCGTTCGTTGAACGTGATACCTTGCTGTACACTATAAAAAAGAGCCTGCCTGTTGTGATTGATTTGCGATGGCTTAGCAACTCTGACGAGTTCCCCTTGAAGATTTTCCAAGTAAGGCAATCCTTTGAATAAGGGCATTGCAAGCAAGATGCCTACCAGCATTGTATAAGAAGAGAAAGCCCTTTCATTAAGATTTAAAAGCCGTAACCTATGCTTATAATAGAAGAACACGATAAGAAAGGAAATTGCAATAGGAACAATCAGATGTGCCACCAACCCATCAGGTCGAAACAGATCTAAATTTATTACGACCAACCAATATATGAACGCATATATAGCCGTAAAACAAAGAGACAGACACACGAAAGGCAGATATACCTTTAATAGTTTTATCTTCATTACTTTAAATCATATTTATTTACTGCACAAATATAAGTATTTAATATCATAGAAGTAAACAAAAGATACATTTTATTTTGTAGTGAGATTCTACACTAAAAGTATAGAATCTCATTACAAATTCAACCGTTACTATAGATATATCTATAATTATAAGAACATCATAAAATGATTTTGAAGAAAGTGAAAGCTAATTATATCATTGCGATTACTTTAAAAGAACGACAAGAACAACAAGGCAAGTGTCAATACAATAAGTATAATTACGGCACTCCAACCTATAATATTATTAATCGTTCCATTTACGTATTTGTCCATTATCTTTTTATTATTCACTAATAATATCATACAAACTAGCACCACAGGCAAGAGCATGCCATTAAGCACTTGCGACCATAAGGAAATCAGAATCAGAGGAGCATTCGGAATAAGAATTATCACGGCGGCAAGTACCAATATACAAGTGTAAAGCACATAAAACTCTTTAGCTTCATCCCATTTTTTATCAATACCGGCTTCGAAACCAAAAGCCTCACAAACATAAAACGCAGTAGCCAACGGAAGAATAGTCGCAGAAAAAATTGACGCAACAAAAAGACCAAAGGCAAACACTTGCGATGCCAACTCACCCGCCAAAGGCTTCAACGCTAAAGCGGCATCTTTTGCCTCGTTTATTTGAATACCCTTTTCATGCAAGGTAGATGCACAAGCCACAATAATAAAGAATGCAACTACCACAGTAGCAATGCAACCCACAAATATATCAATCAAAGAATACTTATAATTCGCCATTTTAAGTCCCTTCTCTATTACTGAAGATTGCATATAGAACTGCATCCAGGGAGCAATAGTTGTCCCTACAATACCAATTACCATAGCCAGACTCTTCGAGTTCACCTCAAGTTTAGGAGCAATAATAGCATGCCCTATCTCCCCCCAATGAGGCTCACCCATAAGTGCCGAAATAACATATACAAGCAACGACACACTGAATACCAGGAAGATGCGCTCGGCTATTTTATAAGTACCTTTAACCACTAGAAGCCAGACCACAACACCGACAATCGGGACGGATATATATTTACTAACGCCAAAAACTTCCATGCTGCCAGCTATTCCGGCAAACTCAGTGGTGGTATTTCCGATATCAGCCAGTAAAAGACCCACAAAAATAAAGAATGTGACTTTTACACCGGCATTTTCGCGAATCAAATCCGCAAGTCCTTTCCCGGTAACAATACCCATTCGAGCATTCATTTCCTGGATAATTACCAGAACAATAAAGGAAGGTATAAGTGTCCACAATAGATTATACCCATACACCGCACCAGCTACAGAATAAGTCGTGATACCCCCTGCGTCGTTATCAACGCTACCCGTAATAATACCCGGACCTAAAATCATAAGAAAAAGAGCCAGTTGGCGAATAAATGTTTTCCGTTTCTTTATCATGACACAGCCCTCCTACTTGTGAGTCTTACGTTTATCCATTAAATCATCTATCACGTCATCAATCACCACCATGCCTTGCAATATCTCATCACTGTCGACCACAGGAATTGCAAGCAAGTTATATTTTGAAATAAGCTCCGCAATATCATCAAGCTTTTGGTAATCATATAAGTAGACAGGCGAAGGCTTCATGATATCCTTAACCATTGTCTCAGGCTCCGATATCACAATATCCCGAAGTGAAAACGTCGCCACCAATTGATCATTTTCATTTGTCACAAACAGACTGTACAGTTCTTCATTTTCAGGCTTTCTACCCCTGATATCACATAGCACTTCTTCTATGGTAAACTCTGAATTAAACGAAAGCACATCCGTCGACATAATACTACCTACGGTATTCAAAGGGTAACCAAGTAATTCCCGAACTTCCTCCGATGAGCTTTTATCCATCTCATTCAAAAGCTGCTCGGCCTTTTCCTTTTCCAACACATCTAAGATATCAGCCACCTCGTCGGCAGGCATTTTTTCAAGAACATCCGCAGCCTTCTCTATTGAAAGACTTTCGAGAATATGTACCTGTGCATCCGGTTCAAGCTCCTCGAGCACATCCGCAGCTTTCTCTTCATCAAGCACAGCAAAAACATCGGTACTCGCCTTTTTGCCCAAATCTTCAATAATATCAGCTAAATCCGAAGGATGAAGAGTTTGAAGTTTCGTTTGCGATTTGGAGAGTCGAATGTTGAAATTAGAGAAGTCAACAGCTTCCACATCCTCCCAAAGAATGAATTTAGAAGGAATAGCTACGTTGAATAGCGAAAAGAAATACTTAAGCGGTTTGGCTATCCCTATTCGCCGTAACAGACCTTCCACCCCGATGTCAACTGCTACAACATAAGAACCTATTGACAGCGACACAAGACGAACGTCATTTACACGAACGAGCTTGCGACCATTCAGATCGACAATTTGTTTATCAAGAAAAGTATCACTCAAGAAGAGATTGTTTTCCACTACTTCCGGAAGCAGCTCCTCCAAAGCATCACAAGTCACTCTCATACGACCTTTTTCTTTTTCTATTCTAAAAGATCGAAATGAATAAATGCTTATTATATTTTTAGCTTTGATTTTAACGCCGCAAACGTCAGGGTGGCTCAATGAGTTTGAGCTGGCATCATACCTGATAAGCAAGTCCTTAACAACACCAATGGGACTACCATTAGCATTATATACTTTCCTACCGAGGATACGACTTAAATAAAAAGTGGTGAATAAAGTCATACGTACCTCCTTCTTGTTAATGATACAGAAAGGAGCTAACGCGTCACAGACTCCCCGCTACATCAGGTTATTAAATAATAATTATCCGCAGGGCCTTCGTCCATGTCTTTATAATAAATATTGATTTGTGGCGCAAAAGTAATTTTTTACATTAATAAACAGTGAGCGCATCGCACATTTAACTATTCGTTAACACAAATAAAAATCCGCCTCTATTCCGTCATTACAATTAGGATCCAACATCCCTTTTTCTTGAAGCTAATAACAATAAGCTTGGTAAAACGATCAACAATAGAGGTAAGGCGGCCAAAAAGCCACCAATAACGGCAATAGCCAACGGTTGATGCATTTGTGCGCCCGTCCCGATAGCCAGAGCCAATGGCATCAGAGCAATTATAGCCCCAAGAGCGGTCATCAACTTAGGACGTAAACGGGTAGAAATAGCATAGATGACCGACTGCTCCGGATCGCCCGTAGCCTGCAAGGTCGTACGGTACTGCTGAATGGTAAATACGGCATTTTCTCCGATAATACCTACAATCATAATCAAACCGGTATAGCTGCCTACGTTCAGTGGTGTATTGGTCAGGTATAACAGCAGGAAACTTCCACCAACACCCAGGATAGCAATAAAAAGAATAATGGATGAAATCCAAAGATCACGGAAAAGGAAAAGCATCACAATAAATACCAACAGACAGGAGGCTATCAAAATAGTTTGCAACTCACCAAACGATTGTTGCTGTTCTTGATAAGCACCACCATACTCTATGTGATAACCTTGCGGCAGATGAACGGTACTACTTATTTGCCTACGGATATCGTTCATCACACTACCCAAGTCGCGGTTATCGAGGCGAGCCGTCACTACGCCTATCATCTGCAGATTCTCACGTTCTATCTCAGCTTCGCCAACATTAGCCGAAATATGAGCCAATGAAGTGATCGGAATTAATTTTCCATTTGAAGTAAACAACTGTAGCCTCCCCATATCCGCCAAACTTATTTCACGGCTATGTGGATAAAGCATGCGGATCGGAGTATTTTGTTCTTTTTCAAGAACGTTTCCTACAATATTCCCTTCAAGCGAAGTTTGCAATTGATATTGAAAATCCATGGGAGTAATGCCATACTGTGCCAGGGTATTATAGTTGGGTTTTATATTTATTGAAGGCCCGGCAATCACAATCCCATTAAAGGTATCAGCCGTTCCATCCACCTTCCCTACCAAAGCCGATATCTCTCCGGACAGTTTCTGTAGTTGTTTCTGATCATTACCGAATATTTTAATCTCCACCGGTTGTACGGAAGCCATCAAATCACCCAGCATATCGCCAACAACTTGTCCGAAGTCCACACGCAATGCAGGCTGTGTCGATTCTATCTTTCGCCTGATATCATCAATCACTTCCTCTGTCGTTTTCTTTCTGTCCTTTTTCAGCTGAATGAGATAATCACCGGTATTAGGTTCTGTAATAAAGAAACCCATTTGCGTGCCGGTACGTCTACTATAAGCCTGTACTTCCGGCGTGGCAATAATCAGTTTTTCCACCTCATTCAGCATCCGATCGGTTTCTTCCAGTGAAGTACCCGGTGGAGAAACATAGTCCAATACAATACTACCTTCATCCATTTCAGGCAAAAAGCCCGTTTCAAGCAGAGGAACCACAAAAATAATGACAGATAATAATCCTGCAACAATCACAAAACTAATCCAAGGTCTTTTGATAAAAAATTGTACCCATACTTGTTTCTTCACTTTATGCACCGCGTGATGAGCAGAGATTTCACTTTTGCCCGAAAGCAATAAGTAAATGACAGGCAATAATATCCACGTAACGAAGAAAGAGCATATCAATGTAATCACCATCGTATCGGTCATTACTTTGAAATAAGCACCCGCCACCCCACTCATTAAGATGAAAGGAATAAAAATAACAATGGTACTGATGGACGACCCTATCATTGCCGGCAACAAATACTTAATAGCTTTACCCACAAGTACCGTTGATTTTTCGTCCGGATTTTCTTCATGCGTACGATGTATTT
The DNA here is from genome assembly GCA_041907545.1 of Bacteroides sp. Lineage (GTDB taxonomy): Bacteria > Bacteroidota > Bacteroidia > Bacteroidales > Bacteroidaceae > Bacteroides. The sequence continues at coordinate 9,206 of JAYRGX010000009.1, forward strand.
GTTCCACTACTACAATAGCATCATCAATAATTAATCCGATAGCGGCAGCAATAGCCCCCAAAGTCATAATATTGAGTGTACCGTTTGTGGCATACAATACGAGTAATGTAAGACATAGCGTAACAGGAATGGTAATGAGTACAGTAAGACTTGCCTTGAGCGAACGCAAGAAAAGGACAGCAACCAAAATGGCCAATGCCAATCCTATCCAAAGACTGTCGCCGACACTTTTTATCGCATCTTGCACAAACTCGGCCTGCACGTAGAACGGACGGATATGAACATTAGATGGAAGAACCTTTTTCAATTCTTCGATTTTCATTTTCATCGCATTCGAAACAGCCAGCAAATTGGCATTGGGCTGCTTGAATATGGCTATTTGTACCCCTTCTTTACCATTAGCATTTATTTTTATATATTCTTTTGCTTCCTGAATACTCGATCCGGCGATATCATCCAATCGTATAATACGTTTCCCGTCGTTAAAAACCACTATCTTTTTCAACGCATCAAGGTTGTAAATTTGTGCATCGGTAACACTGAGATATAGCATGCGGTAATCAGCCAGATAGCCATTGGATTGTATGAAATTGCTTTGACTCAGAGCAGTATTCACCATTTCGGGTGTAATGCCCAGACTACTCATCTTCTGTTGGTCGAGTATCACCCAATATTCTTTAGTTTTCCCTCCCAACACACGCACTTCGCTAACCCCTTCCACTTGGGAAAGAAAAGGTTTGATCGTATAAAGTGCCAGCATCTTCATTTCTATCGGAGAGTATTCTTTTCCCTCCAGCGAATAGCCCATTACCTGCAAAATGGAAGGATTCATTTTCTCAACTGTAATCTGCACATCAGGTGGAAGCTCACCGCGTATACGACTAATTTCGGACTCTATACGTTGCTTACTTAAATCTATATCACAATTCCAGTCCATGAATGCCGATATCTCACAACTACCACGACTGGTAGTACTCCGGACGGTCTGCAAATCCTGTACCCTTTTTATTGCATTCTCTATCGGTTTGGTCACCGTCACCATCATTTTATCAACGGGTTGTTCCCCCGCATCAGCTATCACTTTTATCTTTGGGAAAGTAATCTCCGGGAATAAAGCTGTCTGCATCCTGCTATATGCAAACATCCCGCCCAAAATAATGAGAACAATCAAGACCGAAAGTGGAGATTTATAATTGGTAAAAAATTTCATATCATTTACAGCTTATCGTTTAATGACTACCTTTGCCGTATCAGGCAAACCATAATTGCCACTCTCTAAAATAAGATCATTTGCCGAAAGCTTTGGTGAAAGTATTTCTATCAATCCTTTTGATTCAATACCTTTCTTTATCAACACTTTTACAGCCGTATCTTTATCCACCATCTTCATAATCCAAAAATGCTCTTGTGTTTCATCCGTCAATACAGTCGCTTTGGGCAATAAGACGGCTTTGTTCCGGGCACTTTTAACAAATACCGCTTTAGCAATAAGGTTTTCGGGTATATTTTTGGTGACATTAGCCTTTATAACAACACTGAGTGTCTGCGAAACAGGGTCTACCGTCGGCATAGTATATGAAACAACGCCCTTAAAAGACTCACCATCAGGAAGCTTCATTTTCAGTGTAGCATTCTGTGCCAGATAAGGTTTCAATTCATAAGGCAGTTGCATCAGGAATACCAGACTATTAGCATCGCTAATTTCGGCCAATACATCTCCCTCCTGCACGTAGTCACCTAGCTGATGGGCAATATTGGTAATATAACCACTACTCCCAGCCGTAATTTTTATCTCGCCGGTGAAATGCGTATTTGTACCCAGATCATTGATAAAAGAGCCAAGATTTTCCGCCTCTTTGCCTTTTAACACAAACAAAGTCTGCCCTTTGACAACCCTTTGTCCCTGCATCACATTCACCGATTTTATATACCCATTAGTAACCACCTTTATGATACTTTTCCGTAAAAATGAAGAGACTGCATTCAATTCCATTTCCTCTTGAATACAGTCCACAGCAGGTTGCGTCACAGTCACAGGAGTAATACTAGTCTGCACTTCCTCTTCCGATGACGCTTTTCCACGACAAGATAAAAACAGAAAAAGAAATGAAGACAGACCGACTACTATTTGTATAGAGTTTACGATCCGACGGGTGTGGCTATTTTTCATAATTCCAATAGTTAATTTGATTGATTATTTGCATACGATTGGTCGTGCTTTGTATCACTGCATGGCTGGCATCCAAAAAACTATTGACCGCAAGAATATAATCGGTGACCGACACCTCACCATTTTGAAGCAATTTACCATTAGCTTCAATCAACGTTTGTGTATATTGCATTACTTCCTGCGCCTGCTTTATGATACGATCGGTCTGTTCTAATTGCTGATAGAATTGTGCCAATTGTTGCCGGTATTGTTTATGTGAGAAATCCAAGTAATTTTTACGGGTTAACTGTGCTGTTTTAAGCTTATTGTGCTGTTTTTTCCGTTGTCCGCCATCATAAAGAGGTACGGTCAGTGATAGCCCTATACTTGCCCCGAAATTTTTATAACCCTGATAAGTTAAAGTAGAATTGAATCCCGCATCAATGAATGCATCCAATTTAGGATGATAAGCATAGTCTATCAGCGCATCTCCATTCTTAAGTTTGAGACTATCCAATCGGAATTGCTCATATTGAAGTGTATGTTCAAATTCGGGTACCGGAAGCAGTGTAATATCAGGCGCTTTCAGTTCAACAGTTGTTGTATCTACAATTCCACACACATAGTTAAGCAGAGCTATATTATTTTCATAGCTCGCCTTCTGTTGATCAATAAGTAGCAGATGCTGTTTTAGCTTCATAAAGAAATTTAAGTAGTCGACTTGCTTGTATACCGCCTTCTCCATTAACCTTTTCAAAGCCACTTCTTCCTTATTCAAAAGAATACGGATTTCTTCGTTGTATTTTATTTCCTGCAAGTCACTATAAGCAGCAATATATTGCGATGCAACAGTCCGATTCAAATCCTGCTTCGATATCTTAGCCGTATTTTGCAATACCCGATTATCTAAACTATATGATTGCAATTGCGTTTTTTTATTTCCCTTACCTATTATAGACTGCCGTACAGAGAGTAACGCATTAAAAGTTCCATTATCAATAATCCCCGGGTCATAGCCCCAGCGTCCAACCTTCGGAGCATATATGTTTGTACTTGAAAAGTTCACCTGTGGTTTGTAGACCGCTCTGAGGATAAGGCTATCCAGCCGATTCATAACCATTTGGTTTTGATAATCTTTCAATAAAGGGCTGTTTTCCAACGCCACATTCATATAATAATTCAAATCTTTTATTTGAGCACATAGTGCCACAGGCATAAAAGCTAGAATAAGCACTAAGATGTACCAAGGAAAAGAATGCCGTGCCTGTCTATTTCCACAAGAAGGAAGGTCCATATTATCAATCTTTACCATATTTAGTTTTCGTCAAAAATTCTTTTACTTAATAGGATGAGACAATATCAGCATGATCACTTCTCCCAATCAAGTAAATATTAGAATCTAAGACAAAATTCGTAGATGATTCTGAAGAAAGTTTGAATTCAGACGTTAAATATTCTTGTTTTATTTATACCCCGGCATTTCGGGCACCGCTTCATCCACTCTTCGGGCTCTATCTCACCGTCATGGTTGCGGTCGGGACTGAGCTTTTATTATTCTTATTTTGCATAAAGAAATGAGATTTTATTTCTCCAATTGTATCTAATTGGCTACATTTGCAAGATGAAAGCTTCAGAAGAGAAAAAAAGTGATATACGTGAACTATATTTCTCAGATGAATTTACAGACTTCTACAACAAGTTGCAGGATAAGGTAAAAGCTAAGTTTGAGCACACAATGGATATTATTAGAACCGAGTATGTACTTAGCACCAGATTTGTGAAGCACCTGGAAAATACAGAATTATATGAAATGCGAGTATCTGTTAGCACCAATGAGTATAGAACAATTCTCTTTGCTGTTGACAATGATAATATCATTCTATCAAAAAGAATATTACTCTTGAATGGCTTTGTGAAAAAATCCACAAAAGACTATAGTAAACAAATAAAGATTGCAAAACGGATAATAGAGGAGTTTGAGTCATGAAGAAACTAGATGAAAAGAAGTTAGCAAAATTGCAAACAGCAGGTGAGCTATTAGATAAGAAGTATGGAGAGGTAGGGACAGAATCCCGTACCGCCTTTCACGAGAAATCGATTACATGGTATTATGGTGAAATATTACGTGATCGACGGAAACAACTGAAGATAACTCAACAAGAATTGGCAGAAAAGGTAGGTACGGCAAGAAGCTATATTGCTCGTGTGGAAAAAGGAGAAACTGATATTCAAATTTCAAGCTTCTTCCGCATAGCGCGCGCTTTAGGTATTGAATTCACTCCCACATTTCTATAACCAATAGAGACAAATACGTTTTTACATCGTAGACTATCCCAATAGTGAAGAGAACCACAACTCTCTGCCGAGGCGGTAATATTCTGAAAGCAGTGTAGCCAACCTCAACACCAAGGAATTCCAGAAACAAAAAAAGTGCTGCTACCCTCACGGGCAACAGCACTTTTTGGTGTAGACAAGTTCGTTACACCTCAAAACTATGGCATTTGGTTAAAAAGTAAAGTTATTCTTTTCTCATCTATACCCCGGCATTTCGGGCACCGCTTCGCTCAGTAGTTCGGCGGCATCGAAACAGGGACATTGCTTCACCCACTCTTCGGGCTCTATCTCACCGTCATGGTTGCGGTCGGGACTGAGGTCGCGGTGGCCGCAGACGCGACTGCCGGGATAGTCGCGCAGCAGGAGCTTGACGAGTACACGGAGGGAGTGTTTCTGAAACGGGGTACGGGTGTCGGCAGGTTTGCCATGCTCGTCCAGTCCGCCTTCGTAGCAGACGCCGATGCTGTTGGCATTATAGCCGCGGACGTGTGCGCCGGCTTTCTCCACCGGGCGAAGGGTCTTGATGTCGCCATTGCGGCGGATGTAATAATGGTATCCGGCTTCACCGAAGCCGCGACGGATATGATCGGTGGTAAGATCGTGTTCCGTATAGCAGCGGTCGCAACGGGTAGCGGAACAGTGTAGAACGATTAGATTTATTTGTCTCATGTTTTCGTTGGATATATTTAGTGAGCTCCACGCGGTTATCGCACGCCCGCTCTGTTTTGTTTCTTATTAAAACGGGCCGTACCTTTAAAGTGGTACAGCCCGACTCTTAAAATTTATTCCCAATTTTTAAAACTGACATTTCGACCGATGTCATGCCTCATTTACTGCCAAAGTCTGTCACGACTCAGGATCATACCTCTGCGTGAATTCACTTCCATTCCCGAGGGTTACGGCATCCCGAAACGTCTTTCAGTCCCAAAAGATCACTTCTCACAGCTTAAGCCGAATAGTTATCGCATCAACATCAATGCTTCAAACAGGCTTTACTGATTATTTTCAGTATATCAGCACCTCACTTCAACGAAACTTTTCACAGCTTACGCCCGATCGTTATCGCATCAGCATTAATACCTCAAACAGGCTTTACTGATCATTCTCAGCATATCTGCACCTCACTTCAACGAAACTTTTCACAGCTTACGCCCGATCGTTATCGCATCAGCATTAATACCTCAAACAGGCTTTACTGATCATTCTCAGCATATCTGCACTTCACTTCAACGAAACTTTTCACAGCTTACGCTCGATCGTTATCGCATCAGCATCAATACCTCAAACAGGCTTTACTGATCATCTTCAGCATTTCAGTACGTCACTTCAACGAAACTTCTCACAGCTTAAGCCGAATAGTTATCGCATCAGAGTAAATCTTTTGGGAGGGGTGGCTTTATCTCAAGATGGTCATGGCGTTAGCACTCAATGCACCTAAGATAGCCGATGCTACGGCAATGACCACTTTCAAGACAGTGTCCCAAACAGATTTTTTCATAAAGATCAATGATTTAAAGGTTTACGGTTAATAAAACAAGAAATTGATATCGTTTCTTCCGGATTGCCCTCGCCCACTAGACGGGGGAGTCCGGAGAGAATAAAGAAATGAAACGGCTTCTTTAGCCGAGCGGATCATCATCTTTTCCACCGCCTGTGTCACCACCGGTATTGCCTCCGGTGTTTCCACCTGTATTCGAGCCGGCACCGTCCTCTTGTGTGTCGAGGGCGAATTCCACGTTGGCGGGACTGTCGGTACGGGTGAGACAGCCATTCACCAGGCGAAGCTCCTTGTCCGGTACAAAGCGGATATTGACGCGGGAGATATTCTTCACCGTACATTTGTCCGCAGTCTCCATACCGGGACAGCAGAATGTCATGTGAAACGTACCCAACTCATTCAGCTTCACTTTATTACCATTGGCAAGATTGGCCTGCACCTCTTCCACCAGCGCTTCAATGACATGCTTCACGTCCCCTTTGGTCATGGAACAGTTTTTCTGAATGTTGGCAGATAAGGTTTCGATGTCTACTTTCCCACAAGTCTTGGGAATCTGACGCAAATAGAACAGTTTGGGAGAGGCAGGATTGCTCACAACCTTCCGGCGTTGATAACGCTCTACAAGAACTTCCATAATGTAAATAATTAATAAGTTAAGGTTTAGGTTTGTCAACCTCGTTGTTGACTATACAAATATACAACATCAGGAAGCCAAAGTCAAGTTTTATCGCATTTTTATTGTCCGTTTTTATAACTATTTTACGTGCAACTTCATCCACGTCTCCGGCGGTACATAATCCCCTATCTTCGTCAGACTCTTGTTGTAGCCAAAGTACGCATCACCCGTCTGACCGTTACGCTGCTTTGCCACGATAACCACTCCCAGACCGTCGGAAGGGAACTTGCTGACCGGCTCCGTGGTAAGCCCGTAGAGCTCGGGACGGTAGAGCAACATCACCATGTCCGCATCCTGTTCTATCGCCCCACTCTCACGCAGATCGTTCAACTCGGGACGATGGCCACGCCGGGTCTCACAGTCGCGGTTTAGCTGACAGAGTAGCACCACGGGGATATCCAGCTCCTTAGCCAGCAGCTTGGCCTTGCGACTCGTCTCCGCCACTTCCTGCTCGCGGTTACGGTTCTTTTGCTCCGTTCGCATCTCGCAGAGTTGCAGGTAGTCGATGATTACCATGTCACACCGACCCTTGCTTTGCAGCAGTCGCGCAGAGGCACGTATGCGTTCGATACCGGTGGACGGGTTATCATCCACATGGATGGGCAGGCGCGAAAGCTCCGTCGCCGCGCGACTCACTTGACCCTGTTCGTCGTCGGTGAGCTGACCACCCCGCAGGTGATCGGGACTGACATTCGGTGCGGCGGCAAGCAGCCAACGGTCGCCCAGGCGCTCGCCTTGCATCTCCAGACTGTAGACCAATACGTGATAGCCCGAAACGGCGGCAGCGCGCGCCAGATGAAGCGCAAAGGCCGTCTTCCCCACCGATGGACGGGCGGCGATGATATCGAGATCGCCACGTTGCCAACCGGTGGTGATACGGTCGAGCTCGTTCAATCCCGTGGGTATGCCCGTGATGCCGTCGACGTTATGTTCCACACGCATCCGCACCTGTTGCACGGTGTCTTCCATCAGTCTGTCCATGTCGCGCAGATGATCGGCACAACCACATTCACCCTCGAGGTAATCCGCCAGGCGACGCAGTTCGGCCAACGTATCGCCCAGATCCACGCTTTCGTCGGCAGCCGAAGGCAACAAGCGATGCAGACCGAGTATCATCTCGCGCCGGACAAATTTCTCCTGAAGGATCTGCACATGTTCCTCCAGATGGGCGGACGACGCCACCCGCATGCAGAGGCGTGTCAGGTTGTACGGGCCACCCGCCACATCCAGTTTGCCACGGGCGGCAAGTTCTTCTTTTGCCGTGATGATATCCACCGGACGACCCGCGCGATGCAGATTTTGCAGGGCGGCATAGATCTCGCGATGGGCATCGAGGTAGAACATTTCGGGGCGAAGCTTATCGCCCACCAGAGCCATCGAAGCAGTCTCTATGAGGCAGGCGCCGAGCACCACTTCTTCCAGCTCGGCGTCGTAAGGTTGTAAAAGATCGGTATTCATGAGGCCATAACCGCATTAATAATCATACTTATCGAGGAAGGCTTTATCGGCGAGATAGCTTGCCGCTTGCATACAATAGTGCGCATTCGGCAGATTGTTGTAGTATTGTTCGATATTGTTCAGTGCCAGTTCGCGTTCGTGCATTGTGAGTTTGTGCCACGCGCGCTGTGCACGCCCCACATTGATGCGAGGGGTATGCGTCATCTCACTGTAAGTGTCCATAAAGTGACTGAAGGCTATCTTGGAAGCATGCTGCGCCTTCCCCGAACTGTGCGTGTTACCCATCCAAAGATCATAATCGGGGATACGGATGTGACTCCGGCAACCATCTTCCACCCGTTCCACACTCCCCTCATTGAAGCAATTCTGAAAGAAACGGGTCACACGGTTACGACTCCAACCCAAAATGCGTTGCCAAGTAATGAACGAAATAATCGACTCTCCTCGCAAGCATTTCACTTTCTTCTTGGAAGTTTTAAACTCAGCATCCCTGTAATTGACATGAACCAGCAATCTTAAGAAAGCCTCTTCGTCACTATCGGCCGCACCGTGTTTTTCAAACATACGCGTAAGTAATGCGCGTGAAACCATCACATAACCTGTTTTTAAAAGATTATTCTCCATTTTGATATTTCATTAAGATAAACAAATAATTAAGCTGCCATACGCATCCGAAGAACTACGGCAGCATGTATCGCCTGCAAAAATACCACACAAAAATGCGAAATGAAACCCATCCGGTTGCCTGCGGTTGCAAGCTGTTACATTTTGCAGCGAATGGTTGCATTATCACAGCTTTGTGAGAGAAAAGTAAACTTACCGGGAAGAGAGAGAGTCTATACCTTGCGGAGATAGGTTTTGGGGCAAGGAAAAGAGTTATAAAACAGGCATGCAAAAAACATGCAAAGTTGAGTACAATTATTGCATTGTATAGCAACACTTTAACTCAATGAGCGTGCACAAATGCATGCAAAAAGTGGACACGACATAATTAATAGAAGAAGAATATATAAGAAATATATATATACCGATTATTTTAATCTTAATTTCTTTTGCAAATACCAAACAACGATTCCATTGTAAGGCTTATATTTATTTTTAGTATCTTTCGTATCCCAGCTGGTCAGTATTTTTCTTATTTCCGATATTTTCCATTTCTTCTTATTCAATTCGGTTATGACAGCAGCCAGCGTCTTTTGCCTGTTTATCTTCAGAAGCGGATGATTCAAATTAAGTATGTCATTTATTTCACTCTCATATTGCGGAACCGAACATCTGATATCTCCATTTTTCGTCCCGTACGACAACGATGCGATAAAAGCATCGTCAAACAAATTAAAAGTGACATCACGCTCCCCTTTTGACTTATCACAATGAAAACAATTATTTATTGCTCCCGGACAACAAATGACCATATTCTGATATGAAAATTTGCTTTCCGGATGTTTTTCTCTACTAAGAACATGATCAATACGGGTAGTCTCATTACTGTTTTTATCCTGACTCGGAATGCCACGCATGCAATAAGCACATATATACCCCTGTTCTTTCAACAAAGACTCACGAAGTTGGCGGATTGCTTGATAATCCACACCCGGGGTTAGGCGATATTTCGTCCACTCCTCCGGCTCAGGATCCTTATTGATCTTCCTCATCGCCGTCTACCATCGAAAAATTCAACATCGCCTCTGCCTGAGCCAACTCCGGCAAAGAGTCACGGAAACGACTTTGCATCTGTATCAAAAGCTCTCTGGCTTTTTCAGTTTGTTCTTCATCTATCAAATCAAACAAGCGCTTTAATTCAGCTTCCACTTTAGCATCTCTCGGGGGTTGATTTAAAACCACATTGGTGATAGTGGAAACATCCATGCCATAGGTTTCTGCTTGCTCTACTTTATAACCAGCTTCTTTGGAGTAACTTAATTTATACACAATATTTTCATCATCATTTTCAACGCCACTCATCACCATAGGAGCATGAGTTGTAACGATTAATTGAATATTAGGAAAAGCATTGCGAAGTCCTTGCAACACCTTTGCCTGGAGAGTGGGGTGTAGATGCAAATCCACTTCATCTATCAAGGCTGTTCCTCTCGTGCGGCTTGCTGCATCATTCCCATAGAATCCCCTATTCAATAATGCACAACGAAAGGCTATATCAGTCACAATATTTACCAATCGTTTGTATCCATCGGAAAGGAGATCCGCTTCCACCTCACGCCCATCGGATAGAATATAATATACTTTCTTTTGTATCGGTCGTATCTGCATATCATAAATAATATTACAGCCTTCCGGCCCCAAAGCTTTCACTATGGCATTCCTCACAATAGTGATTTCGTCCAAATTCTTTTGTCCCTCTTGCAGCACCAGCAAGCGTTTTACCCAATATGGGAAAAAACCATTACCTTCCAGACACTCATAATAACCCATAGAAGCTTTTTGAGCGTATTGCGCAAACTTTCTAGCATCTATCTTTCTGTTTGCATGAATATCTTCCGTTGAGAAACAAGCGAAAAGAGGTAAAGCAGCAAATCTATTTAAAGAATTTTCTTTCTCATGTATATAATAAATGGACAGTAACTTTGTGTAATTTCGATAATCGCGAATCTCAGAAACCAGTGCACGACTATTCTTTTTGCTGTTTTTTTGCAGCGTATATTCCTTTCCTTCAGGTACCGGAGAAAAGTTCCAGAAATGATCAGGCAATATATCATACTGATCAGGATTGCAGATAAAATGTATTTTCACTGGTTTTTCCGGCAAAATAGTCCCATCGCTACTCATCCGGATAGAAAAATCATCAACGTGTGGAGTAACCCACCGTGTGTTTTCATCACTAAAGCCTGCAAAGAAAGAGCTCAATACATATTTACACGCTTTTAGAACTGAAGTTTTTCCACTGGCATTATCACCAATAAGTAAATTAATCCCAGATCTGAAATGAATGCTTTGATTGGTATAGCACTTAAAGTTCTCTAATCTTATCTGTTTCATATAGCTGTCCTTATACGACAAAAGTAGAAAATTATTTTCAAATGAATCAATGATATTGATATAAAATATTACAGATTCACCGCTTCCCTAGCTCTGCTTTTGCCTCTACAGGCATTCCCATGTGCCGAATGATGACGGCAATCTGTGCCGGATTAAGCATATTGTCATGCTCGTCATATTCCACAGCCAGCAAATCGACAAGCAAAGCGCGGTGGTTGCAGATGTATCGCCGTAGCGAACGGGCGGATGAATAGGCATAGATACTCGGGAAGTAACAACCTGCAATAGTGGAAAACGGATGGCAACCTTCAAGAATAAAATCATAATTAATATCTCTCATCATGTATCATTTTTAGTAAACAACAAGAGCAAAATTACGTAAATAAGAAGTGAGCATCAAGACTGATTATGACAATAAAAACTCATAAAAACGTATTGCTTTTTTCAATAATTATTTGTAAGGAATGGAATAAAAGAGAGGTGTTACTCCCTCTCTTTTTTAAAATATCCCAGCACCGTGGCGCGTGACAAGTCATGTTTTCCGACATCGCACGGCCTGACTTCGAACTCATATCCCAGGTGGATGGCGGCACAAAAACAGGTATAATCGATGTGGCAATGCATCCGATGACAAAGGAGATCATACAGTCGCGAGGCACGGGCAAAGAAGCGGGGAATATCTTCGTGCGCCACCCGAGGATGGCAGATCTCTCCCCTCTCCAACCGCGAGACATAGTGCAAGATAGCTTCCAACACGGCAATATCATCTTTTGTGTTGTGTACGGAGCTTTTCATCGCTTCCATGCGTTCTGTTTGGCGGACTAAAGATTGTTGTTTCTTCATCATACATTCTTCCAATAAATCCAAATCGGAGCAGATTGCGGCATCTGCTTTTTCTGTTTTTGTCAATTTCATTATTCAATAAAAAATAAATTAAAAATTATACTATCGAAGATAGCTTCATTCTTCGTAGTACAAAAAACAGACCATCTGTTGAGTTAAGACAGATAGTCTGTTTGGATGAAACACATTATACGTTGGGTGTAAACACACCATCTGTTGACAAAAAAAAGTATCAATCAGGAGCCGGATCTCCGTCCCGGCAAAAGGGAAAATGAAGTGGATTAATGGACGCCACGTGCCCTCTACATATTTACAGCCACCTTTTGGGCTTTTAGTACCTTACCCAGGAATAGCAACAAAACACTGATAATGGCTGTAAAAACCAAATATGCCTCGGCTAATGAATACTGGTTTGTGATTGGCAACAGACTCACTACGGCATAGCTCATAATGGAAAACACCATATACGATCCTCCACTGACCAACCCACTGGATGTGGCAGCATATTGTGGAAAGCGAACAAGAGAATAGGTGAAATAAGCATTATAAGTGAGCCCTTCCCAAAAATGAATAAGCATCACAAAGCACAAAATGACGTATAGATTATGAAAATACAGGGCCGTACCCAACATTACCATACTCAGTACGAGTTGGAAGTAATTTGCCAGCAGCAACTTGCGGAAGAAGGGTTTATCCATCATCATCTTACTGAACAAGCCTCCTAAAAAGATGGATACACCCGATGCCAATGCGCAATAGCCTGTTGTCACAGCCGACAAATTGAATTGACGCTCTACAATAAAAGGTATGCTCATGCCAAAGACCATCACCATGCTGTAACTGAATCCCAAGATAAATATTCCGATGCTGAAATCGCTTGCCGAGAGCAGCTCTCCATAAACATGGAATATGTTCTTCAGACTAAACTTCTGTCTCTTTACCAACGTCTCGCCACTAAACTTAAGTTCCAACAGCAACATGATCAACCCATATATAGCTAAAAAATAGAAATTGGCTCGCCAACCAAATCCCTTTTGCAAGTAGCCGCCAAAGAATGGTGCCAATATGGGGGCGGTCGACCACACCACGGTAACGAGGCTTGTGTAATGCTTTCGTTTTTCTCCCTCGTAAATATCAACAAAAAGCGCTCGTTTGCATATCACAACCACCGAGATCGTAATTCCCTGTATAAACCGCAGGAAAATAATCACCGATATATCCTTTGCCAAAGCGATGGCCAGACTGGTCAGTATAAAAAGGCCCAATGCCCCAATATTCATTTTATATCTCCCATAGCTATCGGATATCATCCCCACAAACAATTGGGAAACGCCATAACTGATTAAAAAGACTGTCATCGTCAGCTTGACGTTAGCTGCCGAAGTGTGAAGATCAACCATCATTTGCGGAAAGGACGGGATATAAACATCGATGGCAAAACCCGATATTGGAATCAATGCGAAGGCGAGTATCGTACTGATATACTCGTATTTCTTTTTTTGCTGTTTCATTCTTGCTATTTTTTTTCGGCTGCAAAATTAGAAACAGTAAACCGTATCTTATGTACGCAATTCAAAGTTAATTTTAAACAATTCAAATATGAGCATTTGATGACATTCTAAAATCCTTAGGGTTTTTACCTGTTATCTTCTTAAAAAACAGATTGAAATGTTGAGGATATTCAAACCCCAGGCTATTCCCTATCTGGGTGATTGTCCAGTCTGTGTTTTTCAATAAATCGATGGCTTCGGAGACAATGCGCTCATTAATGACATTTGTTGTCGACTTTCCTGTTGCCACTTTCAAACAATGATTAAGATGATTGACATGCACGTGTAGCTGCGCGGCAAAATCGCCGGGCGACTTATATAAGATGGCGTTAAAAGGAGACTCAACCGGAAATTGTCTGTCAAGTAAATCCATAAATAAGGCTACTATCCGACTTGAGCTGTCTTCATTGCCGTTACTTTCAGGGCTATGCTCCAACTGTATTTTCACTCCCAGATAAATAATAAGTGTCAGCAGATTATTGATGATATCGTCTTTATATTTAAAGTCACCACGGTATTCAGCCTCCAACTGACTGAAATATGACATAAAGAGGACATATTCATTGCTACTCAGAAAGATCAGTGGGAAAGCATTTGCGCTGAACAGTTCGAAAAGCTTCTTAAGCAGCGATTTCAGCTCAGCGGACAGGAATTCCGCATTAAACAAGCAAATATAACCAACCTGGTCACCCGGAATATTCTGCCACCCATACTCTATTTCGGGACTAAAAAAGAGAATACAAGGTCTGTCTATCTTTATGGTCTGATCGGCCGTATGAAGTATTGCCGGGCTGTTTATCAGAGATATCTTGTAATAATCGCGTCGTTGAAAAGGTAAGCTCATCGAACAATTCATTCGCTTCAACACATTCAGGTGACTGGTGGCTCCATGTGAACACAACAATTCTTTGGGTACTTCCTTTTTAGTCAGCTGGTAATATTGCTTTAGTGTTTCTGTTCTATCCATAACCTTATAATTATAAAATTCAAAGATACGATAATTTATTGATCACTTCAAGCAAGCATGAAAATTAAGATATTTATCAAGCGATAAAGACGGTTTAAAAAAAAATCCGCCCCGACCATTTAAGGCCGGTAGCGGACTAATAATAAAAACCATGAAAAAGACCTTAGATTTCCTTCAATTCATTTAAAGTAAGTCCGGTTATATCTGCTATTTCTTCCACAGCACAACCTCTATCTTTTAGTTTTCGAGCAATATCAATCTGTGCTTGTTTCGTACCTTCAGCACGTCCTTCAGCACGACCTTTTTCAAGCCCTTCGGCACGACCTCTCTCTGCCTCTTTACGTTCTTTTTCTTTGGCATAAGCCATCACGGCAAGATTATCACGATACACCTTGATGCTCTCGTCATATTTCTCTCGTTCTTCTTTTGAGAGGGAAGCAATATCAACAATTTTCTCTAATTTTTCAAAAACCGACTTGCGGGCTTTGAAAGGCATTCGTTTCAATGTTTCCATATTCTTTAATATATAAATCCAGCGTTCAAAATCCGTTTCACATTCCTCTTCCTCCTTTTTAAACGACGGAAGTTCTATGAAGATAAAACGCAGTTTATCGTTGAATTGTTCATGCGTATCACGATCGGCAAGAATTACATCCGTTCTCAACTTATGCGGCATATCATCCAACCGAAAATTCATAAAAAACACTCCGTATACAGCTTTCAGATCAAAATTCCAGCCGGAACCACGTTCGCCCTGATGAGCTATTGTACGGGATAAATAGAACAATGCACGTTCACGAAAATGTAACTGCTGACGGTTCTGCATCTCTATTATAAAGTGCTCTCCGGAAGCAGTAGTGCAATAAATATCGTAAATCACGCCACGATCACCCATATACTCAGGCAGGATTTCCTTATCAAGGAAAGTGATGTCTTTTATTTCCTTTTCGCTAACAAGTAAATCGTTCAAAAAATCAATTAAAAGGTCTTTCGAAACTTCCTGACCGAAAATAAGTTTAAACCCGACATCTGTGAACGGGTTAATAAAATGCGACATGCTTTTGTGTTTTTCTCTGCAAAGGTATGGTTTATTCCTTTACGTTATCCTCCAAACTATACAAATAAACAGTTGACCGTTAATAAAAATAAAAAAGCCCATGAATCTCACAAGTCAAAAAAAGTGTTCTTTTGCAATTGCATCTCATTATAAAAAAAGTCTTCCCGCACACGCCAGTACGGGAAGACATACAAACAAACAAAATAAACAGACGACCAGCGATATCACATCTCTGGCACGCCAATATCTATCGCCTGATCTTATTATCATCGGCGAAATTTGAATAAAACCCAATTACGATATTATGTTCTTATCACCCCCCTGTTGCAGCTACTTCTTTTCGGCATCATGAGCACAATCTTCGGGCAGGATAATCTCAGCCACACTAATCTGCGAAAACAAATGGCATATCATATAATTGACTACACCAAGTTTACGACCTGCTATACCATAGTTATCATATATTGCTTTCTCATCACTAGCTATTCGCATTGTCCCCCCGGTGGCATGAAGCAGACTATACAAGGATATATCGGTAAGGGGACAATTGAGTGTATAGCGGAAATTCAACGGATCATCGTCCGGTTTATCTACTATACCAAGAAGTCCCTCACTGCAAAGACGATCAAGCAAATCACGAACCCGTATCCGCAAGTTTTCAGTAAGAGATTGCTCATGAACCGCATAACCGCCCATGTACTGAATCTCCTTTAAAAGGCGTATAGCCTCTTTCATTTCTCCTGTCAGCATGATAAAAATTCTATTTCTTAATAACGACCATTACTTGTTAGGTAACTGATGATATTCCGCAAATAGAGGTACAGACTAATTGAAAAAGTAAAAGATATACCAAATAATCGTATAATCTTTTTACATATAATCCTCGGATGGCACTCTGGGTAAGGGAGTTCTATTCTATAAGCGAAGAAAATAGCAGAATAACGTGTAAATTATATATACCACACAAAAGCTCATAACCTCTTTTTTTCAGGAAGAATACAATGCAGGATGACTCCTATTTAATGTATATATACCCTTTAAATCATTAAATATAATAAAATCAGAAACATGACATATCGCCATTATTTGTCAATATGATTAACTTAATCAATAAAGAAATAAAAATGTATTTCAATATTGCTTGATATAAATGTCAAAAACTGATTTTAAGACCTATAGAAACAGATATTATTAGTAAACCGAACTTCTTTTAAAGAGATATATTGTTGTTTCCAGGTATAAACGAATGATATTTAATAATAATTTCTATATTTGCACAAGTTTACACTTCAGTTACCTAACAAGTAACAACAGCTATAAATCCGTCACTTTTTACACCTTTTACAGTCCGTATAGAACAGAAGCTTTTCTTAGATTCAGTTTTTATTATTGTATTCTTTTTTCAATCGTTCATTCACATGAGAAGAACAAGTTAAAACGCCTTTTCGGAAAAAGGTATTTTCCGTTGCATGTATCCGGGGCGCGTGACAAGACCAATGACTTTACGATTGGCTTTACTCAATGTACGGTTATCAAATGAAGCCAGATAGGTATAGGTGATCTTCTCCGAAGCATGCCCCAACGACTCACTGATAATGGAAACCGGAATACCTTGGTGATAAGCGGCAGTAGCCCAAGAATGGCGTGCCACATAAGAGGTCAGCTTTACCTTCAGCCCCAAAAGACGGGACAACTCCCCCAAGTGGGCATTATAGCGTCGCAAAGCCGCCTGATATTGACGGTAACCCGAAAGTCCATTGTCCGTTATAACGGGGAACAGATAAAGCGAACCGGAAAGTCGTGAAGTGTATTTCTTTAAGATCACACCGGCACAAGGTTCTATCTTGACCGTCAGCAACCGACCGGTCTTACTTCGCCTATAGCGCAAAACACCGTTATTGACATCCGTACGCCGCAGACGGACAAGGTCGACAAAAGGTATCCCACGAAGATAGAAAGACAGTAGAAAGATGTCACGCGCCAATTCTAGATGAGTATGTCTGCTCAGATCAGCCTCACGAAGCTGACTGATGCAAGAAGGGGCTACCGCACGCTTCTCCGAGGTGTCGGTGCCGGTGAATACATCATCGAAAAGACCTGCCGGTAAGGTAGCGATGTGCAGGCGTACTGCCTGATTGCAGATGGTACGCAACATGCGCATATAAAGTGAAACAGTATTACGTTTACGACCTTCGGACAGAAGGTACTGTTCGTAATGCTTCAGAAACTCCGGCGTGAAAGACTCGAAGCGAAAGTTTAGATCCGAAGCAAAACCTAGTAAACGATTCATAGAGCAAGAGTAAGAGTGAGCAGTTCCGTAACGACCATTTAAGGTAAGATCTTTTATCAGGGATAATGTAAACTCCCTGAAAGTCACAACATGTCTGACACTATTCATTTTTTCTTTAGTTTGTTTGTTCATTTTTAGAATGTGTTTGGGTTTTATGCAGTTAAGTTAGCAGGAATACATGATGTCAAAAATCCCATACACCCCGTAAAACCATCCATACTGATTTGAATAACCTTTACATGATAAAGCAAACTTACTACAGAAATATGAAATATGGAACTTTAAATGAAATAAAAAGTCTTCCCGCACACACTTGCGCGGGAAGACATCGCAAACAAACTTATAAAATAAAGTAAATAAAGAACTAAGTTGATTTTTTCAAATCAATATTCTCAACTGAAAACATTAGTGTTCTCCGTGATCGGAGCTCATTGACGATAAATAAAAAGCGTTAGTCCTAACAATTGTAGCAGCTTCATCCAAGCGCCCGACAGGGGTTATTTGGGTATATCCCAGTTCACTGACGCCTGTTATCACTTCGGCTTGTGTAAAGTGATAGACCTTCACATTATTTTCTTTAGCTTCTTTTTCCAATATAAATATGTATTTCTTGCCTTCACGGCTGACAATGGCATCATTGGGTACAGCAGCAGTCTTCTGTCTGCCAATATTGATTAACCCGGTGACATACATCCCGGGAATGAGCTTAACGCCTGCCTTCTCCCTTATATTGGCGTGTACCAATATAGTTTTGGTGTCTCCCTCAAAGGATTTGTTGATTTCAAAAATCGATCCTTTAAGATGAACTCCAGGCTGGTTGGTCAATGCAATATCAACTTCCTGTCCTATTTTCAGCATATTGAGATCCTTCTCAAACACCTTTAAATCACAGTGTATGCCGGCATTATCGGTAATGCTCATTAGCGGAGTCTGCATATCGACATAGCTGCCTGTACTGATATGGATTTTACTGATTGTACCTGATATAGGAGCTTTAATGGGCACCTGGGTGACCATATTACCGGCAGAGACTTGTGCCGGACTGATGGATATTTGTTGCAACTGTTTTTCCAATCCAGTAAGCCTGGCCTTCGTAATTTCATAATTGGCATTTGCCTGTTGAAGGGTTTTCTCAACTCCTGCACCCTGCGAAGTAAGCTCCTTTTGCCGATGATATTCCTGAGCAGCAACCAACGCTTCTTTTTTTGCAGTAAGATAGTCTTTCTGTAACTCGACAATTTGAGTGTTCTCCAGATAAGCTACAGTTTGCCCGGCACTGACATTACGTCCTTCTATCACCAATATCTTCTTGATGATTCCTCCCAACAAAGAAGACACTTCAGCTTTCTTCTGCGGATCTAAATCCATCTCACCGTTTGCACGTACTACATTGTTCAAGTCTTTCTGTTCTATCTTGCCCAACTGAATATCCACTGCTTTCATCTGCGCCTCGGTCAATTCCACTTCTACCGATTCCGATTCATGATGAGCTTCTTCAGATGCTTCTTTCTCAGTGTTTTTATTCTGCCCGCATGAAGCAAAAAACACAAGTGACAAACTCATAAATGCTATATATATTGTCTTCATATCTTATTTATTTCCTTGTAGATAGTTTAACATAATAATCGATTGATTATACTCATTGATGACTGTGGCATACTGTAAGTGAATGTCCATTGACGATTTCAGATTCTGAATATATTCCACGTAGTTGATTTCACCCTTTTCATAAGAGAGTTGGGATATACGCGATATCTCATCAGCTTGCCTTATACCCTTCCCTGAATAATAGTCGAGACTCTTTTGAGCTTTAGCAAATTCATTCAGACCGGTTTGGTATTCTTTACGGATACCGAGCATTGCTTCTTCCTGTTGGGTACGCATCAATTCCACTTCGCGTTTAGCCGCTTTTGTTTTGGCACGTTGTTCTCCAAAGAATAAAGGCAAACTGACTCCGACTTCAAAACCCATAAAGCTACCTTTATCAAAACGGGCTCTGTCAACGTCATAAGGATTGAATCCCTTAATAAGAAATTGGTTTCTCAAAGCAATATTAAAACTGGGTAAGTATCCTTGTTTCACCACACTCAGGTTCTTCTCGCTGACAATTTGTTTATTGGAATACATCTCACCCAGAGGAGTCTGTCCGGGATTAAAACCATCTGCTATCAGAGGTGATTCTAAAACCGGTAAGGTATCTTCAGCGGGTTCAATAATCTCACCGGTATTCATCCATTGTTGCAGCCTTAGCTGAATATTCTCATACGTCTTACCGGCTTTCTGTAAGTCTATCTTATTCTCGTTATAAAGTCGCTCGGCATTCATTTGTTCCAAACGTCCCGTATCACCCGACTTCAATTTAGCATTAGCCAAGAACAGAAACTTGCCGTAAATGCTGTCCTGTTCCTGTAATATCTTAATATTCTCTCTGGCGTATAACAATTGATAATACAGACTCGTAACTTCTTTCACCAATTCGTTGCGGGTAACCTCCAAATGACTTTTTTCCAAGTTGGTCTCAGCCTTGAGTAGTCCGCGACGGGAACCATATAGCGTTGGAAAATTGAAGCTTTGGCTCAGTGACAGACTATTATCAGGGCTTCCCCCCGATGTAGGGTCCTGACTCAACGAAAAAGTTGTTCGATCAATATTAAAAGCGGTTCCTTGCAAATCCTTGGCTTTTTGTATGGATATCCGCCCCGATTTCATTGTCAGGTTATTGACCATAGCCGAGTCAATGCACTGTTGCAACGATCTTGTGGTATTCTGTGCCGGCACAACCATTGAAAAAGACAACAGTATAAGCATTACAACTGTCGGGGTTATTGTTTTATTCATATTCTTTCTCATCTTTATCCCTTTCATTTCTTTGTAAATGTTTTATAGATTGATGGTAATACGAGTAGTGTAAGTATGGTAGCTGTCAGCAACCCTCCAATGACCACCGTAGCAAGAGGACGCTGGACTTCAGCCCCATCTCCTGTGGATAATGCCATAGGAAGAAAACCAAGCGAAGCAACCAAAGCTGTCATGATTACAGGGCGCAAGCGAAGCATACACCCTTCGACTATGCGTTGGCGGACATCTTTCATTCCTTCTTTCTCGAACATGTTGAACTGTCCTATCAACACAATGCCATTTAAAACCGCTACCCCGAATAAGGCTATAAAGCCTACTCCAGCTGAAATACTAAAAGGCATTCCGCGCAACCATAGCGCAAAAATACCTCCGATGGCAGAAAGAGGGATGGCGGAGAATACAAACCACGACTCCCTTATGTTTTTCAATGTGGCATACAATAAAAACAGAATGAATAATAGAGCCAGCGGAACAGCTATCATCAAACGATCTTTAGCTTCTTTGAGATTCTGGAATTCTCCGCCATAAGTATAATAGTAACCCGCAGGCAATTTAAATTCCTTATCCAATATTTTTTGTATATCCCCTACGGTACTTTGTATATCACGCCCTCTGACATTAAAACCGACATAAATACGACGTTCGCCATCTTCGCGGGTGACCTGGGCGGGAGCATCTTCATATTTGATCTCCGCAACCTGAACGAGTGGAATTGTTCCTCCTGAAGGCAAGGGCAGATATAAGTTCTCGAGAGAGGAAATGTCATTTCTCAAGTTCTTATCCATACGCAAAACCAAATCAAACCTCCGGTCTTCTTCAAACACATACCCGGCCTCACTCCCGGCAAATGCAGTCTTCAGCACCATATTAGCGTCTTTTATGGATATGCCATATTTAGCCAACTGATCTCTGTTATAATTCACCTGTATCTGTGGAAGCCCCGTGACCTTCTCTACAAACGGATCAGTAACTCCCGCAACTCCTTTGACCAGAGAGGCCACACGATTGGCTGATGCACTCAGCACATTTAAATCGTTCCCATAGATTTTGATTGCTATATCTTGCTTGATCCCTGTGATCAATTCATTGGTGCGCATTTGTATAGGTTGCGTCATTTCGGCTTCCAACCCCGGTATCACCCCGATAGCTTTCTCCATCTTCTCCATAAGTTCCTCGGTAGTCTTTGCCGATGTCCAATCCTTTTTAGGTATCAGAGATATCATCATATCCGCCCGTTCCACCGGCATGGGGTCAGTAGGAATCTCGGAACTACCGATACGGGTGACTGCCTGTTTCACTTCGGGGAACCGACTTTTTAATATTTTCTCTGCTTGTGTACAGCTCTTTATCATTTGAGTCAGCGACGTGCCTTGCGCCATACTGATCTCTGCAGCAAAGTCGCCTTCTTCAAGGCTTGGGATAAACTCCCCTCCCATCCGACTAAATACAAACAAACTGACACCAAAGAGAACGATCATACTGACAATTAGGGCCTTGCTCCAATTGAGACTTCTGGTAATAATAGGCCGGTAGAAGTTACTCAATTTCTCCATCATCCGATCCGAAATATTGCGCTTATGTTCCGTCTTCTTACTAAGGAAGAAGGCGCTTGCCATTGGCACATAAGTAAGAGAAAGAATGAATGCACCAAGAATAGCAAAGAAAACCGTCATCGCCATCGGTCGGAACATTTTGCCTTCAATGCCTACAAGTGTAAAAAGAGGAATATATACAATCATGATGATGATCTCTCCGAAAGCGGCACTACTTCTTATTTTGGATGCGGAATAATAAACCTCACTGTCCATTTGGGATTGTGTTAACATCCCCGTCCTATATTGCCCTTTCGTCACATTGATGTGATGGCAGACGGCTTCGACTATAATGACCGCCCCATCGACCACCAACCCGAAGTCTATCGCCCCCAGGCTCATGAGGTTACCGCTCACTCCGAATACACGCATCATGCCAAAAGCGAAAAGCATGGATAAGGGAATGACGGATGCCACAACCAATCCGGCTCTGTAATTTCCTAAAAATAAAATAAGGATAAATATTACAATCAGGCCTCCTTCTATCAGATTTCGGGTAATGGTACCCGTCACCCGGTCCACTAACTGGGTGCGATCAATAAAAGGCTCGATAACCACTCCTTCAGGAAGGCTCTTCTGTATCTGAGCCAAACGCGCCTTTACATTCTTAATAACCTGTTGGAAGTTTTCCCCTTTCAACATCAGCGAAATGCCAGCCACCACTTCTCCTTCACCGTTACGGGTTACAGCACCATACCTTGTAGCGCTGCCGTATTGCACTTGTGCAACATCCCTGACAAGAATAGGCATACCGTTGACTGTCTTAACCGGTATTTTTTCGATATCCTCCAATGAGGATACCACACCTAATCCGCGTATGAAGTATTGGTTACTATATTGCTCAATATAACTGCCTCCCGTATTCTCGTTATTATTAACGAGCGCGGTATAAAGCTCGGGGATGGTAATGTTAGCGGCATTCAATTTATCGGAGTTTATCGCAACCTCATATTGCTTCACAAATCCACCCCATCCGCTCACTTCCGCTACGCCTTCGGTACCCGAAAGCTGTTTTCTGACAATCCAATCCTGCATCGTTCGCAAATCGGATATGCTATATTTATTTTCGTAACCTTTTTTCGCTCTTATAGTGTAATGATAAATCTCACCTAAGCCGGTCGTGATGGGAGCTAGTCCTACCTTTCCTATTCCTTCCGGAATAACTTCTTCAGCTTCTTTTAGCTGCTGGCTCACTTGTTGCCTGGCCCAATACACATCAGCATCCTCTTTAAACACAAGGGTAATGACGGATAAGCCACTGCGACTGATACTTCTTCGTTCGGTAACTTTAGGTATATTGGCAAGAGCCATTTCCAAGGGAGTGGTAATAAACTGTTCCACCTCCTGTGCCCCCAATGAAGGAGCCTGGGTAATAACTTGTACCTGATTATTAGTGATATCGGGAGTTGAGTCAAACGGTAATTGAAAAAGCGAATAACCACCCCAAATTATGAGAGCTATAGTTGCCACCCCAATCACCAATTTATTCTCAATAGAGAATTTAATTAGTTTCTGAAACATGCTTTACATATTTAAATATAACAATAGATCGATGAGACACACCTACACCAGATGCGTCTGAACAAAGACATAAAATGTTATACTTAAACTTGTGGTGGTCTCCAACAATGTTGAAGATAAGAAGATGTTTTATTTTCACTATACACGGCAATCTTTTTAGCCGGAATACATTCCACGCTTGGAAGGTCTATATTGTCTTCTACTACAAAATTGGAGTTATGAAAATTAGAGCAGGAACAGAACGGAGTACATGCATCTTTATCCATATCATCATGGTGAGTGACTGTTGAAATGACTTGCTCCGTATCATTATGAGTGCAAGACTGACCCAACTGTAAATTGCAATGACAAGGTAGCATTGCAAGAAACAGAAAATAAACACTTATCAATATGGATAATAGAGGTCTCATTTCTTGTGCAAATATAAAAATTAATCCATGCAACTAAGTTGCATGGATTATATCTTTTTGCTAAAAAAAGTAAAAAGATTAAGTCTTTTCGAATCAAAACGTCATATCAGACATCTCATTTTATAATCTTAGATTTTTTCTTCTTAGACTTCTTTTTAATGAAAAGATAAAAGCCGGTCAACGGAAGGCTCATACCTAATATTGTAGAAAGAAACACCAATAGCCTGCCTGCCGTACCTCCGATGGCTCCAATATGAATATCATAATTCATACGACGCAACTTATCGGCAAAATCCTTATCCTGATACCGACCTTGATAAGGATGGCTCACCTGAATAGGTTTGAAAGTGTATTTATCGAATGAATATCTGTCTGCATTATAATAGAGTTTCTTTTCAGGAAATACGGTAATCATTATAGCCGACGATTTGTCCGCACTGTCGGGTACATTGATCATAAAAGCTTCTGCACGGGGATTGCTCCGTACCAACGAGGCAAACAAAGAATCAATGCCGGAATATACACTTTTGGTAGAGGTAGCAACAGAAACGGTATCGGACTGCGCCATTCTCCATTCGGGTAATTCCCTACCTCCGGAGGTTGCTTTATATACTCCATTCGACCACCATTCCACCCCCCAAACCATACCTGTAAGACAGATAATGAGTAAAATGAAAGCGGTATAAAAGCCAAAAACATTATGAAGGTCGTACATTTTACGTTGGGTACCAGTCTGCTTTTTCCAATTAAAACGCAGACTGTTTTTCAGAGCTTTTTTACTCTTGGGCAACCAAAGCACCAGTCCTGTAAGTAGAACGATAGCAAAAACCAATGTACCATATCCCACAATAGGTCGACCTATGTTATAAGGTAGCCAAAGTGAAAAATGTCCCGCACCGATAAATTCCCAAAAGTCGAAATCTTTACCGTCAAGTCCTCTAATTGAAAGTGTCTCGCGGGTAGAAGGATTCATCTGCAAAGAATAATCGCCATTCTTACCCCGGTAATACGCACCAATACTACCATCCTTAGTATAATTAATAGAGTTTGGTATATTACCTTTGAACGCTTTACTTGCATGGTCTATCACCCAAGAAGGTTCAAGCAAAACATGTTGCCCATTTGTCTTATGAGTATTTAACTCATCATTATCCACCCATCCATTGAGTTTGAGTGCCCATATTGCTCCAGTGAGGCAAACCACAAAAACAATTAATCCGGATATCAAACCCAGCCAAAGATGGAGTTGATAGGCTATTTTCCTAATTTTCATAAATACCTTTATTTATCTTCCACAATAAGAATTCATCATTGCAAAAACAAAAATAGGCAAAGATTCCCATTCTTTGGAAAATCTTTGCCCATGTTTTTATTAAAACTTATAGCTCAATGCTAAAGAAACAGTACGCAACTTCTGAGGAGTGATTGTACTCCAACCTCCAAAATATTTCTTATTCCCAAGGTTATCTCCCTTCAAGCTGACAGTGTAACTATCTCCCGTATAAGATATCAATGCATTAAAGATAGTATAGCTGGGTAAAGTAAAGCTACCGGTTGAGTGACGATTGAGTGTTTTGTAATCAGAAGCATAGTTCGCTCCGGCACCAACTGCCCATCCTTTCAGAGCTTCTGTATTGAAGCTGTATCTCATCCAGACATTAAGCATGTCGGCAGGACCGGCATCTTCCGAACGAAGGCCAAGATAATCACCATCCGCTGCATCCTTGGCTATCTTATTATAGTTATGGCTGTAGCCCGCAATCATATTCAATCCGGTGAATGGGTTGGCTATAAGACTAACTTCCACTCCTCTGCTCTTCACTACACCTCCTTGAATTACATTCTTTATATTTGCAGGATCGGCCATAGTCTTGTTTGATACCCGGATATTATAGTAACTTGCCGTTAGAGACACTCTGTCCAAGCTACCCTTTACTCCTACTTCCCATTGATTCGCTCTTTCCGGATCGAGTATTTCCATCGTACTATTATCTTGGGCATCATAATGCACCACCGGTTCTAGATTTTGGAAACCATTCATGTAATTGGCAAATAACGAGACTTTATCTAAAACAGGCTGATAGACAAGACCTAATTTTTGAGAGAATGTAACCTGGTTCTTAACCTCTTTGCTATTCCATGAAGTTCTAGCAGAATAATTATCCAATCTCAATCCGGCTAAAGCAGATAACTGCGGAGTAAAGTTAATGACATCGGATACATAGCCACTCCATATTTTCACGGTAGAGTTAGATACATCAGCACGCGTACCGGCAGCAATCAACGCATCAACTCCTGCAGCTGTTAAAACTCCCGTATCGGTTTGTTTCGACAAAGACACTACTCCATCACCAACCCACGGATTACCGTTGTTGCGATACTCTTTTTGCAAATAGTCAATGCCGATGACAACTCTGTTCCGCATATTACCAAACTTGTGGTCACCAGTAAAGTTCTGCTGAACATTCAGTGCATCAGTCGAAGAATTTACCTTAGATATATAACGGGTAAAATCGCTGCCATTTACATTATCCCACAAATATTGATAATATCCATTGGATTTAGTATTGCTGGCAGATACGATAGTTTGAGAGTTCCAGTGATTGTCGATCTGATATAAAGCTTGAGCTTGCATCCCATAAGTAGGATTACTGATGGTAAGTTCATCGCTGGCATAAGATTTCTTATAATTCTGTTCAAAGAGATCGGTAGTTGAGAAAGTGACCGGAGCAGAACGATACAGGAAGATCATAGGCACATTAGCACGTTCCAACGACTTATATTCTGTATTAATGAGGAACGTTAAACGATCCGAAGCTTTAAACTTGAAACTCGGTGCTATGAAAAATGATTTGGAAAAACCGTCATCTTGAAATGATTTTTCATAGTGATAAGCTGCATTGACACGAATGCTCGCTTTTGCACTTAGTGGATTATTAATATCTGCAGTAACTCTATTAAGTCCGTAACTACCTGTTACATATCCTATTTCTCCTCCAAAAGTATCATACGGTTTCTTCGTTACCACATTAATCAAACCGCCATAAGAAATTATATTGCCACCATAAAGCGTTCCGGACGGACCTTTTATTACGTCGATACTTTCTACATTAGCCGGATCCAAAGCTCCGTTACTTAGATTAGCAACTCCGTTTACTATAGTTGGTTGCAGTGAGAATCCACGCATAGTGTAATATTCACCTCCATCGCTTTGACGACCTGTACTCTCCCACAAACGAGCCACACCGGTTGCATTCTTGAGCGCCGTATTTAGGTCGGTGATAACTTGTTCCTTTAACACTGCCTTGGTTATGGTATTATAAACCTGAGGATTTTCTAAATTACTAAGTGGTAATTTGGCTGCAGACTCACTGATATTCTGTGCAAAAGGATTTTTCTTATGAGCCATAATTTCTATCTCAGTGAGACTTTCTACATTTTCTTCAAGAAATACATCCTGTAAATGTAAGTCACGGCCATTCTCCACATTCGCTCCCAGTTTAGCCGTCTGGAATCCTACGGACGTAAATGATACGACATATTGTCCGGCAGGAACGCCTGTTATCTTATAGAAGCCTTGCTTATTAGACATTCCGGTTCTATTCAATCCTCCTAACGTAACATTAACATTGGATGCAGGATTCCCCTCTGAGGTAAATATTCGTCCGCTTATAATAACTTGTTTCTGCTGCGCCGATAAGGACAATGTAATACTCATCAAAAAAAATAGCGTGCCAAATAGGCGTAAAAAAGTGCATTGCTGTTTCATCTGTAATTTTTTTAAATAACATTCTATGCATGTTAATTTTGCATGCAATCATTCTTTTTGAAACGTTCAATCACAGTCCGCTTCAATCTCCGGAAGATTTCAGATTATAAAATTGTATTTCGTGTAGCTTTGGACAGCCCCTTCACCTCTCTTATTCTCTTATACTCCTTAGTTATATATGCAGGCTGTGTTTTCCGATACAAAATTACAGTGGCACAAATATTCGTGCAATCGCCATAAATAATGATTTTAAAGACTGTTATTATTACTTTCACAAAATCAATACCTACATCGAGGTATTATCAGAGTAATACAGATTGGCTATAATGGGTATTATAATACCTAATTTGAAACAATAAATGAGGTATATATATAATGTTTGCGAAAGAGGTAATGACCTATCATTGCAAAGAAGCAGCTCCCACAAAGAAGGTGCAAAAGAGTCAAAATACTGCAGATTTTAAAAAAATGTTAGGAGATTAGCCTTAAGTATAGAGTAGATTAATGCATAAAAGGGATTGAAAGACGCCGTAAGCCATCCCAATCCCTTTGGAATATATTAGTCGGAGACTATTTTTTAAAGAATTTAGTGAAGAAGAGTATTTGATAATCGATAGAATTGTTCCAATATTCCCCATTATGTACTCCTGGACGAGTGATGAAATCATGATCAATTCCTCTCGCCAACAAGCGTTTATGCAAATCCTTATTTACTTCCAAAAAGAAGTCATTTTCGCCACAGTCCACAATGATTGCCAAATCTCCGTTTTTGAGTTTATCCAATTGATTCACTACCGTATGACGATCCCACGAATCTTTGTTGGCAGCAAATTCCCCCAATTGCTTATTCATTTCCCAATTCATTGGAAACGGGCGGATATCCACCCCACCGCTGGTACTACCGGCTGCACCAAACACATCTATATGACGAAAAGCATTCCAAAGCGCACCATGTCCCCCCATGCTCAGGCCGGTAATGGCACGTCCACGTCTTGAAGCGACAGTATTATAATGAGTATCTGTAAAGCTTACCAATTCCGAAGAAATAAAGGTTTCGTAACGATAAGATGGGTTCACCGGGCTATCCCAATACCAACTATTTTTGCCATCTGGGCAAACAAAAATAATGCCTTTTTCATCGGCTATCTGAGGTAAATTGGGCTTTAAATCGATCCAAGACTTTGCATTACCAGAATACCCGTGTAATAAATAGATTACCGGACAAGCTTGCGCTTTCTTTCCTAAAGCTTTATCGGGAAGTACATATACCACTTGGATATCTTTATCCATTGATGGGCTCTTAACCTGAATCGTATCCACACGTGCTGCTTGTACAGTTGCAGCAATAAACCAAAGCAATAAGCAAAATAAGAAGAATTTTCCTTTCATGTTTTTCTTTGTATATACTAAAAATTATAAGTCATTAAATGCAAAATCCTGTTCAATCATCCGCCCAGGAAGTATTCTGGGCTTAGCAACAATCGATATAGACATTAGATTAAAGCATAGATTTTACGAGCGCAATTTAATAATAATTATTAGAATCTATGAAAGCACAGACAAGTTTATTCTGGCAAAAATATTTTTGAAAACAAGAATGAAGAAATAGAGAATATAAATTGAATAAAAACCATTTTATATTTGTCACACCGTTAATAGATTATAAAATAGGTATGTTGTCTCATAACTTAAACGGAGTTTTTAAGTTATGAGACATTTATCTGATTCAATAAAGGCTATTTTTACGGAAAAATCAGAGTTTCTCACTATGGTTTTAGAGTAAGCTATATTTTTGCTAGACATAATGGATTAAAAGTATGTGTGGGTATGAGGTTAAGGCTACAAACTGGTTAGGGACTTTTTGTATTGCTACGCTCTCTCGGGGTATCACTTAAATAAGTGAACAACGCAGACTTAACATGACGATGATTGCTAATAGAAACTGAGAGTCTCAGTATCGGTAAATATAGCGAAGAAAGATATAATGCTTTTCATGAAAAAGTGATACGCCGTCCCTCATACTATAATTATATTAACCACACTCTTCTATATAGACACGTCCATAATTAGAGGTTTATCTCATTCATTACATACTCTATCTCTGAAGCACATTACACAAAGGCTTTTGATGAACTGCATATTCTTAAAAAAAAGACAGATTCTCTAGTTTTTTCTATCTTTGCATAAAATAAAACAACCATTAAAGAATCAACAAGATACACATTTACCATTATGCATACTATGTATAAACATATTCAAAATGAATTACCTCTTAACAATAACACTTTAACCAAAATGAAACGTATCGTCTTTTTAGATTATGTGCGCGTATTCGCATGTCTACTTGTCATGATAGTGCACGCTAGTGAAAACTTCTACGGTGCCGCTGGATCTACAGATATGGCAGGCCCGGAATCTTATCTGGCATCAGAAGCAGACCGTTTGTGGGTAGCTGTATTCGATGGCTTCTCACGTATGTCAGTTCCATTATTTATGATTGTCTCTGCATTTCTTCTCGTACCTATGAAGGAAGAACAGAGTACATGGCAATTCTATCGGCACCGCTTCACCCGTATCATACCACCTCTGCTCATATTCATGATATTATACAGCACTCTGCCAATGCTGTGGGGACAAATAAACGGAGAAGCATCTTTTAAAGATCTATCACGGATACTCTTGAACTTTCCGTCACTTGCGGGGCATCTATGGTTCATGTATCCTTTAATTAGCCTTTATTTATTCATTCCTATAATATCGCCATGGTTAAGCAAAGCCACAGCAAAAGAAGAGCGATTCTTCATTGCGCTATTCCTGTTATCTACATGTATGCCCTATTTGAATCGTTGGTTCGGTGAAGTATGGGGACAATGTTTTTGGAACGAATACCACATGTTATGGTACTTCTCGGGCTATTTGGGATATCTTGTACTAGCACATTACATACGTGTTCATCTAACATGGAATCGTTCCAAACGTTTCTATATAGGAATTATTTCAACGATTATCGGAGCCGCATTGACCATCTATTCATTCTATATACAAGCAACACCCGGAATTAATCATTCCACACCCATACTAGAAATAGGATGGGCTTTCTGCACAATCAATTGTGTAATTCTGACTGCGGGTACATTCCTTGTTTTCACTTGTATAAAACATCCCAAAACTCCACGTATCATAGCAGAAATGTCAAAACTTAGCTATGGCATGTATCTCATGCATATTTTTTGGCTTGGATTATATGCAACAGTGTTCAAACAGACCTTAGCATTTCCTACGGTTGCCGCCATCCCATGCATTGCAATATGTACATTCACTTGCAGTTTCATCACTACAAAGATGATCTCATTCTTACCTGGGAGTAAATGGATTATAGGATAAATATTGGAAATAAAAGACAAAATATTTATAGAGAAAAAAGCAGGTATGCCACAGATATAAATTGGCTGGGCTAAAACTTTAGATGAAATAAAAAAGGTGTGATCCAATGAATCACACCTTTTTTGTTTCTTAACTATATCAAGATTCTTACTTCACTTCTTCGAAGTCAGCATCCTGCACATTATCACCTTGATTACTACTGCTCTGACCACCGCCAGCTTGTCCTGAATTTGCATCAGGGCCAGCTTGTGCACCACCTTGAGCACCGCTTTGAGCATACATGTCAGCACTTGCAGCTTGGAAAGCAGTATTCAATTCTGTCATTGCAGCATCAACTGCATCTACATCCTCAGCTTTGTGTGCATCTTTCAATTTCTGTAAAGCAGCTTCAATAGGAGCTTTCTTATCAGCTGGCAATTTATCACCCAGTTCCTTTAACTGATTTTCTGTAGTGAAGATCATGCTGTCAGCTTGATTCAACTTATCTATTTTCTCACGCTCTTTTTTGTCAGCGTCAGCATTAGCTTCTGCTTCAGCTTTCATTCTATCTATCTCCTCTTTACTCAAACCGCTGGAAGCCTCAATACGGATAGCTTGCTCTTTACCGGTCGCTTTATCTTTTGCAGACACTTTCAAGATACCATTTGCGTCGATATCAAAAGATACTTCAATCTGAGGGACACCTCTACGAGCGGGAGCAATACCAGCCAAATTAAACTGACCTATTGATTTATTCTGAGCAGCCATCGGACGTTCACCTTGCAATACATGTATCGTAACCTCTGTCTGATTATCAGCAGCAGTAGAGAAAGTCTCACTCTTCTTGCATGGTATAGTCGTATTGGCATCAATCAACTTAGTCATTACGCCACCCATTGTTTCAATACCCATTGACAACGGAGTAACATCCAACAATACAACACCTTTGATTTCATCTGTCAACACGGCACCTTGTACAGCAGCACCTACTGCTACTACTTCATCAGGATTTACACCTTTAGATGGGACTTTACCGAAAAAGTCTTCAACCAGCTTCTGAACTGCAGGTATACGTGAAGAACCGCCAACCAAAATCACTTCATCAATATCGGAATTACTTAAAGCAGCATCAGACATAGCCTTCTTACATGGTTCCAAACAAGCTTGAATCAATTCGTGTGCCAATGCCTCGAATTTTGCACGAGTCAACGTTTTAACCAAGTGCTTAGGCACTCCTGCTACCGGCATGATATAAGGTAAGTTGATTTCAGTACTTGCAGAAGAAGACAATTCAATCTTAGCTTTCTCGGCAGCTTCTTTCAGACGTTGCATAGCCATAGGATCTTGAGTAAGATCAGCACCCTCGTCATTCTTAAATTCTTGAGCCAACCAGTTGATAATAACTTGGTCAAAATCATCACCACCAAGGTGTGTATCACCATTGGTTGACAATACTTCAAATACGCCGCCGCCGAATTCAAGGATGGAAATATCGAATGTACCACCACCAAGGTCGAATACGGCAACCTTCATATCTTTGTGAGCCTTGTCTATACCGTAAGCCAAAGCTGCGGCAGTAGGCTCGTTCACAATACGCTTCACTTCCAAACCGGCTATTTGTCCAGCTTCTTTAGTGGCTTGGCGTTGAGAATCGGAAAAGTAAGCAGGAACCGTAATTACAGCTTCAGTAACTTCCTGTCCCAAATAATCTTCGGCAGTCTTCTTCATTTTCTGAAGAATCATTGCTGAAATTTCCTGTGGAGTATAAAGACGACCGTCGATATCCACACGCGGAGTATTATTATCCCCTTTTTGAACTTTGTAAGGTACGCGAGCTACTTCTTTTTGTACCTGATCCCAATTTTCTCCCATGAAGCGTTTAATAGAATAAACTGTACGCTGTGGGTTTGTGATAGCTTGACGCTTTGCAGGATCACCCACTTTACGTTCACCACCATCCACGAAAGCAACTACTGAAGGAGTAGTACGTTTTCCTTCGCTATTTGCAATTACTACAGGCTCGTTACCTTCGAATACGGCAACACAAGAATTTGTAGTTCCTAAGTCAATACCAATTATTTTTCCCATGATCTTTATTATTTTACTTGTTATTGTTCAATTTCATATTAAAACCGCCTCAATGGCAGACGCCAATAAAAGAACAAACCCCGTGCCAAATGCATTTGGTTGGGAACAAAAAACAGAGTCTGACAGACAAACTGTCAGTTTGTCATAAAGAGATTCTCATCCATCTTATTATTGAATACTTAAAAATATATATCCAGGGACACATACGCACTAACTATATAATCAAAAATTTAAGAAAATGAAAGTTTGTAAGCAAA
Organism: Bacteroides sp.; assembly: GCA_041907545.1. Taxonomy (GTDB): domain Bacteria; phylum Bacteroidota; class Bacteroidia; order Bacteroidales; family Bacteroidaceae; genus Bacteroides. Next base: position 42,884 of record JAYRGX010000009.1, read on the forward strand.
ACATACCTATTTATATCCTTTTTTATTTGATTTCTATTCACTCTTATTTCGATCCTATATTTCGAACATGATAAGGCCTTGATAAAAGGGAAACAAGAAGAAAAAGTGAAGAAGCCAATATCCGAAGATAACAAAAGAAAGTAAAACATTAATAATCATATAGTTAATCATTTTACCAAGAATACTTTTTTTAGTAATCATTTTTATTTCCTAAAAATGATTTATTCTCAACATGTTGTGTTTTTTTAATTAGAAATTCCATATTTAACTTCTATCAACATTTTCTTTTCCAACAAAATATTTCATTTCATTATCATATACTTTTGTTTTTATTATTTTTTCCATTGGAAAATTTGTCAAGCCAAAAAATACATTTATATTTGCATCGTTTTCTACTGGAACATATTTCATTTAGCCAATAATAATCTATTAATACAAATATATGGATAATAAGAAGAACTTCATCGCAATGACCTGCGCTTTAGCCGTCTCCATTTCAATAAGCGCGCAGCAGAGCACCTACGTCTCTATAGACGAAGCTGTTGGCGTTGCTGCCAAGAACAATGCCAACGTGCAGATATCGGAGTTGGAACACAAGATTGCCAATGCCAACTACCACGAGACCGACGCTGTATTCCTGCCCCAAGTATCAGTGGGATATACCGCCGTTACCACCAACAATCCGCTGAATGCATTCGGATTTCTATTGAACCAGCGCACAGTCACTTCTCAGGACTTTGACCCCGCAAAGCTAAATGATCCCAGCACGGCACATAATTACAGTGCGGATATCAATGTGAAACTTCCGCTTGTCAACGCAGATATGTTCTATGCCCGCAAAGGGGCCAAATATCAGGAAGAGGTTTATAAGAATAAAGCAAAGTATACGCAGAACTGGATTGCTTTCGAAGTAAGAAAAGCCTATACGCAATTGCAATTTTCGTATCAGGCACAGCAGATTCTTCAATCGACACTGGAGGATGTAAAAAGAATCCATGAATCGGTAAGCAACTTCTATAATCAGGGGCTGATTCAAAAATCGGACGTACTCAATGCACAGGTACAGGTAAATACGGTGGAAAGCGCACTGGCTAAAGCCGGAAGCAGCGTCAAGAACGCATCTGATGGACTAGGATTACTGATGGCAACAAATGACGGAAACGACATCTACCGGACAGACTCACTCTCCCAACAGCAACTTCAACTCAACGGACAAGTTTTTTCTACGCTTCGCCCAGACGTGGTAGCCATGCAAAAAGCTGTTGATGCTTCGCGAATGATGGTAAAATCATCCAATATGAGTTTCCTGCCGCGCATCAATGCATTCGGTTCGTACAACCTAAATGACTCGAAAGCATTCGGTTTTGATGCGGACTCTTACCTAGTGGGTATTAACCTGAGCTGGGACATATTTTCGGGAAATCGCAATCGCAGCAAACTGAAAGCAAGCGTTCTACAACGCAACAAGATGCAGGAAGAACTGAATCTCTATGTTAACAAGAGTCGACTAGAGTACAACAAGACACTTCGTGACCTGCAAGACTTGGAAGTGGAGATTCGTAAACAAAAAGCCAGCGTGGAACAGGCTACGGAAGCACTACGTATCTTATCTGATCGCTACAAAGAGGGGCTGACAAGGACAACGGATTTGCTTGCCGCCCAAGCTCAACTTTCGCAACAACGTTTGCAACTGGCACAAGCGGTAATGTCATACAACATCACCACTTATTATCTGAATCTGCTTTCAACTGCAAATTAAAATGAAATCAGATCAGAACAACACTCAAACAGATCTCAAATTAGGTCCGGGAGATTTATATCTCGACCAAATATAAACTATAAATCTTGAATATTAAACTTATAAATAAAAACAAACAGCTATGGCAACAAGTAAAAGAATTATTCCGGCAATATTAATGGTAGCCGCCTTATATTCATGTTCGTCGGCAACAGACCAGAAAAAGGAAGAACCTGCAATACAGGTGGAAACTTACTCCCCCACCCAATTCTCCAGCGACGACATTTATCTGAGTGGAGTAGTCAGCGCCAAACAGACGGCGATCATCAGTACACGAATGATGGGATTCGTACGGAAAATCTACGTCAAGCAGGGTGATCGGGTGAAACAGGGACAGCTCCTCATGACGATCAACAGTGACGACCTGAATGCAAAGAAAGCTCAAGCACAGGCTATGATAACGGAAGCCGAAGCGGCAGCCAAGAATGCACAACGCGATTATGAGCGTTTCCAAAAGTTGCATGCCCAGAAAAGCGTATCGGACAAGGAACTGGAAAATGTGGCTTTAAACAACACTTCCATGGAGTCTAAAGTAAAAATGGCCCGGCAGATGCTGAACGAGGTAAATGCCATGTTGGTCTACACACATATCACCGCACCGTTCTCGGGCATCATCACCCAAAAGATGATTGACGAAGGCAGCACGGCTTCTCCGGGCATGCCGTTGCTTTCATTGGAGCAGTCAGGTGAGATGGTGGTGACTTCCTCCGTACCGGAAAACTACATCCAGTATGTACACAAAGGAGACTCGGTAAAAATAGATATCAAATCGTTGAACCTAAGCATTAACGGTATCATCAACGAGCTCAGTCCCTCGGCTTATATGACCGGCGGACAGTATGCCATGAAAATAGCGCTTGATGCGAAGGGAAAGGAAAACCTGCGTGCAGGGATGTTTGCCGGAATACACGTACCGGGCAAGATGAAACAGGAGCAAACTTCCAAAATATGGATTAATAAGGCATCCGTATTCCAGCGCGACCAGTTGACCGGTGTCTTCATTGTCGACAAAGAAAATCAGGCGGTGCTCCGCTGGATCAGACTCGGCAAGGAAGAAGGTGACCTAGTAGAAGTGCTATCCGGCCTCAACCGTGACGACCAAGTCATAGCCACCCCCGGTAACGGATTGTATAACGGCAGAAAAGTGATCACCTCTAAATAAAACAGAATTATGGAACACGGAATATCAGGAAGAATAGCCAGCGTATTCATAAAGTCTAAGTTAAGTATTCTGCTGGTGATTGCATTCATGCTTCTCGGCATCTTCAGCGTCTACATGATTCCACGGGAAGAAGAGCCGCAGATTGAAGTGCCTATGGCCGACATCATGATAGGTTATCCGGGAGCATCACCCAAGGAAGTAGAGTCCGGTGTAGTACAACCCATCGAGAAAATCGTATCTAACATCAAAGGGGTGGAAGACGTTTATTCTACCTCCATGAACGGCATGGCCATGATCACCGTACAGTTCTACGTGGGTGAAGATGTAGAACGTTCATTAGTGAAGCTCTACAATGAATTGATGAAAAACATGGACCGTATGCCGCAAGGTGTCACTATGCCTTTGATAAAAACACGTTCCATTGATGACGTGCCGGTACTGGCATTTACCTTATGGAGTGAGAAAATGGGTGGTTTCCAAATGCGTCAAGTGGCGGAAGTGGTAGGCAATGAAATAAAAAAGATACCGGATGTAGCCCAGATCAATATAACCGGTGGACAGAGCCGTCAAGTAAAAGTTGTATTGGACAAGGACAAAATGACCGAAAGTAAAGTGGATTTCAACTCCATCGCCCAAAGTATCAGGAGTAACAATGCCCAAATGGGCAGTGGAAATCTCATTGGCAACGATTATGTCTATTCGGTGAGCACCGGCAAGTTCTTTACCAATTCGGATGAAGTGAAGAATCTCATCGTAGGCAGCAACAACGGACAACCCGTGTACCTTTATCAGGTAGCCACCGTGGAAGACGGACCGGAAGTGCCCCACAACTACGTCTCCTTTGGCTACGGAAACGGCAACGAGAAGCTCCGCACCAGTCATCCCGATGACTATCAGGCAGTCACCATCGCCATATCCAAGAAAAAAGGTGCCGACGCCATGAAACTTGCCGAAATCATTATCGGCAAGGTGGATCACATGAAGAAAGACCTCATCAGCAACGACCTCAACATTGAAGTCACCCGCAATTACGGACTGACAGCGTCGCACAAGGTATCGGAATTGCTGTGGCACCTCTCCATTGCCATTATCGTGGTAACGATCTTCGTGATGCTTGCCATGGGATGGCGCGGCGGACTGGTGGTGTTCCTTTCCGTTCCCATCACGTTTGCACTGACGCTTTTCGCATATTTCTTCCTGGGATATACGCTCAACCGGATCACACTGTTCGCTCTAGTGTTCGTCACCGGTATAGTGACGGACGACTCCATCATTATTGCAGAGAACATGTATCGGCATTTCAAAATGAAGAAACTACCGCCTTTGCAGGCAGCCATTTATGCCATCAATGAAGTGGGCAACCCCACCATCCTCGCTACGTTTACAGTAATTGCCGCCGTGTTACCCATGGCCTTCGTATCGGGCATGATGGGTCCTTACATGAGCCCGATGCCTATAGGTGCTTCCATTGCAATGATCTTCTCCCTGCTAGTAGCCCTGACACTCACTCCTTACTTCGGCTATCTTTTCCTTAGATATGAAGAAAAAAAGAAAATTCATGTAAATGCCAGTAATCCCGGTAAACGATGGAACTTTCTTACATATAAGAGAAAAGAGAAAGCCGGAGCAAGCGAAGTAAAGAATTCAAATGAAAAAGTAATCCGAGATGAAAACAAAATTTCAGGTGAAAGGATAAGTTTAGATGAAAAAGAAAGTTTGAATGAGGAGGATATTTTAGACGAAAAAGTTAACACAAGTGAAGAATCAAATACATATATTCATAAGAGCAGAATCTATAAGATTTATTCGGCTGTCACCACGCCTTTTCTCGAAAGCCGGAAGAAACGCTGGACATTTATGATTATACTCACTGTAGTATTGCTAGGGTCACTAGTATTGTTCTATACCAAATCAGTACCTGTGAAAATGTTGCCTTTCGATAATAAGAATGAATTTCAAGTGGTGATTGACATGCCAGAAGGAACAACTCTTGAGCGCACTTCCGCCGTAGCAAAAGAGTTAGCTCTCTACGTCAGTAAAAGCAATAAGGTGACTAATTACCAAACTTATATAGGATCCGCAGCCCCCATCAGTTTCAATGGGTTGGTACGCCATTACGACATGCGTTCGGGAGACAACGTGGCGGACATACAAGTCAACCTTGTGGACAAAGGAAAACGCAGTGAACAGAGCCACGAGATAGCCCGATCTATGCGTGCCGGACTTCAGGAAATCGGCAAAAGGTATAACGCCAATGTGAAGGTGGTGGAAGTTCCTCCCGGCCCTCCGGTGATGTCTACCGTTGTTGCCGAGATATATGGTCCGGACTATGACCAACAGATAGCCGTGGCCCACCAGGTTAAGAATCAACTTGCCAAGACCAATGATGTAGTAGATGTGGACTGGAGCGTGGAGAGCGATCAGAAAGAGTACAAACTTGAAGTGGATAAGGATAAAGCCATGAAGCATGGCATAGCTAGCGCACAGATAGTACAGACTATGCATGCCGCCTTGTCCGGCATGTCGGTCGGAGTATTGCACCAGCCGTCTACAGTCAATCAGGTGGGCATCGTATTGCAACTGCCGGAGAAAGACAAATCGAACATTGAAGAAGCTTTGAGTCTGAATGTGCTCAACAGTCAGGGACAACCGGAACCTATTGGCAACTTCGTGAAAGTCACCGAGACCGATAAGGCGAAAAGCATCAACCGCAAAAACCAGAAGCGCGTGGTATATGTGCTGGCGGAAGTAGCGGGGAAACTCGAAAGTCCCGTATATGCCATCAATGACTTCTCCGACAATATCTCGAAAATCAAGGTGCCCCAAGGTTATACACTGAAAGAGGAATACACCCATCAGCCGGAGTTTGAAAACAACTTCTCACTGAAGTGGGATGGCGAATGGAAAATCACGTATGAAGTGTTCCGCGACCTCGGACTAGCCTTCCTGTTCGTACTCATTATTATCTATATACTCATTGTTGGTTGGTTTCAGAATTTCATTACCCCACTTGTCCAGTTGGCAGCCATTCCGCTGACGCTCATCGGTATTGTCATCGGGCATTGGGTAATGGGAGCTTACTTCAGTGCACCCTCCATGATTGGTTTCATAGCTCTGGCAGGTATCATGGTGAGAAACTCCGTACTGCTAATCGACTTCATTGATATCCGGCTCAAGGAAGGTATTCCTCTGAAACAGGCTATCATTGAATCGGGAGCCGTGCGAACCACCCCTATCATACTGACGGCAGGCGCCGTAGCGCTGGGAGCGGTAGTCATACTGTTTGATCCCATCTTCCAGGGACTCGCCATCTCTCTCATGGGAGGTACCATAACCTCTACCATCCTCACACTGGTGGTAGTGCCTCTGCTCTATTACAAGATGTTGAAAAATAAAGTAAAATGAAGATTACCATGAAACTATTGATTGTATTAAGTATCAGCGAATACCACGATGAGGTAGCGGAGATCTTGCAACATGCCGGTGTAAACCGGTTCAGTGCCATCCGTATCACCGGGCATAAACAGAAAAAAGAAGAACATTATCTGAACTGGTTCAGTGCCACTTCATCAAGCGCCAAAACCAATTCTATCATGCTCTTCAGTTTCACAACCAAGGAAGTGGCGGAACAAGCCATCTCCGAACTAAACAAATGCAACGAAGAAACCCAGAATCCGTTTCCCGTACATGCATTCATACTCGATGTGGAATCCCATTCTAAATTTATCTGACAATGAAAAGAGAATATATCATCAGAGTTGTTGCAGGCACTATGGTCACTGCCGGCTCACTGCTTACTTACTTTGTATCACCCGGCTTGGTGATACTCCCTCTCTTTGTAGGCATCAATCTTATCCAGTCATCATTTACCAAATTCTGCCCTCTGGAAAGCATTCTGAACAAGTTTAACGTGAAGTGACAATAACAAGTAAAGACGGCTGTTTACAGTTATTAGCTATATTACACTAAGATTAATAGAAATATTTTCCAAAGGATATATATTCGAATTAAATTATTGATATCTTTGCAACATATTAATTTATAGAAATATTATCTGAAGTAAAATAAATAAGTATGAAACATATTATTATCGGAGGAGTGGCAGGAGGCGCAACAGCCGCAGCCAGAATACGCAGGGTCGACGAATCGGCTGAAATCATACTGATTGAGAAGGGCAAGTACATTTCGTACGCCAATTGCGGTCTCCCCTATTATATTGGTGGAGTGATAACCGACCGTGAGAAACTGTTTGTTCAGACTCCCACTTCATTCAGTACAAGATTCAATGTGGATGTACGTATTGAAAGCGAAGTGACGACTATTAATGCTGATTCCAGACAAGTCACTATCCGCCGGAAAGATGGATCAGTCTACACCGAAAGCTATGACAAACTGTTGCTTTCACCGGGTTCTTCACCCGTTCGTCCACCTCTGAAAGGTATTGAACTCGAAGGGATCTTCACCTTGCGTAATGTGGAAGATACCGACCGGATCAAAAACTACATCAATACGCACAAGGTAGGAAGCGCTGTAGTAGTAGGTGCAGGATTCATCGGACTCGAAATGGCTGAAAACCTGCATCACGCGGGAGCCCGGGTGTCCATTGTGGAGATGAGTAATCAGGTTATGGCTCCGGTGGATTATTCCATCGCTTCGCACGTACATCAACACTTGCTGCAAAAAGGTGTACAGCTCCATCTGGAACAAGGAGTGGAACACTTTGAGCGTTACGGCAACCGTCTGAAGGTTTTCTTTGGAAGCGGTGCAAGTATTGATGCTGACATCGTTATCCTATCCATCGGAGTACGTCCGGAAACGGCTTTAGCCAAAGCATCCGGAATAACCATCGGCGAGACAGGAGGAATCAAGGTCAACGAATACCTGGAAACTTCCGCCAAAGACATTTATGCCGTAGGAGATGCCATTGAATATCCGCATCCGCTCACCAGAAAACCGTGGTTGAACTATCTGGCAAATCCCGCCAACAGACAAGGACGCATCGTGGCTGATAATATGGTGTCGGGTAATATTTCGCAATATGAAGGTGCCATCGGCACATCCATAGCCAAAGTATTCGACCTCACGGTAGCTTCCACTGGATTGGCGGCAAAGCGGCTTAAACAGTGGGGCATCCCTTATCAGAGCTCAACCACACATTCCGCTTCTCATGCAGGATATTACCCTGATGCATTGCCCCTTACGCTGAAACTTACATTCGATCCTTCGAGCGGTAAGCTCTATGGAGCACAGTGTGTAGGCTACGACGGGGTAGACAAACGCATTGATCAGATTGCACTGCTGATTAAGAACAATGGAACGGTGTATGACCTCATTAAGACCGAACATGCATATGCACCACCTTTCTCATCGGCTAAAGATCCCATAGCCATTGCCGGATATGTGGCAAGCAATATCATCAGTGGTGCCATGCCCGTCATTTCATGGAGGGAATTTCAGCACTTGGACAAATCCAATGCAATGGTTATTGATGTCCGTACAAGGGACGAATTTGCATTAGGTACCATTCCGGGTGCAATCAATATACCACTCGATGAAATGCGTAGCAGGTTATCCTCGATTCCAGCCGATAAAGAAATCATTCTCTATTGCGCTGTCGGGTTGCGCGGTTATTTGGCTTTACGCCTTCTGACAGGACATGGCTATAAGAATGTGAAGAATCTCTCCGGAGGATATAAGACCTATTCCACAGCCACCGCACCGATTGTTGCTCTCAAACCTTTGGTACTTCCGGCGGATAAAACGGATATGGATACCCAACGGGTGGAACAAAGCATAAAAACCGTACGGATAGACGCCTGCGGACTGCAATGTCCCGGACCTATAATGAAAGTGAAGCAAGCCATTGACTCCGTCCACGATGGTGAACGCATTGAAGTGATAGCTACCGATGCCGGTTTCTCACGGGATGCACAGGCCTGGTGCAATACTACGGGCAACATACTGATTTCCAACACAGAAGACAAAGGTAAATACACGGTGGTCATAGAGAAAGGTTCGCCTAAAGCGGGCAGTGCCATGACCTCTTGTGATCGCAAGGCAAAGACATTTATTATGTTCAGTGATGATCTCGACAAGGCCCTTGCCACTTTTGTATTGGCTAACGGAGCTGTAGCCACCGGACAGAAAGTCACCATCTTCTTCACTTTCTGGGGATTGAACGTCATTAAGAAAATCAGTAAGCCCAAGGTTCAGAAAGACTTGTTTGGAAAGATGTTCGGCATGATGCTGCCTTCCCACTCACTGAAATTGCATCTCTCCAAGATGAGCATGTTTGGCATGGGCGACAAGATGATGCGACACATCATGAAAATCAAAGGAATTGATTCGCTCGAATCTTTACGTAATCAGGCGCTTGCAAGTGGAGTGGAATTCATAGCCTGCCAAATGTCTATGGATGTAATGGGAGTGAAACGTGAAGAATTGCTGGATGAAGTCAGCGTCGGCGGGGTGGCTACTTATATGGAACGCGCCGAAGATGCCAACGTCAACCTATTTATTTAGGATCAAAAATGGTTATAAAAATGAGACAAGAAGGAAGAATGATATGATAATAAATACATTTATATCAAAGAAACTAAATATCAGGGTGGAATAATATAGGAAAGATCAACTTAATACAAAAGAAAATGAAAAATTTAATAACAAAATATCTACCCACACTTTCAGGCATCTTGCTAGGAGGCATAGGAGGATATATCTATTGGCGCTATATAGGCTGCGAAAGTGGTACCTGTCCCATTACTGCCTCGCCAATCAACAGCACAGTATGGGGTATGCTTATGGGAGGATTATTATTTAATGCTTTCTTCCAAAAAGGGAAAAAACAGAAAAAGGAATGAAAGAATCATTAAGAAAATGGGATTTCGGGCGTGTTTTCCGACTGCTAGCAGGATTAGTGGCTATAATATATGCCCTTGCATCAAAAGAATATGTATTTTTGTTGCTTGCAGCGTTGTTCTTACTCCAAGCGATCTTCAACATTTCATGTTGTTGTGCGGGCGGTGGGTGTTCCACCAGAAGGCAAGACCATCCGAGGCAGGCGTACAAGGATATCATCAAACCCTACAAACCCGAGAAAAAAATGAAAAAAGTATTATTTACGATGTTTCTTGCCATGGCTATTACAGCATGCGGAAACGCTCAAAGTCCTAATAAAACAGAAAAGAAGATGAAAGCAATAGAATTAACCAAAGCAGACTTTCTAAAGAAAGTAGCTAATTACGAAACCACTCCCAATGAGTGGAAATATCTTGGTGACAAACCCGCCATCGTTGATTTTTACGCATCATGGTGCGGTCCATGCAAAATGGTAGCTCCTATCCTCGAAGAACTGGCAGGCGAATACGAAGGCCAAATCTACGTATACAAGGTGAACACAGAAAATGAACAGGAAGTAGCAGCCGCATTTGGCATTCGTTCTATACCCTCCATACTATTCATACCAATGAATGGACAGCCTCAAATGGCCCAAGGAGCTATGCCCAAGACTTCATTTAAAGAAGCTATAGAAAAAGTTCTCCTAAAGAAGTAATAGACCGAATAAGTATTTAGAATACGGAAAAGTAAAGAATATTATATCACTAAAACAGATAAATTAATGGAAAAACTATGTCAGATTAGAGATATTTACCGCGCAATTGCAGCTTTTGAAGCACAATTAGAAAAGACGCATAATCTTTGTCTGAATGAAGGCATGTTATTATGCAGTTTATCCGATGCTGGGACACTTTCCTCTGGAGAAATAGCGGATATGTTAGGACTTAGCAACTCGAATGCCTCCAAAGTAATCCGTTCTGTAGAAGACAAAGGATTAATTAAACGAGTTCTGGGAACTAAAGATAAACGGCAGATGTACTTTTCCTTAACAGAAAAAGGAAAGCGAAATCTATCTGCCATTAAATGTGATAAGATCGAGATTCCAGAACTTTTAAAAAATATCCTTGAAAAAGAGGCTCTAGTTACTGATTAATAAGAGATTTTAATAAAAGAAGTTATACTTTTCAAGAATTGGCAAAGGGCAACTGAAAATCAAGTTGTAAAAATTGACATTTGCAACTTATAACGATTAATCCTCTGCCATATAGAATTAAAGTCACTTTATTTCAAAAAATGCGAAATAAAGTGGCTTTAACATCTCTAATATTATTTGAAAGCTTCGAGACTCTTTAAAAGAAAAATTGACGAATCACACCGAAGTATTCTACTTCTTCTCCAAAACCGATGGATTTATACTATTCGAAGACATCTTCTGCAAAATCAACACAGAACGATTGGACGTATTGCAGAGTGCAATCTGTGTTCCAACTTTCTTATATCTCTTCACTCTACCTAAAGCCAATATCAAGTCATTCTCAAGCGCCATATCGGGACATGCCATCCGGGTGCTAATCAATTTGCTTAACTCAATATTACCAGGATGTGAATTCACATCAAAAGAACCTATAAAACGATTGCAGCCACCACTACCCGACACTTTTCCATTGAAAGTATCAAAATTGATGAAAGGAAAAGACTGCCCGGGAGAAGGAACAATTACCGATCCATTCATTTCAATAATATACCATTCCCCACTTATTGAATCAAGAGAAACAATAGGTTTGACAGAGCGACAAGAAGAAAAGCTAATGAGCAAAGTAAGGGTGCAAATGAAGATTAGTGTTTTTTTAGTCATTAATTTCATGTTTAGTTATTCATAAAAAAGATGTTTGACATATAAACCCAAATAAGAATAAGTTGTTTAAACAGTGGATGTTTTTTATAAACTATTTGAAATGATTATAATGTTTTTCTAAGAATAAACTCTTATATTTGCTCTGTAATAAAAGACTAAAATTGGCTTGTTTTATCTGCAGCCAAAAAGCTTTTATCAATAATTAGTATTAATAAAAAACAATTGCGAATTTAAAGAAATGGGTAAAGTTCTTATTATCGGCGCGGGTGGTGTAGGTACCGTCGTAGCCCACAAAGTTGCTCAAAATCCGGATGTATTCACCGATATTATGATTGCAAGTCGTACACAATCAAAATGTGACGCTATAGTAAAAGCTATCGGAAATCCGAATATAAAGACCGCTCAGGTGGATGCCGACAGTGTGGACGAATTGGTAAAACTATTCGAAAGTTTTAAACCCGAAATCGTCATAAATGTTGCGCTTCCGTATCAAGACCTGACCATTATGGAAGCATGTTTAAAAACAGGAGTTAACTATTTAGATACAGCAAATTACGAGCCTAAAGACGTAGCTCACTTTGAATACAGTTGGCAGTGGGCTTATAAGAAACGGTTCGAGGAAGCAGGGTTGACTGCCATATTAGGCTGTGGATTCGATCCGGGAGTAAGTGGTATCTATACAGCTTATGCAGCAAAACATCATTTTGATGAAATAGAATATTTGGATATTGTAGACTGCAATGCGGGAAATCATCATAAAGCATTTGCTACAAACTTTAATCCGGAAATCAACATCAGAGAAATTACACAAAACGGTCGCTACTATGAAAATGGTAATTGGGTAACCACTAAGCCACTTGAAATACATAAGGACCTTACTTATCCGAATATAGGGCCTCGCGATTCATATTTGCTTTATCATGAAGAGTTGGAGTCTTTAGTTAAGAACTTCCCGACTATTAAACGTGCACGTTTTTGGATGACGTTTGGTCAGGAATACCTGACCCATTTACGTGTGATACAGAATATTGGTATGGCTCGCATTGATGAAGTAGACTACAACGGAACAAAAATCATCCCATTGCAATTCTTAAAAGCAGTGCTACCCAATCCACAAGATCTGGGAGAAAACTATGAGGGTGAGACTTCTATCGGTTGCCGTATCAGCGGCTTGAAAGATGGCAAACAACGTACATATTATGTATACAACAACTGTAGCCACCAAGAAGCTTACAAAGAGACCGGTATGCAAGGAGTAAGCTATACCACAGGAGTTCCTGCAATGATCGGAGCAATGATGTTCATGAAAGGATTATGGAAGAAAGCCGGAGTGCGGAATGTAGAAGAATTCAATCCGGATCCATTCATGGAACAGCTCAACAAACAAGGTTTGCCATGGCATGAAGTGTTTGATGGCAACTTGGAATTATAAAAGCAATATCTCAATAATAAAAACTCAAAGATATGAAGGTAGGAGATAAAGCCCCTGAAATATTGGGGAGAAACGAGAAAGGTGAAGACATTCATCTTAGTGACTATAAAGGGAAAAAAGTTGTGCTCTACTTTTACCCGAAAGATATGACTTCGGGTTGTACGGCGGAAGCATGTAATCTTCGTGATAACTATACTGATTTGCGTAAAGCAGGTTATGAAGTAATTGGAGTCAGTATAGATGATGAACAATCCCACTTAAAATTTATTGAGAAAAACAATCTTCCGTTTACTCTCATTGCCGATACCGATAAAAAATTAGTGGAGCAATTTGGAGTATGGGGAGAAAAAAGCATGTACGGTCGTAAATACATGGGAACATTTCGTACCACTTTTATTATAGACGAGGAAGGTAAAATAGAGCGAATCATAACTCCGAAAGAGATAAAGACAAGCGATCACGCCGCCCAGATATTATAATAAACGTTTTAAAAGCGTTTTTGTGTATTTGAACAAAAGACAAGAGAAAGCTTAAGTGAAAAACTATTAGCATAAAATATAATGGCAAAGAAAGACGAACTGGTTTTTGAAAATGAAGGCAACAAATCATCGAACGAGAGATTGAAAGCTCTGCAAGCAGCGATGGATAAGATAGAGAAGAGCTTCGGAAAAGGTTCTATCATGAAGATGGGCAATGATAATGTAGAGCCTATAGACGTTATCCCTACAGGGTCTATTGCCTTGAATGCTGCTTTAGGCGTCGGTGGCTATCCTCGAGGTCGTATAATTGAAATATATGGTCCGGAATCATCCGGAAAAACAACACTGGCCATCCATGCCATTGCTGAAGCACAGAAAGCCGGTGGTATAGCAGCATTTATTGATGCAGAACATGCTTTTGACCGCTTTTATGCATCTAAACTGGGAGTGGATATAGACAATCTTTATATATCACAACCTGACAATGGTGAGCAAGCACTCGAAATAGCAGACCAATTAATTCGTTCATCTGCCATTGATATTATTGTAATAGACTCTGTCGCTGCATTAACTCCGAAAGCAGAGATTGAGGGTGATATGGGAGAAAACAAAGTCGGACTCCAGGCAAGACTGATGTCGCAAGCTTTACGAAAACTAACGGGCACTGTAAGCAAAACACGCACTACATGTATTTTCATCAATCAGCTTCGTGAAAAGATCGGAGTTATGTTTGGTAACCCGGAGACAACAACCGGAGGTAATGCATTGAAATTCTATGCTTCTGTACGTTTGGATATCCGTCGTACCCAACAGTTGAAAGACGGAGAAGAAGTAATAGGGAACCAAACCCGGGTAAAAGTTGTGAAGAACAAGGTAGCTCCTCCTTTCCGGAAAGCTGAATTTGATATTATGTTTGGTGAAGGTATCTCAAGATCAGGCGAAATTATCGACTTGGGAGCTGAATTGGGACTGATCAAGAAAAGTGGTTCATGGTATAGTTACAATGAAACCAAGCTAGGACAAGGACGTGATGCAGCGAAACAGTGTATCGCCGATAATCCGGAGCTGTCAGAAGAATTGGAAAACTTAATCTTCGATGAACTCAAAAAAGAAAAGTAAAAATACCGGCTATTAAAGAACAAGCTGTATAATGTCATTAGACCATTGAGTTATACGTATTACGGACAATGCCACGTATTAAAAACTTTAATGTAAAGCTCTCCAATAAAAAAGTGAAGGATAAAGCATCGTTTTAAACAGCTTTATTCTTCACTTTTCTTATTAAAAGGATACTCTTGCCCCCTTCCCTATTACTGGATACTATCGGTATCATAAAGGTCTTCCAACATTTCCTCTTTAGCCATGGCAATCCTTCCATCAGCAGAGATTGTAAGAGACAAAGGAATATATAAATCCGTTTGAGGATAGCAAATACTAGCTACATAACGAATACCCTGAGGAGTCACTTTATCATATACCAACCCTTCGAGAATAGCATGTTTCAAAAAATTTGCATCCACCAATGAAGAGAAACTATCTTTTGTGAAAGTCTTGTTTACGATACTGCTACCTCCACAAGTTAACTGTAATGTTATACGATTATCCGAAAAACGGTCTCCCTGATCATTTTGAACAACCGGAAGGCTTGAATCCGGTTTACGCACTACAGATGAACTATACTGCTTGCCTTTGTATGATATAGCAACTTTACTTTCGGAGACCTGCATACGCTGTACACTGTCCGCACTGATACTATCATGAGCAGCCATCGTGATATCTTTACCGTCATTCTTTTTAGAAGAAGAACAACTTGCCAGTAATATGACCGACATACATACTCCCAAATATAAAAGAGTTTTCATTCTGTCAATTTGTTTTTGCTGTTATTTTAAGAGACAAAGAAACAAAAAGAAGGGCAGATATACAACAATTGAGAAAAGAAATGAGGATATATCAGAATTAGCGGCAGTATATCCATACATGCCAGACATCCCAACATACCCTCATTATCAATAGATTTTTTCTGTTATGGTTTGGTAACGATGCGCACAAGGCTATTTGCGAAAGCCTTTCTGTTTTTTTTCCGAATAAGCAGCATATTGATCCTGAGTCATGATTTTCTGCAATTGAGCATTGTAAGTATCATGTGCTGCTTTCATATCTTTGCGGAATTTTTCCATTTTAGCTTTTCTTTCGGTACGCTCAGCTTCCGTTAAAGGTTTTCTATGAGCTCTTCTATGCATTCGCGCGTTACAGCAACAACAACAGCAACATCTGTTATTTCTCCTTTCAAAGCGCATGTTGGGGTGACGAAACTTAGGCATATTACCCATATCTTTAAATAGAGCCGTATTTGCTTCCAACAACTGTTGCTTTTGAGTGTCATTCAAAGAATACTCTTTTGCCATACGTTCTGTCATACGTTCAACACGTTCTTTCGGGTCAAATTTCTTGCCATCACGACGAGGAGCATTTTGCGCCATCGACACGCCACCTACCAAAAAGGTAATGGCCAGTAACCAAAATATTCGTTTCATTTTATTCTTTTTAATTACGTTTAAATGAATTACTTATTGTGTTGCAACATTCATAAGACATATCAAAAATCTGTAGGTTTAATGAAATTTGTTGAGTTTAACATAAAAAAATAGTACTTTCCCATAAATTCGACAGAATCCAATCGAATGAATCTTTACTCTTAAGATAAAAAGCAATATCCCTAATCATTCATTTCAGTAAACAAAAAGAGCTAAAGATGAAGCATGCAGAATTTAGACTATATTATTTGCGAAACTTCATCTTCAGAAGCTCGGTGCTAAAGATGAAGTATGCAGAATTTAAATAAAAACAATGCGGCAAGTTAACAGAAGAGCAAGAAACTCTAAAAAAGAGATTAAAATGACATTATTTTATTTTTTATGATTACATTTGAACGTATTATACAAACATATTCATCTATCAACTACTATGAGCAATAAAACAAAACGCTTCATTCTTTCGGAAGAAGATATTCCCCGTTATTGGTATAATATCCAGGCGGATATGAAAAACAAGCCTATGCCTCCCCTTCACCCGGGTACCAAACAGCCTCTAAAGGCAGAAGACTTGTATCCTGTTTTTGCAGAAGAACTATGCAGACAGGAACTCAACCAAACAGATGCATGGATTGAGATTCCCGAAGAAGTCAGAGATATGTACAAATATTATCGCAGTACTCCTTTGGTTAGAGCATACGGATTGGAAAAGGCTTTAAATACTCCCGCCCATATTTATTTTAAGAATGAAAGTGTGAGTCCGGTAGGATCACACAAACTCAATTCAGCTTTAGCGCAAGCATATTACTGCAAAAAAGAGGGCGTGAAGAATGTTACGACAGAGACTGGTGCCGGACAATGGGGAGCCGCTCTTTCTTATGCAGCAAAGGTTTTTGGATTGGAAGCAGCAGTTTATCAAGTAAAGATCAGTTATGAACAAAAGCCTTACAGGCGCAGCATCATGCAGACTTTTGGCGCACAAGTCACTCCTTCCCCCTCCATGTCGACCCGCGCTGGTAAAAACATTTTGACGGCACATCCTAATTATCAAGGTTCACTGGGCACAGCTATATCCGAAGCAATTGAATTGGCTCAAACCACACCCGATTGCAAATACACCTTAGGTTCCGTGCTAAGTCACGTAACACTACACCAGACAATTATCGGATTGGAAGCCGAGAAACAAATGGAGATGGCAGGCGAATATCCCGATACTATTATAGCATGCTTTGGTGGAGGCTCCAATTTCGGAGGCATTTCATTCCCCTTCATGCGCCATACTATTCTTGACGGTAAGAAAACCCGCTTCATTGCGGCAGAGCCTTCATCCTGCCCTAAATTAACCCGTGGTAAATTCCAGTACGATTTCGGTGATGAAGCCGGATATACTCCCCTACTCCCGATGTTCACTTTGGGACACAATTTTGCCCCGGCTAATATACATGCCGGAGGGTTACGCTATCATGGCGCAGGGGTTATTGTTTCGCAACTTTTGAAGGATAACCTGATGGAGGCTGTAGATATCGAGCAGTTGGAATCATTCGAAGCCGGTTGCTTATTCGCAAGAGCCGAAGGAATCATCCCCGCACCGGAATCTTGTCACGCCATTGCAGCGACAATCAGAGAGGCGGAAAAATGCAAGCAGACCGGAGAAGAGAAAGTGATCTTGTTCAATCTATCGGGACATGGACTAATTGACATGACCTCATACGATAAGTATTTATCGGGAGACTTGGTAAACTACTCCCTGACCGACCAAGACATCAAAAAGAATTTGGACGAGATTGGCAATCTTGCCTAAGAGTAGGCAATACAGCTCTGAATATAATAATCACCAAAATTTATTATGTTCAGAGCTATATTCAAAACCAGCGCTTTTCAGTTGCTCTAGAATGTCTTCTTTACTTATATCCATATCTTCACAAAGATCATCCAACGAAGCATAATTATCTCTCAGTTTCATATTCACAAAACTAAATAATATCATAGGGTCTTTTGGCAATTCCATACTATCATTCTTTTTTCGAAGTGCAAAAGTAGATATTATTCCCCGGTTTTTTCAATCTTCAAAGCCAATTTCTCAATCAATTTTCCAATGCCTTCTTCTAAAGGTATGACATTAAATTCACCCCAAAAGTTATCATCATATTTATAATCGGTATCGGCAAAAATTGTCCGGGTTGGCAGGCGGTCTGTACGTGAAAAGCGGTATACATCGGCAGTATCGACCTTACAAGTCACCATTTCAAACCAAGTATGAAGCATCTGATTATTGGATAAAAGCCGTTTACGTTTCATTTTGAAATAGAGGTCACCCCGTATATGACTGACATAATAAACACCGTTCAGTTGTTTATATGAAACGGTATATTCGACCTTTTGGGTAGTCAGCTTGGCATATTGTGCCTGCTTTGCCACAAATATAGGAGTTGCTTCTTTTATATATTTGGGCTGGATCTCGATACGTGCCTGCAACAATGCTCCGTTATCGGAATCAATATAGAGTTCACCACAATGAAGAGGTTCCTTTACATCCTCCCGCTGCTTGAAGCAGACCACATCAACACAGCGATTATCTATAAAAGTGACATCTCCCGACGAATAAGTATAGGGTGAATAATCGCCCTTGTCCACTAAAAGAAAATCCGGCAAATTCTTCATGATATCCAGAAGCAGGCAAGCCTGAATGCCGGCACGGATTTTAGCAACCAGACTATCCGAACGTTCTCTGTTATTTATTTTATTCATCTTCAACATCTTAATCTGATCCGAAGAGTAAGGGGTATCGACAGGAGATTTATAAACTTTGAAAACCGCTTCCGTAAGACTCTGAAAACGATTATTCAGTTCGACACCTTCCCGATAGAATGTTGTCAGATAAACCGGAGAGAGAGAATAATTCTCTTTCCGATGATCAATCACTTGCTTAAGAAGCTTCTTCGGGTCGACCAAACGGACTAAGACTTCTTGCAAAGAGATGACTTTCGGTTCGAGACTCAACACGTTGTGATGCCCCACTAAAGCAGACACTTCAATGTCTTGATTTACATAACCCACATGGGAAAAAGAGACAATGCTATATTTAAGAGAGTCGGGAAGTATCAACCGATAAGTGCCATCCTTATTGGTAATATTACCTATTGATGTACCCGGTATAAAAACAGAAGCATTCGGAATAGGTTCTCCCGAATCTTTATCTTTAAGCAAACCTGTGATTAATAAATTGGATACATTAGGCGAAGAGTTCACCGATCGGAATACTTCATCAGCCTTTTCGGCGGGACGCATAATCAGAATATGCTTCCCTATAACTCTAAGCAGTAGAGTTTTGTCACCTATAATTTCATAAATAGCCTGACGAACAGAATAAGTGTTTTCTTTGATTTTGACTACAGCATCATTGTTCACAAGCTTACTGTCATAAATAAAAAGATGTTCGGATAGCTCGGATACTTTATTCAAGAGCGTATAAACCGTACCTTTCATCTTGGGAAGTTTAATCTGTTGATCCAACACATCCCCATTACCGGCCAAGGACTGCAACACAACGCAAAGCAGGCCAAGAAAAGTAGTTAAAATACGATGTCCAGTCATCTTTTATTCCTCCGGAACAAAATATTAGTCTATGTCACTCACTCAAGATTAACCTATCCCCTTCACGATTACATTTCAGGTTCAAAGCCAAGCAAATCAGTTCTGCAGCCGATTCGGGAGAATTTCCCGAGAACTCAACTGTCAGTTTTCTCTTACCCAGATCAGCAGATGCCGTCTGCACCTTCAACAAAGGAGTTGCCATATTCAATACCCGAAGTACATTCTCAAGGGATTCATCTTTGAAACGTACATTTTCCGTATAGCGAGATAATAAGTCATGAACTCCGGATCTACTCAACAGCAGCCGATCGGCATATAATGAAACAGCCTCTCCGGCTCCGACGTAAATCACCTGACCACTCTGTTTCAAAGTTACTCTCACTTTACCCCGTTGGACTGCCAAATTAAAAGAAGCATTATCGAGAGCACGCACATTAAATGCCGTACCCAAAACTTCTATTTTTACTTTCTCGGTATCAATAAAAAAAGTCTGTTTGGTTTTTCGTGCTACATCAAAGTAAGCTTCACCTTTAAGCTTCACTTCACGACGATCCATTTTAAAGTGTTCGGGATATTTCAACGTACTCTGTTTGCTCAGATATACCACGGAACCATCTTCAAGGGTTGTAACTAGAGTAGAAGCCTCTACATTATGAGCCATAAGGAGTTCTTTTTCCATACCCGATTTATGAGGTGCCCAAACCCATACGACAGAAATGTAGACCAGCCCTATTAATATAGCAGCAGCTACACCCGACCAAGCCAATACATATTGTTTGTTACGTTTGGCAGGAATTACAACGGAGTTCTCCTGTAACAAGCCCTCTTTATCAAAGCGTGAATAGAGCCGGCTCCATGCCTCATCCGTTTTCTTTTTATTTCTATTATCTTCAGTCATTTTGCTGTAGTCACTTCTATATTTCATGATTAAAATCCTTACGCCCTCTCTTGTCTAATAAAACCCGGAATGCTATCATCTTCCACGAATGTAATTATCAACCTCAGCTCGGAGCACCCGAAGGGCCTTTGTCATTTCAGCCTCAACCGTTTTTACCGATATGGATAATAGAGTTGCTATCTCAGTATATTTCTTGGCTTCCATCCTATGCATCTTAAAAATGCGCAACCTCCGTTCCGGTAGTTTCTGAAGAGTATGCTGTATGAGCATCTGCAGTTCTTCATATTCCAGCTGCGCTTCAATATCATCTCCAGATGGCTCGGTAACGTTAGCATCCAAAGTAGAACGCCGGTAACGTTCTTCCACCTCACGATGTTGGCAGTATTGCACCGCCTCATTGCGAACAGCCCTGTACAGATAACTTTTCACCGAGCAGAATATCTGTAAGCGCTCCCGATCTCTCCAAAAAACATAGAACAACTCTTCCACAATCTCCTCTGCTGCATGAACGTCACCGATAATACCGGCAGCAAACCAGCAAAGAGGGGAATAATAACGACGAAACAAATCTTCGAACGCCTTTATATCTCCCTCTTTTACTTTATTTAAGATTAACAGTTCATCCAGCATGTTACAACTATTGACGGTTGGTTTCAAAGATAATGAAAACCATTTGAAAATCAATTAGATTGCTTTTTCAATTTTATCACGGCATGCTCCAATGATTCTGTAGGTTCTATGATATTGTAAGCTTTCCAAAAGTCTTCATTCCAGTATTCATTTACAATGTCATAAAAGACTTCTTTTTCTTTAAAAGCATTCTTATAAGGAATGGATGCAAGATTATTCACCTTTCTGTCGGTTACCACCATTTCAGAAAATACAGTGTAGCCTGATGAGAATAATCGTTTCTTCCAATCACATTTGAAACGAATGGTGCTTCGGATATAATTCAAATGAGTTTTCCCATCCTGATTCTTATAGCTCACCAGATAAGAGATTTCTTGAGGTTTGAAACGCAATCCCAATGGTTTCTTACGCAGAATGGCTTGAATGGCTTTTTCTTTGTTGTCAATATCAAGAGAATATTCGGCACGTGTGAAAGAAAGTGTTTCGCGATCAATATAAAGCTTGCCATAGAACAAAGCATAAAGCAATGTAACCCTCGGACGGAAACTAACTACATATTGCATTCTGTTATCAATAGAAACAGGATCCTCCATCGTATATTCGTAATTATCCAGATTCTCAGCACTTATTAAAGCATCGCCATTCTTCACAAAATCGAGGTAGATAGAAAGATTAGGGCCACCTACAACTTTTACAGCCAAGGTATCACTAAGTTTCTGACTCAACAGACGACGTCCTTTTTCTATTTGTACCCTGTCATTGTCGGCACTGCGTTCTTTATAAGCCGTCTTGTAGACATCAATCACGGCTTCGGAAACACTGATATAACGTTTACCCTTCTGTACGGTCTCACGATAGAAAGAAGTCAGCATATTGGGGTTGGCCGGATAATTCTCCGGTACTTTTTTCAACGCTTCGGTTACAAGCGTACGGGGGGTATTACCATAAACAATGATTTCATTCAGCAGATTAGTATAAGGAGTCATCCATACGGTCAGATCAGAAGTATCGGTCGATAGACCTCTTAAAGATACTTTGGCATTCATAAACCCGATATGGGAAACGGCCAATTCCTGTACCTCAAGACCCTTCTTAATCTTTAAAGAAAAAACGCCATCTGCATTTGTCACCGTCCCCAGATTAGTACCGGGAATAGAAACGTTTACATTCTCCAGTTTTTTCTTATTATCCTTATTCTTCACAACACCGGTTACAGTGTAATAATCCATAGCATCACTTTGTGCTAGCAATTGCGTTGCTCCAATCATTAGAAGAATGAGCAACAGCCCGACTGTGTTTATAAACTGCTTTTTCATTTTGGTATAGTTTAAAAGGTGATTATTTTCGCTTTCTATAACTAAGAGCGCTCAACTTTGAAATACCCTACACCTATCCCCTATTTTTTCACAATCCTATCCCGAATTAGGAATAAAAGAAAAAATTAGCTCTGAATAAAGTTGCACAAATAAGTAATAACACTGCAAACTCAGATATAAAAGAAGATATTAGTTCTCCTAAAATAAAGAGACAATAAATCATACCTTGCCGGAAAACCAAAAAGTGCATCCCGAAAGTCCGATATGGAACTTTCAAGATGCACTTTAAATATTGCTATAAATGCGGTCTTATAAATACGCACTCAACCAACCTAAGTCTTTTGAGAGACTATAAAAGGTTGTATAAAGGAAGGAACACAAAGCCTATGCCCCGTTACAAATACTTTTTAACGGCATCAATCAGTTGCTGATATTCAGCGTCCGATAGATATACCTTTCCGGGATTCATCTGGAAAGTGCCACCGTAATCGGGTCCATCCACATACTTGGGAGCCAAATGGAAATGTAGATGAGACAGCTTATCGGAGTAAGCCCCATAATTGATCTTTTCAGGATTGAAGGCTTTCTGCATGGCACGGGTCACACGGGCTACATCAGCCATAAAGGCATCGCGATCTGCGTCATTGAGTTCGTTCAAATCATTGACATGATCTTTATATGCCACCAAGCAACGTCCTTTGTAAGTTTGCTCCTTAAATAAAAAAACGCGGGATACGCTTAATGAAGCTATTTCAATCATTAGATG
Organism: Bacteroides sp.; assembly: GCA_041907545.1. GTDB lineage: Bacteria > Bacteroidota > Bacteroidia > Bacteroidales > Bacteroidaceae > Bacteroides. The sequence continues at coordinate 66,185 of JAYRGX010000009.1, forward strand.
ATTCAACGTTTCATTGTTCTGGCAATACAGACATTCTTTAGGATCACTTTTCATAATTCTTCTTTTTATATTTATATTAATAGTGTATTCTATTTCTTTAGGAAGTGGAGGCATTATCTGTCAGCGAGAAACGCCCCTTACTCCAACCAATTCGACCAAATGATATACATCTTCCTTTTCACCTACCACCCAAAGGATATCATTCTCTTCAAACTTCTCATGTGGCCCCGGTGCATGAAGTTCATCTTCGGCGTGTTCAATTCCGACAACCAAACAACGATATTTATCACGAATACCCGATTCTTCCATGGTCATGCCAAGAAACTCCGAATCCGAATCGATAAGTAATTGCTTCAAGGTCATCTCACTTTTTTCTATCACATTGGTATCCATGCTATTGGCTTTCTCCAGATCTTTTCCGAAATTATTAAGTTCTTCGTCAGTAGCAATCACTTGTATCTTATCTTTGGGAAAGATGCGTTCTGATGCACGCGGTATATTAATCCGCCTTTTTCCACGAAGGATGGACACAATATGCACCCCATACTTTTTACCGAAATTTAAATCGGACAACGTCCTTCCGACCCACTCCGACTCTCCGGGTATTTCAAAATCGGTCAAGTGTATATCGCGTGATAACAGGCGTCCGGCATATTCAGGTTTTTTCTCTCCCATATATTCGGCACGCATATCGCGGTAGCGAAGGTTCTGAAGAAATTTGCGTTCTATCATGATGGACTGTTTTTTGAGCTGACGCGACATGATCATCAAAGTCACGAGCAAGAGGGCTAATCCAAATACCAAGCCGACCGAGACCTTAAACAGACTGGCAATGACGAACATGACGAAAGACACTGCCAATATGACTCTCACAATTATTGTGGCAATCAATGGGGCACGATTACCCCAGCTGTCATTCCACAGCGTCACAAACTCTTCGGAGTGGTTCTTCTTGATCATGATGGCTCGCAAGAAAGGTGACAGTAACACGATCATAATAAAAGCTCCGAATATACTGCCCCAGATATCGGGCATGCTCTTACGAAGTAGTGGCATCAAAAAGCGGAAAGATAACGCAACAATAGCAATGGAGATAATGGAATATACTACTGTGATACGCATCAAAGCTATAATCAGTTTCTTCCACATACTCTGATGATTCATCGGTTGGGTACCGGACGCATAACGATTGAGGAAGCCTTTCCAGTTTTGCGGTAGATGTCCTTCTACAAAATTAGAGGCTGGATCGGCAAGGCGAATCATATACGGAGTGAGAAAAGTGGTGATGACAGATACTGCAACAACTATGGGATAAAGGAAATTACTGGTGACATGAAGAGTCACACCAAGGGAGGCAATAATAAAAGCAAATTCACCGATTTGCGTCAAACTGAATCCACACTGCATGGCAGTCCGTAAAGGTTGACCGGCAAGTAACACACCGATCGTACCAAACAATGACTGCCCGATAATTACCGCTAAAGTAATAATAATGATTGGCAAGGCATATTGTGCAATCATTGCCGGTTCCACCATCATACCTACAGAAACGAAAAACACCGCACCAAAAAGATCTTTCACCGGTTTAACCAGATGTTCTATACTCTCAGCCTCAACCGTCTCAGCCAGAATAGACCCCATGATAAAAGCACCGAAAGCTGCAGAGAAGCCACTGCGGGCGGCAATCACCACCATTCCGAAACATAGCCCGAGCGCAACAATCAGTAACGTCTCTTCTGACATCAATTTACGGCTCCGCTTCAAAAAGCCTGGAATGACATAGATGCCTACCACAAACCAAAGGATGAGGAAGAATAATAATTTGGCTATACTTTGCAGCATCTCACTTCCTTCGAAGTTATGACTCACCGCCATTGTAGATAGCATAACCATTAACACAATCGCCAAAATATCTTCCAAGATAAGCACGCTCAACACCAACCCGGCAAATTGTTTTTTGCGAAGTCCCAAGTCATCAAAAGCCTTATAAATAATCGTGGTGGAAGACATCGCAATCATACCGCCAAGAAAAATACAGTCCATCTGTTTCCAACCGAAACTTGCGCCCACCGCTATTCCCAGTAAGACCATACTGAAAATGATGGTACATGCCACAATTATGGCAGTCCCCCCTACCTTTACAATCTTCTTAAAGCTAAATTCCAGTCCCAAAGCAAACAAGAGGAAAATAACCCCGATATCCGCCCAAGTCTGAATATTGGCAGAATCCATCACAGAAGGAGTCTGAGATAAATATGGACTGGTGAGGAAACCTGCAACGACATATCCCAGGACCAATGGCTGTTTCATTTTTTTAAACAGCAAAGTCATTACTCCGGCACAGATCAATATAAGAGCAAGATCATTAATCAGGGTAGGCAAATGTGACATAATATCCGGCTTTCTAAATTTCTTTAGACAAAGATAGTTATTTTTCAGAAACACGATACAAATAAATAGAGGCCGTCTTATTTTCTTTTTTTAGACGGCCTCTTGAAAAAAACGATCATTTATAACGAGCGTAGAAGATAAAACTCCACTACATTCTATTGTTTTTCCTTTGTTGTTTCCTTTATGACAGCCTCATTTATTTCCTTGACTTTATTCAAGTCCATCTTTTCCACCTGCCTGTCATACGTCACCAGCCCATTGATTTCATGCTCCACATCAGTCGTCTGGGTGTAAATGGCGGCACTCAGTCCCCTGTATTTTACGCGTTGCTCTATTTCATTGAGCATCAACACATAAGTATCTGTGAGAATCTCCTTACTAATCATCATTTCGTATGCATTATTGGGCACCGGCCAGAGATGTCCGCGAACAAACAACCCCTTTCCTCCGAACTCACCCAGAGAAGCCGCCCGTTTTGCATCCGGCTGAGGCAAAGCTCTATCCTCTATTTTTCCATAATGATGAAGATCTATAAAATCCCCATTTCCCGGGTCTCCGTAAGCAGGACGATATCCGGGTGCAAAATTATAACCTGTAAGCCCGTTCACCAAACGGTTCGGATCGTATTTCTTTATCCAATCGGTAATTTCACGTACTTCGAAAGCACCCCAATTCTCATTAAACGGTACCCACATTATTATGGAAGGTGAGCTTATATGCTGATCGATCATCGTCTTCAACTCGGCACGGAACTGCTTACGAACCTGCACGGAGTCGGTCCCATCGGGTTCCCACAAGTTAGGCATATCCTGCCATACCAATATGCCCAGACGGTCGCAATGATAATACCATCGCTGAGGCTCAACCTTGATATGCTTGCGTATCACGTTAAATCCGGAACGTTTAGCCAACTCAATATCGTATCGCAAAGCTTCATCCGTAGGTGCTGTAAATACGCCGTCAGGCCAATAACCCTGATCTAACAGACCGATATTAAAGACAAACTTCCCATTCAGCAGGGGACGGTTCACGTTATTTATTTTACCCATCTCTATGCTACGCATGCCGAAATAAGAACCGATCTCATCTACTATCTTTCCACTCTTATCTTTCAACTGTAACGTCAAATCGTATAGGAAAGGATCATCGGGACTCCATAAATGCGGATGAGCAACAGGAAGATAAAATGCCACATTGCTCGATCCTTCGGCTTTAGCCACTTCCACTCCCTTGCCATTTGCCACAGCCGAAATCTTCATGCTGTGATCATCGCTATATACCGTAATCTTTAACCGACTATTCTTCAAATCAGGAATAAGTTCGATAGAAGAAATATGAGCCTTCTCAACCGGCTCCAACCAAACGGTCTGCCAGATACCCGAAGTATACGTATAATCTCCACGCGGACCATTTTTTCCTGATGCCGCTTTACCGTCGTTAGGGTCGTAAGCTCCTACTATAAGCGAGTTATCGCCCGATTTCAGATATTCCGTAATGTCAAAAGTGAAAGCATCATAACCTCCGGTATGCGTACCTGCTTTCTTACCATTTATGAACACTGTAGAAATTCTATCGACAGCCCCAAAGTGTAAAAGCACATGTTTCTTTTTCCAAGTCTGGGGAATTCTGAAATTACGGCGATACCACAGACAAGAATCACCATTACGGGCAATACCCGATAACTCCGATTCCGGTGGAAAAGGCACCCGTATTTTCTCCGACTTAGCGAGAAATGCAGGAGGTGCAACCGCCGTTTGAGGATTCACCAGTTTCTTTCCACCCATATAATCCCAAATTCCGTTTAGGTTAAGCCACTCCGAGCGCACCATCTGCGGACGAGGATATTCGGGTAGCGGAACTTCAGCCTGCACAGCTTTTTCCGTCCACGGAGTAGGCAGGGTGAATGTCTTTACGTTTTGCGATTTTGCACCGGAACTTCCTATCGACAGAAGAAAGGCGGCAAAGAAAACACGCACATTACTTTTCATTATGTTACATCAAGTATTAAGAGTTATATATTAGAAAAATATTAATCCATACAAGCATTATAGTCGCATTATAAACAGACCGTCACTTTGGCTCCGACAGATGGTTTGTTCAGCCCCAAGAGACCATGTGTTGAACAGAAACAGACCATCTAAATGAAATAAAAAAACGTATCGCTCCAATAAGCAGCAATCACTCCCCACTGAGGTCATTCAGATAGTCAACCAGACTTTCATCGCGTTCCAAATCGAACTTTTTACGTAATCTATAACGAATGGTCTCCACCCCCCTAACCGAAATATTCAGCAAAGGAGCTATTTCCTTAGTGGATAAATTCATTTTAAGGTAAGCGCACATCATGCGTTCATTATTCGAGAGGTCGGGATGTTTCGTATAAAGACGCTTCATGAAATTATTATGAATAAGGTCGAACTGATCTTCAATACGTTTCAGCACTTCATCACTCTGAATATTCGCTTCTATCTTATTATTAAGCACCAAAAGCTGTTGTTTGCCTTCACGTCCGCTCTCACCTTTCAACGAAGAGGCCACCTTAAGAATCTCGGATTTTATCTCGGTCAGCATCTCGTTCTTACGGACAAAGTTAATCATCAGGTTCACCATCTCCTGACTTTTATGTTTAAGGTCGAACTCCAGCTTTTCTTTTTCAAGTTCCATAATCTGTTTTTCCTGGCGGGACTTTTCAGCTTGGTATTCTTTTGCCATTTCCTTCATCTTATTGTCTTTTTCAAAAACGGCCTGCATTTTCTTACGTTTCACACGCACATCATCCCAACGATAAACATACCACAATGCCACAAGAATGAGAATAAAATAGATTATATAAGCAGTCACACTCCTGTACCAGGGAGGAAGAATGCGGAATGAAATTTCATCAGATGCACTTGTTCCGTTGGGATACACCGCCTTTACTTCAAACACATAGTCACCTTCGGATAAATTACTATACTCCTTTGTCTTGATGGAAGTATAATCCGACCATACACCATGATTCAGCCTATACTGAAAGCGGACATCATCACCGGTCATAAAAGAAGACAGTCCATATTCAAAACGAATGGAGTTCAGTGCATATTCAATAACCGGGACCGGCTTCTTCCCGAGAAAACTTGCCGTATAAACCAGCGAGTCTTTAGGATACGAAAGATACATATTACGGATATATACGGAATGTCCGGCGTCCTGCTTACCTTTCGAAAGAGGAATCGAAAACAAGGCAAAACCCTCTTCATTGGGTATCACCATCAAAGAGTCGGAAAGAGGAATGATTGATTCATAACCCGGGACAAGTTCTATCAACGAAGGACGAATAGGATTAATGCTCGTATTGGAACCACGCTTGTAAGTACCCAAATTGGCAATACAAATTTCATGGGAGCTCAAACTGATCAGCCGGTCGTGATATTCCCTTAACCGCATGTAAGAAGATGCACCATTTAAAATATTATTCAAGTCGGAAGCGGGCTCCATCACATCTTTATGCATGTTGTATTTATACACTCCATTTGGAGTTGTGAAATACACGCGCCCTTCCACTTTTGCCAAATAAAGTTCCCGATCGGTCGGCAAACCGTCCTTCATTCCGTATGAACGGGTCGATATAGCTTTAGTCATCGCCTCATTCAATTCGAAACGAACAAAATGATCGGATGCACAGACCCATAGGACGTGCGAAGATTCTTGCTCAAACAACCGGCAGGAATCGGCTATTCCAGCTATTTTACATACGACAGTCCACTTTCCCGCCTGTTTCTTCAGTAAGAAAAGTCCGTCATATACCCCCACATACATCATATCAGGATGCCCCACAACCTCCTGGCAAGCCCATACTCCGGTTATATCCGTCACTTTCTCTAGTGTGGCACCTTTCACAAGAAACATCCCCCTGTCATGCATGCAAAACAAATCTTTTCCTATCCGACAAAGTCCCCACACCTGACCGCTGGAATGAGGAACAGGATGTATGTCAGGCAAATTACCATTCAGTTTCACCGGATAGGAAGTATAATAAAGTCCGCGATTCGTACCTAGAAACAGATATCCATTGTCTACAGCCGCAGCATAACCGGTACCAAATGAGTGAGGGTACGAATAAAGGTTAGTGAACGAAGAACTTAAGCAGACATAATCTATCCCACTGTCCAAACCCGCCCATAAATCCCCTCTATTATCAAAAGCCACCGAGAGCACTGTGTTATTTCGAAGTCCATTGTTCTCATTGAAGTACTCCACCGCTTTAGTATCACTGTCAATCAGCACCAACCCTTTATGAATAGTTCCCAATGCTATTTTATTACCTTTTGCCGCCACACAAAATACTTCATTGTCCCGCATAAACTCTTCAGCCCCCGTAATAAAAGGAACGGTAGTCTGCCCGTTACAATAGTACAATCCATTGTAAGCAGTAACAATTATGACCCCGCCGTTTTTATAAGGTATAGCTCCACGGATGCGCATAGATTTTAAGATATCAGCCCCCTGCAACGGGAAAAAGCTATTCCCTACCAACATCCATACACCCCGGTTCGTACCAATATACAGTGTGCCATTCACCATATTGGAACAGTCTATCTTGGCATTCATGACAATAAGGCTATATTTCCCGTTCAGATATTTCACCACACGGTCATCACCCTGTATGTAGAGGATATTATCATTTTCGTGAATGCCCCATACATTGCCAAGATAACGAAAAGCCCCATCCAGTTTATCGGACATGCAATGATAAACCAATTCTCCGAATTTATTGGGCTCATAATAGCCGAATTCATTGATGCCACCCACATAGATGCGTTTTTGGGTAGAAGAAGTGAGAACAGAACGCACATCCGAAGAGTTGTTCATGGGAAATACTTTCCATATATTACCATCGAACTGTACCATTCCGTTTTTATTGGCAAAAAACACCCAATGATTATTATAAGGAGCTATCTGCCACGTTTGAGCACCCTTTCCATAAAGGGTCTTATCAAAGTTGACTATAAAGTTATTCCACCCGTCGGGATAAACCCGAAGAAAAGGAGATAAAAGTAGCAATAATAGAGATATGCGGAGGAAACCTGTGTTTCGTATCATGCCATTAGAATTTGGTCAGAACAAAACTATGAACTTAATTTGACATACACAAATTTCGCAGGAACAGGCTGTATAAGAAAGCAATAAAAAAAAACGGAAACACCTTGTGAGCATTTCCGCTTAAAACATTCCAAATAATGAGAGCCTCTTGTCGGATTCGAACCAACGACCCCGAGATTACAAATCACGTGCTCTGGCCAACTGAGCTAAAGAGGCGGGTGGGTAAGCTATCTATATCGCGCCGCTACAACCGGCTACCTTTGCTGCGATCAAGCCCTGGAGGATTTGCCAGGAGCTGGCCGTATAGGACTTACCCATATTTGCGGGTGCAAAGGTAGTTATTATTTTGAAACATGCAATACCCTTGCTCCTCTTTTTTAACTTTAACAGGAAATAAGCCCTTCAAATCAATATTATTTCTACCTTTGCAATCTCATTTCTATATAAATATAATGAAAGAAAACAGAAGTTATTTGCAACGCTACGCAATGTTATTCGGCACCTATATGGGGAGTTTCTGGATATTAAAATTTATTATCTTCCCACTAGGCCTTACCATTCCTTTTCTTTTGTTAATGTTTGCCGGATTAACTTTAGGTGTGCCGTTTTTAGGCTATTACTATGCAAAGACATACCGTAACCAGGCATGCGGCGGCTATATCAGTTTCTTCCACGCGTGGATGTTCACACTCTTCATGTATTTATTTGCAGCCTTACTTACGGCGGTAGCCCACTTCATTTATTTTCGTTACATCGATCAAGGATACATATTCAGCACCTATAGCAATATACTCAATAATCTGCCACCGGAAACGGCTAAAGAAATGGGAGATTATGTGGCGCTGCTCAAAGACTCGCTGAACGTGGTACGGGGTATGTCACCTATTGAAATTACCATGCAACTGGTATCGCAGAATGTATTCTACGGTTCTTTGATTGCCATACCAACGGCATTGTTTGTGATGAAAAAAGAGAAAAAAAGCTAATAAAAGACATATCAATCGCATATCATGCGAATGTCTCATAAAATAAATACAAAGTAATAATATGGATATATCAGTAGTTGTCCCTTTGTTTAACGAAGAAGAATCGATTCCTGAGCTGTATGCATGGATTGAGCGGGTGATGCACGTCAATGATTATTCTTTTGAAGTGGTTTTTATTAATGACGGAAGCACCGACCGTTCATGGGAAATCATAAAAGAGTTAAAGCAAAAATCGGACAATGTACGCGGAATAAAATTCCGTCGCAATTACGGTAAATCTCCGGCCTTATTCTGTGGATTCGAACAAGCCCAGGGAGATGTGGTTATCACAATGGACGCAGATCTGCAGGATAGCCCTGATGAAATACCGGAATTATACCGAATGATAAAGATGGATGGATATGACATGGTGTCAGGCTGGAAAAAGAAACGCTACGACCCGATATCCAAAACCCTCCCAACCAAATTATTCAATGCTACCGCACGTAAAGTATCCGGCATTAAGAATCTGCACGATTTCAATTGTGGACTTAAGGCATACCGTAGAGATGTGGTAAAAAACATCGAGGTGTATGGAGAAATGCACCGTTATATTCCTTATCTAGCCAAGAACGCAGGGTTCAACAAGATCGGCGAAAAAGTGGTGCATCACCAAGCCCGCAAATTCGGTAATACCAAGTTTGGAGGATGGAACCGTTTCTTCAACGGTTATCTTGATTTAATCTCACTTTGGTTCCTCTCTAAGTTCGGCATCAAACCTATGCACTTCTTCGGTTTGCTAGGCTCGCTGACCTTTATACTTGGCTTTATTTCGGTAGTTGCTGTCGGTGTATCCAAATTGTATAACATGTATCATGGAATGCCATACCGCTTGGTGACCGATTCCCCTTACTTCTACCTCTCATTGACGGCTATGATTATAGGAACGCAACTCTTCTTAGCCGGATTTATAGGAGAACTGATCACAAGAAATGCTCCCGAGCGAAACGACTATAAGATCGAAACAATTCTTTGATAACGAAGCATAGAAACAAATCGGATATGAAAAAATTATTGAAACTTGTTCTATTGGCTTTAATCGCCTATCCGGCAATAAGTCTGGTGATTTCCTGCTCGGAAGAAGAAGATTGTTCAGCTACCTCCCGCCCCATGACTCAATGTTATCTTTATAAAATGAGCAATGGAACGGCCTTAAAAGACACACTCGACTCCCTTACCATAAAGGCACTGGGTACCGATTCGGTCATTATAAACAACCAAAAGAAAGTGCACGACATATTGTTGCCGCTAAAATATGCTGATGAAGCCACTATTCTTGTATTTCACTACAGCAAAACGTTAAGAGACACGGTACGCATCTACCATACGAACACGCCTTATTTTGTCTCAATGGATTGTGGTTACCAGATGAAACAAAAGATAGACAGCGTATCATACAGCAAGCATGCAATAGACTCTATTCATATTAACAATCCGCAAGCAGGTACTGATGGCAAAGAAAATCTCCAGTTATTTTATAAGTAGCCTGTTGTTCTGTCTACTCATTGCAATACCTCTGCAAGCACAGCAGCAGGACAGGAGGCATTATGCATCTGCCGACCGCAGAAACCAGGCAAATAAAAATAATAAAAAGAAGAAAGTGCCCGAAGTGGTCTATCCTCTATACAATGGCGTCAATGTAGGGCTCGATTTATTCGGTATCGGTAATAAGGCGATGGGCGGCGATTTCCTCAGTTCCGAAGTATCTGTTGATGTCAACCTGAAAAACCGCTTCTTCCCCGTTATCGAAGTCGGACATGGGCAGACAGACACCTCGAACGATTATGGCACACACTATAAAAGCAGTGCTCCCTATATGCGTATAGGGATGGACTACAACATACTCTACAAGAAAAAGTTTAAGAACTATATGTTCGCAGGGTTCCGTTATGGTATGTCCAGCTTCAACTACGACATTGAAGCATTAAGCATAAACGACCCCGTATACGGAGGAACAATCAATAATCCCAATCAAATAGACGGAAGCTATGGGGGAAGCGTCCCATTTGTCCATAAAGGCATGGAAGGATCAATGCAATGGTTCGAGTTATGTGGCGGAGTACGCGCACAGATATGGAAAGATCTCTATATGGGATGGACCATACGCCTTAAATACCGGACTTCATCTTCGTCAGATAAATATGGAGATCCATGGTATATACCGGGATATGGGAAGTATTCAGGCAACACAATAGGAATGACATACACTTTAATCTACAAACTACCGTTCTGACAATCATGAGTGAATTTGAAATATGGATACTTGCAGTAGGACTCGCAATGGATTGTTTTGCCGTCTCTATTGCAAGTGGAATTATTATGAAGCGCACGCTGTGGATACCAATGCTTACCATGGCGTTTTTATTTGGATTATTTCAAGCTGTAATGCCTCTTCTAGGCTGGTTCGGCGGATTGACATTCAGTCATCTTATGGAAAACTTCGACCACTGGGTTGCTTTTGCCATCTTGGCATTTCTAGGTGCACGAATGATAAAAGAGTCATTTAAAGACGAAGAAGAGAAGCGCAATTACGACCCTACCAATATAAAAGTCGTACTGGCACTTGCAGTAGCTACCAGTCTGGATGCATTGGCCATCGGACTTTCTTTTGCCATATTAGGACGAAGCAATATTTCCACCATGTTTCACCCCATACTCATCATAGGTCTGGTATCCTTTTTATTGTCAATGGCAGGACTCTTATTCGGAAGTTGCTTCGGATGTAGCTTTGCAAAGAAGCTTCGCGCTGAATTGTGCGGAGGAGTTGTGCTGATCATTATCGGTGCAAAAATACTAATCGAACATTTATTTTTCTGCTAACCGCTCTTTAGGGATCATTTATAGAACACGAAATAGACAGCGAGAACCAAACAAATAAATGCGGCTAAATGGTTCCAATGCAAAGTTTCACCTTTAAACAATAGGGTGGAAAAGATTGTGAATACAATAAGAGTGATTACTTCCTGAATCACTTTTAACTGCATTAAAGAAAAAGGGCCACCGTTTCCTGTGAAGCCAATTCTGTTAGCCGGTACCTGACAGGAATACTCGGCGAGCGCAATGCCCCAAGAGAATAAAATGACGGCATAAAGCGGCCAATTGGATATTATCTTCGACTCCTGTAACTTCAAATGACCATACCAAGCAAAGGTCATAAATACATTGGAAACAATCAAAAGTAAAATGGTGTAGATCCCTTTCATAAATTAAAGTGCTGTTAATTATTGGGCGCAAAAGTAATTGAAAAGAATGATTTAAAGAAGAATTAACATAATAGAAAGTCTCAAAAGAGCTTTATTCGCGATTAATTCGTATTTTTGAACTATTGAATTTTCTCAGACAATTTATCATATGAAAAAACAACATTTCATATTTCTTTTAGCGACTCTTGCTTTCGGTGGATTATCCGCTCAAACGCTTGAAGAAGGTCAAGCGCTCTACAACAAAGGCAATTACGAAAAGGCTAAACCTATATTTGCCAAATATATTAAAACCAATCCGGCAAACGGTAACTATAATTTATGGTATGGTGTGTGCTGCCTGAAAACAGGTGAGACAAACGAGGCTGTTAAATATCTCGAAGCGGCTGTAAAAAAACGGGTATCCGAAGGCAAGCCTTACTTGGCAGAAGCATACAATGAGATGTATCGTTTCAATGATGCCGTAAACAGTTACGAAGAATATATTGCCGAGTTGGACAAACGCAAAAAGCCCACCAACGACTTGGTTCCTCAATTGGAAAAGTCGAAGAATAATCTCAGAATGCTGAAAGGTGTGGAACAGGTTTGCATTATTGACAGCTTTGTCATTGATAAGAAGCGCTTTCTGGAGGCATACAAAATCAGTAGCGAATCCGGTAAGGTAATGATGTATGATGAATATTTTCAAACGAACTCCGGCAGGCAAGCTACTGTTTACGAAACGGAGATCGGTAATAAGATTTACTACGGAGATAAGCAGGCTAACGGTAGACTGAGCATCTTTTCAAGAAACAAGCTCGACGGCGAATGGAGCAAGCCCAATCCGCTTCCGGATGTAATCAACGGATCCGGCAACGCCAACTACCCTTATGTCTTGACTGATGGACTGACCATATATTATGCAGCGGACGGTAAAGAATCAATGGGAGGATATGACATATTTGTCACCCGGTATAATACTGATACCGACTCATATCTCACACCGGAAAATGTGGGTATGCCATTCAACTCACCTTACAACGACTACATGTTCGTCATTGACGAATTCAATAATTTGGGTTGGTTTGCCTCGGACAGGTATCAGTCGGAGGATAAAGTCTGCATTTACGTATTCATACCCAATGCAACCAAGAAAGTTTATAGCTACGAAGAAACCGATCCTCAGAAATTGATCCGTTTGGCACAGATCCATTCCATCCGAGATACATGGAAAGACAAAAATGAAGTGAATGAAGCCAAGAAGCGATTACAGAAGATTGACAATGAAAAACCTCAGAGTGAACGCACGTACGATTTTGAGTTTATTATCAATGACCGTCTGACCTATCATCAGCAATCGGACTTTCATTCACCACAAGCAAAATCGCTATTCAGCAAGTATCTCCAAACGGCTAAAGAGTTGGAACAACAACAAGCTGAGTTGAATAAACTAAGAGATACTTATGCTACTGCCGTCGAAAGCAAAAAAGCTGAAATGGCACCAGCAATACTAAAACTCGAGAAGCAAGTCGATCAACTTGTTGAAGAGACTAAAAAGCTTACAATAGAAGCACGTAATGCAGAAGTACAAACCTTGAAATAATATGCTATGGACATTTTTATTATAACGATTCTCATCGTTGCAGCGGTAATTTTGTTCCTCGTTGAACTCTTCGTGATACCGGGCATCAGCATTGCAGGTATTCTGGCAGGTGCGTGTGTGATATATGCCAATTACTATGCCTTTACATACATGGGCACTGTAGCAGGTTTCACCACACTGGCAATATCTTGTCTCACCAGTATCGGCGCACTAGTGTGGTTCATGCGATCAAAAACATTGGATAAGATTGCACTAAAAAAGAATATCACCTCTAAAATAGACAGCACCGGCAAAGAGAATGTCAAACTCGGAGACTGTGGTGTAGCTATCACCCGATTAGCCTTGATTGGGAATGCCGAAATCAACGGCAATATCATTGAAGTGAAGTCAGCCGATGGCTTCTTAAACGAAAAGACTCCTATCGTAGTGACCCGCATAACAAACGGAGTCATAATGGTAGAGAAGAAAAAAGACTAATTTTCATTTAATACTTATATGTCATGAATGTAGGCACAATGTACTTAAGCATTTTCCTCATTGTAGGAGGGCTTATTTTTATCGCTTTGTTTTTCCATTATGTACCATTCTTCCTCTGGCTTTCGGCCAAAGTGTCAGGTGTACGTATCTCTTTGGTACAACTTTTCTTAATGCGCATCCGTAATGTACCACCTTACACAATAGTACCCGCTATGATTGAGGCTCACAAAGCCGGACTCAATACTATTACGCGAGATGAATTGGAAGCTCATTATCTGGCAGGAGGCCATGTGGAAAAAGTAGTGCATGCACTGGTGTCGGCATCAAAAGCGGATATCGAACTGTCTTTTCAAATGGCGACAGCTATCGACTTGGCAGGACGCGATGTATTCGAAGCTGTACAAATGTCGGTTAATCCGAAAGTGATTGATACTCCCCCCGTTACGGCAGTAGCTAAGGACGGAATACAACTTATTGCAAAAGCCCGTGTAACTGTACGCGCCAGCATTCGCCAATTGGTGGGAGGTGCCGGTGAAGACACCGTATTGGCACGTGTAGGCGAAGGTATCGTTTCATCAATCGGTTCGTCTGAAAACCACAAGTCCGTATTGGAAAACCCCGATTCAATATCAAAGTTAGTGTTGCGTAAAGGACTCGATGCAGGCACAGCATTCGAAATTCTATCTATTGATATTGCTGATATCGATATCGGTAAGAATATTGGTGCAGCATTACAAATAGATCAGGCTAATGCCGATAAGAATATTGCCCAGGCAAAAGCTGAAGAGCGTCGCGCAATGGCAGTGGCAAGCGAACAGGAAATGAAAGCAAAAGCACAGGAAGCCCGTGCTAAAGTAATTGAAGCTGAAGCAGAAGTCCCCAAAGCAATGGCCGAAGCATTCCGCAATGGAAACTTAGGCATCATGGACTATTATCGCATGAAAAATATAGAAGCCGACACATCTATGCGGGAGACTATTGCCAAACCTTTAAGTGGTAGCTCATCTACCAAACCGCTGACTGAATAGTTGAAAATAAAAAGAAAGAACATGAAAGAATATTTTGCTCCTTCCGAACTCATCATCAATGAGGACGGCTCTGTATTTCATTTACACGTAAAACCGGAACAATTGGCGGATAAAGTGATTCTCGTGGGTGACCCCGGAAGAGTAGCTGTTGTAGCCTCACACTTCGAAAATAAAGAATGTGAGGTGGAGAGCCGTGAATTCAAAACGATTACGGGCACATATAAAGGCAAGCGTATCACAGTAGTCTCAACCGGAATAGGTTGTGATAATATAGATATCGTAATGAACGAACTGGATGCCCTTGCAAATATTGACTTTAGCACCCGTAAAGCAAAAGCCACTCCGCGACAGTTGGAGCTGGTACGCATCGGCACGTGTGGTGGTTTACAACCCAATACTCCGGTGGGAACGTTTGTCTGCTCACGCAAATCCATTGGTTTCGATGGTTTGCTCAACTTCTATGCCGGACGCAACGAGGTCTGCGATTTAGAGTTCGAACAAGCATTTTTGAAATATATGGGTTGGACAGGCAGCATGTGTGCCCCGGCGCCATACGTCATAGACGCTGATGAAGAACTTATTGAACGGATTGCCCAAAAAGAAATGGTACGCGGCGTTACCATTGCCGCAAATGGTTTCTTTGGCCCTCAAGGACGCGAATTACGCATTCCCTTAGCCGATCCGAAACAAAACGAGAAGATCGAGAACTTTGAATACAATGGTTATCGTATAACCAATTTTGAGATGGAGAGTTCGGCACTAGCGGGACTAAGCCGACTCATGGGTCACAAAGCCATGACCGTATGTATGGTCATAGCCAACAGGCTCATAAAAGAAGCCAATACCGGTTATAAGAATACGATCGATACCCTTATAACAACAGTACTCGAACGCATCTAACCGTCTTTTAGAAAACTGTCTATTGTTTCTTTCAATCGGCTGAACGAGTAAGGTTTACTCACCACTTCATTGCATCCTGCCTGAAAAGCTTGTTGTTGATCTGTATAATGTATATGTTCGGTCACAGCAATTACAGGTACGGATGCTGATATTTTACGAATGCGTTCTATTATATTCACACTACTTGCTTTTTCCAGTTTCATGTTGATCAAAACCAAATCCGGATGATCACACATAAATTTGTGTAATACAGTCTCCTCATCATTCCCCCATAACACTGAATATTCATGATTTAAGTATTCATCAAGCAAATGAAAATCTTCCGGTGAATCTTCTACGGCAAGTATTATTTTCTTTTCGCGTTTCGACGAAGCTGTTACAGGTGCCTGTTGATGTAAAAAAACAGAAAAAGTGCTCCCCTTTCCCAACTCCGAAGAGACCTCTATCTTACCTCCAAGCCGATCAACAAGGCTCTTACAGATATACAATCCCAGCCCGGTTCCTTGAATAGAATCATTCAACTTCTCAAAACGATTGAATATCAATGATAGTTTATCTTTGGGAATTCCCGAACCGGTATCCGAGACAAATAGTTCTACACAGTCCGCCACAATTCTCATACCCAACGAAATATATCCTGTCACAGTGTTTTTAATGGCATTCGAGAGCAAATTCGATAGAACTTGAACCAAGCGATTGCGGTCGGTCGTAACAATAGCATTTGCATCAGGTTTTACCACCGAAAAATGAATTGAAGGAGGAACCTTAAACTGATGAGTCCTACCCACATCCAGTATCAAATCGGTCAGATTCACTTCCTCAAAATTCATTAAGGTCTTGCCCGATTCTATGCGCGAGAGATCAAGAATGTCATTAACAAGCTCCACCAACAAGTCGCTATTCTGCCGTATTACTCCCAGATACTCATTCCTCTCCACTTCATTTTCCGTCATTGAAATCAGTTCGGAGAATCCTACAATAGCATTAAGAGGGGTGCGTATTTCATGACTCATATTAGCAAGAAAAAAAGATTTCATCTTATCAGATTCTTCTGCCCGACGTTTAGCCTCAATCAGTTCCTTGGCATGCCGCACCCGACTACCGATATCTCGAATTAGCGCCAATACCGTATCGTCTCCAAAAGGAGTAATGGGCGCCTGAAAATAATAACGCTGTCCGTTTACATCAAGAAAATACTCTATCTCTCTCTTCTTCCCGTCCAAAAGACATTTTCTTATTGTCTCTACATAAAGTTCACAAACACCCGGTGAGAATAAATTATGTCCATCGGAACCTTTGATGTATTCAATAGGATGGAGCAAAACGGAATGTTCGCTTACCAAAACATCCACAAAGTGGAAAGCACGGTCAATGATAAAGATAAAATCAGGAAGAGCTTCTATAATACGGTTACTATAAGCTGCAAGGTGTTTTATTTCTTTCTCCTTTTCTCGCTCTGATGTTACATTCATGGTATATGCTTTCAATCCCAAACCTGAATCGGACGAATCTTCGTATATACACAGGTGATCTTCGAACCACAGCGTATGACCATCTTTGCCCAAATAACGGTAAGAAATCGTTCGCCTTCCTATTCCTGAGTCGAGCAACTCATTAAATGCCGTTTTATAGTTTTCCAGATCATCCGGATGGAAAAAGCGGTAAGCCTCTTCAATGGATGTGAAAGAGATGCCTTCTTTATCCAGTCCCAATATGTGAAAGTAATTATCGGGAAAAAGATATCTCTTAGAGGCTATATCATATTTCCACAATACAATCTGTTGTTCGGACAGAACAGACAAAACATCGCAACATCCATTGGGCATGAGCAGATCATTTTCCTGCTCACCCAAAAAACAAATATTCTCGCGTCGCATAGTAATTTTAGCTTGTACTACTGTGACAAAGTTATAATAAAAACAAAGCAATCGCTGAAATGGCTTCACTTTTTATAAATAAAATCTGCTATCTTTGTTCTAACAAAGAATTTCTACAGATGAACGAAGATACAATTTGCGCCATATCAACAGCCCAGGGAGGGGCAATAGGCACGATCCGCGTATCCGGACCGGAAGCCATATCTATCACCTCACAGATATTCCGTCCTGCCCGGGAAGGGAAAAGACTGGAAGACGCAAAGCCTTATACACTCACTTTCGGAAGAATATTCAATGATGAAGAGCTAATTGACGAAGTCATGGTTGCTCTCTTCCGTACTCCACATTCATATACAGGAGAAGACAGTACCGAAATCACTTGTCATGGCTCTACATATATTCTACAGCAAGTGATGCAACTCCTAATCAACCGAGGATGCCGTTTGGCAGAACCGGGAGAATATACACAACGGGCATTTCTTAATGGAAAGATGGATTTGAGCCAAGCGGAAGCTGTGGCAGACCTCATTGCATCCACATCAGCTGCGACCCATCGTCTGGCACTTAGTCAGATGCGTGGAGGATTCAGTAAGGAACTGACCGACCTTCGCGACCAGCTTCTTCATTTCAGTTCACTGATGGAGCTTGAGCTTGACTTCAGCGATCATGAAGAGCTTGAATTTGCCGATCGTTCCGAGCTCTGCACTCTTGCCGAGAATATAGAGAAAATTATCTCCCGTCTGGCACATTCTTTCAGCGTGGGGAATGCCATAAAAAACGGAGTACCTGTTGCCATTGTTGGAGAGACAAATGCAGGAAAATCCACCCTGCTCAACGTGTTACTCAATGAAGAAAAAGCGATTGTCAGTGATATACACGGCACTACGCGGGATGTGATTGAAGACACCACAAACTTAGGAGGCATCACCTTCCGCTTTATCGATACGGCAGGGATACGTGAGACCACCGACACGGTAGAAAGCCTCGGTATAGAGCGTACATTCCAAAAATTAAATCAAGCTGAAATTGTATTATGGATGATAGATTCAGGTGAGGCTATCACTCAAATAGAGCAACTTTACCAGCGGCTACTCCCCTATTGCGAAGACAAGCACCTCATATTGGTATTCAACAAATCCGATCTCATTCAAAAGGATAAGGTGACCGAAATAATGAAGAAAGTATCCGACTCAATGCCGGATGTCGACAGTATCTTCATATCAGCCAAGCTTAAACAACATACCGAAGAGCTCCAGCAGAAGCTCATTGAAGCAGCGAATCTGCCCACTGTGACGCAGAATGATGTGATCGTAACCAATGTCCGCCATTATGAAGCACTGACTCATGCCTTGGAAGCCATTCATCGCGTACAGGACGGTTTGAAATCAAATCTCTCCGGTGACTTCGTTTCGCAAGATATCCGTGAATGTATCTTCCATTTATCCGATATTGCAGGCGAAGTAACAAATGACATGGTGCTTCATAATATATTCAGGCACTTCTGTATTGGCAAGTAACTCATATCCAACAACTTAAAACATTTTAAAATAACTACGAATAACCTGCTCATAATGAGTGGGTTATTTTTTTAACACTTCATAATTGGTATTTGTTGGAACAAAAGTTTCAGCTTATTTTTGGCCCAAGTTTCATTCCTCTCGCTCAAATACGAGCAACAGCTAAGAGAAAATTGTGATAGAAGGAACAAGTGAGACGCTGTGAGAATCACAACTCTGCGCCATTTGTAATTCACGGCACAAGCGTGAGACGCTGTGAGACGCTATGAGACGCTATGAGACAAAAGTGTAGACTTAAACAGATACCTCGATGGAAATAATAAAGCACTGTAAATGCTGCGGAAATCAGTTCATTGCGCACCGAATGGCAACGCTGTACTGTTCCAAAGCGTGCAACGCAAAGGCAACAAGGGTACGTAAGAAGAAAAGTATTCAGCAAGAATATCAAGAGCTCCAAAATGACTTGGAGTCGTCAACTGAGTATTCTATCCCTAATGCGGAATATCTTAGCCCAATTCAAGCAGCAAAACTGCTTGGAGTGAGTCGTGCTACCATATATAGGTATGCACTCGCTGGAGTTATAAAAGCAGTGCAATTTAAGGGGCTTACTATCATCCGAAAATCCGACATTGAGAAGACCTTTGATAATGCGTCTGAGTATAAAAAAAGGATCGCATTCAGTAAGAAAAAGGAAGATAGTGAGTACTATACAATCCGAGACATCAGTGAAAAGTATCATATAGGGAAAAAAGCTATATTGTCTCGTTGCGAACGATGCAGCATTCCCAAGGTTTATGATGGCAGAAACGTTTTCTTCAAAAAAGTATATGTCGATGCTCATTTTGCCGAGTTGATAGAAGAAATTGACTTGGCCAACTATTATACGACCGAGCAACTAATGGAGAAACTATGCATGTCAAAACAGAATGTGCTGACCTTTGTTTATCGAAATAAGATTCCAAGAATAACTCGTGGCCGTTTAGTCTACTATTCAAAAGTCCATATTGACAATTATAAACGCAGAGGTAATGATATCGATACAAACTGGTACACTTATGATGAAATAATAGAAAAGTATGGTTTGTCTGTGGATCAAATCAGCTATCAAATCCGTCAAGAGAAAATAAAGACAGAAAAGCGCGGTAAGTTCACTATGATTTTCAGATCGGAGTTTGATGAACAAATAATAAAAGGAAAGTTTGGCGACATTGAGCGAGACGAGAAGACTGGTAAATTCAATTTTGCCAATAATTCTCATCCAAAAGTGGTAATAAAGAATAAGACTGGTAATGTTGAAGCTCCTGAAACTCCTGATGGCTATTTTTCGACAGAGGAAATAAGCAAGAAGTACTCTATCAATATCAGGCATGTTCAAAAACTGACGAGAGAGGCAAGAATACCCAAAATATCACTGAAAGGATTCAACTTCTTTGAGATACCAAGTGTATTGGCTTTGTTCGGATCCTCACAAATTAATGATGGTGTCAAAGAATGGATTACTCCAGAGGAAATGGAAAAGCAATATAAAATGACCCCCGTAGCCCGCCGTTCATTTACCCATCGTCATAAAATTCCGACCAAGGCTGAATTTGGCAAAATATTCTACTCAAAGGAACATATAGACAAAGTCAAACATCTGGTCTTTAATGGCAAAGAAAATTACTACTCTGTTCAAGAAGTCATGGACAAGTATGAATTGACCAAGGACATGGTATTCTACTACTCTAATAAAAAGAAAGTTACCAAAGTAAAGTGCGGGCAACAAGTCTATCTTCTAAAGACAGAAATAGATGAATATATGGCTGAAAGAGCTCAAAACAGCGAATTACTGCCAATTACGGACGATTAACCAGGAATGATAAAAGTGAATGGTAGGTCAGCATAGGAGCATTTAAGACTTTTGCACCAGAAAACAATAATTCAAAAACAAATATAAAATGCAGCAATGTAAGACAGTTACACTAAGAAGTCGAGCCAGGCGCAATGGCACGCATTCTCTGTTTCTGGAATTCTATCCGGGCTACAGAGACCCCAAAACGATGGAACTTATACGTCGTCGTTCATTAGGTATATACATCTATTCAGAGCCTAAAACACCCAGAGAAAAGGAGTATAACGCTTTAATGATTGAGAAAGCAGAAGCAATCAGATGCAATGTCTATTCTGAGATAATCAATGAGAAATATGATTTCTTTAGTAATAACAAGAATAAGGAGAGTTTCTTGGATTATTTTGAAGAAGTAAGCAGAACCAAGCACAACAAATGGTTGTCTTCCCTCAAGCACTTCAGTGCATTCTGCCATGGCGAATGTTCCTTTGAAGAGTTAGACGTTGAGTTCTGCCGTAAATTCATGGATTATCTGATGAAAGCGAAAAGTCTCTCAACGGGAAAACCGCTAAATAGAAATTCTGCTGCCGACTATTGGATCATTTTCAGAAATATTCTCAATCTGGCTTATCGTGAGAGACGAATCAAAGAAAAGATTGTGGACTACCTTGATTATATCAAGTGGGTTCCAACTGTAAAGGAAAGCTTAACACTTGAAGAATTAAGAAGCCTTTATAATACGCCCTGTTCTATTGAGGTCATGAAGAAAGCTGTAATTTTTTCATGTTTGACAGGACTTCGCCGAAGCGATATTATCAACTTAACATGGGAGAATGTCCGCAAATATGCGGATGGTGGTCGGTATTTGGATTTCATTTGTCAGAAGACCAAGGTACAAACTGTTGTTCCAATCAGTAATGAAGCCTATGAACTGATTCAACCAGAGACAGACAAACCTGTGTTTGCTGGATTCACAAAAGAAATGAGCAATAATGAAATGAGGAGATGGCTAAAGGATTCGGGTATAAAAAAACACATCACATTTCATTGTTTTCGGCACACCTACGCCTCATTGCAAATGGAATTAGGTACTGACATCTATACCGTTCAGCATTTGTTGGCACACAAGAACGTCTCCACTACCCAGATTTATGTAGCACATGCTTCGCCCAAAACGAGAGAAGCTGCCAACAAAATTAAGTTGAAGGAAGAAGATAAAAATGAAAATGAATAATGACCCTAATTACTGATGCTTACGGTTCACTTACTAGAGTAATCGAAGGTCAGCATTGAATCATAGCTGACCTTTGCACCAGTAATTCAAAAATATTATAAGTATGACAACAGAAGAAATAACATTTAATGACTTGCCCAAAGTAGTAGCACAATTATTGGATAAGATTTCAGGATTGGAGCTTAGTTTCAACAGACTGTATGAAGACATCAAGAAAAGTCCATCTCGTGCTTCAGAACACATTCCTATGAATATTGATGAAGCCTGTGAATTTCTAAAGATGAAGAAAGGGACAATGTATTATCACCTACAGAACCGCTCGATTCCAGCCACGAAGAAAGGTAAAAGCTATATCTTTTTTAAAGATGAGCTGATTAAGTGGGCAGAATCCGGACGAACAACTGAAGTACCATTGACACCCGAAGAAATGAACGCAGCATTATCTAAACGTGCCGGAAAGAATACACCGACTGATAGAAGTAAGCTATTACGCAAGAAGTAATGTTAACAAGTGTTTAGTAGTAATTTCTATTTGTGTCTATCACGTTACCGACAATGGAAAACAAGAGCCAAACATGTGAAAAAACAATCAGATAAAAGAAATAAAAACAACAGCAAAATATCACTTTTGGCGTTTTGTAAAGATAGTTAAGATATTGTGTATCAGTCAGTCTAACTATTACTAATTAAGAGTTTTCTCTCTAACTTTGCAGTCGAAAATAAATAATAATTCAAAGTATTTATGACTAATAAGTTTAGAGAGAAATTCTTTTATACCATCCTTACAAACATTGTAAGTGTGTTTGTAATTCTCATCCTGCCTCTATTCTTTGGAGACAATCATATTATTCAATGGTATTATCAGAAAACAAGTATTCTGTTCACATCATACAGAAACGAATGTACGCTCATCGTTCTTATGATTGGAGTTATTCTCTGTCTCTATACCATCAGGAATCATAAGAGAAAAGAAGCAGTGGCTGAGAAAGTTATTCATGAAGCTTTCAATTATCAAGAGATATTGAAGACCAAGGAAAAAGAACGAGAAGAAATCATTCAAGAAACAAAAAAAGCCATAGGAGACTATCTGAGAATAAGTCTTTGCCCCTACATTCAAGAGAACGAAATGGAAAAATTGATTCAAAACATAGATAAGTGGGACAATACCAAAGGCTATATATTGCTTCCTGTTATTACCGATGGAAGACTATCTACATTAGATTTGAGACACATGATATGGAATGTAGGCAAACGACTTGGATGGAATGGAAACAAGTGTGCCACATTCATAAAAGTGTGCTTCCCTATAGAACTTAAAGACCTAGAAATAGAGACAATCCGCCGGAATCTTCGTCAAAGAGGTAATTGTATTATTGACATCGATATACCAGAATGTGGAGATTACAAATTCCATATAAATCATACAAGAAAGTCAAAATTATAAAATTTCTATGTAGCAGTGTAGATTGGTTGCATAGTTAAGCATTATCTTTGCAAATTATTTACTGTAAGCCTATTAGCGACATAGCTAATTTGAAACCCAGTAACAACCCATCTTGAAATCCCCCAAAGACTCCATCTTGGGTTTTTTTATGTGAAATTATTAACAAAAAGAAAAGTTATGAACCGAAACTACAATCGATCCGGTCTCTCTCTTTTTGTTCACAATTAGTAATGAACAAGAGAAGAACACAAAGAGACCTCTAGTGAAAAATGAAATGTATGCGCTCCTTGAGGAAGCCTACAAAGTGTATCAACAAGAGGTATTGCAAGAAGGCAAACTCCACCGTCGTTTTGCCAATGATTTCGCCAATCTACATTCCTACATTGAGATTGAAAGCGAAGCAGAAGCTCAATTACACATCAAAAAAATCACTGCTATTTATGAACTGTTGACAGAGCGTATGGATTTGGTGAAAGAGTACTTTACCAAAGATCAATTCACGCAGGAAGACTGTGAACTAATGCTTCATAGATTCAACACACAAGAGCCTGAAAATTCTCCTTCCACATCCAAGCCACAAGTATTGGGTTACTTCACCGATCAACAAATAGAACTCATTACAGACTTTGCCAATAAGCAAGATCTATTTAAAAAGAAAGTAAGCCAAGAAGAATTTAAAGCCCTATTTGCTGGTACTTTGGAAACACCTCTAATCGCCAATCATAATGGTTTGGTAGCCTGTTTTTTGAATTATCTGAGAGACGAACAATATTTGGTGTATCCTTGGCAGAAAGTGATTGCCGACAAACAAATGATTTGTTCTAAATCTACCGGTAAATCACTTACTCGTGAGAATCTGAAAAATGCACTATCCTCCTTCAAAAGTTCACATGGAGTTAAATATCTCCCCTTTGAAGAATTCATCAAACAACTGAAAGTAAAAGAAGAATAGACAAACAAGCGAAAACAAAAAAGCATACTTCTCATCATACATCTTAAGAGGTATGGTTGCTTGTTATCTGCACTCGAAACAACGACTGTAACTTTGCCGCCGAATCGATTCAAAATTGGTGGTACAAACACCTAGTGTCAAATAAAATAAGGATCAAAAATGGAGAAGCAAAGAATAAATCAAAAGATACTCTGCAAGAGAATGGATGAATTAGAAATGGCTATTAGTGAATTGAACCCACTTGAAGCCAGCGAAATCAATAAACGTCTCTTGAAGATTGAGAATATGTTGTATGCAGCCAAAGATACGCTTACTTCTCAAGAGGCTGCCAACTATATCGGCATTTCTCTTTCGCAACTATATAAGCTCACCTGTAAATCTAAGATTCCATATTACAAGCCGCAAGGAAAGATGGTGTACTTTGCCAAGAAAGAGTTAGATGAATGGATGCGCCAAGACCACTGTCCGGTAATAACTCAGAATAAGCCAATCCAATGAAGTATAACAAAAAGAGTAAAGACTATATGCTGACGGATGACCAACTAAAAGAGTTGCTTGAAAAATCAACCATTCGTGTATCATCAAACAGCAAGACGACTCAAAAACATTCAAAACAAAAAGATGGCAAGGAGAAAAACAAATAATAAACCTGATAATCTGGTGGTGCAGAACAACATCCAAGAAATGCAGATGCTTTTCAATAGCGATTTTTCCGATGCGCAGTTGGAACATTTCTTGAATAAAGGGATGATAAAAGTCTCTGAGAAATTAGAGAAACCGCCACAGATTCTTTGGGTTGGAGATTGCACCATTGCCACCTTTGGTAACTTCAGTGCTTCGACCGGTAAGGCCAAAAGTAAAAAGACATTTAACGTGTCGGCTATGGTTGCAGCTGCACTGATAAATGGTACCGTATTGAATTATCGAGCCTGCTTGCCATCGGGAAAGCGAAAGATTTTCTACTTCGATACCGAGCAAAGCCGTTATCATTGTCGAAATGTCCATGAACGAATCCTCAAACTGGCTGGACTGCCAACCAACACAGATACAGAGAATATCACATTTGTTGGTCTGAGAGAATACACTCCCAGTCTTCGTATAAGTCTAATTGATTATGCACTCAGAAAAAGCGCAGGTTATGGATTGGTTATCATAGACGGACTGAGGGATTTGATGTACGACATCAACAATGCCAAGGAAGCAACCGATGTAATGACTATGCTCATGTCCTGGACTAGCAATTACGACCTGCATATCCATTGCGTACTCCACCTCAATAAGAATGACAGCAATACTCGTGGGCATATTGGAACAGAGTTAGAAAACAAGGCTGAAACGGTATTGATTGTCAGTAAGGACAAGCAGAACACTGATATCAGTGAAGTTCGTCCGATGCACATGCGAGACAAAGAGTTCTATCCATTTGCCTTTCACATCGATAGCAATGCACTTCCTGTTTTGGAAGAAGGCTATCATGTTACGGTGTGTAAACCAAAGGATATGCCCCTCACGTCATTGCCTGAGAATGTTCACAAAGAAGTTTTGGATGAGCTATTCAGTCAACGTACTCCTGAAAAATACGTAGATATGGTAAAAGCCCTAAATGAGTTCTATGCCAAAAAAGGCTATAAAAAAGGGACTAATGCCACGAAAGAATTACTAAAGCTTCTATCAGAGAAATCCATTATTACAAAAGATGACGCAGGCTATCATTACAACCCTGAGATTATCAAAAATGAAACAAGTAAATAACGAGTTTAAGGTTTAAGTTTAATCGGGTATATATATAGTAAACTATACCTATCGCTCAAAAAATATAGCATTATGACAATAGATAAAATAAAAGATATCAGTCTGGTGGAATACCTCACCGATTTGGGTTATCAATCCCACAAGAAGATTGGAAGCAACTATTGGTTCCTATCACCTCTGCATAAAGAAGAAAATCCATCGTTCAAAGTAAACAGCAGTACCAATCTTTGGTATGACTTTGCTTTGGCACGTGGCGGTAACATCATTAACTTGGTTCAACTGCTAAATCCTGATATGACCATGCACCAAGTTCTCGTTGCATTATCTAACTATAGTGAGACAAACCAAAGTCCACAACAAAGTTATCAGCCTTTTACGCATCAAAACATATCCCATAAAGATGATACAAAGATTGATTGCGTAAAGCCAATCAGCAACTGCTATCTTCTCGCTTACATCTATAGCAGAAATATAAATGTAATGGTAGCCTTGAAATATTGTCAAGAGGTTCACTACACCTTGACCAGTGGTAAGAGCTATTACGGAATTGCTTTTCTCAATATGTGTGGTGGCATGGAAGTTCGAAACAAATATGTCAAACGCTGTATCGGCGGTAAAGATATTTCGCTTATCCTACAGACCAACGGTCAACAAACCATGGAGTGTTGTGTTTTTGAAGGCTTCTTTGATTTTTTAGCCTACGAGACCGCTCGGTTGCAACACGATGAGCTGTTGACAATGCCACTCCCAATGGATTGCATCATTCTGAATTCCGTTTCAAATGTTATGAAAGCCCTGGAAGTATTGAATGGTTACGACATTATCCATTGTTATCTGGATAATGATGCAGCAGGTCGTAAAGCTTCCGAAAAACTCAAAGTCGCACTCAATCGAGAGGTTCGTGACCAGTCTCTTCGCTATCTTGACTACAACGATGTAAATGACTACTTATCAAAACACAGCAAATGAATCAAATAGAAATAGAAAAAACGCTGAATGAACTCAAGATTGAACTTCAGCAAATCAAGGAGAGAATCAAGCTGATGGAGTATAAATTCTTTCTCAAAAAACACTACTTGACTATAAAGGAAGTAAGTGATTATACAGGTTATACCGAATCAACCATCTATCATCTTACAGCCAGGAAAAAGATACGTTATCACAAGCCCAATGGTAAAACCATACT
The DNA here is from genome assembly GCA_041907545.1 of Bacteroides sp. Lineage (GTDB taxonomy): Bacteria > Bacteroidota > Bacteroidia > Bacteroidales > Bacteroidaceae > Bacteroides. The sequence goes on from JAYRGX010000009.1 coordinate 93,660, forward strand.
CATCAAACGTAAAGATTTGGAAAAATGGATTGAATCCCATCCTATAGAAATTTTGGATGAGCTCCGTACAGAATCCTTTCCTATAAATAAGCCATCAAACTCTAATCAAAATAATATTTCAGATGAATATTGAACAAGCAAAGCGTATCAAGCTAGAGAAATTCCTAATGAAGTTAGGAATGGAACCCGTAAAAACTAATGGCAACCGCCTTTGGTATCACTCCCCCTTCCGCAAAGAAGAAGTACCCTCATTTATCGTAGATGTAAATAATAATATTTGGTTTGACCAAGGTACAGATAAAGGTGGAAATATAATTGAATTGGCCAAGCAACTGTATCAGACAGACATCATGCCATTCCTTTTGGACAAGATAGACGAGATTGCACCGGCTGTGCCACCAACTAAATTCGATATACTCTCTCTTACTGGACTGGAAGAAACCGTCAAGTTTGTAACCATTGAAGAATTGAAAAGTATCAAGGATATAGCCTACTTTACCTCAAGAAACATAGATATCGCCATTGCCGACAAGTATTGCAAGCAGATTAGCTTTCGCTTCAATGATAGAGACTGTCAGGCTGTTGCTTTTCCCAACATACATGGAGGTTATGAACTGAGAAGTAATATCTATAGTGGACACATGCTACCATTAGCTATCTCAATTGTTCGTATGAATCCAAATGTGATTACCTCTTCGTGCTGTATATTCACCGACTTCATCGATTTTCTTTCTTATAAAACCCTTTTGGCACATGGGGAAACAGAGATTCTTGTCGAGAAGTTTGCCGACACATATATTCTAAACTCGCCATCGTTAATAAGCAAGGCATTACCCAACCTTAATGCTTACTCCCATATCTATTGTTATCTCAATAATGATAAAACAGGCAGAGCCATTACTGAAACAATTCAAGGTGCATTTGCTGACAGACACGTCGTTGATGCATCAGAAAGATATGCCGATTTCCAAAACGTCAGTACCTATCTCCAGAAAAAGTCGTGGCGAAAGAAGTAAATTCATACTCGGCACACTCACCATTATTTTATTAAAACCCTAATAATAAAGCTCTTCATCATCGAAGGGCTTTTTTTTATGCCTTAATCCCATCTCTTTGAGTATGAAAACAGAGTGTGATTTTATCTATTTACTGAAATGCAGTTAAAAGAACGGTTCAAAAGGTAGCTATGTTTCTTTATACGCAAAAACAGCTATTCCTTTGCAGCAGATTTTTAATAACACAAACACGAAAACAAAGAAATATGAGCGTATTTGGAGTATTTGCCACAGTGCTAACCATCATCTATGTAATCTATTATGCCTGGATGATTGGACGAGATTTGTATGGTAAGAAAGACCAGCAAACCTCCAAACAAGAAACTTTTGAATTTACTACCGAGGAAACAGAGGAAATGATTACAGAAGTCAGAGAGAAAGGTGACGGATTCAGTTTCTCTTCCGACCCTGATGAAAAGGAAACCGAAATTGAAGCTGAAGCTGAAAACCACAACGAGACAATCGAATCTCAAGAAGAAGCGGACGAAAATATTAATGCTCCAACGCAAGCCGACCACGCCATCATCACTTTGTACAAAGAAGGTATGGAAGAAATCAAACCTGAACATTCAAAAGAATTTGAGAGCAGCGAATTTATAACTGCACTCATGAATATTGATACTGTACCAGGCAACCTGCTAAAGACAACAAGGAATGAATTATAAACCAAGTCTTCGATTACTGACCATCGGATTTGCATTGACAGCCGTCCAAAGACTATCAGCCAAGTGCGGAAATGTAGATTACAGTTGGGGCGCAGATGGGTTGGCGCAGGCACACGACTATGTTGTGACCATGATGCTCTACACGCTCTACCTTATTTATGCGGTGTCAGCAATCGTCTCCATCTACTCCGTCATGCAAATCTATATTAAGATGAATGTCGGTGAAGAAGGTGTAACCAAAGATATCATGACACTCATAGGTGCCTGCCTGTTTATGATTGGCGCATCCATCGTTTTTCCAGCCTTCTTTGGCTATCAAATATAAACGCGCAACAAAAACGCAACAAACGAGAACCTAATTAGATAAAAAAACTCAACTGGCCAGACGAGTATATACACAAACCAAAAAAGTTAAGAATGATCCAGAAAATCAAAAACAAATTTATGAGCATGGGAAAGTCTCTTTGCTCTTCTCAGAGAATGAAAACAATGGCCTTGATGTTGGCCGTAGGTACAACAGCAGCTTTCGCCCAGAATGCAGCAGGTGATTACTCTGCTGGTACTACCGCATTGGGTACAGTGACAACAGAAATCGCTAAATACATTCCGTATGTAGTGAAACTTTGTTATGCAATTGCCGGTATCGTGGCGGTTGTGGGCGCAATCTCAGTTTATATAAAAATGAACAATGAAGAGCAGGATGTCAAGAAATCAATCATGATGATTGTTGGTGCTTGTATCTTCTTGGTGGCTGCTGCTCAGGCACTTCCATTGTTCTTCGGCGTAGGCGCATAAAGTTAACAGGAATAAATTATCCTGAGTATTCATTTAAACACATGAACAACGATGACCGAAGAGCAATATCAAGATTATCCTATTTTCAAGGGTTTACAAAAACCTCTTGAATTTATGGGCGTGCAGGGTCGCTACATCTATTGGGCAGCCGGTGCTATTGGTGGAGCTATTGTCGGTTTCATCTTAGCCTACTGCTTAATTGGATTCGTGGCTGGATTGATAGCACTGGTAGTCTCATTGGGAACCGGGGCAGCCTTCATATTTATGAAACAGAAAAAAGGTCTGCATTCCAAGAAAGAAGACAACGGTGTTTTCATCTATGCCCACTCCAAGAAGGTATAACGTAACTAACAACACAAACACAAAATGAACACAAAGATTCAATTAAACACAAATGTCTAACCCGATGGGCTTCCTACAGGAAAACTTACCTTGTGTAGTTCTTCTGTAGGCAGCCTATCTTTATTTATTCGCTATGACCCATATTTACGTATTCCTTATAATCCTGACATTTTTAGGCAGTTGCAGTGGCTCTGAGAATAAACAGCTCGGAATGCAGGCACAGAATACAGCCACTCATACAAGAGCTCATTGGGAGCAGGCTAAAAAGCCTTTCGTTATCAGCTTTGAAGATGACAAAAACTTCAATGAGCCACTATCATTGGGTGTATATGCTCAGTTGAACGATGCAACTCAAGAAGAGTGTACAGCATTAAGTGGTGTAGTCTTTATCAAAAAAGGGCGTGAGTACGGTTGTGCAGACAGAAACGCTTCGACAACAGACTCTACGGCTTTGGTTTATGCTTGTTTTCCCTACCATAAAGGATTAAAAGTACAGGATACTCTACAGATGAAAGCTCCATTTGAAGATCAACTCTTTGCAACTGAAAGCGAACGAAACTTTACGAACGCAACAAACGTAAAGATGAAGATGCAAAGTTCGATGGCCAAGCTTCGTATTAAAATGGAAAGTGATGATGTACGTGATATACTTAACAGTCTGCAAATATCTGGAGACGAAATCTATACCGAAGGAATGTATAAACCTTATAAAGGATTATGGATTTCAAAAGTTATGAATGGTGGTATAAAAGCCAATAGTCATGATATTCTCTTGAACAATGGCCGTAATTATGATTTCTACCTGATTCCAACGGATGTGAAAGGTGTAGTTAACTTCTTTGCTAAAATCAATGAACGCAATTATGCGGTGAAAGCCACATTGCCTCCATTAGCTGCTGGAAGTTTAACGCAGCTCATTCTAAGAAAAGGGAAAGAGGGTCTGACAATAACAAGTAGTTGGGTGGAAAGCAAACGCCTCTTATTGGAGCCACAACCTATAAATGCGGTAGATACGGTGAAAGTCGGTTACTACTTGCAAAAAGAAGGATATATCAGTAAAAGACCCGATAGCAATTCCATCGCACTGATTATTGATACCGACGGTAAGCATGGAAAAGCCATAGCTTTACAAGATGCCATGGGAAGTTATTGTTTCAGCAAAAAGCCTATAACAAGTAAGATGATGTATCCAACCATAGATGGCAAGCGAAAAGAAGGTGTATTGAATCCAAGTAAAGAAGATGGCATTGAAGAAGAGAACACTATTATCTACAAACCCAAGATGCCATATTCTGAAGGATGTGCCTTGGGTTATCAGCAAGGGGAAGTGCTGACCTATAAACTCCTCACTATTTCCAGTTCAATTATCGATATCATTACTCAGGCACAGACAGGAATAACCTTGCCGAGAAAGAGCATGTTGGAAGAGACACTGAAACAACCAGGAAGCTATGTACCATCGTTGGCCGAAATGGCCAAGTTCTACTATAGCCTCCATCCATTCAAAGGCAAACCTTTAATGGCCTTGGGGCTTAAAGATCCAAAAGGTGAATACCTCACCTCTACCGAGCAGTCGAATACATCATTTTACATGATAGACTTTGACCATGGCATCATTGCAGGAGGATTATCCAAACAATATGCCAAGCTTCAATTGAGATTATTTTATTTATTCTAAAACTCACAAACACAAATACATGAATTTAGTATTAGCAGAAACAATACACGATAAAAATGGCTCAAGACGACGTATTACAACGTTACCGGATTCTTTCGATATGGCAATTACATTTGACCAGGATGGTACATGTAAGCTGAATTTTCTGAATCTCGATGGCTCACTCATTATGTCTACTGCTATTGAAACGGACAAGGACATGAAAGAAATTGTACGTCACACAGATAAGAAATCGTTGAAAAGAATTGCCAAGAATCTATTGGCATCCATCAACTATGACATCCTCTACTTCATTGCCACCGGCAGCTATGAAGATGATGATTTGGATGAACTTCCCAATCAGAGCATTTTCGCCGATGGAAATAAGACAATGAATTTGAACTACATCAAATCAGAATGGCAAACCGATTTTGATATCGAGTGCATTTCCAATATCAGTGTATTCAGAGAGGTGATGCAGAACTCATACATGGGGAAGCCCTCGACTGAAGCAACCCAGTCAAATAATCCAAACAAGAAAAAGTCATGAAACCATTTATCGTCAGCATTAAAATTCCAGGAAAGAGTAAGGCGCATGTAGCCCTTCTTCCAGTATCATTCCGCCTTGTAGCCCATTCACCAGCCAATTCAGATAAAGTCTGTGTTAGCTTTAATGATAAAAGCGGAACTCTTATCTATATCACTCTTTATCCTGAGACAAAAGATTGTAAAGAGTATCTGAAAATCATGTCCTACGACCAGCGAAAGTCGGTTGCTCAACAATTCTGTGATATGATTCGTGATGAAATCTTCGTTTTCTTCGCTTCCAATAAGGATTGTAATGGTGAGTATAAAGAATCAACCAATCTTATGCTTGATGATTGGAGAAGTTATTGGGAGGATTCCCTTGACACCATCATCTTGGATGCGATGTCAGATTGAGATATAAGTTTAAAATATAAAATCAATGACCCTATACGTAATATTATTCTTTTTCGCCCTTCTCGGAGGCATGGCTCTTTCTGTAGCCGCCTTCGGAACGGGTGGCAAACGCAAGAAAATCTTTCAGGATATCTATTTCTCCGTGGAAGATACTAACGGTGTGGGCATAATCTATACCAAAACAGGAGAATACTCAGCAGTGTTGAAACTAACCAATCCGGTTCAAAAGTATTCAGCCAATATTGACAGCTATTATGAGTTTACCCATCTGTTCTCCGCTTTAGTACAGACTTTGGGTGAAGGCTATGCCATCCATAAACAGGATATTTTTACCAGAAAGCAGTTTGAAGCCGATGATGATAGCCCAAAGGAGTTCTTGTCAGAATCCTACTTCCGCTACTTTACAGGTCGTACCTATACGGATAGCGAATGCTACTTAGTCATCACACAGGAAGCTAAGAAAAGCAGACTGTTCTCTTACGATCCAAAGAAGTGGAGAAATTTCTTGGTCAAGATTCGTAAGGTACAAGACCAATTGCGAGATGGTGGCGTTAAAGCCGAGTTCTTGAATAAGAAGCAGACCAATGAATATGTTGACCGCTACTTCGCCATGAACTTTACCGACAAGACTATCTCCATGAGCAATTTCAAGGTTGATGATGAGTGTGTCGAGATGGGCGACAAACGCTGTAAAGTATATAGCTTGGTCGATGTGGATTACGCCAACCTACCGGGTATGGTGCGCCCTTTCTCCAATATCGAGGTGAATAACACTTCCATGCCTGTTGATTTGCTTTCTCATATTGATAGCATTCCCGGAGCAGAAACAGTCATCTATAATCAGATGATATTCATGCCCAATCAAAAGCGTGAGTTATCCCTGTTGGATAAGAAGAAAAACCGCCATTCAAGCATTCCAAATCCATCTAATGAAATGGCAGTGGAAGACATCAAACGAGTACAGGAAATCATCGCCAGAGAAAGCAAACAGCTTGTCTATACCCATTACAACTTGGTCGTATGCACAAACATTGATACGGATATTCAGAAATGTACTAATCATCTTGAAAATCAGTTTGGTCGTATGGGCATCCATATCAGCAAACGTGCCTATAACCAGTTAGAATTGTTCGTGAATTCATTCCCTGGCAACTGCTATGGAATGAGTGAAGATTACGATCGATTCCTAACGTTGAGTGACGCAGCCACTTGTCTTCTCTATAAGGAGAATATCCAGCATAGTGAAGATACACCATTGAAAATTTGCTACACAGACCGTCAAGGTGTACCCGTGGCGATTGATATTACTGGTAAAGAAGGACGTAACAAGCTGACAGACAATAGTAATTTTTTCTGTTTAGGGCCAAGCGGAAGCGGTAAGTCCTTCCACATGAACAGCGTAGTACGACAACTTTGGGAGCAGAATACCGATGTAGTAATGGTCGATACGGGTAACTCTTATGAAGGACTTTGTGAGTATGTTGGTGGTAAGTATATCAGCTATACTGAAGAGAAACCAATTACAATGAACCCTTTCCGTATCAAGCGAGAAGAGCTCAATGTGGAGAAGACAGGATTTTTGAAGAATCTGATACTGCTCATTTGGAAAGGTTCTCAGGCAACCATCAGCAAGACCGAAGACCGGTTGATAGATCAAGTCATCACCGAATACTACGATGTCTATTTCAATGGATTTGATGGATTCACGCCACCACAACGAGAGGATTTACGACAAAGTCTTTTGGTGGATGATAGAAACAACAATCGCAATCATCAAGAAACGGATGAACAACAAGAGCAACGTATCGACAAAGAGATTGATTCAATAGAGTCAAGACGCAAGGAACTCAAAGTAGAAACCCTTTCGTTCAATACATTCTATGAATACTCGGTGCAACGTATTCCTGATATCTGCCATGAGAACAATTTGACTGGTGTAGATATCTCTACATACCGCTACATGATGAAAGACTTCTATAGAGGTGGTAATCATGACAAGACTCTGAATGAAGACATGGATGGTTCACTGTTCGATGAAACTTTCATTGTATTTGAGATTGATGCTATCAAAGATGATCCATTGCTTTTCCCGATTGTAACGCTCATTATCATGGATGTGTTCCTACAGAAAATGCGTATCAAGAAGAACCGAAAAGTATTGGTTATCGAGGAAGCGTGGAAAGCGATAGCTAGTCCGCTGATGGCTGAGTATATCAAGTATCTCTACAAGACAGCTCGTAAGTTTTGGGCATCCGTGGGCGTGGTAACTCAAGAGATTCAAGACATCATCGGAAGTCCTGTTGTCAAGGAAGCCATCATCAACAATTCAGATGTGGTCATGCTCCTTGACCAAAGCAAGTTTAAGGAACGCTTCGATAATATCAAGGCTATCCTTGGTTTGACCGATGTAGATTGCAAGAAAATCTTCACCATCAATCGCCTGGAGAATAAGTCTGGAAGAAGTTTCTTTCGAGAAGTCTTCATACGTCGAGGAACCACCAGTGGCGTATTTGGTGTAGAAGAACCAAGAGAATGTTATATGACCTATACTACCGAAAGAGCCGAAAAAGAAGCCTTGAAACTCTACAAGAAAGAACTCCATTGTACACACCAGCAAGCTATCGAAGCCTACTGCAAAGACTGGAATCTTTCAGGCATTGATAAGTCCTTAGCATTCGCACAAAAGGTGAATAATGAAGGTAAAGTGCTGAATCTTACCTAAAGTAGTAATATAGTAATAACGTATAATAGCATATTAGTTGTATAGTAGTAACACAAAAACGTAAACTAGCAATGCATAGATTCCTACTCATAGTGGTCCTATTATTGGTTGGCATACAGCGTATGTCAGCCCAATACTATCGTATCAACTACGATACCAAAACCATTGCTGCCATGTCTGGTGCGTATGGAACGGAAGCTGCTGCAGAATCCTATTACAACAATCAGGTACAGGACATCTTGAAGCATTACGAAACAGCAAGTGCTGCAGTTGCAGGAATCTATTCATCCAAGTACATGGATAGAAAAGCCCTCACCACTTTAGGTTTGTGGGCATCTGCCGAAGAAAACTATTACTATCGCAGAATCTATAATATGGTATCGGCGAAAATCATGCCGAAGATTTGGACTGTTTCGGGATTGATGTTGAAGAAACCTGCCAATGCGATGTATTGGGGAAGTTATCTGATGAAGACTTGTAATGACACCAAAAATCTATGTATGCAGTTTGAATCGGTCGTAACCAACAGCCGTCTTTCTTTCAAGGATATTGTATTTCTGGAATTAACTCCGGAGGTGCGAGCAATATTTGATTTAACTAATGCAGGTATGGATTGGAAAGGTTTCATTGACAATCTAAGCAATGTGAGTGGAAACTTCACCAAGGAAAATCTTGCCAGTGATATTGACCAACTCTATAATACAGGTGTAAGCCTGATTAGTTCAGGAGCAGGAAATGCGGAAGGCTCAATTATCGGTAACAACTCTTTTAATGGTAATGTGACTAGCAAGGCTACGGCAATCGTCAATATCGCAAAAAATTCCTATGGAATGTTCAATAATCTGGAGAATAATCTTGGAGGAACACTCATAGGACTTATGGGTGGACAGGCTGATGTGAATCAGCTATTCAATGTAGCCAATTACAATATGACTTCTTGGCTGACTGATTATGATCAAGAGTCTTTGGGCAGATACTACACCCAACGTTGGTATATCTACCGACGTGATGCAGGTTCTGTCATTCTATGTGATTACGAACCACCTACAGGAAAAGACGATATTATCAATGGACCACATTGGACACGTTTCGATACAAAAGATGCCAATTTCTATCCTAATTCAACTCAGACGGAACAGATACTTCGTAATTCTGAGAATTATGCAAAATGGTCAAGAAGCAAAGTTGCGCAGTTGAACAACTCAAAAGATGGTTTCAATTACGACATGGATTACTGGAGAAGTTCCTATATCATTACAACCAATGGCAAACAGAGTAAGAAAGCCTATGCCTATTCAATCACTGTTACCAAAAGTTGGAATACTGTAGAGGAATCCTATGAAGAGTACTTCGATTCGTATTCGATGGACTTGAACACATTCAGAGCTCAAATGAATGTAAAGTTGGCTGAGCTGAATGACAATGAAGATGGTTACACCTATTACATTGGAACAGATGCAAAGAACTACTACCAAGCCACTGATGCCTCCAAGTTGAAAGGATGTGAGAATGTAATCATCTCTGTAACCTGTACCGATGGCGTATCGTTGGGTGAAGGTACTACTCAATATAAATGTCGCACCTGTGGTGGCTCATTGAATGCCCATACCAAGGAATGTGTAATGCAAACCACTCTTACAGGAAATGATCAACTGGATACTTCTGAATTGGATGAAATGGAATCGGATGCCAAGAAGCACGCTACTCTACTCCAGTCTCAGATAGATGCTTTGGAGAAAGAAAATGCCTCTATCATAAAGCAGATAGCATCTTCTACCATAGAACAAGCTGCTACATTAAGACAGAAATATAATGCCAATAAAGCAAAGATTAATGAGCTTCAAGCAGAACTTAATACCTGGAATAAAAAGTTGGAAGATATAGCACAGGCAAAGGCAGAAGCCAATGAAGACAATGCTGTTCAAACAGATGACTATTACCGAATACCAGCTATCATGAAGGATTGCAAAAATGCCTATAACTTAACTTGGCAAGGAGATGGTTGGTGGGAAGGTTACACTTACTACAGAAAGGCAACAATGCCGAACATCAAAGGTATTGTGACTTTTTCAGCGACAGTATCAATCGCCCGAAAACCAAAGTATTTCTTAGGTATCAAAATTCACCGAGCAATCATTCAGATTTCGTGGCAACTGACCTCTGAATATACAGACACCGAGGTGGTCGATATCCTTGAATTGAATCCTGATGATGATGAACGAAAGAAAGTGCAGCTAGTCAACAACCGAGTTTCTGAAATAGCTCGTCAATACCCGAACTGTAAAGTAAGTACAGAGTACATCAAATCAGAACCTGCTGATACCGATAACACCGAAGATACCTATCATTTGCTGTGGTCTTCTGACCGTTTGGAAGTAGCACGTGAGATAGATAGCCGATTAACTCAAATCTATGCTGACTTGGTGAGCCTTGAAAAGATGATGTACTATCGCTTGAATATTACCGATGTGTGGAATCGTATAGGTCCAAGAATCAATGATGAACAAGGAAGGCATCAAACGATTTTGGAGGAAAGTCTAGAAAGGTGGATGAATAATGCCACAGAAGCTGCAAAATCAGGTAACAGTAATAGGTCCAAACAAGAAGGAAGAAAGCCTGTCGGTCAAATGACAGAACCAGATCCATCACCGACAATCAAATCAGAGGAGGAACCAGAACATGAATAGACTATTCGGATTAGTATTAACTGCACTTCTATCCCTACCATCCTTTGTCTGGGCACAAAGTGATCCTGCGGCATTGGAAGCATATATCAATGACCATAAGCAGGTAAGAAGCCTATTGTTGGCTCGTTCTACTTTGGAAATGAGTAATCAACTATTACACGACTATAGTAAAACGGCTGCCGTAGAATACAAAGATTTGAATGTAGAACTGGACAAATATACCAGAGCGTTCGATGTGATTGATGTACTCTATCAATCTCTTCGTACCTCGATGAATATGTATGATACCTACAACAATGTCTCTGATAGAATCAGTGACTACAAAAACTTGTTGGAGGATTACAATGAGGAAATCATAAAGAGAGGGAAAATCAGAATGATAGATACGCTGATTATCAGTGTAAACAAGAGAATGTTGGAGCGAGTATATGGAGAAGGGAAACAGCTCTACAAATCTGTTTCTGATTTGGTTTTGTATGCAACAGGTGTAGCAGCCTGTTCTACCAATGACCTAATGTTGACTATGGCATCCATCAACATGTCGCTTGACAACATTGAGCTCACTTTGAATAGAGCCTACTTCGAGACATGGAAATTTATCCACCTCCGCATGGGGTACTGGAAAGAAGCTACCAATATAAACAGGTCAAAACTTGAGATTACCAATGATGCTTTGGATCGTTGGAAAAGATCAAGTCACGACGCATTGATAAAGAAAAAATGAAGAAACTATATGGACTTATCGGACTTAGCTGTATTGCTCTGACTTCTCAGGCTCAGAGCGTAAGTTACAGCCATGATGCATCAAAGATGAACCAGGTTACAGTAATGGAGATCGGTTCTGGCACACTGACACCAGACTATTACTATTGGCTGCTACATAACAGCTATAAGAAAACAGCCAGTGAAAAGAACAAACTGGGATATAGAACGCTCTCTGGTTTGAATGCTTACAACCAAGTAGAGATGGCAGAATCTCTTGACTCAGCAATGGTAAAACGAGCCAAAATTGAAGCATTGAATATAGCAGACCGTCAAGGAGGGGCATTAGACATTGCTTGGAAAGTGGAAGGTGAAAAACTTACCAACAAGCTAAATGACTACAAGAAAAACATTGATCGCATTTTGGGTGCAGGTGGTTCTCCTGATAATCAGGAACGGTGGAAAGACTATTATAATATATATATGTGCGCCATCAAGGCCACACAGGATGCTTACATGCCAAATGCACAACGCAAAAAAGAGTACCTGCGTATCTATGCAGATATATGCAGGCAAAATGAGACATTGGTAAAGTACGTCGTCAGACTGTACAATAACAACCAAACTAGCGAACTACTATCTAGTACATATAATAAACCTAATAGAGTTGCAGCCATTGCCGCTTCTGCTTTGAATCGCTGGAGAGAAGCCGGTTGGAATACAAGCGTAAATGGCGGCAGAGAATAATGAATGGAAAAATATTAATCACAAAATAATTACACAAATATGAAAGAAACAAATCAATTTCAGATTTTCAATAGCCCCGAGTTTGGAAAAGTGAGAATCATTGTAGGTAATGATGGAGAGCCGAAGTTTAGTTTATCAGACATTTGTAAAATACTAGGTTTAGTGTCAACAAAGACTGCGCAACGTTTAGGAGATGATGTGCTTAGTAAGCACCCCATCGTAGATAGGCTTGGAAGACAGCAAATTGCGAGTTTTATTAACGAAGACGGCTTGTATGATATTATATTGGATAGTCGCAAGCCAGGAGCAAAGAAATTCCGCAAGTGGGTAACATCAGAAGTCTTGCCATCAATTCGTAAGAATGGTGCCTACTTGACTGAGAAAACAATCGAGCGTGCATTGAATGAACCAGACTTCCTGATTGAGTTGGCAACCAACCTCAAAAAGGAAAAACAAGCTCGTGAGTTTGCCGAGGAACGTAACGAAGTTCAGAAGGATATTATCGAGGGGCAGAAAAAAACCATTCGTGTATTGGAAGTTCGTCAGTCGTTCGTTGATTACATCATGTCCACTCCGTCATGCGTTTGTATCACTCAAATTGCAAAAGAATACGGCACAACAGCAGTACAACTCAACAAGTTTCTTCACGAGAAAAAGATTCAGTATTGCGTAAACGGTCAGTGGCTACCCTATGCAGGCTATCAGGATAAGGGATACATGAAAAGCGTTCATGTAAGATTGGAGAATAACACCTCTCGTGAGCACTCTCAGTGGACACAGAAAGGTCGTCTCTTCCTCTATGAATTCCTAAAGAAGTACGGTATTATTCCTGTGATGGAAAAGGAAAACAGAGTTCGTGAACTGAATTTTGATAACTATTAAAAGTAAAAGTTATGGATGAACAAAAACTACAAGTAGTGAACCATCCTCTCTTTGGTGAAATTCAAGTTTCCCAAGGAGAGAATGGAAACACTCTCTACAGAGCTGCAACAGTTGCAGAATGTATTGGCATTTCTGATTATAAATCGTATGTAGGAAAAACCATCAAATCCTATTCCATTAAAATACCGAAGGTAAATGGATTGGGTTATACCACGAAGATGCCTATCAAATTTGTAGATGAAGATGGTATTCGTTCTATGCTTCTGATTATATGCGAACAGAAGATCCATCGTGCGATGAAGAACTATAAGACACAATTGACTAAACTTTAAAACAAATGTATGGCTGACAATATCCTAAGCGATTTCGGTATCAATATCCTTGAAGAAGAGATAGATGATGTCATTTTTCAAACGAATGAATTCCTCTGCGATGCCACCTTTACAGGTCAACAAGGTCCTTTTTGGTGGATTCTCCAGATGTGTATGGCATTGGCTGCACTCTTCTCCTTGGTAGTTGCAGCTCAGTTAACTTACAAGATGATGGTCAAGCATGAGCCATTGGATGTGATGAAAATGCTCAAACCTTTGGCCGTAGCCGTCATCATGTGTTGGTGGTATCCTCCTGCTGATACAGGCATTACCAATAGTAATAGTAGTTGGTGCTTCTTGGACTTCTTATCCTATATTCCCAACTGTATCGGTAGTTATACGCATGATCTCTACGAAGCAGAAGCCACTCAGATTAGTGATAAGTTCACCGAAGTCCAGGAGTTGATTCATACACGAGATACCATCTATAATGGGCTACAAGCAAAAGCTGATGTAGCCCACAAAGGTAGTCAAGATCCTAATTTGACAGAAGCCACGATGGAACAAGTTGGAGTACCTCATGTAACAAAGATGGAGGAAGAATCTAGTGAAATGTGGTTTACCTCATTAACCTCTGGTGCCATCATCTGTCTTGATAAAATAGTGATGACTTTAGCCTTGATTGTATATCGTATAGGCTGGTGGGCGACGATTTACGTACAACAGATACTCCTTGGAATGCTGACGATATTCGGACCAATTCAATGGGCGTTCAGCCTGTTACCCAAATGGGAAGGCGCATGGGCGAAATGGATAACACGTTATTTGACGGTGCATTTCTATGGTGCTATGCTCTACTTCGTGGGTTTCTATGTTTTATTGCTATTTGATATTGTCTTGAGTATTCAGGTCGAGAACCTTACAGCAATTACAGAATCCACAACATCCATGGTCGGATACCTCAAGAACTCATTCTTCTCGGCAGGTTATCTCATGGCCGCAAGTATAGTCGCATTGAAATGTCTAAACCTTGTTCCTGACTTAGCTTCATGGATGATTCCTGAAGGTGATACAGCATTCTCTACTCGAAACTTTGGTGAAGGTGTAGCTCAACAGGCAAAAACAACAGCTACTGGTGCAATCGGTAGCTTCATGAAATAACATTTTAAACGCAAAAACAATGGTAATAAAGAACCTTGAAAATAAGATAAGACTCGTCACAATCATCTGTGGCTTCTTTTTGTTGGGCTGTATCATCATCAGCGTATCATCTATCTGGACTGCCAAAACCATGGTGAATGATGCCCAACAAAAGATCTATGTTTTGGATAGCAATGTGCCTATCCTGGTACAAAGAACAACGATGGAAGAAACACTTGATGTGGAAGCTCGAAGTCATATTGAAATGTTCCATCATTTCTTCTTCACACTTGCACCAGATGACAAGTATATCAAATATACGATGAATAAAGCCATGTATCTCGTAGATGAAACAGGATTGGCTCAGTATAATACCTTGAAAGAAAAGGGATTTTACAACAACATCATGGGTACGAGTGCTGTATTCAGCATCTTCTGCGACAGCATTAATCTTGATGAGAAGAAAATGGAATTCACCTACTATGGTCGCCAACGTATCGAACGTAGAACAAATATTCTTACCCGTGAGTTGGTAACAGCTGGTAAGTTGAAACGTGTACCAAGAACCGACAACAACCCTCATGGTCTCTTGATTGTGAACTGGAGAACGCTTCTCAATAAGGATATCGAACAGAAAACCAAAGCAAACTACTAATCTATGGGCTGGAAGAAATTGATATTCGGGGAAAAAATGCCTGATAAGGATGACCCTAAGTACAAAGACCGTTATGAGAAGGAAGTGGAAACCGGAAAGAAGTTTGCCAGAATAACGAGAATCGACAAGGTGGCTGCCTCATTACAACGCTTTGCCAATGAACACAGAAATCTGTTTCTCGCCATCGTATTTGGCATAGTCATCTGCTGTTTCACTTTCAATATCTATCGTATCGCACTGGTTTGTAATGCTTCGAGCAAGCAAGAACAAACCACAGCAACGCAAAGGCAGGAAAAAGCCATGGATAAGCTGCATGGTAAAGACCGTAAGATAAAGGAGTTGGAAATGAAATACGAGAAGCTTTTGAAAGAAAAGGCAGAACAAGAGAAAGAAACAAGTACAAACAACAAATCAAACACAAGTAACAATGAATCTCAAAAACATTAACTGGAAACAGCCGAAGTATGTGCTTCCCGCCATCCTCTATCCGTTGTTGATGGGTTGTGGCTACTTTATCATAGACATCTTTGATACGAAATTAGCCGAAGCACCTACCAACATGCAGACGACCGAATATCTAAACCCGAATTTACCCAAGGCACAGATTACGAATGATGGTATCGGTGGTAAGTATGACAACATGCAGAAATCCTTTGGTAGAATCCAGGACTTCTCAGCCGTTGGAAATATAGAAAGAGATAATGACGAAAAGCAGACCGAAGAATATGACTCTAAATACACACAAGAAGACATCGCATTCCTGGACGCAGACGCAGCACAAAGGACTGAGGAAATGGAAAACGCCAGCCTCATGCAAGAGAGATTGCGTCAAAGTGCCGAAAAAGGTAAAGGCATGATGAATGACAGCTCAAGTATAAACTTGAGTGAAGCCGACAGATTAGCCCGAAGCAAACAACGAGAACAGGAAGTGATGGATGAACTGAATAAGGCATTGGCAGAAGCGCGACTGAAAGGACGAAAAGGTCTGAATGAAGTTCCGGCAGAAACCAAAGACACCATTGCTACTGGCACTCAATTGAAAGGGAAAATAGAAATCACTCAGAAAGGTGTATCAGAATTGGATGATGATTCTAAATCACAAGCTGTAGTCAAGAAGGTGAAAACGACATCTGACTATTTCAATACGCTAGCCGAGAATGAAAAAGAACCTCATTTGATAAAAGCCATCATCGATGAGAATATCAAGGCGGTGGATGGATCCAGAGTTCGACTTCGCCTATTGGACGATGTGGAAATCAACGAAACCATCGTGAAGAAAGGATCCTATATCTATGCAATCATGAGTGGCTTTGGCAGTCAGCGAGTAAAAGGAAATATCAACAGCCTGATGGTTGGTGATGAATTGGTAAAGGTAAGCCTATCTGTATATGATACCGATGGTTTGGAAGGTTTATATGTCCCAAGCAGTTCTTTTAGAGAAACCAGTAAGGATGTTGCTTCCAGTGCCATGAACGGCAATATGTCCATGAACAACGGCAATCAAGGCAGTAGTTTTACCCAATGGGGAATGCAAGCAGTACAGAATGCCTATACCCGAACCAGTAATGCTATTAGCAAAGCCATCAAGAAAAACAGTGTCAAACTCAAATACGGCTCGTTTGTGTATCTCGTGAATGGTCGTGAGAAAAAAGATAAGTAACAATCAGTAAATCAAGAAAAATGAACATACGAAAGATGTTTACCGCTATTGCGGTATTTGCAGCCTCTATCAATGGAGTCTTTGCACAGCAGACCTACGAAGAGATGGAACGTCTCACGGTCAATGAACAAGTAACTACAGTTATCACAGCTACCGAACCTATCCGTTTCGTGGATATTTCTACGGACAAGATTGCAGGAGATCAACCTATCAATAACACCATCCGATTGAAGCCCAAGGAAGGAGCACATGAAGATGGAGAAGTATTGGCTATTGTCACTATTGTAACCGAACGCTATCGTACTCAGTACGCCTTGCTTTACACAACTCGTTTGCAGGAAGCAGTTACAGACAAAGTCGTTCAACGCATGGAACAAACGGCTTACCATAACCCAGCTGTCAGTCTTTCAACCGAGGATATGTATCGTATAGCCCGTAATATTTGGTCATCACCGGCTAAGTGGCGTGATGTAAAGACGAAGAAGCATCGCATGGAAATGCGACTGAACAACATCTATGCTGTAGGTGATTATTTCTTCATTGATTATAGCGTAGAGAACAAAACCAACATACGCTTTGACATTGATGAGATGCGATTGAAACTCGCAGATAAGAAAATATCGAAAGCAACGAACAATCAGGTCATCGAGCTTACTCCAGAAATGCAACTGGAACAGACCCAGTCGTTCAAGTATGGCTATAGAAATATTCTCGTAGTGAAGAAACTTACCTTTCCGAATGATAAGATTCTGACTATTGAAATGAGTGAAAAGCAGATATCAGGACGCACCATCAGTCTGAACATTGACTATGAAGATGTGTTGTGTGCCGATAGTTTCAACAAAGTATTACTGGAGGAAGAGTAATGAAGAAGCATCTATTAGCCTTGGTTGCAGTCATCAGTATGGCGACAACCACCTTTGCCCAAAATAACAACCATGTATCATTAGGCGTTGGTCTTCTCTATGAAAACAGTGCTGACCTGACTTTAAGTTACGAGCATGAAACCAAGTATCATAATGCTTGGGAATACTTTGCCAACGGGTGTATCAAATGGAAAGAATGTGAATCATGTGGTCATATCTGCCCTGAATCCTTTTGGAGGAACTACCGTACATGGGGCTTGGGTGTAGCCTACAAGCCCTGTGTGATCCGAACAAGAAATAGTCATGGCAATCTGCGTATCGGAGCTTCGGCTGGATCAGATACAGATGATTTCTTAGGTGGAATCCATGTCGGTTATGAGCAAAATTTTTCACTGAAAGGTGGATGGAAACTCTACTGGCAGGTAAAGAGCGATTGTCTGATTAAGGGTCAGGACTTGTTTCGTACCGGAATTGTCATCGGTGTAAAACTCCCATGTGGTAACTAAATCTAAAAGAAATGAAGAATCAAATTAAAAACATAGCAACTTGTTGGATGGCAGCAATAAGTATTCTGCTCAGTTCCTGTGATGCCCACAAGGATTTCCCCGATACAGCCATGAAAGTCGGACATATTCTGTGTACCGATGGAAATGTGCACTCCATTGAAGAAGTGAAAGCCAAGAAGAAAGAACCCATTGCTGTGGTATTCTATATCAATCAGTCGGAAGATGTTGAAGGAAATGGCTATGCCGTTTACCTGAAAGATGTAAGTCCAACGTCTTTTGCTGATAGTTTAGGAATTATTCAAGGTACTTCTACCAGTGTGACAGCATTAGATGGCAATGCCAATACCTACAGCATCTATAGTACAAAAGATACCTCCTCACCGTTGGCAGAAGAAGTCTTTCAGCTATGGCGATATGGACAAAGTGCCTATATCCCTTCCGTTGCACAGATGAGATTACTATACTCAATGAAGACTGTCATCAATCCCTACATCATTGCTTGCGGAGGAACACCATTACCCGACGAAGCCAATGAATGTTGGTATTGGACATCCACCGAAGTTAAGGGACAAGCCAGCGTCAAAGCATGGCTCTATTCTCTTGAAAGCGGTGGAATGTTGGAAACACCTAAGATTCAAGCACACAAAGCAAGACCTATTGTAACACTAAACAACTAACTAAAAATGAGAAAGAAAAATATGATGATTTTTATCCTGTTTCTATTGTTGGCAGCCTATATCACCGCTGTTATTTGTTATCCACATGAAACGGTCATCTTTACCGTTATTGCAACCATGATATTCTCGACCATCTTCTTAGTGGGTGGCATTATCAACTGCTGTGATAAGCCCTGCAAGTCGAATATCCACTTCAATAAAAAGGTAGAAGTAGATGAAAATAAATACTATGTCATGTCAGCAGAATACAAGACTGCGATGGATAGCTTACTCGATTATAATCAAAAGCTGATTGATTGTAATCTGAAACTAAAGGATCAGCTTGATACAATTTATAGTTGTAATACTGAATATAAAAATATGGTAGCTAAGATGAGTGAACGACAAGAGAAACAAATTGAAGAACAACAAGCAAGAGAGAAGGCGTACCTTCGTCAAATCGAAGAGTTGAAGACTGTGAACGCTGAGTTGCGTGAACTCTTGAAGGAGAAAGAACAACAGGATACCATTCTTCCACCAGTGTTGGTTTATGAAAATGACTCAATGGATGGTTGGATTGAATACGAACTACTTGGGAGCAATCTTTATCAGACAGGACTATCTCTCAAAACCGTAGAAATATTGCAGAACGTAGGCATTGTGAAGGTCGGTGAACTTATTTGCCACACAAAAATGCAGATTGCTAGCATCAATGGCATCGGCGAACAAAAGCTGAAAAAGATTGGAGACTTCATGGCTAATACGAAGCTAAATTATGGCACAGAGGTGAGGGAGCGCAATGGCAGGTGGTACGTCAAAGCAGTAACAGAGTAATAGAAACATAACACAATTATTATGGCAATGGAAGAAAGCAAAGAGTTACAGACCGCCTATAAGATATTTAGATCACTCATATACGTTTCCTTGATGTTGGAATTCTTTATGTACGCCATCGACCCTGCAATATTGGACAACTGGAACGGAATTATCTGTGATATTCATGACCGCATGAAAAGATGGCTTATCTACAACGATAACAATTTGGTTTATAGCAAGGTGGCTACTTTTCTATTGGTTTGCATTACCTGCATTGGTACTCGAAACAAGAAGCATTTGGAGTTCAATGCTCGCAATCAAGTATTATATCCCTTGGTATCAGGCGTTCTTCTGATTGCCGGTTCTGTTATTCTGTATAATATGGGACATGGCGAAGGTGATGGATTAATGGCAAACCGTCTATATGGTATCCGTCTGAACATCATCTTCTACATGATACTCACCATCATAGGTACGATACTAGTTCATGTAGCCTTAGATAATATCAGCAAGTTCTTGAAGGAGGGTTTACTGAAAGACCGCTTCAATTTAGAAAATGAGAGCTTTGAACAATGCGATAAACTCATTGAGAACAAATACTCGGTAAATATCCCGATGCGCTACTACTATAAAGGTAAGTTCCGTAAAGGTTGGGCAAATATCACCAATCCGTTCCGAGGTTGTTGGGTGGTTGGTACTCCTGGTTCCGGTAAGACATTCTCCATTATTGAACCCTACATCCGTCAACACTCTGCAAAGGGCTTCTCTATGGTCGTATATGATTATAAATTCCCTACTTTAGCACAGAAGCTATATTATCATTACAAAATCAATCAGAAACAAGGCAATACACCCAAGGGCTGTAAATTCAATATCATCAACTTTGTAGATGTAGAATATAGCCGACGAGTGAATCCTATTCAGAAGAAATACATTCAGAATTTGGCAGCAGCCAGTGAAACCGCTGAAACCCTACTTGAATCCCTACAAAAGGGAAAGAAAGAAGGTGGTGGCGGTAGTGACCAGTTCTTTCAAACATCAGCTGTCAACTTCTTGGCAGCTTGTATCTACTATTTTGTGAACTATGAACGAGAGCCATACGACAAGGATGGCAAAAAACTCTATGCAGAGAAAGCTCAAGATAAGGATACCAAGTTTTGGAGACCTACAGGTGTTGTGCGTGATAAAGAAGGGGGAGAAATTGTTGAACCAGCCTATTGGTTGGGAAAATATTCCGATATGCCCCACATCTTATCGTTCTTAAATGAAAGTTATCAGACAATCTTTGAAGTACTTGAAACCGACAATGAAGTAGCTCCGTTACTTGGCCCATTCCAGACCGCATTGAAGAACAAAGCGATGGAACAGTTGGAGGGTATGATTGGTACACTGCGTGTATATACCAGCCGATTAGCTACAAAAGAATCGTATTGGGTGTTCCACAAGGACGGTGATGATTTTGACTTGAAAGTGAGTGACCCTAAGAGCCCAAGTTATCTGCTGATTGCTAATGATCCAGAAATGGAAAGCATAATCGGAGCTTTGAATGCTTTGATTTTGAACCGTCTCGTTACTCGTGTAAATACCGGCCAAGGAAAGAATATCCCTGTAAGTATTATTGTGGATGAATTGCCAACCCTCTACTTTCATAAGATAGACCGATTAATAGGTACTGCCCGAAGCAACAAAGTGTCTGTAGCATTAGGTTTTCAGGAACTTCCTCAGTTGGAAGCTGACTATGGAAAAGTAGGTATGCAGAAGATTATCACTACCGTAGGTAATGTGGTATCAGGCTCAGCTCGAAGTAAAGAAACCTTGGAATGGCTTTCCAACGATATCTTTGGTAAAGTTGTTCAACTCAAGAAAGGTGTTACCATCGATAGAGATAAGACTAGTATCAACTTAAATGAAAACCTCGACAACTTGGTGCCTGCTTCAAAAATCAGTGATATGGCAACTGGTTGGATTTGTGGACAAACAGCTCGTGATTTTGTGAAGACCAAAACGGGCATGAGAGATAACATGAACATCCAGGAAGCCGAAGAATTCAAGACTTCCAAATTCTTCTGCAAGACAGACTTCGATATGGATGAAATCAAGAAAGAAGAAGATGATTACGGCAACTATCCATTGCCCAAATTCTATGTATTCAAGTCCAAGGAAGAGAAGGAACGCATACTTTACAAGAATTTTTTAACCGTTGGACAAGAGGTTAAGGATATGATAGCAGATGTTCAGCGCAAGAAAAAGGGAATTTAATTATAAAAGAATTAGGGGGAATAAAAATACCCCCTAATTCTTTTATAATTAAATACTATATGATTAAACCATCATTATACATAGAGTTTAAAATATGGAAAAAGCTATCGTAGAATTGTTTTACAAAATTTGGAGACTGTAAAGTAAACTGTGTCAAATGAAGTAAAAAAAATATTACATTTACACAGAAATTAGCTTTATGGAAAATTTTGATTACAAGGCCATGGAAGCCTTAGCGCTGGAACAATTAAAATCCGGCAAACCGTTATTAGGCAAAGGCGGAGCTTTTGCTCCCCTGTTGGAGAAACTCCTTAATGCCGCTCTGGAAGGAGAAATGGACGCCCATATGGATTCAGAAGAACGCTCATTGGGCAATCGTCGCAACGGTTACACGAGCAAACAGGTTCAAACCGGGATGGGCGAAGTAACCGTACACACGCCTCGCGACCGGGATTCGCGATTCGAGCCCGAGTTCATAAAAAAACGTGAGCGTATTTTGGCGGACAGTGTTTCCGACCGCATCATCGGCTTATACGCCTTGGGCAACAGTACACGGGAGATAAGTGACTGGATGGAGGAGAACCTGGGTAATCGGGTTTCAGCCGATACAATCAGCGCCATTACCGACAGGGTGCTGCCTGAACTTCAATCCTGGCGTACCCGTCCCCTTGATTCAGTCTATCCCATAGTAT
>JAYRGX010000010.1:0-115717 GCA_041907545.1 Bacteroides sp.
GTAAAAAATAAAATAAATAATTACTTTAGCAATCTAATTACAGCCTGTGAAAAGTGGCACATTTAAGAGTGATATATCCGGCACATTTGTGAGTGATACAAGTGGCACATTTGGTGTGATATATTCATCTTTACTCCTGAAACGGATGATTTGTGGAACGGTACAATAGCTGAGCAGATGGTGGGGCAGGAACTTTTGGGAGCATCTTCCACTTTTGGAGCCAAACGAATGTTCTGGGTTCGTGATGCACGTAACTCACAGGCGGAAGTCGATTTTGTGTATAAGTACAAGTCCCACTTGCTTCCCATAGAAGTAAAAACGGGAGATAATTCGAAACTACGTTCCCTGCATCAGTTTATGAACGAATCTAAAGAGAATATTGCCATACGTGTATGGAATGGGGCGTTTTGCTCTGACAATATCCAGTTGCCTTCTAGTAAACAATATATGCTTTACAATATACCATTTTATTATGTAGGGCAATTGGAGTCTTTCCTTCAAAAAATACTATAATCATCAGGAAAACGGGGCAAGAGCACTTCTATGCTATTTAAAATGTAGCTTTGGGAGCCTATCTTTTAATCTATCTGGTGAGATTTCTTTGTCCCATACCACTTTACTGTTGGAATGCTCTTTTACAGTTTGTATATACTGCTCCATCGAAGGCAAGCCAACAGAAGCTCTTAGCCCATCAACCTTTTCATTATTCTCAATGGGCCAGATATAAATTATGCTTTCTGCGTTATCAGCAGATAAAACTCCAACAGTTTGAGTGCCATACTTCTGTTTTTTATTATTTCTCATTGAAATTCTATCTTCCAATGTTGCGACATCCGCCATCAAGAGGATACCCTGCTTACCTTTTTCCTTTACTAAAGGAAAATATTTTTCTGCAAAGCTATTGTTTGCATGGTCTATAATAATCCAAATAGCTTTATTTGCTTGATCTGATAAATTATTCGGCCATCCATAAACGTCCAAGATATTGGCGATATAATGCTGATTGTATGAATCTATGGAGTCCTTTTCAGTAATAATATCCCGTATGTTTGGTGAACTGTTTTTATAAGCATTCAGCACTTTTTTTCGAACTTGTTGATCATCATTATATATTTTAGTCAATTTTGAATCAATAGATTCCAAATCTAAAGATTGAGCAACCATACTTGCTATATTAAACAAGATCAGAGCTGTTATCAAAAAGTTCTTTTTCTTCATAATATGACTTGTTAATTCTGTACAGAAGATGATTGCATGCCTGATAAAGCCTCTGTCGTAGGTGACTAAATCTTTTTCTAAACGCCTTTTACAGCGAAAGATGCGAAAGAGGCAAATATAAGATAATTCCCGTTATCATCATAAAATGATTATCACTTTATGATAATGCGCAATATCCTTAAAAGTGATTGATGATGTTTTCTTCTTCAGAATATATATTTTAGTAATACTTCCTTAATACCATCTCTATATATTCTCCATTATTTTGCGCTTTAGCTGAGGCTTGGAAAGGTAAAGGCTGAGTGGAGATGGTATGGAGAAGGTACGGAGAAGGTGTGGAGATGGTATGTCCCTTTTATTAACTTAAGCTTCATCTTTTGCGGATCTTATGCTTGGTTAAATATAACAACATAATAGATAAAGGGCAGTTGATGCTGATTAATATCCACAAAAAGAATAATTGTATGATTATTTAGCTTTACTAGTATAAAGTATTTTGAAATAATGTTTTCATAGAAAATGTATTTCTTTATTAATAGGTAAGTAATTGAGATTAAACGCCAATGTTGTAAACAAATGAAAACTATATTTCAATAATTTTCAATGTTTGATATTTCTTTTGTGTTTATATTTGTTGCTGGTATATATAAGAAAAATATGAATATAAAGATGTCCGTTATATTTCTATTCTTTCTGTTTGCTGTGGCATCACCTTGAAGTAACATGCTTGATGTTAAGGTGACCTATCGATTAAAATAACCTTAGAGTAATAATTATGAGAAATTACATTCTAGTCGTTCTCCTATTAGCGTCCAACTCTCTTTCTGCGCAGTATTGGGAACCTAGAGCCGTGTCCATGGACAAATATCAGGTGTTGGACTCCGCTTATATGAAAGTTACTTATAATCTTGTTTTTGTTAAGGATACACTAAAAGCCCAACAGAAGAGTAACGATGTACAAGCGCTTTTAATTGGAAAGAAAATGTCAAAATATTATAGTCAGACTTATTTTGACTATAATGAATATGTAAAAAGTCTGATAAATAAAGGTGTAGATAAAGTTCCCAATGCAAAAGAAGGAACCAGTGGCTATGAGATATTCAAGAACTATCCTGCAGGTAAAATTACAGTCATAGATTTGGCGACTTTAATAGGAGGAAACTATTTGTATCTCGATGATCAGCATAATATGAATTGGAATCTAACGAATGAAAGGGCTATAATCTTATCTTATTCATGCCAAAAAGCAACAACAAAGTTTAGAGGTAGGGTTTATGAAGCATGGTTTACAACAGAAATTCCGATTAATAATGGACCATGGAAATTTGGAGGATTACCGGGTCTCATCCTTAGGGTATCCGATTCTCAAAACTATTTTAAATTTGAATGTATCGGTATAGAACATCTTAATAAAAAGGAACCTATAAAGTTCTATAATCTGAATTATATAAAATCGACTCGTAAGGAATGTGGTAAGTTATACCGCAGACTGCACGATGATTTTGCAGGATTTAGAACTGTACAAGGAGGGAAAACCTTCGAAGTCAATCTTAACGGAGAAGCTAGGGAAGTGAAAATTTCTACAAGGAAACATCCATATAACCCAATAGAAAAAGAGTAAAATGAATATAAAGAAGTTCATTACATATCTATTTTTATCTTTTATAACAGCATCTTATGCCACAATAAGTACAGCACAGACAGTTGTTCAAGGAACTGTTACGGACGAGAAAGGACAGGGTACTTCGTATGTTTCGGTGGTACTGCGCCAACTTCCGGATAGTGCCATTTCGAGCTATTGTTATAGTGATAATGACGGCAGGTATCAATTGACCTACAAAGGGACTTCAAAACGGTTATTGGTGTCTATCTCGGGCATAGGCATTATTCATAAGTATAAGGAAATTGATAATCGGAGCCAAACTGTAAACTTTCGAGCCGTTGAAGAAGCCATTAAACTTAGAGAGGTGGTGGTGCAATCCAAAAGGATATGGGGAGCCAAGGATACCATCAATTATCTGGTATCTTCATTCAGTGACAAGAATGATGTCGTGATTGGTGATGTATTGAAAAAGATGCCGGGTATTACCGTAGAAGACGATGGCGGTATCAAATATCGAGGAAAGCCTATCAATAAGTTTTATATTGAAAATATGGATTTGTTGCAAGGGAGATATGGTATCGCAACAAATAATATCTCTGCAAAAGATGTATCTACCGTACAGGTTTTGGAAAACCATCAGCCAGTGAAAGCGTTGGAAAAAATTCGTATCTCCAATGATGCAGCAATCAATCTCAAATTAAAAGACAGTGTGAAAGGTGTATTGAGCATTATGGCTCAGTTGGGCATAGGGGCCTCACCCTTACTCTGGGAAAACCAACTGACAGGGATGTATTTTGCGAAAAAATACCAAAGCATAGTCGGCTACAAGAGCAATAACTCCGGCTTGGATTTATCCAGGGAACTCCGTTCATTCACTGCAAGAAACGCTTTTGAAAATGAAAATATACTGGGTGTGAGCATGCCTTCTCCTCCCTCTATTGATCAACAAAGATACTTGTTCAACAACTCTAATGCGGTGACAGTTAATAATGTTTTCAAGACGAAGGATGATAATGAATTGAACTTCAATTTGTACTTTCTCAATGATCATGAAAATAGAGAGAGCAGTGCCCGTACATCTTATTATTTGCCGGGGCAAGACGTGCTGGTGATTGATGAAGATATGGCTTCCTCCAGAAATCAGGACAGGTTGGAGACGGAACTTCGGTATAACCGGAACAATAGTAACAATTATTTGAATAATTACCTGAATGCAGAGGGGACATGGGATAATAGCTTGGGGGCTGTCTTTTCGGGAGACGCCATTACGCAACGACTGAAAAAAAACACTTTCCGAATTAATAATTCATTTCAATGGGTGAAAAATACAGGGGATGAAAGAGGCTTTGAATTAACCTCTAATACCGGATTCAGGTCAACACCTCAAACGTTATCCGTTTATCCCGGTCAATATGCCGACATCTTTAATGATGGGAACCCATATACGATGTTACGGCAACAAGCCCGATTCAATAGCTTTTATCTGAATAATAGAATGACGCTTCTGTCACCTTTAATGGTTGGGCGCATACGTATCAGTCCCACTGCCGAAGCCAATTTGGAGGCGCGTAACTTATATTCCAAAGTTTATACTCAGGGTGAGCAAGGTGGAGCACTTGCTGTTAACCGGGCTGACAGCATGAATAATGATATAAATTGGTTGAAATATACTACTGGAGTGGGAGTTGGGTTGAAGTATGGTGCATTAAGAAATCTGAGGTTGGAAGTCAGCCTTCCGGTGTATTATCAGGGCATCTGTTTTGATAATAGGGTTAGAGCTGATAAAAACAATATTTCACGATTCTTTTTCCAACCTTCCGCTATATTGTCGTATGGTTTTTCAGATGCCGTCAATTTGGATGCAAATTACGGTTTTTATCATGCAACGGGTAGCCTGCAATCAATGTACACCGGATACATCCTTCAGAACTACCGCAGTTTGAATCGTTATGATGGTAATCTGGCAGAGCTGCAGGGTAATGGCGGGTCGATAGGCTTGTCGTATAAAGATCTGGGCAGCATGCTCTTTGCACGGGGAAATATAAATTATAATTATACTGAAAGTAATATGATGTATGGGCAGAATTTTAAGGGCATACTTTCCATAACCTCCGCCATAGAGCAGCCCAATTCACAACAAGGTGTAAGTATGGGGGGGAATATAAGTAAAGGTTTTGACTGGAAGAATACGCTTGTCACCTTGGAAGCAAATTATGGCATTAACTCTTCGGAGGTATTGCGGCAGAACAAACTGGTGGACTATAAAACCCATGGATTGAACATTTCCGGAATAGTGAGTGGCCGGCCCTCTTCGTTTTTATCCTTTTCAACTAAAGGAATATGGGGGAGATACGATAGTAAGATGGATATGGAAAAGACTCCAACGATAAAGTCGTTTGTCAATCAAACGTCCATGGATATCAGTTTACCTAAGGACATTACGGTAAACCTCAACTATGAGTATTATTACAACAATACTTCCATGGGTGATAAACATCTTTCTTTCACCGATCTAGGATTGAGCTATACTTGGAAGAGGATTAGCTACAAGCTGTTCTGGAATAATATATTTGATACGAATCAATATGTTTCCGCTTATTATGGTGACTTGAATACTTATCAACAGATATATCAGATACGCCCAAGTAATATTATGTTAAGGGTAAGCTTTAAGTTAAGGTGATATGTACTATGGGAAATAGAAATGAATTTATCCATTAAATATTAAATAGAAATATGATGAAAAATTTGTTACTCTTCATTTGTGTTATTCTAGTGATTGCCAGTCTTCATGCCCAAACAAAACCTAATTTTAATACAATGGTTGATAAGTACAAAGTGCTGGATTCGGCTGATATCAAAGTAACCTACCGCCTATTGTCTGTAAAAGATACGATAAAGAAAAATGCGGAGGAGGATATTCAAGTGCTATTGCTTGGTAAAAACTATTCCAAATATTATAGCCAGGATTATCTGGAATATAACATAAGTTCTACGAAATTGGTACTAAAAGGAGCGAATGCTATACCCGGATTTAATAGAGATGGAGCGTATGGCTATGAAATATTCAAAAACATGAGAAACTCGGAAATGGAAGTGACTGACTTGGGCACCTGCATTGGAGGTAATTATATATATAAAGAAGCGATCCCCACTATTGACTGGGAGATTGGAGATGAACATTGTAAAATACTGTCTTACACTTGCCAAAAAGCTACCGGGCATTTTAGAGGAAGAACTTATGAAGCCTGGTTCACAATGGGTATTCCTGTGAACAACGGGCCATGGAAACTGGGAGGATTGCCAGGGCTCATACTTAAAGTTTCGGATTCACGCAATCATTATGTGTTCGAGTGCATCGGACTGGAACAATTAAAAACGAAAGAGGAAATACGCAAATATGATGTGAAGTATAAGGAAGCCAAGCGGGAAGAGATTGATAAGATATATAAAAGATTTCATAAAGACTATATAGCCTATGATCTACTGAGAGGAGAATCTACGTTATTCTTGAATCCGGTGACACAAAAATGGGAAAAACAATACAATGCAAAGAAAGCGTTGCCTTACAATCCTATAGAATTGGAATAAGACAGAATGTGAGTTGCTTATATTGCTGATTTAAAATGCGAACGAAGAATTTAATAATTGCAAATAAATATCGATCGCTTCTTCTATCTCTCGTAAGAAAATAAACTCATCTGCGGTATGTGAACGGCTGCTTTTACCTGGTCCCATCTTTAAAGAAGGGAACGGCATTAGTGCTTGATCCGATAAAGTCGGTGAGCCGAAAGGAGTACGCCCTAATGCGATTGCCTGTTTTACAATCGGGTGTGTTTCTGCTATATGTGAAGAGCTTAAGCGGAAAGAACGGGCTTTTGCTTCACATGAAATATGTTTTTGTATTTCATCAAATATTTCCTGGTTGCTGTAACATTCGTTGCTTCGGATATCCACAACGAAAGTGCAGCGATCGGGAATGACATTGTGCTGTGTACCGGCATTTATCTGAGTCACACTCATCTTGACAGGGCCCAATAGAGGCGATACTTTCTCGAAGCGGAAATCGCGAAACCATGCAATGTCTTCCAATACTTTATAGATTGCATTGTCTCCTTCTTCTCTAGCCGCATGACCTGCTCTACCTGTGGCAGTGACATCCAATACCATCAATCCTTTTTCTGCAATAGCAGGCTGCATTTCTGTCGGTTCACCTACAATGGCAAATTCAATAGGCGGTAGTTGTGAAAGCACACTTTCAATGCCTTCTTTTCCGGAGACCTCTTCCTCACATGATGCCAGATAGATTAAGTTATAAGATTGTGTACTACGGCATAACTGGAAAAATACTTGCAATAGACTGACTACGCTTGCTCCTGCGTCATTACTGCCTAGTCCGTAAAGTTTTCCATTTTCTTCTTGCGGGTTAAAAGGATCTTTGCGCCATCCGTTTACAGGCTTTACGGTGTCAATGTGAGAATTGAGTAGTATTGTTGGTTTTTTTAAATCAAACATCGGACTAAGGCACCATACATTATTCCCTTTCCTACCGGTATTCATTCCCCATGCTTCAATGTAATTCTGCAGGAAATCGGCGACCTCCGTCTCTTCGCGACTTATGGAAGGTATGGCAATTAATGATTTTAGAAGCCCCGCTGCTTCTGATGCTAAAGAAGATATATCGTAGTCCATAGATGTCTGTAATAAATTATATAACTTTGCAAACTTAGTGATAATTCTTGAAAAGAAAGTGAATAATATGAGGGAAAGTACTTTCGCAATTTATTCGGATATACTCTTTCTTATGAAAAAGGAAAATAGTTTCAAATAAAACTAATACCTTTGTATCATATTTATCAATATAAGAAGATATGATTTATCATCATTTATCCGTCTTGGTTCATCGTCAAGCGGAAAAATACGGGGATAAAATAGCCCTGAAATATAGAAACTATGAAACCGCGCAATGGATACCTATCACTTGGAAGCAGTTCTCGGTCCAGGTAAAGCAAGTCGCTAATGCTTTGGTCGCTTTGGGAATTGAAGAAGAGGAAAATATCGGAGTGCTTTCTCAAAATAAGCCGGAATGTTTATTCGTCGATTTTGGCGCTTATGCAAACCGTGCAGTAACGATTCCTTTATATGCTACCAGTTCCCCTGCTCAGGTGCAGTATATTGTAAATGATGCAGGTATTCGCTATTTGTTTGTAGGAGAGCAGTTTCAATATGATGCGGCGTTTGGCGTTTTCGGTTTTTGCTCTACTTTACAGCAACTGATTATCTTTGACCGTAATGTGGTGAAGGATCCACGGGATGTCTCTTCCATCTATTTTGATGAATTGCTGGAGCAGGCTAAAGTGCTTCCCCACGCCGATGTAGTTGAGGCTCGTACAGCCCGTGCATCTGCTGATGATCTGGCAAATATACTCTATACTTCGGGTACCACCGGAGAGCCTAAAGGTGTGATGCTTCATCATTCCAATTATTTAGAAGCGCTTCGTATTCACGATATCCGGTTGCCTTTTATGACTGATAAGGATGTATCAATAAACTTTCTTCCGCTGACTCATGTGTTCGAAAGGGCTTGGTGCTACCTATGCATACATAAAGGGGTACAAATTTGCGTTAATCTCCGCCCGGCGGATATTCAAATGACTATTAAGGAAGTGCGTCCTACGCTGATGTGTAGTGTGCCTCGTTTTTGGGAAAAGGTCTACGACGGTGTACAGGAGAAAATTGCTCAAGAAACCGGTTTAAGGAAGTCGTTGATGCTTGATGCTATCAAAGTAGGAAAA
Source organism: Bacteroides sp. (assembly GCA_041907545.1). GTDB lineage: Bacteria > Bacteroidota > Bacteroidia > Bacteroidales > Bacteroidaceae > Bacteroides. The sequence goes on from JAYRGX010000010.1 coordinate 8,617, forward strand.
GCTCACAATCTGGATTATCTGCGTAATGGCAAAACTCCACCGTTGCTTCTTCAGATAAAGTATAAATTCTATGAGAAGACTGTTTATGCTTTGTTGAAAAAAACCATTGGTATTGAGAATGGCAACTTCTTCCCGACTGCTGGTGCTGCTGTTTCTGATGAAATCTGTGAGTTTGTGCACTCGGTTGGCATCAACATGGTGGTGGGCTACGGATTGACAGAATCTACAGCTACGGTTTCCTGTTTCCCTAATGTGGGATATCAGATAGGTTCTGTTGGTGCGGTTATGCCCGATTTGGATATTAAGATAGGAGCGGAAAACGAGATTCTATTAAAAGGAAGGACAATAACGAAAGGCTATTATAAGAAAACGGAAGCAACTGCTGCTGTGATAGATCAAGACGGTTGGTTTCATACCGGTGATGCCGGCTATATAAAGGATGGTCATTTATATCTCACCGAACGTATAAAGGATTTGTTGAAAACTTCTAACGGGAAATATATCAGTCCTCAAGCCTTGGAGACGAAGTTGGCAATTGATCGTTATATTGACCAGATTGCAATTATTGCTGATCAACGGAAATTTGTTTCTGCGTTGATAGTCCCCGTCTATGGTTATGTGAAGGAATATGCTCACGAAAAAGGACTGGAATATAACAGTATGGAAGAACTTTTGCAGCATCCTAAAATACAAGGACTGTTCCGTGCCCGTATTGATACTTTGCAGCAACAATTTGCACATTATGAGCAGGTGAAGAGATTTACTTTACTTCCTGAGCCTTTCAGTATGGAACGTGGTGAGCTGACAAATACCTTAAAACTGAAACGTGCTGTTGTTTCGCGCAATTATAAGGAAGCGATTGACAAGATGTATGAAGAATAGGCGATAAGCTTTCGCTTTTTCATTAATAAATAATGCGGATATTGCAGAGGGTAATTCAAAACGCCGTATGCAATATCCGCATTCCTTATTTAAGTGTTTTGTTTATCGGATCGGAGTCACTTTATAAGGACTCTTTATGGCGTAGTGAGCCGCTTTTCGCGCTATCTCTGCATTCGTGGCACTCACTGTGGAAGGAGCAAACTTGCTGTTAAGTACAGACTTACCGGTAATTCGTTCAAACCAGGTACATGCGGCCGTGTAACGCCCCAAGTCAAGGCTCAGGTGATAACTGTCACGACAGAAATGGTCGCCAACCACACTGTTTCTTCCATTTTGCACTGCTGTTCCCGATGGGATCACAATGCGTATTCCTACTTTTTTTGTTGCCTCTTTTACGGATTTTACAATTGCGTTGTACATCGTAACCTGATCTTTGTTGTACTTACCAAAGTCTTCGTGGGGAGAGTTTGATTCGTAAGCCCATGTCGCATGAAACATATACTTTGCTTTTGGGTTTTTGGCATGAGCTTTGACGTAAGCTAACATGTCGGTCAAATAAGGGAAATAGGTGCTGATGATACCCGAGTTTCCGCTATTTTGCTGGAGGCTGATATAATCCCACCGCTCGTCTGTTATACCATCAAGTAAAGTGGCTTTCTTTTTGAGTTGCTTTGTACCGTCCGAATTAATCTTGCGGTATTCATAGTCCGCTTTATTGGTCAGGGTATTATTCCAATGTCTTTCAAGGGAACATCCTCCGATGTACATATTACCGATGATAAAAGTAATGTTTTGCTCTTTCCCTAATTCATACAAGTAGTGCTCTACCGCATCTTCGGAAAAACTATTGCCTATGGCTAATACACGAATGGTATCCTGCGACCAACAACTTAGTGTACTTAGAATAACAAACAGGAATGATACAAATAAATGACGTTTCATGTTCTTTTGTTTAGGTGTTAAATAAAAAACTGTGTCGGCAAATTTAATACTTTTCTTTTTGCCGGCACAGTTCATTGCCTAATATATCTCTTTAAAAAGACGTCTAATTAGTATCCGAAAATATCTTCAGTAGTCAGTTCGGTTATCGGAGCAATCTTCTTCAGGTTCTCCATATCCAACTCTTTTTTGTCTCCTAAGATGCAGTAGGAGTAAGTGCGGTCTTTTACATTATTCTTTTGGAAGTTAACGACATCTTTCAGACCCATTTTCTGAACGTCATTGTATGTTTTGATCCGGCTGTCGACATTCTGATTCAGATATTGAGCGCCTACATACGACCAGATAATATCCATCTTAGTGATACGTTCGGTACGCATACGTGCTATCATTCCTTCTTTTGCCAGTTTGAAGGCTGCTTCCGATTCGGGCATATTGTTGATGATATCATTGAATGTTTTTATGGCATCAATCATCTTATCGTTTTGGGTTGCAATTTGTGTCCGGAAGCTATAAGGGTCTTTCAAGTAAGCCGGCTTAGTGTAGTTTGCCCATGCGGAATAGGCAAGTCCACGACTTTCACGCATTTCCTGGAAGACAATAGAATTCATGCCTCCACCAAAATACTCATTATAAAGCTGGCGAATAGGTTCCATCGTTACATTGAATTTTTCGCCTTTGTTGGAGAGTTGAGACATATAAATCTGCTTCGCCTCATAAGGAGCAAGATAGATTTTGGTTTCGGTAGTAAGCTTCATCGGGAATTTATTACCCTCAGGAATAGCCTTCAGCATTTTGGGAGTTCGGTGAGTACTGTTGACGATTGACAAGAGTTCTTCCTTTTTACTTGGTCCATAATAGAGGATACGGTGTTTGAAGCTACTCAGTTGATGTATCCGGTTGACAAGCTGTTGCGGATTCATATTATTCAGTTCAGTCTCACTGAGTAAATTAGTCGCCGGAGATTTTGGTCCATAGGTGACGTAGCTCACTAGACGGTTAAAGTTCTGTGATTGATTTAATTTACCGTCTTTACGAGCTTTTAATATGTCTTTCACCATATTGGCATAGGCTTCTTTATTTACTTGGGCATCTGCCATTAACTTTTCAAAAAGCTTCATTGCAGCCGGCATATTTTCATTCAAACCGGAGAGTACTACATAGGTCCGTTCACTACCTGGTGAGACAAAGAAAGAGCATGCCAGGCGGTAGAATTCACTTTTGACTTGTTCGGGAGTCATATCTGAAGTTCCCAAGTATTCCAAATAATCGGCTGCCGTTCCCAACGCTTTATCGTTATTATTTCCCATATCAAACAGATAAATCAACTGAAAGAGATCGTTTGATGTATTTTGCTTGTAAAGAACGGGGATATTTGATTTCGCATTCAGTTTAGTGAGATCTTTGTTATAGTCGAGGAAGACCGGTTGAATAGGTTGAACCTTACTGTCTTGTATTCCTTTCAGGAACGGACTTACAGCATCACGATTCATCACGATAGGAGTGATGGTTGGTTTTGAGATCTTCTTTTCATTCGGATCTTGTCCTTTCCTTTTATATATCAAAGCGAAGTTGTTGTCTTGAAGGAATTTGTTGGCAAAAGCCACAATTTCAGCCTTGGTCAGTTTGGACATTCTGTCCAGAGCTGTTACTTCATCTGCCCAATTGCTACCATTTACAAATGACTGTACAAACCAATCGGCACGCCCGTCATTGTCCTCCAATTGGCGAAGCTGCTGAAGCTTGAAATTATTGATATTGGCTTGCAGTATTTTCTCGTCGAAATCTCCATTACGTAACTTTTTTATTTCATTGAGTAGCAAATCTTTTACTTCATCGAGCGTTTGACCTTGTTTGGGACGACCCTGCATCATGAACGCACTATAGTCAGACATGGTCATCGGATAGCAATAAGCGCTTAATACCTTTTGCTGTTGCATTAAGTCCAAATCAATCAAGCCGGCTTGACCATTGCTTAAAATCTGGGAGATAACCTGCAATACTTCCACTTCGCGACTGGCGGCTCCCGGAAAACGCCATGCCAAGGACACACTTTCTGCATCGGGACCTAATACCTCTCGTGAAATCACATTAGCGATCTCATCCTCTTTCGGTAAGCTTAGCCTTGGTAAATTAGGATTAGGTTTCATCTCTCCAAAATATTTGTCGATTACCGATATCATTTGATCAGGATCGAAATCTCCGGAGAGGCAAATTGCCATATTATTGGGTACATACCAAACATTGAAGTAATTCTTAATGTTTGTGATGGATGGGTTTTTCAAGTTTTCCTGGGTGCCAAGTACGGTTTGTGTTCCATAAGGATGATGTGGAAACAAGGCCGATAAGGTAGCTTCATACACTTTGCGAGGATCGCGAGTCAACGACATATTCTTTTCTTCATATACCGTTTCCAACTCTGTATGGAAACCACGAATCACGCAATTCTGAAAACGCTCAGACTGGATTTTAGCCCAGTTCTCTATCTCATTACTTGGAATATCTTCGGTATAACAGGTTACATCAAAGCTAGTGTAAGCATTAGTCCCTTTTGCCCCGATAGCTGCCATCAATTTATCATATTCATTAGGTATGGCATACTTGGAAGCTTCATACGAAATGCTGTCAATCTTATGATAAATGTTTTTACGTGCAATGCTGTCGGTTGTTCTCCGGTAGACTTCAAACATTTGTTCAATTTGATCAAGCAATGTTTTTTCCACTTCATAGTTTTGTGTGCCGAATTTATTGGTCCCTTTAAACATCAGATGCTCAAAGTAGTGGGCAAGACCGGTCGTTTCGGCCGGATCGTTTTTACCGCCTACGCGTACGGCAATGTAGGTTTGAATTCGAGGCTGTTCTTTGTTGACAGTCATGTAGACTTTTAGTCCATTGTCCAGTGTGTAGATTCTTGCTTTTAGCGGATCATTGGGTACTGTGGTGTAGCGGTAGTCTTTAGGACTTGCACCACTCATACTTGTGGCTAACAGTAAGAAAAGCGACAAGCTGAATAGTTTCAATAGTTTATTCATAAAGCAGACTAATTAAATGATATCTGCAAAAATATGCGTTTTTTTCATACCTTTGCAGTCTGAGAGTAAAAATAATGACATAAGTATCCTTTTTGTTTGTAAAAACAATAGAATATAAAAGTATGATTACCATAGAGCAATTAAAAAGTATCAAAGAACGTACGGAAGCGCTATATCGTTATTTGGATATTGAAGGCAAGAAAATTCAAGTGGAAGAAGAACAGCTTCGTACTCAGGCACCTGGTTTTTGGGATGACCAGAAAGTAGCTGAAGCACAGATGAAAAAAGTGAAAGGTTTACAGCAATGGATCGCCGGATATAACGAAGTGAAAGTTCTTGCGGATGAATTGCAGCTTGCTTTTGATTTTTGTAAGGATGAATTGGTGACTGAAGAAGAGGTTGATGAAACTTATGCCAAAGCTGTTTCCGCCGTTGAAGCTCTTGAATTGAAGAATATGCTTCGGGATGAGGCAGATCAGATGGATTGTGTGCTTAAGATTAATTCCGGTGCCGGAGGAACGGAGAGTCAGGATTGGGCAAATATGCTTATGCGTATGTATTTGCGTTATGCTGAGACTCACGGTTATAAGGCTACTATTGCAAACTTACAGGAGGGCGATGAGGCTGGAATTAAGACTTGTACCATCGAAATAGAAGGAGCTTATGCATACGGCTATTTGAAAGGCGAAAACGGGGTGCATCGTTTGGTACGTGTATCTCCTTATAATGCCCAAGGTAAACGCATGACTTCTTTTGCTTCTGTCTTTGTTACCCCCTTGGTGGATGATACTATTGAGGTGAACATAAGTGTCGCTAACATTTCTTGGGATACATTCCGCTCAAGTGGTGCAGGTGGACAGAATGTGAACAAAGTGGAATCCGGGGTGCGCTTGCGCTATCAGTTTAAAGATCCCTATACCGGTGAGGAAGAAGAAATTCTTATTGAGAACACCGAAACACGTGACCAGCCAAAGAACCGTGACAACGCTATGCGTCAATTGCGTTCCATCTTATATGACAAAGAACTCCAGCATCGTATGGCTGAACAAGCAAAAGTGGAAGCTGGAAAGAAGAAAATAGAGTGGGGCTCCCAAATACGTAGTTATGTATTCGATGACCGCCGCGTAAAAGATCATCGTACCAATTTCCAGACTTCTGATGTGAACGGAGTGATGGATGGCAAGATAGATGGCTTTATCAAAGCGTATCTGATGGAGTTTGCCGGTGAAGGGGAAGCATAACCCCTTTCTATCTTTCATAATCTTGGACGGTTCAGCCCAAAACAATGGCTTTAATCTTTCAATGGAATAATGCATATCTAAGAATAGATTTGTATTACTCTCTCATATTAGTGCTTTATTTAGCCTATTTCTTTTGGAAACTTCCAGAATTTCTTTTTACTTTGTTTCTCGTTGAACTTTAAGACTATAGAAACTATGAATAGAAATAATAAGAAAGAACTTCGTAAGAAAAAGGAAGAGCAGCAAGCTAGGAAAGTGATGACTATTATTGGTATATCTGCATTGATTCTTGTACTCGTAATGTTGATAGCTTACTCTTTTCTTGGTAATTGAATGTAAAATGTCCCAAGAGATAGAACGCAAATTTTTAGTAAAAGGAGAGTATAAGCCGCTGGCGTATGCTCACAGCCGTATCATACAAGGGTATATCTGTAGTGCACGAGGTCGTACGGTGAGAGTCCGCATCCGTGACGGGAAAGGATACTTGACGATCAAAGGACCTTCGAATGAGTCTGGAACCAGTCGCTATGAATGGGAAAAAGAGTTGCCTTTAGTTGAAGCGGAAGAGTTATTGAATCTTTGCGAACTCGGAGTGATTGATAAGACTCGCTATTTGGTACGGGCTGGTAAACATGTGTTTGAAGTCGATGAATTCTATGGAGAAAATGAAGGGTTGACTGTGGCTGAAGTTGAACTCACAGCTGAAAACGAAGTTTTCGAAAAGCCCGACTTTATAGGGGATGAGGTGACGGGAGATGTGCGCTATTATAATTCACATTTGATGAAAGAACCTTTTACCCGGTGGAGCAGTTCCGAATAAACCTGAATTTGAATCTGTAATTGTTTTATTTACCTGAATAAGTTTTGGAAGAGCTATACAACTATTTACCTAAAGAGCTGGTTAACTTTGTATTAGTAACTTTGTTTTCTTTGTTAATCGGACTTTCCCAACGAAAGATCAGTCTGAAACATGAAGGAGAAACCACTCTTTTCGGAACAGATCGTACCTTTACCTTTATTGGCATTCTGGGCTATTTGCTTTATATGCTCGACCCTCTTGACTACCGCCTTTTTATGGGAGGAGGGGCTGTTCTCGGTGTGCTACTTGCATTGAACTATTATGTCAAGCAGTCTCAGTTTCATCTTTTCGGGCTGACCACCATTGTTATCGCCCTTATCACCTATTGCATTGCACCTATTGTGGCTACACAGCCTTCCTGGTTTTATATAATGGTAGTGGTGACTGTTCTGTTGCTTACCGAACTGAAGCATACCTTTACAGAGCTGGCGCAGCGAATGAAGAATGATGAGATGATTACTCTTGCAAAGTTCCTGGCGATAAGTGGCATTATCTTACCAATCCTTCCGAATAAAGATATTATCCCCGGCATTCCTCTCACTCCGTATACCATTTGGCTGGCTACCGTGGTTGTTTCGGGTATGTCTTATTTGTCCTATCTCTTGAAACGATATGTCTTTAAGGAGTCGGGGATTTTGGTTTCTGGTATCATTGGTGGTTTATACAGTAGCACTGCCACCATATCTGTTTTGGCCCGTAAAAGCCGTAAGGCATCTGAGCAGGAGGCTACTGAATATGTTTCCGCCATGCTTCTTGCCATTAGTATGATGTTTCTTCGTTTCCTTCTTCTAATCGGTATTTTCAGCTTGCAGATATTGCTGGTTATTTATCCTTATCTTCTGCTTATGTCGGGTGTTTCTGCAGGAGTGGCTTGGTATTTTCATACCAAACGCAGAAAGACGGGCGTGTCTTTGGAGCAAACAGAGGAAGAGGACAGTAGCAATCCTTTGGAATTTAAAGTTGCGTTGGTATTTGCCGTATTGTTTGTAGTCTTCACTATTATTACCCATTATACCTTGACTTATGCCGGGACCGGCGGGCTGAACGCCTTGTCATTTGTCTCCGGATTCAGTGATATTACTCCATTCATATTAAATTTGTTGCAAGGTACCGGAGTCGCTGCATTGGTTGTTACCGGTTGTTGTATGCAAGCAATCGTGAGCAATATGATTGTAAACATGGGCTATGCTTTGTTCTTTTCTGGGCTACGTGGTCCTCTAAGAAAAAAGATATTGGTGGGATTCGGTTGTGTAATAGGTGTTAATATTTGCTTGCTCCTGATCTTCTATTTCTTTTAATTAAGTTCGATCTTCATTTACATCTCTTCTCTTTGTTCCTTCATATAGTCTCTGATATACAAACTAATTACTTTGTTGTATTGGTTTTACTTTTTTAACTACGATGTGGTCGTAGGTTTAAAAAGCTCCCATATCTTTGCTGCGCTTATTGTGACAAAAACAGATGTGTTCACGTCTTATACAGGAAAACGTTATTAATACTATATAAAAAGCAAAACTACAATGAAAATCAAAAGCTTCTTGCTACTGGTTATGTTATTATCATCATTTCTGGGAGCAGCTCAAAATGCACCTGTGTCCTCTTTTCAGGTTAAAGGTATAGTTTTGGATTCTTTGACTAAGGAAGGAGAACCTTATGCTACAATTAAAGTAGTGAGGAAAAGCAAACCGGATCAGGCAATAAAGATGTTTGTAACCAACCTGCAAGGAAAGTTCAGTGAAAAGATTGCGGGTACAGGGGAGTTTATTATCACCATAACTTCCGTAGGGCGTAAGTCTATCATTAAACCTTTTACGGTCAGTTCGGGAGATAAAAGTGTTGATCTGGGCACATTATATATTGCTGATGCCGCGCATGAGTTGGGCACAGTTGAGGTGGTAGCCCAGAAGCCTTTGGTAAAAGCTGATGTCGATAAAATAGAGTACAATGTACAGGATGACCCTGATTCCAAGTCGAACTCAGTACTTGAAATGTTGCGTAAAGTGCCATTGGTTACTGTTGACGGTGAGGATAATATAAAGGTCAATGGCAGTAGTAGCTTTAAAGTCTATGTGAATGGTAAACCCAATAACATGATGAGCAATAATCCTACCGAAGTATTGAAAAGTATGCCGGCAAACTCTATTAAACATATAGAAGTGATTACAAACCCCGGTGCTAAATATGATGCAGAAGGAGTAGGCGGAATCCTGAACATAGTGACGATGGGTAGCGGTCTCGAAGGATATACGGTTACTATTAGCGGGAATGTAAGTAACCGCGGTGCCGGTGGCGGTGCCTTTGGTACGGTTAAAAAAGGCAAGTTGACGGTAAGTGGAAGATATAATTATAATTATAATGATAATCCTGAGAGTTATTCCGGTGGTAATAGACGCACAACAACGGTAACAAGTAATTCATCTGATCTTGATTATGAAGGAGTCAGCAAAGGACACGGCAGTTTCCAATCTGGTAGTATGGAAGCTAGCTATGAGATAGACACGTTGCGCTTGTTGTCTGCTTCTTTCGGACTTTGGGGAGGAGGTAATAATGGCAATGGGGGTACAGACTATATTGCCACTCAACCGGGACATGGCTTCCAATTGTATCGTTACTCAATGAATAGCAATAACAAATCATCGTGGTACTCCATTGATGGAGGCATTGATTATCAACGTTCATTCAAAAGGGTGAAAGACCGTATGTTAACCCTTTCATACAAAATAAACACGAGCCCGCAAAGCTCGGATGGTTATTCGTATTATAGCGATGTAAACGGTACGACCGACTGGCTGGATTATCTGCATCGCTTACAAAACCAGCATAATGACGGATCGCAGAATACTACGGAAAACACTTTTCAAGTGGACTATACCACTCCGATATCAAAGATGCATACTATAGAAACGGGTGCAAAATACATCTTACGTAGTAATACTTCGGAGAATGACCGTTATCTACAAGATAACGGGGGTGGAGATTATACATTTGATGAGGCACATAGTTCCCACTATAAGCATTTGAATAATATTTTAGCAGGGTACTTCAGCTACTCATTGAAATTCAAAAAGTTTACCGGTAAGGCGGGTGTACGTTATGAGCATACCATGCAGGATGTAAAATACCTGTTGGGGAATGGAGATAACTTCAATAAGAACTTTGATGATGTGGTTCCTTCTGTTTCGGCAGGTTGGAAAATCACTGATATGTCGAATATCCGTTTGAGCTATGATATGCGTATTTACCGTCCCGGTATATGGTATTTGAATCCTTATTTGGACGACAGTAATCCTTCGAACATCAGTCAGGGAAATTCAAAGCTCGACACAGAGAAGAATCATTCTTTTGGACTAAGCTACAGTAACTTCACCCAAAAACTCAGCGTGAACTTATCTTTGCGTTATTCCTTTACGAATAATAGTGTGGAACAGGTTTCCACGATGATTCAAGATGATAAGATTCCCGGACTTAGCAATCCTACCGGAAAGGAAGTGCTTTATTCTACTTATGAGAATATCGGCAAATCTAAAAATACCAGTCTTAATGGGTATATCAACTGGAATATGACTTCATCAACACGCATTTACTCCAATTTCTATGGGAATTACACTTATATGAAAGGAGCGAACGGGTTAAAGAATGACGGATGGAGTTTATTCGCTTATGGAGGTGTGCAACAGACTTTGCCAAAAGATTGGCGTGTAAGCTTGAATGTATATACCCAGACTCCTTGGATCATGCTGCAAGGGCGTGGAAGTAGCTTCCTCGATTACAGTATGAGCGTGAATAAATCATTTCTTGACAAGCGTCTGACTCTTTCCGCTTTTGCCGGAAATTTCTTCAAGAAGTATATGCATAATACTTCGACGTTGGAGGGTATCGGATTCAATCAGGAGAGTTGGAATAAGTATTCCCGTCAACGTTTCGGAGTTAGTATCAGTTACCGACTCGGAGAGCTAAAGGCTAGTGTGAAGAAAGCTGAGCGCTCTATTAGTAATGATGATGTGAAGAGTGGAGGAGGAAGCGGAAATGGCGGGCAAGAATAGCCAAAGTTAACTATTAGATAATCTAAGTCTCTCTTTAGTTACCTCACGTAGGATATATTAAAGAGAGACTTTTTATTAAGTTGGAATAGTCTCTTTGTGCAAAGATCCTATTTTTAATCTCAGTCTAGTCTTCCTCTGCTTAAAATTTTATTCTTGTGCATAGCAAATCAGGAATTCTTTGGAAGACTTGTGAAGCAAGGCAGCAAGAGCAGGTATGTGATGTAAAGCAAATCAGGAAGACTTCCTCTTTTCTGTGTAGTGAAGCAGGAAGTTCTAAATCATGAAGAGTGAATCGTTCCGCTTATAATTAAGTAAGAGCCAGCATAGGGTAGTTTTAGGCCGTTTCCTTATAAGGGAACGGTGATTCCTATATATGGGAACTGCCGTGTCTCTATATGGGAATGAGTGTGCCTCCTCATGGGAATGGAATAGAGAAAGAAGCTTGTTAGAATACCAAAGGGTAACTAACAAGCTTCTTCATTAAAGACATTAAGCTTTATTACTATGTAAGCTTCAGAATATGATTGAATGTCCTTTTTAAAATCGTAATTATTTAAATCCGAGTTTGGTTAGCCCTCCTTTCACATCAGGATGACTCATGAAAAGCTTCCAAAGTAATCCTGTACGATAATTCTCGATCATAACGGCTATTGGACCCTGATCAATCGCGAGATAACGCTGTGGATACCAGTTTGCCGTTTCACTGAATGCATCATAGAAACCATACGTTCCAAATAACCTGTCTCTCTTGTCATTGTACAAATGACGCATCACTTGCATGGAGTATTCAGGGGTATATACAATTGAAGAGAGTGCGGCGGTAGGAGAGATAACCCCGTGATCGTCGTTTTCATTAGGAGAATGAGCAGCGTAACCATCTACCGAGTAACTCGCAGTTAAGCCCCAACTGTCGGCGCTGTAACCTTTGTAGCCTTTCGGATTGCGAATGCAATATGCACGATTGACTAAGGTGAGATTACGCATCTCATTGAAATAGTTGGTGCAATACTTATCCGATAAGTTTGTCGGGTTCAATCCCAGGAAAGAATAATGTGCCCAGAATAGGGGGCTGGCTTGAGTGCCCTGATAGCGCAAATTCAGATCAATACCTTCCGCCTTATGAGGAGAAACGATGGCACCCTTTTCTGCCCAGCCTTCATCGTAGACTTCCAATGGAATGCTATGTGTAGGTGAGGCTGCCGCGAGAACATACATGATCAGACATTCATTATATCCATGTACCGGGAAATTCATATCCCATCCATACTTCGGACTCCAATGCCAATACAGGACGTTTTGCCCATCTTTACGATACCAATCCCATTCGACTGCCTGCCATATTTTATCAATACGCTCAGCTACTGCTTTCTCGCGTGAGGAACCGTTGATATAGTATTGATGTACGGCAAGGAGTCCCTGCATAAGAAAAGCTGTTTCGACCAGGTCTCCTCCGTTGTCTTTCGTACCGAAAGGCTTGACTTTGCCGGTGTCTCCATACATCCAATGGGGGTATGCACCATGAAAACGATCGGCTTTTTCTAAGAATGAAACAATACGTTCCATCCGTTCCACACCTTCTGTACGAGTAACATATCCACGGTCTATACCGGCAAGTATTGCCATAATGCCGAAGCCACTTCCTCCGGTTGTGACCACATTCTGATCATTTTCGGGATAAACACCATCTAAGTGGATACGTTCGCATGCAAGGCCACTGTTAGGCTCGGCACCTTTCCAAAAGTAGTCGAATGTTTTTCTTTGAACGATGTCCAGAATGTCATTGTCGCTCAGTTTGTGACTCTGCCCATCGTTCGTATTAGATATCTGATTTTTACATTGAGCAAAGGCCGGTAACAGAATAAGCAATAGAAGCCCATATATCTTTTTCATATTATCTCTATTTCAATTGGTATTATATCCCCTGCTTACTTTATCAGTATGAAGACCGATTTAGGTAAAGAGATTGAGTGTTCGCATTTCCGCTATTCTATAGTCAGGTTTACAAATACCGGACAATGGTCTGAAAGGAAACCGTTATCAGGGGTATCTTGAACAACACGATAGCGATCTACTTTCGCTTTGCTTGTTACGAATACGTAATCCAGCAACATGCGCTCATTCAGCGGCAATCGACCGAAATCATGGAAGGACCACGAAGGACCGTAGCTTATGGATGCTGCTTTTGAAGCATTCTTCATTCCACCTTTTTCAAGCACCTGCAATGGCTCTTCTTGAGGAGTACAGTTGAAGTCGCCCGTGATTACGACGGGCATCTTCGGTGTTATTTCCTGTATTTTCTTCAAAATGAGTCGAGCCCCCTCTTTGCGAGCTATTACTCCATCATTGTCAAGATGAGTATTGAAGAAAGCTAATTTTTTTCCATTGCTTTTCTCCTGTAAAATAACCCAAGTGGATATACGGTTGTAAGATGCATCCCAGCCTTTGACACCGATACGTTCGGGGTGCTCGCTGATTGCAAAATATCCGTATTTTACTAGTGTAAATCGCTTGGAGTTGAAGAAAACCGGTGAATATTCACCAGCTTCTTTGCCATCGTCACGTCCTACACCTAAAGCCGTATATTGTGGAAGACCTTTTTTCAAGTCTTCCATTTGGTTGTGGCATACTTCCTGCATCCCCAATAAATCCGGCCCATAATAGGCTATCATCTTGCAGACATTGTCTCTACGATATTTCCAGTTATTGGCACTGTCAGACGGTGCATCCAGACGAATGTTGAAAGTCATCACTTTCAGTGGCTGTCCACCCTCTTTCGCTTCGCCCTTAAAGCTCGAAAAGAGGAGCATTGCCGAGGCTAGAAAAGGAATGTATTTATAGGATAATGTAAATTTCATGTTATTTAAAAGATTTTTATTTTAGAATCAGTCTTGTTGTTTTTACGTTTTGACTATTTGTTCCGATCATCACATCAAAATCTCCCGGCTCCGCTACATGCTTCAAGTCATAATTATAAAAGCGAAGCAAATCCGGTGTAATGGTAAATGTAACTTTCCGGCTTTCTCCTGCACGAAGATTTATTCTTTCAAAGCCTTTAAGCTCTTTTACAGGGCGAGTGATACTGCCTACAAGATCATGAATGTAAAGCTGTACGACTTCCGCTCCGTCACGCTTTCCTGTATTTGTGACGGTAACACTTGCTGTTACGCTTCCTTTCATATCCATTTTGTTGGCACTCAAGGTAACATCGCTGTAGGAGAAATTCGTATAAGATAATCCATAACCGAAAGGATACAAAGGATCGTTGCTTACATCAAGATAGTTACTACGGAATTTCTCAAACCATTTACCCTCAGCAAGAGGACGTCCGGTATTCTTATTTGCATAATACAATGGAATCTGCCCTACATTCTGTGGGAAGGTCATGGTTAGCTTACCACTTGGATTTACATCACCAAACAACACATCACTAACAGCATAAGCAGCCTCACTACCACCAAACCAGACATTCAATATAGCAGGCACGTGGGCTTGTTCCCAACTCAGTGTCATAGGTCTTCCGGCAAACAGCGTAAGTACTACTGGCTTGCCGGTCTTAAGCAAAGCTTCCAACAAAGAACGTTGTACATCCGGTAAATCAAGATTGGTACGGCTACTACTCTCACCACTCATTTCTGATGATTCACCCAATGCAGCAACAATAACATCTGCATTTGCAGCTACTTTCAAAGCTTCATTCAGTAAATCCTGATCTGTACGATTGTCACGGTGCAATGAACGCCCAAATATTGTAGCCCGCTCCTCATAAGCCGAATCACCTATGAGGTTGCTGCCTTTTGCGTAAAGAATGTTCACTTTGCCAGCAGTAGTTTCTCTCAAACCTTCCACTAATGAAGGATATTTCTCTGATACAGCAGCCACACTCCACGTACCTGGCATATTACTTTTCGTATCGGCTAAAGGACCAATAACAGCAACTGTACCCTGTTTCGCAAGAGGTAGTAATGGAGTATTACCACCATTTACAGGTTCGTTCTTCAGTAAAACAAAACTTTCGGAAGCTACTTTGCGGGCAAAGTCACGATTCTCTTTTGTGAAAATGTCTTTGGCAGGACGCTTCAAGTCACAATACTTATATGGATTGTCGAACAATCCCAATTTATATTTTGCTTCAAGAATACGGCGGCATGCCATATCTATCGTTTTTATGTTGACTTTCCCTTCTTCTATTGACTTTTTAAGTGTACCGATGAAACCGTCACTTACCATATCCATGTCGACGCCTGCATTGACTGCACGCGCAGAAACAGTCTGCAAGTCACCAATGCCATGTTGAACCATTTCGGCTATACCGGTGAAGTCGGTTACTACAAAACCGTTGAATCCCCATTGGTTACGAAGAACATCCGTCATCAACCATTTATTAGCTGTTGCAGGTACCCCGTCAACTTCATTAAATGAGGCCATGACGCTACCGACTCCGGCTTCCACTGCGGCTTGATAAGGATACATATAGTCGTTGAACATCCGGTTTCGGCTCATGTCAACGGTATTATAATCACGTCCGGCTTCTGCAGCTCCATAGAGGGCGTAATGTTTTACACAAGCCATAATCTGGTCGTTGCCTTTTAATTGTTTGGATTTGTCCGTTCCTTGATAGCCTCTGACCATTGCCTTAGCGATGGCACCTCCCAAGAAAGGGTCTTCTCCATTACCTTCCGATACACGTCCCCAGCGTGGATCACGGCTAATATCTACCATCGGACTGAAGGTCCATGAAATACCATCTGCGCTAGCTTCCTTCGCAGCAATACGTGCCGACTGCTCAATGGCAGCCATATCCCACGTACAAGATAAACCAAGAGGAATAGGAAATACCGTTTCGTAACCATGTACCACGTCCATCCCGAAGATTAAAGGAATGCCCAGCCGGGAGTTTTCTACAGCCAGCTTTTGTACGTCGCGAATGCGTTCCACCCCTTTGAGGTTGAACAGACCACCTACCAAACCTTTTTCTATCTTCTTTGCAACATCGCTACTTTTAGCTTGCCCGGTGGTGATTTCTCCTGATACCGGTAGATTCAACTGGCCTATTTTTTCCTCCAGCGTCATCTTCTTCATAAGCCCGTCGATGAAACGATCCATATCTTGAGGAGAGTTTTTTATCTCGTCTTTTCCAAACATTGCTGTTGCTATAAGAGCGAATATAGAAAAGGCTACAAATACGACTCTTTTTTTCATACTTTTTATAGAATTATTAGAATTAGCACCTATCACATTAAGATAGGTGCTAATTTATAAGTGACCATCAATTTTTACTACAGTGAATCTTACTTTTATTATTCGTCTTTAGGAGTAAGTAATAGATCTGGTATCTGGGTATATTGATTGAAAGGAAGCGGCAGAAGTGCCTTATCTTCAGACCAGCCTTTCAATTCAGTTTTGGCCAATCCGGTACGTACGAGGTCATTGTAACGTTCGCCCCATTCGCACATCAACTCCATACGACGCTCGTCGATAACCTGCTTGAATGTTACATTTGTGAGCTCTGGCATTTTGGCACGCCTTCTAACTTCGTTGAAAGGAGCATCACCACTCTTACCATTTTTGATCTTAGCTTCTGCATTCATCAACAGCACATCTGCATAACGGAAAATACGGGCATTGTTGTTGGTACCATATTTCGTTCTACCGGGAGTAAGTTGATTTAATGGGGTATAAGCTTTACCGTTCCAACAATCAGCATTATTCGGGTTCGCTTGTGGCCTGATATAATCACCGTCAGGAGTTGTAGAATCAGCCATGAGGAATGAAGTCGTGGCACGTATGGTTTCTCCGCGGGCGTAAGCCCAGTCGCGGAAAGATTTTAAGATACCACAGTCGCCCCAACCTGAAATGTTTCCTGAGTTGCTTGGCCCTTGGCAAACAAACCATTGATCACCGTCAATCAAATCACCCGAACCATTACCGAAGTCGGTCATTTGGCATTCGAATATGGATTCATCACAAAGCTTTCCAGGAATCTTAAATAACTGGTAAAAATCTGGATAAAGTGAAAAATTTCCATTCTTAATAATATCATCGGTCAGCTCTTCCACTTTTGCATAATTACCCATGTTGAGATGAATCTTGGCGGCTAGCATGGTAGCGGAGAAAGCAGTAACAGCCCCCTTGTGCTCATTTTGATTAGGACGAATGCGTGGCATATTGTCGATACCGTACTGCAAGTCTTCTAAAGCATACTTGTAGACTGCATTGGCAGTAGAACGGCTCAAATCAGTCTGGTTGTTGTCACGGAGAATTGTAACCGCGCCGAAAGCCTGAACCAAACGATAATAAGCATAGGCACGCATGAACATCACTTCACCGCGATAGGCCTTATAGTTTTTCGTATCGCTGTCATTAGTGATATTTTGAGCGTATAAGTCTAGCGATTCAATGGCTGCATTGGCAGTTTTAATAATGTTGTAATATTGCATCCACAATTCATTGAATCCCCAAAATGAATCATTGTATTTGTATTCGCTTAATTTGTAATAATCACTACCGTTGAACTGACCGCTGAATACATCTTGGTCACGAATTGTAGTAATTTCCCAGATAACCCAGTGCAAACCGCTGGTTCGAATCTTCGCATATACCCCCGATACAGGTTGGTACATGTTGCTAATATTAGTATAATCCACCTTTTGTTCAGGAACTTTGCCTTCGGGCTCTTTGTCGAGAAAATCATTACAGGATGCGAATGACAACACCATCAAGGCGGACAGTATATATATAAAAGGTCTTATTAATGTTTTCATTAGTTCTAAATTATTAATGTGTTACTTTTTAGAAATCGAGTCTCAATCCTAGTGTGTAGGTTGATGTCAAAGGATATACTTCTGTATCCCAACCTTGGCTGTCAGACAATTCAGGAGAGAAAGTGTTAGCTTTAAAAGTAGTGAATGGACGGTCGGCGGTTAAGCTCAAACGTAATCCAGGCATAATGTAGTTACCCAATTTAAGGTTACGGAATGTATAGCCAAGCGTAACGTTCTGAATGCGGAAGAAATCAGCACTTTCTACAAAGTAAGAGCTGTATTTTTGGTCGCTCACGTTCCAAGATTTCAGTAGTGCAGCAGCAGATGGATCGGTGTTTGAAGTACCCGGACCTGTCCAACGGTTTTCATATTGAGCACGGTCGAAGTTGTAGTTTTGGGAAGAATAACGAAGTGCGCGTTTGCGGTTGAACATTTGGGCACCGGTTTGTCCATAAGTAGTTAACTGAAAATCGAGGTTCTTGTAATTAAAGCCAAGATTGATGCCGTAAGTAAAATTAGGAATATAAGAGCCTAATGTGGTACGATCGTTTCCATCAAGCACTTTATTACCATCGAGGTCGGCATATTTTAAATCACCCGGCACGCAACCGTTAGCAACAGCAATAGGATCGGCGGCAACCTCTTCTTCTGTCTGATAAACACCTATCATCTTGAAACCATAGAATGAGTTCATCTCTTTACCCACAATGTTCACGGTCTTTCCACCTCTGATGATGCTGTTACCATTCAGTTCCTTTACACGATTTCTCAGAGTAGAGATATTTACGCCAATGTTATAAGAGAAATCTTTACCAATCTTGTCGCTCCAATTAGCACTAGCATCAATACCGGAGTTTAGAATTTTGCCATAGTTACCAGCAAGGGTTGTAGTACTGAATGGAAGAAGCGGTGCAATTACAGCATTGTTGGTCATGCGGTGATAATAATCGACGTCAATATTCAAGCGATTATTGAGAGTAATGAAGTTGATACCACCATTCCATTCTTCAACAACTTCCCACTTCAACCAGCTGAAGTATGTATTATTTTGGTAGCCGGGAATTGTGGCATTACCAAATACCCCCGATGCACGGTTGCCTGTGGTTATAGAAGCAAAGCCATCGCTGGCTGCAACTTGGTCATTACCTAACTTACCCCAACTAGCACGTAATTTTAGGAAGTCAGCCCATTTCTGACCTTTCATAAATGGTTCTTCTGAAAGGACCCAAGCAGCTCCTACAGAAGGGAAGTATCCCCAATGTTCTTGATACTTACTAGACCCATCGGCACGCATGGTAAACATCAATAAGTATTTGTCATTATAGTTGTAATTTAAACGAGTGAAATAAGAGAGTCCTCTATAGCAATAGCCATCATCTGTTACAGTAGCGCCTGTTGCATTACCATTTTTAATGTACCAATATTCGTCTGCACCATCGGGCACATTACTTGCTTTACCTTGAAAGTAACGCCATTGTTCTTGGCGCATGGAATAACCGGCCATAGCGCTAACTTTATGCTTACCCCATTGATTGTCATAAGTCAATGTGTTATCCCAGATATAGTTATAATATTTATCGTCTTTCTTTGTCAATTGAGTTGTGGTTGATTGTTGCCAACTACTTACATAATATTTCGGAGTAAATTCACGACCTTGTGTAGAAAGATAACTGTAAGAATAATTTGTTTTGAAGTTAAGCTTATTAGGAATAAAATTTATTTGAGCATAGAAATTGCTTAGTACTTGATAATTTTCTTTAGTTGAATCAAAGTATTTGGCAGTCGCAATGGGGTTGTAGAAGTTAGACGTGTAGCCAATTGCATCTGGAGAACCAAATTTATCAGGGAATGCTTTATCATTTGTTTCATCATATAAAGCTACGATAGGTGGGCAATTGAATGCTTTTTGCCAAGCTTGATTATTAGGAACTTGTTGAGTAGAGTTACTGAATACGCCGTTAAAACCGACTTTTAGCCAATCTGTTGCATCAAAATCAACGGAACCACGGAAATTAAGTCGCTTGTAATTGTTATCTACATTCATAATACCATTTTGATACAAGTAGCTTCCGCCAACAGAGTAAACAGCCTTATCGGAACCTCCATTTATATTTATACTGTTATTTGTGATAGCAGCAGTGCGTAATAGCTGATCATACCAGTTATTATCTGCTCCATAAGTCCAATTGTGAAAATCTGCGTCTGCATGACTTCCTCCATATTTATCTATAGATTGTATAAAATGTGCTTTATATGCATTGTAATTACCTTCAAGGAGCATCGTTGCATATTGCTCTGAGTTACACAGCTCAAGAACATTAGATGCTTTTTGAATGCCTACATAGCCATCATAAGTGATTTTTGTCTTTTGGTTACGACTACCTTTTTTTGTTGTAACAAGAACTACTCCGTTTGCAGCGCGTACACCGTAAATTGCTGCTGCTGAAGCGTCCTTTAAAATAGTCATTTCTTGAATATCTGCATTATTCAAGAAATTGATGTTATCATAGAACATGCCATCTACAACAAATAAAGGTTTGCTGTTAGAGAATGAACCAATACCACGTATCTGTACTGTAGGCCCTTCACCAGGAGCGCCATTGTTTACAACATTAACACCTGGTACTTTTCCTTGAAGAGCTGCCATTGGTGTAGTTGATGGAACGGACGTTAGAGCCTCACCTTTGACTACTGTGATTGGAGCTGTCAAATCTTTTGATTTGGCAGACCCATAACCAATCACTACTACCTCTTCTAGTTGCTTTGAATCTTCTTTTAGCATCACGTTAATGATGGAGCGCCCGCTTACTTTTACATCTTGTGATAGCATTCCTATATAGCTAAAGATAAGCGTCCCTTTTTCGGGGACATTCTTTAGTATATATTTACCTTCGATGTCAGTAATTACACCATTAGTGGTACCTTGTACGAGAACGGATGCACCTATTAGGGCTTCACCGGACGTGTCGGTTACAGTACCTGTCACTGTTTTTGTTTGGGAAAATACTGGTAGCGTTACCAATAGCAAGCATACCATCAAGAATAGATTTTTGATCTTTAAAACTTTTCTCTGAAGATGTGTCTTTTCCTTCATTGCATTAAATTTTTAGTGGATAACTTTGTGAGATTTAATCTTTGCATAGGCTCTGCACAGAGGTAAAAATTAAATCGTAAGCAAAAGTATGCATTGAAAGTTATGTGATCATAAAAGTGACCTCACCACAAATACATATCCCTCTTTTTTAACAATTTGAGTAGTACTTTATTTCCTCTCAAAAAAATGTATAAGGTTGAATATTAATGGTATAACTAGTCTATTTCAATGAAGAATTCATTAAGATCTTGGTTGGGTAATAAATTGAGTTTTTTGCGTAAACGATACCGATTATTCTCTACTGCACGTATTGAAAGGTTCATGAGTGAAGATATATCTTTGGTTTCCATGTTCAGCTTGAGACAAGCACACAATCGCAGATCATTGTTGGTAAGCTGAGGGTACAACTCTTTCAGATGTTTAAAGAAATTGCGATGTTTCTGTTCAAATTTGATAAGGAAAATTTTCCAATCTTCTTCTGTGTCCAGGTTATTGGCAAGAAGAACATTTATTTTTTGATAAAGCGGTTGGAGTGCTTTTTGAGTGTTTCGAGAGGATATCTCATCCACTATTTCCTTAAGCTTTAGTATCAACTCATTCTTATGGATGATAAAAGATGTTTGTGTAAAAAGCTCTGCTTCTTTCTCTTCTATCTCAGTTTCCAATTGCTCGTTTCTAATTTTCAAATGGGCTGATTCTTGAGCTTTCAGTTGACGCATGTGCTTCATTTGGAGACGCCTTTTCATAAGGAAATAAGTGATATAGAGCACGCATACTATTAGAATGGAGCAAGTAAAAAACCACCAATAAGTTCTGTACCAAGGTGCCGCAATCTCAAATTCAAGTATTGTTTCCGAGGAATAGTTCCCTAGACCATCTGTTGTGCGTAGGTGTAATTTATAAATGCCTTGAGGCAGACGGGCATAAGAAATGCTATTCCTTTGTTCTGGTCTACTCCAATTACCGTCTACATCTTCCAGCATGTATTCTACGTATAAATTACCCGCAAATGCTGCACTAACCGAAAAGCCAATAGTTACACTATTATCTTGGTAAGGTATCCGTATACTTTTACTTAAATCGGCATAGGTATCATTTCTCGTATGCACAAATTCCAGATATGGGGCTGTAAGCTGAGTGATTTGTTTTTTACTATGCCGTGAATTGTGAAGAATAAATCCTGCGTCCAGACAGATGAGCGATAGAGAATCATTCAAAACGGATATATTCTCGTAAGCGGTGATTAAAGAAAGATTGTCGGCTTCCACTTTGTAGGCTTCCTGTATACGGGCCAAGTAACCGTCATAGACAAAACGGTAGACTGAAGAGCTTGTAATGGCCCAATTCTCCTCATTATTGATTGGCAAGATACGTTTTAGATTTCTAATGTCTTTGAAACAATTATTTAAATGTGATTCGAGCTGAAGATTATCGTTTGCTTCATTGTAGACATAAAAATGGTCATTGCCTAGAAAGACGATACGTTCACCAACCTTTTGCAAAGTAAGATGTTGTGGCAACCGTTTATCAGTTTCGTGCCCATAATAGGTATAGTAACGAAATGAATTTAATTCGTCGTTTAACCGACATTTATATATGCCGCGACTGATCGTCTCTAACCATATATTGCCAAGGTGGTCCATTTCTGCATTGTAAATGGCATCTTTAATTTGACGCATCGGGATAAGCCTTCCTGTTTCTTCATTAATAATGTGGAGTTCTTTGTAAGTAACTAGAACTAGCAGCTTTTTGCCATTTATGGATGTTTTAAAGATACGATATACCCCCGTATCAATAGGATAAGGATGCTTTATAGTTAAGTTTGGAAGGATTTCCAACAATCCATTGGTGTGCCCGCATAGCAGGCGTCCGTCTATCTGTTGGAAAGACCAAACCTGTCCTTGCGTTCCCTCAATTAGTTTGAGAGAAGAGAACACATCGAAGTCGTTAATTTTCTCCTGTGGTGTGTAATAAACTCCTTGATTAGTGCCGATCAATAGATTCCCATGCCATAGCGTTGCTGCATATACTGCTCCGGCTCCGCTGTCTGTAGTACGATAATAACTTAAGCCTGCGGTGTAACGGATATATGCCAATCCCCGGTCCATAGCTACCCATATATTATTCCGGTTATCTTCATATAAGGAAAGAATGGTATTATTTTGCAATGAATTGAGAGAAGAAAAATGGTTGAGAATGTTTCCTTTGGTGTCTACTTCATAGATTCCATTGAGCTGTGTTCCAAGGTAATAGCTGTTCCTTGATGATGAAAGAATTCCACAGTTCAATTCTTGTCCGCTTAATCTGGACGATAATTCTGGATTCCACAGCGTGAATTGCCTTTTATCATATACATACAATTCTCCTGTAGAAGTACCTATGAGATATTGATCTCTTCCATAGGGTAGAATGACGCGGACTAATTTGCCTTTGAGTAAGTCACTGCCTTGTACTTTATGCAAAATTCCATCTTTCAACTGATAAAGTAAGCCATACATTTCCTGTACCCAGTATTCGTTTCTTACTTTTTGTAAAAGCAAAAATCCATTTGGCGCACTGAGCTTTCGCAGATTCTGATGATCGTAGACGTAGATGTGGCTGAATGTCTGGAAATAGACCTTATCTTTATCAATCCAGATTCTCCAAACACTTTGGCTGTCAAGTTCCTTCTTGTCTTTGAGTAGATTAGTAAATGAAGTATATTTTAATCTTCCAGACTGATCCCTATCCCATCTGCCGAGTTCCGCTGAGCCACCGGTATAAATTGTCTGGTGGGATTGGACGGCAATAGACCGAACAATGACAGAGTTTGGCGTAGAATATAGCTTCCATTCCATACCGTCCGATTCCAATAGACCGATGTCATTACCAAAATACATGATTCCTTTTTCATCTTCCCCTATAGACCAGTTTTTGTTTGCAGCGTGATATTTATCACGGGCAAAGTTGATAACATAAGGCTTCTGATTGGCATGAATACTTCCAAACAGAAATAGAGATATGTAAAGAAATAATGCTTTAATTTTACGACAGTCCATAATTCGCTTTAGAATGTTTTCACAATTATATCTTAATTTAACGGCTAACTGATAAGTAATGTTTGGATTGATTGAGGGTTATTATCCTTGGTTAGGAGAGCAAAGTTATTGTTTTTTCTTATTTAGCCGAATATTTTGCAAGCAAATTCTGCTTTTGTTTTGTTATATACAGGAAAACATCGAAATATTGAAGAGTAAAATTAATAAAAACACTTATGCAGAATCTTATTACAAAAACAGTGAATTTGAGAGGAGGAACACCTGAAAGTAAGAAAGCGGAAATCCGCAAGTATTTTCTAAAAACCTGGGAGATAGATGAAAAGCTGTATACACAGTTGGTTGATGATGAAACCTTCTACCTAAGAGGGGATCCATTGCGGCATATCATCTTGTTTTATTTGGGGCATACTGCAGTGTTCTTTATTAATAAGCTCTTTCTTGCTAAAATTATTGATTGCCGTGTAAATCCAGCTTTTGAGTCTATTTTTGCTATCGGAGTGGATGAAATGAGTTGGGATGATTTGAATGAACGTCATTATAACTGGCCATTGGTATCAGATGTACGGAAGTATCGAGATACAGTAAAAGAACTAATTTTAGATGTAATAGATCGGATTCCGCTTGTTTTGCCTATTGACTGGGAATCTCCTTTCTGGATTATAATGATGGGCATTGAGCATGAACGTATTCACTTGGAGACTTCCTCAGTTTTGATTCGCCAATTACCTTTGGATAAAGTAAGAAGTGGATGTTTTTGGGAAATATGTATGGATCGCGGAGAAGCTCCTTCCAATACCTTTATTGCTGTATCGGGTGGAGAAATGAGGATGGGGAAGCCATTGGATCACCCTTATTATGGTTGGGACAATGAATACGGTAGGCATGTGGAAAAAGTAGAAGACTTTCGCGCGGGGCGTATGCTGGTATCTAATGGAGAATTTCTGAATTTCGTGAATGATGGGGGATACAATAACAAGATTTATTGGACCGAAGAAGGGTGGAACTGGCGTACCTTTAAACAAGCTCAAATGCCTCTCTTTTGGCGAAAAAATGCAGAAGACTATCTGTTGCGACTTGTAGCTGAAGAAGTTCCTATGCCCTGGAACTGGCCTGTTGAGGTAAACTATCTCGAAGCAAAGGCATATTGTAATTGGCTGTCAGCAAAAGAAAACAAAACTTACCGCTTACCTACGGAAGCGGAATGGTATCGCTTAGTCGAGGTCTCTGGCATTCATGATATGGCAGAGTGGGAGAAGGCTCCCGGAAATATAAATTTAGAACATTATGCCTCGCCTTGTCCAGTGAATAAATTTAGAAATGGAGATTTTTATGATGTGATAGGTAATGTTTGGCAATGGACTGAGACTCCGATAACCGGCTTTTCCGGTTTTCATGTTCATCCTATGTATGACGATTTTTCCACTCCGACATTCGATGGTAAGCACAATCTGATAAAGGGAGGCTCATGGATCTCCACAGGGAATGAAGCAACCTTACATGCCCGGTATGCTTTTCGGCGCCATTTTTATCAGCATGCCGGTTTTCGTGTAGTGGAATCGAGTACTCCTTTGGTTCTTGAGAATAATGAATATGAAACAGATCCTGAAGTGGCTAATTTCTGTGAAAACAGTTGGGGTGATACTTTTAATGCAAAGGAGAACTTTTATAAAAGGTTGGCTGATTATATACTTAATCTTAGAAAAGGCAGTGTAAAAGAAGGTATTGAACATGCGCAGACGAGAAGAGTGCTTGATTTAAATGCTGATACAGGTCGTTTAGCTTTTGAACTCGCTCCTTTTTTTGATGATATTACTGCAATAGATTTCTCCGCACGTTTTATAAGGATGCCCATCCAACTACAAGAAAAAGGATTTATGAGATATATCATCAAAGATGAAAATGATTTGGTCCTTTATCGGGAATTGGTTCTTGCGGAGACAGGGTTAGGAGTAGGCAAGGAAAATATCCTTTTTATGCAGGATAATGCAAATAACTTAAAATCCATATATACCGGTTATGATCTTATTATTGCACCCAACTTGCTTGAAGAGCTTGCGAATCCGGTTGTATTCCTTCAACAAATCCATGAACGGCTGAATCCAGGAGGCACTTTAATATTAGCTTCGACTTATGATTGGGATTTGAATGCTATAAATCAAGAAAATCGTCCAGGTGGTTTTAAACGGGATGGTGAACCGGTCACTTCACTAGAAGGCATTAAAGCCATTCTGGAAAAAAACTTTATATTTGATAGAGACCCCATTAATCTGCCCTATATACTTCGTAAAAGTTCACGGTCGTTTGAAACCCGTTTATCGGAAATCACAGTGTGGCACAAACGTTGATAAATCTATAGAAATTAGAATCTATAATATTAAAGCCGTTTTAGCTCAGATATTTGGGACTAAAACGGCTTTATTTGTAAGATAGTGTAACCGGATATATTACGAAGTTCTCCGGTCTTATTGATTAACTTTCAGTGTTAGTGAGTGCAGACCTGCTTTTAGATCTATCTCTTTATCACCTTTTATATTCTCAGGTAAATAAAGTGTAGCGTTACTATTAGCCGGTATGTTGACCGTATAAGAAATCGTGTTCTTGTTTTTCCATTCCCATCTGGAAATGATTTTTCCGTATGGTGATTCGTGAGTACTTTCAAAGTGTTTTAATTCTTTCACAAAGTTAGGACGCATAATAATGTGTTTGAAGCCCGGTGCATCAGGATCAGGGAAGATGCCTCCCAGTCCTTTGAAAAACCATCCACCTATTTCACCGAACATCATATGATTGTTGGAGATATCCCGCTCGGCTTTTAAGTCCCAATTCTCCAATAATGTGGTTGCTCCATTCACAATCCACCATCCCCATGAAGGATAAGTATCTTGTGCCGCAACTTTGTAGGCGGCATCCGGATAGCCATTCTTGCTTAATGCATTTAAAATGGCTTTGGCTCCCAAGACTCCCACATCCAAATGGAAATTAGTCTCTTCGACTTTTTGATAAAGATTCTTTGCTACAACAGGAATCATATCTTCCGGTACGATTTGCCATTGAAGGGCTACACTCAACTCTGTTTGTGACCCGCCGGCATAGATGCCTGTTTTACGGTTGAGATATTTATTGTTGATTGCGTTCTTGATCTCTTCCGCTAATTTGGTATAATATTCAAAGTCATCATTTTTCTTAAACAACTTTGCAGCCTCTGCCAAAATTTTAGCATCCACATAAAAATAGACTGATGAAGTGAATTCTTTATTCGAATGTGTCTTCACCGGAACCCAATCGCCGCGACCCCAGCTTGTTAAGTGGTTGACACTGGTTCGATTCACATAGTTGACGTATCTCTTGATATTGTCATAGCAATCATAAAGCAACTTGCTATCTCCGTAGAATAGATAAA
Organism: Bacteroides sp.; assembly: GCA_041907545.1. Classification (GTDB taxonomy): domain Bacteria; phylum Bacteroidota; class Bacteroidia; order Bacteroidales; family Bacteroidaceae; genus Bacteroides. The sequence goes on from JAYRGX010000010.1 coordinate 35,906, forward strand.
TATTCCAGGGGATGATCGCAATTGTACTGGTCCAGTCCAACCCATTATCCGTGCCGTATCCCCATCCTCCGGTTGGTATGATGTCGGGCAGAACACCATTAGGCTGTTGTTCGTCGCGATGGTCGGCAAGCCATTTCTCGTATACGGTAATGCCATCGTAATTATACAACGCTGTTTCTATGGCAAAATGACCGTCACCGGTCCAACCATTTTTCTCACGTTGTGGACAATCAGTGGGGTATCCCATCAAGTTCGACAAGTAAGCATTGTTGGTAGCTTGCCACAATTTATTAATTAGTTCGCTTGACGTCTTTATTTCTCCCAACGGCTTTACATCACTGTGTATGAAATAAGCTATGATACTGTTTTGTGTCAGTTCGATGGGTTCACTGCTTGTGACTTCTACATAGCGAAATCCTTTGTAGTTAAACTTTGCCATGAATTCATCTTCACCTTTTCCGCTTAAAATAATAATGTCCGTTTGGAAAGGATCTTTTTCTTTGTCGCCTCTGTAGTAGACATCAATATTGGACATATCCAGACGCCCGTTTTCATAAAGGCGCTCGCCATGCTTTATTCTGACTTCCGTACCTTCTTTACCTGCTACCTTTATTTGTGTTACTCCCGACATGTTTTGACCGAAATCGAACACATAAGTTTTTTCATTAATCTTGTTTATAGATTTTGCCGGCACTTTTAAGACATTACGGATCGGACAGATTTGTTGGGCTGTTATATTACCTGAAGGTGCTGAACGATAATTGACTCCTTGCCATCCGGAATCATCAAAGTTTACGGTATTCCATCCTCTTTTTTCCAATCGCGCGTCATAGTGTTCACCTGTGTAGATGCTATTGAAGGTTATCGGACTGTCAGCTTTTCGCCAACTTAAATCAGTCGGAATGGTTTCCACGCTTCCATCAGCATAAGTGATACGTAGATCCATACAGAAGGTAGGGCGATTCCGCCATGGTGCACGGTGGAAATCCCAAACAGCCATCGATTGGTGATTATACCATCCATTGCCCAGCAATACTCCTACCGCATTATCTCCTTTTTGCAGTTGCTTTGTCACGTCGTAAGTCACATAAAGATTGCGCCTATCAAATCGCGTATACATCGGATCAAGACGATGGTTCTCTATTTTCTCTCCATTGATATATAGTTCGTAAAGTCCGGCAACAGCAATATAAGCCCGGGCCGATAATATTGTTTTTCCAGCAGAGAACTTTTTACGAAAGTATGAGGCCGGCTGATAGTTTATATCCCTACCGTCGCCTATCCATGAACCTTGCCAATTGCTGGCGTTCATCATACCCGTTTCAAAAGAAGTTATGGGTGATGAAATACTTTTATTATTAATATCCCACACCATAACTTTCCAATAATACTTTGTAAATGGAGATAATGCCGCTCCATTATAGGATGCGAGCATATTGTCCGAGCTAATCCGTTTGGTGTCCCATTGATTTCCTTGTTCGCGGGCAACGTTTAGTGAGTCGGTATCTACGATTATGCGAAATGCCGTTTGTATGGCTCCTTGTCGGTTGTCATCCATTCTCCATGAAAGACGTGGGGAAGGGGTATCAATTCCAATAGGATTTTCTAAGTGCTCAGCCTTTAAGTCCGTGATACTAACGTTTTGTCCACTTAGGCTAAGTGTACATGTAAATAGTGATAGCAAAACAATTAATGTCGGTTTTTTCATTTTTACGAAGGTTTTTGGAAAAAGCTATAATTTAGTGTGGGTGAATATAGTATTGAATACTCTTCTTAATTTGTTGAACAATTGATTACAAACTATTTTCTTCATTATCTTGAATTTGCGAACGTATGTTCGCAAACATTTTTATTTTAAGCCTATCATCTATGCAATCGGATGAGCTTAGTATTCTGTTGTCGAACCAAGTATTTAACGCCGGGTCATTCTCAAAATAGGTTCTTAATCTTTCGATTTCCTCATCAGAAGCCTTTCCTGAAATATATTGTTCAAAAAGATATATACATTCTTTCTTTTCCATTCGAATATTATTATTTATTTGAGTGTTCGACTATTTAGCTTGATTGATAAAGATGAATGCTATCAAAGATAACAGATAATCATAATATTTTGTTAGGTGTTCTCTCATAAAAGAAATTGCTTTTGACAATTGATTCTCCACCGTACTTTCTGATATTTGAAGATGTTCCGCAATGTCTCTGTTTGTCCACATTTCTTTCTTTTTTAATATAAATATCTGCTTCCTTGCAGGGGGTAACTTATCAATCAGACTATTTATATATTCTTCGAGTAGATTTTTATTCACTTCTTCCTCTGTGACATTATCATTAGCTGAATCATTTTTCAGGATATATTCCTTATATACATATTCCAGCGTTCGGTGTTCATACTCATTTATCAGCATGTTTTTTGCAATTGTGCATAGATATATTAAAGTTCTTCTCCGGATTTATTAAAGAGTGGGTTTCCCATAACTTTATGAATGTGCGCTGCACTATTTCTTCTGCTAGATATTTATTCCCTGATGAGAATTTAAGAATGAAATTATATAGCTTTCCACTATGTTCATTGAATAGCCTTTCGAAAGCTTCAGAAGAGCCATTCTTTAGTTGTAATAAAAGGTCTTTTTCATATAATCGCTCCATAACTTGAAAAGCTTGTGTCTTTTTGTTCTGTTTTATGATTTAGGCGCTGATATCTTTCTATTTATAGATGGGATAAGGTGCGTATTAGATTTGATCAGATCATGTAGTTCAATTCGCCAAAGTTAATACTTTATCTTATTTGTGAGATGAAAAAGTTGTTTTGAATAGCAAAAAGAGCATTTTCTACTTGAGTGTGTGGAATAAAAAAAGTCTGCAAAATATTATTGCAGACTTTTTTTGAATTATCTCTGTGCGGGTGATAGGACTCGAACCTACACGCCTCACGGCACCAGATCCTAAGTCTGGCGCGGCTGCCAATTACGCCACACCCGCAGGGATTTTTCCGTTTGGTGGCGCAAAGATAGAAAGTTTTTTTGAATTTGGCAAATGCTTTGCCAATAAAGTGGCTTATTGTGCAACTTTCAGCAGTTCCCGGGCTTTTTCTATCATGCTGTCTACTCCTTTGGTGGCTTGGATAGAGTCCATGTCTATCTTTACATCAGGGCTGATACCAAACTCAATCTGTTGCTTTTCAGCATCCAAGTGGGGGCTTGCTGAAAAGCGTACACTCCATCCGTTGGGAAGTTCGGATGAGAATGGGAGTCCCGAGCCTCCTCCCGTTTTGTCGCCTACAATGGTAACATTGGGCAGGTAGCGCATGGAATTGACAAAGTCATTGGTGGCACTATAGGAATGTCGGTTGGTGAGTACGATAGCTTTCTTTTGCCAGCGAATGCTGTTGGAAGGTTCCAGATAGATGGCTACCGGATCGGAGAAATCGCTATGCCCTTTACCTGTCTTATGCTGGATGTATCCTGTCAGAATTTTCTCGTTAGTGAAACGTGCTGCTATTTTTGTTGCATTCGTAATATCTCCCCCGCCGTTGTTACGGACGTCTATAATAACCCCATTGCAAGGTGCAAGGTAGGAGAGAATCTGATCAAGATTACCATCCCCGATACCTGAAGAGAAGGATTCATAATAGATGTAACCGACGTTATCATCCAATATTGTGTATTCCATTCCTCCTGCAATACGGTAGCTACGCCCGAGATATTGCTCAATAATGGCCTCATTGAAATTGCGGGGATAATCCAGATACCAATCCCAATAGCGTGCTACATTGGATGACGAATACAGATTGACGTGTCCGTCTTTTAATTCTGCAAGCATATTGCCGAGTACTTCAAATAGACCGTCATTGGTCATGTCGGGAGTGATGAGGGGCTGATATACATTATGGATGGAATCCCAATTGATTTTTTTATAGTCAAGGAAGCAATATTGTTCATCAATGATCTTCCACAATGCCTCGAAGTTACCTTGCGGGGTATTGTTATATTCCTCTTCACGGATACAGCCTGTCCAGAGTGGAATTAGAGCCAAAACGACTAAAAGCCGGAATACTTTTATTCCTTGTTTCATTCTTTATGTTGTCCTTTATAATCCATTAATAATCATCTATATCCTAACTCTTGTTGAGTCTGTAAACTGTGTTGAAAATTATATATATTCTCTCTTTCTATAAAACAAGCGGTGCTTAAATCTCCCTGCAATATTCTAAAGAGCCGGTTACTCATTTGTTCTTTGGACGAAGAAGATATAATTCTTTCACAAACCCAATCATAAAAGCATTTGCATAGATATGTGTCCTTAGTCCGTTTATCCTTGATTGCTGGACATCCCACAAATAGGCAATACGCATTTTGGCAGTCAACACAGGAAAATCACAGGTCAGCATTTGTCGTAAAGAAGGCTGGTTGTGAAGGGAAGTCATTTTTATGACTCCTCCGCTATTTCCTAACGTAAAGATCTCGTAATACGATTGACCGTAGTGAGGAGAGAACATGGCACCGACTACCGGGGCATTGACTTGGTAACGGAGTGTTATAGGATATCTTTTAATCTTAAAATTCCAAATAGCCATGCCCGATGCATCAAGGTTGATATATGCACGGGCTGAAGCCGGGTTGTTGCTGTTCCGGAGATTGTAAATGAAACCTCCGTTGAGATCAATCATGCTTCCGGCTAAAAGCTTAAGATTTGGTGTAACTTGAAAATTATAGTGCAGACCATAGTTCCAATTCACCAACCCCGATATGGTATTGTTATTATCCACCCGGTTGTGCGTATAGCTGAGGTTGGATTGGAAGAAGCTTTGCCGGGACACATTGCCTTTCATTATTCCCGTCATACGCATACTTTCACGTGAAAGTCGGAAATCGATGCCGGTATATTCTTGGGGAGACAGATAAGTATCATACACATTGGCATATCCAATGCCATATAATGTTGAACGGGTTACGAAACGTGTTCTGGCGGCAGAGTCTGTTCGTAACTCGTTTATGATCCTCTCTTCTTGACTTTGAGCTTTGAGACTTCCGCCTAAAAGGAGTAAGCATCCTATTAATATACCTGTTGTGTAAAGCTTCATGGTTAGTTGCCCGTCACAAATTAAAACAACTTCATTTGTCCGGTCATTTCGTCCAAAATGTCACCTTCCGTTTTCCCATGGTCCGGATCGAGTATTTCTGTTTCATCCTCCTCTTCTTCTTCCTCATTCATTACTTTGGGAAGTTCCGGTTGTCGGGTTGGCTCAAGTTCGTTGACGGTTTCGAGAGTAAAAGTGGTCAGACGTTTGCCTTTAGCCTTAAAACCTTTGACCGCAATAAAGTCATCGGCATCAATTATCAATGTTTCCCGGAAGCTGTCATGTCCACCAAAGATAACTTCCAAACGCGGATAATATTCATCCGTCAATAAAATCAAGCGGCTGTCTTTGTTTTCACCCAGATAGTTTTGCTTACGATTGCTTGCCTCGAAATTGAACCGTTTGATATATGGATAGTTCTGTTGATCGGCATCGTATAGTACGGCTGTCCATATTTTATGCGGATCGTATTTCTCTACGGTATGTACATTGTCTTCGTAATGGTTGCTTAAATCGAAGTTGCTGGTGTAGAAATCTCCGTTATCCAATATAACGAGAATTGAATCGTCACTTTGGAATTCACCCAGGAATTCTCCTCGTCCGTCATAATTAAGCCGGAGTACATCACGGTCGAACCATACTTTCCGACCTCCCAATGTGGAACCACCGCGCTGCTTTAATGCAATCTTGTGTACGGGAAGTTTCGTTAGAATATTTCCCATGGCCTGACGTCCCTTGATGCTTATTTTGCTAAAGTCTTCTTCAAAAGTGATGCGGCGTACACGTGGGTTAGGCTTTAAGGTTACCTTAATGACCTCAGCCTCTCCGTTGGGGTTGGCGGTGAAATACATGATTCGTGATTCGGGTGTACCCTGCGTCACGTCATATTCACGGTCGCGAACCACTGAAGTAACGGCAAATCGTTTGATATAGCAAGTTCCTTCTTTGCCATCGCGATACGCAACGTTATAAATCGTGCGTTTATCGTTCTTCTTGAAGACATTAGCATAAAGAATATTTTTCCCTACAAACTTTTTATCTGTAACGGGAGTGATAATATATTTTCCATCCCGGAAGAATATAATGACGTCGTCCAGGTCGGAACAGTTAGCTATAAACTCATCTTTCTTAAGACCTGTCCCAATGAATCCTTCCTCACGGTTGATATAAAGCTTTTCGTTTGCTTCAGCCACCTTGGCGACTTCAATGGTATCGAAGTTACGAAGCTCGGTGTGGCGGGGGAAGTTCTTGCCATATTTATCTTTAAGCATTTGAAACCAATTTGTGGTGTATTCCACGATGTGGGCCAGATGATGGTCAATCTCTTTGATATCTTCCTTCATTCGGGTGATTGCCTCGTCTGCTTTGTCCGAGTTGAATTTCAAAATACGGCCCATCTTTATTTCCATCAGCTTAAGGATATCTTCCTTGGTTACTTCGCGGATAAATTTGGGATAGAAAGGAGTCAACCGTTCATCGATGTGCTCACACGCAGCATCCATCGTTTTAGCTTGCTCAAACTCTTTGTCCTTGTAAATACGTTCTTCTATAAAGATCTTCTCCAAAGAAGAGAAGTGCAACGCTTCTTCAATTTCATTTTTGCGTATCTCAAGTTCTTGTCGAAGCAGACTTAGTGTATTATCGACCGCCTTTTTAAGTACATCACTTACTTTAAGGAAATGTGGTTTCTGGTCGTCTATCACACAACAGTTGGGTGAAATGCTTACCTCGCAGTCGGTGAAAGCGTAGAGTGCATCGATCGTTTTGTCTGAAGAGACTCCCGGAGCCAGATGTACCAGTATCTCTACGTTAGCCGAAGTATTATCATCTACTTTCCGTATTTTGATTTTACCTTTATCTACAGCTTTTAATATGGACTCAATGACCGAAGAAGTCGTTTTCCCATAAGGAATCTCGGTGATGACAAGCGTCTTGTTGTCGAGTTTGTTAATTTTAGAACGTACTTTTACCGAACCACCGCGTTCTCCATCATTATATTTTGATACATCGATAGAACCGCCTGTCTGAAAGTCGGGATATAGCTTAAATGCCTCACCGTTGAGATAAGCGATGGAAGCATTGCAAAGTTCATTGAAATTATGTGGTAATATTTTAGATGAAAGACCTACGGCAATACCTTCTACGCCTTGAGCTAAGAGTAGCGGAAATTTTACCGGTAATGTGACCGGTTCTTTATTACGACCGTCGTAGGAAAGTTTCCATTCTGTTGTTTTGGGATTGAACACCACATCAAGAGCGAACTTTGAAAGACGTGCTTCAATATAACGGGGAGCTGCAGCACTATCTCCAGTGAGTATATTTCCCCAGTTTCCTTGGCAATCTACTAAAAGATCTTTCTGCCCCAGTTGCACCAGTGCGTCACCTATAGAGGCATCACCGTGCGGATGGAATTGCATGGTGTGTCCCACAATGTTTGCCACCTTGTTATATCGTCCGTCTTCCATTCGCCGCATGGAATGAAGAATACGACGTTGTACAGGTTTCAACCCATCATTGATATGTGGCACAGCACGCTCCAGAATAACGTAGGAAGCATAATCCAGAAACCAATTCTGGTACATTCCGCTAAGCTGGTGCTTTACATTAGCATCTTTCGTGTCTGCGGGTTTATAATCCGAGTGCCCCTCGCTTCCAGCGGGGACTTCGTTCTCCAAGTCGTCTTTCGGTTCTTCAAATTCTTCGCTCATAGCTCTCCGGCAATATTCTATTCTGTATAATGCTAAAAATCAGTTGAACGCAAAAATACGAAAATTATTGGCGATAAGCAATATTCCGATGCTTTATATTGTATGCAGGTATATGCACTTGTTTTAATCCTTTCTATTTGTAAAAGCATACTGTTCTTTGATTGTGCTTGTACCGTATTTCTTATATACAGCAATCATCATTCTTGAAAAACGACTACATGCATGCAGTGTTATAAAAAGGTCCGGGATATACTGTGATGTGTTGTAGGCTGAATCATGATTGTCCCTAGGTCTAATATAGCATCAATGCCATTGATGATCACCATCAATGCCGATGATTCCTACCATCAATGCCATTGATGATAGGCTCAGTCCTAGGTTGAATGGCGATGAGGCCGGGAGAGAAATGATTTTTGACAAAGAGGAAGAACGGTAGTTCTTATTAGAATATTTTCATATTCCTCATTACTTTATTGTAATGATGAAGTTTAAGTAGAAGCAATACTCTCACAAAACAATTATGGAATTAGTGTCACCAGTCATGGATGAGCTTTAAGAAAATGCTTTTATATGGGAATATTAGAGAAAGAAAAGAGAGACTCCTAACACACTGATAATTGCTCCCAGTATTTCTTTGAATGTGATTTTTTGTTTGAAGAAAATATGAACAGGCAATAAGATAAATATAGGAGTAAGTGCCATTAAAGTAGAAGCAACACCTGCTTCTGTATATTGGACAGCCATTAAAGAGATTGAAACTCCCACAAAGGGGCCGAAGATAGTAGCTCCCAGTGCTGCTCCTGTGCCTTTAAGGTCATGTCTTACCGTGGCTAATGTGTCGAATTGCTTTTGATAACCCATCACTATGAGAAAGCCCAATGCTCCGGTAATGGCGCGAATGAACGTGGATGCGAATGGCATTAGATTGTTTACATTCTCCATACCGTGCGGTATGCTCAATTTATAATAATTCATGCCGACTTTACTCAGTACAAGTCCAACGCCTTGACCAACTCCGGCTCCAATTCCAAGTAAAACACCCTTTGTCGGTAATTTTAATCCAATCTTATGGGTTTTACCCCGATTAAAAATGGAGATTCCAATTCCTGCAATAGTCACTAGCATGCCCAAAATAGCTTTTGAAGACATGTGCTCGCCTAAAATCATCCAACCCGAGATGGCTGCTGCAATGGGTGCCAATGTCATAAACAATTGTCCGAAACGTGATCCGATGAGTACGTATGCATTAAACAGGCAATAATCTCCCAATACATAACCGACAAAGCCTGATAAGGATAACCAAAACCAAGTCCTGCCATCCGTGTATAATGGGATAGGAGATCCGGTGAAGTACCATAAAGTAGCTCCAAGCATGAGCAAGGAGAGCGTCAAGCGAATTACATTCAGCTGCAATGAGCCTAATCGTTTACTTCCGACTTCTGCGAAAAGAGCTGTTGCTGTCCAGGAAATAGCAACACCAAGCGAGAGCACTTCACCTAAATAGGGCATACCGTGTTTATTTTGGCTGCAAAAGTACAATAAAAGTAGAAAATAGAGATATTGCTTACATTATATTATAATCCGAGTCGTTCTTTTAGTAACCGGTATCCCGTGAGGCTTACCCTTAGTTTAACACCATTTTTCAATAAGACCTGGTAAGTCTCCTTTCCGAAAAGTTCCACCCGTGATATCTGTGCTACGTTCACAATTGTCGAGCGGTGGATTCTCACAAAATTATTTGGTGGAAGATGAGTCTCAAAGTACTTCATGGTTTGTTCTTTGATATGCTCACCCGTCGGAGTAATTAGCGTGGTGTAGTCGCCACAAGCTTGAATGTAAAGTATATCTTCCACTTTTACCAGGTGTATTCGAGAACCGTCTTTTATAGTCACCCGATCAATATATTCCTGTTGTTCGGGTTTGGGTTCTTCCTTCTGTTCATTAGACGGGATAAAATCGCTTTCTTCCGATTCGTTATCTTTCAGCGTCAGGCGATACCACAATGTTATTGCGATCCATGCCGGAATACCAAATAATAGTCTGAAAGGTATGGTGTAAGCATATGGGATGTAAGATAGGCCGATAATTCTGACCATAATATCACAAATCATAAAAGAGCCGGCTAGCCAAAGTAGTAATCCTATTATCGCCGTGACCATGCCGGTTTCGGCTATGGATGAGAAATTTATTACGATCCATGCCAAATAAGTTAATGCTGCGAACCACCCTACTGTGGTGACTCCATCCACTAATGTCGGTATCCACGTCGTGTGCCCATAATAGTGAAGTAAAATAATCTGTATGATAATCAGAAATATGATCAATGCAGATGTGGGAATCCATCTGTAAGGATAATCTAATATCGGATGTGCTTTCATGTATTAGTCTTTAATCTCTAATCCTCCGAATGAAATATTTCCACGAATGACTAAGATAAGTTCTTTATTAATGCTGGGATCTTGCCAGCGCTTGTCTTCATAACCTCCGAAGAAAGAATTACATTTGAATATGACTTTCCAATCGGATGGAATATAAAGCTCAATCCCTCCCCAGTTGCAATCTATATCAATATAGGTCTCTCCCGGTAAAATGTGTGTCCGGCGTAAATCGATAGTTGTGCCTCCAAAAGAGGTCCGGATATTGGCTCCTTTGAATGTCTCGTCCAATACGACGTGGCGTACCCCTCCGAAAACATTGTTCGTGTTCAGATACCCATCTTCCGAAGTATATTCTTCCTTGATTGTTTCGCTAGTTCCTTCTGCATTCGTTGAACACCTTCTCATTCGCAAACGTTCATGGTGACATTGATGTTTTTTTATCCAATAATGTCGATTCCGACTTTTTATGTAAAACAAGATACCCAATACAATCAATGCGACTGGCCAAACCATTGTCTGGCAATCTTTAGATATCCCTAGATCACTTCCCAATAAAAGATATGAGCCTATGGCGAGTAAAAAGAGACCACTTATGTAATGGCGGTGTATAATTGCATAAATGCCTAGTATAACGAGCAGGGTTTGCCATGATACGATGGCATTAAAGGCTTCATTGGTAATCCAGCCGGTATTCCGCGCAAGCATCATTATACCGGAGAGGACCAAAAGTAGGGCTATTAACAATCTGCCGGATAATCTTCCGTGAAATTCAACATTTTCTTTATCTTTCATCTTTTTAATTTTTGGTGAGTAACGAGACAAAGATATCCGATTTATTCATTTCTCTATAGCCTGATCGGATAATTTACGGTTGAAAAATCGATAAATGCAGGATATCGGTCGGTGAATCCGGCTCCTGATGTCGTACTTTGCAAGAATGCTGATAAGTGAGGTGTAGAGTATATCATTCTGTGATAAATAATATTATCTTTGCGGCTTATTAAAAAAATGACTGAATGATTTCGATAGACGGACTTGCCGTGGAATTTGGCGGCACCACCTTATTTAATGGTATTTCGTTTGTGATTAACGAAAAAGATCGTATCGCTTTAATGGGTAAGAACGGCGCTGGGAAAAGTACTTTACTGAAAATTCTTGCAGGAGCCAGACAACCTACGCGAGGTAATATCTCTGTTCCCAAAGACTGCGTGATTGCTTATCTTCCTCAGCACTTGATGACCGAAGACGGACGTACCGTGTTCGAAGAAACGGCACAAGCCTTTGCCCACCTGCATGAAATGGAAGCGGAAATAGATCGCTTAAATAAGGAGTTGGAGACCCGTACCGATTATGAAAGTGACAGTTATATGGCTTTGATCGAACAGGTGTCAGCCTTGAGTGACAAATTTTATACAATAGATGCCACCAACTATGAGGAAGATGTGGAGAAAACATTGCTCGGACTAGGTTTTAGCCGCAATGATTTCCTGCGTCAGACTCGTGATTTCAGTGGTGGGTGGCGTATGCGTATTGAACTTGCCAAACTGTTGTTGCAAAAGCCGGATGTACTTCTGCTGGACGAACCTACCAATCATTTGGACATCAGCTCCATTCAATGGCTCGAAGATTTTCTGATCAATAATGGTAAGGCGGTTATAGTTATCAGTCATGACCGCAAGTTTGTGGATAATATTACCACCCGTACCATTGAGGTGACTATGGGGCGCATATATGATTACAAGGTCAATTATTCTAAATATTTAGAACTACGTAAGGAACGGCGTGAGCAACAACAAAAGGCTTACGACGAACAGCAAAAGTTTATCGCCGAGACTAAAGAATTCATTGAGCGCTTTAAAGGTACTTACTCTAAGACTCTTCAAGTGCAGAGCCGTGTGAAAATGTTGGAAAAGCTGGAATTGCTTGAGGTGGATGAAGAAGATACTTCGGCACTACGTTTGAAGTTTCCACCTTCTCCCCGTTCGGGTAGCCATCCTGTCATAATGGAAGCAGTAGGTAAGGCTTACGGTGAGCATGTGGTTTTTCAAGGAACTTCGCTTACAATAGAGCGTGGAGATAAAGTGGCTTTTGTCGGTAAGAACGGCGAAGGAAAGTCAACGCTGGTGAAGTGTATCATGAAAGAGATAGAACATGCCGGTACGCTGACCTTGGGGCATAACGTACAAATTGGCTATTTTGCACAGAATCAGGCATCTTTGCTGGATGATAATCTTACCGTATTCCAAACCATTGATGACGTTGCAAGGGGAGAAATACGCAATAAAATACGTGATCTTTTGGGAGCTTTCATGTTTGGGGGTCCCGAAGAGTCCATGAAGAAGGTAAAAGTTTTATCCGGTGGAGAGCGTACGCGTCTTGCCATGATTAAGTTGCTGCTCGAGCCGGTGAATCTGTTGATTTTAGATGAACCTACCAATCACCTGGATATGAGGACGAAGGACATCCTGAAACAAGCCCTAATAGAGTTTGACGGTACACTCATTGTTGTCAGCCATGATCGTGATTTTCTAGACGGACTGGTGACAAAGGTATATGAGTTTGGCAACAAGCGGGTACGCGAGCATTTATGCGGTATCTATGAGTTTTTGGATAAAAAGAAGATGGAAACACTCAACGAATTGGAAATCCCTGCTAATAAGATAAATTAATATCCCAAGTATCCACTATCTGATATAAATAGCTATCTTTGTGCCGGTTTTACTTCAAATATAATATAAAAAATATAGAAAATAATGGCACAAGAGGACGTTTTTAAAAAACTTGTATCACATTGCAAAGAATATGGATTCGTTTTTCCTTCAAGCGAGATTTATGATGGATTGGGAGCTGTTTATGATTATGGTCAGAACGGGGTGGAGTTGAAAAACAACATCAAACAATATTGGTGGCAGAGCATGGTTTTGTTACACGAAAATATTGTTGGCCTTGATTCTGCTATTTTTATGCATCCCACTATTTGGAAAGCTTCAGGACATGTGGACGCATTCAATGATCCATTGATTGACAACCGTGATTCCAAAAAACGTTATCGTGCCGATGTACTTATTGAAGAACAAATCGCAAAATACGACGACAAGATAGATAAAGAAGTTGCCAAGGCTGCAAAACGTTTTGGCGAAGCATTCGATGAAGCTCAGTTCCGTACTACTAACGGACGTGTGTTGGAGAATTTGGCTAAAAGGGATGCGTTGCATGAACGTTATGCCAAAGCTCTGAATGATGGTGATTTGAATGAACTTCGTCAGATCATTCTTGATGAAGAGATTGTTTGTCCGATCAGTGGAACAAAGAATTGGACGGAAGTTCGTCAGTTCAATCTGATGTTTAATACCGAGATGGGATCTACTGCTGATGGGGCAATGAAGATTTATCTACGTCCTGAAACTGCTCAAGGCATCTTTGTGAACTATCTGAATGTTCAGAAGACCGGTCGTATGAAACTGCCTTTCGGCATCGCGCAGATTGGTAAAGCTTTCCGTAATGAAATTGTTGCCCGCCAGTTTATCTTCCGTATGCGTGAATTTGAACAAATGGAAATGCAGTTCTTTGTAAAACCGGGAACAGAACTTGAGTGGTTTAAGACTTGGAAAGAAATTCGTTTGAAATGGCATAAGGCTTTAGGCTTTGGTGATGATCATTATCGTTATCACGATCATGAGAAATTGGCCCATTATGCTAATGCAGCTACCGATATTGAATTCTTGATGCCTTTCGGTTTCAAAGAAGTGGAAGGTATTCATAGCCGTACAAACTTCGATTTATCTCAACATGAAAAGTTCTCCGGTAAGAATATCAAATATTTTGATCCGGAACAAAACGAATCATATACTCCTTATGTCATTGAAACTTCAATTGGAGTAGACCGTATGTTCCTTAGCATTATATCGGCTTCATATCGTGAAGAGCAATTGGAAAGTGGTGAAAGCCGTGTAGTATTGAAGTTGCCAGCAGCCCTTGCGCCTGTGAAACTTGCCGTAATGCCGTTGGTGAAGAAAGACGGTCTGCCTGAAAAAGCCCGTGAGATTATTGATGATTTGAAGTTCCATTTCCACTGTCAGTACGATGAAAAAGATAGTATTGGAAAGCGTTATCGTCGTCAGGATGCTATTGGTACTCCGTTCTGTGTAACTGTTGATCATCAGACTTTGGAAGATAATTGCGTAACTTTGCGTGATCGTGATACGATGCAGCAAGAACGTGTGGCTATTTCCGAACTGAATAATATCATAGAAGATCGCGTAAGCATAACTTCTTTATTGAAAACATTGCAGTAATAGTAAACATATACGATATACCTCTTATCAGGATAGTCAAAGTAATAAGTAAACAACAAATTATTAGAATGAAGAAAAAACTCTTTGCACTTCTTCCCGCTCTACTGCTTATGGTAGCTGTGTTCACTTCATGTAGTGAAGTGGAAGATCAGGGGAAGTTTTTTAATTGGAAAGAAAGAAACGAAGCTTTCGTTGACTCTTTAAAAGCATTAAATCCGACAATTGTTGCTACGGAAGAGGCAGCTCTAGCAATGCCGGTTGGAACGTTATTTTCTATTCCGGTGCCGCTCGCAAGTACTACGAAGGATAAACAATACATCTATTGTAAAAAGATTATCGCCAATAATCAAGGGCAACGTCCTATGTATACAGAATCTGTTGAAGTTTACTATTATGGTACAGTGATAACGGGAGATAAGTTCGACGGTAATTTTACAGGGTATACAGCTTTAGATAAAACCTTCGCTGGAGATAAAAATCCTACAGAATTTGACTCACCAACAACTTTTTTAGTTTCAAATAGTTCCAATGGTTATGGTTGGGTTGAGGCTTTACAATATATGCGCAAAGGAGAGCGTTGGCTGATTTACATTCCATACCAATCAGCTTATGGTACATCTGATCACGGAAGTATTCCTGGATATTCTTTGTTAGCATTTGATGTTCAACTGGTTTAAAATTGAATATTAAATAAATATAAAGAGGTTGCCTTTCATAAAAAGGCAACCTCTTCTTTATATCTTATTCTTCCGTTAATTTGATTTTAATCGTCTAGACACCGAATTGCAAAGATTGTGCGGAGTCACTCCAGGTTGCAATCATTGGTATTTGTATCAAATATTTGCTAAGATCAGGGATGTTTTGATTTTGTTGTTGATAGGTTATTCTCCATGTAATGGAATGCCCTGTATAATTTGTCTGGTCCCAAAGTGTCACATGAACATTATATGAACCAATATAGGGTGGATTAGCGTTTAATTTTATTGAACTTATATTATTGGCAAATCCAATAGTCGATAGATTTGTATAATATGCCCCATTCCCTTTACCTGTTGTGGTGAATTTTTTACTACTCCCTTTGTATTTGGTATTAACATATATGCTACAGGACGCTATCGTTGGAGATGTAGCCCTTGTTACTATGTTTGAAAAGGTTGCAGGAATTGATAAGTATGTATATAATTCTTTGTAGTTATCGAAATATTCAACATTTCCATTTTCATCAATTAGTGTTGCAAGATTAGGATTAGAAGTAAATTTTTCAAGAAGTTCTTTTACTTCTTTATTGCTATAAACAACATCTTTGTCTATGACTTGATAGCTACTTGTATAGCTTTTCCCTTGATACTTGAAATTTATTGATTCAGGCATTTGCTCTGTAACTTTTGTGTTTTCTTCTATGCTATTCTGTTCGCAAGAAGAAAAATTTATAATTATACAAATTAACAAGATAAACAATGTTAGTAACTTTTTCATGATAATAATTTTAAATTTTGTATATAAGAAGAATAGATATATTTACGTTATAGGGCAGCATTTTTTGATGCGTTTCGTTTCTTACTTCTAATAAAGTTTCTTGTTTTAGTACGATCAATAGAGTTATTAGGGAGAAATATGATTGATGATGAGAATCTGAGTGTCTTTTTTCATGGTTATTGAATGTATAGTTTCTATATTATTATAACAATTGATAATCGACTTTTGTTAGTGAAAAATATGTTATATTTCTTATGTATTATAAATTTACATGAATTTTTCCTATAATTAAATATGCCCCCCTCCTTAAAAAATGTACAGTTTAAAATTAGAGTTTCGTACTTAAATAATTATATTTATCCAAATTGTTTTTGTTATGAAATGATCTAAATTTACAGAGTCGCAAATTCTCTTTGCTTTAAAGCAAAATGAGACAGGGGTAAAGATCGAGGAGGTTAGCCGTAAGATGGGTATAAGTGAAGCCACTTTTTATAATTGGAAGAAGAAATACAGTGGCTTAGGTGTTTCCGATTTTCGTTGTTTACGACAAAAAGAGAACCAGAAGTTAAAGCAGATTGTTGCAGATCTTTCCTTGGATAAGCAGATGCTTCAGGATATTTAAATAAAAGTTCTGACCCCATCCCAGTTACGTGAAACATCTATGGAATTAATAGGTGAATATAAGGTTTCTATCCAAAAAGCAACTGCTGCAGTTATGCTTCCTCGTTCAGGTTGGTATTATAAGGTCAAACCTAAAAACGATGAACTTCTTTGTATGCGAATGCATGAAATAGCGCATACAAGAATACGATATGGTTTTTGGCGCATAGTTATATTACTTCGCCGGGAAGGGTTTAAGGACGACCATAAGCGTGTTTATCGGCTTTACAAAGCGGAAGGATTAAATCTGCGTTCAAAGCGCTACTATGGAAGCAGAGCTGGGATACACAGGGAAAATTATCCGGTAGTAAAAGAGATGAATCAATGTTGGAGCATGGATTTTGTATCCGATGCGTTGTATAACGGATAGAAGTTGAGAACACTTACTGTTATAGATAATTTCAGCAGAAAGTGTGTGCCCATTGAGGTTGGCCAATCCTTAAAAGGCAACGATGTTGTAAAAACATTAGAGCGATTACATGTTCTTTATGGCATTAGGGCACAAAGGATAAAAGTTAATAACGGACCTGAATTTATTTCAAAGGAATTGGACCGATGGGCGTATGAGAATAAAGTGGTGTTGGATTTTTCCCGCCCTGGGAGGCCCACTGACAATCCATTTATAGAATCTTTTAACGGAAGTTTCAGGGATGAGTGTTTAAATACAAACTGTGGTTCTTATCTTTGCAAGATGCAAAGGCTAAAATAGAGTCGTGGGTAGAGAATATAACAGCTATCGTCCACATAGTTCTTTGCAGGACAGAACGTCCGAACAGGTAGAATTTGAAGTGTTAAATTACAGGGTAAACTCTAATTTTAAACTGCATATTTTTTAGGGAGGAGGTCACTACTTGCTTGTATACTGGTAGGGACTTTTATAGTTCTTTTTTCAGCTCGTTTACCCAAATTCTATACCCATCTTCATTTAAATGTAGCCCGTCTCCTGTAAGTTCGGCACGTAGAATACTTTTGTTTTTCTCTGTAAATAGAGGGAATAAGTTTATAAAATTGAGATGGTGTTCTCTTGCTATAACTTCCAGCTTTCTATTGATTACCGGTATCATTTCTGTTTTGCCTGCAAGGGCCTTATAGCGCCCGAAGCTTTCGTTTATAGGGAGAAGACTTTGCAGGTAAAGCTTTGTTTCGGGTGACTCATCCTGAATCCGTTCCACTGTTGTGGTAATCATCTTTGCAATAGAATCTGTCGAAAGATTATGTGAGACATCATTTATGCCGATTAATAAAAACAGTTTTTCAGGATGCCCAGGAAGAATCAAATTGAGACGGTCATAAACACCCATTACGATATCACCACTAATACCTCTATTACGTACATTCTTTTTCCCTAATCTGGCAGCCCAATCTCCACCATTTTCAGTCAGGCTATTCCCCAACATGATGATGTCTTGTGAGCTAATGGCAGGTTCATCTTGAAACTGCAGAATGCGTTTGTAATAGTGATCGGTGTAGATTGTTAATTTTTCATTTCCTACGATAGAGGCTGCTACGGCATTTGCAACCAGCGAGCGTAAGCGCACTACACTGTGTTTGTCTTCAGGATGGACAGCATTGGTGAGCAGAATAACGGAAGTATTATTCATCGGGTCAATAACGATAGAAGTGCCCGTATACCCCGTATGTCCATACGTATCCGGGCTGAAATAATCACCATTGTTGGAAGCATAGGGACTGAAATTGTCCCATCCCAGTGTTCTTCCCAAGGTTGCTGTTGCGCGCGGTACTGTGCGCATCGCTTTTACAGCCAGCGGGCTGAGTATGCGGTGACCGTTCCATTCTCCGTCGTTCTGTAAAGCTGCGCATAATATGGCAATATCTTCTGCACATGAAAAGACTCCGGCATTCCCCGAAACTCCTCCATTCATAATACGTGCGAGAGGATCATGCACTTGTCCGCAAAGTACACTTCCATCCGTTTGTTTTTCAGTGGGGGCAATTAGGCTGTGCCAATCGTCTGCAACGGATTTATCAATTCTTTCATTCGTATCTTTCTTTAAGTGTCTCTTCTTACTATTCTTCTCTGTTATAGCACTTCCGTTACCGGGAATACTATTTGGACTAGCCCAATATGCTGAGGTTGTATTTATCCAATGTCCGGCTTCATCACGTTTACAAGGCAAGTAATCCGTATGATCCATTCCAAGCACATTGAAAATGTTTTCACGGGCAAATTCTCGTAGAGACCTTCCACTGATCTTCTCAATAATATGCTGTAATGTAATGTAGTTTAAGCAACTATATTGGAAGTCTGTTTGGGGCTTAAAGTCTCGTTTACAGCCTGCAATATATTCCATTAATCCATCAGGATTCGGAGAACCGTATTTTTCCTCTAAATCTTTTACCGGAGCATAAGGTGGAAGCCCTGAAGTATGTGTTAATAAATCGGCAATGCGTATAACTTTTTTTTCTTTTCCATCTTCACTTGACCAGTCTTTAAATCCCGGTATGTATAAGCTGACCGGGTCGAGCAAACGAAGTTTTCCTCTTTCTATTAGAATATGCGTACAAATAGCCGTTGACATAGCCTTGCTACACGATGCCATATCAAATATGGTGTTTACTGTCATCGGCTCTGTGTTAGGAAATACCCGCTTATTACCATACGCTTTGATGTATGCCATTTTCCCATTACGTACCACTGCGAGTACTGCTCCGGGGATAGTCTTGTCGGCAATAGCCTTTTCAATTGCTTCATCGGCATATTTCAGCCTGTGAGAGTCAATTCCCACTTGTTCCGGTGCGACCCGTTGTAAGGATTGCGCTGTCATCTGCAGAGCAATCAAAACTATTAGAAAGAAGAAAGTAAAGCGTTTCATAACTATTATAATTAAAAACGTGATAGTGTGATATCCTTTAATGGTAAGCGAGACATCTATTTTCGCTTACTAACTTAATTCTTTTATTTTGAAGAGTAAGCCTCTACAGCTTTTTTTACCGAGCCATGCATTAATAATAAGGTTTTTGCTTTTTCATAATCAAGCCCCAACTCTTCTATGAGCATTCGTGTTCCCCTATCTACGAGTTTTTTATTGGTCAGTTGCATATTTACCATTTTGTTGCCTTTTACCCGACCAAGTTGTATCATGATGGAGGTGCTGATCATATTCAAGATCATTTTCTGTCCCGTACCCGATTTCATTCGTGAACTTCCTGTGACATATTCCGCTCCAACAATCATCTCTATGGGAATATCCGATTCTGCTGCCATCGGCGAATCCGGATTACTGGTGATACATGCTGTCAGTATGCCACGGGTACGAGCCTCATGCAATGCACCTATTACGTAAGGAGTGCTTCCCGAAGCAGCGATACCTATGACAGTGTCTTTATCGGATATATTATGCTCCATAAGTTCTTCCCATCCTCTTTGGACATCGTCTTCTGCATTTTCTACAGGATTACGGAGCGCTGTATCACCACCGGCGATTAATCCGATTATCAAGGTGTTGGGCATACCGAAAGTTGGAGGAATTTCCGAAGCATCCAGCACTCCTAATCTTCCGCTTGTTCCAGCTCCCATATAAAAGACCCGACCTCCTTTTTTCATGCGGGGGACAATTTGAGTGACCAGCTTTTCAATTTGGGGGATTGTTTTTTGTACGGCTATTGCCACCTTTTGATCTTCTGCATTGATTTCCTCCAGAATCTCGCGGACCGATTTCTTCTCCAGACTATTATAGCCTGACGACTGTTCGGATATCTTTATAAATGCCATTTTACTCTTAATTAAAGATTATAATTATCGATTTCTTCTGTTTCTAATATTTCTGTTTTAAGGACTTATTCAGCATGATAAGCTATAAGATTTTCCATAGGACTTTTCATTATTGTGCCTAGTTGAATATTTGTTTCTTTACAAGCTTCAATTAATAATTCATGGTAATGATAAGCTACTGATCCGATGAAGTGCACCTTGTTATGCTCGTAATCATATTGCATCACATTCCGTTTTATAAACGAGATGAAACTGCTTAATATTAACGACCGCACCGAAGGTTCGTTGATATTCTCTACCAAAAAAGGTGAAAGACTTGCCAGAAAACGGTTTGGAAAAGGCTTCCGATATACACGATCAATAATGTCGCCGGGGGTTAAATCGAATTGGTTAAGAAACTTTTCTTTTAATTCCGGCGTCATCTGGTTTTTCAGAATGTCACCAACCAACAATTTTCCAAGGCATGCGCCACTTCCTTCGTCACCAAGGATAAAGCCTAATGGCGAAACATTACTCACGATATCTTTGCCGTTATAGTAACAGGAATTGGATCCTGTGCCAAGTATACATGCTATGCCGGACTCATGCCCGCATAATCCGCGAGCAGCAGCGAGCATGTCTGTGTTGACTTCGATGTTACCCGAAATATTGAGGTGTTTACTTACAGCACGGTGAACCATTGCTATTTTATCGGGGAATCCACATCCTGCCCCATAAAAATAGACAGCATCGAAAGTGTTGGTGGTTAATTGCGGCAGCAGAGTTGTTTCTATTTCATCGCTGATTTCCTCTTCTGTCTGAAAGAAAGGATTAGTACCTTTTGTGTAAACTTGCTGAAGGAGTTTTCCTTTTTCTACAACGCTCCAATCTGTTTTTGTAGAGCCGCTATCTGCTATTAAAATCATCTTTTATATAAATTAAATACAAACTAATACTTCAGAATCACCATGTAATTACCGGATGTAATCCGATATTTACATGGCATTCGTATCTTTTAAATCTTAATGTAAATCTTTCTTTTATAAAGCTGGTAACCAATGCACCAGTTTAATCCTACGAATAGTAAGGCATATATAAATGAACCGCATATATCCCCGAATACGGGTACCAATAAGGTATCATATACGAAGCCATGAATGCTGATTGTTTCACCATTATAAGGGAAGTGAAGGCAGCCGAGTAAAATACCCAAGACATCTGCCAATACATACATAAATAAAGGATTAACACCGAATGCTTCGAAGAAGACACTCCATTTCTTGAAGCCCTTTGCATCTATAATCCAGATGAGCAAAGCTAGAAAACTGGAGGCCAATCCACAAGTTGTCAGCACAAAAGTCGGTGACCATAGTTTTTTGCTAATCGGACATCCGTAGCTTAGTAAAAAGCCGGAGAATGTCAAGATTGTTCCAATGAGAAACAGTGTAATGATCTGCTTGTCCAGAACTAATGTATGTTGCCTTTCATTTGCAATCTGATGATTCACAGCACTTTCTTGTTGTAAGACCTCGCTTCCTTTCGGCTTGGAAGTCTTATCCAATATCAGTTTACCTACACAGAATCCCAGCAAGACATGAGCTATTGCAGGGATTGTGCTTAAAAGACCTTCAGGATCTATTCCATTGTCTTTGTACATGTGTGGAAGAGTAAGAATGGTCCTATCCACTATTGAAAGGATATTTGTTTCATTATAAGCGTATCCGTTTCCTGTTATCAACACAATGAAGTAGCCGACAAGCAGTGTTACGATGAGATAGGGGATATGCTTGTGCTTCATTGTAAGTGCAATGATGGCTGTTGCTCCATAGCATAACGCCAAACGTTGCATAACACCTAAAATACGAATCCGGTCGAAGGTGGCAACTGACTCCCAGAGTTGCGCTCCAAAACCTATACCTTCTGTAGGGGCGGCCCAATAATAGCAAAATTTAGAGAACCATCCGATAGCCGTACCGATAAGGAAAATTACAATGGTTCGTTTCAATATCTTTATAGCCGCAGCATGGCTGAATTCAAAATTGTACTTCTTTAATGAAATATAAGTCGAAATACCCATAATGAACATAAAGAAAGGAAATACTAAGTCAGTGGGAGTGAGTCCTATCCATTCCGCATGCTCGAGCGGAGTATAAATATGTTCCCAACTGCCCGGGTTATTAACCATAATCATACCTGCGATGGTTATACCGCGGAGAATGTCGAGTGCGAGCAAACGTTTTTTTGTTTTGATTTTACTGTCCATGGTTTAAATCTTTTAGTTATTCATCGGTTTTGTACATTGATCTACTAGATATGCGATTGATACATAAGGTATACCGGAGTTTGTTGTCAGACCTATTTCACAAGTCCGACTATTGGAATAGCCTATAATTGCTCCTGATTCTTTAATTTGTGGAGATAGTTTGCGTAGAGCATAGGAATTAAGTTCAGGGTGCGTAAACCCTTTGTCTCCGGCAAATCCGCAGCAACCGACTTCCTCGGGGATAATAACTTTGCTGGAACATAGCCTCGCTAACGATATGATGGTTTCGTCAAGTCCCATTTTCCGCATAGAACAAGTAACGTGAAGGGCGACAGGTTCGTTAATTGGTGTAAAGCAAAGTTTCTCGCGTAAGAAAGTATAGATAAACTCTGCAGGTTCATAGAGCCTGACTTTTTTTATGGTTTCGCGCATACGGTGTAAACATGGGCTTTGGTCGCATAACACGGGATATTTACCATATTCACTTGCTTCCCATAATGCAGCTTCTAATTCGCCGGTTTTCCGGTCGGCGATATCAAGCATTCCTTTACTTTCCCAGATGGTTCCACAACATAGTTTTTCCATATTTTCGGGGAATATGATTTCATAGCCACCTTTCTTTAACAGTGATACCATTTTGTCGACTAAAGGTTCCTTTACAGGAGAATTCTTAGCTAACCCCATTGTTTGGTTGATGCAACTGGGAAAGTACACGACCTTCGCTATGCTTTCGCTTGCTTCGTTTTTCTTCACTGAAGATTTTTCGGGCTCCACTTTATAAGATTTAGGCATGGCAGGTGTCCATTGCGGGATGCCGAAAGCGTGGTGAAGATTCTTAGTCATATTGGTCATTGTCTTCGTGCCAAGTACGGAGTGAGTTACATCAGCTAGTGTAAGCACAGGACGTAATGTTTCTTTTAATCCGGCAAAATGATTGGCTGCGAAGTCTCCAATTTTATACCCTATACTTCCTTTTGGCAGAAGTTCTTGGCGGATGACATGGGTAAGATCTCCTGTATTGATATCCATTGGGCAAGACATTGAACATAAGCCATCTCCGGCACAAGTCTGATTTCCAGGATAGCTGTATTGCTTTTCCAAAGTAGCCAGTCGTTCTGCATCCTCTCCGCTTTGTCTTAGGCGTGAGATTTCGCGCCATATCACGATTCGTTGTCGTGATGACAGGGTAAACCCACAGGATAAACAGTTTATTTCGCAGAAGCCACATTCGATGCATTTATTTACATTTGCAGCCGGACTTTCTTCCGCAATCGGGATTAAAGGGAGAGGTTTGAAATTTTTTATATGACATTCGGGATCATCATTGAATATGACTCCAGGGTTAAGCAGGTTTTTAGGGTCAAACAGTTGCTTGACTTCTTTCATCTTAGTAAAGGCATCTTCACCCCATTCATATTTAACGAATGGGGCCATATTACGTCCGGTGCCGTGCTCTGCTTTTAATGAACCGTCATATTTGTCGACTACCAACTTGATAACATCATTCATTAAAGCCTCATAGCGTTCTACTTCTGTATCTGTACCGAACGACTGGTTCAGTATAAAGTGGAAGTTGCCTTCAAATGCATGACCGTAGATACAGGCATCATCGTAACCATGTTGTGCAATCAGTTGTTGCAATTCGGCAGTCGCTTCAGGGAGGTTCTCAATGTGGAAAGCCACATCTTCTATAAGACAAGTTGTCCCCGGATGGCGGGTTCCACCTACTGAGGGGAAAATACCTGATCGGATAGCCCAGTATACCGAATACTCTTTCGGGTCATCGGTAAAGTAGATGGGTATGTATGTTGCGAAATCTTTTAAAGCTTGGCTAATGATAGCAATATTCTTATCCAACTCTTCTTTGGTGTCAGCTTTTGTTTCCGTAAGTACAGCTGTTAAGCCACCGCTCTTTCCGGTCTCCTGAACTTCACTAATGAAGCGTATATATGTCGGATCGTTAACCGATGCCAATGATTTGCTATCGAGAAGTTCCGCCCCTTTTACAATTCTTTCGCCTTCTCCATTGATTAAATCTTTTATCACCACTACGGCACGACAAGCTTCTTTGATATCTTTGAAATAAAGCATGGCACTTGCTTTGCAGGGGAAATCGTGCTCCGTTCGCATCGTGACTTCCGATAAGAATGCAAGAGTTCCTTCGGAACCCACCATAAGATGAGTGATGATGTCAAAGGGATCATCAAAACTGATGAATGGTAGAAGATTTAACCCTGTTACATTCTTAATGCTGTATTTATGACGGATACGATCCGCTAGTTTGGTATTAGCTCTTATCTCATCCCGCAACTCGATGATTCGGTTTATGAAATTAGGATGGGTCTGCTCGAATGAGCTTCGCGATTCGGGATTGGCGGTATCTAATATTGTACCGTCTGCAAATATAATTCGGGCAGAGAGTAGCATTTTATCGCTGTTGGCGTGAGTTCCACAGTTCATGCCCGAGGCATTGTTCATCACTATTCCACCTATCATAGCCGATTTGACGGATGCAGGGTCCGGAGCGAACTTTTTGCCGTAAGGCGCCAATATTTCATTGACGCGCTGACCGATAATTCCCGGTTGCAAGGTAATCGTCTTGCGATCAGGTGAGAGGCTGTACTTCTCCCAATGCTTCCCTGCAACAATTAATATGGAATTGCTAATAGCCTGTCCTGAAAGACTGGTTCCTGCTGCACGAAAAGTAACCGGTAACTCCTGTTGATCGGATAGTTTGAGTAACTGTGAGACTTCTGCTTCGTTACTTGAACGGATGATCATTTGTGGAATGAGTCGATAAAAACCGGCATCCGTACCCCAAGCTAAACGCCGAAGTTCATCTGTGTATATTCTTTCCCGAGGAATAAAGCGTTCCGCTTTCCGGAGGAATGTTCCATAATTCTTTTGGTCATTCATATTACTCTCCTTTCATATGGTTTTTCGAGAAACTAGTCTATCATAATAAGGAACCGTTTATAATGGCTTCCTTCGTTTATTTTATTTGTATAAGTAATACTTTTTGGATAGTTTGCGGAAATTATTCGCATCTTTATTCCAATAATCACGGACATCTTCCCAACGATTGCGTTTACTGAATAATTCCCGTATCTGTTTGGAGCCACTTACTTTATCGAACATATTGAATCGATCCTTATCCGCATGATCAAATACAGCACGATCCGGGTAAAGAGTTGCGACTTCTTGCATAACCAAGAACTGAATGTCACTTAATGGTGCTTTCCTATAGTCCATAATATGAACTTGCACACCTTGTAGCTCTTGGTCTTTACCCACTGAATAAAAAGGTTTGAGGTAGATTGGTCTAAATTCAACACCCGGTACGTTCAATGCATTTAGGTTTTTAGCCAATTTACTGGCTTCAATCCATGGTGCTGCAAACATTTGGAACGGGATAGTGTAACCCACACCGATTGACATGTATCCCAATTCTCCTAAAATCCCGCTGACAGGATAGAAAATTGCGGAATGCGCATGTGGAATATGAGGTGACGCAGGTACCCATTGTAAACCGGTTTGGGTATAATCCATATTTCTCTTCCATTTTTTCATCTTAATCACGTGTAAGTTGCACTGTGCCTTTAACATTTTTTCTCCGTTTAAAAACATAGCTAACTCCCCACAAGTAAGGCCGTAAAGGTATGGAATTTTGAATTGGCTGACAAAAGAAATGCAATCATCTTCTGTCAGGTTTCCCTCAACTTTCATCCCACCCAAAGGATTGGGCCTATCAAGTACGATGAATTCTTTTCCGTTTTCGGCAGCAGCTTCCATGGCAAGCCCCATTGTGCTGATATAAGTAAACGATCGACAACCTATATCTTGAATGTCATAGACTAATACATCAATGTCTTTCAACATATCAGGAGTCGCCTTACGGGTTTTGCCATAAAGGGAATAGACTGGCAATCCCGTAAAGGGATCTTTTGCGTCGGTGACATGATCCCCGGCATGGGCGTCTCCACGTACTCCATGTTCCGGTCCGAAAAGAGCGACAAGATTTACATTCGGGGCTTCGTGTAGTATATCAATGGTGGATTTCATTTTATTGTCAACCCCCGTAGGGTTGGTGATTAGCCCCACACGTTTCCCTTCCAGGCACTTGAAGTTCTGCTCTTTCAGCACTTCAAGACCTGTTTTTATTCTGATCTTTTGCGCTTGTACCATTCCAATGAATAGACAAAAAAAGACGAAAAGAAAGGCTCTATTTAAGATATTCTTTTCAATTAAATATTCATGCATTGTTGTTTTCATTTCAATAGATGTTACTTTTATTGTTTATTCATTTCTGATCCTTCTCATACAGAGTGAGAAAAGGTACTATTATCTTCCTGACAAGGCTCTTTAGTTGTTCTCTTTCTTCCTGCCGAAATTAGGATCTATTTTGATAAATGCACAGACGGCAATGGTGGCTGCGCAACAAATAATTGTCCATACGAAGAAATGCTTGTAACCGATGGTGTCTTGTAACCATCCGGCTGACATACCCGGTAGCATCATTCCCAGTGCCATGAAACCAGTGCAGATGGCATAGTGTGCTGTCTTATGCTCGCCTTCGGAAAAATAAATCAAATAGAGCATATAAGCTGTAAATCCAAAGCCATAGCCAAACTGCTCAATGAACACACAAATGTTAACCGTCAACAAGGAGTGATCTTGAAAATAGCTCAGATAGATAAATGTCAGGCAAGTGAGTGACATACTCCAAGCCATTGGCCACAGCCATTTCTTCAATCCACCTTTTGCTGCAACCAATCCTCCTATTATGCCACCGATAGTCAGTCCGATAATGCCGATTGTACCATATACAAAGCCAACTTGTCCGGTGGTTAACCCTAATCCTCCTTTATCAATCGGATCGAGTAGGAAAGGATTGATTAATTTGACAAGCTGGGCTTCAGGCAATCGGTAAAGGAGCATAAATAAGATGGCTACTAATGCTTGATCCTTGGCAAAGAAACTTTCAAAAGTTGCAAAAAACTCTTTCATGATATTTTTTGCCGTGACATCTTTCGAAGGATGGTCGGAGTTTGGTTTTGGTAATACCCAGTTATGATAGAAGCTCACTGCAAGGAAGAATACCGATAGTACAATAAATACAACCATCCAGGCAAAAGGAATGTTACCTGATGCCCCCGCAAATGTAGCGGAAGTCTCGTTTTGTATCTTGTGATCTATTCTGAACAATAGGTATGCCGGTTTATTCCAATTATCAGTAGTAAATTCAAAACGCGGAGACAATGTATTCTGCTCTAGTTTAATACTTTGATCACCGTCTTTAAAAGTGATATTCAGTATTTTCGAATCATCGGTAGCTGGTTTTTTCGATAAGCGGACTCCTACTACCACGATATTATCGGTTGCATCTGTAGAGACTTCACGTTTTTCTCCGAAAGTATTTCTTACCCACGTAGTAAATGAACTTTCACTTTTTCCTTTTGCGATGGTTCCTGCGCCTTTGGCTTTAGATTCTTCAGGAACGAATTTATTTGTAATATTAGACTCTTTTACCTGCTTTGTTAATTCTGCAATTTGTGATTTGATGTCGCTGGAATCTTTTGATACAGGAATTGTTCCTGCTTTAACAACCGAAGCGGTATATACGAAATGGGCTTCCTTTGAGGAGTCTAGTTGTACGCCATCGAAGTTGGGAAGTGTTAAAGTGTTACTATATGAAGGTGATGCTTTCACTTCCAATACAGCCGGTTCAAGTCCTGTTCCAGTCTCGATCAGACCGGCAATAATGACCAATAAGCCTTGTCCCGCTACAGTTGCTACCCGATAAAACGTACTTCTGATTCCGACATAAAGCGATTGCTCATGTTCCGTCAATGCGTGCATATAGAACCCATCGGCGGCAATATCATGCGTTGCAGAAGTAAATCCAACTACCCAAAAGACAGCCAGGGTTAGTTGGAAAAAGAAGGGTGTGGGGATGGAGAATGCAATACATGCTAGAGCAATGGCCATCACCCATTGCATGGTGAGCGTCCACCAACGCTTAGTCCTGATCAGGTCAACAAATGGGCTCCAAAAGGGCTTGATGACCCACGGTAGATACAACCAGCCGGTATATAGTGCAATATCGGTATTGGAAATTCCCAGTCGTTTGTACATAATGACAGATATGGTCATTACCGCGACGTAAGGGAGACCTTCCGCAAAATATAGGGTTGGAATCCATGCCCAAGGGTTGTTCTTTTTCTTTTGTTTATCCATATTAATAAAGTTTTTCCAAGGTGGCATTGATATAGTAATGAAGCAATATGGCGTCGTACAAGTATCCTTGTTCTCCCATTACTGCGGCACCGATTTGACATAAGCCCACTCCATGTCCCCATCCTGCACCGGTAATAACGAATGTTCCGGGTATCCCATCGACAGAGATGTCTTTTCTGTCCACTACAAAAGCAGAACTGTACAAATGGGAGGTGGAAAGGGTGCGGCGTATTTCCAGTTCCTTGCCGATAATCATGCTCTTTTTGGTCCCTATTATTTTTAATTTCCAAAGTCTGCCAGATGTTCCGCGAGCAATAGGGACGAGGTCAATAATCTGTCCGTAATCAACACCCGAGCGTTTTAGGATGAGTGCAGATAGTTCCTCTTGTGCATAAGTCACTCTCCAACGGTAAAAGTCAGTGGTCTCTTGGTCGTAATTATTCAGCACTTGCGAGAGTACCTTTTTGTCCGTGGTATTGCAGAAGGCCTTAGGTGAGGTACGTATCCATCGGTCGGCTTCAGTTTCCTGAGTCAAGTCGGGTAACGCTGTTTCTTGCTTGCTATCCCGTTGTTTGCTCAGATATGGGTATTGAATATCATCCCAACAGTATTGGAACTCTTCGAATGCTCCGCCACAACTTTTCGAGAAGCGTGCATCACATATCTTGTCGTTATACATCAAGATTTGTCCGTATGTGGCTGCGATGGCTTGCTTTACTATTTCTGTAGAGGCTCGTGTGATTCCCTGATAGCGCTGACAATGATCATCTGCACAGACATCAAAGTGAGTATGAGCATCACGTTCATACCATTTAATCAATTCTACATTGTCCAATTTACCAGCTTGTTCTAAATAATTTGCTGGATTAGGGTTCGTATGTTGATGAGATGTGCATTGTTGTTCCGTATGGCTACTATTAGCTGTTTGCATATTTGCCAGTAACCAACTTCTGGAAATGACTGCATGGGCTTTTAATAACTCTAATGAAGCGGTTGCACTCATTTCACTGGAGATAACGCTGACAAGATAATCTTCCACATTAATAATGTTGATTCCTGTGAGCTTTCCATCTTCTACAATGAGCTTAAGAGCCCCAAGAAAGCGCTGATCTTCTTGACGTTCCCAATGGAAATTTATGCCGATTGTAACATCCAGTAATTCGAATGAATCTGAAACTTCATTTACAGGCTCAAATACCAACTCATCATATAGGCGTCCGTTCCACAGAATTTGTCCTTCATCATAAGTCGCAACCTGTTTCCCAATAATCTCTTTGCCTTGAAATAAATAGGGAGTTGGAAATACAAATTCTATTTGAGGCTCGAATAGTATTCCGACATGTATTTTAGGTTCTTTCATACTTTTTTCCATACTCGTTTAACTCTTATCTGAGTTTATAAATGCTTATCCAATATTCTCTTTTATCCGTCTTCTTAGCAATCTGAACTTCTCTTCCGACAAGCAGACTTCCGTGATTATCTGTTCAATATCGGGAGCTCCTATTTTTAAAAAATCTTTCTCGACAGGTAGAATAAATACTCCTCCAAGATCGACGGATGCAGGGCTGCTTAACAAGTTGGCATCTCCTTCGGCTGTATAACAAGCAGGTCGATGTTTCTCGCGCGGAAAAATACAAATGACCCAAGTCGCTTCTGTAACTTCAATGCATCCTGTGCCCTTTTCGGATCCTTTAACTTCTTTCGAGTTATTGGTTTTCTTGTTTTCATACCATGCCAATACATTCATCATGGGCTCCTCTCCATTCATCTTTTCTTCTTTACCTAGGCAATTATTCTCCTCAGAACAAGACCGTCCGAGTGGAGCTAGGCAAGCATAGAGCCTCTTAAATAACTTTTCTGCATCTTCTTTTTCTGTCGCTTCAATGACGAGCGTATTGCGTGGGGCATCTTTTAGATACCACAACGTAGCTTCTCCATAATCAAGAATTCTACCGGCTATAGTCTGCCTCCAAGTCTGCTCGATCGGCATAAAGCCTTTATTTCCCGCTTGAAAATGTGCATGATCGGGTGCGGAAGCTCCACATTTTGGGCCATTGTAGAATATCACATATTCCGGTAGATCCTTAGCCAATTCCAACATATCTCCAAAACGAGTTTCAATCCGTTGTTCCGTATGTTCCAGCTCAGGGATGGTCAGATGGCGAGGGAAGATAGGAAATGGGTTGATCAATATTTGATAATGTCCCAGGAACGGGATGCCCTTTTGCTCTTTGGGTAAATTGCCGGGGCACAGAAAGCATTTTCGCTCTTTTATAGACTTTGAGTCGACCTTTGCTCCTGAAGATAAGATGCGTGCAGGATTGAATTGAACCTTATAAGGAATTCCCGCTACATTCAAATCTTTTACGCGTACCCCTGAGAGGGCATTGTAATTATTGCGTGCCAATTCCCAATCATTAAGTTGCTCTGCAAATAAGTTTTTTACTTTCTGATTCATACGCTTTTTCTTTCCCGTTAGTATCTTATCTTTTCCGTCTTTTGAACTTGCTTTGTTGCATCTATATATCCCGTAACTTAGAAGCCTTTATCCCAGCTTTGTTCGTTGATTTTTATCCTAGCTTGTAATTCCCAAGTCCGTATGCGATCTTTATAGAGATTATGCCCATTCATTTTGACAATATCCAGCGACGCATCCGAATTGTCATCCCAACGACGGCAAAGATAGACGACATCGTATACACGACCGATTTGATATTTGCGTGAGAAATTCAATCCGAGCGCATAATCCTCTCCATAGCTAGTATTTGGGACTTTGATTTCACGAAGCACCGGCGTATAGAATGCACGGGGTGCGCCTAGACCGTTAATACGAAGAGCATTGTTCCGCCCGTTCTCCGGTGTCCATTCTTTGTGGTCAATAATGCCCGGGGCAATCATATTCATATCAAAGTCCGTCATCATATAGGTTCCCACTACCATAGCACAATTTTGTTCATAAAATGCACGAATCATTATGGACAAGGTGTTTTCATCTTTGTAGACATCGTCACTATCCAATTGCACGGCAAACTTTCCACATAAAGGATGATGTACACCCGTGTTCCAGCATCCTCCGATTCCAAGATCATTCCTTTCGGGGATGATGTGTACCAGACGGATATCGGACGCAAACTCATCAATAGCCTCGGTTGTACCGTCAGTCGAATGATTGTCGATGACTATTAAATTGAATTTAAAGTCGGTCTTCTGATTCAGTACTGACTTTATCGCATCACGGATTGTACGTATTCTGTTGCGTACGGGTATAATGACTGAAGCTTCATATTCAAAGTTAGCTGTTGAGAATTCAATATGCTCGAAGTAAGGTGCTAAATATCCTCCGATTTCTTTTAAATGTTCCGTACAGGCATCTTCCATTTCAATCTGTGCCTCGCGGTTTTTCGGATCAACATAGTCGAAAATCTTTTCGCCACTCTTGCGGATGTCATTTTCCACTTCGCTGTAAAGGTATTCGTTGATATGTATAAGATCTGCTTTTTGACTTATTTTCAGACGTAGGTCGTAGAGACCGGCAAATTCATAGTCATCTTCTGTCATGCGCGCTGCAGCTTGTTTAAAAGCATCTGTGCTGAACAACAGAAGCGAACCGAAGTCGAAATCATCCCGTAATGAGCCTAATTGATAATCAATCACCGGTGCATTGGTTTGTTTGCCTTCCACCACTTGGTAATGATCGGCATATACCATACCGGCTTTGCTATCTTCGGCTATGTGGATCATCCGTTCCAACGCAAACATACCCAATTGGAGTGTAGTATACTTGGTATAAACCAAAGTATATTCGGTAGCGGCATATCCTGCGATTTTCCTTATCGTTGCGCTTGACTTGATAGAATTCGTATGTATCAGGTTGCATCCCGCTATGTTTTCTGTGACATCAGGAGCCGCCAGTAAATAGATTTTGTCGATTAAGTTGGTGCTCTTCAGTCCCTCCACCGTTTTTAATACCTGGTCTTTATCCATGTAAGGCATAAAGCAATTGATCTTTTTCATAATAGAATATTTCTGTTTTTCAGTTTACATTTCTTAATCTCAGTTTATAATGTCGCGCAATCTCTTTGAAATGAGCGATTATGCACCATTAGGCCTTTTATCACTTAAACTTCAGTAACCCCACTTCTCCACTGGTTGCAGTGAACAAAACTTCCTTACCATTCAATGGTACCACACTACTGATCAGTGAATTACCTACTTTGTGCTTCCATAGCACTTTACCCGTTTTGGGTTCCAAAGCAAAGATAAGGCCTTCTTTTGTACTACCGAATACTGTCCCCCCTTTTTCTACAGGCATGGATGGTGCATGTTCATAGCCAAATGCAACGTTGGATGCCCATATTTCATGAGGTACATTACCTTTTGTGGAATAACATACAATACTATCGTTCATCGTCTTGCTATATAAACGCTCACCGTCTTCGGACAAACCTATGGTTTCGCGTACTGTAGAACGATAGGTACGCCATACTGTCTGTCCCGAATTGATATCGATGGCAGTCATTGCACGCTCCGGATCGGTAATGAATACTTTCCCGTCGGCTGATACAGGCCATACGGCTGCAGGAGAGAAGTGCATACGATTCAGGCCGCCAGTCCATTTCCACATTTCTTTCCCATCCGCTTTGTTTAATGCATAAAGTGTATTATCCCAGGCTCCGAAGATGACCTTTTCAGCAGTGATTAGCGGTTTGGCCTCAATATATCCCTTTATTCCGCTATATGCCCATTTAACATTTCCATTTTGTATGTCAATAGCACGGAACGTAGAGTCGCTGGCACCAATATAAGCTATGCCGTTGTCGATGGTGACTGCACCTAATACAGGTTCTTTGGCTTCAACCGTCCATTTTACCTTTCCGGTAAAAGTATCCAAACCGTATATCCTGCGGTCGGCAGAACCGAAAACAACAACTCCATCTGTAGCTGCCGGTGTTCCTACAATACGTTTATCCGCTTTAAAGCTCCAGATTTTTTTCCCGTTTTTCAAGTCATAACAAGTCAGATATCCCATATCGTCTCCGACAAAAACTTTATTAACTTTTGTGTTCAGGCTGCTTTTCTTTTTCGTACGGATTTTGCTAAAGGAAGATTTTGCATCTTCTATGACAGGTGAACAGTAGATGCCTACGCCGGTTTTTACAATCCATTGTTCGCTGACTTTGGCATATTCCTTGTTAACCGAGAAGTCCGGATATTTGTCCGCTTTTCCGTTATGGTCGAAATACTGCTTGCTTAACGAAAGTGAAGCCCATTTTCTTTTTGGCTCACCGATACGTTGCTCGTAGACTAGAATGGAGTCCTTCGTTACATCGAATATGCCATACCCCGGTTTCCCGTTTTTATCACGCAAGTTACTGCGGGTCAATATACCAGGTATGCCATCGTATCGAAATTCGCGGTTGGAATGGTAGTGCCCCCCAATGAAAGTGCGGATGTTATAAGGGCGTACCGCATCTGTCAATTCATACCAATTGTCCACATCTCCCGCTAAGATGGGATAGTGGGTGACCAATACCACAGGAGTGCTTTTATCGGTTTTGTCCATTTCTCTAGTCATCCAGGCAATATCTTGGGGTACTACATGTCCGTAAGCCATACGCATTAAAGGTCCCGAATTGAATCCAAGAAAGAGTAAACCTTTGTGCATAAATTCAAAGCGGTCACTCCCAAATATATCGTCGAAAGCCGTGCATCCCGAGTCACTCCATTTCGTTTCATGATTTCCAAGAATGACGTAGTATTTTTGCTTCAACAAATCGAGAATTGATTTCACTTTTTCGAGTGTGGCACGGTCACCGTTTTCTGTCAGGTCGCCTGTGACCAATACAAAATCGATGCTATCCGTTGCATTCAGTTGGGCTACCGAACGAAGTAGATCTTCGGTGGGGTTAGGGGTATTCGGATTGAGATGAATATCTGTCAATTGTGCGAAACGAAACGTCCCGTGTTGTGCCTGTACCATAATTGGTAACAGGCATAACAGGAACGCAATCATGAATCTTGCATTCATAAATGATGATTGAATTTGAATCGACACTCTTTTATTCATGATTTTATTTTTTTACTCTTTGAAGAAGTCCATAATCCCTTTCATCAGTGATTCCCGTTCGTTTGCAGTCCGTAAAGACTCGAAAGGAAATCCCAGCACACACGTTTTGTAATCACCTTTGTAAGCCACACCTGCACTTAGATTATTTTCAGAATAACGCATAACAGTGTACGCATCTGCTGAGGCGGGTTCTATAGCATCGGGAGATTCCACTACATAACTCTCGGAATTTAACTTGTTGAAATAATTATAGTTACCTTTTATTGTAGAAAATGGTGAAGCAACACTCTTTACTCTGCCTTCGATAGCAGCTTGTCCTACACGCCATTTATATTTTAATACTTCCGTGGTAAATTTCCGGTCAGCTTCTAAAGAGGGAGCGAGTCGATTATCCCATAGATCGGTGCCTACATAAGCACCCGAAACAAGTAAATTTCCTCCTTGGTTGCAATAAGCGGATATCGCCTCTTCCAGAGGCTTGCTAAAGGTTTTAAATTCCAATGGCTTTATACCTCCACGTCCCATTTTAGTTTGGCATTGCTTACCCAAAATCAGATCAACATATTTATAATCATTTAGTGAAACACTTCCCGTTCCCTTCTCTACCGGATTTCTTTTCTCTGTGGAGAGAGAAGGCTCGGAGTGGCTTGCGTTGGAAGAGATGCTTAAGCTACT
Source organism: Bacteroides sp. (assembly GCA_041907545.1). Taxonomy (GTDB): domain Bacteria; phylum Bacteroidota; class Bacteroidia; order Bacteroidales; family Bacteroidaceae; genus Bacteroides. The sequence continues at coordinate 71,454 of JAYRGX010000010.1, forward strand.
ACATGATACGAAAGAGTATCCGGCTTTCAGAATGGCAGCTCCATGTATTGCAGGGTAATCAAAAGTGTTTCCGGCAATTACTTTGCCTTCTTGATCGCCATAACTGTCGCCAAAGCCTGAAGCATCGTCATCCATCCACGGGATTGAACGGCGGTATTCTTTCATCTTTCCAATATAATTAATTTCCCGTTGGTAAGGCACTCCATGATCGAGATCATCAAGGAAACCGGCTAACAAAGTATCTGCGGGAGCTGCAGCTACAAAATCGGTCGGAGCGCTGATGCGATTAAATCCGTTCACGATTAATACGGTACCTTTAGACTTGAATGCACGGCCTGTGGAGAGGATTTCCGATGGGAAGCTCTCACCACCCTTGTTTAAGGCTGTAACTTTATAGCTACATACTACACCGGCAGGCACATTCGTGCGGTAGGTGTTTTTATCCACTACTACCCCATTGTCAAAATCTCCGTCTCCAATTCGAGTATATACAATATACTTTTCGGCTTTTGCCGTTGGCTCTAAAGGATCATCAACCGATTGCCAACTTAGTTCCATTTCATTTTCACTCGTCATACGCATGGCCATGTGTTCCACCGGTAGCGGTTGGACAACATAAGCTAAATTATTCTGTGAACAGATGAATTGCAAGATGCCTTTGTAAATAGCACGACTCACGGTGAAACGGAAGCGCGGGTCAAGCCCGTATCTCATGTCTGCGAAATTTTGATGGGAGAGGAGTTCCAGAAGCATAGCCGGTACGCGGGGAACGCGCGCTTCATAATAAGACTGGTTCCACTTTCCGCGTCGAGTCCATTGAGGCTCATATAGCGTGCGGATATCCCTTACGATATTCGATTGGACAAGATCAGTCAAGTCGTGCGAAAGATAACGGGATGCACCGTTTGCAAATACTCCATTATATGAGTCGGTCTGGTATATACCCAATGTGCCAATAATAGAATCGTTCAAAGTTGTTCCTGCATCGGTGTGAAAAGCGAAAGATAAATCAATGGGAATATTAAGCCCTTTGGCTTCCGGGTAAACTGCTGACCCGCCTGCAAGGTAATTTACCCATACTCCGCGACATCTATAATCGTCGGTATAGTCATTTTTCCCGTGGCTTTCCGAATAAACACTATCGGGTATACCCGCCCATTGTAACCAGTAACGGGCTCCTTCACAAAAGCGTGGATAACCACTTTTCTCATAAGGGTAATCTACTTTAGGCATATCCTTTTTTATCACCGGGGCGTCTGCATCAGCGCTTTTCCGGTTCTCTGTTGTACCATCTTCTGAAACTCGACGTGCAATATTACCCATACCTCCGCCAATCTTGATGGCATCAGCCGTTACTATCTGACAGGTTTTAGCCGACCGATTGCTTAAAACAATTCGGAATGCGTTATTCTTTCCGGCATCAAATCCGAAAGTTCCCAGATAAATCCATGTCCCACCGCCCATTTGCTGGTTGACTTTGAACTGTGAGATACCGCCTTTATGATAAACCGTATAGAGTGCATCGTCTGTGCTGTTAGGTAAAGTCTTGTACGAAACATATACGGCGTATCTTCCCGCAACGGGTATTTCCGGTATCCATTCCGCTGTGCTTTCCTTCGCATTTTTCCCTTTTACAGTCTCAATGACACGATATGTTCCGTCTCGAAAAGGATTCTCGAAATCGATATACTCTTCTTTCAGATAAGCGAAGCCTACGCCTTCACCCTGTTTCCACGTTTTATCGCCAGTGTTTTCCACGTAAGCCGATTCTCCGTGTAGAGATCCGTCATTATCTACGATAACTTCTTGTGTGTTACAATCCCGTTCGCGAGGTAGTAATACATTTGCTCCGGCTTTTTCGAGCATTGGTACAAGGAAAGGTAGTACATAACTTTGAGTGTACAAGTCTTCAACCGTTTGGAAAATACGTGCCCGCTGCCATTCCCAACGAGTTAATTTCGATTCGTAGTAAAATCCGTGGCTTTGCCACATTGCTATATGACGGTTGTTTAGACCGTTTGTGGGCGTGTAAGGGATTGAAATAGGCGTAACCAAAGGCTTTGTCAATGGGTGAGTGAACGTTTTTGCGTTCTTATCTTTTTTGGTACGAAGACTCATGGGTATGAGCTCTTCGATAGTACGCTTATTGGTGATAATTTGCAGTTTGTATTTGTCAAACTCAGCAGGCAACATCGATTTTACACCCTTGTAGATTTCGGCAACATTGCTTTCCCTGAATGGGATATAAGCGCAGTTCATATTGGCAAATAGTTGTAACGTTTCTCCATTTACCGCAATCGAATCTATTTTAATATGCCCTGCTGAAATCTCTTTCCGGGCAACCGAGTCAAGAAATCGGCCGATCTCTTGCCGGATATTGTTCGGGAGTTCTTGCGCACCTCCCATCAGGGGGGATAGGGAGGCGGCAAGAATAATGAACCAAAAACGATGTCTCACATTCATGATGATGTATTAAGTTAAATGTTTTTTTTCTTCTTTCTTGATTAACACACAAAGTCCGGCGAATGTAAACAGTGCATTGAAAATGAGCAATTCGTAACTGAACTGATAACCGTTGAACCATGCCACTGAATTTTTCTGCAGGATGAAACAAAGTATTGGTGAGGCGATGGCAACGAGAGGTATATATTTATCTCTCACCGGTTGCTTCATCAATATACCGAAAGCGAATAGACCGAGTATCGGACCGTAAGTATAGCTGGCCAGAATGTACACAGCATCTATCACACTCGTATTATTCAAGATATTGAATACAAAAATTACGATTCCCATAACGGCAGCCATTCCAACGTGCACTCGCTTGCGTATTTTCACAATCTCCTTTTCTTCTTTTCCTTTCGTGCCGAGAATGTCGACCGTGAATGATGTGGTTAATGCTGTCAACGCGGAACCGGCTGCTGAGTAGGCTGAAGAAATCAGACCGACAATAAATAAAATGCCGACTATAACCGGTAAGTAATTGCTGGTTGCAATGACCGGAAATAATTGATCGCCTTTTGTCACTTGGATATGCTCATTAGCCGCGAAAGTGTAAAGCAACGTGCCGAGAACCAGAAACATGAATATAACCACAAGTTGAAATACTCCGCTGGTAATCATATTCTTTTGCGAATCTTTAAAATTCTTGCAACTCAGATTCCGCTGCATCATATCTTGATCAAGTCCTGTCATAGCAATCATGGTGAATACGCCCGCAAGAAACTGTTTGAAGAAGTATTGTTTACTGTTGACGTCGTCGAAGAAAAATATGCGGGACATATCATTACTGGCAACCGTCTTTATCATGCCGGTGAAAGATAAATTTAAATCCGAAGCAATATAGAAAATGCACAGAACGACTGAAACGACTAAACAAAATGTTTTTAGCGAGTCTGTCCAAATCAACGATTTTACTCCTCCCCGGAATGTATAGAGCCAAACTAAAGACACTGTGATGATGACATTAAGGATGAAGGGGAGATCCATAGGGTCGAAAACAAGCAGCTGTAAAGTGAGGCATACTAAAAACAGACGTACAGCTGCACCAAGCATTTTTGATATAAAAAAGAACCATGCTCCTGTGCGGTAAGATGATATCCCAAATCTGTTTTCGAGGTATTCATAGATCGAAATTAAGTTCATTTTATAGAATAACGGCACTAGAACAAAAGCTATGATAAACTGCCCCGCAACAAATCCCATTACCATCTGTAGATAGCCGAAGCCACTAACCGCTACCATTCCTGGTACGGATACATAAGTTACTCCTGAAATGCTGGATCCGATCATGGCAAATGCCACTACGTACCAGGACGATTTACGGTTGCCGACAAAGAAGCCTGCATTATCGGCTTTTCTTCCGGCAATATAAGATACTGTGAATAAAATCACAAAGTACGCGATGATGGTTATGATGACAGCTATTGGGCTCATATCTTAATCAGGGCTTAATGGATGTTATGTTCGTCCTTTTTTATCATATTATTTATTAGGATATCTACTTTTCTTTAATGCTTTAGCTTAAAACTGTTTAGAAATCAGTTATAATCGACGTATTGTATGAATTATGTCTCTGAAAAGTAAATAATCTTCAAATATAGGGTATTTATTCTTTGTATAAAAGATATGGTCTTCGTTGTTTTTTGAATTTTTCCACATCACTTTTCCACATCGCTTTTATCTCATTAGCACTTTTGCCTTCTTCAATCATTCTACGCACATAGTCTCTTCCGACAAGCTTTTCGAATGAATTGTAGAAGAATTTGTCGCCAATATTAAGATTGCGGTAAGCATTGATGATGTAGCTTAAATCAATCCCTTTGGCATAAATTTCCTCGTCGTTCAATTTGCTCAGATCCACTCCGTGGCAAAGCTTATCCATCTGTGGCGGAGTCTTTGCTCCGGGCGTGCTTTTGGGGGTAAAGCTATAACTGTAGCCTGTCATGTCCGGATGTCCGTAGATTTGAAATGGAAGAGAGGTACCTCTACCTAGGCTGACAAGTGTTGCTTCAAAATAACATGTAGAAGGATAGAGATAGACTGCTTTCATGTTGGGTAAATTAGGGGAAGGGGCAATCGGCAATCTATACAGGGTCTGGTGCGTATAGTTCTTACACTTGATAACGGTGATATCGCATTTTCGTGATTCAGGCAACCATTTTTCACCGTTCACCATTAGAGCTAATTCTCCTAATGTCATTCCGTGGACTGTAGGAATTGGCAACCAACCTACTCCCGATTTATATTTCATGTCCAAAATGGGTCCATCTACATAGTGACCATTCGGGTTAGGGCGGTCGAGTATTAAAACTTTTTTGTGGTACTCGGCACAAACGTCCATCAGCCGGCACATTGTGGCATAGTAAGTATAATAACGCAACCCCACGTCTTGTATGTCTACGATCAGAATATCAAATTTAGCCATAGATGCGGCACTTGGTTTTTTCTCCTTGCCGTCGTATAATGAGAGGATCGGTACTCCCGTTTTTGAGTCTACAGAACTTGCGACATGTTCGCCTGCATCTGCGTCTCCCCGAAAGCCATGCTCAGGCGAAAAAATGGCTGTTACATTAAACTTGTTTTCCAGCAGAATATCCAATAAATGTTTATTTCCGACCATTCCTGTGTGGTTTGAGAATACAGCAATCTGCTTTCCTTTGAGAATGGGAAAATATTCAGATGTTTGCTCATCACCGGGTATAACGCGGCTTTCTTGAGCTTGACTGATTGCCGGAGCACAAAGAAAAATGAGTATTAGTAGTAGATTCTTCATAATACTATATGTCTTAAGGGAAATTTGTGAAACAAAGATATGTTTTATTTTAATATCAAAAACAATTGTTTTATTATTTTTAGAATTATAATTAATATTTTGCAATAGTAAGCTTTCTCTAAGAACTTTCGTTGTTTGATGGTGTGATTTTAACGAGGGAGAGAGCTTTTTTGAGAATCGTATTATTGTATGGCGTGTACGCGCGCGCTATGTCTATTTTTTAAAGGAAATTCGCCGTACATTATGACTTTAGGTATATAAATTGAAAAACATGTGTACGGCGAAAAATCTATTAATAAAAGAATATATATAGAGCTATATAAAATATAGAAAACGCCATTGTAGATATCATTTATTGTTATACTAAATTAGGTCTATTGTTATAAAGCATTACGTCTATTGTTATGCTAGATTACATCTATTGGCGTTTTCTTTACATCTATCCCTCTGTCCTGATGCTTGATTTCAATATGGGCAATATAAACTTTTATGATTTTTTCGTTAGAAGTCTATAAAAGAAACTATATATTTGTATCCAAATCTAAAAGTGATAGGTATGAAACTAATTGCCGAAAGTGGCTCAACACGTACAGAGTGGGCTTTGGTTGAAGATAACCATATTTTGCAACGTGTTTTTACAGAAGGGCTTAACCCATTCTTTCAAACTCGTAGGGAAATTAGTAGAAGTGTGCGTTTGGGATTGCCTGAAACTTTTTTTAAGAGAAAGTTGGAGCAAGTCTATTTTTACGGAGCAGGCTGTTCATCCCATGAGAAAAAGAATATTCTTGGAGCTTCACTTGTTGCACAGTTCAAGACCCCTATACAAGTTGAAAGTGATCTGCTGGCAGCGGCCCGTGGATTATTTAAATGTGACCCTGGAATTGCATGTATATTGGGAACCGGTTCAAATTCGTGCTTTTATGATGGAAAAATCATTGTGAAAAATGTCAAAGCAGGTGGTTATATACTTGGCGATGAAGGCAGTGGGGCCGTATTAGGTAAGATGTTCCTCTCCGATTTATTGAAGGGGTTGGCTCCTAAAGATATAACAGCAGCCTTTTTTGATAAATTTCGGGTTGGTCCTGATGAAGTAATGGAGTCTGTGTATAATCGTCCTTTTCCAAACCGCTTCCTTTCTACCATATCTTACTTCTTAGCAGATTACATTGAAGATGATTATGTGTATAACTTGCTCACACTTAATCTGGAAAGCTTTTTTGAAAAATGTGTTCTTCAATATGACTACAAGAGTTATCCCATTCGTTTTGTAGGTTCTCTAGCCTACAGCTATGCTGACATCTTGCGTGATGTGGCTAATGTATTTGGTATTGTAGTTGAAGTGATTGAAGAAACTCCAATGAATGGCTTGATCGAATTTCATGCTATGAATATTGAAGAATCTTAATCAGTTAATTACTATCCCGGCATCACCAGTAGAGTGAAAAAATATGTATAAATGCTAAAAATAGCGAATATTTGTTCTTGATATTAAAGCAATGTATATCTTTGCTATAGTAGTGAATCAAATGATTCCCTTCTCCTTTGTTAACAAGTTTAGATTTGTCTCTTAAGCAACCAATGTATAGATGTAGTCCTTTTTAGGATCGTGATTTTGAGAATTTTGATTATCAAGACTTTTATATTTATAACTTTAGAGAGAAGTGCCTATGAAATTAAATTTTATATAATTCGTCCTTAATAAGAAATGGTGAGCTGTTTCTTGACTCTCAATCTATCTTTTTGTAAAATTTGTTTTTATTTAACAACAAAATCATCAATCATTTATGAATGAAGATCGTAAACAAAAGAGGTCCTATGGATGCAGGTGCCTCACAGCGATAGCAATTGGTACGCTGCTTTTTGGCAGTAGTAACGTAATGGCTATACCCACTGCTTCGAGCAGTGTTTATGAAATGTCTGAGCAACAACAGTCAGGGGCTACTATTACCGGAATAATAGTGGATGCTAATGGAGAACCGGTAATTGGTGCCAGTGTGGTTGAGAAAGGTACCGCAAATGGTGGAATTACTGATATTGATGGAAAATTTTCTTTGAAAACAAAAGTAGGAGCGATTTTAAGAATATCTTATGTAGGCTATCAGACACAGGAAGTGACTGCCTCTAAAAACATGAAAGTTGTGTTAAAAGAGGACAGTGAACTATTGGATGAAGTAGTTGTTGTCGGTTACGGTACTCAAAAGAAAGTTAACTTGACCGGAGCTGTTTCTTCTGTTGATGTGAGTAAATCATTGGAAGCCCGTCCTCAATCTGATGTGACTAAGGCTTTGCAAGGCGTTGTCCCGGGTTTGTCCATTATTAATACAAGTGGAGCTATTAATAAGACCCCTTCTATCACGATTCGTGGTACCGGAACATTGAGCAATGATGCAAAAAGTAATCCATTAATAATCGTAGATGGTGTTCCGATGGATGATATATCCTATCTTAATACACAGGATATTGAAAATATCTCTGTGCTGAAAGATGCCTCTTCCACATCTATTTATGGTGCTCGTGCTGCTTTTGGAGTGCTTCTTATTACAACTAAGGCCGCGAAAAAAACAGATAAATTATCTATTAATTACACCAATAACTTTGCATGGGAAACCCCTACTGTTTTGCCAAATTATCCTGATGTTCCAACACAGATTAGAGCTTTGAGTGCAGCTAATCAACGTACGGGTACTGCCAATGAGTTATTTGGAATGGATTTAGATGCCATGCTTCCAAAAGCTGAAGCATGGCAACAAAAACATGGAGGCAAGAGTGGGTATAGAGAAATGGTATTAGGAGACGATTTTGACATTTCTAGTAGTGGTGTCGGTTCGTTTTATGCAGACTGGGATGTTGTAGGTATTATGTATCGTGATTGGAAGCCGTCACAAAGTCATAACGTTTCTATTCAAGGCTCAAGTGGTAAAACCTCTTTCTATATGTCTTTAGGCTATAACCAGAATGAAGGACAAATGAGGTTTAACCCGGATAAATTAGATAAGTATACTGTTACAATGAACGTTACCTCTGATATTACCAATTGGTTGCAAATAGGTGGACGGTTTAGCTATGATGATAAAACTTATGTAACTCCTGCGACTATGCGCTCTACTTACCAATATTTATGGCGGTGGGGTAGCTTCTTCGGTCCTTATGGTACCTACCAGGGCAATGATTTTCGTAACGATATTGCTTATCGCAAGCAGGCAGGTGACGGCAAATACAATAATACGTATACCCGTTTGGGTGGATTCCTGAAGTTGAAAGTCGCAAAAGGCTTGTCTGTAAATGCGGATTATACTTTTAATATAATGAATAGTTTTAACCGTACCAGTGCACTTCCGGTTAGAGCCCTCGATTCTTGGGGGGGAAACATCAATTCATTAAGTGATATTGTTAAAAGCACCTCTTCTTATATTTATCGTGATTCAGAGCGTGACCAGTCTTATGCTTTTAACCTTTACGGTACTTATGAATTTAATCTTGCACATAGACATAATTTTAAAGCAATGTTAGGTGTCAATGCCGAAGAAGGTGAGAATGAACTTTCCTCTGCTAAACGAATGAATTTGTTGGATGGTAATCTGCCCGAATTTAATTTGGCTACAGGTGATCAGACTGTAGGTGGATGGCACAATGAGTGGGGAGCTGCAGGTTATTTTGGGCGTATAAATTATGATTACAAGGGCATTTGGCTATTGGAATTAAGTGGACGATATGATGGGTCTTCTAAGTTTCCAACAGCGGATCGATGGGCGTTTTTCCCTTCTGGATCAGCTGGTTATCGTATAAGTGAAGAGGATTTCTTTGCTCCACTTAAAAAGATAATAAATGATGCAAAGCTCCGTGTATCTTATGGGGAGAATGGCAATCAGGCTGTAGGTAGCAATATGTTTATTTCCACTGTTGGTAAGTATACGGATGCAAATACGCATTGGTTGGATGCTAGTGGGGTAAAAGTCGTGACTTACGGTATGCCTACTCTAGTGTCTGCTACTTTAAAATGGGAGCGACTGCAGAGTTTAAATTTTGGTGGTGATTTTAACTTTTTAAATAATGACCTGAATGTAACTGCTGATTGGTATCAACGTACAACAAAGGATATGTTGGCTCCAGGGCAGACAATGCCTGATATTTTAGGAGCAGATGCACCTAAAATCAATGCTGGAACATTGAGAACACGCGGATGGGAGCTGACTTTAGACTATCATCACAGATTTAAAGAATTCAGTTTGTATGGAAACTTCAGTATTGGAGATTTTAAAACTGTGATCACAAAATGGGATAATAATACCCGTCTTCTAAATACAAATTATAGTGGAAAGACTTATGGTGATATTTGGGGATTTGAAACAGAAGGTTTATATCAAAAAGATGATTTCGAATATAATAACGGTTCACTTGTTACCGTTTCGGTGGATTCTAAAGGAAATGTAGTACCAGATGGAACTGCAGGATCTCTTAAGGCATATAAATTGAAAAATGGGTCATATCAACAAAAGTTACAACAAAGTGGTTTCATGTATGGCCCTGGCGATGTGAAATTCAAGGATTTGAATGGTGATGGAGTAATTGATACCGGAGCTGGAACCCCCGAAGATCATGGCGATTTGAAAGTTATAGGAAATACTACTCCACGTTATCAATATAGTTTTCGCTTGGGTGGTGAATGGAAAGGTTTTGACATTGACATGTTCTTCCAAGGAATTGGTAAGCGTTCTGTCTGGACTACCAGTTATTTTGTAATGCCGATGATGCGTGGTACTGATGCAATTTATGCTAATCAAACCGATTATTGGACAGAAGACAATACGGATGCTTATTTTCCAAGATTATACCCGGGTAATACAGCTCAGGGAAATATTTCAAGTTCTGTGATCCAAGCAGGTAATCATAATTTTTATCCTCAAAGTCGGTATTTGGTGAATATGGCTTATTTGCGATTTAAAAATTTGACGCTGGGTTATACATTGCCTAGGCAGTTGACCCAAAAAGCTTCTATAGACAAGGTACGTGTCTATTTCAGTGCAAATAACTTATGTGAGTTGATTAATAAGAGCAATGCTCCTGTGGATCCTGAAATCAATGGTTCTGATACAGGCTCATTAACTGACGGGAAATGGGGCACTGCTGAACCCATAACTCGTACTGTGTCGTTTGGTGTGCAGGTGTCATTCTAATTGCAGTTGTAACTAATTTAGAACTAAAAATATGAAAAAAAATAATATATTATACGGTTTGTTGTCATTATTGGCATTTACTGCTTGCGATAGTATGCTGGATAAGGATCCTTTGGATACGTTTACCAATACTAATTTTTGGAAGAGCGAAGGTAATATATCAGGTTATGCGAACGCTTTCTATGAGGATTTTACAGGCTATGGAAATGGTACCGGGTCTGGTGATTTTTATTTTAAGACACTATCGGATGATCAAGCGTCCAGCACTTTTACTCAATGGAGCTATACTAATCCACCGGCAAGTGATGGAAACTGGAAAGATTCTTATGTTGATATACGTCGTGCAAATATAATGATTGAGAAAATTCCCGGCACATCATTAGCTGATGTAAGAAAAAACCATTGGCTGGGGGTAGCACGTATGATGCGTGCATGGGATTATTATCATTTGGTGCGGATGTACGGTGATGTTCCCTATACTGATAAATCTCTTGATATTACGGACGGTGCTATTTTATATGGTCCTCGTAATGACAGAGATGAAGTGATGGACAAAGTTTTGGCAGATATAAGCTTTGCATGTGATAATATTGAAGATAATACTTCTCAAACTACGTGGAGCCGCAATTTAGCGTATGCGATGAAAGCGGAAATATGTTTGTATGAAGGCACTTTTTGTAAATATCGTAAGACTGATGATTATCAGAAAGCGCCTAATGTGGAAAGAGCTAAATCATATTTGAAAGAGGCTAAGGTGGCTTCTGCTTATCTTATGGCAAAATCGTATAAGTTAAATGCCTCCTATCAGGCGCAATACAACTCAGTAAGTCTCTCTGGTAATACTGAAATTATATTCTTTAAAGCATATAAGCAAACGGTACTCACTCATTCATTGATAGATTATACATGTAGCTCAACTCAGTTAAGTGGAATGTCAAAGAATGCGTTTGAAGCTTATTTGTTTACAGATGGTAAACCTTTGGCTTTAACTTCTTTAAATAAAAGTGATTTACCTAGAATTGTGAAAAAAACGACCGGCTATGTATTGTCTATTACTGACTTACTGAAAGTTCGTGATAAGAGGCTGATACAGACGATTGATACAGCTGTGTTCTATTCGGGACGTGTATTCACTCGTTTTGATGTGGGTATGGCCATGACTTCTTCTACGGGTTATGGTGTAAGCAAATACGATAATAGTACAATTCCTGTAAGTTTCCGTAATCAGGCGGGTTCAAATTATACTTGTGCTCCTTTATTTTGGCTGGCAGTGGTATATTTACAATATGCTGAGGCTTCAGCTGAATTAGCTGATGCCGGGGGAGAATCTATTACACAAAACGATTTGGATAAGTCGATTAATTTTTTGAAAGATCGCGCCGGTTTGCCTCATTTGACCATAGGTGCTGTAGTGACCGATCCGGCCAATAATCATAATGTAAGCGATTTATTATGGGAAATTAGACGCGAACGTCGTTGTGAATTAATGTTTGATAATTGGACTCGTTATTGGGATTTAATTCGTTGGCATCAATTAGATAAATTAGACACGAAAGTTTACTCGGAAATCGTCATGGGTGCTAATGTCAGTGTTGATCCGGCGGCTGCAACTAACAGCCAAATAACTCTTAAGGGTAGTTATTTAGATGTTTCCCGAGGCATGAGCCGGACTTTTGATAAGCGATATTATACTTATCCTATACCGACGGGGCAAATAACTCTCAATCCTCAATTATCTCAAAATAAGGGGTGGGAACAATAATCTTTTGAAGTTTTAATATAATAAGAAAGGCTATCCTAATGATAGCCTTTCTTATTATGTGAATATTCACACTGATGAAGATCTTTGTAATCGATGAGTTTATGATCATCAATATATTATATACGAAATACTAGTCGAATTTTATAGAATTGACTTTATTCCAAATGGATTAAACTACGATTCGTGGACAAAATTAAGGCTGTTGTAAAAGCCCTTTTAATTAAGGATACTTTTATCAACAGCCTTAGTTTTTATGAGAGAAAAATCAGAGTGCTTTTTCTTTAATGAGATATTCAGCAATCTGTACTGCATTGAGGGCAGCCCCTTTCTTTATCTGGTCACCAACAATCCAAAACGTTAATCCGTTAGGGTTGGTAAGATCTTTACGAATACGACCTACATAAACAGGATCCTTGCCTGCTATGAATAAAGGCATAGGATAGTCTTTTTCGGCAGGATTATCTTGTAGGATAAGGCCATCGCCTTTAGCAAATGCTTCGCGGGCTTCTTCTATAGATACCGGGCGCTCTGTTTCTATCCAAACACTTTCGGAGTGGGCACGTAATGCGGGAACACGTACACATGTTGCGCTGACCTTTACATCGGAATGCATAATCTTACGTGTTTCGTTATACATCTTCATCTCTTCTTTAGTGTACCCGTTTTCTGTGAATACATCAACTTGAGGAATAAGATTGAATGCTAATTGATAAGCAAACTTCTCAACGGTTACTGCTTCTCCTGCCAAAATTTGACGATATTGTTCATAGAGTTCATCCATAGCTGCTGCACCGGCTCCACTTGCTGCTTGATATGTGGAAACATGTACAGTCTTAATGTGTGATAGTTGTTCAATAGCTTTCAAGGCTACAACCATCTGTATTGTAGTACAATTAGGATTTGCAATTATACCTCTTGGACGGATCTTAGCATCTACAGCATTCACTTCAGGTACTACCAATGGAATGTCATCATCCATACGGAAAGCGCTTGAGTTGTCAATCATCACTGCTCCATATTTGGTAATAGTATCGGCGAATTCTTTAGAGGTACCGGCGCCTGCGGAAGTGAAAGCGATATCGACCCCTTTAAAGTCATCATTGTGTTGCAAGAGTTTGACCTCAATCTGTTTACCACGGAATGTGTATTTAGTTCCGGCACTACGTTTAGAACCGAACAATACTAACTCATCCAACGGGAAATTTCTTTCATCGAGCACACGCAGGAATTCTTGTCCCACGGCTCCGCTTGCTCCAACAATTGCTACTTTCATTTTTCTTTTTGTTTTTAATATGTTTATAAAAATGTGAACGATGCGGTAAAACAATATATTTATAGAACTACCTCTTCCATATTTAAAGAAGTATGAAGTGATATTACTGTTTTAAATGCTAGCTCACGGGCTGCAAATTTATAACAAATAGCTGTATGACAGTGTATGGAATGAAAACTTTTTAGTTATTTTGCAGCTGAAACCTAAAACTTGCGCCCATGGATTGGTTTGACTTTAATTTAAAACTTCCGATTACCGACCCTACATGGATATTCTTCCTTGTACTTATTATCATTCTGTTTGCACCGATATTACTAAATAGGCTTCGAATTCCCCATATTATCGGAATGATATTGGCGGGTGTTGTAGTTGGAGAGCATGGTTTTAATATTTTAGCTCGAGATAGTAGCTTCCAGCTGTTTAGCCGGGTGGGGCTTTATTATATTATGTTCTTAGCCGGACTAGAGATGAACATGGGTGATTTTAAAGAGAATAAGTCTAAAGCTATTGTCTTAGGCTTGTTAGCATTCATTGTTCCCATATCAATAGGACTGGTAACTAATATAGCTTTATTGAAATATGGTATTATGACATCTATTCTGTTGGCGAGCATGTATGCTTCCCATACATTGGTCGCATATCCCATTGTCATAAGATATGGTGTTTCAAGACATCGTAGTGTAAGTATTGCTGTCGGAGGTACAGCGGTGACTGACACTCTTACGTTATTAGTTTTAGCTGTGGTGAGTGGGATGTATAAAGGTGAGTCTTCGGGGTTGTTTTGGGTCTGGCTTGTAATAAAAGTCATTTTGCTCGGAATGCTTATCGTATTTTTCTTTCCACGTATAGGCAGGTGGTTCTTCCGGAGATATGATGACAATGTAATGCAATTCATTTTTGTATTGGCAATGGTATTTTTAGGCGCCGGTTTAATGGAATTTGTCGGGATGGAGGGTATATTGGGAGCTTTCCTAGCTGGTCTGGTTTTGAATAGGCTGATTCCTCATGTCTCTCCTCTAATGAATCACTTGGAGTTTGTGGGCAATGCTCTTTTCATTCCTTACTTTTTGATTGGAGTGGGTATGTTGATTAATGTGCATGTCATTATTGGACATGGTAATGCTTTGACTGTTGCTGCCATTATGATCACTGTAGCCTTGGTTGGTAAGTGGATTGCCTCGTTACTTACTCAGAAAATATATGGAATGTCGGCTTTGGAACGTCAACTGATGTTTGGCTTAAGTAATGCGCAGGCGGCTGCAACATTGGCTGCTGTTTTAGTAGGCTATAATATAATTCTTCCCAATGGCGAACGACTACTTAATGAAGATGTATTAAACGGCATTGTATTACTGATTCTAGTCACTTGTGTGGTCAGCTCATTTATTACGGAAAAAGCTGCCCGAAAGTTAGCTATGTGTGAAGTGCATTTGGAAGAAGAAAGCCGATCGACCAAAGCGGAAGAGAAGATACTCATCCCAATAGCCAATCCTGATACAATTGAGGACTTGATGAATTTATCTCTTTTAGTACGCGATCCTAAGCAAAAAAGTGATTTATTGGCATTAAATGTCGTAAATGATAATAGTAGCTCGAAAGCAGCCGAGCTACAAGGTAAACGTTATTTGGAGAAAGCTGCGATGATTGCGGCTGCAGCTGATGTCTCTTTGCAACAATTGAGCCGGTATGATCTGAATATTGCTTCAGGCATTATTCACACAGCAAAAGAAAATGGTGCGACCGATGTGATTGTCGGTTTGCACCGAAAGGGGAATATTGTGGATTCTTTTTTTGGCACTCTTGCAGAAAGCTTATTGAAGGGTTTACATCGTGAGATTATGATAGCTAAGTTCTTGATGCCTATCAATACCATACGACGCATTAATATTGCTGTTCCGCCTAAGGCTGAGTATGAATCAGGCTTCTCTAAATGGGTAGAACATTTCTGCCGAATGGGGAATATATTGGGTTGTCGAGTGCACTTTTTTGCTAATGAAGAGACCTTGAATCAACTTCAGGGGGTGATAAAAAAGAAGTATAATCAGACATTGACGGACTTTTCTCGTTTGGATGATTGGGAGGACTTACTTTTATTGACGGGACAAGTGAATTATGATCATTTGCTGGTGATTATTAGTGCGCGTCGAGGGTCTATTTCTTATGATACTTCCTTTGAAAAACTGCCAGCGCAGTTGAGCAAATACTTTTCTAACAATAGCCTTATTGTGTTGTACCCTGATCAGATGGGTGATCCACAGGACATGCTTTCTTTTTCTAATCCTCGTGGAAATAATGAAGATCAACATTATGAGAAAGTTGGTAAATGGTTTTATAAGTGGTTTAAAAAGAATTGATTTATACGTCCTAATTTAAGATAAAAGAATGATGATACAGTTAGAAGGTGTAACTAAAAGTTTTGGTAATCTGCAAGTACTGAAAGGTATAGATCTTGGCATAGAGAAAGGGGAGATAGTAAGTATTGTAGGACCTAGTGGAGCCGGAAAGACAACTTTACTTCAGATCATGGGCACCCTTGATGCTGCCGACAGTGGAAGCGTTATGATAAATGGCATCGTAGTCAACAAGATGAAAGAAAAAGAACTTTCAGCTTTTCGTAATAAACATATTGGTTTTGTGTTTCAGTTCCATCAGTTATTGCCTGAATTTACGGCTCTAGAGAATGTTATGATTCCTGCTTTTATAGCTAGATTAGGTCAGCGGGAAGCAAGTGCAGCGGCACGTGAATTACTTGATTTTATGGGACTATCGGATAGGGGTTCCCATAAACCGAATGAGTTGTCTGGTGGAGAGAAACAGCGAGTGGCTGTGGCACGCGCACTTATTAATAATCCGTCTGTGGTATTAGCCGACGAACCATCGGGTAGTTTGGACTCTCGTAATAAGGAAGAACTTCATCAATTGTTTTTTGAATTACGTGAACGATTCGGACAAACGTTTGTTATTGTAACTCATGACGAAGGGCTTGCGAGCACTACCGATCGGACAATTCATATTGTCGATGGAAAAATTCAGGAGCCTGCAACTCTTTCTTCTGAATGAATAGATTGATTATAATGGGTCGTCTCATTCAAAGCAGACATAGGGAGTGATTCGTTTGAAGTCATTATCTGTGAATTCTTCGTATAAGATAAAGGGTTTTAAACTGGTTATTTTACCTTTCTTCCGGCGATATTCCACTATGGCTTTTGCTTGATAGAAATTGATATATGGGTGGGCATTCAACCGACCGATACTTGCTTGGTTTATGTTTATTCGACGTATACTTTCGGGGTGGACAGTAAACCAGCTCCGCAGTAGGCGGCTTTGAAGGTGTATCTCATCTAATTGCTCTATTTGATAGAATCCTCCTAAACGTTGTCGATAATTCACTATTATCCGTGCTATACCGCTACCTATACCTGGTATTTTCTTTAATTCGGTGGTATCGGCAATATTTAGATTTACAGTTGTTCCCGGTGAATATTTAAGCTCTTTTGTTAGCTCTATTCGGGGCTTATATAATTGATTAGCTTTGTGTACAGTATCTTGTTTTATGTTGATGTATGGTCGAATTCGGCTATATTCATCGGCGGTTAGTCCGTATACTCTTTTAAAGTCACTCGCTTTGTGAAAACGGCCACCTTTTGCACGATATTTCAAGATGTTTTTCACCATCCATTCGGGAAGTCCGAGGCGGCATAAAGTTGATTCTGCTGCTGTGTTTGGGTCGAATGGTGCTAGAATAGGAATAGGCTTTTTGCGGTACTTTTCATAAGAGTAATAATAAGACTTCTGATGTTTGGTGTCTCTTTCTAATGAAGATAGAAACTCTTCGCACTCTTTCTCGGCTTTGGCCTGCTCAAGTTGTTCTTTGTCTGGATTGTCTTTTTTTAGTAAGTTGGGAATAATATATTCCGAGCAGAGGACTATTCCAATAAGAATGAGTAAAATGGTTATTCCACGTTTTTCGGATCGAGTGAAGAATGTGATGGATTTGAAGAAACTAAGCATATCTCTTTAGTCGGATTATTTTGCGTTTTATTTACTGACTAAAGAGGTACAAATATAGGAAAACTTGTCTATATTTGTGCGTTCATCATAATGTTTATGCAAATGTTTTACTTCATAAAGAAATATCCGGTATCGTTGATTATCATTTCGGCTGTGATATATTTATCTTTCTTTAAACCGCCTTCTACCGATCTAGATAAAGTCCCTAATATTGATAAAGCCGTACATATTTGCATGTATCTGGGTATGTCGGGAATGCTTTGGCTTGAATTTTTACGCGCTCATAAATATGCTGATGCTCCCATGTGGCATGCATGGGTAGGCGCACTACTCTGCCCGATTCTATTTAGTGGCACAGTAGAACTTCTTCAACAATATTGCACGACATACAGAAGTGGTGATTGGCTGGATTTTGCAGCAAATTCTACGGGAGCTGTTATCGCTTCCTTAATTGCTTATTATCTGCTTCGCCCGCGTATGCTCGGAAGCAAAGATAAAGCGAATGACCTATAAGATTATAAGTAACTAACGAGAGTATTTAGCTTAATGCCGTTGGATCCTTTAATTAAGATTGTTTTGCCTTGAGGCTTTTGTTTTTCTATATCAGTTATTAGAGACTTGACATCGGGGTATATCCGGTAATGATTACGTGTTGCGGCAAATAGCTCGCCTACTAGAACAACGTCTTCAAACTTACACTCTTCGAGATAATCCACGATCTTCTGATGCTCTTCGGGACCGTCTTTGCCTAATTCTCTCATATCACCCAGTACGAGCATTTTATTCGGGCTTTTCATATTATGAAAGTTGCCAATAGATGCCATCATACTAGTGGGGTTTGCATTGTAAGCATCGATAATTAAAGTGTTGGCTGCTGTTTGCTTAAGCTCTGAGCGATTATTATGAGGGGTGTATTCCTGTAAAGCCATGTTGATTTTGTGAGTATCCACGCCAAAGAAGCGACCTATGGTTACAGCTGCGAGTGCATTTGGGAAGTTATATTCACCGATTAGACGAGTCTTGACCTCATTATATTCTCCATCTTTTCCAGCTTTCCATCGGAAGGTGAGATAGGGCGAATTATCCGTAACCTGCCCATTGACATATAATTCATCTTCACTTCCATAGGAGATCTTATTCAATCCCCATGCTATCTCTTTTAGATATTCATTGTCATAATGAATAAAGATCGTTGAATCACCATGCTCCCGTAAAAAATCGTATAGCTCGCCTTTAGTCTTGATTACTCCCTCGAAAGAACCGAATCCTTCCAAGTGGGCCTTACCGACATTAGTAATGATACCGTAATCAGGTTCAGCAATGTGAACCAATTCTTTGATGTCGCCGGGGTGGCTAGCCCCCATTTCAACAACCCCAAGGTCGTGTTCAGCTTTTAGGCGCAACAGAGTAAGGGGTACACCAATATGGTTATTTAGATTTCCTTCCGTATATAGGATGTTATAGGTTTGTGAGAGTACTGCCGAAATCAGTTCTTTTGTGGTGGTTTTACCATTGGTTCCTGTAATTCCGATGATACGGGTACCCATCTGCCGGCGGTGATAATTGGCCAATTGTTGCAGGCAGAGCAAACAATTGTCTACAAGTATGAATCGTTTATCATTTGCTGGTACACATTCAGCTTCGTCAACAACTACATATTTACTCCCACTTTCCAAAGCTTTGCTTGCAAAAGCGTTTCCATTAAAACTTTCACCTTTAAGTGCAATGAACAAAGACCCTTGTGGACAATTCCTGCTATCGGTGGTCACACAAGTGCATTCTAAAAAAATCTGATAAAGTGTAGTTATGTCCATAACTCTCTTCTTTCAATGTTGCTTTTATTTTCTATAACATTGCAAAGATAGAGTATTCTATGCTACCATAGTATGATGCAACCGAAAATGTTTTTCGCTTTTTCCTGTTTTTTGTGTCTTATGAATTCTCTTTTTGTTTACATTTGCATATATAACGTGAAATAAACTATTCATGGAAAAGCTTTCTGCCAAATATATCAATGTCAATGGTTCATTGCTTGATCTCTCCACCCCATGCGTAATGGGCATTCTGAATGTAACTCCGGATTCTTTTTACATAGAGAGCCGCATGCAGGATGAATCTCACATTGCAAACCGTATAGAAAGCATTCTAAATGAGGGTGCTACTATCATTGACATAGGTGCTTATTCATCACGCCCTAATGCTGATCATATAACTCCACGGGAAGAGATGGATAGGTTGCGTAAAGGATTATCTGTTCTTCGCAGAAATCATCCGGATGCGGTTGTATCTGTTGATACTTTTAGAGCCGATGTGGCACGCATGTGTGTAGAAGAATATGGAGTGGCTATCATTAACGATATTGCAGCAGGTGAAATGGATGAAAATATGTTTCAAATTGTCGCAGAACTAAATGTCCCTTATGTTATGATGCACATGCAGGGTACTCCCCAGAATATGCAAAAAGAACCCCATTATGATAATCTGTTGAAAGAAGTATTTCTCTATTTTGCTAAGAAAGTCCAGCAATTGCGTGATCTGGGAGTGAAAGATATTATACTTGATCCTGGCTTTGGCTTTGGCAAAACGGTGGGACACAATTACGAGCTTTTGGCTCATTTGGAGGATTTTAGCGTTTTTGAATTACCTTTGTTGGTAGGAGTCTCGCGTAAATCAATGATTTATAAGCTTCTTGGTATAAAGCCTCAGGAAGCATTGAACGGTACAACTGTGCTTGATACAATCTGTTTGACGAAAGGAGTTAACATATTGCGGGTTCATGACGTGCGTGAGGCTGTGGAAACCGTAAAAATCGTAGAGGCAATGTGGCGAAACAGTGTATTGCCTGAAGATTGAGACTAGAATGAGCTTTTAATTATTAATATTTAAATAGATCCGGCTTTGTTTTTTGAATTTGGTATAAAAGACTTCATAGATATTTTCTTGGTTGCTTTCTTCCTTTATTATACTTACAAGGTTATGAAAGCTTCCGGGTCTATTCATGTGTTCACCGGTATCTTGGTGTTTATTGTGATTTGGCTTGTTGTTTCCCAGGTTCTGGAGATGAGGCTTCTTGGTTCTATATTCGATAAACTGGTGAGTGTTGGGGTTTTGGCTTTGATTGTCCTTTTTCAGGATGAGATACGCCGGTTTTTACTGACTTTAGGTTCGCATCAACATGCCAGTGCTTTGGTAAGGTTCCTGACCGGAAATAAAAAAGACGCAGTAAATCATGAAGAGATTATGCCTGTGGTAATGGCATGCATTAGTATGGGAAAACAAAGGGTTGGTGCGCTTATTGTGATGGAGCATAATGTGCCGATGGATGATGTGGTTCATACCGGTGAGATTATTAACGCGGACATTAATCAGCGGTTGATTGAAAATATATTCTTTAAAAACAGCCCGTTACACGATGGTGCGGTTATTCTGAGTAAAGGGCGCATCAAAGCTGCAGGATGTATACTTCCGGTATCCCACAATCTGGATATTCCAAAGGAACTCGGATTAAGGCACCGGGCGGCGATGGGCATTTCACAAATATCAGATGCTCATGCTATCATTGTATCCGAAGAAACCGGTGCAATTTCGGTTGCTTACCGTGGACAGTTTTATCTTCGGCTCAATGCAGAGGAGCTGGAGAGCCTCTTAACTCAGGAAAATTAATTCCGTTTGTGACAAAGAACGATTGGAATACGTCTTATATTAAAGTTATTCGTGAATGCCGCAGGGCTGCACACTGTAAATACTGAGGTTAATTCAATATCATATTCATCTTTACCTCCTTAAGAATGAATTCTGGGGGTGGTGACTTAAAAATCTAAACTATAATAGTTGTAAATATGGATAGACGACATTTTTTAAGAATGGGAAGCTTGGCTGTGTTGGGTTCGCTTGCTGCTCCGTCTTTTGCTCTGCCGGAATCGGTACAAGGAGCTTTAGGGGGGACTAATAACAAGTCAGCCGTAGCTGCTGCAATGAAACACTTTGGAGTGACAGAATCCGATTTGAAAAAGGTATTGGCAACTGCACTGGAAAAGGGTGGAGATTATGCTGATCTTTACTTTGAGCATACTTTTAGTCATGGGGTGAGTCTCATGGACGGTAAGGTTAATAATTGTGATGCGAATATCGATTTTGGAATGGGAGTAAGAGTTTTATCCGGTGATCAGACTGGGTATGCTTATGTCGAAGGTGTATCAATGGAAGAAATGTTGAGAGCTGCTCAGACTGCTGCTCGTATTGCTTCTTCGGGTAAATCAGTCAAACCGGTAGGGCTTAAAGAGAAGCTGCTTAAGGATAATCGTTACTCGGTGGTTACTCCTTGGGAAGAGGTCAGCTTGAAAGCTAAAATTCCTTATTTGCAGAAGTTGAATGATAAGATATTTACGTTAGATGCACGTGTTCGTAAAGTGCAGGCAAGATTGAATGATGCCACAACTCACGTTCTTTTCTGTAATTCAGAAGGAGTCAGCTACTATGATTACCGTCCGATGGTTTCTTATTCAACGGTGTGTATAATGGAAGAGAATGGGCGGATGGAAAACAATTTTGCTTCACGTTCTTATCGAAAAGGCTTTGAGTTCATGACAGATGATATTGTAGATATATTAGCGCATGAGGTTGTGGAAAAGACGGCACTTTTATTCAAGGCTGTAAAACCAAAAGGTGGTGAAATGCCCGTGGTGATGGGAGCCGGTGGATCGGGTATCCTGCTGCACGAAGCTATAGGGCATGCCTTTGAAGCTGACTTTAACCGTAAAAAGGTATCCATATTCTCCGATCTGCTGAATAAGAAAGTCTGCGATGAACATATCAATGTAGTGGATGACGGTACGATTCCTTTTAATAGAGGATCGGTGAATTTTGATGATGAGGGCGTTGAGGGGCAGAAAACTTATATTGTAAAGGAAGGTGTTCTCACCAGTTACTTACACGATCGTATCAGTTCCAAACATTACGGAGTAGCTCCTACGGGAAACGGCCGGCGCGATACTTTCCGCAATGTGCCTATTCCTCGCATGCGTGCCACTTATATGGAAGCCGGAAATGTAAAAGAGGAAGATATTATTTCTACGGTGAAGAAGGGTATTTATGTGGATAACTTTACTAATGGGCAGGTGCAGATTGGCGCCGGCGACTTTACCTTCTTTGTAAAATCAGGTTATTTAATTGAGGACGGGAGATTGACCCAGCCGATTAAAGATATAAATATTATTGGTAACGGCCCGAAAGCATTGGCGGCCATCACTATGGTTGCTGATAATGATAAAATAGATAATGGTACCTGGACTTGTGGTAAAGACGGACAATCTTGTCCGGTGACTTGTGGAATGCCTTCTGCTTTGGTTAGCAAACTGACTGTGGGCGGCGAGAGTTGAGTTTAACTGTCTAACGAATCTCTGTAGAAACAATGATAACTGATAAAAATAAGATATTGGCGCAATGGGTTATGGACTTTGCGTTGAAGAGTGGATGCCAGTCGGCTAAGGTGGTACTTTATGCCAATTCTAATGCTTCATTTGAATTGCGTGATGCTAAGATGGATCGTCTTCAGCAAGCTTCGGAAAATGGTTTGAATATGAGCTTGTATGTCGACGGACGTTATGGAACTTATTCTACCAACCGGTTGGAAAAGACGGAACTGGAAGGATTTATTAAAACGGCTATTGAGTCTACACGCTATCTAGCCCCGGATGAATCGAGAGTTTTGCCTGATCCTTCCCGGTATTATAAAGGAGGTAAACCCGATTTGAAGTTGTTTGATTCGGAGTTTTATGCCATCAATCCTGATAGGAAAGTGGAACTGGCGCGTGAGGCTGCCGAAGAAGTACTCGGAAAAGATAGCCGAATTATTTCAGTCGACTCTTCGTATAGTGATGGAGAGAGTTCATCTTACTGTTTAATTAGTAATGGATTTTCAGGTGAATCAAAAACATCATGGTTCTCGACCTCTGCAAGTGTATCAGTGAAAGGAGAGGGAGATGCTCGCCCTTCCTCAGGCTGGTATGAATCTCGTCTGTTTTATGAGCAATTACCTAAGGAGGGTATAGGAACAAAGGCACTTGAACGTGTGTTCAGAAAGCTGGGACAAAAGAAAGTGCAATCTGGAAAGTATACCATGGTGGTTGATCCCATGAATTCAGGACGTTTGTTAGGACCGATGCTAAGTGCTTTGTATGGGTCGTCTTTGCAACAGAAAAACTCTTTCTTATTGAACAAGCTTGATACTCAGGTGGCTTCCGAAAAAATGATTCTCACCGATGAACCACATCTTGTAGGAGCTAATGGAGCACGCTATTTTGATAATGAAGGAGTGGCGACAGAACGGCGTGCGGTATTTGATCGTGGTATGCTGAAAACTTATTTCATCGATACCTATAATTCAAAGAAGATGGGAGTTGCACCGACTATAAGCTCTCCCTCATTGCTAATCCTTAAACCGGGAGATAAAGATGCCGCAGGGTTGGTAACCGATGTGCAGAAGGGCATTTTTATAACGGGTTTCAATGGCGGAAACTGTAATAGCAGTACAGGGGACTTCTCATATGGTATTGAAGGTTTCCTTATTGAAAATGGGAAACTGACCCAACCTATAAACGAAATGAATATTACCGGCAATATGGTTACGTTGTGGAAATCATTAGTTGCAGTAGGAAATGACCCTCGTCCGGCATCGTCTTGGCAAATCCCTTCTCTGACTTTTGAAGGGGTTGATTTTAGTGGACTTTAGCCAGTCGGATTCTTTATAATGACTGTCTCGGGAAAAATAATTTGATAAAACGTCTTTGCTGTATAGCTGAAGTACTCCTAAAAGTCATATAAAAGCTTTGGGTGACGCTTTACTTGTACGGCAAAGGCGTTTCCTATTTTCTTGTTTTATGCTGCGATTCTTATTTTAATTCAGCATAAGACTCATGTAAGGACGCTCTTTTTTTAATACCATTTCGGCAAGCTCGCCAATGGAAAATTGTTGATGGGTTTCTGGTAAGCGCCGTTCACTAAACATACATTTTCCGTTGTTCAGATAGTAATATCCATTGTTTGCGGAGATTTCTTCATCAGTGAGAACGATATTTAATTCGACTTCAGGATGAGCAGCAGCATATAGCTGTAAAACCGGCTTTGCCTGAATAATCCGTGCCATACCCAATGGTAGTGTTGACTCGGTTTTTAGAGGGGGCTTGGCTACTTCAATCGTTGTTAGATTCTTTTGGCACACAATATGCGACAGTAATATTAATTCAGCTTCTTTGCTATCCGATGCAAGCTCTCCTAAAAATAAAGTGGATGGATTGTTCTCATCGGGATAAGCAATAGCCAAAGCGATAATCTCTCTAGGATTGTTTGTTGTCTGTTGCAAGTTTTGCAGTGTGTAGATGCAGCCTCTGCTTAATTTCAAGTCTTCAATAATAATATTAAAATCACTTTGAGTATGCTGAACGCAACAAGGGCGTTTTTGTAATTTGCGGTTTAAATATTGGTAGGCACTTTCATTATAATCTGTTGTGCATTCAACTTTATAGTCTTTATCCCAACCGGGGATGTTGATTCCAAACAGGTCGACTAGAGTGTTTCCTTTCTCTGTGTGATATTCCTCTTTTCGCCTGATTGTTTCGATCTCGTAGTGGAATGTTGTGCTGTATCCCCTTTGGGCATAATAGTCAAAAAGCCATTCTTCAGCCGGAATAAGCGTTGAAAAAAGGATCTTGTTGCGAAACATTCTTCCGAATGCTTGCCTCAAAAGTTCGTGCATGACTCCTCGATTGCGATAATCGGGATGTGTACACGCACCGGATATATATGAAGTGGCGACAATGCTTCCCGCGTAAGTCATAGGATAAGGTATCATCTGCAGTGCAGCTATAAGCTCTTCACCGCTTTCAATGGCAAGGTTTACTTCATTGTTATAACGAAGTCGGAAATATAAATCCGTAAATTCTTTGCTGTCATTAAAACAGCGTTCCCATAGTTCTTTTACCTTTTCCCGCATGTCTATCACATTTTGGGAGTCTTTTAAGCTCCATATTTATATATTTTCACTTACTCAATACCAAAGAATCCGGTTTGCCGCTCTTATCTTACCATTTTATATGTTCCATCTCTTCGTCTTGCAGGCAAGCTATATATTTATCAAGGAGGAGGGTTGGTTGATAAGAGAGTTTTGCTTTACGTAATCCCTCTAGTCCTAAGTCTTCTTCACGGTTGAGATAAATATATTGTTCCGGTATATGGTTGGCAAATTCATAATTAATCATGGCATAAGCTCCATCTATACGGGTATCTGCCTTTTCCACGTGTACCCCGAAAGTATCCTGATTAATCGGCATTCCGAATGTAAATGCAACAATTTTATCGTCGACGTGTAGTATGCCTCCGGTCAGACCTAATGCATCGAAATTGTGGAGTGCATAAATTAATGCCCGACGTTCATTTCCCGTACCATCAGTCTGGTCGCAGTCATTCTGTTTACACCATTCGGCTTCCAATTCCAAACATTCCGGAATACGGTCGGAGGTTAGCGGGAGATATTCATAATTATATGTTTTGCGAAACTTGTTCACGTGATTACGCTTCGATTGGAATTTCTTCCCACTTAAGGTAGCCAGATCGCTTCGCAGATAGATATAATCGGCATAGTCCCGATCTGCTTCAAAATTGAATTTATCCGGCATTATATTTTTCAACTCGTCACACATTCCCGAACAAATACCCAGCATACAAAATTGTGCTTTTTCTTGCTTAGAGTCTTCTATCATGACATCGAGGACCTTCTTTAAATCCCCACTTCCAATAGGCATCATATAAACCAATTTATCTTCAGCCCAAAACTTCAGGATGAGGTAATCTTCGAATATGGCAAATTGTGTATTATATAAGAAACGCCAGCTGCATAGATTGGAAAAAGATAAGTCGCAGTTGTGTCTCGGACTATTCATGGTATACTTAGTGATTATTTCTTTATCTTTAAGTTCGATGTCTTTAAATGATATCATAAATAAATTTGTTAGTATTGAGTTAGAATAACAAAATAATCACATTTTTGTTAGAGTAGCCCTAATAATCTTAAGATAGTTGGGGTGAAAAGCGCAGTAAATATGCCATTTAATGTTAGCCCTAGGCTGGCGTAGGCGCCATATTTGCTGCTAATATCCATTGCAGCGGAAGTACCTACTGCATGTGCAGCTGTTCCCATAGATAGTCCTTGTGCTATGGGACTGCCGATATGTGTCATTTTTAGTGTCTTAAATCCAAGTATTCCTCCCAATAATCCGACGCATACTACTACGGCTGCAGTCAATGAGGGTATTCCTCCCAGTGATTTGGTAACCTCCATGGCAATAGGGGTTGTTACCGATTTGGGTGCCAGAGAATAAATAACTTCTTGTGAAGCACCCATTAGCTTGGCTATGAGAACTACTGATATTACTCCTACAATGCAGCCTGCAAGTTGAGAGAGCAAGATAGGGACTAATTGTTTTTTTATAGTTTCCAACTGTAGATATAAGGGTACTCCCAAAGCTACGACAGCAGGTTTAAGCCAAAATTCAATAAGGTGACCACCTTCGTTATAGGTCTCATAACTCACTCCGGTCATTTTTAAAAAGATAATCAACACGGCGATTGTTAAAAGTATGGGGTTAAGGAGCAGAACTCCCGTCTTCTTTTGCAGTAGCTTGGCTAGGAAATAAAGCCCGAATGTGATGGCTAGCAAGAAGAATTTATTTTCGAGGTAACTCATTTTATTTTTCGTGTTAATTGATGGATCCACCCTGTGACTACTAAAACTAAAAGGGTGCTGATGAAAGTAGCAATAACTATAGGCCAGAACTCGGCACGGATAATATCAAAATAGAGCATGATAGCAACTCCGGGCGGAACAAAGAAGAAGCCTAGATTAGCAACTAGAAAGTCGGACATACCCTGAACCCAGTGCAATTTTATCCAACCTAATTTTAAGAACAGGGTGAGCAGTAGCATTCCGATGATGCTCGAAGGAAGTTTGATACCTGTGAGGAACACAATCAATTCACCCAAAGCTAAGCATCCGAAAAGGATGGCGCATTGACGGACCATATAACAATACCTTTTATAATTGAAAACCGTTGCAAAGTTAGACATTTTATCACTCTATGATTCCCATTTTTACTTTTTTAATCAGATAATTGATTGAAAAAATGCTGTAAATCAATTTATCTCGTATCTTGGAGTCATAAATGGAGTTATTTTCGTACTTTATTTTTAAGCAGGATGAATGGATTTGAAAAGTGGAATCATTTTTAGTGTTAAATAATATAATAATTCCTATTTAACGAAGAAAAACACTCTAATTTGCAATGTACATATTGCAAAGTTGTGTATTTTTGCATCGTAAATCAAACAATCTTTCTGATTTTGTATATACAATATATCTATGCTTAGTTTAATAAACGAAATTGTTGAGCGTGCGAGAGCGAATCGCCAGCGCATTGTTCTTCCCGAAGGAACGGAAGAACGTACATTGAAGGCCGCCAATCAGATCTTGACTGACGGAGTTGCAGACCTTATTCTTTTGGGTAATCCCGGAGAAATTCATGCATGTGCAAGAGATTGGGGATTGGGCAATATTGAGAAAGCCACAATCATAGATCCGGAAGACCATCCGAAGAAGGAGGAGTATGCACAAATGTTATTCCAGTTGCGCCAAAAGAAAGGCATGACTATTGAAGAAGCGCGTAAATTAGTGTTGGATCCATTGTATTTGGGATGTCTTATTATAAAAAGTGGCGATGCCGATGGTCAGTTGGCTGGAGCCCGTAACACTACAGGTGATGTATTACGTCCTGCTTTGCAAATAATTAAGACTGCTCCGGGTATTACTTGTGTTTCCGGCGCGATGTTATTGTTGACTCACGCTCCGGAATATGGAAAGAATGGTGTTTTGGTGATGGGTGATGTTGCGGTGACTCCGGTTCCTACAGCAGCTCAGTTGGCAGAAATAGCTATTTCTACAGCTCGCACTGCTAAAGCCGTAGCCGGTATTGATGAACCAAAAGTAGCACTATTGAGTTTCTCTACTAAAGGTTCTGCAAAACATGAAGTAGTGGATAAGGTAGTCGAAGCTTTAAAGATCGCGAAAGATATGGAACCGACATTGGATATAGACGGTGAATTGCAGGCTGATGCAGCCTTGGTTCCATCTGTTGGAGCAAGTAAAGCTCCGGGATCTAATGTTGCTGGTGAAGCTAATGTACTTGTCGTACCTAGCCTTGAGGTTGGAAACATTTCTTATAAGCTTGTTCAACGTTTGGGCCATGCTGATGCAGTCGGTCCGATTTTGCAAGGTATTGCACGTCCGGTGAATGACTTGTCACGCGGATGCTCCGTTGAAGATGTTTATCGCATGATCGCCATTACAGCCAATCAGGCTATTGCAGCAAAACATGCTGAATAATCAGAAATCCAATTAAGATATGAAAATTTTAGTATTAAATTGCGGTAGCTCATCTATCAAGTATAAGCTCTTTGACATGGGTCATAAAGAGGTTGTCGCACAAGGAGGTATCGAGAAGATCGGTCTTCATGATTCTTTCTTGAAGTTTACCTTACCCAATGGCGAGAAAAAAGTACTGGAGAAAGATGTCCCTGAACATACTGTAGGAGTGGAATTCATCTTGAATACACTTGTCAGTCCGGAATATGGAGCGATTAAATCACTCGATGAGATTGATGCGGTAGGACACCGTATGGTACATGGTGGTGAGAAGTTTAGCGAATCGGTGCTGCTGACTAAAGAGGTGCTTGATGCATTCACTGCATGTAACGACTTGGCTCCTTTACACAATCCGGCTAACCTGAAAGGGGTGAATGCCGTAGCGGCTATCTTACCGAATATCCCGCAGATTGGTGTTTTTGATACGGCTTTCCATCAAACAATGCCGAACTACGCATATTTATATGCCCTGCCTTACGAGTTATATCAGAAGTATGGTATACGTCGTTATGGTTTCCACGGAACTTCCCATCGCTATGTATCACAACGTGTTTGTGAATACTTGGGTGTATCTCCCGAGGGAAAGAAGATTATAACTTGCCACATTGGTAACGGAGCATCGGTTTCTGCTATAAAGGATGGCAAGTGTATTGATACCAGTATGGGACTTACTCCTTTGGAAGGTCTTATTATGGGAACGCGTTGTGGTGATATTGATGCAGGCGCTGTTACCTTCATCATGGAAAAGGAAAACTTGAATACGAGTGAAATCACCGACTTACTCAATAAGAAAAGCGGTGTGCTAGGCGTTTCCGGGGTGTCCAGTGATATGCGTGAGTTGGAAGCTGCTGTTGCTGCCGGTAATCCTATGGCAATATTGGCGGAGAAGATGTATTTCTATCGTGTGAAGAAATATGTTGGTGCTTATGCTGCCGCTCTTGGTGGAGTAGATATCATTGTCTTCACAGGAGGTGTTGGCGAAAACCAAATGAATAGCCGTAGCGATGTATGTGCCGGCTTGGAATTCCTAGGTGTAAAAGTCGATCCTGCTAAGAACAATATACGTGGCGTGGAAGCTGTTGTTTCTACCGACGATTCAAGAGTGAAGGTGGTTGTGGTTCCAACAGATGAGGAACTTATGATCGCTTCGGATACAATGAATATTCTTAGTGCCAAATAAAAAGGCATTTTTGTTTTCGTTGATTTATTCCGAACAGGATTAAAGATAAATAGATAAAGACCGGAGACGCAGCGATGCTCCTCTCCGGTCTTTCTTTTTTAATGCAAACGTCATATAGGGATGGGTGAAAATACTTATCTTTGCCTATCTCTATCATTACAGTAAGATTTTAATTAACTTAATATATTGTCATTTTATGAAACGACTTACGTATTTATTGCTATTTGTTTTGTTTGCGAGTTTTTCTTATGCTCAGCAAGCAAAATATGTATTCTTTTTCATTGGTGATGGAATGGGAGTGAACCAGGTAAATGGCACGGAAATGTTTCTAGCGGAACAAGAAGGTCGCATTGGTGTGAAGCCTTTATTGTTTACTCAATTCCCGGCTGTCGGTGTAGTTACTACTTTCTCAGCATCAAATTCTATAACCGATTCGGCTGCTGCGGGAACAGCTCTTGCCACAGGAGTTAAAACCTACAATGATGCTATCAGTGTAGATCAACAAAAGAATAAGTTGGAATCAGTTGCATCAAAGGCTAAAAAGGCTGGAAGAAGGGTTGGTATTACCACTACAGTTAGTGTGGATCACGCAACTCCGTCTGTGTTCTATGCACATCAGCCCGATCGCGATATGTATTACGAGATAGCGCTTGATCTTTGCAAATCGAATTTTGATTTCTTTGCCGGTAGTGGATTCTTGAAGCCAAATACGACTTTTGACAAGAAAGAGGCTCCAAGTATTTTCCCGATTATAGATAAAGCGGGTTATACCCTGGTAAAAGGTGTGGATGAATTCAAAGCTAAGGAAAACGCAGCTGACAAGATGATTTTGATTCAGAAAGACGGTGCGAACCCTGAATGCTTGCCTTATGCTATTGACAGAAACGAAAACGACTTGACCCTTCCCCAAATTACAGAAAGTGCCATTTCATTTTTAACAAAAGGGAAAGAAAAAGATAAAGGCTTCTTCCTAATGGTTGAAGGAGGTAAAATAGACTGGGCTTGTCACGGTAATGATCTTGCTACTGCTTATAGAGAAGTGGTTGATATGGATAATGCTATCCGTGTAGCTTATGAATTCTATAAAAAACATCCAAAAGAAACCTTAATCGTTGTCAGTGCCGATCATGAAACAGGTGGTATGGGACTTGGAAATGGTAAATATGAACTGCATTTGAAGAATCTGCAATATCAGAAAGTATCTCAGGACATGCTTTCCAAAGCTATTACCGATTTAAGAAAAGAAAAAGGTAAGAAGACGACTTGGGAAGATATTAAATCTCTACTTTCCGACAAAATGGGTTTCTGGACTAAACTTCCTCTTTCTTGGGATCAAGAGAAGTTGTTGCATGATGAATATGAAGCTTCTTTCGTGAAGAACAATGCAGTGTTCGAAGAAAGTTTATATGCTAAAACTGAACCGGTAGCAGCTGCTGCTAAAAAAGTAATGAGCCAACTTGCTATGGTGGGATGGACTAGCGGTAGCCACACTGCAGAATATGTTCCTGTGTTTGCTGTTGGAGCAGGGTCTCAGTTGTTTACGGGCAAGATAGATAATACAGAAATTCCCAAACGTATTGCTAAAGCTGCAGGTTATAAATAAGAATGACAATGGTGTATCTTCTTTTTGCAAAGGATTCGCATAAAAGGGGTACGCTGTTATTCTCGAATATATAGAAAAAGAGGCTGCCTCAAAATAGAAATTATCTTATCGATAGCGATTTCTATTTTGAGGCAGCCTCTTCTTTTATTAGTCTTTTATGTCAAAAGCCTTGTTCATAAAGCCCTATTCATAAAGAGCTGGTTTACAGTTTGGTTTCTCCTTCTACATACTCTTCAAGGAAAAAGTTCTCACCGTCAAATACTCCGTATGAGAAATAATTGATCCAGTCTCCCAAAATAACAATACGCGAGCTTTTACTCAGCATCAAGTCCAACTCGATGTGGCGATGTCCATAGATAAAGAAATTTATTTCAGGATGGTCTTTGAGGTATTCTTTGGAGTAAAGCACCAAGTGCTCTTTATTTTCTCCCAAGTATTCGGGATCTTTTCCATTAATACGTTTCATACGGCTATGTTTCGCCCATTTTAATCCCAAATCCACGCTCCAACGCGGGTGGAGCATAGAGAATAAACGTTGAAGGGTATGGCTGTGAAATGCAGCACGTAAAAGCTTGAATTTACGGTCAGGATCACCCAAACCATCACCATGGGCTAGATAAAACACCTTGCCGTATATCTCTACGGTCAGGGAGTGCCTGTGTATAATCACTCCACATTCTTTAGCCAGATAATCTCCACACCATAAATCATGATTGCCGGTAAAGAAATGCACTTCCACTCCCATATCGGTAAGCTCCGATATTTTTCCTAAAAAGCGCGTATATCCTTTCGGTACGACCATTTTAAACTCATACCAAAAGTCGAACATATCCCCAAGCAGATAGATTGTTCCCGCTTTATCTTTAATGCTGTCGAGAAAATTAACCAGACGTCTTTCCTGTGTCCGTCCATGCTCTATGGCACGCGAACCGAGGTGTGCATCTGAAATGAAATATACATTCTTCATGCCAAATGTCGTTTACAGAAAGCCAAGTTCCAGTTTGGCTTCTTCGCTCATCATATCCTTATCCCATTCCGGTTCGAATACAAGATTTATGTTGGTGGAAGTTACGCCTTCTATTGATTCTACCTTCATGCGGACGTCTTCCAATATAAAGTCCGCTGCAGGACAATTAGGGGCAGTAAGTGTCATATCAATGTTAACTTCTCCTTTATCGGATACATCTATCTTGTAGATTAATCCCAGGTTATATACATCCACCGGTATTTCAGGGTCGAAAACGGTTTTGAGCATTTCGACTATTTTTTCTTCTATCTCAAATTTAGTCATAAATAAAGTTATTGGTTTGTTGGGCAAAGCTATAAAAAATAAATGAAAGGAATATCCGCTTAGCTATCTTGCAGACTGTTTTTCTTCATAATTATGCTGTCAGACTTCAAGCAAACCTTCATCTGTGAAGCTGTAATATCCTCCATCTGTGATAATAACGTGGTCAGTCACCTTGATGTTCATAAATTGAGAAGCTTTTTGTACGAGCTGGGTAAGTCGTTGATCTTCCATGCTGGGATGTGTATTGCCGGAAGGGTGGTTGTGGATGAGGATAATTTGCGTTGCCCGTTGCAAAAGTGCTTCACGCAGGATACTACGTACGTCTGCCGTTGTCTGATCAATTCCACCACGGCTAATGCGGACTTTATTGATTACCCGGGAAGCTTGGTTAAGCAGAAGTATCCAGAATTCTTCTTGTGCCAGGTCGCACATTACCGGATGAAAAATTTGGTAGATATCTGTAGAGCAGTGAATTACTTTACGTTCGGAAAGTCCTTCCGTTTTGCGTCGTTTGCCCAACTCTAATGCAGCCATGATCGTGACGCTTTTAGCCGGCCCCAATCCTTTAAACCGGGCAAAATCATGGACTTCCCATTTACCGAGCTTGTTTAAGTCATTCTCACATGCGGATAGAACTCTCTGCATTAAAGCTACCGCACTCTCTTCTGTGTTTCCCGAGCCGATGAGGATAGCCAATAACTCAGCGTCCGTTAAGGCTTCGGCCCCTTTTCGCATCATTTTTTCTCTGGGCCGGTCTTCTTCTGCCCATTGGTTGATATTTAATTTATTCATGATAGTTTATAGTCGTGATGAATATAGCGATTAGCGGTTAGTGATTAATGATTAGTTTTTTGCTAATCACTAATCACTAACCGCTAATCACTTATAAAAGTTCTTTTTAAATGCTTCAAACTCATCCTTGCCAAGTATGCAACGCTTCCACCAAGCCCTCCAGAATCCTGTTCCGTATCCCGTTAATTGGATGAAAGAGGCTAGGATAGAGTAAAAGCCTATTTTAATGCTTTTATTCTTTAACGCGGAATCAACAAACACGATGAAGGAATAAAAAATAACCGGTGCTGAGGAGAGTAGCGTGATCCGGATGGAAACATTCATCAGGAGATTTCCTGAAATCAACTCCGGTGTAACACACTGTTTGTCTGCTGTGCTCAGGGTATAAAGAGCCAGTATAGTCCCGATCAATCCTATACCGAATAGTGTCATGAGTAAAGTGACTCCCATTGTGAAGCCAGCAGGTAGCCAGTGTACCAGCTTCAATGATTCCGGATATTTCTTATATAGATTAATACGTGCAATTCCCGAATTATGCACCTGTTTAAAGAATTTTCTGAAATCGGTACGTCGTTTGTGATATACCCATGCGTTCGGAAATAACCGGCAGCGATAGCCTTCTTTGAATATACGGATGCTGAAATCAATATCTTCTCCAAATCGCATATTTGAGAATCCACCAAGTTTGGAATAAGCACTGCGGCGTACTCCCATATTGAAACTACGAGGATAGAATTTGTCCATCTTCTTTTCACCACCCCGGATGCCTCCGGTCGTAAAGAATGAAGTCATGGAGTAATTGATGGCTTTTTGAATAGTGGTGAAGGAATCGTGTGCCTTGTCCGGCCCGCCGAATGCATCGACAGGAGTTTGCTTTAACTCTTCTTCTATCGCTGCAAAATATCCTTTGGGAAGAATGCAATCCGAATCCAATATAATAAGGTATTCACCATTGCTTCGTTCCGCTCCGTAATTCCGTGTCTGTCCGGGTCCGGAATTTGGTTTATTGTAGTAATGTATATCCAGTTGTCCTTGAAACTGATCAGTTATCTCTTTGCAGGGGATAGATGAACCATCTTCCACAACAACTACTTCAAAGTCCTTGAAACTTTGCAAGGTAAGACTGTGCAACAGTTCATCCACTTCATCGGGACGATTGTATACCGGTATAATGACGGAGTACTTCATGGTCATTCTATTTTCTGTTACAAATATACTCCTTTATTTTTCGATAAAACTTATTCTGAATTTCTTTTGTAGAGGGGTTTGTGAAAATATAACGGGGTACAGAGATGTTGAGATGCTTATGTCTGGTGGAACTTTTCCTCTTTTAAGATAATATGGCAAAGGGCACTCTCTATGTAAGTAAGAAAAGATTATTATAATCTTCTGTATTCCAAAGGAGTCATACCTGTATGCTTTTTAAAGAATTGAGAGAAAAAGGATTGATTCGGAAAATTCATTTTTTCCGATATTTGCAGTATAGTTTTATCAGATGATCTCAGTAGCGATTTAATTGAGGATATTGTCATCCCATTTATTAATTCGACAGCCGATTTACCACTTGCTTGCTTAATGATTAACGCAAAATATTTAGGAGTAAGGCATAATTTGTTAGCATAAAATCTAATGGTTCTTTGTTTCTGATGTTCCTTGTATAAGAGTTTCATAAAACTGCCGAAGATATAATCTTTATGATCGCTTTTAGTCTTGGAAGTTTTATTTCCTCTATAATTATAAATGTCTATCATTTCGAAGATGAGAGGAATAAGTAATCTTTTAATAATATCCAAGCGATGTCCCCAATCAGGTCTCCTACATTGTTTGGCTATAAATGAGTGGTATTCCAATAAGGTGTTAATTTGCTCATCAGTAGCTTTGATGCAGGGATTTTCTATCAACTTTATGGCAAAATCCAGATTAATGTCGGAGTGAAATTCAATATCTGAAATGAAGTCGAGAGGGAAAAAGAGGAACTCTGTTATTCCATTATTGCTTGCATTTATCATTTCAATCAAGCTATTCGGCAAAACGGTCACGACTGTATTATCAGTAATTTCGTATTCTTTAAGATTGATTTTAATCTTTCCATATCCTTGCCTGCATATTGCTATTGCAAAGCCTTCTATAGTGTATGTATGTGAAAGGAGTATTGAACTTTCTATTTCTCCGTCGGATATGATAAGATGTCCTGCTGTCAGTATGCTTTTGGGGTTGGTGGCTCTTTCTTGAAAAGATGACTTGGAATATTTACCTTTCATAAATCCTGTCTTCTGTAATTACTTTTACGCAAAAATAGATATTTGTTTGAATATTAATGAATAAAATAAGAACGGATTTGTATAAACCGACTTTTAGAACAATTATCTGGAATAATAGATAAAAAGGGCTTAATGAAGTTGACCTAATTTGTTTTTAGAAAACGACTTTTTGAACATTTATTGTGTATAATCGGTATAAATGGTTTGAGGAGATTTGCTCAACTTTGCACAAATAAATGCAGATTCTACGTCGGTAAATGCGGATATCATTTTATTTTATTAAAAAAGTTATCTCTTTGGAAATTTAAATTAATGATTAATTGTGCGTCTTAGGCCATTGCACTTTATAGTAGTTTTTGTTATGATTATTGCTGCATGTTATTTTGCCGGAGAATTTCATTGTTCCGGCAAAGTGCAGCATTTTCATGGGGAATCTTCTCTGGTGGAGATTGATTCAACGAATTTTGATAGTCATATATCCGGAAGAGTCTGCTTTATCCTTTTTTATACTCCACATTCCGCTCTTTGCTCAGAGATGGAGAATAAGCTTAATAAATTGAGTGCTAAAGTCCGGGGAGTGTATTTCTATAAGTTTGATGTCGAGGGTTGCGAGACCATTGTTAATCGCTATAATGTGTCAGGAGTACCCAATATATTGATATTTAGAAATGGAAAAGAAGAAAAACGTATTATGGGAGTTGTTCCTTTATCCAATTTGGAAATGATCTACCGGCGTACGATGAAATGAGTAATTTGCCGACAGCCATAATTCTATCTAATTTTAAAATTATGTATAAAGATGATGTTAGGATTAATGCAAGTACGATTTCTAATTTACTTGCGGAAAAGGGAGCTTTAAGCTTCAATGAGATCAGTGAGTTTACAGATTTCAAAGAGCCGTTAATTCTTCTGGCTTTGGGATGGCTACTGAAAGAAGATAAGGTATATATCTTTGAGAAGAATGATGTTGTTTACATTGAGTTGATTCGCAACTTCCCGGAGTTCTATTTTTAGCCGGAGAGATTTATTTATAGAATAATTTATTTCATAGTGAGATGAGAACCAAAATAAAAATGAATCCGAGATATAAAATCTTATATGATTTTGTCTGTTCAATACCATACATGTTCCCTTTTGCAGGGGAAGTGGTTTATAGTGGACGGAATATTATAAAGAGTTTTACCTGTAGGGAGTTTGATCTTAATGTCAAAGCCTTTAAAGTTCCTAATGTTTTGAATTGATTTGTTTATCGCTATATCCGAAAATCGGAGGCCAGGCACTCTTACGAGCAGGCTCTAGACGTTTCTGGCAATGGGATAGGAGCTCCTCCGGAGCCAATTGCATATATAGAAATATACAGTCGGCACCTGCTTCAGGCGTCATATTACATATCCATGCAGGTAAATGAAGAGGGCACGACCGGAGATAAATCGGGTCGTGGGACTCGAAATGTAAACTGGCAGTTGGAATCTGACTTTATAGCCTTTACTGCTAATTTACATAAAAAGGATATCTAGAGTGTTTGGCTGGAATGAGCATTTATAGTATGTGTTTATACTGTAAATCAAGACAATTAATGTGAGCAAAAAAGTTATGTATATTAATGCTGTAGGTTATTATATTCCTGCAAAGAGAATTGGAGCGGATTATTTTACTGAGATAAACGGGCTTACTGAGGAGTGGATTTATTCCCGGACGGGGATTTTGACCAGAGCAAGGGCTTCCGGAGAAGAAACTTTGGATTATATGTGTAGTGCAGCTGTCAGGCAAGCTTCCGAGGGACTTCCATACGATAAGGTTGAAACGGATCTGATTGTCTTTGCATCTTATACGCCTTCTGACACAATTGCCACCACAGGATATGTTGTGCAAAGGGCATTTAATTTGTATAATGCGAAGGTTTTTTATATTTCGGCAGCTTGTTCTTCTGCGGTGAATGCTATTGAATTGATTCAATCCTTTTTTATTGCCCGTAAGGCTTCAAAGGCATTGCTTGTATGTGGTGAACGGAATTCTTCCTTTTCTGATGACAGGGATAAAGCTTCCGGACATTTGTGGGGAGATGCTGCTGTGGCTTACTTTTTCTCCAGTGAGAGGCTGGCTCCGGGAGAACCTGTGATTCTGGATGTGGCTTCGCAAGGATTGGGATGTACGGGACTCGGAACATCGGCCGTAACTCTTAATCTGGAAAGGGGAAAGTTAGAAATGCCGTTTGGACGTGATGTGTTTGTGCACGCCTGTCATTTTATGACTGAGAATACAGAGAAGATAATAGAAAAGAACGGCTATGACATTTCCGACTTGACCTATTTTATCGGGCATCAGGCTAATCAACGGATTTTGAGTCATGTGGCAGGTCAGTTGAATATCCCACAAGATAAAGTCCTGTCGAATATTCGTGATTTGGGTAATACGGGGTCTGTCAGTGCCCTTTTAGTTTTTGCCCAGAATTGTCTGAGGTTTAAAAGTCGAGATTTGATTTGTATCTCGGTATTCGGAGGGGGCTATTCTTCCGGTACTTGTCTGATTCGATACGACTGATTGGATTAGATAGGAAATGCATCATTAATCGTTGAACTCACAAATAGGGGAGGACTTATACGTAATGGATAGTGGTAAGATCTTGTTTATGAAAAAAGTCATTTACTTCATTTCAATTAATCGTGTGGTATTGGCAGCTATGCTGATCGGGCTTTTTCTTGGCTATATCTATTGGTATTATTGGGGCTGTTATTGGGGCACTTATCCGCTGTCTTCGGAGTGTTGGGTGAACTGTTCGGTAGGTTCATTGCTGAGCGGCTTTATAACCAGTATTTTAGAAGAGATGTGAATCACTACTTCGATTTTCTCAGATCCAATGCCGGACTGATTGAGTGGATATTTACTAAAAAAGCTGTCTTCGTTGAGGACAGCTTTTTTAGTTATGATAGGATTATAATGTTATGCTTTCACGCGACCAACATAAGAACCGTCGCGAGTATCAATTTCAATAGTTTCACCTTCATTTACGAAAAGAGGTACGCGAACAGTTGCGCCAGACTCAATTGTAGCAGGTTTCAATGTGTTAGTTGCGGTATCACCTTTCATACCCGGTTCGGTATAAGTGATCTTCATCTGTACTTTGATAGGCATATCAGCATAAAGTACAGTTTCGGTAGAAGCATCGGATACAACTTCCAATACCATACCTTCCAATAAGAAGTCAACACCGTTGATCACGTCGTGAGCGATGGGATGTTGGTCGAAAGTCTCCTGATTCATGAAGATATAATCTTCACCTTCTTTATATAAGAATTGGTAAGGACGACGTTCTACACGTACGTCTTCCAATTTTTCGCCAATATTAAAGCGGCGTTCAATAACGTAGCCACTTACTACATCTTTCAGTTTGGTACGCATGAACGTATTGCCTTTTCCGGGCTTTACATGCAGGAAGTCAATACAGAAATATAATTTGCCATCCATGCGGATGCAAGTTCCGTTTTTAATGTCTTGAGCATTAATCATAAGATATAATCTTTATTTTTATAATTGTAATTAAGTTATTCCCAGAAAGGTTTAGCGGGTGCAAAAGTAATGGAAATCAATAAAAAACACAAAAAGTTTTGAGAGAAAAAGAGTTATCGTTTGGTTAATTTGGAAAAAGTCGCTATTTTTGCAGCCCGATTACGTGGAAATAATAACATAAAAATAAGATATAGAAATGAAAAGAACATTCCAGCCCTCTAACAGAAAGAGAAAAAACAAACACGGTTTCCGTGAGAGAATGGCATCTGCCAATGGTCGTAGAGTATTGGCTTCCCGTCGTGCTAAAGGCAGAAAGAAACTTACTGTTTCTGATGAGTACAATGGTGTAAAAGCATAATAAGGTCTCCTTATTAATATAAGAAATCCGCAAAAGGCTAATAATTGAGTCTTTTGCGGATTTTCTTTTGATATACTACTTTGCTCGAAATGGAGATTTCATCAGCTATCTTACCGATGGATTTGTTCTCTATCTCTTCTGATGATATTGGCTGTTAGGATGTGTTTTAAGGGATTGTTTGGGTCGTACGGTCATAGCCATTTAAGGTGAAGTACTTTTTACTTGAATCTTTCAACTTAACTTCTCCTGCATTGAGATTGGATTCCAGTAACCTCTTTTCTAAAAGATTAAACATTGCTATAGTAATGGTGTGCCTTTGATACCCTACTGTACAGAAACGGCAACATACTCCTCCGGCATAATCTTTGGTTTGGGTATCAAAAGTACATGTTATGTATGCATAATATCTTGATCCATACGAATCTATTCTGTCGAGGTGGAAAACGTCATTGGCAATCTTGCTTATGGGTTCGTTATTCTTTCCAAGGACCTCTTCCTCCCTTTGCGTTAAAGAGGTTATGGATTTTTTTTGAAGGTTGAACTTTTTATTGGTAATTATATAGTAGAATTCGATTTCTTCGACGGTGTACTCTTCGCCATTGTATTTTTCTGTCCATACCCGTCCTGTTTGAGCCGAGAGTATATTGGCACTGAAAAGCAGTAAAACTGCAAAAAAGGATTTTATTGTCTTCATATTCTCCAATAAATTAAGCTACCCGGTAGAAGATGGAAATCTCTTACCGGATAGTGCATATATCATCTTCCTATCCGAATATCAATCTCTTTGGTGAAATACTTTGCATTTGGTTCCAATAGCTTTGTCCTGCCTGTATTAATATTAGCTTGCAGCAATTTGTTTTCCAAAAGATTGAGTTTTTGCAGAGTTATATAGCTTTTTACCTCTGTATTAAAAAGGAAATATACACCTACATAGTCTTTTGTTTTGGAATCGAAATAACATACCAATGATAATTTATAGAGAGACTTTCTGGATAACGGGATATTGCTAAAATCAAACACTCCATTTGCTATTTTATAAATACTTTCTAAAAGTCCTTCCCTGCGTTTTTCGAAAGCGTCCTCTCTCTCTCCGTCAAACTCAATATCAACGGTAACACCTTTAAAGGCGTATTTCTTATTAGTAATAGAATAGAAATACTTATTACTTTTAACAATATACTCATTCGCGTTACATGTTTCTGTACTTATTTGCCAATTTACTTGAGCTGATAGTTCATCAAATCCTATTAGTAAAACTATCACAATTATAAATTTTATTGTTTTCATATTCTCCATTAAAGCCATCCGGTAGAAGAGGTAAATCCCTCTACCGGATAGCACATGTATTATCGTCCTATTCGAATACTGGCCTCTTCGATGAAATATGTTGCATTTGGATTCAATAGATTTGTCCTGCCTGCATTTAGCCCCGCTTGCAGCAACTTACTTTCCAGAAGATTAAGCTTTTGCAGGGTTATATAGCTCTTAACTTCTGTATTAAAGACAAAAATTGCTCCTGCATAATCTTTTGTATTAGAGTTGAAATAACAAACCAAGGTTATATGATAAGGAGGTTTTCTCGATACCGGGATATTGCCAAAGTCGAATACTCCGTTTGCCACCTTATAAATGCTTTCCATAAGTCCCTCCCTGCGTTTCAAGAACGTTTCTTCCCGTTCTCCTTCAAACTCAATTTTGCTGGTGGCATTATCATTAAAAGAGGCATATTTTTTATTAGTAACAGAACGAATATACTTACTATCTTCAATGGTGTATTCATTTCCGTTATAGTTTTGTGTACTGGTTTGCCAAACAGTCTGAGCAAACAACAGATTAACACTAAACAAGAAAGCAATGATTGATATAAATTTCATAGTTTTCATATCTTTATTTTTCTTTATAAACTACCCGGCAGGAACTTTCTGCTTCCCGCCGGATAATATAAGTGTTAGAATGTGCCCCTATGTGGTTCTATTCTTTTTTACTTGTAGCATCAACGGCATCCATCGTGAAATATTTCTTACCGGGATCCACCACCTTGGTTTTTCCTGCGTTAAGACCGGATTTCAATAACGCTTTTTCTAACAAGTTAACCTTTTCCAAAGTGATGTAATCTTTTATTTCCTTATTGAAAGAAAGTTCTATGCCCCCTGCATAATTGTTTGTCTGGACATCGAAGGTACACATAACTGATACTCCATACACTTTTGATGTATATACCCGATCAAGATGAAATATTTCATTGGCAATCTTGCCTATGGCTTCGCTGAGCACTTTTCTGCGTTTCTGGTAATCCCATATACTCTCCCCATCAAGCATATAATCTGCTGTCATAGAATCGCGGGAAAGGGTATTATACTTTTTATTGGTAATTACATACCAGGTTTTTGTTTCCTTGATAATGTACTCTTCGCCATTGTATTTTTCCGTCCATGTGCGTTCTACCTGGGCGAATAACATCGTATGGGCACAGCAAAGCAGTAAAACTGCAAAAACGAATTTCATAGTTTTCATATTTTCATATTTTCATATTTTTTAGTTATTACAATCTTTCTTTGCAAATTTATCTCCATACAAGTTAAGCATCACAGGATTCAAATTGCTCTTAATATCATCCTTATCTAAATTCATGTCAGTATATTGTACGAATTTGTTAAGCATGTTGAAATAATCGGCATTCGCCATCGTCCCGTTTCCAATAGAATTGAGAAAATTTATATAGTCATTGAAGTCAATGTCTTTGTCAAAAATACCTGTCAAAACCATACTATCCCACCTTTTAAAGTAAATACCATCTCGTGCATAGTTAAACAAATCCTGAATGACTTTGGCTTCAAATTCAATGTTTGGTTTTCCGTCGTCAAGATATTGAGCCGTTCCCCCAGTATAAGTCATATCCTGCATAAAGTGGATCAATTCTTCTATAAAGGCAGGATCTTCTACATTTATATTATCGGGTAATGTTATCTGTTTTTTTTATGGGATTATATTGTCCCGATTTTCCATCAAGCTTGTTATCTGTTACAATATTCAACTTATCTAAGCCTCCTATATCTTTCATTACAGCAGCAAAACCGCAGTTTTTCAGTTTGTCCTCTATCTGCTGTGTGATATCAGCTTTTACCAAATTTTGTTGTGTGGAATTACTATTTGTTCCTACCCCACCACCACCTCCGTCGGGGTTCATGGAAAAACTACCACTTCCACCCCCATTTCCATTATCATAAATGATATCCCCTAAGATAACGGTTGTTGAACAATGTTCTCCTATCTTGACATAGGAATCTTGCCCTTCATATCCTATCCCTCCGTATTCGTCTACGCAAATAACTATTGATACCGCTGCCCCATTTACCACTACTGATTCCGATCTTGTTTTCGCGTCGTCATTAGCCGGAACATAATAACGACCGCTGGCAGGTTCTTTATGCAAAGCATGATCCGTGAAATAATCGAACACCCACGTCTGCTCACTCTCATCCCCCACTTGACGAGTTATGGCATCAGCCATCTAGCGAGTGTAGATGCGGTAGTTTACCTGACCATTACCTATAATGAAATACCAAACCGATTCTATCTCTGATTCCGTATTCAGGCTTTGAACAGGAACGACATACACGAGATTACCGTTTTCGGGGAATGCGTAGGCATCTTTCCAAAGGGGATAGCCATAAGTCTCGACAAACTCTGACACAAAATCAGCAGAATCGTTCTTCTGCTTCAAAGAAGAAACTATGCCTTGCAGGTACCGATCGGTACTGCCAACGTTGAAGAATCGTTCGGATAAGGCACCGGAACCCGAAGAATCTTCATTGGTACAAGTAACTACAAATAGTGAAGCCACAAACAACAAAAATAGCGTCGTTTTTCTCATAAATATTATTTTAGGATTGATACTATGCCGTCCGTTTCGCAAAAGCGGCATGCTAATTAAGTTAT
This sequence comes from Bacteroides sp., assembly GCA_041907545.1. Taxonomy (GTDB): domain Bacteria; phylum Bacteroidota; class Bacteroidia; order Bacteroidales; family Bacteroidaceae; genus Bacteroides. Next base: position 115,347 of record JAYRGX010000010.1, read on the forward strand.
ATAAAACCAAACAGGTAATACATCTCAAAAAACGTATGGTACTATTATGCTTATCTTCATGTTTGCTCAAATTTTACAAGAATTTGTTATGGAAGATAATTTCAATAATACAACCTAAAAATAAATCAATGAATCTTCCAGTGAATATCCATTCACTGGAAGATATTAGCAAACATATAAAATATTTATGAAAAAACAAATTGTCTGCATATTTCTTTTAAGGCCGATTCCTATTTATAAAATAAAATCACTAGTGTCCCATTAAAAATGGGACGTTATTAATAATTAAATAAACTTGGCCCATTTGGTCCAAATCGTTCTTTGTCATTTTGAAATTTAGTTTTATCAAAGAGGTCTCGAAGAAGAGTTTT
>JAYRGX010000011.1:0-111382 GCA_041907545.1 Bacteroides sp.
TTCAGGTCAAAGTTCTGAACCATTTTTCGTAATTCTAGCATTGTAATCTTAATGTTTGCCATGGTATCTTTAATCTCTTTTAGGATAAAGATATCATGAATGGTTAATATGATTACAGCGCTGTGTGGTTATTTTTCCGGCACATTTGTGTGTGATACGGGTGGCACATTTAAGAGTGATACACCTGGCACATTTGTGAGTGATATAGGTGGAACATTTGAAGTGATATTATCACCTTTGATTAATTTATATCAATCTTGAAGTAGATTGTTAAAGCTGATATAAGTTAGTAAATTATGGCGAACCTTGTCGTTTACATTACACAATTATTACCATATTCTAAAGCACTAAATAGAAATATTAAGTTCGCAATGACGACTCGTTATCCATCTATAAACTAATACTAATATTAGCATATTATGTGAGCGACCCAAACCTAAATATTCCAGTATAGTCCGCCCCATATATTTGAAGTCGGCTTGATGATCTATTAAAATATCCGTACACAAAATCCATTCTTGATATAAAGGAGAACCGTTCAACTCATTCCAAAAATCATCTAATGTAATAAAAATACTATTTTCATCAATCTGAAATTCAAGTATAATATCATCTATAATACTTTGAAGTCCATAGTTTTCAAATTTTTTAGAAAGTGAGTCTATCGCTTCTAACATTATTCCAGTAATTTGGTTTTGATGATTTTGAAACTGCTTTAATATTTTCACATGAAAATAGAGCCCTGCTGTTAAGAAGTTATCAGAGGAATAATCTCTTTGCAATAGTTCCAATAATAAGTTTGAACTAGCTTTCTCAAAACTACTAAATTCCTCATATGGCTCCATTCTCATAAATGTGTTCCAGACTATAGTATTATTTTCATGGTTTTTCCATAACGTTTTACCATATGGAAATGAATGAGATAACTCCGAAGGGGTAGTCTTGATAAATTTATTTAAATCCTCAAGTGTATATCTTACTTTCATCCTATTGACAGGGAGATATGACACAGCAACTCGAAGATTCTCTCCTTTTTCTTCTGAAAAGGATATTACAAAATCAACATACTTATTAGTTAGTTTTTTTTTTATTTCAGTCAATTTATCAACTATTTTACCCCAATCATTTCTCGCATAATAGATAGAAAAAAAATCCCAAACTAAGTCATTTTTAGTATACATCATATATTAATCTAATATTATTTTATTTTTATAGTCGAAATTCTTATATACAACTCCTCTCCCAAAACCACTGTTGTTTACCATCATATTATTCTTAATTATTTCATTAGACACATATATATTTTTCATTGTAGATAAAAGCAACAACAAATCTATACTAAATTCTAAATCAGTAACTATATAGTATATTTTTCCACCTATTTCAAAAGATTCGCAATTCTGAATAAATGAAAATGCTTTATCAGATATTTTAAATTGTATCCTATCTTCATAATCCTCCCATTTGCCAAATAGCAATTTTTCTCTTAGCATAGTACCACTATCTTCAATTGAAAAATTATCTATTATCAAATCATCTTTATTTTCTTTGTTATTTTTTCGAGTTTTAACATCTACAAAACTTCCATGTTCAAATTTATGATCATCATATAAAAAAAGGATATCAGAAGTATATGGATCTATGTAAGAAATGTATAATGAATGTAGTTTTTTTATGAATCTTTCATTTGATATGCGATCTAGTTTCGAATGTTTGATGCAATTGTAATATAGTGGGTTAGTAAATATCATTCGTTTTAACCCTCTATTTGATAATCTCATATAGAGTTCCACATCTTCGAAACCGTATCCTTCTAATAACTCATTATATCCATGAACTACATAAAAATCTTCAGAAAGCATTAATACACGCCCGAAAATATCATTGGAAGATAAATCGCTTGTATAAAAAATATTGGAGTTTTGTGAAAATTCATAAATCATTTTTAATGCAAAACCTTCTCCTAAAAAATTATCTGCATCCAAATTACATAATATATCTCCTTCTGATAGTCTGAATGCCATATTCCTACTATGGCTACGATGATAGTAAATAGGCGTATCCGTTCTGTAATAAACTAAAATTCCTAAGTTAATATAATCGAGCATTTCTTTATGAGCCCATTCTTCCAAATAGTCGGAAGAATTATAATCTAGCAAAATAAATTCAACATCATCCGGTAAATAATTATCTTCTATATTCCTCTTTAATGTTTCTTTAAGATGATGACTACGGTTCATACAGGTTATGCAAAAGGATATTTTTTTCTTTGTATAATTTCCCATATTATTATAAGTTTTCAGTTAATACTTTTCTTAAAGGCATAAAAAATCTTTCTAACAGTGAAACATCTTCGGTTATAATATCCGCTTGCGCCTGTGAATCAGGATTATAAGGCAATCTTAAATTATATGTTGTCGTTAGCCCTTCGGGTAACTCAATTTCGACAACGTAATTATTCTCTTTTCCTGTCGGGACTAAAGATATATTGCTTACAACCCCCTTTACTATTCCGAATTCATCATCAGAGAAACTTGCAAATCGAATATTCACGTGCTGCCCAAGTTTAACCTTACCAGATCTCACGAGAGGCAGATAAGCCTTACCAAATGGCTTTACGCCACTGGTCGGTATGATACTAAATATCTCATCCCCAGCTGTCACATTTTGGTTTATTGCCCAAAGATCTGTAAAAGAAACTTTCCCATCAATAGGAGATATCAAAAGAAAATTCAATTCCCAATTTTGTATTCCTGTTTTTAGTTCCGTGATGAGAGAACGTAATTTTGTTTTAAGCGTATTTTCCTTATCCACCTTATTATAATCTGCATCTAATAGAGATTCTTTAATTTGTCCAATTTGAATTTCTATATTATCAATTGATTCGGAAATATTCTCCAAAGCCAACTTATTTTGCAAATATTGGCTTTCTGTGCCTTCAAAATCCTCCTTTGAAATGAATCCTCTATCTGTTAATGTGGAATCTCTTTCATATTTTATCTTGGCTATTTTTAATTGCCGGGCAACTATATATTTTTGACTCAGCAAGTTAGTTCGTTGTTTCAAATATTGACCTATCCGTTTTTTTACTATATCAGATTTAATCGTCAAATACTGAGTCCTTTTATATTCATTATATTCAAAAATAGTTTGGTAAAAAGAAGAGTAAATACTCTGTAAATCTCCTATTTGTAATGATTTTGCTGAAAAGGGCTGTAGCGTATCAGCATTAAAATCAATGTTCTTTATATATGCTTTTAAATATAATATATCTTTAGTATTTGCGGGGTTATCAATTACTCCAATACACTCACCGGCTTTGATTAACTGATTATTAGCAACATATAGTTCCCTTAACTTGCCAGATGCCCTAGCTACAATTTTATAAGGAGGGGTCGAACCGGTCAATGTCATAGAAGCAGTTATAGTATCGGGATACTTAAAGAAAGCACTACCGATAAGTAATATTATTACTGTAAATGTTAATACCCAGATTCCCCTACGTAAAATCCAGGAAGGGATTGCACCAAGCATTTCCTGAAATTCCTCACTTCTAATCTCTATATTATTTTCATCCATTATATTCCCAACTCCAGTTGATTTTTAACCAATGTATAATATGCTCCTTTTTGAGCTACCAATTCTAAATGTGAACCTTCCTCTATAATAGTACCATTATCAAGTACTACAATATTATCAGCATGTTGAACGGTACTAAGGCGATGAGCTATAATAACTACCGTTTTTCCTTTATAAAACTTCATTAGATTATCCAATATTATTCTTTCGTTATTTGCGTCAAGGGCATTAGTCGCTTCATCCAAGAATATAAAATCAGGATCTTTATAAACAGCACGGGCAATCAATATTCTTTGCCGTTGTCCCTGGCTAATCCCATTGCCTTCCATTCCAATTTTTGTATCGTATTTCAAAGGTAGGGACTCAATAAAATCTCGGATATTAGCTGCTTCAACCGCATGTATCAACTTTTTTTTATCTATATTTTCTGTTCCGATTGCAATATTATGAGCAATTGTATCTGAAAAGATAAAGCCATCTTGCATAACAGTTCCATTCTTTCTCCTCCATAAATGCGGATTAATATCGTTTAATGCTGTATCACCTATCTTTATTGTGCCTTTATTGGGTAGGTAAAAGCCTAATAACAATTTTATCAAAGTCGTCTTTCCGCTGCCGCTAGCACCAACAATAGCTGTTACTTTTTGCTGTGGAATTAGCAAGCTTACATTATTTAATATGTATTCTCTATCAGAGCCATTATAACTGAAACAAATATTTTCAATACAAATTGATTTATTATCAGGGATATAGTTATTTTTTAATTGAATGGTTTGCTCTTCATCTTCGCTGTTATGAATTTCATTTAGTCTTTCTAAGCTTATTTTTGCATCCTGAAACGATTGCGAGAAGCTAATTATTTGAGAAATCGGAGCAGATAATTGTCCTATAATATAACTAATTGATAACATCATACCTAAAGTGATATCCCCGTTAATAACAAGTCTGGCAGCTAAAAAAGAAATAAAAAGACTTGTTGTCTGGCTAAAAAACAAAGTCCCCGTTTTCTGATATTGCTCTAAGGATAATCCCTTTATATTGATTTCAAAAAGTTTAATTTGTATTCGTTCCCATTTCCAGCGGTATTCCTTTTCAATATTATTTAGTTTTATTTCCTGCATACCGGTAATCATATGCACAAGATTTCCTTGTTCTGCTGCTGCCTGAGAAAAACGTTTATAATCAATTGCCCTCCTATACCTCATAAAAAAAAGAATCCAAAGGATATAAAGCATGTTGCCCAAAAGAAATATTCCTAATATACCCATATTATAATAACCTAGTACAATTGCAAAAATGAAAAAATTTCCGAATGAAAAAATGGTGGTTAGCGTTGATCCTGTAAGGAATGTTTCAATTCGACTATGATCTCCTATTCTTTGCAAGATATCTCCAATATTTTTTGTATCAAAAAAGCGCAACGGAAGTTTCATTAATTTGATTAAAAAGTCTGATATCAATGTTATATTTATTCTGGCATTCATGTGTAATGTAATCCAGTTACGAATAAAATCAACTGCCAATTGGGTAGAAAATAATATGAGCTGTGAAATTAATATCAATGTGATCAAACTAAGATTATTATTTCTTATGCCTTGATCAACAACTGCCTGCGTTAAGAAAGGGAGAATAAGTTGTAGAATACTTCCAAGCAACATTCCTACGATTAATTGAAGTATTTGGGACCTATAAGGTTTCAAGTACTTTAGGAAATACACAATATTTCTTTTTCTAATTTCAATATCTGTATTTTTTTCATAAAAAAGAGGAGACGGAATAAGAGATAAGGCCAGACCTGTATCTATACCTTCTGAACAGGAGTTAATCCATTTATTTTGGAACTCTTTTTCGTTTAAAACAAACTGCCCCTCAGCTGGATCGGATATATATATTCTATAATCCATTTCACTATTATGACCTATATAGCGTTTTATTTTCTTTATTCTAGAACAGACTACAAAATGATTTTGCTGCCAATATAAAATACACGGAAAAGTCATGTCTTCCATAAGTCTGTCAAATGACACACGCAATCCTGTTGTTCTAAATCCGATGGTTTCAGCTGCATCACTTATTCCCAGCATCGAGACACCTTCACGATTGATGAAAGAGTTTTCCCTAAGGTACTGTATAGAATATTCCCTGCCATAGTACTTAGTAATCATTTTCAGACATGAGGGACCGCAATCCATTGAGTCCAATTGCCTATAATAAGGAAACTTTTTTCGCATCAGCTATATATATTATTTTTCGCAATTCTAAATCTATCAGGTATCTTCTTGTTCAAATCTGTATCTTCCGAATATTTTCGTTTAAACCGTACCATATGATAGAGCATAGACTCAAACTTTTTTCGATAAATTAAAGTACCATGATCCCACAACATATTGCCAGCAAAGCCCTCAACTATTTGGAATTCAAAATATGGCTTCAGTTTACCTCCTTCTTCCAATCGAAGGATAACATGGGTCATGCTTTCAATTTCTGTCTTTATTTGGCTGTAATTGACCCCTGCTCCAAATTCTTCAAATGCAAAATTAGTTTCATCAAAAAAGAAATTCTTATCAGATGTAAATACTTTTTCATAGTCTTTACTTTGCATAAATAATTCCCTCATTTCTTTGTTATTCCTATATAAAGCAAAGCATCCGGTAAGATAGTCATGGCGAGCACTGATAACATCATATTCATTAAGGATTTCATTGGTCATAAAGGATCTTATATTACCCCAAATGAGATCAATATCACAATATCCCCAAAAGTCGTATTCCTTTATTAACTCCGAAAAGATAAATCCATAAGCAGGTTTAAAGTCACAAAGTTTATATCCATACTCTACAATAATATTAATTTCCAACGCTTTAGATGCATCCACACTGAATTGTTCTAATGTATAGTGTATTAGTTTCACGTTTGAAGGTAATGCTGAAGAGACAGTTATATTATCTGACAAAATAATAAAATCAATGCTGGGGTTGTATTTACATGAATGTAGAAAATAAGGAAAGTACCAAGGAAAATTTCCCATGTATGGTATAATAAAAGCTATAGAATGCATAATGGCGATGTATTAATTTAAAATAGTTTATCTAATTCTTGCTTGAGCTTATCCATATCATGCGGCCAAGGTAGGTTTTGCTTTAATATATTACCATTTTTGTCTAATAGTATGAACTGGGGTACACCAATAACCCCTCCCTTATATATCTTCTCACAGATATCTGCTAGTAATTCCTCATTAGCTCTTAAATGATAACCATTAATATTCAATGCTTTAGATTTTTCTTTCCATAGACTATCATTTTTGTCTTCATCTATCGAGATATAAACGGGGATAATATCTTTGTAACTTAATAGTAATTCGTGAAGCATATCTTTATATTTAAATTCTGCAATGCAGGGGCCACACCAGGTAGCCCAAAAGTCTATGAATAGAACTTTTTCATCAAAAGCACCAACCTTACTGAGATCTTTGAGTGTATTAATTGTACTTTGTATATATTTTATTTCCCCATGGTTTGCATTTATAGAAGCTGATAATCTGTCCTTCTCCTTTTTAAGATAAGGTAGAAAAGCATTTTGAGGACGAATTTCTGATATATAATTGAAAAATTCTGAATTACCTTTAGTTTCGGCATTTTGGTAATTTCCCAATAGTTTTAGAGCGAGAAGCTTACACTGTATCTCTTCCGGTGCTATTAAATATCCAAGCATGTTTGAATTCAGATATTTAGCCCATGATTTCGTAAATAATAATTCCTTTTTCTTTTTCTCATTCAGTTGTCTGTATTTGCTATTATAGAAAGAAGTCAGAATACTGCTATTCAATGCGTATTTCGTTATTTCTCCCGATCCTATCATTGGAGAAATTTTATCCAAAAGTTCATTTATCATATTATCTGCTTTTACCGAATCTTGTTCATTCACTTTTGTCGCTGTATCTTCTAAATATCTATTTCGATAGAAGCCAATTGCTGAACAAGTTGTAAATGTCTGAAAGTCATTCTTGATAATCTTTGAAAATCTTGGTGATATCTTATTTTCTGCGACAAGACTATCTAAAGTCTTTGATAATAAAGAATCGTACTTTTTAATTAATAATAAAACATCTTCAAATCTTGATTCAGTGGAAAGGGTAGCTAACGAGATCATAAAAGGTCGAGTAATAATATCTTTATAGCCATTTCTATAATATTCTACTTCGGTTTTATCTGCACCAATAATCTCAGCCTGAAAGTCTCCTTTGTATATTACTGTTAAATGACTACCTTCTTTTATCGGAAAAAATAGACTCCCGCCATCATAAAAAGTGCATTCTATAAACTGAAAATCGTATACATCCCAGCTATAAATGCAATTACCTGTATTATCCGCATTAATTTGATCCGTTAAACTGTTATTATAAGTATTATCTATTTCTTTGCTGATTTCAACTTTACTATTTTCTTTGGTATGGAAAACGATCGTTGTGTTTTGAGCAAAAACACATGAGACACCCCAAAATAAGCTCCCTATAATTGCGAGATTGATTGATTTTAGGCGATTGTAGTCAATATGTATTTTATACTTAATAAATTTTAGGCTGTTTCGGAGAAGTCTTAAAATGTAATTCATTGCCTCTTCACATGTCAGACCTGGACTTGCACTAAAAGTCTTTCCATTAGGACATTTACACCCATGCAGTTCATGTCCACTTCCTCCCATTACATTTTTCAATTCTTTTTCGCTTAAAACTTCAGAAATACCTTTTAAATTAATCTTTTTCATAATAATAATAATTAATATTAATGCCATAGAAAATTCAACAAACGATCAGATTGTTGTCTATTGCCCTATAGCTTGACAAAAGTTATTTATAGTTAACTCCAAAATAAAACACATATTAAACCTTTTAATTTATATTTGTTAGGAAGTTTGTATCTGTTCACTAAGATAACTATACTCTAAAGCCTGCATTAGCAGTCCATGCTTCATGCCTCTTCCATCCTTTTATTCCAATAAGGGAATTTTTATGACTGATGCTAAAATCTTCCTCAAAAAAAAGAAGTATATATTGTATAAATAATAGATGCATATAATTATATATTTAACTCATTTGTGCGTTTTAGAGGAAAGTGCACAGATGAAAATTGGTTAGTATTATTTAAGAATGCTCGCTTTCGAATTTGCCAATAGTGTATTATCCTCTACATTTAATACAATTCGCTCCTATGCCATCTACCATATTCTTTACTTAGGAAGAGAAGAATAAAATAGTTGCATAGTTTCTTGAAAATACACCAAACCATTTACTAATAAAATTAAACAATATAACAAGCAAAATATGCGAATCCAAGTTGGCTCTACTAAAAAAACATTTCTTTTAGCAACCTCTTGATTTACAGACTCCATAGTGACTCTATATTTTGCATTTATCGACAATTTCATATTTAAAGATTAAAGTAATAGAAAATATATACTTTAGCCTACTATTTATTGATTCAAAGAGCCTCCTCTGCTGTGAAGAAGAACATCTGGATGCAGAAAGTTCTGTCATAGTATATATACCTATTTTTTACATTATAATAGGTAAATCCTACCCTACCAATATCATTCCATTAATTTACACTCTAATTTGACTAAATTTTGAGAGTGTGAAAACCCCAATAATAATATAAAGACAAAAGTCATTATCATGATTCTATATTAAGATTTTCGCAAATTAATTACTGAAAATCAAAGAGTTTAAGTGTAAAGCCAGATAATTATTAAAATGGATATTTCTAGCTTTACACTTAAGTAATGATTATGGATAATTAGAGCATACTTTCTTGCCCGCCCAATTGCTTATTGGAACACAATATGAGCATCCTCTCCAACAATCTTGACTGGTGTTGCAAAGAATAGCATCGCAACCACTTCCTCCTGTTACATTCTTCAATTCCTTTTCACTAAGAACTTCAGAAATACCTTTTAAATTAATCTTTTTCATGGTAAATACATTTTTCTAATTTGCTGTAGAAATATATCAATAACTGATCAGATTATTGCCATTGCCCCACAGTTTGACAATGGTCAGAGTTAACTCTCAATATCTATTTTTGTAATATATTCTAAATCTTCAATATGATAACTCTCTGGTAATTTATACCCATTTACCATTATAGTAGGTGTACTCCTTAACATTGCCTTTTCTATCCATTTCTTATGCCTTTCAAATTCAATTCTTACTTCATCGCTGGCGGTATTAATTCCATATTTAAGTTTAAAGGCAGCCGGTGAACTCCTACCCAACCCGTACCAATCTTTATAAATTTCACGCACCTTTTCCGGAGTATTGGAAAAGAAAGCAGCAATAAGTATTTTATTACTTTCATCCAAACTTTCATTAAAAGATGAGAAAATATATTGGATACAGATCTTGTTCGAAATTTTAGGGAAAAAAGCATGAATTCGTTTATGTAGATCTGCACAAGGGTTACAATGGGGATTTGTTAAGATAGTTATAAATATATTAGCCTCTGGAGAGCCAAATATTATCTGTGAAGTAGATTTGTTATACCCCCAAAAAGGTTGTTTAGATAGCAGTAAGGAAAAAACATCTTCATTAGCCTTTATACTATTGAATTCTTGGATAGTATATTCAGAATCTTCTTTGCTACTCAATTCAGAACTTAATATATTAATAGCAAGTAGTGGTATTAAATAAATACAAGACAAAATCAGTACATCATTAAATTCAATAATTTCTAACATATTAAAAAAGCCCGATAATATATTTATCACAAAAATAGACCATAAAACCAATTGTACAATTATACAAAGCACACACCATTGTTTTGCTTTGAATTTTTGATACCAGATACTCCAAAAAGCATACGGAAGCGTAAAAATGTTCAAAACTGATGAGTATGTAATAAAATTTGGTAAAAATATTATTATTATTACATTAGAAATAAAGTAGCTTATTCCTATTTCACTCCAACTGATAACAGAGAATAGTTTAGCTGCTTTAGACTCCAAGATATTATTACAGTCTTTTTGCTTGAATAAAGAACATATTTTATCTCCATAAAAGCTATGAATATTCATTTGCTTTAGAAGCAATTGATAACTTATATAAACACCGACAAGATTAGCAAACAATAACACAAAATGTTTTATATCTCCATATCTATAGATGGAAAAATAGAACATTGCAAGAAAGCAAAAGAGAAAAAATTTCAAAAGAGAATTAATAGATTGCAAAAGATATTCTTTTTTTCTATGCTCTACATAATCTGGTTCTATTGAACTTTTATCAGGTTCTACAAAAAGAGTAATACCTGTCCAAAAATTACAAAATTCAGTTGGAGTTATTGAAACTCGGCCATTTCTGGATATATACGATATTTTTTCTGAGCTAATTTTGTATACGGGGACAAAATCGCTCCCTGTATGAGCAATGAATGGAGTCTCTAAATTGAAAATATTTTCCTCTTTATCATGTATTTTTATTCCTTCATTTTTTATTCCATAAGTATTTAGCATCTGAGATATTCCCAATAAATTGTTTTTATTAGGATGCTCGTTAAAATACTTGTTCGAGAATTTGCTTGTGTATTTTACATCTAGTAGAGAAAGCATAGATACAAAAACATTTTTCTTTTCTGACTTAAATAGTAAATTCATAATAATATGGCATTGATAAAAATGATTGTTAAAGCAAATCTTGTAATAAGATTAAAACGATCCGCTTTCTCTCCCATTCCAGCTTGATAAATCAAAGCTTTTTTATATTTTTTCACTTACTTTCTTTTAAAGCTGGCGAACAACATTAAGTGGACCTTAAAAATTAAACCAGTCGCTGACTTTGGGAGAGAGCTTTTTATCTATTAATTTTAGATAGTAAATACTGACATAATATCATTTGATAAAAAACAACTTTCTCACTACTCCTAACTAATATCATTCAATCATATTGCAAAGTATCCATATAAATACTTTGTCCCTTGCCTTAGCTCTACTTTGTAGCTTCCAGGATCCAAATTTGCAATGGAACAGAAATACTCTACACTACCATTTACTAAAATATAGCTATTATACCTTACAGTCCCCGATAGATCAGAAATGATAATTTCAATATTATTTAATGTTACTGATGAATTAATGAGAATGGCCCTTTCGTATAAATATAAAAGTGGCGGTTCCTCACTAAGAGAACGGGTTGAAGGACGCCACGTAGTGTCATCCACAAGAATCTGATTCTTACCTTGTGATAAATTATTTCCAGCAAAAACACTGCTTGTGCTAAATAGAAGAATAAAAAAAACTATTGCTTTTTCCATATCTTTGATTTTTGTGTCAAAGCTAAAGAACACATAAGAAACCTCAAAGAAAATCATTTCACAAAAATTTCACAAGTACTTTACTAAAGGGATTAGATACGATAGAGCATATCTGAAGTTATTTATAAGACTGTTTACAACCCCATTATTTTTTTATCAAACTCATCAGGTTTACCCTTCAGTTGGAAAATTTTCATATATAAACGCTGACGAATCATACTAATACCAGAGTTTGATGAGCAAACAATATCACTTATTTGAGTAGGAGTCAGCCCTATTTTTATCAATAGGCATATTCGCATCTCTTTTTCATTAATATATGGGTATAACTCAATCAAGCGATGTGTAAAGTTGTCATACATCTCATCAATAAGTTCTGCTAATTGACGAAAATCATCATCTGAGGCTTTTTGATGGGACTTCGCCATCTGATAGAATTTTAAATATAGGTCGGAAGACCTCAAACGCTGTTGAAGTATAGTTTGCCTTTCATGCTCAGCTTCAATTCTACGATTTTCTCCCTGCAAAGACTCTTTCTCCAACTGAATAAAGCGCTTATGCAAATTGTCATTCTGCACCTGTGAAGACGATAGCTGCTCTCTCAACATCTTAATTTTCTCACTGTTTTCTTGTAGCTTCTGACGGCTATTTTGATCCATTACAGACATTACTCTCTTTAAGCGTTCCTCCTGATTGAGATATTGCAGCTTTTTATTTCGTAAATAATAAAAAACAAGAATAATCACTATAATAAAAGCTGCAGAAGTCGTAACTCCTGCTAACTTAAGAGTTAAAGTCCTTTCTTTCAAAAAACGGTTTTCTTGCTCTATTCGCAATTTATTATTTAAGACTTTTATTAAGTTCTGATTCTTTACACTCTCTTTTTGGTTTAAAGCATCGGCATTTGCCGCATACTTCTCGAAATAAGGAAATACCCGCTTGTAATCTCCCCTATCGGCGTATATATCAGCTAATGAAAGTGCCGCCTTCTTTGCTATTGAGTTATTAGCGGATTGATTACATTTACTATAAAAATAGATAGCGGAATCTGTTTTGCCGATATCACGATAATAATTAGCCCAACAAACATAATGTGGATATAGACTCTCAGCATCTAAAAGACCATTCCCAAGAATTAAGGCTCTCTTTGCTCTAGCATAATCTCTGATTTTTCGATAATCATCTGAAAGTTCTCCCATCACCATTTTATACAATTCTTCCTGTTTTGTTTTCCGGGCCACAGATACAGCATACTCATAATAGGCCAAGCCTTTTCTTGTCTGCCCCTGAGTATAAAGACTTCTCCCAATATCCCTCAATGCAAATACTACGATTGACTCGTTTTTAGCCAGTTTTGCAAAATAATAGCTTTTATAGAAATAAGGCAATGCGTCGCTATACAGACCTTGATACATATAGGTGTGTCCGATATGATTGCTGGCTCGTGCACGAACGGTATAAGTTGCCGTATCGTCTTTACATTCTATTTCCAGTGCTTTACGGAATGAATTCAAAGCCTCACCTGTAAATTGCATATCGCTATAAATTCTGCCTAAAAGATAATAGGATTTCATCCGCTGTAAAGGGGTGCCATTATGATCATAGTAGGCAGCGGCTTCCAACATGGCTGAATCGGAAGGATGATTGACAAAACATTTATCATCGGCCTCGGTAGAAAGAAGAATATATTTCATGCGGTCAGCACGATTTGCATCTTCAATCTTACTCTGAAGGCGAAGCAGTAATGTCTTTACACTGTCAGGGCGAGCCTCCATTAATTTTTCCGCCTGATATAGATCATTTTGTAATGCAGTATTTCTTTGTTCGCAACTCAATATAAATAGAAATAGTATAATTATAAATGTATATTTTTTCATTCCTAAATAGTTGTCTATTATTAAATATATATTCCGAACAAAAGTAATATTAATTTTATATTAGTTGCACATTTAGATGGTTTATGAATGAAGATGAATCTGTATTTGATATTAGCTTGATTTCATTCCCATAGTCAATATACCCAACAAGTTTATTGGGGTAAATCCCAACACCGACAATAGACATCTAAGAAATTTGCTCCCGGACAAATGGAAAAAGGAGAACTATAACGGAGATACTTGCGATTTTTGCCTGTTTTGCAAGAGTTTTATGCGACTTTTACTCGTATTTTAGGGCGTTTTTACCCATATTTTCCACCTTTCTTATCTCTTAAAAAGCCATTTGGTGTAAGTATTTTGCGGTATTTCTATCTTCTTTTCATACCGCTAATATTGCTTACCCACATACGTGGCGCAACTTACCCACAGCTGTGGTTCACGTGCGTCACAATTGTGGAGCACATTACCCACAATTGTGGGTAACTGAAAGAGAGTATGCGTTGTGCCAAGAAAAACGGTCTGTATATATCTAAGAGAGGGTTTTATTACGAAAAGGGAAGGTGAGGTAAGCAACTAAAAAAGGGGCATGGTAGTGGAAAGACAGCAGGGTGCAATTAAATTTAATTGCACCCTGCTGTTTCGCTTAATTGCACCCTTGTATTTCATTATATACCAACCATTTAAGCCGATTAGTGCAATTGGTGCAATTAAAATACGCAAAAAAACTCTGGGTAGAGAGAGGGAAATTGAATAATACGAACCTTTTTCTTAAACACAATTATAACTCAGTTGACAAAGAAATGATACACTTTCCCGTTAAACATTTATTTTTAAACATTCTAAATAACATTAACTTGTAATTACCACTGCGAAGGAGTATCTTTGCCAATGAATTAAGGATAAGCAAGTTTGAACAAACACTTATTTGTATTGTTTCTATATAAAACATTTTTAAATAAAAGCATAATTATGAAAATTGAAAAAATTATCGGACGTGAGGTTCTCGATTCAAGAGGAAATCCTACTGTAGAAGTAGATGTAATTTTGGAATCCGGCATTATGGGACGTGCTTCTGTTCCATCGGGTGCTTCAACAGGCGAACACGAGGCATTGGAACTTCGTGACGGCGACAAAAAACGTTACGGTGGTAAAGGGGTGTTGAAAGCCGTTGAGAATATTAATAAGATTATTGCTCCTCATTTGGTAGGTATGTCTTCTTTAGATCAGGTTGGCGTCGACAAGATGATGTTAGCCCTCGATGGTACAAAAACAAAATCTAAATTGGGTGCAAATGCTATTCTTGGTGTATCTCTAGCCGTAGCCAAAGCTGCTGCCAACTACCTGGATATTCCTTTGTATCGTTACATTGGCGGTACCAATACTTATGTATTGCCTGTACCGATGATGAATATAATCAATGGCGGTTCACATAGTGACGCTCCTATTGCTTTCCAGGAATTTATGATCCGTCCTGTAGGTGCAACTTCTTTCCGTGAGGGATTGCGCATGGGTGCCGAAGTATTCCACGCATTAAAGAAAGTATTGAAAGACCGTGGCTTGAGTACTGCCGTAGGAGACGAAGGTGGTTTTGCTCCCACACTCGAAGGTACGGAAGATGCTTTGAACAGCATTTTAGCAGCTATCAAAGCTGCCGGTTACGAACCGGGTGAGGACGTGAAAATTGCAATGGACTGCGCTTCATCCGAATTCTATGTTAACGGACTTTACGATTACACTAAGTTCGAAGGTGCGAAAGGTAAGAAACGCACAGCAGATGAGCAAATTGATTTTCTGGAGAATTTAATCAGCAAGTATCCTATCGACTCTATCGAAGATGGTATGAGTGAGAACGACTGGGAAGGCTGGAAGAAACTGACCGAACGTATTGGCGACCGTTGCCAATTGGTAGGTGATGACTTGTTCGTGACTAACGTCGATTTCCTTGCCAAAGGTATTGAAAAGGGTTGTGCAAACTCTATCCTGATCAAGGTAAACCAGATCGGTTCATTAACAGAAACGCTGAATGCCATTGAAATGGCTCACCGTCACGGTTATACGACTGTAACTTCACACCGCTCGGGTGAGACTGAAGATGCAACCATTGCCGATATCGCAGTAGCAACCAACAGTGGTCAAATCAAAACCGGTTCATTGAGCCGTTCCGACCGTATGGCAAAATACAACCAATTACTCCGTATTGAGGAAGAACTGGGTGACCGCGCCGTTTATGGATACAAACGAATAAAATAAAGAAAACAATCCTCTTCAGCCTCATCAGAGGTGCAATTGGATTATTATTGTATACTAACAGCGAGGGCGGACCTTAACGGTTCGCCCTCGCTTCTTCAGTCTAAAAAAAACAAACAATCATTCTACCACCCTAAAGAAAACCTCTTCACCTGTTTGACTATTCGGAGCCACCCAAAGAGAAAAATCTCCCGGTTCAACAACTTTCTTCATATTTATATCCCAGAAAGCTAATTCGCTTACGGGCAACTCGAATGTTACATTTTTCTTTTCACCGGGCTTCAATGTCACGCGGGTAAAGCGTTTCAATTCCTTAACCGGACGAGTCACCGACCCTACTTTATCTTTTACGTATAATTGAGCAACCTCGGTTCCTTCATATTTACCGGTGTTTTCCAAGTCGAATGTCACTTTCAATACCTCATTTTTCTTCAACGAGTTAGAGACCAACTTAACGTTGCTATATTTAAAAGTAGTGTATGACAATCCATAACCAAACGGAAATAAAGGATCAACTCCGGCATCCAGATAGAAAGAACGACAACCTAAAGAGGTCTGACCTGCACCTACCTGAATGTCATTCAACAAGACTTCATCATGATTGGCCGGTCGACCGGTATTATTGTGCGCATAGTAGATGGGTATCTGCCCCACTGCTTTCGGAAAAGTGATAGGAGTTTTGCCACTCGGTACCGCTTTACCCCAGAGTAAATCAGCCAGTGCAGGACCACCCATCGTACCGGGATGGAAAGAGTACAGCACAGCAGCAGATTCTTCAACTTCTTTTCCAATAGTCAAAGGACGACCGGCCATCACCACTGTCACAACCGGCTTACCCGTTTTTGCTAGAGCACTGATTAAAGCTCCCTGATCTCCTTGAAGATTCAAGTCTGCCAAAGAATGAGCTTCTCCCGAAAGAATAGCCTCTTCACCGACAAATGCCAGAATAACATCCGCCCGCGAAGCTGCCGATACAGCCTTTGATATACCTGCAGGATTTTTTTCACGACTATAAGTCAATCCTGGTTCGTAAATCACCTGTACTTTATCACCAACCAATTTCTTTATAGCATTCAAAGGAGTTACCGTATGGTTTTTATCACCATCGAACACCCATGTACCCATCTGTTCGTAAGGAGCATCAGCCATAGGACCAACCACTGCCACCGTTTTCACTGAAGCTTGCAGAGGCAATGTTTGATTAGCATTCTTCAAAAGAATAGCAGATTCCACTGCAGCCTGCTTAGCAGCTTCAAGATGCGAAGGTGCGTACAGCACAGAAGGCTTCTTCTCATCAACATAAGGATTGTCAAATAAACCCAAACGGAACTTCACCCGTAAAATATTGCGCACAGCATCATCTATAGCTGATTCTTTCACCTTACCCTCTTTTATCAATCCAGGTAATTCCTTCACAAAAGTATAGCTTACCATCTCCATATCCACACCGGCATTTGCAGCTTTCATTGCCACATCCTTAGAGTCGGCAGCAAAACCATGCACCATCATCTCGCTAGCCGAAGCCCAATCGGAAACAACAAATCCGTCAAATCCCCACTCCTTACGAAGCACTTGCTTCAAGATAAACGAATTACCGGTCGAAGGAACTCCATCATTATCATTAAAGGAAGTCATGAAAGTGGCAGCTCCAGCCTTAGACGCAGCCTCGAAAGGAGGAAGATACACTTCCCTCAAACGACGTTCGGGAATGAAAGTGGAATTATAATCCCGTCCACCTTCAGCAGCTCCATAACCCACAAAGTGTTTTGCACAAGCGGCAATTGACGTCGGACTATTCAATGAATCGCCCTGAAACCCCTCTACCATGGCAACACCCATTACGGAAGTCAGGTAAGTATCTTCTCCACAACCTTCAGCAATACGCCCCCAACGCGGGTCGCGGGCAATATCAATCATTGGAGCAAACGTCCAGCGTATGCCCACAGATGCCGCTTCAATAGCCGCAATTCTAGCTCCATCATGTGCCACTTGCGGATCGAAAGATGCAGCTTGTCCCAATGGGATAGGGAAAATAGTCTTAAAGCCGTGAATGACATCACGAGCCATAAGCAATGGAATTCCCAAATGGGACTCTTCCATAGCTACCCGCTGCAAAGCATTAACACGTGCAGGATCCACCTCATTCAGAATAGATCCCACTTCACCTTTTTTAATAAGAGCAGCCATATCCTCCAGATTGCCATAAGAGGAAATCTGGTTCATCTGCCCTATCTTTTCCTCCAAAGACATTTTGGAGAGGAGTGCTTCCACTTTCTTTTCAATGGCAGCATCCGACTTAGTTTGCGCCACATCCTTGCAAGAAATGAAAGGAAGTAACAGCAAACATACGGAGAAGAGCTTTATAAATTTCATAACAATTTTTATACCTTAATTTTTCTGAAATACACGTACATAATCAATGACACAACTAAGCGGAAGCGCTGACTCATCAACACCCTGCATACCTCCCCAAGCACCTCCCCAAGCTAGATTGAATATGATGTAAAATGGTTTATCATACGGCCAGTTAAAAGCCCCTTTATTATCATTGTCGTAGGTTAGTTGTACCTTACCGTCTACATAAGTCGTTATCCGTTGGGCTGTCCACTCCATAGCATAAACATGAAATTCTCCTTCAGCACTATCAATAGTCATGGCATGCGTAACCTGAGTACCATTGGTATGATTATGTCCTTCAGCATGGAGACTAGATGACACTTCATTAGGTACAACGCCAACTTCTTCCATAATATCTATTTCACCGCAATTAGGCCAAGGATTTTTTGAGAAATCGTTATTTGCAGGCATCATCCAAAAAGCCGGCCAAGTTCCCTTACCTTTAGGCAACATCATGCGAGCTTCTATATAGCCATATTGCCATCCTTGATTCACATGAGCATAGACCCGACCGGAATATATATTTCCACCGGATTTGAAACAGTGAATACGCAGTTTACCATCAGAGAGTTCAGTAACACGTTGACCGTTATAAGCACCATCAACATAATTCTGTAGTTCGTTATTAACCCATCCAGCTTTTTGCACTTCGTGAGTCCAGTCGGTCTTATTGAGTTCTGCCCCCTGATTGAACTCGTCGTGCCAAACCAGTGTATACCCCTCGCGCTCTGAAATATCTGTAAATTCAACCGACTCCTGATAGACATTAACAACTGCAGTCTCACCACCCGCTACAATTGTCACTTTGCCTGTGCGGGTTTTATTTTGCGTAGAAGGAGCTGTGGTTATAGTAAGTGAACCGTCATTAACACGATTAGTGGTTATCCAGCTTTGGTCTGCCGTAGCCGTCCAATCCTTATATCCCAAAATCATAAGCGAGTAATTTTCTCCACCCGATTTCGTCATTATTTCAGATTTGGATATCCTAAGTGCTGCTGCTTGTTCTATTGTTATTTTATTACTTTTTGTACCGGAGGTTATTTGCACAGTCGCCGAACGTGCATCCCCCTTATTAGGTTGCACAAGAATGGTCAGTTTACCTTTGGATGACGATGAACCGGTCGGAGTCACCGTAACCCAATCTAAGTTTGGTGTAGCCGCCCACTTTTCACCTGTTGTCGTTACATCAATAGAATAGGTTCCACCCTTTGTCGGAACATCAACTGCAGACTGTGAAAGTGTAATGGTAATATCTGTCGAAGGTTTATCGCCTGGATTATCATTGTCTCCATCTCCTCCGCATGCAGTCATTGTCAGCACACTAAATAATAGCATTAATAAGTTCATCTTCATCATTATTCAAATTAGAAATTCAAGGAAAGCCACTCCTCCCTAGAGAGAAGGAAGAAGTGGCTTTTAGTATAGAAATAATTTACTTTTTAATTAAAGTTATTCCCGTGATGCTAAAATCGGTAGCATCTTGGCAACCGCCAAAATCGAATATCAGTTTCACTTTTGAAGAAGAAGCTCCATTAGCAAGTTTCTGATTATCAAATCTAATAACCTTAATCTCATTGGCTTTCAATTGAATGCCATGCTTCTCGAACGCATAATTGTTATCACCACCATCTTCCTGCGGGCAGAGTTTTATAATACAAGGACTGTCCTTGGTAGCCATTATTACACACGAGAAATCGAACAGCTCATTGGCACCAATAGCCAAAGAATTGGTATTGAAAGTGTTTTGAGCCTGCCATTCAGCAGCGGTAGCTGCTTTTGACGTAATGGTATATACACTATTGTCTTGTGAAAAGCCCGGATTACCTATCTGCGTCCAGCTTGCATCAGACCACCAGTGTGCCATGGTATAAGCTTTGTCTGTATCCACCGCTTTCCATACATTTCCAGCTAAATCGTAGTCCAGCGGAGCCACATTAGTTTCCTGATGTTCGGCAAGATAAATATTAGAAATAGACAAATTGGTGTTTTCGGGATTTCCGGCAAAGTCGAATGTAATCTTCACTTGTCCGTCGAAACCAACAAGGGCCGAACCGGAAACGACTTTCGTTTCATCAGCCTTAAGAGACACATTGTGATTCCTCAATAGAAAATAAGTGTCATCTGCGCCAACTTTACTTACCTTTACGGTAGCAGCAGGGATATCTTTGGTCGCTTTGAGACAAACCGAGAAATCATAAGTCTTGCCTGCCGAAACAGCCATGTTTGTGATAAAATGCACTTGGTTTTGCCATTGATCAGCGGTTGCACTGCCGAATACCAAGTCGAATTGCTGATTTCCAGTTTTCGTTATGGTTGGATTAGCTATTTGGCTCCAACCTGGCGCATAGTAAAAATCGTTGGTAAATGTGGCCGTTTTGAATATATTGGCGCTACTTTCGTAATCAAAACCGGGCCATGCAAATGCCTGCAGATCCTTAGCTACAGTAACCGTTTGCGACACAGCCGTTTGTCCGGCCTTTGTGAAAGCCAACAAGCTAACCGTATATGAACCAGCTTTCTTATAGACCTTTGTGATGGAACTGTTTGGGGTTGCTTCTATTACTTTACCGTCAGCAAAGGAAAAATATAGTTTCACATCCGAAGGAAGCTCTTTGGAAGTATTGGTAAATGTATATTCATTGGGTTTCCCTGTTTCAGCCACTGTGAATGAAATATCACCTTCTGCCACGAGCTGACCACCTAAACTGTGGCTATCATTATCTTGGGGATCACAAGCTGTGAAGCACAGTATGACTATGCTTGAAATTAAGCTATATATAATCTTTTTCATAATTAATCTGTATTTTATATTCTGTCGAATTAATTAGCATAACCAGGATTCTGTACCAAAGGATATTGTGTGCCCAAAGTTTTATCCAATTCACCTTGTGGAAGTGGCAAATACTTATTATAGTCTTGCCATGTACGCACAGAATTGAACTCAGTCAAGTTCTCTGTTAATACCGATGCAGCATCACCCCAACGAACTAAATCGTAATAACGCTTTCCTTCACCTACAAATTCATAGTGACGCTCTGCTTTAATACTAGTAGCTGTAGCAGTCACACGGTGATTAGTATCTCCAAAAGCACGATCACGAACCATATCCAAACAATTTTGAGCTGATACCCCTTGTTGTTCAGGTATTCCGTCCATTACAACCAACTCTGCATAATTAAGTAATGTTTCAGCATAACGGTAAATACGCAAGTTATTGCAATAATTCAAATCATTAGCACCAGACTTTTTATAATTAGGACGTGCAGCATATTTTCTCAAGAATAAACCTGTATCTTGAAAACGTGGACCATAGGTAGCACCTGGAACAGTCGCCCAATTAGTAATGGAAGCATCACGGCGAGTGTCACCATTTGCAAACATATCATAAGTAGTCTGACGAACCGGACCAAAGCCCCATCCTCCACTAAATACTCCTGAAGGATCTTTCAATTCATTAGGAGAAATATAAGCAGGTAAATTAGTCCCATATCCTGTCCAAGAAGAAGACCAATCCTTACCTTCACCTAATTGGTTAGTCTCGAAAATAGATTCTTTGCAGAATTCATTCTCATTAAGCCACATTGCAGAAAAATCGTTCATCAATTCATATTTCCCACTCTTAATAATGGTAGCCATATCATTTGCAACTTCGGCATATTTACTTTGATCTTTCTGATACATTACAACTGCTGCTTTCAGCATCAAGGCAGCTGCATAGCTGACACGTCCGGCATTGGTACCACCATTGGTTGACATTTCCAATACTCCCTCTTCGCAAGCTATTGTAACATCACTCATTATCTGCTTGTAAACATCATCAGCTTTCATTTGAGGAGCAACGTAAGGAGGCTTCAGAGGCTCAGTAAAGAATACGATATTACCGAAATTCTTCCACAACATATAAGTGAAATAAGCTCTTAAAAAATGACCTTCGGCATTATACTGTTTAAGAGTTTTTTCCTCCAATGTATTGGAAGGCTTAATGTTTGCACAACTGATTATAACACTGTTTGCACGAGCATTACCCGAAGTATAAATATTCCAAGTGCCACTTAATGTATGATTTGCGTCAGCAGTAAACTGAGATACCGCATAGTTCATACCAGCCATACCGTCGTTGGCATCACCACCACCCTTGAAAATATCATCGGACTGGATATCGCTAATGTAAACGGATGACTCGTAAGAGCCATTGGCATAAGAGTCGAACAACAAAATTTGGTATGTAGCCGCCAAACCGGAATTAACAGAAGGCAAGGTTGCAGTACCACCCGCAGCAAGCTTCTCTGTCGGATTAGTGCCTAAAAAATCATCGCCACAAGATGCCAGCGTAGCCCCGACAACCAAAAATGCAGCTATTGTATATAATTTAAAATTTCTCATTTGTTTAAATTTTAAAAGTTAGAATGTGATATTTGCACCTACG
Source organism: Bacteroides sp. (assembly GCA_041907545.1). Lineage (GTDB taxonomy): Bacteria > Bacteroidota > Bacteroidia > Bacteroidales > Bacteroidaceae > Bacteroides. Next base: position 22,833 of record JAYRGX010000011.1, read on the forward strand.
TTAATCGTACGGGATTGTGGATAAATACCCTTATCAACACCCAAAGTAGTGTAACCACCGGAAGCCAATTCAGGATCAAAACCTTCATAACTTGTAATAGTAATTAAGTTCTCAGCAGAAACATAGAAACGCAAGCGCTGAACGCTGAACTTACGTGTAAGATTAACAGGAAGAGTATACCCAAATTGAGCAGTCTTCATACGAAGATAAGAACCATTATGAATATAAAGATCGGAAGACGCCCAGTTTCCGTTAGGATTCGCAGAAGTCATACGAGGTATTTTATTTGAAGTACCCTCACCCATCCAACGATCAAGAATCCAGGAAGGGCGGTTCATAGCAGGAATATCACCGCGCTGTGCAAAGTCAAAGATGTCATTACCTATCGTTCCCTGGAATGCAAAACTAAGATCAAAGCCCTTCCACTCAGCACCGAAATTGAAACCAAATGTCCAATCGGGCATACCTTTACCAATCTTGGTACGGTCTCCTGAACCAATAGAACCATCACCATCAAGATCCACGAAACGAACATCTCCAGGCTTCGCCTTTGGTTGAATTAATTCACCTTTATCATTTACATAACTGTTGACCTCATCTTTATTTTGGAAAATGCCGGCAGTTTTATAACCATAAAAATAAGGCCAAACTTCACCGTTCTTCCCATGTACGTAGTCACCTACTCCGGAAGCTCCTGCACTCTCGTAATTCGTTTCACCGGAAGCATTGCCCAAACTGACAAGCTTATTCTTCATATAAGAGAAGTTTGCACCAAAATTATAAGAAAAGTCTTTGTAGCTATCTTTCCAACCTGTTTCAAATTCAAGTCCCCAGTTTTGCATTTTACCAAGATTGCCCATCGGAGCACTCTGCCCAATGTAAACAGGAACAGGCATATAAGCCAACATGTCCTTTGTCTTTTTATTGAAATAGTCAAAGCCAAAATTCAAACGGCTGTTAAACATCCGCATATCAACACCTAAGTCTATCTGAGTAGAGGTTTCCCATTTAATTTCAGGATTGGCTACAGCGCCGGGAGAAGTTCCATAAACCATTGTTCCCGCATTGGTTTTATTCACCACGTCATAGCTTCCGCCAAAATAATAGTTTTCGCCACCGTCCATCAACGAACGATAAAGAAAGTTACCAATCTTGTCGTTACCATTTGATCCCCATGAAAAACGGAGTTTCAACACATCAAACCAAGACGGCTTCATATCTTGCAAATAGGGTTCGTTCCATACATTCCATCCTATAGAAAATGAAGGAAACATAGCCCACTTATGAGTAGGACCGAAGTGAGAAGAACCATCACGACGTACGGTAGCCTGCAACATATAGCGTTCTGCATAGTTATAATCCAAACGACCGAAGTAAGACGCCAGTGCTTCATAGTTGAATCCATCTGTTCCACCTTCTGTGCGCTCATCGTCGCGAGGAGCAATACCGTAATTAATATTGGCTTTACTTGGATCAGTATCCAGCAGATCATAATCATTTCCTTTAAGTTTACGTACACTGTACTTGTTAGCCGATTGACCCAAAACTACAGTAATATTATGCTTCTCTGCAAATGTCTTGGTATAAGTAAAATAGTTTTCGATCTGCCAAGTAAAACCACGGTTCATCTGGCTTTCCACCCAACTACGGTCTGTGTGAGACATAGAACTCAGATAATCCTGATACCCATGTGCATCATATCCCCAAAAAGCAAGGTCAACGCTATAAGAACTGCGGAACTTCAAACCCGGTAAAACATCTAATTCAGCATAGAAAGAAGAAACTATTTTATCTGAATTATTCTTGCTTGCATTAGGACGATTAAGTTGAGCTACAGGATTAGCCAACTCTTGATAACCGGTTGGAGGCAAAGAGAACACTTTACCATTTTTAGAAACTGCAGTAGGATGATCTGCTAAAATTTGCGCTGCGTCTTCATCGGATGCATAAACCGGAACTAATGGAGAAAATGCAATGGCGCTACCAAGAATTGAACCATACTCAGAGTTAGTCTCAATACCGGAACTTGTATCACGGGAATATGCAATATTTGACCCTATCTTCAACTTATTCAGAAAGCTACGGCTCTTATCTTCAAATACCGTATAAGTCGAGTTTGAACGAAGGCTGAAACGCTCATAATTAGAGCGACCATAGTTACCTCCCACGATACCTTCTTGCTTAAAATAGCCTGCAGAAAGGAAATAAGTCATCTTATCATTACCACCATTGATACTCAACTGATGTTGCTGAACAGGTGCATCGTAATTGAAAACTTCGTCTTGCCAATCTGTACCTTTACCTTTGTAATTCGCAATATAATCAGCGGAATATCGAGGCGCATTACCATCATTTACATCCATTTCATTCATAATAGTCATATACTCCTGAGCATTCAGTACAGCCTTCTTCTTCCAAGGATTCTGCCAGCCATAACTGAAATCGTAGTTTACGGTAGTCTTGCCGGAAGAACCGGACTTAGTAGTTACCAATACCACACCGTTTGCACCACGCGTACCGTAGATTGCTGCAGAAGCCGCGTCCTTTAGAATTTCAACAGATGCAATATCAGTTGGGTTCAGATAATTGATACCCCCACCAACCTGCATACCGTCAACAATGTATAACGGATCAGAGTTGTTTACAGTACCAATACCACGAATACGTATCTTGGAATCTGAATTAGGTTGACCGGAAGATTGTGTAATCTGTACGCCCGATATTTTTCCTTTCAAAGCATCTTCAATACGTGAAGGTTTAGTTAGGTTTAAATTATCTCCCGTCACCTTACTAATAGCAGCAGTTACCACGCTTTTCTTTTGCACACCGTAACCTATTACTACGACTTCCTCGAGAGCTTTAGTATCTTCTTTTAAGACTACTCTGATATCCCGTTGCCCCCGCACAGGAATATCTTGTGTCACAAAACCAATATAAGAAACGGAAAGAACAGCATTGGTGGGTACTGACAATGAGAATTCCCCATCCAAACCTGTGATAGTGCCCGTTGTAGTGCCTTTAACTGCGACACTTACTCCAGTTAATGGTTCATTATCCGAACCGCTAATCACAGTACCTTTTACCTGTATGTTTTGAGCATACACAGAAGCTAAGGTAAAGCTTAACAGAAATAAAAATGATAATAACTTTTTCATAAGTTTTACTAAATTAAGATTAACAAATCTTTCTTTTGTTCTTGATAGAACATCACAAACATAGACGATAATGTGAGAAAATGTATGCTAATATAGTATTTTTTAATACGTCAAATAAAAAATATATCTACGTCAGCAATACGTCATAAAAATATAATTAATTGATTTTCAATATTTAGCGTATACTTTGGACACATACGTCATATTATGTTATACAACATAATCTCAATGTTTCACAGTTTTAAAAGCCTGTTTTATAATAATAGTTAACCTTTGTAATATAGCCTGAATAGAGAAGGAATAGATAGAGACAATAACAACTAGAAAAAGAGGAATAGTACTATAAAAATTATCTATTAAAGAGCTCGAAAGTAAATTTACAGCCAAATTCATTATACTTCCAATTTGCAAAACTAACAAATACACCAAAATCAAAAATATGGGTACCTATGCCATATCCAGCCTCTAAATAGGGCTTGAGATGTGGCACAACTAAACCATTCAAATATAAACGCTCAGTGAGAATGTTTTGAGAAGGATTAAGAATGTGATTCAGTAGCAGAAATGGCGATTCATAAACTAAATGTCCGCGAAAATACTTTCGGGATGAGTTATACCAACGTGAATCAAGTAGTTGAAACACCCCTCCTATTTCATCATTCCAGCCTACCGGTAAATTAGAGCGCGTGAAATTAGTAAAATCAACAAAGAACATTTCTTTCTGATTTGTAAAAGCACCCCATCCGAAGCGATAATAGAAATCTCGCAGCAAACCTAAAGACATGTGGTGCTGCATATCGAATTCAATGCTTTCATATCGACCAGAGCTATTAAAAATACCTCCAATCCCCCTCTCCCAATCCATTGAAAAAGTAGGGTATTTGGAGTGAAGATTTACCTTACGAGCACCATCCATATAGTAATATTGACCGGGAGTCCACGCCAATCGGACATGAGGCGCAAAACTGCTATAGGTATGATGAAGCTGGCTTATGATGTCCGACGAACTTCGACTCACAACGTTTTTTAATGAATCAAAATTTGAACGATTAACTTCCGTACGTTTATGAATAGAAAAACCGACATCCAATAATAATCCATTCGTAATTTCCCAACTATGCCGCAATTTTAGATATAAGTCATTAAAATAGTCCAAATGAATCTGATTAAAATCGAAAATACTATCTGGAATACTTTTCAAGTCATCAAGGATATCACTACTATATATACGGTTACCATTACCTATATTAATATGAAGTGAAGATCGCTTGCGAGGCCAGTAATCAAAATCGGAATTAATGGACCAATAAAACTCTTTCCTCTTAAAATTATATCCTAGCTTAGGAGTAACTCGTAGTAAACGATCGTTGCGAAAAAGCGCCGTATATTTAAACTCTTGCCGATAAGAAACTCCATTGCTAGCACCATAACTCAATAAAAAAGGATTGACGAGAGGGGAGCAACGAACACCGCCCAACTTAGCAAAGTCAACCGTGTAACGATTGGTCAACACATCGCCCAACTGTCCCCAAAACTCGAGAGTTTTATTACCTTCCCTTTTGTTACGTTTCAGTGTATCTTGACCTAAGAAGTATTTACGATAAAGATTTTCTTCATGAGCAGAAAGAGGAATGGGGCGTATATTGGTGAAAAATAAACTATCGGTATGGCAAGCGTTCGTATCACAATGTAAATTATAAGACCCGGTCAGATCATACTTATTCTTTATAGGATCAAACAGCTTCGACGCCAAAAACTTTTTCTTTATTTCATTATAATTGAGTAAAGCAATATATTTACAATCGATCACATTGCCCAAAAAGCGAAACGTTGCATCTGCATCGTAATGCACCGGGAGAAATTCATTAGGTTTTCCAACATCCCCCAAGCGCATTAATAAATTAATCTTAAGCAATTCTGATCGTCCTATAAGCCTCATTTCGCGTACACTCCATACTTTATCACTCACTATCATATAGCCACTAACCAATTGAAAGCTTTTTATTTTAGGGCTAAAACTAATTTTATAGCGTACCTCTCCATGATCCATTATTATGGAATCTACTTTATAAGAATAGAATTTCATCGCATTCGGAGCAAGAGGAGACAACAGTTTATTATACAGAATTGTTGAAGAATAGATGTTTATATGAAAATAGTCAGCTAAACGTCCGTCTAATTCCCAAAATTCGGACGATGTACCTACAGCTGCTTTAACCTTCTGATCATATATGTCGGGAGCGGTAAAATGAAGATCACTATACATCTCCATTAGATATTCCCGCACGCCTTTCTTTAGACGGAACATAGTCGGGACATAACGAAGTAAGTGATTTTTCTTGCGAATATTGACCCCGCCTTTGACGTAAAAATCAGCTTTATATTCGCTAATAATATTTTCGTATACAGAAGCAAAAGAGATTACATTAGACATTATAGAGTCTGCTGACAACTTGGACACTTCCAATGAGGGAACAGTTGTAGCCGAAACTTTCAAAGAAAAGGAAAGTACAATGACGAGATATATCCCTATGATATTAGTATTATCTTTCAAGCTCTGAATACCTAAACAAACACAGGCAAATATAGAAAAAAAGAGTGTAAATAAAAGGAATAACACTGTTTTGTACCAATTTTAATTTTTTCTTTTTACATTTGTGCTGTATAACACAGTTTTGTAGCATCTATGGTAAAGATGAACTTATCTGACATAAACGTTCCAGACCTTATAGCTGATATGTGGGAACCTTTGGATAGTGAGCAGCGAGATTTTCTCGCAAGTCACTTTACGATTCAAAGCTATAAAAAAAATGAAATCATATATTGTGAAGGTGAAAACCCTCAATATATGATGTGTCTTCTCAATGGAAAAGTGAAAATTTATAAGGATGGCGTTGGCGGACGAAGCCAAATCATCCGAATGATTAAACCTGTAGAATATTTCGGTTATCGCGCCTATTTTGCTAAAGAAGACTATGTTACAGCTGCTTCTGCTTTTGAGCCTTCATTGGTTTGCTTAATTCCAATGAATGCTATTATATCTTTAGTTACTCAGAACAACAATTTGGCGATGTTCTTTATCCGCCAACTATCTATTGATTTGGGAATCGCAGACGAGCGTACAGTTAATTTAACGCAGAAACATATTCGAGGACGATTGGCTGAGTCTCTCTTATTCCTAAAAGAGAGTTATGGTTTAGAAGAAGATGGTTCAACACTTAGTATCTACCTTTCACGAGAGGATCTTGCAAATCTTTCAAACATGACAACATCAAATGCCATAAGAACATTATCTAACTTTGCAACTGAACATCTCATTACTATTGATGGAAGAAAGATCAGAATCATTGATGAAGAAAAATTAAAAAAGATCAGTAAGATTGGATAATACTACACTTGTTTACCCCCAAAAGCAAATATTGCACTATCCCTTCTTATACATCTAGATAATTTATAACTTAACACCTTTTATTATCATGAAGAGAAAAATCAATCTTCTACTATTAGCAAGTACTTTTATGGTATTCTCCGGATTTCAAAAAGCTGATAGAAGTAAAGAAAACACTTACCCTATCGTTCCACTACCAAACGAACTAGTTCCACAAGAAGGACGTTTCAAATTGACTGATAAAGTGGTTGTCTTGACAGAGAACTGTTCTGAAGAGGTAAAAACCATTGCAACTAATTTTATCTTACAAGTAAAAAAAACATCAAATATTTCGTTACAAACGATTCAAAGCAATAAGGCAAAGCAACCTACAATTCGTTTTATTCAACAAAAAGGATTTCCGAAAGAAGGATATCAACTCACGGTTTCAACTGATGGTATAACCTTGGTTGCATCGGAAGCTAATGGTTTCTTTTACGGTGTACAAACAATCTATCAACTTTTGCCTCCACAGATATATGGCAAAGAGATGGTAACACAGGCTGATTGGTCAGTTCCGGGAGTTAAAATAAAAGATGCTCCACACTTTAAATACCGCGGTTTAATGTTGGATGTATGCCGTCATTTTTCTTCAGTAGACTATATCTATAAATTTATCGATATGCTAGCCGCTCACAAAATGAATACTTTTCATTGGCACCTGACTGATGATCAAGGCTGGCGTATTGAAATAAAAAAATACCCAAAGCTTACCGAAATTGGTGCAAACCGCAAAGAATCGCTCACTGATTATTATTATACGAACTGGCCCCAAGTTTTTGATGGAAAAGAGCACGGTGGATATTACACACAGGAACAGATTAAGTCGGTAGTAGCTTATGCTGCCAGCAAATATATTACGGTAATACCTGAAATAGAAATGCCCGGACATGCAATGGCTGCAATAGCGTCTTATCCTGAGCTTTCTTGTACTCCGGATATTAAATATGATGTAGCTTGTACATGGGGAGTATTCGAACAAGTATATTGCCCTAAAGAAGAAACATTTGGTTTCCTCGAAGATGTGCTGAATGAAGTCATGCAGTTATTTCCCAGCAAATACATTCATATTGGCGGAGACGAATGTCCTAAAACTGCATGGGAAAAAAGTAAGGAATGCCAGTCGCTTATCGCCAAACTTGGTTTAAAAGATGATACGACTCCTAATGCATTAGATGGACGTAAACACACAAAAGAAGAAAAGCTTCAGAGCTATTTTATCACTCGAATGGAGAAATATCTGAATAGTAAAGGTCGCAATATTATTGGATGGGATGAAATATTAGAAGGAGGATTAGCACCAAATGCAACAGTCATGTCATGGCGTGGAACCGAGGGAGGTATTAATGCAGCAAAAGCGGGGCATGATGCAATCATGACTCCCGGAGCGTATTTATATTTGGATCATTATCAGGAATCTCCTGAAATAGCACCAACTACTATTGGTGGATATAATACGCTAAAAAAAACTTATCACTATAACCCTGTACCGAATGATGCCGACGAAGTTCTAAAACAGCATATTATAGGTATTCAAGGTAACATCTGGACCGAGTATATGCAGAATGACAGTCGCCGCGATTATCAAGCTTTTCCACGCGCTATTGCAATAGCAGAAACGGGATGGACAAAGCCTGAGCATAAAAATTGGACTAGCTTCTGTAAACGCATGATTACAGATTTCTCCAGAATGGATATTATGAATGTAAAAGCTTGCCGGAATTTCTTTGATGTAAATATTGATACCCACGTATACAATGACACATTGAAGGTTGTATTAGAGACTTTTTATCCAAATGCGGAGATTAGGTATACAACAGACGGAAGTACTCCTACCAAAAACTCCAGGCTTTACCATAATCCTTTCTCGCTTAAAGGCAACATAAGCTTGAAAGCCGCTTCTTATAAAAATGGGGAATTACTAGGCAAAATTAGTGAAAGATCTATTTATGGAAACTTAATCAGCGGCAGGCACTATACAACAATTCCTGATGCAGGTTGGGCCAAAGGGGATATATTTGGTGAAAACAACACCCTCGGAGAAGATAAAACAACATTAGGACTCACCAACGGAAAACGTGGTAACATTGCATCTTACACTCCATGGGTTGCTTTCCCTCTGAATGATAAATGTAATAATGAAGTAGTATTTACTGTTGATTTAGGAGAAGCGAAGGTTGTTAGTAAAGTGGTATTCGGAACACTATATAATCCGGCATTCCGAGCATTACCAGCAGGAGCAGCAAAAGTGGAATTTTCAGCGAATGGAAAAGAATATAAGGAAATTATAAATACTTCATTCACTCGCGAATATCCGGAAAGAGGTCGCAAAATGTTCACTGACGTTCTGTCCTTTACCCCAGCAAAATCACAATTTATTAGAATCACGTTACAAAGTGGAGGTACAATTCGCAATGGGATTGATTGTAGAAAAGACAATCCAACTGCCACAATTCTCCCTTCAGACTTATATATAGATGAAATTGAGGTGTATTAAGCCTATTCTAAAAATGAAAATGGGATTTTGTTTACAACAAAATCCCATTTTTATTTTTAGTCAATAGATGTAATATAAAAAATATATAAGCTCCACATACATTGAACATAAAAAGAATAAATCTATTATTTCAGTTGACCAAGAGGGCTTATGCTACTCAACAAAAAATCATCAGAATTAAAGTATCCCCTTAGCCGACAAAAATCGTTCAGCCTCAATAGCAGCTTTACAACCACTACCTGCTGCAGTAATTGCTTGACGATAATGTGGATCAGCAACGTCGCCAGCGGCAAATACACCGGGAACTTTAGTACATGGACTATCACCTTCTGTTTTAATATAGCCGACTTCATCAGTTTCTAAATAGGGCTTGAATATTTCAGAATTCGGTTGATGACCAATAGCCAAAAAGAACCCATCGATGGCTAGATCATAGCACACTTCATCTGACTCGCCTTTGCGCTTTACCAAATGAACACCCTCAACTCCATTATTTCCAAATAGACCAGTGGCATTATGTTCAAAAAGTACTTCAATCTTACTATGATTCATCACACGCTCTTGCATAATTTTAGAGGCTCTCAAGAAAGATTTTCTAACAATCAAATAAACTTTTGAAGCCAGTCCTGCAAGATATATAGCTTCTTCACATGCCGTATCTCCACCTCCTACGACCGCAACAACTTTCTTTCTGTAAAAGAAACCATCACAGGTAGCACAAGCACTCACTCCCATTCCTGCATACTTCTTTTCATCTTCCAAGCCTAAATACTTTGCCGTTGCACCGGTTGCTATAATTAGAGTTTCAGCCTCAATTGTTTTTTCTTCATCAATCGTTATTTTGTAGGGAGCTTGACTCAGATCAGAAGCTGTAGCTATACCATAACGTATATCTGCTCCAAAACGTTGAGCCTGATTGCGTAAGTCTTCCATCAACTTTGGCCCATCAACACCTTCGGGATAACCCGGAAAATTTTCAACCTCAGTAGTAGTGGTTAATTGTCCCCCTGGCTCCAAACCTTCATACAATACCGGAGAAAGGTTAGCTCTTCCGGCATATATTGCTGCTGTATAACCAGCAGGTCCAGAGCCTATTATCAAGCATTTGACTTTTTCAGTTTCCATATTATGTTATTTTATTATTTAATTTTTGAACAATGAGGCATTAATCTTTAAAAACCGACTAAAAATCATATTAAATATCACCTCAAATCTACATACTCAGCTGAAGGATAATCTTTTTTATTAAAGGTAAACATCGAATCAGAATAAGATAGCCCGGTTTGATAAAAGTTAATACGTACAGCCACACTATTCCCTCCGCGCTGTCCCATACTGACACACAATGGTTCTAAATTGTCCTTTGTAACATATAGTATAATGCATTGTATATCCTGCTTCTTATCTTTAGCCGTCAAAATCACTTCATATGCAGATTTTCCTGCATAAGTACTTTTATTGCCTAATTTCAAATTATATCCCTTTTTGTAAATTGAAAGAAATGCATAAGGATTTATACTTTGAAGTTCCTCTGATGTAGGTTCAGCTACATTTACTTCATCTGTATTAGCCACATAACTCCACTGTGTACGCCCATCAAACCACGTTTTAATACCTTCCGCATCCAACAAAAACTTGTCGCCTTTGAGGCAAATGTTGCCTGAAGATGAATTCTGCATTTTATTTTTGACGTAGGTTTGAATAACAAAAGAAGCGCGAACACCACTTGAACGACGGAAAGCGGCTGCCGTTTGATCAAGGATACTTTTAGCATCCTCTTTGCCTGCAAATACCGGTAAAGATATTACTAGAAAAAAACTAAAGATGAGTGTATACTCAAGCAAATTCAAAGCTCTTTTCATATTATGAAAATATAATTTTAGTTGTTAGATTTAACGGGATTTACTGAAAATTGTTCAGTCTCATATCTAAATCGTTCTCATCAATGCAAAGTACATCACGAGCTTTACTTCCCTGAGTGGGACCAACTATTCCTGCTTTTTCGAGCTGGTCCATAATACGTCCTGCACGATTATAGCCAATTGCAAATTTGCGTTGTATCAGAGAAGTTGATCCTTGTTGGTGAATTACAATAAGACGAGCCGCATCTTCAAATAAAGGATCTAACCGTCCCAAATCAACATCGCCTAAATCACTTCCGCTTTCTTCACTTACATATTCCGGTAAATAGAAAGCTGTAGGATATCCCTGTTGTTTTGCAATATATTTTGTAATATCAGCAACCTCAGGTGTATCGATAAATGCGCACTGAACACGGACAGGATCAGCCCCCTGGAGAAACAACATATCACCTCTACCAATTAGCTGATTCGCTCCTGGACGGTCTAATATTGTACGCGAATCCATCATAGAGGATACTCTAAAAGCAACTCGAGCTGGGAAGTTAGCCTTAATTGTGCCTGTAATAATATTAGTAGTTGGGCGCTGAGTTGCTATAACCATATGAATACCGATTGCTCGAGCTAGCTGGGCTATACGGGCAATTGGCAATTCTATTTCTTTTCCGGCTGTCATAATCAAATCGCCAAACTCATCAATAATAACCACAATATACGGCATGAATTTATGTCCTTTCTCGGGATTCAACTGCCGATTAATGAATTTTTCATTATACTCCTTAATGTTACGTACATGGGCAGCTTTCAACAAGTCGTAGCGAGTATCCATCTCTATGCAAACTGAATTTAACGTTTGAACGACTTTAGTGACATCGGTTATTATTGCATCTTCCCCATCAGGTAGTTTTGCCAAAAAGTGATGCTCTATAATTGAATAAATACTAAATTCAACTTTTTTAGGGTCAACTAATACAAATTTAAGTTCAGCGGGATGTTTTTTATACAACAGTGAAGTAATAATAGCATTCAACCCCACAGATTTACCTTGCCCTGTAGCTCCAGCAACCAATATATGAGGCATCTTACACAAATCGACCATAAAGACCTCATTTGTAATTGTCTTCCCAAGCGCAATAGGCAAATCATAGGTTGACTCTTGAAATTTTTTACTTCCAATAATACTTTGACCAGATACTATTTTAGGGTTTGAGTTTGGTACTTCTATGCCAATAGTCCCCTTACCTGGAATGGGAGCTATTATACGAATACCTAATGCCGAAAGGCTCAATGCAATATCATCTTCCAACCCCCTAATTTTAGAAATACGAACACCTTGCTCCGGAGTTATTTCATACAAAGTCACAGTAGGTCCGACTGTTGCTTTAATCGTACTAATTTCTATACCAAAGCTCCGTAACGTATTAATTATCTTATCCTTATTAGCATTTTGTTCAGCCATATCAATAGTTGGTTCAGCATTATCATAGTGCTTCATAAGATCAACGGAAGGATAATGATAATTCTCTAAATCAAGCCGTGGATTATAAGGTTCTTTTTCCAATCCATGATATTCATCATCATCTCCGGCAGCTTCAACTTCAAATATCGGTGCGCTCACTGCCGGATTTGTCGGAAAAGGGGGCTGTAAATCAGGTGTAGGAGCTTCAATAGTCATAGACAAATTATCTCTAACAGTAGGTATTATCTTATCTACATTCTCACTTAGATCAAGTGTTACTTCATTAGTTGCCTCTGCTTCAAGTTCTTCTTTTTTGCTAAGCTTTTGTTCAACTGTAGAATGTTCCAATGGTTTTTCAATAAACAAATCAGAAGTATCTTCTTTTGAGGGATTTTCAGCTGTCCATGAATCAGTAAATTCTTCAGGTATTTCCCCTTTCTCATCTTTTAGAACATCACGTTTACGCTTTATAAAGCCAAGGGTCAACAACTGTCGAAGCCATATTATTGTTTTTGCACTTAAATAAATCAAAAAGCATATCGCCGTAACCAAAAGAATCATCCAAACACCTGGCATTCCGACCTGCGATATTAACCACCGACTCACATTGTAGCCATGCATTCCACCCAAATAAATAAACGAGTCTTTATATTGATCCATAAATGCGAAGCCAAAAAAGACAGAGAACCAGACCAGAAGTAAAGAACAACCTATGAACCATTTCCATAGACGGACATTTCTAACCTTCATCAGTTTTAATCCGGCAATGGCTAAAAACACAAGTATAAAAAAAGAAGATACGCCAAAACAGTCATTTATTAAATAACTGGCAAGTTGGGCCCCTCTAGACCCTGCATAATTTTTTACACCATTATTTACTGAAGACAGTTCTTGAGTATTGCCCGTATCGATAATACTTTGATCCGAAGAGCCAGTCACAAAAAACGAGGAAAAAGCCAATAGCAGATAGACTGAAAAAATAACCAGCATCAATCCTATTACAAAATGAATGGTTTCATTCTTAAATATAGCTCTCACTTTTCCAAAAAAAGAAAGAGATTCGTTTGTATCTTTTATTGCATATTTCTTTGCCATAACTATTTCTCACTATGATATCAACTATGACGCAAAAGTAACAAAAAAAAGCAGATACATTAATGCTTTCATTCCTTTTTCGTACCTTTGCTAACCAAAACAAAAAAATATGGGAAAAGAAAGTCAAACAATATTCGATCGTAACGTAATAGAGTTCGTGACCGTCGCCGCTGAATTTTGTAATTTTTTAGAACAATCCGAAAACATAAAACGTCATCAATTAGTCGATACATCCTTAAAAATACTTCCTTTATTATACCTCAAAGCGTCAATGCTCCCTGAATGTGAAATGATTGGAGAAGAAGCCCCTGAGAATTACGTTACAGAAGAAACTTATGAGGTTCTTAGAATGAACCTCGCTGATATTTTGGCTGAAAAAGATGATTATTTGGATGTTTTTATAAAAGACATGGTCTATAGCGACCAACCTATAAAAAAGAGTATCGCCGAAGATTTATCCGATATCTATCAAGACATTAAAGATTTTATTTTTGTATTCCAATTAGGGTTAAACGAAACCATGAATGATTCTTTAGCTATATGTCAAGAGCATTTTAAGGAATATTGGGGGCAGACCTTAGTAAATACGATGCGAGCCTTACATGACATTAAATATAACGAAGAGAGCAGCAATGAAGACTCGGAAGATGAATTCAATTCTGTAAAGATCCACCACCATTCCGATGGTGAGTTCCAAGATAACAGGACCGAATGTGGAGATGATCACGAATGTGATTGTGAAGATGAAGATTGTCAATGTCACAATCATCATCACTAAAAATTATGCAATAATGATCATTAGGAAAAGCATTGAAAAAGAGGAAGTAAAGGAGATGCCCAAAGTGACATTTCCTGGACAAATTCATATAGTAAACACCCCGTGGGAAGCAGAAAAAGCTATTGCCTTTTTAAACAATTATTCACTTCTAGGTATTGATAGCGAAACCCGCCCATCCTTCAATAAAGGGCAAACACACAAAGTCGCTTTACTACAGATAGCTTCTGAAAAAGATTGTTTCCTTTTCCGCCTTAATTTACTCGGCCTAACAGTACCAATTATCGCATTATTGGAGACTCCTCACATAGTGAAAGTCGGACTTTCTCTAAAAGACGATTTCATGATGTTACACAAACGCGCACCATTTGAACAGCGCAACTGCATAGAGCTCCAAGATTACGTCCGAGAGTTTGGCATTGCCGACAAAAGCCTCCAAAAGATATACGCCATATTATTTGGAGAAAAGATATCAAAATCACAACGTCTCTCTAATTGGGAAGCAGAAGAACTGACTATCCCCCAACAATTATATGCTGCAACGGATGCTTGGGCATGCCTCAAAATATATCAATTATTAGAGGATATTAAATCATCTGGTGACTTTGCTATAGATGAAACAAAATAATAATAAGGAGAGCAAAGACACATTTAAGCGTTCTAATAACAGATAGCTTCTATCATCATTCATCGCTAATCATTTAATATATGTATAAAGTTTATCTCAAAGCTGGTAAAGAAGAATCACTAAAGCGTTTTCACCCTTGGATTTTTTCAGGTGCAATTGCACATTTCGATAATGAACCTGAAGAAGGTGAAGTCGTTGATGTTTATACTTCTAAAAAAGAGTTTATCGCAAAAGGACATTATCAAATAGGGAGTATTGCAATACGTGTACTATCTTTCAACCAAGAGGAAATAATTGACGATAACTTTTGGAAACGCAAGCTTAGTACTGCTTACGATATGCGCCGCAGCATTGGTATAGCAGAGAATTCAATAAACAATACTTATCGCCTTGTTCATGGTGAAGGAGATAACTTGCCTGGATTAGTTATAGACATCTACGCCCATACTGCAGTAATGCAAGCACATTCGGCGGGAATGCATCTTGAACGTATGAAAATAGCAAATGCGCTGAGCGAGGTTTTAGGAGATACTATTAAAAACATCTATTATAAGTCAGAAACGACACTTCCTTTTAAAGCAGATTTATATCCGGAAAACGGATTTCTCATGGGAGGTGGTACTGATGACATTGCGATGGAATATGGATTAAAATTTCACATAGACTGGCTAAAAGGACAAAAAACAGGCTTCTTTGTTGATCAACGGGAAAACCGATCATTATTGGAACGTTATGCAAAAAATCGTTCCGTGTTAAATATGTTCTGCTATACTGGAGGTTTTTCTGTATACGCCATGCGTGGTAATGCAAAATTAGTTCACTCTGTTGACAGTTCCGCCAAGGCTATTGATCTAACAAACAAAAACATAGAGTTGAACTTTGCAAATGATAAAAGACATGCAGCATTTGCTGAAGACGCATTTAAATATTTAGACCGCATGGGTGATCAATACGATTTAATCATATTGGACCCACCAGCTTTCGCTAAACATAGAGATGCATTACGAAATGCTCTCCAAGGCTATCGTAAACTAAATGTGAAAGCCTTTGAAAAAATCAAACCAGGAGGTATTCTATTTACTTTCTCTTGTTCTCAAGCTGTTAGTAGAGAAAATTTTCGCACTGCTGTATTCACAGCGGCAGCTATATCAGGACGCAATGTTAGAATACTCCACCAGCTAACACAACCGGCCGATCATCCCGTAAGCATATATCATCCGGAAGGAGAATATTTAAAAGGTTTAGTATTATATGTAGAGTAGCAAGCACTGGTCCCAGTAGTTAAACATCGTTAACAAGATGATATTTGTAGGCGACAATATATGTTATATAACATAATGTTCCTATATTTGCAATGTGTTTTTCATGGTATTAGATTTAAGGTTAACAAAGATTGGGTATCTGGGATAGATGCCCTTCTTTTTTTATACACTTCCCCTATCTACCTTTACAATAAATTCCCTACATTTGCATCAATTATATTGATTTCAAAAGAAACACGTATCACAAAAAATTATGAGTATAAAAGTTCGTTTGATTATTATGAACTTCCTCCAATTTGCCGTATGGGGAGCTTATTTAACATCAATGGGTAGCTACTTAGTAAGCGTAGGACTCGCTGGTCACATTGGAATGTTTTACGCAATGCAGGGAATAGTGTCTATGTTTATGCCTGCATTAATTGGCATAGTTGCCGATCGCTGGATACCAGCCCAACGCATGTTAGGTTTATGCCATTTATTGGGAGCCATTTTTATGATTGCAACCGGATATTATGGAATGAATGCCGCAAGCAATACAAACTTTACCACCTTGTTTAGCCTTTATGCCATTAGCGTTGCATTTTATATGCCTACTCTAGCTTTATCTAATTCGGTTGCATATAGTGCACTAGATAATGCAGGACTTGATACAATAAAAGCATTCCCCCCTATTCGTATTTTTGGAACCATTGGTTTCATCTGCTCAATGCTTGCAGTAGATGCTCTAGGATACCAAAGTTCATATACTCAATTTTTTGTATCAGGAGCTATTGGTCTATTTTTAGCTATTTATGCAATGACATTACCTCATTGCCCTGTAAGTAAACATACAGAAAAGAAATCATTAGTTGAAGCATTCGGCTTAAAAGCTTTCGCACTCTTTAAAAACAGGAAAATGGCAATATTCTTCATTTTTTCCATGTTATTAGGAGTATCCCTGCAAATAACTAATGGATTTGCTAATCCTTTTATTACCTGCTTTAAAGCAATCCCTGAATATGCGTCTTCTTTCGGCGCAAACCATGCCAATGCTCTTATTTCAATATCGCAATGCTCCGAGACATTATGCATTTTATTAATCCCATTCTTTCTTAAAAAATTTGGCATTAAACAAGTGATGCTTATAGCTATGTTTGCATGGGTTTTTCGCTTTGGATTATTCGGAATCGGCAACCCAGGCAGTGGAGTATGGATGTTCATTCTTTCTATGATTGTATATGGAGTTGCTTTCGACTTCTTCAACATATCTGGTTCTTTATTTGTTGATAAAGAGACAGACAAGAGTATACGGTCTAGTGCACAAGGTCTATTCATGCTAATGACCAATGGTTTGGGGGCGACAATAGGCACTCTCGGCGCTCAATTTATTGTTGATCATTATACTCATTCGACAGAATTTGAAGGTAACTTTTATACAATCGGAAATTGGAGTGCGGTATGGTATGTATTTGCCGCTTATGCATTATTGGTTGGTATATTATTTGCGCTGATATTCAAGTATAAGCACCAACGTGAGATTTTAAAATAATATCGATGGATAAGCAGACGATAGAACTAGAAGTTTTAAATATCTCCAATAGTCAGGAACAAGTAGGAGCTTTTGCCCTGTTGTTAGGAGAAATTAACGGTTCACGTCAATTGCCAGTGATCATCGGAGCAGCAGAAGCGCAATCCATGTTGATCACATTAAAGGGTATCACTCCTCCTCGCCCATTAACACATAATCTTTTTGCTTCATGCTTGGAAATTTTGGGTGTTGAAATGGTACGGGCACTTATTTACAGGGTAGAAAATGGAGTATTCTACTCATATATATATTTTAAAACCGACGAGACTATAATACGAATGGACTCGCGTACCTCAGATGCCGTATCCATGGCATTACGCATGAAAGCGCCTATCTTCATATATGAGGATATATTAGAAACAGAACAAGTAAAAACTAACATTGAAGAGAGATCTAACGAAAGCAGTTCGGCTAAAACGAATGTTTTTTCGGATAAAGACGATTTACTAGATGAAGACAATCTAGATACACTTCAAAAAGCTTTACAGAAAGCTATAAATGAAGAAGACTACGAACGAGCTGCTAAAATTAGAGACAAAATTTCTAAAAGAGAAACAGATTAAAGACATGCATGTTTTTTATACTCCTAACATACAAAAAGAGCCGGAACTCCCAGAAGAAGAAGCACAACATTGTACACGCGTACTCAGACTGAGCACCGGAGATGAAATCACACTAACCGACGGTATTGGGAATTTTTATCGTGCCCAAATAGATATTGCTACAAACAAACATTGCTTAGTTAATATCATTGAAAAGGTTACTCAAGATCGACTATGGGAAGGTCATTTACACATTGCGATGGCTCCGACTAAAAACATAGACAGAACTGAATGGTTTGTTGAAAAAGCTACAGAAATAGGATTTGATGAACTTACATTTTTAAACTGTAGATTCTCAGAAAGAAAAATCATCAAGATTGAGAGAATTACTAAGATTTTAATCTCCGCAATCAAACAATCATTGAAAGCAAGAATGCCGATAGTTAATGAAATGATTTCTTTTGATAAATTTATAACTCAGCCCTTCAAAGGACAAAAATATATAGCGCATTGCTACGATGAGGACAAAAAATACCTGAAAGATATAATTATAAAGGGAGTAGATACTACCATTTTAATTGGCCCAGAGGGTGATTTTAGCGAAGAAGAGATTGGAAAAGCTATTGCAAATGGATTCATACCTATTAGCTTAGGACCATCAAGACTTCGAACAGAGACTGCAGCCATGGTAGCATGTCATATTTTTAATCTAAAAAATCAAATATAAATTGATCTAAAACTATATACTTATGAGAAAGTGTTCCAGCGTAATATTAATGATTTCATTAGTTATTATTTTTAGCGCATGTAGTAAGAAGAGCAACTACTCGAATGTTATTCCTGTAGACGCTAGTGAAGTAGCCGCGATCCATCTTAAGAATTTGGTTACAAAAGCCGGATTGAGCAATAAAGAGAATAAAGAAACGATAGAGAAACTCACAACCGCTTTCAAAAGCGGGATGAGCTCAACCTCTTTTAAAGAATTTGAGACTATCTTGAAAAACCCCGAAGAATCAGGAATAGATTTAAGTTTACCTATATATTTGTTTAACTCCCCTGAACTGCCATATATGTCAATAACTGCCAAAGTAAACGACAAAAATAAATTGGCTTCACTATTTGAAATTCTCGAAAAAGAAAAAATATGTGCGCCACTTAACAAAGTTGAAGGATATCACTTTACAGAAATAGGGACACAATTATTCGTCGCATTCAATTCAAATGCTATATTGATAATAAACCATGACAATACAGCATCACAGGAAGAAATCAAGCAAAAAGTAACTAAGCTATTTGAACAGACTGAAAAGAACAGCATCGTATCGACTTCCGCATTTAAAAAAATGCAGCAACAAAACGAAGATGTCGATTTGCTAGTTTCTCCTTCAAGTATATTGGGGGAATATGCCCAGCAAATTAACTACGGCTTACCAGAGAATATTGATTTAAAAAAATTATGGATTGTCGGAGGCCTATCTTTTGAAGAAGGAAAAATCAAAGTAAAATACGAAAATTATACGGAAGATGCAACTTTAAAGAAACAACTTGAAGAACAACAAAAGAGCATAAAACCCATCCATAATTCATTATTAGAATACTTTCCTCAATCAACCTTAGCACTATTTAGCGTAGGAATTAATGGAGATATTTTTTATAATTTGATTCAAAAAAACAAAGAGTTTCAGTCAAACTTTCCAATGGCTAAATCTAGCATAATTAAATCTCTTATGGGGACTTTAAAAAATGACCTTACAATTGGAGTGACAAACATGACCATAGAAAGTACGCCAACGATTTTGATATATGCTGATGTAAATGATGAAAATGTCATCAATGAGTTCTACAAGAACAAAAAAACATTTGGATTTAAATCCGGTGAAGACATTATTAAGTTGGATGAACAAAATTACATATACAAGTCAAGCGAAATAAATTTCTATTTTGGCATTAAAGATAAAAAGGTATACATAACAAATGATAATACACTAAAAAAGAATATTGGAAAAAAATGTGTTCCTTCAGTAAAAAATGCAAACTTTTCATCTGAGATGAAGGGAAAAAGTCTAGCATTTGCAGTCAACACAGATGCAATACTCAATCTCCCTGTCATAAAGATGATGAAAGAATATGGTGGAGCAGAATATGAAACATACTATAATCTAGCTAATAAAACAGCATACCTTGAACTTCTTTGTGACAATACTCAAACAGAAATCACATTACAGCTGAAAAATAAGAAAGAAAACTCTTTAAAGCAAATAATAGATTTTATAAAAGAGTTTGCTGGAATTTAAAGTATATCTACAAAAACAATGGAATATATTCACTTAAGAAAAACACTTCCTATGGTATTCGCTGATCGCGATAATATATCATCGGAAATTTGGCAAAAAGATCTCACATTCCATAAGGGCAAATGCTATCTTATAGAAGCGGCCTCTGGCACAGGAAAATCATCTTTGTGTAGCTACATTTACGGTTATAGGCACGACTATAATGGAGATATTTTATTCAACAACAAAGATATCAAGTTACATTCTATTAATGATTGGATTACCATACGAAAGAGGTCTTTAAGCATCTTATTTCAAGAATTACGAATATTTCCAGAACTCACAGCATACGAAAACATTCAATTAAAAAACAAGCTGACTAAATATAAAGAAGAGAAAGATATTAAATCATATTTTGAGATATTGGGCATTGAAGATAAATTAGAGCAAAAAGCGGGACGTTTATCATTTGGGCAACAGCAAAGAGTAGCTTTTATCAGATCTCTTTGTCAACCATTCGATTTCATCCTTTTAGATGAACCAATCAGTCATCTTGACGACGAAAATGGTGCTATAATAGGACGTTTACTTATAGAAGAAGCAGAAAAGCAAGGGGCTGGTATAATAGTCACCTCCATAGGCAAACATATCAATATAAAGTATGACAGTATTTACAAATTATAAATCGGCTATACACCGCTAATTATAAATTACATATGAACAAACTTGTGTGGAAACTCCTCCGCGAACATATTAGTATAGCACAACTCAGTGGCTTCTTCCTTGCAAACCTTTTCGGATCAATTATAGTCCTACTCAGCATACAGTTTTATAAAGACATTATTCCTGTTTTTACACAAGGAGATAGCTTCATAAAAAAGGACTACATCATCGCTAGTAAAAAAATCAGTACACTGGGCAGCTTTGCAGGTCAAAGTAATACTTTTTCTGATAAAGAAATTGAAGACTTCAGAAGCCAGCACTTTACACAAAGTATAGGAACCTTTACCCCAGCACTTTTCAAAGTCTCAGCGGGTTTTGGAGTTCAGCAAGCCGGCATACACCTATCTACAGAAATGTTTTTTGAATCAGTACCGGATACATATGTAGATATAAATCTTAACAAATGGCATTTTGAAAAAGGCTCTCATACTATTCCTATTATACTCCCCCGTAATTACCTCAATCTATATAATTTTGGATTTGCTCAAAGCAGAAGTTTGCCAAAATTATCAGAAGGAGTTATGGGGCTAGTGCAAATGGATATTATCATTAACGGAAATAATGGAGCAGAACGTTACAAAGGCAATATCGTAGGGTTTTCAAATCGACTCAATACAATACTTGTTCCACAATCATTTATGGAATGGGCAAATCAAGCTTATGCTTCCGGACAGAAGACAGAACCTTCACGATTAATTGTTGAAGTGAAGAATCCTACAGATCCAGCAATTACAAGCTATTTCCAGAATAAAGGTTATGAACCAGAAGGAGACAACTTAGATGCAGGGAAAACTACATACTTTCTGCGTTTAATCACAAGTATTATAGCAGGAGTTGGCCTGTTTATTTGCACTTTGTCTTTTTACATTTTAATGTTAAGCATTTTTCTTTTACTTCAAAAGAACACTGTAAAATTAGAAAACTTATTATTAATAGGATACAGTCCTACTAAAGTAGCTTTACCATATCAAATTTTAGCAATAGGGACTAACTTTATTGTTATACTTCTAGCTTTTTGTGGGTTAGTTTGGATCCGAGGATACTATACAGACATTTTACTTTCCCTACTTCCCCAATTAGAAGAAAGTTCTCTGCTGCCATCAATAATATCAGGAGGTGCTCTATTTATTGGTATATCAATATTAGATTTAGTATTAATACGAAATAAGGTTATATCAATTTGGCATACGCAACAAAACCATCAATAAAACATATTTACACAAGAATCTTTAGTGTTAGTAACATTTGAAATATGATCGCAAACTAGATATTATTTTTTTACCACAGACAGTATCTCAAATATTTGACTTAAAACATTGAGTTGTTATTTAACATCTTCACTATTTTACATACCGATATATTGTTATCATAATCATCCAATACATTAGTAAAAAACACAAAAGGCTTTGATAAGTAAAATCATTTTTTCATCAAAATATAGATATAAAAGAAATATCAGAAAAAGAGAAAACTTAGACCAACAAGATAAATCACCTTATTTATATATTATTTGTATTTATTCGCAAACAGCCCATGAGTTAAATCTTTATCTTAGGGCTGTTTTTTTTCTTTTTACTTATTTACTAATACCAAATATTTTACATCATGAAAAAAACAAAATCAATGGCATTGCTCTTGGCTATGCTCTGGGGTGGATTGGGATCCCACCTCTATGCAAGCGAAGCTAATCTCTCAATTCCCGATCTTCACGAAGGAGTGTTTCACATTTTTGGCGGTAGTATCTCCGCATGGAATTTTCTATGTTACGGTGCAATGATTATAGCCGGTACCCTTGGCTTTAGTCTCTATTTGTTTAGTCAAATAAAAAAGCTACCAGCTCATTACTCTATGTTAAAAGTGGCAAACACAATCTACCAAACATGCCGCACTTATCTCTTGCAACAAGGTAAATTCTTACTCATGCTATTCGGTTTAATAGCAATCGTTCTTTGTGTTTATTTCTTTGGATTAATCGGCCAATCTTTTACTGTTGTGATTCAAGTGCTGGCCTTTTCAATTGTAGGCATGGCAGGTTCATATTCGGTCGCATGGTATGGCATAAGGGTAAATACCTATGCCAATGCTAGGACTGCATTTGCTTCTTTAAAAGGGCGTCCTTTAGACATTGTAAACATACCTCTCCGTGCTGGTATGAGTGTCGGACTATTTCTTATTTCATTGGAATTGATTATGATGGTATTCATCCTCTTATTTGTTCCGCGCTCTATTGTCGGGCTTTGCTTCTTAGGGTTTGCGATTGGCGAATCATTAGGGGCAAGCGCCCTACGTATTGCCGGTGGTATATTTACAAAAATAGCAGACATCGGTTCTGATTTAATGAAAGTCGTATTTAAAGTCAAAGAAGACGACCCACGAAATCCCGGCGTTATTGCGGACTGTACGGGAGATAATGCAGGTGATAGCGTAGGCCCTACAGCTGATGGTTTTGAAACCTATGGTGTAACAGGCGTTGCACTTATTACATTCATAACCTTGGCAGTCGGCGATCCAGACGTTCAATCGAAGCTAATAGTATGGATATTTGGCATGCGTTTTCTAATGGACTTCTTATCAGGCTGCTCATTTTTTGTAAATTTAGCAATATCAAAAAAACTCTATGGAAATAAGAAGTCATTTGATTTTGAAGAGCCTTTAATGCGACTCATTTGGATTGCTGCTATATTATGTATATCAGCCTCATTCTTTATGAGTCATTTACTGCTTTATGATATGCCTGACCCGACTTTATGGTGGAAATTAGCCATAATTATTAGTTGTGGGACAGTAGCAGCAGTATTAATACCGGAGTTCACCAAGATATTTACCAGTTCAAAATCAAAACATGTACAAGAGATTGTTACTGCATCACGCGAAGGAGGTCCTTCTCTAAATATTCTTTCAGGTATTGTTGCAGGTAATTTCAGTGCATTTTGGACAGGATTACTAATTGCAGCTCTAATGTTTATAGCCTATTTTACTGCAGGTTTTGGTCTGGACCAAGTGCTTGGCCCCCATGCAACAGTTTTTGCATTCGGTCTTGTGGCTTTTGGATTCCTTTGCATGGGACCAGTGACCATTGCTGTTGACAGCTATGGGCCTGTAACGGATAATGCTCAATCTGTATTTGAACTTTCTCAAATAGAACAAATTCCGGAAGTAGATAAAGATATTAAAGAAAACTTTGGATTTACTCCCGATTTCGAACTAGGCAAGCACTTCCTCGAAGCAAATGACTCTGCAGGGAATACATTCAAAGCTACTGCAAAACCTGTACTTATAGGAACAGCTGTCGTAGGAGCCACTACCATGATTTTCTCTATTATTTTATTACTTGACAAAGTTGGATTACTACATCTCTCACTAACAGACGCCCCCGTGATATTAGGCCTAATCTGTGGTGGAGCCATCATATTTTGGTTTAGTGGTGCTTCCATGCAAGCGGTGACTACAGGGGCTTATCGTGCTGTGGAATATATAAAGCAGACTTTTAATATGGATAAAAAAGAAGCCGACATAGAGGATTCTAAATCTGTAGTTAAAATATGCACTCAGTATGCTCAAAAAGGAATGTGGAATATTTTTCTAGCGTTAATATCACTTACGCTTTCATTTGCATTTATGGATCCAAACTTCTTTGTTGCTTATTTAATATCTATAGCAGTCTTCGGTTTATTCCAAGCTATATATATGGCTAACGCAGGTGGTAGTTGGGACAACAGCAAAAAAGTTGTAGAAGTCGACTTAAAAGAGAAGAACACACCTCTACATGAAGCAGCTGTCGTAGGTGATACCGTAGGAGATCCCTTTAAAGATACCTCATCTGTATCATTAAACCCTATCATTAAATTTTCGACATTATTCGGTTTGTTAGCGACCGAAATATGTATAGAAATGAAGCATGATCCAGCTAATGATTATTCCTTATTCATTGCTATACCATTCCTTCTTATCGGACTCTTCTTTGTATGGAGATCATTCTATAAAATGAGAATACCCATAAAATAAAGTATTTACATAAGTCTTAAGGCTTTTCACTCGCATTATAGCCCGTTAATAAAGTTCTAAATGTTAGTGGAAAGCCTTTTTGTTTCAATTCAGCATAATTTATTATAAGTTATCTGATTCTCAGGGCAAACATTTCAGGCATTATCTATAGCAGTATATTATTTTGTCACTAAAAAAAATAAAATCATGTGTTTAGTGTTTAAATCAAAACAGTTTTCTATATTTGTCCCAGAGTTAACGGCACTGTGAAAAGCAATATATTTTATGCACTAAGCGTTTAATAAAACAGCCCTTCTCCATATATTTATATAGTTCGATAACGAAGTTAATCCGATGCAGGATAATTTTGAAAATGAAGTTGTGTTATGGGACTGTTTCCGTAAAGGTAATAGGCTTGCCTATGCATACCTATACAAGAAGTATATTTATCTTCTTTTGTCATACGGCATGCAGCTCACACCCGACCGTGAATTAGTAAAAGATTGTGCCCAAGAAGTATTCGTCAGACTATACACTTATAAAGAAACCATAAAGCCAGACCAAATCAAGGTTTATTTACTCATTTGCATGAAAAATAGAGTAAAGGAGCAACTTACATTACAACAACTACGCAGAGAAAAGATAGAAAATTATGGGGAGAACATAGAAAGTGAAACTCTCTCTAGTGAGGAAACATTCATAATTGAAGAATCTGCTAATCATTTGAAAGAAAAAATAAAAATAATACTTTCTCAATTGACTCCACACCAAAAAGAAATTATACATTATCGATATATAGATGAGCTTAACATGGAGCAGATCAGTCAACTAATGGACATGAATATACAATCTGCATATAACCTCTTGCATCGATCTATAAAAAAAATACGAGAATTTATAAAAAAAGATCTTGATAAGTGAGTAGATTTTCAGATTCAACCATTCCTCTTTATAAATGAATGATAGTGACCATGAATGATCCACTCACAAAAAAGAATTATATAAACTTTTCAACTGAAGATTTTCTTTTGGATGATTTCTTTATATCCTCAATGAAAAATCCAAGTGAAGAAAGTGAATCTTTTTGGAAATCATTTCTAAACCAACCAGAGATTAATTCCATCCATTTTTTTGAAGCAAAAGAACTCTACAATAAACTTCGTGAAAATTACCTTAATGAGTTTGACCTAGAAGAAATAGATGGTCTATGGGTCAAAATAGGTAATATCATTGATGAAAAAGAAAGAAAAAACAAGTTTAAAAAGATATTTAAAATATCTTTGAGCATAGGAGCAGCAGTTGCTGTTGTTTTAGTTGCTATATTTCTATCTCAATCACCTTATTTAGACAAACACGAAGATTCTATTGAAGCATTTGTTGCAAAAAACACCCACAGAAACCTATCGAAAGACACCACTATCCGCCTATTTGTCTCAGGAAATCAAATAGTGCGTTCTAATAAAAGAGATGAACTGATCCAATACGATTCTACCGATATAAAAATTGGGGGAAAGAGTATCGAGAAAGAGTCGGTAGCAAAATACAATCAGCTTATTGTCCCTCTAGGCAAACAATCGCAAGTGTTACTCGCCGACGGTACTCAAATTTGGGTAAATGCAGGTACCACTCTAACCTACCCTGTTGAATTTAATTCAGATAAGCGAGAAATATATGTAAATGGTGAAATATACTTAAATGTAAAAAAGGATCCTTCTCATCCATTCATTGTCCATACCCGCGATTTTAATGTTTCGGTACTCGGGACTTCTTTTAACGTCAGTGCATACGACAACGAAATAACAAGGCGGGTCGTGCTGGTGTCAGGATCCGTTAGGATTAACAATAGCAATAAAAGAGAATTCCTTTTAAAGCCGAATGAGAAATACGAAAAAGAAGATAATAAGGAAATTATTGCTCAAACAGATGTTTGCAAGTATATATCTTGGAAAGACGGCATCTACGAATTCGAAAGTGAGCATTTAAGTTCGGTAGTGAAATACATCACAAGATATTTTGGGATCCAAATAGCATGTGATAAAAACATTCAGAATTTAAAATGTAGTGGAAAGCTGCTGATCATTGATGATATTAATAAATCATTAGAAAGATTATCTGAAGCACTACCTATATGCATAAAAAGATGTAGTGATCATTACCAAATAACACAGAAAATCGATAAATAATGTTTAACCTAAAAAAAATATGATGTAGAAAAATATTATGTAAAAAACACAAAAGAAAAGACCGGATGAAACGGCTAAATAACATCCGATCAATTCATTTCGAATGATTAAATTTATTCAAGTATCAACCATTCTTAATTACAAAAGTATGAATTTTATTTGGAATTGTAATCCCTTAAAAAGGATTATAAAGAGGCGTTTATTGAATTTTATCAAAATAACGCTGTTTTTTCTGTTTTTTTTCAACTCTGGAATTTGCCAAGCTAATGACAAATACGAGCAACCAGCTCACTTACCTCTCAATTTTAGCAATGCCACTGTAAAAGAAGTATTTAATGCTATCGAAAAGAATAGTGAATATATTCTTTTTTATCATGACGATTACATTGATCTAAACAGAAAAGTGACTATAAGCGTCAAAAACGAGAGTGTTACCGCTATATTGGATCAGCTATTTAAAGGTACTTCCAATAGCTATTCTATTGATGGCAAACAAATCATTATCACCAATAAATCAACTCAAAAGACTAAGGAAGCTCCATTAGGTAAAAAGAAGCGCATCAGTGGAATCGTCGTTGACAAAAACGGTGAGCCTCTTATTGGAGTTAATGTAACCATGAAAAACGTATCTGGTGGAACATCCACCAATACAGATGGCTTATTTATCATGGAGGCCTCCAATACTGATATTCTTACATTTTCATATGTGGGGTTTCTAACTAAAAATGTTAAAGTTGGAGATAATACGATTTTAAATGTAACACTCGAAGAAGATCAAAAATCATTAGAAGAAGTTGTCGTTGTAGGATATGGCAAACAAACAAAAGCCAGCGTAGTAAGTTCAGTTAGTGCAATCGGAGGAAAAGAATTGTCTATACCCGGAAGAAGTCTTTCAAGTGGACTAAACGGTCGCCTCCCTGGGTTAATCAGTGTACAACGCAATGGAGATCCGGGTAATGATGATGCTACATTTTGGATACGAGGCGCCAGCACTTGGAAAGGAAGCACAAACCCATTGATATTAGTTGATGGGGTCCCACGTTCTATGAACAACATAGAACCTGATGAAATTGAATCTTTTTCCATTTTGAAAGATGCAACTGCAACTGCTGTATATGGAGCAGAAGGAGCCAATGGTGTTATCTTAATTACAACGAAACGAGGAACAAATACAAAACCCGTCATCACTTTTCGAGGGGAGTATTCAACATCCAGTCCAACACGCTTACCAAAGTTTGTTGATTCATGGCAATATCTTCAACTTGCTAACGAAGCTTTGATGAATGATGGACAGAGTCCTCAATTTTCAGATGACTTAATAGCAAAATATCGCAATAATGAAGATCCGGATTTGTATCCAAACGCCAAATGGCTCGATGAAATATTAGCAAAACACTACGGTAGCCAGCGTTATACAATCAACGCACGCGGGGGTACCGATTTTGCAAAATATTTTGTATCTATGGCATATTATACAGAAGATGGGGTTTTCAAAAATAAATCTCTGCAAAATTATGATAGCAATATTAGCCTGAATCGTTACGACTTACGGAGCAATATTGATTTACAGGTCACAAAATCAACGCAAGTAAGTGTAGATGTAAGCGGGCAGTATGTCGTACGTGTAGGTCCCATGAAATCATCTAATGATATTTTCAAATATATGCTATATACACCCTCATATTTATTCCCTGCAATTTATAGCGATGGAACAATTTCAACTTATCCCAAAGAATTTGATGCTAACAACCGAAATCCCTATAATTTTGTAATGAATTCAGGCTATCAAAAAGAATGGGATGCACTAATTCAGTCCACAGTAAGGTTGAGTCAAGATTTAAACTTTATAACACCTGGTTTGAAGTTTAAAGGCACGGTAAGTTTCGATTATCAAGGTGTTTTCAATAGCCAACGAAGCTGGAATCCTAGTCGTTATAATGCAACTGGAAGAGATGAAAATGGTAATTTAGTTTTCAATAAAACTTATGCCGGGACAAATGCTTTTGGCGAACCAACAGAGTCAAATAGTGCTAATCGCAAGATTTATATTGAAAGCTCATTAAATTATGATCGTACATTTGGAAAACACACGGTCGGAGGAATGCTACTCTATATGCAAAAAGACACACAATACCATGATAATGCATTAGCATATAGAAATCAAGGAGTCGTAGGACGAGCTTCCTATTCATACGACGGACGTTATTTTATTGAAAGTAATTTTGGATATACCGGTAGCGAAACATTCGCAAAAGACAAAAGATTTGGATTCTTTCCATCTGTAGGAATAGGATATTATATCTCTAATGAAAAGTTTTATCCTGAATCCTTAAGTAAAGTCATGAATAAAATAAAGCTTCGTGCATCTATAGGAAGAACCGGTAATGACGATACGGGAGGAGATCGTTTTCTTTATCGGGCTACATTCAAAACGGATGACTATACTTTTGCGCAAGGGATTGGCTCTACAGGAAGTTCAAACTCATTAGGAACAGGTATACACGACGTTTTATTTAAAAACACAGACATTCATTGGGAAATAGAAGATAAAAGAGATATTGGTCTTGACCTGGGATTTTTCAATAATCAAATCGAAATCACTGCGGATTACTTTAATAACCGGCGACATGATATCTTAATGCAGAGAAATACCGTTCCACAAACCAGTGGCTTTTGGGCAGCCCCATGGGAAAATTATGGCATTGTAACCAATAAAGGTTTTGATGGTAGCATGGACATTCGTCATAAGATAGGCAAAGTACAAATAACTTGGCGTGGCAGTCTGACCTATGCTCACAATACGATCACAGAGTATGATGAAATAGAACCTGAATATCCTTGGATGAAAGTTACCGGGCATTCTATTGATGACAGGGGGCTTTATATCGTAGATCGGTTATACACCGATGATGATTTTAATGCGACAAAAAATGCCAATGGGACTTATTCTTATCGACTAAAAGATGGGCTCCCTGTGCCAACTATGTCGGGATTATTAGGGCCTGGAGACCTTAAGTATAAAGATTTAAACAATGATAATATCATTGACAACAGAGACATAGCACACGGGCTAAGTAATCCTCGCAATCCTGAAGTTTCTTATGGATTTGGAGTCAGTCTCAATTATAGAGGATTTGATCTTAGTGCTTTTTTCCAAGGAGTAGCCAAATGCGATATTTTATTAGGTAATGGTAATGATGTGTTTTGGCCTTTTAATTGGGGAATCGAAAAATCCAATTTCCGGACAGCTTTCTTAGACAGATGGACTGTAGATAACCCAAGTCAAAATGTCACAATGCCAAGATTGCATTCCGCGTATGGCAATAACATAAATAAAGAGCCAAGCACTTGGTGGGTACGTAGTGGTTCATTCCTGCGATTTAAAAATCTAGAAATAGGTTATAGTATTCCTAAAGAAATTGCGAGAAAATTCTTATTGGAGGGTGCTAGAATTTACGTGATGGGAAATAACTTATGCTTATGGGATAAATTAAAATATTGGGATCCGGAATTATCAAATGATAATAATGGTATTAAATACCCATTATCAAGGACATTTACACTCGGATTAGAAGTTAGATTTTAAAAAGGAGATATAAATATGAAACTCAAAAAAATAAAAGTCTTTGCACTAGGACTAGCCACTTGTTCTCTTTTTTCCTGTTCAGACTATCTGAACGTTTCAGACGAAGCAGCTGGAGGGCTTTCTGATTTTAATGATATATTCACTAATGTCGATTATACCAAGAGATGGTATGGAGAAGTCTTCAACAACATTACTAACTCTTCATACATGTGGTTTCCATCAGGCACACCAAGTATGGGAAATGCTTGGGCATCAATGGGAGATGAATGCTATAATAACTTTGTAAATAATGCAGGATTTTACTCCGAATGGAATTCAACAAATACAAAGTTTTCACGTTGGGGCACATTATACCAATCTATTCGGCAAGCCAATATTTTCTTAGAAAATGCCAAGCCTATTATTGAACCAGGCGTTGATGCTATTCAAATAACCGAAGATGAAATGAAATGGTATAAGGCTAATGTCCGCTTTATGAGAGCATGGTACTACCTCACGCTGTTGGAGACTTATGGTCCAGTACCAATTATCGATAAGTCATTAAGTCTGGAAGATCAACTCAATATGCCCAGAAATTCGGTTGATGAATTAGTTAACTTCATTGATAGCGAATTATTGGAAGCTATGAAAGACATGCATGACGTAGATCATACCAATCAAGATTATCGCGCAGTACCAACCAAAGGAACAGCACTTGCTGCCCGTGCCAAACTTTGGATGTATGCAGCAAGCCCATTATTCAATGGAGGATATCAAGAAGCACTAGAATTAAAAAATACAGATGGGAAATCCCTATTTCCACAAAAAGATCCTACAAAATGGGAGAAAGCAGTACAAGCTTGTAAGGACTTGATAGATTATGCAGAAGCAGGACATTATGAATTATATAAAGTCATAAAGAATGGTAAGATAGATCCTGACGCATCAGTTTATGAAGTATTCCAAAGTTATAATTCTGAATACATTTGGGCATCAGGTACCGTTTCATGGGGGGGTATGAATAACGACTTGTTTGATAAAGAAGTTACTCCACGTTCCGAGCCAAGCGGTACGGGACAATTAGCAGTATATCAAGAGCTTGTAGATGATTTCTATATGAAAGACGGGCTTCCGATTAAACAAACCTCATTCCTACCGAAGTCCCCTTTATATAGCGAAGACGGTTTTGATGCATTGAATGGAGTTCAAGTGAGTAAAATGTATATCAATAGGGAGCCTCGTTTTTACAACACAGTAACTTTCAGCGGTAAAAAATGGCAGATATCAAATAGGGAAGTACAATTTTACAAAGGCGGGAATGCTGATAATTCATCTTATTATCCGCGAACAGGCTATCTACTATATAAACGTATGAACAAGACAATATACAAAAATTCACCGGGAGTAGTATCCGTATTCCGCCCTGCTGTCATTTATCGTCTCGCAGAATTCTATCTATTGTACGCTGAAGCTTTGAATGAAGTAGATCCTAATAATAGCGATATTCTAAAATACGTCAATCTAGTACGCGAACGTGCTGGACTGGAAAAGCTAGAAATATTGAACCCTGCGATAAAAGGAGATCAAGATATGCAGAGAGAAGCCATACGCCGTGAAAGTCGCGTTGAACTATGCACAGAAGGACAGCGCTATTTTGACATAAGAAGATGGATGATTGCAGACAGAAAGCCAGGAGAAGGAGGATTAAATGGAACGTTTACTGGGATGAACTTAGATGGAGATAAGGAACATTTTAATATTCGTACCCGGGTTATAGATCGTACATTTAAACGGAAGCAATTCTTACACCCAATACCCTATAGCGAGATACAGAATAGCCATGGTTTATTAATTCAAAATCCCGGCTGGTAATTGCTTCTTGATATAATAAAACATTTGAAAACAATTTGTGCAAATAGGCTGGTAAAAGCTTATTTGCACATTTTTTAGTAAAAAGGATAACTAATAAATTTATCGAATAACGCAGTAACTCTTTTTAACCCGTATAAGACAAACTCATTTAGCATACCATATATATAAAAAAACATAAATATTAATGTATTCATTTTAATAAAAGTATTTTTGTCAACTAAAAAAATAAAAAACTAATTTCCATATCTTTATAAAACAAATTAAACATGTATAATTCCGTGAAAAATTTCTACACTATTTTATTGGTATTAATATACGCAATAACAGCAAACGGACAAAGTAAAATTAACCTTACAAAAGATCCTGAACGTATTTGGCTTGACTCTCCAATTATGCATGGAGGAAACTATCAATGGAAAATGGTGAGATCTAGTGATGTTTCAGAACCTGGTGAGAAAATATCGTTACCTGATTACCCGGTCGAAAAGTGGTTACCAGCTATTGTTCCTGGGACTGTTTTAAACTCATTAGTGTATAACCATAAATATCCCGAACCATACTACGGAGTTAATAACAAGCTTGAATCCAAACTGATACCGGATATATCCTCTGTGGGAAGAGACTTTTACACTTATTGGTTCCGGACTGATTTCAATATACCGCAATCATATAAAGGCAAAACAATATGGTTGCAATTAGATGGCATTAATTATAGAGCAGAGATATGGGTAAATGGAAATCTGCTTAATACGATGAATGGTATGTTTTTGCAAGATTATATTAATGTCACAGATTTCGTAAATACAAATGCAACAAATACATTAGCCATAAAAGTATACCCTGTTGACATGCCTGGAAGTAATATTCCAAAAACTTGGGGAGCTACCGGTGAATTTCATAATGGAGGAAACGGTAATATAGGATTGAACACAACAATGCTGATGACAGTAGGATGGGATTTTACCTTTATGGACGGTATCCGTGATCGGAATACTGGGATTTGGAGAAACATCTCACTTTACACCACTGGAAAAGTTGCATTACGCCATCCTTTTGTAAAATCAGAGCTGAGAAAACCTGACTATAATGAATCAAAAGAATCTGTATCGGTAGAAGTCATTAATCCATCCGATAATTACAATGGAATAAATTGTACCGTGAAAGGTGAAATAGTCGGTGAAAACATAAAATTTGAAAAAAGAGTTCTCCTTTTACGTGGAGAGCGGAAAGAGATATCTTTTACTCCTGATGAATTTCCACAATTAATAATGAACTCCCCCCGATTATGGTGGCCTGTAAATAAAGGAAAGCAAAACCTATATGACTTAAAACTTAGTGTTTTCGTGGACGGAGTAATCTCTGATTCTATAAAAACAAGGTTCGGTATTCGTGAGATTACTTCAGACACCAATACCCCGGACAAATCGCGAATGTTTTATATCAATGGAAAACGCCTGTTTATTAGAGGATCAAATTGGACACCAGAAGCAATGCTAAGGAACTCGGATGAAAGAACCTATGCTGAATTACGTTATACTCGGCAATCAGGTATCAATCTACTACGGATATGGGGAGGTGGCATAGCAGAATCTGATTATTTCTTTCAATTGTGTGATGAACTTGGATTGTTAGTTTGGCAAGAATTTTGGATGACAGGAGATACCCGACACCCACAAGACCAAAGTCTTTATCTAAATAATGTCTCATCTACCGTAAAACGAATCCGCAATCATCCTTCACTTGCATACTATGTGGCTTCAAACGAAAGCTCGGAAGTTACGGGAACACCCGAGTTATTGAATCGTTTGGATGGCACCCGGGGATATCAAATGCAATCAGAATGTGCCGGAGTACACGATGGAAGCCCTTATAAACAAGTAAATCCTATGCAGCATTATGAAAATACAGCATCTCTTCGAGGTAGCCGCGTTGATGGCTTTAACCCCGAATATGGTGCACCGACTCTCCCTACAGTAGAAATACTTCGAGAAATGATGGATGAAAAAGATTTATGGCCGATTAATAAAAATGTATGGGATTATTTGGATGGGAATGGTTTTCACCTAATGACCACTCTATATACCGATTTAGTAAATAATTATGGTAAATCATCTTCAATAGACGAGTTTGCACAAAAAGGACAGTTATTGGGAGCCATAAATTCAAAAAGTATTTGGGAAGTATGGAATTATAATAAACTGAACTATGGAGATCGTTTTTGCTCAGGCATTTTATTTTGGTATCACAATTGCTCTGTACGTCAGGTCAGTTCACGTATGTGGGATTGGTCATTGGAGCCCACAGCATCTCTCTACCATACGGCAAATGCATTGCAACCTCTACATGCCCAATTCGATTATTTAAAGAATACTGTTTCAGTCATCAATGACTTTTACAAGCCCATCAATAATTACAAAGTAGTATCCCAAGTCTATGACATAAACAGTAAAAAAGTTCTAGAACAGTCATCTCCTGTTGACATCCCTGAAGATGGGGTTGTCAATGATGTCTTAACAATTCATTTTCCAAACAATATATCACAGGTCCATTTCATTAAATTGATTTTAAAAGACGAAAAAGGGCAAGAAGTTTCATCTAATTTTTATTGGCGATCTAACGATAAGTATCTAGGAAAAACCACTTTAACAGGACCTGCAACCTCGGGATTTGAGGATTTAGCAAAGCTAAAACCCGCCAATGTCAAACTAAGTTATAAAGTCAGAGAGAACTGCGACAGTTATTATATTGACATAACTCTGAAAAACCAGTCTGACCAAATTGCTTTTTTCAATCAATTACAGT
Source organism: Bacteroides sp. (assembly GCA_041907545.1). GTDB lineage: Bacteria > Bacteroidota > Bacteroidia > Bacteroidales > Bacteroidaceae > Bacteroides. The sequence goes on from JAYRGX010000011.1 coordinate 58,501, forward strand.
TTTTAAATTCAAAGATGAGTCCAATACGTCCATCTTTCTATTCCGATAATTTCTTTTCGTTGACGCCTGGTGAAAAGAAATTGGTAACCATTGAAACGAGTAAAGACAAACTTAATGATGGAGCTTTTTTAGTAATAAAGGGATTCAATATAAAAGTTCAGAAATATAAGCTAAAATAAGTATATATCGTGAAACGATTTTATATCATATTCTTTTTACTACTGATTCACAAGATCACATTTGCCCAAGGCAACTTTGATCTTGTGATCATAGGTGGTACTCCAGGTGGCATAATGACTGCAATAGCCGCCGCACAAGAAGGAAAGACTTCAGTCATATTAGAACGAACAAATCATGTAGGAGGACTTCCTGTAAATGGATTGGGGGCAACTGACATCGCGACTAGAGATGCTACAACCGGATTATTTGCTGAATTTACATCTAAAATCAAGCAATATTATATCCAGCATTACGGAGAAAACTCCCAGCAAGTAAAAGATTGTAGCGACGGATTTCACTTTGAACCATCTGTAGCGGAACTTGTATATAATGAAATGCTGCAAGAACATAAAGATAAAATAACAATACGCCTTATGCGGCAATTCGATGCAGAAAGTTCAAATATAAAAATTCAAAACAGGCATATCGAAAATATAAATGTACTCAACCGCGAAAATGGACAAAAAGAGATTTATCACGGACTTTTCTTCATAGACGCAACCTATGAAGGTGATTTGGGTGCGGCAGCAGGAGTACCTTTTCGCGTTGGTCGTGAAAGTAGAAAAGAATTTAATGAACCCGGAGCAGGCAGAACTTACGAATATTGGAAAAGCCAACCGGATACCGGTAGTACAGGAGATCCTGACAATGGAGTGCAAGCGTATAATTACCGACTCTGCCTAACAAAAGACAGGAAAAACTTCATTCCATTCCCGAAGCCCCAATCATACCATAGAGAAGAGTATGAATCTCTCATTGAAGATATATGGAAAGGACGAAACACTCAGTTGGCAATGAAGAAAGTGACTCCTGAAATGATGGAAGAAAATCGCCGTTATATAGCTAAAGGAGGTCAAACCAAGATCCCCGGAGACAGTTGGGGAATCAATAAGTTGAGTAGCCTTGTCAAATTGCCCAATGAAAAAGCTGATGGAAATAATCAACATGCAGCGTTTCTCTCGACTGACCTACCAGAAGAGAATTGGCCTTGGCCAACTTCTTCATGGGAATGGAGGGATAAATTTGCGAAACGTCTCAAAGATTATACTCTTGGTTTATTCTGGTTTGCACAACACGACCCTGCACTGCCAAAGCATTTTCGGAAAGAAATTACTAAATGGGGATTGGCAAAAGATGAGTATCAAGATAACGAATCTTTTCCACGTCAAGTCTATGTTCGCGAAGGTAGGCGTTTTGAAGGAGTTTATTTCTTCACAGCTCAAGATGCATTACCGGTCTCTCCAAATGAAAGACCACCACTCCATCCGAACAGTGTGACCGCAAGTCATTATGCACTCGACTCACATGCCGCAAGAAAAAGAGAAAAGGGTAGAGCTCATTTGGATGGTTTTATCAGTTATCCTACAGCTCCTTATACCGTACCAATAGGTGTCATTATGCCGCGGGAGATAGATAATCTATTGCTGCCGGTACCTGTATCCGGTTCACACATTGGTTTTTCAACATTAAGGATGGAACCCTGCTGGATGGCACTGGGACAGGCTGCCGGGATCACTGCCTCACTATCCATAGATTCCGGTTACAGCGTTCAGAAGGTAGACATATCCCAAATACAAGATAGGCTTATCAAACAAAAAGCAACTCTCATCTATTATCGGGATATACAACCGGATAATACAAATTTCCCAATGGTGGAATATATGGGATTACGAGGTTATTTACCGGAATGGTATGCAAGGCTGACCGAAAAGATAGATGATATAACATTACAGAAATGGGCGGACTTATCAGGCCTCCCGCTACATGCCGACAAAAATATGACGCGTGCGGAAGTCTTGAATATAATATATAGCAATATAAAACACTAGATAATACTCATTATTAAGGATAAAAGATATTTATAAGGAAGAGCATGTTTCAGTGAATGTAATAGCAGAAGTATTGGATCATATCAGAATACTGACGGGTTGCGATATTCTCTTTATCTATAGAGAAACCGCAGCCCTTTGGTTTTCAAACCGTAGGGCTTTACTACGCGAACCGTAGCGCTTCGGTACGGGAACTAAAGGGCTATTGTTCGGCAATGGATGCTCTTAAATATGAGTTATCAATTCCTCATGATTTCGGAGTGATCTGAAGCATTTAATTTAAAAGAGTTAGTATTGATTTCAAATGTTAAAGGCAAAAAAAAGGAGTACCGCTGTACTCCAACCTTTGTTAACCTTAAATCTAATACTATGAAAAACACATTGCAAATCTATAGCTTTTTCTGAATCCGACAAATAAATAGCGCTATAGCAAGCTCATTTATAAGAGATTTTAATAAAATACATTCCTTTTTTCACTTCTTTTTTTAATCATGCAATACCAAAAAGGCAAAACACATAATAAAAGATACGATTTTCAAACATAGACTTGTGAATTTGGGAATTATCCCGATATTTGTAGTTAGAAACACTAAGCGAATAGTTATATGCTTAACTATGATTTAATTGCAATATTAGGCCCTACAGCATCAGGAAAGACAAAACTTGCCGCAGCATTGGCTCACACACTAGACACAGAAATAATCAGTGCCGATTCCCGACAGATATATAGAAATATGGATATTGGAACCGGAAAAGATATTGCCGACTATTTTGTGGAAGGAAAGAAAATTCCCTATCATCTCATCGATATTGTTGAACCCGGATACAAATATAATGTTTTCGAATATCAACGCGATTTTCTTCATGCTTACGAGGCTATTAGAGAGAAACAAGCACTGCCTATAGTGTGTGGAGGAACAGGACTCTATTTGGAGTCTGTATTGCGCGGATATAAGTTACTCCCCGTACCTGAAAACGCAGAATTAAGAAAACAACTTGAAGACAAGTCTCTGTATGAATTGACTGATTTACTTAAGCAATATAAAACCTTACATAATACAACCGATGTCGATTCTGTAAAACGGGCAATTCGAGCCGTTGAAATAGAAGAATATTATGCACATTTACCCGTAGAAGAGCGTATGTTTCCCAATCTAAAAAGTATTGTTTTTGGCATAGATATCGACCGTGAAATCCGTAGGAAGAAGATATCGGACAGATTACAACAGCGCTTAAATGAAGGAATGGTAGAAGAGGTACAACATCTTTTAGATAGAGGTATCTCTCCGGAAGACCTCATCTATTACGGTTTGGAATATAAATATTTAACCCTCTATATTACCGGACAGATTAGTTACAATATAATGTTCAATGAATTGGAAATTGCAATACATCAATTTGCAAAGCGACAAATGACATGGTTTCGAGGCATGGAACGTAGAGGAATTAACATACATTGGATAGATTACAACCTTCCTTTGGAAGAAAAGATTGCTGTCATAGAAAACAAACTCAATGAAAATTAGTACCTTTGACAACAGCAAAAGCGAGCGTTAGCAAACAGAGAATGAATTTAGGACTTACTAAGAAACAATAATATGAGTGTAGATCCTGGAAAATGGGGGGTGATATACAATCCCAAGGCTGGTACGAGAAAAGTAAAAAAGAGATGGAAAGAAATTAAGGAATACATGGATAGTAAGGGTGTATCTTACGACTATGTACAATCCGAAGGTTTTGGTTCGGTCGAACGTCTTGCCGGAATTCTTGCAAATAACGGCTATCGTATTATTGTTGTGGTAGGAGGTGACGGAGCTCTAAATGATGCTATTAATGGAATAATGTCTTCCCAAGCTCAAGATAAACGCGACATCTCAATAGGCATTATCCCTAACGGAATAGGGAATGATTTCGCTAAATATTGGGAAATAAGTTCAGAGTATAAAGAAGCTGTGGACTGCATTATCAACAATAGGCGTCGTGAAATTGATGTTGGTCTCTGCAATTACTACGATGGAGAGAAACATGTGACACGCTACTTCCTGAACGCCATCAATATTGGGCTTGGTGCCCGGGTTGTGAAAATAACCGATGAGACAAAACGCTTTTGGGGAATGAAACTTCTATCCTACTTCATGGCATTACTTTCTCTGTTTTTTGAACGCAAACTCTATAGAATGCATTTAAAAATCAATGGTGAGCACATTCGTGGGAGAATCATGACTGTTTGCATCGGAAGCGCTTGGGGTTATGGACAAGTACCTAGTGCCGTGCCATACAATGGATGGCTTGATGTCTCGGTCATATATCGCCCTGAATTATTGCAATTGGTATCCGGCTTATGGATGCTCATACAAGGGCGAATATTAAACCATAAAATGGTAAAGCCATACCGTACACAAAAAGTTAAAGTGCTCAGAGCTCAAAATGCTTCTGTGGATTTGGATGGCCGTATACTCGACAGGCACTTTCCACTCGACATTAGCATTAAACATGAAGCGATAACTCTTATTATTCCAAACTAGCATTACATTGAAAATTGAAAGCAGAGGCTATTCATTATAACAGCTCTGTAACTACAATCATATAAACAAATTGCATCAATAATTATTAATAAGAAAATGATCGAATTAAAACATAACCCTTCCGGAAATTTCTTTTTACTAGCAGGACCTTGCGTTATTGAAGGTGAAGACATGGCGATGCGCATTGCCGAGCACATTGTAAAACTGACTGAAAAATTAGATATACCATACGTCTTTAAAGGCTCTTATAGAAAAGCCAATCGATCCCGCCTTGACTCTTTTACCGGGATAGGTGATGATAAAGCCTTGAACATATTAAAGAAAGTACATGATACTTTTGGTATCCCAACTGTTACCGATATACATACAGCGGAAGAAGCAGCCATGGCTGCCGAATATGTAGACGTACTCCAAATACCCGCTTTCCTTTGTCGACAGACCGACTTATTGGTTGCAGCCGCTCAAACAGGAAAGGTTATTAATATCAAAAAGGGACAATTCCTGTCTCCTTCGGCAATGCGCTTTGCAGCAGAGAAAGTATTAGAAGCCGGCAATAATAAAGTGATGCTCACCGAACGAGGGACTACTTTCGGATATCAGGACTTAATTGTTGACTTCCGGGGAATACCTGAAATGCAAACTTTTGGTTATCCTGTGATTTTAGATGTAACCCACTCACTTCAACAGCCAAATCAAACGAGTGGAGTAACAGGAGGAATGCCACAACTTATAGAAACCATCGCAAAAGCCGGAATAGCTACAGGAGCAGACGGGTTGTTTATTGAAACCCACGAAAATCCAGCTGTCGCAAAAAGTGATGGAGCCAATATGCTTAGACTCGACTTACTCGAAGGATTACTAACCAAACTAGTCCGTATTCGTAAAGCCGTACAAGAGGTATGATTTCATAAAGTCGGAAGTGATTCATCAATATTTTTTCAAAAAAAGATATTGGACTGTGATTTATATTTGTTGACACCGACAGATGGATATAAAATCAATTCAATAAGATAAGATAAAATGAAACATCTATTCCGTAATTATCTATTTGCCATATTAGTAATTGTACTATGTGGCAAATTCCAACAGGCTTTTGCACAACAAATGCAATTTCCACCCCTGCCAATCGATAAGAATGTTCGCATTGGAAAGTTGGATAATGGACTGACGTACTATATACGCCACAATAAATTACCAGAACACCGTGCTGAATTTTATATTGCACAGAAGGTAGGTTCAATACTCGAGGAGCCTCAACAAAGAGGATTAGCTCATTTTTTGGAGCACATGGCTTTTAACGGCACAAAGAATTTTCCTGGGGATAAAAAGGGACTTGGTGTTGTTCCATGGTGTGAGACTGTCGGCATTAAATTCGGAACTAACCTGAATGCTTATACCAGCGTTGATGAAACGGTATATAATATTAGCAATGCCCCAATAGATCGAGTAGGTGTATTAGACTCATGTCTACTTATTCTTCATGACTGGTCGAACTATATCTTGCTAAAAGATGAAGAAATAGACAAAGAACGTGGAGTCATTCGTGAAGAGTGGCGTAGCCGGAACAGCGGCATGTTGCGTGTTTATACCGATCTTCTACCTACAATGTATCCCGGTGATAAATATGCAGACTGCATGCCTATAGGCTCTATAGATGTTATCAACAATTTCCCGTATAAAGATATTCGTGATTACTACCAAAAATGGTATCGCCCGGATTTACAAGGAATTGTCATTGTTGGCGACGTAGATGTCGATGCTGTTGAAGCAAAAATTAAAAGCATGTTTGCAGATATAAAGAAACCTGTCAATCCTGCTACCCGAGTTTATTATCCTGTAAAAGACAATAAAGAACCAATAATAGCCATCGGTAAAGATAAAGAGGTTGATTCACCCTCTATTAATATCTTCTTCAAACAAGACGTTACACCGGATAGTGCTAAAAACAACGTAGGCTATTTCGCTACTCAATATGTTATCCGAATGATAACCAGCATGCTTGATACCCGTTTGGATGAATTGGTTCAAACAGCAACACCTCCATTTACTGATGCAGGTAGCGGTTATAACAACTACTTCCTTTCAAAAACAAAAGATGCATTCTCTTTGTCAGCATCGTGTAAAGCTGAAGGAATAGAGACTGCTTTAAAAGCTTTATTAACAGAGGCGGAACGTGCCCGTCGCTTTGGTTTTTCCGAATCGGAATATTCACGTGCAAAAGCCAATTACTTGCAAAGATTGGAGTCTGCTTATAACGAACGCGAAAAGACCCAACATGGATCATACGTACGTGAATACGTGCAAAACTTCTTAAACGGAGAACCAATACCTGGAATAGAAACGGAATATGCTATGATGAATCAATTGGCACCGAACGTACCATTGCAAGCGTTGAATGCAGCTATGCAGCAACTTGTTCCGGATAGCAACCAAGTTGTCATGATTGCAGGTCCCGATAAAGAAGGATTAAAATACCCTTCTAAGGAAGATGTTATAACTCTGCTTAAAAGCGTAAAAGCCCTTGATCTAAAACCTTACGTAGATAAAGTATCGAACGAACCTTTAATGAAAGAAGCTCCTAAAGGTGGAAAAATCATATCGGAAAAGGCCAACAATATTTATGGGACAACCAAACTCGTTCTCTCCAACGGAGTAACGGTATACGTTAAGAAGACCGATTTTAAAGCGGATGAAATCCGTATGGAAGGTAGCAGCTTGGGTGGTAAAACTCTTTTCCCCGATAAAGACGCGTTAAATATCTCTGTCATGAATGATGTGGCAGGAGTTGGTGGATTGGGAAGTTTCAGTAAGGTTGATTTAACCAAAGCTCTTGCAGGTAAGAAAGTTTCAGTAAATGCATCTGTCAACAATACAACAGAGAATATTTATGGCAACTGCTCCCCAAAAGACTTTGAGACAATGATGCAATTGACTTATTTGAAATTTACCGCACCTCGCAAAGATTTAGAAGCATTCGAGTCATATAAGAATCGCTCTAAAGCCGAATTGCAAAGTGCAGAGGCAAATCCGCTTTCAAGCATCGGAGACTCTATACAGAAAGCTATGTATGGCAACCATCCCCGTTTAGTGATGATGAAACCGGAACTAGTCGATAAGATTGACTATGATCGCGTTTTGGCAATGTATAGCGATCGCTATAAAGATGCCAGCGATTTTACATTCTACCTGGTTGGGAATATTGACTTAGAAAAAGTGAAACCATTAATTACTAAATACTTAGGTTCACTTCCTGCTATTCATCGTAAAGAGACCTTCAAAGACAATAAGATGGATATACGCAAAGGAGAATACAAAAACGTCTATGTAAAAGAGCAACAGACTCCTATGGCGACAGTAGTATTTATCTATAGCGGACAAACGCCATATACTCTCAAAAACAATGTTCTATTAAGCTATTTGAGCCAGATTCTAAATATTACATATACTGAAGAAGTACGCGAGAAAGAAGGTGGAACTTATGGAGTAAGTTGCTATGGCAATCTGACCAAATACCCTAAAGAACAACTTGTTTTACAGATAGTATTCCAAACTGATCCGACTAAGAAAGATCATTTATCCGGAATTGTTGTTGATCAGTTCAAGAAATTAGTGGCAGAAGGACCTTCAAATGAGCACTTACAGAAAGTTAAAGAATACATTCTTAAGAAATATAAAGATAATCAGAAAGAGAATAGCTATTGGATGAATAATCTGGATGAATATTTCTACACAGGAATAGACATGACCAGCAATTACGAAACGTTGGTTAACAGCATTACAGCCAAAGATATCCAACAGTTTGCTGCCGGATTGGTAAAACAAGGTAACCAGATTGAAGTTACCATGACTTCTCCTGATAAGAAATAAAAAAAGCAGTATAGGAGGAGGCACATAAGAAGGAAGCCTCCTCCATATACCTATCTTATAAACTGCTTTTCACTCTTCTTAAATTCAACATTCCCTTTCATTTTGAACTAAGCCATTTTACTTTGCTTCTGTGAAGCGACAATTTTGACTATAGTACCCTTATTGTTTTATTTATTATAAAATGCAATTACAATGAACCTATTTCTTGAACTACGTAAGCATGGAAAGCTAGCCAACAAGCGGCATCCAATGTATGAAAAGAGTAAATTCGGAAAGTTCTGGATGTATTTCATGGCAATCTTTTGGGCTGGATATCTTATATTCTTTGGAACAACCTTTGCTTTTGCTTTCGACGGAGGTGCCCAAGAAGCTTATCAAGTACTAAATAGCGGACTAATATTTGTCCTAGCCCTTGACTTCATCATACGTTTCCCATTCCAAAAGACTCCAACGCAGGAAGTTAAACCGTACATGCTTTTACCGATAAAACGTAACAGACTGATTGATTTACTACTCCTACGTTCCGGCCTGGATGCATTCAATCTTATTTGGTTATTCTTCTTCGTTCCTTTTTCCATCCTGACTGTTACAAAGTTTTACGGCATAATAGGGGTTTTGAGTTACTGTCTTGGTATTTGGCTACTGATTGTATTCAACAACTACTGGTTTCTACTTTGCCGTACATTAATCGGTGAACGTATCTGGTGGATCATACTTCCTCTCTCGGTTTATGGAGGCATAGCTGCCGGCATGCTCATACCTGCCAAAAGTCCGATATTCGGTTATTCCGCGACTTTAGGCGAAGGATTAATCACCGGTAATATACTTGTATTTCTAGGCATATTATTAGCCATAGCATGTATAGGATTCATCAACCGTAAATTGATGAGCAATCTTGTGTATGCAGAGATAAATAAGGTGGAAGATACTAAAGTGAAGAATATTTCGGAATACAAGTTCCTCGACCGCTATGGTGAAATTGGTGAATACATGCGCTTGGAACTTAAATTGCTACTTAGAAATAAAGTCTGCAAGTATTCTTTACGAATGGTCATTTTATTGGTTTTGGTATTCAGTTCACTGATAAGCTTTACAAGCGTATACGATGGAGAAGGTATGAAGAATTTCCTCGTAGTATACAACTTCGTGATATTCGGTATTCTTTTCCTATCCAGCATAATGAGCTACGAAGGCAATTATATCGATGGATTAATGAGTCGGAAAGAGTCTATTTACAACTTATTACGTGCCAAATATACCGTATATAGTATTGCTATCCTTATTCCGTTTATATTGATGATACCTGCAATGATCACAAAAAAAGTAGCTGTAATGAGCTGCGTATCATGGGCCATATTTAGTGTCGGTTTTGTATACTTCTGCCTTTTCCAAATGGCAGTCTACAACAACAGAACCGTTAATCTCAGTGTCAGAATGACAGGTAGAAATGTTGGAACAGGACTGCAGAACCTCATAGCGGCAGCATCTTTCGGAGTACCTCTCATACTCAATGTAGTCTTAAAGACTCTGATCGGACAAGAAACCGCTTCATGGGTATTAATCATTATCGGTTTGTCTTTCATCCTAACATCCAATCTTTGGATAAAGAATGTATACCACCGCTTTATGAAGCGCCGATACAAAAACATGGAAGGATTCCGGGATAGCAGACAGTAAAATCTCACATAAAACCGAGCATCCACTCCTTTAAAGAAATAAGCAACAATTTAAGTATTACATCAAAAACAAAGAGATATGATAACCATAAATAATCTTCAAAAAAAGTTTGGCGAAAAGATAGCTGTAAATATAGAACAGTATACCATTAATCAAGGGGATATGCTGGGACTGGTAGGGAATAATGGAGCAGGTAAAACAACCCTTTTCCGTTTAATACTCGATTTACTCAAAGCCGACGAAGGCCAAATCACTATAAACGACATTAATGTATGTGACAGTGAAGAATGGAAGAAATTTACCGGGGCTTTCATTGATGACGGATTTCTAATAGACTACCTGACCCCTGAAGAATACTTCTACTTCATCGGGAAAATGTATGGGATGAATAAAGCTGAGGTAGACGCACGCCTCGCGCCATTTGAGCGTTTTATGAATGGCGAAGTCCTTGACCAGAAAAAATTCATCCGCAACTTCTCTGCCGGTAACAAACAAAAGATCGGTATTATATCAGCTATGCTCCATAATCCGCAATTGCTTATTCTGGACGAGCCGTTCAATTTTCTTGATCCAAGTTCGCAATCAGTGATCAAACACATACTAAAAAAATACAGTGAAGATCATAATGCGACAGTTATCATCTCCAGCCACAATTTGAATCACACAGTAGATATATGCCCACGCATAGCCCTTCTTGAACATGGCATCATTATACGTGATATCCAAAACGAGAATAATTCTGCAGAAAAAGAGCTTGAAGATTATTTCAATATCAGCGTGGAAGAAGAAATTGCCGAAGAAGAAGTAAAAGAGAATATTAACGCAGTGAAGGAATAGACCAAAAGTACCATCAAAAGATAAAGGCGATGAAGAACATTATCGGGTTACTGATATTAGCATGTGTTTCATTGAACGCAAATGCTCAATTATTATGGAAAATCAGTGGCAAGGAGTTGTCGAAACCGTCGTATGTAGTGGGCACACACCACCTCGTATCAGCTAGTTTTGCAGATAGTATTAACGGGTTGAAGAAAGTTATGGATGAAACGTCTCAGGTATATGGAGAGATATTAATATCCGAAACCACCTCACCGGCATTTTTGCAAGAGATACAAAAATACGTTGTACTTCCCGGAGATACTACACTAAAGCAGCTATTTACCGAAGAACAGTATGAAGTTGTTGGGAAGGTAGTCAAAGAAAATCTCATGGCAGATATTGCAATGCTTAATAAAGTAAAACCTGCACTTATCTCCCAACAATTGGGGGTAGCCGCTTACATGAAGAATGTGGGTGGATTCAACCCTAACGACCAGCTGGACGGTTATCTTCAAAAACATGCATTAGAAAGTGGGAAAGTTGTGCAAGGGCTTGAAACTATTGAAAGCCAGCTAAACCTGCTGCTAAAATCCCAAACGCTACAACGTCAGGCGGATTTACTCTATTGCATGGCTGACAATATGAAAAAAGGGATAGAGCAAGCCAAAAAAATGACACTCATATATAAAGCTCAAGATATAGAAGGGCTCTTCAAACTCATGGAAGAAAGAGAAAATACAATGTGCGATCCACAACCCAAAGAGCTGGAAGACTTGTTAGACAACCGTAACAAGCAATGGGTAAAGAAGATTCCGGAAATTATGAAAAACTCTCCCACTCTATTTGTCGTAGGAGCAGGTCATTTGGCGGGTAAGAACGGCATTCTACATTTACTGAAACAACAAGGTTATTCAATTAGCCCGGTTCAATAAAATAATTGCTATTTCTGCCTGAATGTTTGTTCAGGTAGAAATAGTAAACTCATCAATTACCAACTCAACTGAGGAAGAAAACGACTCACACAATCACGTAAAGTCGTTAATGTAATTGGTTTTACTAACACTTCTGAAGCGCCAGATCGTAATGCGTTTTCACGATCGGAAATAAAAGCGTATGCAGTCTGCATAATAATAGGAAGATCTACGTTCTCCTCCCTGATAATCTTAGTGGCATCCAATCCATTCATTATCGGCATTTTTATATCCATCAGAATAGCTTCTAATTTACCACTGTTTTCTTTATACAGATTTACAGCTTCTTCACCGTTCTTCGCCCACAAAATATCGCACTTCTTACCAATAATAGCCTTGATTAATTTAAAATTACTATCATCATCTTCGGCAACCAATATTAATGGACGATAGGCTTCAGAGTTTTTTTCAGTTTCCATGACCTATGTATTTATTATACAGTGCAAAGATATAAAAATAATAGATATACAATACTTTCATTAAATAGTTACTAAGCTATTGGGGTAATATTAACTCTAGGGCTGACCCTTAACTTATATAAATTAACCATTTATCTCCATTATATTGTACTTTACAATCATTGCAAAATGAGCAAACCAGCGCTATATAACTATTAATCAACCACATAACAATTAATGATAAATAAAAAACGACTTTAACGGTAATATAAAGAGATTGCCATTAAAGTCATTTTGAAATGATAAAAACAAATAACTAATGATTGCAGACTTTAGTCACATCAACGGTGAACCCTTGGTCAGAAGGCATGAACTTGCCTTTATTCTTGAGAAATTCTATCAACCCATCAATATCCATATCCTCGGCAGAGCAAGCATAAAAGCGTTGTTCCGCACCAAAATTCTCGATAATAGCCTCCTTCAACGTAGCTTCCGAATAACTGTTGCCTTCCATCATATGAAGTACTTCATGAGCATGTAATTGTTCCATATCCGATTATTTTTTGTGCAAAGATAATAAGATCGGTTCATTAAAAGATGTAACTAATGTGACAGGTACTAAATATTATTGCATTGAAAATAAAAATAATGCGTGTGCCTAACCGTAGAAAAACTAAACTTTTTAAATATCTTTGTTCCCGCAAATAGAGATATGCCATGGCAATTCAGCAAATACAATGATCTAATTATATGAATACAAAACATCTATCCCCTTTTCAACAAGGAATAGTCGGAGTACAGTTTTTGTTTGTAGCTTTCGGAGCGACAGTCTTAGTTCCCCTTTTAGTTGGTTTAAATCCTTCAGTAGCGCTGTTTACAGCCGGTGTCGGCACATTACTGTTCCATTTGGTCAGTAAAGGTAAAGTACCTATCTATTTGGGAAGTAGTTTTGCATTTATTGCCCCCATCATAGAGTCAACCCGTCTATACGGATTACCGGGGACTTTATGCGGATTGGCATCCGTCGCAGCGGTCTATTTTTTGATGAGTTTTCTAGTTAAGAAAAGAGGTATCAAATTAGTTGAGCGTTTATTTCCTCCTGTCGTTATCGGGCCGGTGATTATATTGATCGGATTGTCTCTTGCAGGGACAGGTGTGGGTATGGCAAAAGGGAACTGGATTCTCGCCATATCATCATTGGCAACGGCTGTATTAGTATCTCTCTTGGCAAAAGGTTTATGGAAATTAATCCCTATTTTTTGTGGTATTATTGTAGGTTACACCGCAGCATGTATCGGCGGAGATGTAAATTTGCAATCCATAGTAGATGCACCATGGCTAAGTCTTCCGGGATTCGTTACGCCACAATTTTCCTGGCAAGCTATCATATATATGATCCCTGTAGCTATTGCCCCGATCATTGAGCATATCGGCAACATCTACACCATCGGCACTGTGACTGGTAAGGATTTTGTTAAAGACCCCGGGTTGGAACGCACATTATTTGGAGATGGTTTAGCTTGTCTCTTTGCCGGTTTTGTAGGAGGGCCTCCCGCAACAACGTATGCCGAGGTTACAGGAGCTATCTCATTAACTAAAATATCCGACCCGAAAATAATCCGCATCACTGCAGTTGCAGCGATATTATTTTCGGTTATTGGAAAGATCAGTGCTTTTCTGCAATCGATCCCTTCGGCAGTATTGGGTGGAATCATGTTATTACTTTTTGGAACGATAGCCTGCGCGGGAATACAAACGATGGTCCGTCAGCAGACCGATTTGGGGCAAACACGCAATATGATTATTGTCTCACTCACACTCACCATCGGAATAGGTGGTGCCGTGTTAAGTTGGGGGACTTTCTCTATGAGTGGTATCGGCTTGGCAGCATTGATGGGTATGATATTAAATCTTGTTTTGCCTGCCGAACGGACACTAAAAGAAAACGCCTAACAAGCCTTACGTCAACTCTACTCATTTCCTCAAAGGAAGTGCTTATTAAAAACATGAGCGAAAAATAAAAGAGCTGTGCACATAAGTTATTCTACCCGACAATTCAATATAACTTCTTTTTCATAGCACATCCGGTTCTTCTGCAAAGATACTTCTATAAATCCCTCCCCCTTCCGGAATATCTTCCGAAAGGGGGAGGGATTGTTATACGACTGATGTATGATCACTCGTATACTGATCATACATCAGAATACGAGTGAAGCTTGTTCAGGTCAAAGAGTATTTATTATAAGTATACAGTCCCATCTCAACCACTCAGGCGGACAAAGCATAACTCGCCCATAGATATAATTTTTTTTCCATTAAGCAAGAAAGGATGAAATCGATTTCATCAGAAGTCCTATCAAAGATCAATATTTGAACCACCAACTCAGTCCAAAGGAAAATTTGATAATTGATAAGAGATCATGAGCATCTTCTCCTATGTTCAAGCACGAGCGTTTCTTATACATTGCACGAACTATTCAAAAAGGACTTTTTGACACGATTGTAAAACAAATTACTTCTTCATGCGTTTTTTAGAAAACACACGGATATGAAAATTGCAATTAGTGGGGCTACCGGATATATCGGCAAACATCTCACATTTTTTTTAGCTGATCAAGGCCATGAAATCACAGCATTGAAAAGAAACCTTTTCAAGGAAGGAGCCTTTACCCAACTGCTTCAACAGATTGATGGATGCAATGTAATTATTAATCTGGCAGGAGCACCAATCAATAAAAGATGGAACGAGGAATATAAGCAAGAATTATATAATAGCAGAGTTCTCGTTACGCGTCAACTCGTTAAAGCTATCTCTTCGCTTGAACAAAAGCCACAGCTTCTCATTTCTACATCCGCCGTTGGGTATTACTCAAACAAAGGCATTCACGATGAAGATCAAAATGTAAGGGGCCAAGGCTTTTTAGCCAATCTTTGCCACTTTTGGGAAGAAGAAGCCAGGCAATGCCCGTCGGAAGTACGGACAGTCATAGCCCGCTTGGGGGTAGTGTTGTCACCGGATGGAGGAGCCATGAGTAAGATGCTTTTCCCGCTTAAACTCACCCGTACTTCCACCATTATAGGAAGCGGCAGTCAAGCTTTTCCCTGGATAGGCTTGAACGACTTATGCCGTGCTTTCGCTTTTATCATTGACCACCCGACAATGGAAGGTGCATTTAATATCACGGCGCCGCAACTTATTACACAAAAGTATTTGGCAGAAGCATTAGGTCGATCTACCCACGCCCTACTTACCTTTAATGTACCCTCAATTGCATTCAAAATATTGTATGGTGAAGGAGCAGCATTTCTGACCAGCGGACAAAGTGTAGTCCCGGCCAGACTTTCCGCAGCAGGGTTTAGCTATCAAACCCCTACCATCGAGAAATTACTGGAGATCCCCGATCATACCACCATCAGTCGATTGGATATTGGCAGATATATGGGCTTATGGTACGAAATAGCCCGATATGAAAATCGATTTGAGCGAGGTATTGAGAATGCCACCGCCTACTATACTCTACAACAGGATAGTACGCTCCAAGTAGAGAATAGCGGTTATAAAAAGGGAGTATTAAAAAGAGCAATCGGCAGAGCAAAGCAACCGGATAAACAACAGCCCGGTAAACTGAAAGTATCTTTCTTTTGCAATTTCTACTCCGATTACTATATTCTTGAACTTGATGAGAAGGATTACAGTTACGCATTGATTGGAAGCAGTTCGGATAACTATCTATGGATATTGGCGCGCACCCCACAACTACCCGAAGAAACTTTGAACGAAATACTTCGCAAAGCCTCAGCGCGGGGATATGATACAAGTAAACTGATTTTCACTCAAAACAGATAAGTTCCTCCGGGCATTTATTTTCTCAGTACCTAAATTAGATAAACACATTGCAGGATTAACGATGATTTACCCCATAACCAAATAAGGCAAAATCACCAAGGCAAGGATCATCAGGAAAAATCTCGGTCAATGCGGTAGTAATCTTACGGGCATTCTTCAAAGAGAATGTCTCCGAATCGGTCAACCCAAGTTGATAGGCTACCCTGCATACATGTGTATCAAGAGGAATCAACAGATCTTTACGATCGAAATCCTTCCATATTCCAAAGTCAACCTCAGGTCCTTTTCGTATCATCCAGCGCAAAAACATATTCAACTTTTTCTGAGGACTTTTAGAAGAAACACCCAAGAAAGCACACAACCGGTCTATCGGAGTCCCCGGATAAGTCCTCAAAACATCTTCCAGACTTGTATTGTCACGGTAAGCTTCACGCAACAAGTTAAAATAGCCATTAAAATGAGAGTGCGAAAGCATGCGGTAAAAGCTTTTTGTATCATTTGCACGGAAAGTCGACTCCCATTCTCCCGACAACACATAACGGTAGGGTGACTCACCCATGATGCGATGAAGGCATTCCGCCTTATTCAGGATTTGCTTACGATTACCAAAGCTCATTAAGGCAGTGAGCAAGCCACTCACTTCAATATCTTGCTTCAGCGAATAACGATGTGGAAACTGTATCGGGTCATTTTCTATGAATTCACTACGATGATAATTAGCTGCCCACTCCAATAATTTTTGTCTGATATCCTCAGTCATTCAATCTGCACTAAAATTAAAATGCAAATATTGCGTGAATTAAGTGGAATATACAAAGAATGCTCCGCTAAATATCCACAAAATTTCTTATATTGAGCAATATTGGACAAGTGATATCTTATAATAAGGTCTACTTTTGCATCGTGAAACACTAAGAATTATGGAACATAAGAAAACGACACAGGAAGAATATCAAAAATGCGTAAATAATGTGATAGAGTACATTAACGCTCATCTAGGGGAAGAAATTGATTTGAAATCGCTGGCCAAGATTTCTCATTTTTCACCCTTTTATTTCCATCGCATTATGAAGGCTTTTTTAGGTGAGCCAATAGGTACGTTCATTGTCAGAACACGTACTGAGATGGCTGCCCGATTGCTACGCTATTCCGACTTACCGGTAACGGAAATAGCTTATCGCATCGGTTACTCTACTCCGTCATCGCTTTCAAAAGTATTCAAACAGTTCTATGGCATTTCACCCTTGGAATATCGTAACAATAAAAATTTTGTAATTATGAGACCTGCTATTATCAGACCGGATTTAGAGATATCACATGAAATAAAGGACATCCCTTCGCGTAAAGTAATCTATATTCGCTTATCCGGCGACTATAAAGAAAACGACTATGTAGGGGCATGGCTTCGCCTAACCCGTTTCGTCATCGAACAACAACTTCCAATGGGAGCTTGCGAGCCCATTTGCGTGTATCATGATAACCCCAAAGTCACTCCGACGGATAAATTACGCACCGACATATGTATGGAAATGACGTGTGCAGTAGCTCCAAAAGGAGATATCGGTTACAGGGAATTACCCAAAGGGCGGTATGCAGTATTTCTCTACAAAGGATCATACGAATATTTGGAAGCCGTATATGACACCATATATGCCAAACATTTACCCGAAATGGAGTGCACCCTACGCGATGAGCCCAATGCAGAACGCTATCTTAACAATCCTGCTTCCACCAAACTCGAAGACCTGCTGACAGAGATTTACATTCCTGTGGAATAGACAAAAACAATCTCCTCCGGTTCTTTATCCGGAGGAGATTGTTTCTTATTATCCGCGATTGACATTTCATTTTAATCAAAACGCAAATATCAACGATAGCAATTCAATCTATTTACGTGACTTATAATCCTTATAATCTTTTACAAACCCATCTCTAAGCCAAGTCGCCAACGCCTGTCTGTTTGAATTGAGTATAAAGCGTTGTTGATCGGATGAATTCTGTATATTTCCGAGCTCTACAAATACAGCCGAAGGAGAACTGTTAGCTATCACATATAAGTTACGAGGACCTACCGTTCCACAAAAACCTCGATTGGGCTGATACTTTCCATATTTCGATTCGAAAGTTTCTTGCATTGTAGTGGCAAGCCGCTTGCTATCCGGTTTAGTCTGTGAGTAGTAAAAGAAAACATCTGTCTGCATACCTTCACTGCGACTGTCGACATGCAGAAATATGGAACGGCAATACTTGTAATTCTTGCGATCTTTGCGGTATAACTCATTTATCTTATCGCATCGTTGCTGCAAGCGCTGCACCTGATTCAGAGGAATAGGATCACCCATACAGGTTTCGCGCTTACTATTAGGTAGGTAGAGATCATCACGTATGCCGTCTTCAGCATCCTGAATAATGATATTGACCTGTGCCCCCTCCTGCATCAACAGCCGGGCAAGTCGTAAAATAACATCATAAGCATATTCATCTTCGTGCAGCTCAACACCATTACGCATGCCAATTGCACCGGGATCAGGTCCACCATGCCCGCTCACCACATAGAAACACGCACCGCGAAGACGATCTGAAGTTACTTTTACGTTAGCGAGTGCACTCCCGAATAAAGGTTCATTAATGGATGTTTTTTGCGAACGTGACTTGGATTTGCTTACGGATGACTTGGATGAACGGCTGTCTTCCACATCGTCATCTTCTACTTTTGCCTTCACCTTCTTTTTAGAAGTCTTGCCCAACTTGCTATCTTCGCGCAAAGGAGGAAGCAGATATTCTACGCCCAACTGTACTTCTTCCTTACCACGCAATTTACGTTTATTCAACTCTAAAAACTCCTTATAATAATCCTTTCCTTCACGATCATTTCTTCGTAGAAATGCAGAAATACCTTCTCCTTTTTGAGGGGTATCCTTTTCATCCTGAGCAAAGGTTTGAAGGGAAAAAAATAATCCAAATAAAACGGTAAGTAAGCAAATGGTACGTCTCATAATCTGTTCATTCATCAATAAATTGCATTTATGGTTATGGCAGCAAAGTCGCAAATCCTTTTCAAGTATATATCCGGCAAAAATACGATTATTTTCCTTACTTTTGCCTCCCTACAAACGTTTAAGAGAAAAGAAACTACTAAAAATAGAATAAAATATGGCTAAACAATTTAAACCGGAAACCTTGTGCGTACAAGCCGGATGGACTCCGAAAAAAGGAGAGCCTCGAGTATTACCAATCTACCAAAGCACCACTTTCAAATATGAAACAAGCGAGCAGATGGCTCGTTTATTCGACCTAGAAGATAGCGGCTACTTTTATACCCGCCTGCAAAACCCTACAAATGATGCCGTTGCAGCAAAAATAGCAGCTCTTGAAGGAGGTGTTGCTGCAATGCTTACATCAAGCGGACAATCGGCTAATTTCTATGCCATCTTTAATATTTGCCAGGCAGGCGATCATTTTGTTTGTTCTTCGGCTATCTATGGAGGAACTTTCAATCTGTTCAGTGTCACTATGAAAAAGTTGGGAATTGAAGTCACATTCATTAACCCGAATGCTACCGAAGAAGAGATATCGGCAGCTTTCCGTCCCAATACCAAAGCTTTATTCGGTGAAACGATCTCCAATCCTTCATTGGCAGTTCTTGATATTGAAAAGTTTGCAAATATAGCTCACAAGCATGGCGTTCCTTTAATTGTAGACAATACCTTCCCTACTCCTATCAATTGTCGTCCATTCGAATGGGGAGCGGACATCGTAGTACATTCCACCACCAAATATATGGATGGTCATGCTACGAGCGTCGGAGGTTGTATTGTAGACAGCGGCAAGTTCGATTGGGAAGCTAATGCCGATAAATTCCCCGGAATGTGCACTCCCGATGAGTCTTACCATGGACTTACTTACACTAAAGCTTTTGGTAGCATGGCTTATATGACCAAAGCCACTGCACAATTGATGCGTGACTTGGGTAGCATACAGAGCCCTCAAAATGCTTTCTTATTGAACATAGGTCTAGAGACTTTACATTTGCGTATGCCGCAACACTGTGGCAATGCACAAAAAGTAGCGGAATACCTACAAGCCAATGAACAGGTAGCATGGGTGGAATATTGTGGATTGCCGGGAAATAAATATTATGATCTAGCTCAAAAATACATGCCTAACGGCTCTTGTGGTGTGATTTCATTCGGACTAAAAGGAGGTCGTGATGTAGCCATCAAGTTTATGGATTCATTAAAATTGGCTGCCATTGTGACACATGTAGCTGATGCACGTACTTGTGTACTTCATCCCGCAAGCCATACCCATCGTCAGCTCACCGATAAACAGTTGATGGCAGCAGGTGTACGTCCCGATCTCATTCGTCTATCCGTAGGTATTGAAAATGCCGGTGATATTATTGCAGACATAGAGCAGGCTCTAAAGGCTTAAAGCAAAAATAAGCTTTACATACGAGCGAAAAAACAATAGTACTATCCATTCCCGGAATCTTTATAATAGGATTCTAAGAATGGATAGTATGATGTATATCAGTCGTACGTCTAAAATAGTAGAAATAAAAGTATATAAACACAGATTTTTTAGAGATATACCAGTATAAGCCAAGAGCATCAAATATCCCGAAATAAATCCAGTTTGCTGCGAAGCTCATTAATCTCCCGTCTCATATCTTCCATTTGCATTAAAAGATGACGAATGACATCAATTCCCTCAATATTGATAGACAAGTCATAATACAATCGACTGTAACGTTCTATTTCAGGAAGTTGGGAGTATGAGAGATAGCGCTCCTCTCCTTCTATATAAATCTCTATCAAATCATTCTGATGCAATAAATCAATAAACAAAGGATCAATGTTGCACTTCGCACAATACTCACTGATTATGATAAGTTCGTTTTGCATAGCACTAATATTTAGAATTCATACTCTGAAGCTTACGAAACATCTCTTTTTGTTGTTCCGTTAAATTGGTCGGTAATTTTACGGAGTACTCTACGATAAGATCACCAGATTGTCCCTCCTTCTTATATACAGGAAACCCCTTGCCTTTCAAACGTACTTTCGTACCGTTTTGAGTCTCCGGTTTTACCTTCAATTTGACTTTTCCATTCAATGTATCAACTAATTGTTCTCCACCCAAGATAGCTGTATACAGATCGATGGAAACATTAATGTACAAATCATCTCCCAGACGCTTGAACAGTAGATCATCCGCTATTGTAAAAGTGATATAAAGATCACCTGCCGGACCTCCATTCACTCCTTCTGCACCATAGCCTCTCAATTTTATGACTTGACCATTCGTTACGCCTGCCGGGATGGTAATCCGCACTGTCTTACCGTTTACTGTTAATATTTGCTTATGGGTTTGTGCCGCCTCACGCAATGAAAGATTTAACTTCGCATGATAATCTTGCCCTCTGAAACCTGCAGTACTTTCACGATGTCGATGTCCGCCAAACAGTGATTCAAAGAAATCTGAGAATCCACTTTCTCCTGACGAAAAGTCCTGACCATCCGATGAATACCAATAACCACCCTTATTATCGGACCCATAACTACCACCACGTGTACCAAAGTCTCCTGTACCACTCCAACCTTGGGCTTGTTTCTGAGCTTCAAACTCATCAGCGTGCTTCCAGTGTTCACCGTATTCATCATACTTTTTTCGCTTTACCGGATCACCCAGCACCTCATTCGCTTCATTTATAGCCTGAAATTTATCCTTTGCAGTCGGATCATTCGGATTCAGGTCAGGATGATATTTGCGTGCAAGCTTACGGAAAGCTTTTTTAATATCATCTTGAGATGCCGTTTTGTCTACTCCAAGAACTTGATAATAATCAATATATGCCATAGCCTATAAATTTTATATTCCGAAAATATAATAACAAACAATAGACCAATACAATTGTTTTCGTTTTAAAATACGTAAACGAAAACTAAAAAGAATTTCAAATAGCCTTATAAGCACATTATCAATAATTCAGTGCATTAAGCAATATATTGAGCCTATATATTATCTAAATTATTGTAAACAACACGTAATATCAATTAATTATCATCGTAAATTATTCCTAAAATAAGTAGAAACTACTTTATTTGCAATAATAATGGATTGCTAATAGTGCATAAATCCATCCTACCAGTATAAACGCATTGATATGAAACGTAATTCATGGATTTTTACTATACTACTAGTATTCATCAGCATACAAGCCCGAGCAGAAGGTTGGATACGGATCAATCAGTTAGGTTATTTGCCCAAGTCACTCAAAACGGCTGTGTACATCGCTGAAGAGTCAGTGAATATTAAGGAGTACGCATTAATTGATGCCTTCACCGGAAAAGTGGTTAAAGTATATACCAATCCGAAAAAGACGGGAAGAATAGGGAAGATGGAAAGTACCTTTAGGCTTGACTTTAGCGAATTCAACCGGGAAGGTACATATTATTTAAAAGTCGGTGAAACTCTTTCTCCACGTTTCCCGATTAATAACAGAGTATATAATGGCACAGCTGATTTCCTACTGCAATATATGCGCCAACAAAGATGCGGCTACAATCCTTTTCTGAAAGATAGCTGCCATGTACACGACGGATACATTGTGTACCACCCCTCCAAAACAGGAAAGCATATCGATGTCCGTGGCGGTTGGCATGATGCCACCGACTATCTGCAATATACGACCACTTCAGCCAATGCAATCTATCAGATGATGTTTGCCTATCAGGAAAACCCCGAAGCATTTGGCGACGTCTACGATGCCGCCGGATTACCCGGAGCCAATGGAATACCGGATATTGTTGATGAGATAAAATGGGGATTGGATTGGCTGAACAAAATGAATCCGGAGCCGGGAGAACTTTATAATCAGATAGCGGATGATCGTGATCACGCCGGTATGCGCCTTCCCAATAAAGATAAAGTAGACTATGGTTACGGCCCGGGTAATGGACGTCCGGTGTATTTTTGCAGCAGTGAGCCTCAAGTCCGTGGCAAGTTTATGAATGCAACAACAGGAGTAGCCAGTACGGCAGGTAAATATGCCTCATGTTTTGCCTTGGGAGCACGAATACTCAAGCAATATTATCCACAGTTTGCTGCAGAAATCGGCGCCAAAGCCAATGCCGCCTATCAAGAAGGAATAAAGAAGCCCGGCGCATGCCAAACCGCTTCAGTCGTGTCACCTTATATTTATGAGGAAGATAATTGGGTGGATGACATGGAACTTGGCGCAATGGAGATATATAAAACTACAGGAGATAAAAGCTATCTAAACCAGGCTGTTGAATATGGTCGCCGTGAACCATTCACACCATGGATGGGAGCTGACAGTGCACGGCATTATCAATGGTACCCTTTCATGAATATGGGGCACTACCACTTGGCAAAACAAGGTAACCAGCGTTTAAGCCAGGAATTTATCCGCAACATGCGTACCGGCTTGCAGCGTACATTCGAGAAAGCCCAAAGCAGCCCGTTCTTAAATGGAATACCTTATATTTGGTGTTCTAACAATCTGACAGTTGCCATGATTACCCAATGCCGGCTCTACCGGGAGTTAACGGGAGATACCACTTATGCCGAGATGGAATCGGCTTTACTGGATTGGCTATTCGGTTGTAACCCGTGGGGAACAAGCATGATTGTGGAGCTCCCGCTATATGGTGACTACCCTTCACAACCCCATTCGTCTTTGCTGAATGCCGGTGTAGGTAACACTACCGGAGGATTGGTAGACGGTCCGGTTTATCGAAGCATTTTTGAGAGTCTGCGTGGAGTAAACATGACAGGCATTCCGGGGACTCCCGGTCAGGACTACGAGCGTTTTCAACCGGATATGATGGTGTATCATGATGCCATACACGATTATTCCACCAATGAACCTACAATGGATGGCACTGCCAGTCTCACCTATTATCTTTCAGCTATGCAGAAAGAAGGAATGGTGCAATCCGGATTGAAAAAAGATAGTAATGTATATATAAATGGTGGAATTGTACGTACCGACCCATCTAAAAAACAGATATCTTTGGTCTTTACAGCTGCAGATAAAGCTGACGGAGCTGATGCGATCATTGAGACACTTAAGAAAAACCATATTAAAGGAGGCTTTTTCTTCACCGGAGAGTTCTACGAAAGATACCCCGAAATAATCAAAAGGCTCTTGAGAGAAGGACATTTAGTAGGAAGCCATAGCTATGGTCATTTACTCTACATGCCATGGGAAAATCGCGATTCTCTCCTGGTCAGTCGTAAAGAGTTTGAAGATGACATGCTAAAAAGTTATGAGACGATGCGTAAAGCAGGCATAGCATACCAAGATGCTCCTTTATATATTCCGCCATACGAATACTACAACAAAGAGATTTCAGCATGGGCAAAGAATATGGGTATACAGGTCGTCAATTACACGCCCGGTACAATGAGTAATGCCGACTACACAACCCCTGATATGAAAAATTATAGAAGTAGTAAATTCATCTATGATCATATCATGAAGGTAGAAAAAGAGAAAGGGTTGAATGGGTATTTGATGTTAATTCATTTTGGAACGGATGACCGGCGTATAGACAAATTTTACAATGGCTATCTGGATAAAATGATCAAGACACTCAAGCGTAAAGGATACTCATTTGTCCCGTTACGTGAAGCTGTCGAACTATAAATAAATGGAATCATATTTCAGGTTAAAGATAAAGGTTAGTTAGAAGTTATTATCAGAAGGTATTAAAGGTATATTCAATCGGTTTGTTTTCAGTAAACAAGTTCTCACCCCCAAGAGGCTTGTTTATAAGTAAAGCTCCAAGCCTGTGAAGGTATGGAGCTTTTTCTATTTTTAAGAGCACCCTCTTATTTCAAGAAGTCGCTACTGCTTTGAAATAGCAGAAAAGGTTAAATTGCTGCATGAACCGCAGTCAAAAACGATTGGATATCTTCTTCGGTAGTATCGAAAGATGTAACCAGACGGATTTCATTAGCCGGCTCATTCCAGAAGTAGAAATAGTAAGACTCTAACAGTTTATCTATCATTTTACGGGGCATAGTAAGAAACAACTGGTTGCTTTCCATTTTCTGAGTGAATGAAACACCCGGAATACCAGCTAATCCATTGTAAAGGTCAACAGCCATTCTGTTGGCATGTGTAGCATTCTTCTTCCACAGTTCATCGGTCAGGTAAGCCGTAAACTGGCAAGACAAGTAACGAAGTTTAGATGCCAACTGAGCCGATTGTTTACGAATATAACGTGCTTCCGCTTTTAAAGCGTCATTGAATACGATTACACTTTCACCAAGCATCAAGCCGTTCTTTGTTCCGCCAAAGCTCAATACATCAATGCCACAGTCCACTGTAAGTTCCTTGAAAGTTGCATCCAAAGCTACACAAGCATTAGCCAAACGAGCCCCATCCATGTGTACATACAAGCCATATTCATGAGCAAGTCCGGTCAATGCCTTAAGCTCCTCTACGGTATATATGGTACCTAGTTCTGTACATTGCGATATATAGATAGCTCCCGGCTGCGAATGATGTTGTTCCCCGAAGTTTTTCAAATGAGGACGGATGAGCTCCGGGGTCAGCTTACCATCAGTAGTAGCAATAGGACGGATATGACACCCTGTCATACGTGCCGGAGCACCACATTCATCAACGTAGATATGCGCAGTTTCAGCACATAAAATTGCATTATATGGCCGAGTAGCCAACTGCAATGCAATAGCATTACTACCCGTACCGTTGAAGACAAACAGTGGTTCACAATCCGAAGTAAACTCTTCTTTTACCTTCTTTACAGCCTCAACTGTCCATGGATCATCACCATATCCTACTGCATGATCCCGATTGGCAAGGTTCAAAGCCTCCATAACCAAAGGATGTACACCGGAATTATTATCCGAAGCAAAACTTCTCATAACATGTATCTATTTAATTTTTTAATGAATACACAAAGGAACGAAAAAATCCGGTTACCATAAAAGAACAAAAGCGCAGAATATCGTATACCTGCGCTTTAATAATTAAACAGAAGCAATATATTGCTTATCCAATGTAGACATTAACTCCCAAATAAATGTAGAGTTCATCTTCATCCTGATAAAATTCAATTTTATCTTCACGGGCAAGCCATCCCAAGGCAGCGCCCAACTCTTTATCTTTTAAACCGGACTTTCTTTTCAAAGTCCCATAATCCCACTTGGCATTATCGCTAAGTAACTCCCAAATTTTACCCGCATTCGAGCCAATCTCTCTTTTATCCATAATCCGCTTTAATTAAAAGGTTATTAATAAGGTAATCTTTGTCGGGTTGTCGAAATTGACATTCTTAACAGTAAAACTATTAAGTAATTGCCATATAACAAACATATTAGCTAAAAGGATTTCAATATTAACTAAAATGTAGTATTTTTAAAATAATAAAGAGTTTTTTGTTACATAAAGAATAAAAAAAACTGTGGTGACTTCCATTGAGTCACCACAGTTCATCCAAATAACAATTAGCTTATAGAGAAAAGCTATATTACATCATGCCGCCCATACCGCCCATACCAGGGGCACCCATCGGGAGTTCCGGCTTATCTTCTTTCTTTTCTACAATAACACATTCAGTAGTCAAAAACATTCCTGCAATAGAAGCTGCATTTTCAAGAGCTACACGGGTTACTTTAGCTGGGTCAACCACACCGGCTGCATGCAAATTCTCATACACGTCAGTACGAGCATTGTAACCGAAGTCAGCCTTACCTTCACGAACTTTCTGCACTACTACAGCACCTTCTTTGCCTGCATTGGCAACAATCTGACGAAGCGGCTCTTCTATAGCACGCTTGATGATCTCAATACCGGTAGTTTCATCGGCATTATCACCAACAAAGCTATCCAAAGCTTCCAACGCACGGATATAAGCTACACCACCACCGGCAACAATACCTTCTTCAATAGCAGCACGAGTAGCACGCAAAGCATCGTCTACACGATCTTTTTTCTCCTTCATTTCCACTTCACTAGCTGCACCTACATAGAGAACAGCTACACCACCTGACAATTTAGCCAAACGCTCCTGAAGTTTCTCTTTATCATAATCAGACTTGGTTGAAGCAATCTGTGCTTTAATCTGCTCGCAACGTTCTTTAATATTTTGCTTGTCACCGGCACCATTTACAATGGTAGTGTTATCTTTTGTGATAGTCACCTTTTCTGCAGTACCTAGCATTTCAATGGTAGCCTGCTCTAGCTTAAGACCTTTTTCTTCGCTGATTACCACACCACCGGTAAGGATTGCAATGTCTTCAAGCATTTCTTTACGACGATCGCCAAATCCGGGAGCCTTCACAGCACAAATCTTCAATTGAGAACGCAGACGGTTTACAACCAAAGTTGTCAATGCTTCGCTATCTACATCTTCAGCAATTACAAGCAAAGGACGACCTGTCTGGACTGCCGGTTCCAATATAGGCAAGAAATCTTTCAAATTGGAAATCTTCTTATCGTAGATCAAGATATATGGTTTTTCCATTTCGCACTCCATCTTTTCCGTATTCGTAACGAAATAGGCAGAAAGATAACCACGATCGAATTGCATACCTTCTACTACACCGATGGTAGTATCAGTACCTTTAGCCTCTTCAATAGTAATCACACCATCTTTAGATACTTTACGCATAGCATCTGCAATCAATTTACCAATAACAGGATCATTGTTGGCAGAAACAGCAGCAACCTGCTCTATCTTATCGTAATTGTCACCTACTTTTTCCGACTGTTTCTTAATAGATTCAACAACTTGGGCAACTGCTTTATCCATACCGCGTTTGATATCGATAGGACTTGCACCTGCTGTAACATTCTTTAAGCCTTCAGCCACAATCGCCTGAGCCAAAACAGTAGCGGTAGTTGTACCATCACCTGCGTCATCACCGGTTTTAGAAGCCACTTCTTTCACCAACTGAGCACCTGTATTCTGATAAGGATCAGATAGCTCAACTTCTTTAGCTACGGTTACACCATCTTTTGTAATATGAGGAGCACCAAACTTCTTTTCAACAATCACATTGCGTCCTTTAGGACCGAGTGTTACTTTTACTGCATTTGCGAGAGTATCAATACCCTTTTTCAATTGATCACGAGCATCAATATTGAATAATATTTCTTTTGCCATAACGCTTTATTATTTACTTGTTTATAGATAAAAATTAACCTAACACTGCGAGTACGTCACTTTGACGCATAATAAGATATTTAGCACCTTCTACTTCGAGTTCGGTACCGGCGTATTTTCCATACAATACCGTATCACCAGCTTTCAAAACCATTTCTTCATCTTTTGTACCGTGACCTACAGCCACTACTTCGCCTTTCAAAGGTTTTTCTTTTGCCGTATCAGGAATAATGATACCACCAATTGTTTTCTCTTCTGCAGGTGCAGGAAGTATAAGCACTCTGTCTGCTAATGGTTTAATGTTCATAGTCTTTTGTTTTTATATGTTATACATTATATTTTGATAATTCCGCTCATAAAAAGCGGGACGTATATTAGATTACGAAAAGTATGCCAAATTGTGCAGAGTGTTTCTTTGTCAGTCACAACTGACAAAATGACAAGCATCTATTTTTTATTTAGCAAGAAGTCTGCCAAACGATAACGTCCCCGCTTTCGTGTCACCTTGCCATATTGTATGATATGTTGGGGACAAGTGTGCACACAACCCATACAATGGGTGCAAACGTCAGACCATACCGGAAGTCCTTCTTTCAACTCTATATTGCCGACAGGGCAGGCTTTTACACATGCGCCACAGGACACACAGTTACCTTCAACATGGAATCTTTCCGGATGAATGCCAGACTTTACAAACAGGAAATTGATGGCATACGTCTTTAATCGTGGACAGACACCTTCACGAACCTCCCATACTTTAGCGTGCTTACATATAGCATCAGCTATCCGGGGGATACGCTCTTCGGTCTTACGGATTTTGTATAAAGCTTTATCGGGAGAATCGAGTTCGAACATGGGTATATAAGTATTCGGCATTACTACCGACCATGCAGCATCCAATCTGAAGTGAGCAGAAAACCGTTGCATACCCTTACCTGCATCATCTCCGCATGTACAAACGGCATAACGATAGGTCTGCGAATCGACCTGCAAAGATGCAGCAAAATCGACTACGATCCGGGGAGCATACCATGAATGTATGGGAAAGACAAAGCCTATGCGACTTTCTTGAGAAAGATCGGGGATACTCTCATCCCCTTTTATTATATCGGCAATATTCAACACCTTGTCTTGGCTATATTCCGCTATCTTTTCGGCAACCCAACGAGAGTTACCATTTCCTGTGAAATAAAAAATCATATTTCTTTGTACTTTTGTACAAAGTTACGCTTTGTTTCTTGATGGACTATAGATCGAGGTATATATTTTCCAGACAAAGGGAACTGCACCCTTAATAAACATTCTCGGTTTTAGCAACTTGTTGATACGATTCAGTAGTCTGAATCAACACATTACCCATAATGTACAGGAAAATAACAGCAATCAAAGTCATCAGCATACTAATAGCTGCATAACCACTCAGTGTCTTAGTAAACAATCTCATAACTGTGTTCTTTTATTTAATAACCACAGTAAAAATAGCAATTATAGGTTACAAAAGAACTGCAAAATTGTTAAAAAAGCATTTCCGAGTATATTATGAACATCCCGGAAAGCTTACTGATACACTGGTATTACTTTTTATTTAAGATGAAAATAGCCATAAAGATCAATGCAAACCAAAAAACATATTGATCATAATAATAATCAACACTATAGTTGTAATCACCACATAAAGCTTATCTTTCTCGATAGCAAAAGAGAATAACGAAAAGACAACCCGTAAAACAGGTGTGGCAATAAGGACTATCAAACCTAGTTGTATAATAGCCGCGCCATCAAATTGGAAAACATGGGATATAATCGTCGGGAACTCCCTTAAGTATGCAGGAGCACCTGAAAAAGCACTATGATGACCGGGTATAGCTTTATAATCGGGTACCACACCGGTATGTTGAAACAAATAGATTATTCCACCGATCACAGTTATAATAGAAGCAACTACAACTCCGACACGCAACAGCTTGCCTATGAGTGTATCGACATCATGCTGAGTAGTTAGTTTATTCATTTTAATCAAATTTTACCGGTTAAAGCATTGTAAATCATCTGAAGAGCCAACAATGTAATCAAAACACTAAAAATCATACGCAATGTTCCGACTTTCACTTTCATCAAGATCTTTGAACCAAAGAAGGCTCCAATTAGCACACCGGGCACTATAGGCATAGCCAATCCCGGGTCAATATATCCGCGCTGTAAATAAATCACAGCACTGGCAGCGGCAGTAACACCTACCATAAAATTACTAGTAGTAGTAGATACTTTAAAAGGAATTTTCATTACCGCATCCATAGCCAATACTTTCAGAGCACCGGATCCGATTCCCAAAATACCGGATAATATACCGGCAAGAGTCATTAAAGAATATCCTCCCGCCACGCCATGAACATTATACTTTACAATACCATCTTTCGTGGGATATGAGCCGTTTAGTTTTAATACATTTGCCAATTTATCACCTGGAGCTGAAGGATCTAGAGTTGTATTCTTCTTACGGACAGTCATCAATGCAGAGAATATTAGTATTCCACCAAAGATGAGCGCTATAATATTAGTAGGTAAATACATCGCGACCAATGCCCCGGCAACAGCACCGGTAGTGGTTGCTATCTCAAGAAACATACCAATTCGCGTATTGGTAATCCCCTCACGAATGTAAGCTGCAGCGGCTCCCGAAGAAGTGGCAATGGAAGTTACCAATGCCGAACCAACGGCATAGCGCATATCTACGCCAAAACCCAAGGTCAAGAGTGGTATAATTACGACACCTCCACCAAGACCGGTAAGAGAGCCCAATAATCCTGCACAAATAGCCCCGACAAACAAAATAAGGGTGAAAATACTTATATCCATATCAACAAACTATTAATTAAAAGAATAATAAGAGACAGCCTTCACGCCATGAAGACTGTCTCTTATCTACAAAGTGTTTTTTATCTATTTATTAAAGAGATCAGCTCATCAGTAGTGACAAGTGTTTGCTCTCCCGATTCCATATTCTTCAAGGTAATCTTACCTTCATTCATTTCATTTTCACCAACTAAAGCCACAAAAGGAATACTCTTGGCATTGGCGTAACTCATCTGCTTCTTCATTTTGGCAGCATCCGGATATATTTCGGCACGAATACCCTCAGCCCTTACTTTCGCCAAAGCATTGATGGAATAAGCAGCTTCTTTATCACCAAAATTTATAAATAACAGTTGGGTACCGTTCACAGCTTCTTTAGGGTATAATTCCAATTGATTGAGTACATCGAATATACGATCGGCCCCGAATGAAATACCGACACCGGATACTCCTGCCATGCCAAATACTCCGGTCAGATTATCATAGCGTCCGCCACCCGTTATACTACCAATCTGCACATCCAAAGCCTTCACTTCAAAGATTGCACCGGTGTAATAATTCAGACCACGCGCTAGAGTTAAATCAAGCTCTATTTCATTGGTCATACTCAATCCCGAAAGGGTATTTAGAATAAACTCGCTTTCCTCTACTCCTTTCAAGCCCGTCTCACTTTCAGCAAGTACCTGCTTCAAGACAGTCAGCTTCTCTTCGTTTGTGCCACTCAATAGAATGATCGGCTGCAATTTGGCAATAGCCTCATCACTAATACCTTTTTCCTTCAACTCTGCATTCACATTATCCAGTCCAATTTTATCCAACTTGTCAATGGCAACGGTTATATCCACAATTTTATCAGCTTCACCTATCACCTCGGCAAGTCCGGTAAGAATCTTCCGGTTATTTATCTTAATGCATACACGGATACCGAATCGAGTGAATACAGTATCAACAATCTGCATCAACTCCACCTCATTCAACAAAGAATTGCTACCTACAACGTCGGCATCACATTGGTAGAACTCGCGGTAACGTCCTTTCTGAGGACGATCGGCACGCCAGACCGGCTGAATTTGGTAACGTTTGAAAGGAAAAGTAATCTCTTCGCGATGCATCACTACATAACGGGCAAAAGGCACGGTAAGATCATAACGAAGGCCTTTCTCACAGAATTTGCTGGCAAGTTTTGCCGCATTCCTTCCCAATAGTTCTTCATCAGTGATACCGGAGAAATAATCTCCTGAATTCTGTATCTTAAACAGAAGTTTGTCACCTTCATCTCCATACTTTCCCATTAGTGAGGAAAGCATTTCCATAGCAGGGGTCTCTATCTGCTGAAAGCCATAAAGATGATATACTTCACGAATGGTATTGAATATATAGTTTCGCTTCGCCATTTCAACTGGCGAAAAGTCACGTGTTCCTTTGGGAATACTGGGATTTGCAGCCATAATCTATCAAATGTATTTAAAAAGTAGGCTGCAAAGTTACAGGTTTTTGTCGAGAGTATAAAAGCTGAGCGGGTTGTTTTATGTAAATCAGATGAAAAGAATGTAATAAGGTGTAATAAAGCGTTCATCGATTGTCCACTTTCGAGAAATACGTTCATTATCGGACATAACCCCATATAAAACTCTTCTGATTATCAATCAATTAAAATAACGGCATTCTTTTTGGATAGAAATGGAAAAACAATTAAATTATAAAAGCTATGCTAAAAGATGGAATGATTATTAAAAGACTGGTGTACACACTGCTCATTTTACTTGTTTGTAACTTCAATGTATGCAAAGCCCAGGAAATAAGTTCAAAAGAAGCGTTCAATAAGATTTATAAAGCATTGAATGCAGAACTGAATCAAGCTCTAAATGAAAAGAACTATGCAAAAGCAGAACAGCTTAATGGAGTTATCATCTCTAGTTATGAAAATCTTCCTGACTCGTTACGCAAAGAAGTTTGGTTCAACTATGGAGGGGAATATTATAATATGGCTTGCTACGAATCTCTCCAAAACAAGAAAAAAGAAGCATTGAAATACTTCGAGCTTGCTTATAAGAATGGATATGTCAGCTATAAACATACTCTTGAAGATACAGATTTGGACAATATACGAAAGAGTAAGGAATTCAAAAAGATACTTGCGAAAATGAGAGAAGAAGGAGATTATCTGTACATTTTGCAAAAATCATCTTCATACAGACAAAACGAACGTACCGACACTTTGCCGCGATTTACTTATATGGATGCCAATGACAGTAATTTGATTCGCGTACGCGAATATTTCAAATTAGATAGTGTAGCCGGTAAAGGGGATGAAATCTCTAAAATAAAAAACATACTCACGTATATACACAACAAAATTCTACACGACGGACAGCATGAAAATCCCAAAGGGCGGAATGCCATAGCACTTGCCGAGCCATGTAAAGATGGTTCACGTGGACTGAATTGCCGTGGTTTAGCAATAGTACTCAATGAATGTTACCTGTCGATGGGGTTCAAATCACGATTTATCACATGCCTACCTAAAAAATACATCAACGATTGCCATGTGATCAATGCCGTATATTCTAAAACGTTAAATAAATGGATATGGATTGATCCGACAAGTAACGCATGGGTCATG
This sequence comes from Bacteroides sp., assembly GCA_041907545.1. GTDB lineage: Bacteria > Bacteroidota > Bacteroidia > Bacteroidales > Bacteroidaceae > Bacteroides. The sequence continues at coordinate 92,296 of JAYRGX010000011.1, forward strand.
GACGAAAAAGGCAATTTACTAGGCATACAAGAAGTTCGCGAACGTTTACGGAAAGGGCTGCCTTTAGCTTTGAACAAGGAAGCGAACTGGAATAATAAAGAGCAAATCGGTCAGGAATCTTATTTGTATAATTACATGAGTAAGAACTTATATTATCTGTCGTGTACTCTAAGCAGCGAATTTGGTGCAGAAGACAAAGGCTTTAAAGCCAGTCGTTATGCAACTCTTATGCCGACCGGTTACAGCAATGATAGAGAAAAAGGGTCTTATATCGTTAATGACGACAATTGGTTTTGGCAAACGCCTAATTGAGACACGCATCATTCATTCGCAGGATCGGTATTCTATCAGTAATTACTTTTTCAGGTCCAATTCACCCTGAAAGCTTATAGATTGCCGGTTCTGCATATTCACATATATCGAAGAAGAGCCATTAGCAAAAACATCGATGCTAAAATCATATCTATCTTCAGAATTGCGAACGGAGAATTTCACTTTGGCAGTTCCTTTCTTGTCCCATTCAATTTTATATCCGGTAAAAGCAGCTTTGAAGTTTAGCCCGTCTCCACCGCCGTAAGGAATGGAGTACGCCCTGCCATAATAGGGAAGATATGAAACCACAGAATCATTCCGCACCTCCAACGAATAGGGGGATGTAAGAAACACAGTTTTTCCGGTAGTTGGAATAGCCTGACTTACTTCCACTTTATATTTTTGGGAAAGAACAAGTTCCTTTACCGCCTTTTGCTTTTGCTCCTTTTTATCTTGTTTGTTTTGTGAAAAAAGGATGGCTGTACCCAAAAACATGAACACTGCAAAAGCTAAAATGAATTTAACCGGTTTCATAGTCGCTGATTTAGTTGATTATGAAGAAATAACAAAGACGGGCAATGTAAAGGGTTATCAAATGAAGGCTTTTTAATATTATTTAATGGCATACAACTGCCATAGTAGACAAATCGCTCTACATATTCCAAAAACAGATGGTGTGTTTGTACCAAAGCGATGGTCTGTTTACCTCCAACAGACGGTCAGTTAAGCCTCAACACACCATCTGTTGAGAACGAACAGACCATTTGTTTCATCCGGTAAAAGAATGCTCCCGCCGATATAAAAATAAGGTCGGCCAATCTTAACGACTGGCCGACCTTATTATATTATTTATCTCAATAAAGAGAAAATATTAATTTCTACTACGTCCCATAAAGACCATTATATAATAGATCAATGTGGCTAACGAGCCCAATGCAGCTACCACATAAGTGTATGCAGCAGAACGAAGCGCATCTTCTGCTTGGGAATGATTATAAGAATTAGTTATTCCCGAGCGACTCAACCATACCAGCGCACGCTTACTTGCATTGATCTCAACCGGAAGAGTGATGAAACTGAACAATGTGGTCATTGCAAACAGAATAATACCGGCAAGCAATAGCTGTGGAAAAGACTGAAGCATCAGTATACCTCCAAGTAACAGCCATGTCATCCACTGCGAAGCAAATGAAACCACAGGGACTAGTTTGCTACGCATAGCCAACGGAGCATAAGCTTGAGCATGCTGCACCGCATGTCCACATTCATGAGCAGCTACGGCAGCAGCCATCACACTGTCTCCTTCATATACACCTTCACTCAAATTCACTGTCTTATTGGCAGGATTATAGTGATCGGTCAAATGTCCGGGAGTATGAGTCACTTCAACATCATAGATGCCATTGTCATGCAACATCTTCAACGCCACATCCCTACCTGTCATGCCATTATTTAAAGACACTTTGGAGTATTTCTTAAATTTACTCTGCAGGTTCATCTGCACCAGCCAGCTCACCAGAGCTACTCCAATAAAAATAATCCATTGCATTCCTATCATTCCAGTTCCCATAATTTAGTTTTTATTTTAACTATTAAAACACGCTTTTCTTATCATCATACAAATAGTTTGCCAAAAATAAAGGGAAACTGCTATAAATCTGACAGTTTCCCCTATATTTTATGAAGAATTAAGTACTAAGCCTCTTCAATATAACGTTCTATGGTCTGTGCACGGTCCGGTCCCACCGAAACGATCTTCACTGGTACACCCAATTGTTCTTCCAAGAAAGAGAGGTATGCGTTAAATTCCTCAGGGAATTCATCTTCACTCTGCATCTTTGTCATGTCAGTCTGCCAACCCGGAAGTTCCACATACACCGGTTCAACACCTTCGTTGATGTCATAAGGGAAGAAATCTACTTCTTCACCATTGATATTGTACGCCACGCATGCTTTGATAGTTTCGAAGGTATCAAGGACATCACTCTTCATCATGATCAGTTTTGTTACTCCGTCTACCATAATGGCATACTTCAATGCCACAAGATCAATCCATCCGCAACGGCGCTTACGACCGGTTACCGAACCGAATTCATGTCCCAACGTACAAATCCTGTCACCAACTTCATCGAATAATTCGCTTGGGAAAGGACCTGCACCTACACGCGTACAATAAGCTTTGAAGATACCGTAAACCTCGCCGATTCTATTGGGAGCAACTCCAAGTCCCGTACAAGAGCCTGCACAGATTGTGTTAGAAGAAGTAACAAAAGGATAAGAGCCGAAATCAACATCGAGCATTGTCCCTTGCGCACCTTCACACAAGATACTTCTGCCTGAGTTAAGCAAGCGGTTAATCTCATGTTCACTGTCCACCAAATTGAATTCCTTGAGGTATTCAAGACCTTCAAACCATTCTTTTTCAAGTGGTGCCAAGTCATATTCAAAATTCAAGCTTTTCAATATCTGTTCGTGACGAGCCTTAACTGCTGCATACTTTTTATCAAAGTCATGAAGGATGTCACCTACACGTATACCGTTACGACTTACTTTATCGGTGTAAGTAGGACCGATACCCTTACCTGTCGTACCCACTTTAGCATCACCTTTAGCCGCTTCATAAGCAGCATCCAGTAATCGGTGGGTAGGAAGAATGAGATGAGCTTTTTTGGAAATATGAAGGCGATCTTTCAGTCTATGTCCCGAAAGCTCCAATGCTTCCGCTTCAGCTTTAAAAAGAGCAGGATCGAGTACTACTCCATTACCGATAATATTAACTTTATCACCTTGGAAAATTCCGGAAGGAATGGAACGAAGCACATACTTCTGTCCTTCAAACTCCAATGTGTGGCCGGCATTTGGTCCTCCTTGGAAACGTGCAATTACATCGTATCTGGGGGTTAATACGTCGACGACTTTACCTTTACCCTCGTCTCCCCATTGCAATCCTAATAGAACATCTACTTTCATTTTTCTTTCTTATAATTATTATTCTTTTTCTTTCTTTTGTTAGCCCGATCGCATTTGCTGCATAAGCCGTAGATATATAAAGAATAATGCGACAAATAAAACCGGCTTAATTTAGTACCTTCAATAGCCCGCTGTAAATCTTCATTCTGATACTCCGTCACTTTGCCACACTGTGTGCAGATTAAATGATGATGGGTATCACGATTGTAACATTTCTCATATTGAGAAGAGTTTCCGAACTGGTGTTTAATGACCAGATGAGCATTGATAAGTAATATGATTGTATTGTATAGTGTAGCACGACTTACTCTGAAATTGCCTTGGTCGGCCATCAAAGTATATAAGGTATCAATATCAAAATGTCCTTCAACAGAATAAATGGTATCGAGTATGGCGTAACGTTCAGGAGTCTTCCGATGCCCGTTAATATTCAAATATTCGGTGAATATCTGCCTTACCGTATCTTTCACATTTTGGCTATCCATTATAGCATCAAAGTTTTTTAACCGCCAACAAAGTTAATCCTTTTTTGCAGAAAGCAAATGAGAAGACTGACATTTTTTAAATGGAAAGACGCGGAACAGCTCGTATTGTTAAGCAATTCCGCGTCTTTGTATGCATAATACAAGATAGATCGAATCAATCTTGTATAAGTTCCTTCACCTTATTATATAAAAGCACTTCATTATCCCGGGAGGAGTTTTCCATCTCTTCTACTTTCCGGCAAACGCGAAAAGCATATTCTTCGCTATGTTGCATATAACGACTGATGGCAGTCATCACCGCGCTACGTACGTGGTATGACCCCGACAAAAAGGCACATATAGCTTGATCAAGAAACTCTTCCGATACGCGCTCGGACATATCACCTTTCTTTATCAGCAAACGCGCTATCGTGAGAAAGCCACAAACCTGCATATATTCCCGTTCATCCGCTATCCACTGAAAAGATTTGGCAGCAGCATAAGGTAAATGCTGAAATAAATTCATACAGGTGATTTCTGCTATCTCTACATTTCGTATATCTTCCACCCAAATATCTGCGATCTCCGGATAGAAAGTGTCAATGGGTTGTAGCAGACCGGCAAGTATCTTGCATTCACGAATATCTTCTTTCCATAATGCTTGAGCCAGTGCATGATTTTTCTCATAAGATGATGCTATTTCCTTAATACGGGGAAGTTCCACACCAAAATTAAGTTTATATACCAGCCCCTTCTCACGCATACTCTGCGACACGGCACCATTCATAAAGAGACGAAGCTGTGTTTTTATATCTTTTATTTGTTCTTGTATATCCATTACTTCATGTTATTAAGAGGGAAATGCCCCCTGTCTCATTATCAATTCCAAGAAGGTAAGGTAGAATAATCTTTGCTATAGCGTAACATCTGCTCACTATAACCTTCATCATATACCACCTTTATATCTTTTATCTCACCATTACTACTTAACACCGGTTCGTATTTAGGATTTACAAAGCCTTTATATGGCGCTAAATTCAATTTCTTATAGCGCTCCAATATTTCAGTATGAAGGGCGGGATCTACTTTCACCGCATAATCTTCTACTAAATCATGAGCCGCTGCATAATCGCCGGTAGATTTTATCCGCTGAATTTCAGCTAGCAACTCACCAAATAAGTGGCGGAGTTTCTGGTAATCATTAATCACCACATAAGTCTTGCCATTCTTCTTTACAAGCTCAACTACATTTTGCGATTTGCCTTTCTCATACACCCAGCGAGCAATCAATTGCCTATTCCGCATGTGTGCCTCTTCAATGTTGTTACCCGGCACAATACGCACCAGCTGAGTCATTAGACCGTTCATCAAATATTTGTAGTATTCAGCTTTATAAGCATCCATATTCGGCGTTAAACCCAAATCAACCAATTTTTTATCGGCTACATAATACAATCCGAACAAATCGGCGCGTGCTTCTTCAATGGTAGAACCATAAGCTTTCAAAGCATCCGGATCAACTCCCGGGAGTAATCTCCCCGAACCATGTCCAAGACACTCATGAAGGTCGGTATGCAGTTCATCGGTCAGATCGGCATAACTATTTATTAATTCAAGTTCTTTGGGACCGACAACAAATTCTTCATCGAACCCACTTCCGTGAGCCGCTTTGTTATACGCATCCGTAATGTTACCGATAGTAACGGACTTTGATCCATGCTGACTACGTATCCAGTTCGAATTCGGCAAATTAATACCAATAGCTGTTGCAGGATACAGATCGCCGGCCAATATTGCGGCAGTGATTACTTTTGCTGTAACCCCCTTCACTTTTTCTTTCTTAAACTGCTTATCTACAGGAGAATGATCTTCAAACCATTGAGCATTCCCGCTAATGATTTCCGTACGATGAGTCGCATCCAAGTCTTTAAAATTTACCAGTGATTCCCAACTGGCTTTCATACCAAGGGGATCTCCGTAACTTTCTGTAAATCCATTGACAAAATCAATAAGCGAATTGACATCTTTCAGCCATAAAATGGCATAATCATCAAAGGTTTTTAAGTCTCCGGTGTTGTAAAATTCCACTAACTTTTCAATTACTGCTTTTTGCTCCGGATTCTCTGCTACAGTCTCGGCTTTCTTCAACCAATACACTATTTTATCAATAGCAGCACCATAAAGTCCTCCTACTTTCCAGACATTTTCCTCTACTTTTCCATTGACTTTAACCAAACGGCTGTTGAGTCCATAAGAAATAGGCGTCTCATCACTGGGGTTTTTCAAAGCATTATAAAAGTCTTCCGCCTCTTGTTGAGTTACCCCATCATAATAATTACAAGCTGAAGTTTTTATTAAATCCTCCCCTGCCGCCTGATTTACCCGCTTAGGCATAATTGCAGGATCGAATATCACAGGAGATATCACATCAAATAACTGGTCTGGCGATTGCCCTGAAGATAGTGGCAAAAGCTTTTTATCTATACTCAATATGGCTTGTTTAAAGAATTCAGGAGCAAATCCCGGCACAAACTTTTCAGAACCATAATGATGATGAATTCCATTAGAAAACCAAACCCTCTTCAGATAAACCTCCATTGCTTTAAAATCAGTAGAAGTTCTATCGCCTTTATAACCTGTATAAACGGCCTCCAAAGTCCGACGTATCGTCAGATTATATTTTCCGTTTTGGTCAAACAGGATATCACGACCCTGCAGTGCAGCTTCTGTAAGATAGTACACCAGCTTCTTTTGTTGAAGCGATAATTTCTCAAAACCGGGAACCCGGTAACGTAAAATCTGTAAATCGGCAAACTGTTCCACTGTATATTTAAAGTTATTTGCTCGGGCTGTTATTTGTTTAGCATTGCCGCAAGCTGCAAGCAACGCGACGGCGACACAAGTCATCAGTCGTTTCTTCATAATAAGGAAAACTTGCGTTAATAATAGGTCTTATTAAAAAAGGAAAAAGGAATTATCCCGGATATATAAGGTCCGGAATACTTCCTTTTCAATTAGTTCTATGTGCAGATTATTTCTTATCTGCGTGTTGTTTACGGTAGCCGTTAGGGGTTTCTCCCACGTTCTTGTAAAATGCAGCATAAAAAGACTGGCGATTAGCAAAGCCAACCATTGTGCTGATTTCCTCCACATTTTTGTCGGCATATCTCTTATCCGTCAAATAATGTTTTGCATCTTTTACTCTGTATTCATTCAGCAAGCATGAATAATTCATACCAAAACGAGAATTAACAACAGCTGACAAATAACGAGTATTGGTCTTCAATTCTTTTGCCAAATCTTTGGCAGAATAATCTGGATCCTTGTACTTTTTCTGTACAACGACGATATTCAATATCCGGTCGTACAACTCATCTGCCAATTCCGGACGTATCAACGAACGGTAAGCGGCATTTTTCTCCTTTTTCTCACGCAGGTTGTAAGGGCGCTTCTTTGGAGATTCTTCCATTTTTTTGTTTTCTAAATCACTCATTGAATTAACTGGTTAGGGTTTGTTTAAACAAAAGTCATAAGGATAAATCCTTTCACTACACAAAAGTCTGACATTTTTTTAAAATATACAATTCCGTATCATATTTTTTTATATATAAACACCTAAAAAGGGGTGGAATTATTAATAACACTACATATAATAAGAAACTTTAACAGTTGATACTCCTTTTTTTACAAAACAAGAAGACGTTTTCAATTTGTATCATATACAATAATTAATGTAACTTTGTCGACATATATTAAAATGAAAATGCTCCGCACTCTAAAACATTTCTTTGGTTACGACAGTTTTCGTCCCCTACAAGAAGATATTATTCAAACTATATTGGCAGGTAAAGATAGTTTAGTACTAATGCCAACCGGAGGAGGAAAATCCATCTGCTACCAGCTGCCAGCTCTGTTAAGTGAAGGGACTGCCATTGTTGTCTCACCTCTTATCTCTTTAATGAAAGATCAAGTGGAGACGCTTAACGCCAATGGCATTGCAGCCGCAGCATTGAACAGCAATAACGACGAAACTGAAAATGCGAATATCCGTAGAGCCTGCATGGGAGGTAAACTAAAGCTATTGTACATATCTCCGGAGAAATTAATAGGAGAAGCTAATTACTTGTTAAGGGACATGCACATCTCTTTATTTGCTGTAGATGAGGCGCATTGTATTTCACAGTGGGGACATGACTTCAGACCGGAGTATGCCCAAATGGGATTCTTACACGAGACGTTTCCGGATGTACCAATTATAGCTCTCACTGCGACAGCAGATAAAATAACACGTGAAGACATTGTTCGTCAACTACATTTGAAAGAACCTAAAATATTTATTTCATCTTTCGACCGTCCAAACCTAAGTCTGACTGTAAAAAGAGGTTACCTGCAAAAAGAAAAGTCAAAAACCATACTTGAGTTCATATCCGGGCACGATGGAGAAAGCGGCATTATATACTGCATGAGCCGCAGCAAAACAGAAACAGTAGCTCAATTATTACAAAAACATGGAATTCGGGCAGCTGTTTACCATGCAGGATTATCACCCAAAGAACGCGACAAGGCGCAAGCCGATTTTATTAACGACCGTATACAAGTAGTCTGCGCGACTATTGCTTTCGGTATGGGAATAGATAAAAGCAATGTAAGATGGGTAATACACTATAACTTGCCTAAAAGTATTGAAAGTTTCTATCAGGAAATAGGACGTGCTGGTCGTGATGGAATGCCCAGTGATACAATTCTTTTCTATTCACTTTCCGACCTGATTCTATTAACCCGGTTTGCAACCGAAAGCGGGCAACAAGATATCAATCTTGAAAAGTTACAACGGATGCAACAATATGCAGAATCTGATATATGCAGACGCCGCATTTTGCTAAGTTATTTTGGAGAAACGAGCACCGAAGATTGTGGAAATTGCGATGTGTGCAAGAATCCACCTCAACGCTTCGACGGTACGGTAATTGTACAAAAAGCATTAAGTGGCATTGCTCGTACCAATGAGCAGGTAGGAATACAGTCGCTGATTGATATTCTGAGGGGTACGATGGGAACAGGAATTACGAGCAAGGGATATCAACAGTTAAAAACATTCGGCGCAGGACGCGATATCCCAGGAAGAGATTGGCAAGACTACCTCTTGCAAATGCTACAACTAGGGTATTTTGAGATAGCATATAATGAGAATAATCACCTAAAAATAACATCCAGTGGAAATGATGTATTGTTCGGAAGGACGAAAGCGCAGCTAGCCGTAATTCGCCGCGAAGAAACGGGCAAAAAGAAAACGAAAAAGACTACTACAAAAGAGTTGTCGTTAGATCTACCAAGTATAGAAAATACCGATTTGTTTGAAGCTCTCCGCCAATTGCGCAAGAAATTAGCCGATGAAGACATGCTACCTCCATATATCGTTTTATCGGATAAAGTCCTACATACACTAAGCACTCTACGACCGAAAAGTGTCGAAGACTTCGGAAATATTAGCGGTATAGGTGATTATAAAAAGAAAAAATACGGTAAAGAATTTGTTTCATTAATTAGGGAATATCTATAAAAAAACGTTATCGACTCTGTCGCAACAGCTCTTTTATATCCACACGCGAAACACCTAATGAAACAGCTTTTTCAAAATCTCTTTTAGCCATATCTTTTTTCTTCCGTGCAAGATAAATCTGCCCACGCATCAGGTAAGCTTCAGGCTCTTCCGGTTTAAGCTTAATCGCTTCTTCCAAATCAAGTAAAGCAAGATCATCGTGCTTCAAATCCCTTTCAACACCTGCGCGAGCTGAATAAAGAGCTGCATCTTCTGGGTTTTCTACAAGCATCTTATTAAAGATATCCAGAGCTCTTGCCAAACGGCCTTCTTTTTGCTCCAGAGTAGCTAATCCAAACCTACCGGCGTAATCTAACGGATAAGCTTTGAGCAAACTATCATAATCAACCCTTGCCGATTTATAATCTCTAGCCCGCATGTAAATATACGCCCGCATCTGCAAAGCTTCTTTATTGTTTTTCTCGCGATCGAGAATCAAAGAATAATCAACTTGGGCAAAGTTATCTTTACCCTGTTCCAAATAAAGAGCAGCTCTGTTTAAGAGAATAGGAACTGACAGCGGAGCAATATTTAAAGCATAAGTATAAGAATCTATAGCATCATCGTACTGCCTTTGACGCCGCTGTATTGTTCCTAAATTAGAGAAAAGCAATGCATTGTGCGGATTGGCAGGTTCAAGTTTTAATGCTTGCCGAATAACCTCTTCAGCACGCTGTAGACTATCTTGACCAAGCAGTTCGCTGGCACGGTCGCAAAGTTTGCCATAGTTCTGTGACATCACAGGCAAGCACGAAAAAGAAACGAATATGAGTAAGTAGAAAAATTTCTGCATGATATAATATTATTCGACTAAACTAAAAAATAATACAAAATATTAGGTGTAAATAATTGAAGTCTAATCCAAAGGATAGGTTTCAAAAGCAAACAGCTCCGTAGAAAGATATCTTTCACCTGTATCGGGAAGAAGGACAACAATCCGCTTATCGGCAAATTCCGGACGTAAAGCAATCTGCCGGGCTGCATAAAGTGCGGCACCGGATGAAATACCACCCAATACCCCTTCAGTGGCGGCAAGATCACGCCCACCACGGATAGCTTCGTCATCGGGAACGGGAAATACCTCATTAATGACGGAAGGGTCATAAATAGCCGGAATAAAATTCGCACCTATACCTTGTATGCGATGAGTTCCTGGCTTCCCACCTTCCAAAATTGGAGAAGCTTCCGGTTCAACTGCAACAATGTAAATATCCGGATTATGTTTCTTTAATGCACGTCCTACCCCACACACAGTCCCTCCTGTACCTACTCCGGCCACAAAAACATCAACTTTACCATCTGTATCATCCCAAATTTCTTCTCCTGTAGTAAGCAGATGGGCTTTTGGATTGGCTGGGTTTTCGAACTGTTGCAAGATTATCGATCCCGGAATTTCAGTATTTAATTCACGAGCTTTGGCAATAGAGCCAGCCATTCCCGCCATACCGTCTGTCAGGACAATATCGGCACCAAAAGCTTTTAATAGATTACGGCGTTCCAAACTCATGGTTTCGGGCATGGTAAGAATCAAACGGTATCCTTTTATTGTAGCCACCATAGCCAAACCCACTCCTGTATTTCCGCTGGTAGGTTCTATTATTGTAGCTCCCGGTTTAAGAAGCCCACGTCCTTCAGCATCCTCAATCATTGAAAGCGCCACACGATCTTTCACACTTCCAGCAGGGTTGAATGATTCCAATTTAACAATAAGCTCTCGCTTCAAACCATATTTATTACTATATCCTGACACTTTCATGAGTGGCGTATGACCAATAAGATCTGTCAGTTTTTCGGCAATTTTCACCATAACGATCAAAGAATTAATAAGTCGTGTTATTGAATACCAGTAGTTATAATCCCTATTTATAGGTATTATGCCCCAAAGATAGACAAAAAACTATTCGAATATTCCGTTGTTATATTTCTATCACGTAATTTTGCTTAAACATTATACACATATAACACTTGAGGTTATGACACACGAACATCATCACCACAATACAGCCAACACAGAATCGCTAAATAAGGCCTTCATCATTGGCATAGTTTTGAATCTGTTTTTCGTCGCCACCGAATTTAGCGCCGGATTTTGGTTTAACTCACTTGCTCTGCTATCGGATGCAGGACACAACCTGAGTGATGTTGTCAGTCTGGTATTGGCATTAATAGCCTTCCGACTCGCTAAGATCAAGGCGAACAGTAACTATACATACGGATATAAGAAAAGTACTATCCTAGTGTCTTTACTCAATGCCGTTATCCTGTTAGGTGCTGTAGGTGCGATTATAGTAGAGAGTATCCACAAGCTCAGATATCCGGAGCCTGTTCCCGGAGGAGCCATCGCATGGGTAGCAGGTGTCGGAGTTTTTATTAATGCATTCACGGCTTTCTTATTTATGAAAGACAAAGAAAAAGATCTGAATGTAAAAGGAGCTTATCTCCACATGGCAGCTGATGCACTCGTTTCAATCGGAGTCCTAATTGCCGGCATCATTATAAGTTACACGGGGTGGTACATTATCGACCCGATCATCGGGCTGGTAGTAGCTACTGTAATACTGATTTCCACATGGAACTTACTCCATGACAGTTTACGCCTGACTCTCGATGGTGTTCCATCGGGTATCAATAGTCAAAAAGTCGTAAAAACAATCCGAACAATTGAGGGAGTAAGCGACATACACCACGTGCATATATGGGCAATAAGCACCACCGAAAATGCGCTAACAGCACACATCGTATTAAAGGAAGCCAATCGAATGGAAGAGATTAAGCACCTTATTCGAGAGCAACTGAAGATTTTTAATATAGAACATGCAACATTGGAATTCGAAACATCTAATGAACATTGCGAAGCTACCTGCAACTGTAATACCACGCAAAGCCGTTGAGCTTTATATACAAAAAAGGCCGGCTCTTATCGAGCCGGCTAATATATAGATATATAGTAGAAACTGCTTGGAAATTAATTTTGCTTTATATAATCTACAATCCACTCTCCTACTTCTTTTGTCCCATATTTTGCTCCACCTTCCACTTGTATCTCAGGAGTACGGACATTTGCGTCCAATGAAGCATCTACGGCTTTGCGAATCAATGCACCTTCCGCTTTCATATCAAAGTATTCGAATAACATCGCAACAGACAAGATCTGAGCTAGCGGATTAGCAATATTCAATCCTTTTGCTTGTGGCCATGAACCATGAATCGGTTCAAATACGGGAGTACTCTCACCCGTAGAAGCTGATGGCAACAATCCCATAGAACCGCTGATACAAGATCCCTCATCCGTCAAAATATCACCAAAAGTGTTTTCCGTAACCATTACATCAAAGAATTTAGGTTCTTGAATCATACGCATGGCAGCATTGTCCACATACATATAGTCGGTTGTAACTTCCGGATATTGAGGAGCCATTTCCTGTGCAATTTTTCTCCAAAGACGGCTACTTGCAAGAACATTAGCTTTATCCACCACCGTAAGGTGTTTATTACGCTTCATAGCATACTCAAAACCAACCTTCAATATACGTTCTATTTCAGGACGCGTATACAAATTGGTGTCGTAAGCTTTATCGTTATCCTGATACTTCTCACCAAAATACATTCCACCCGTTAATTCACGGATACAAAGAAAATCAGCTCCGTCTACCAACTCTGCACGTAAAGGCGATTTATAAAGTAAACATTTAAATGTTTGTACAGGACGAATATTTGCAAATAAGCCCAATTTCTTACGCATGGCAAGCAAACCTTGTTCAGGACGAACCTTTGCTGTAGGATCATTATCAAACTTCGGATCACCTACCGCCGAAAATAATACGGCATCAGCGCTTTTACAAGCTTGATAAGTAGCTTCCGGAAAGGGATCACCAACTTTATCAATAGCGTCTGCCCCACAGATGGCATATTCATAACTTACTCCATGTCCGAATTTCTCACAAACGGCAGACATCACGTCAACACCTACCGCCGATATTTCAGGACCTATACCATCACCGGCCAACACTGCAATTTTAAAATCCATATTCTTTTTTATTTTTGTACTAATGATTAATGTTATTCTTTCTCCTGTTCGTATGTCGACTCTATGATATTGAGCATTTTCACCGTTGCTTTAATAGCAGCCTCCGTTTGATCGGCATCCAACCCGCGGGTGCGAAACACTTTATCTTCAAAGTTCCATGTAATAACCGTTTGGACGAACGCATCAGTCCGGCCTCCGGGAGGAATGCTAACCGCATAATTAGTCAGCATCGGAAATTTGCGCCCGAGGCTTGTCTTATATACCTTGCGCAAAGCACGTACAAAAGCGTCATATTGACCGTCACCGCTAGAACTTTCCTCGTACTCTTTACCATTGATCTCAATCTTCAAAGTAGCCATAGGTTTCAAGCCATAGGCCAGATTTACAATATAACTCTTCAGATTGACTCTTTCACTCATTACGTTATGCTTCAGCACGTCAGATACAATGTAAGGCAGATCTTCTTGGGTTACCAATTCCTTCTTATCTCCCAATTCAATGATACGCTCCGTGACCTTCCTCATGGACTGTTCATCCAAGTCTAGTCCCAAGTCTTCAAGATTCTTGCGTATATTGGCTTTCCCGCTATTTTTGCCCAAAGCATATTCACGCTTCCGTCCGAAACGTTCAGGTAGCAAGTCATTGCAATAAAGATTACTTTTATTGTCGCCATCGGCATGTACACCGGCTACCTGAGTAAAGACATTCTCACCAACAATAGGTTTATTAGCCGGAATCATGATGCCCGAGTAAGATTCCACCACACGACTCACCTCATTCAATCGGCTTTCGTCAACATTTGTTTTAGCAGCGAAATGATCATGAAGTATAGCTTGTACACTTGCAAGCGGAGCATTACCGGCACGCTCTCCTAGACCATTTATTGTAGTATGCAATCCTTTTGCCCCACTAAGCACTGCAGCAAGAACATTACTTACCGCCAAATCATAATCATTATGAGCATGAAAATCAAAATGGGCATGTGGATAGCGCTTGAGCATTTTCCTCATGTATTCAATCACCTGCAATGGGTTCAGTATACCCAATGTATCAGGTAACATATATCGTTTAATTCCCGAGTGGATCAAAGCATCTACCAATTGAAAAACATATTCGGGGGAGTCTTTCATCCCATTGCTCCAGTCTTCAAGATAGACATTAACTTCCAAGCCGGACTCATTAGCATAATCCACAACAGACAAGATATTTTCAATATGCTCTTCGGGTGTTTTCTTCAGTTGAAAAGTACAATGCTTCAACGAACCCTTGCAAAGCAAATTTATAACCCGACACCCCGTGACATGTATCCAATCTACAGAAGTATGTCCATCAACAAATCCCAAAACCTCAACTCTAGAAAGCAAATTACGTCTGGCAGCCCAATCGCATATCATTTTGACTGCATCAAACTCGCCTTCCGAAACCCGGGCGGAAGCCACTTCCACGCGATCCACTTTCAAATCTTCAAGCAATAAACGGGCAATCATCAATTTTTCATGAGGCACAAAAGACACACCACTGGTTTGTTCACCATCGCGCAGTGTAGTGTCCATTATTTCTATCCTCGGATGATTACGCTTCATGCTTTTTCTCCCAAGCTACTATTTTATCTTTGTTCTCAAGCAAGAAATCAATATCGTCCAATCCATTCATCAAACAATGTTTCTTGTACGAATTAATCTCAAACGTTTCACTTTTTCCGGTTGCTTTATTTGTAATAGTTTGCTGAGGAAGATTCACTTCAACAACAGTTTTTGGGTTTTTAAATATTGAATCAAACAACTCCGCCAAAAAAGATTCACTTACCACTACCGGAAGAACAAAATTGTTTAGTTCATTATTTTTGTGGATATCTGCAAAAAAGCTGCTGACCACAACCCGAAAACCAAAACCCGCTATCGCCCAAGCAGCATGCTCACGGCTAGACCCTGAGCCAAAGTTCTTTCCTGCAACCAATATCTGTCCGCTATATGTAGGATCATTCAAGACAAATGATTCAATTTTATTTCCTTGCTTATCATAACGCCAATCACGAAATAAATTTTCACCAAATCCTTCTTTAGTTGTAGCCTTTAAAAAACGGGCAGGTATGATCTGATCTGTATCTACATTCTCCAATGGAAGAGGGATACATGTACTGGTTATAATATCAAATTTTTGTTTCATTTTCTAATTTCTTTTTTACGATTTGACTTTCTGGCAAAAGAATAAATAGTACCGAATTTGAACTCTTTATATCAAAGAAGTTCTCTCGGATCTGTTACCACTCCTGTTATTGCAGCGGCAGCAGCCACCAAAGGACTTGCTAATAAAGTTCTGGAGCCTGGTCCCTGACGTCCTTCGAAATTGCGGTTGCTCGTAGAAACAGCATACTTTCCTGCCGGAACTTTATCATCATTCATAGCAAGACAAGCAGAACAACCCGGCTGACGAATCGCAAAACCGGCTTCTTCAAGTATCTTATCAATTCCTTCCTTACGAATCTGAGCATCAACCATCCACGAACCCGGGACAAGCCATGCTACCACATGATCAGCTTTCTTATGGCCTTTTACCATCGAAGCAAACTTGCGGAAGTCTTCAATTCGACCATTTGTGCAAGCACCCAAAAAGACATAGTCTACCTTTTTACCCAACAATGCTTCGCCGGGTTGAAAGCCCATGTAATCAAGAGATTTTTGAAAGGAGGCTTGTGCTCCTTCATTGATACTTTCCAATGTAGGAATATGAGCAGTAATGCCCATGCCCATACCGGGATTTGTTCCATAAGTAATCATTGGTTCAATATCAGCAGCATCAAATATAACTTCTTTATCAAATACAGCATCATCACCACTTTTTAATGTTTTCCAATAGGCCAATGCTTTCTCCCATTCATCACCCTTAGGTGCATACTCACGTCCCTTTATATATTCAAAGGTCACTTCATCGGGAGCTACCATTCCACCGCGAGCACCCATTTCTATACTCAAATTACACAAAGTCAAACGGCCTTCCATCGATAAGGCACGCACGGCTTCGCCCGCATATTCCACAAAATAACCAGTGGCACCACTTGTTGTCATTTTAGACATCATATACAAAGCCAAATCTTTGGCTGTGACACCTTTGCCCAACTGCCCTTTAACGACAATATGCATTGTTTTCGGGCGACTTTGTAAAATACATTGGGAAGCCATAACCATTTCCACTTCACTGGTTCCAATACCGAACGCAACAGCTCCCAATGCACCATGAGTAGAAGTATGCGAATCTCCACATACAATAGTCATACCTGGCAAAGTCAACCCACGTTCAGGCCCTACGACGTGAATAATTCCATTTTTAGTATCCATCATACCAAAATGTTTCAGACCGAAATCCTTTGCATTACGCTCCAATGTATCAACCTGAACTTTAGAAATCGGATCTTCTATTGGTTTATCCTGATCATGAGTAGGTGTATTATGATCGGGCATACAGAATATTTTCTCCGGTCGAAAACATTTGATATCCCTATCTTTCAATCCAGCAAAAGCTTGTGGACTGGTTACTTCATGGCAATACAGCCTGTCTATATAAAGTTGAGTTGGACCATCCTGTACATTCTGTACTACATGAGCATCCCATATTTTATCAAATAATGTATTCATTGCTAATCTATTAAAAATTATACTTCAGTACTTCCCGCTAAAATCAGATTTTAAATTTATTGATACAATCAATGTATGCTTCAACTGAAGCAGTCACAATATCGGTATTCGCTCCGAAGCCGTAATAAATATGATTATCATATTCCACTTGCATGTGAACTTTTCCAATATCATCGCTGCCTTTATTAATTGCTTGAATTGTAAATTCCTTTAAAGTCATATGACGATCTATGATTTTTTTCAATGCTTTTATTGCAGCATCAACCGGACCATTACCATTTGCACAAGCCTCAAACTTTTCACCCGATATATTCAAGCCAAGACTAGCTACCGGACGTACGCCAAAGCCGCTGGTTACTTGAAGGTATTCCAATTTTATCCGATGATTTATCGAACGATCAGCACCTGCCAAAACAAGAATATCATCATCATTAATATCTTTCTTTTTATCTGCTAGTTTCAGAAACTCTTCATATACTTTATCCAATTTATCCTGATCAAGATCTACTCCAAGTGCTACTAACCGACTTTTCAATGCTGCACGACCACTTCGTGCCGTCAATACAATCGAATTATCATCTATCCCTACATCATGAGGATTAATAATCTCGTAAGTCTGAACATTCTTCAACACACCATCTTGATGAATGCCCGATGAGTGGGCAAAGGCATTACGTCCTACAATTGCTTTATTTGGTTGTACCGGCATATTCATCAGGCTCGAAACCATGCGACTTACCGGATAAATTTTTTGTGTATTGATATTCGTTTCAATGTCAATATCCTTATGACACTTTATAATCATGGCGATTTCTTCAAGAGCCGTATTACCAGCACGCTCTCCAATCCCATTAATTGTCACTTCAACCTGACGGGCACCATTCAACACTCCAGCCATAGTATTGGCAGTAGCCATACCCAAGTCATTATGGCAATGAGTTGAAATAATTGCCTTATCAATATTACTCACATGCTCCACTAAATATTTAATTTTGGCACCATATTCAGATGGCAAGCAATAACCTGTTGTATCAGGGATATTCACAACTGTTGCTCCAGCTTTAATAACTGCTTCAACAACTCGTGCAAGATATTCATTATCAGTACGACCGGCATCTTCCGCATAGAACTCAACATCATCCACATAGTTGCGTGCATATTTCACTGCGGCTACAGCACGTTCTATAATTTCTTCACGAGTCGCATTAAATTTATATTTAATATGAGAATCTGAAGTCCCAATACCTGTGTGAATTCGTTTATGCTTTGCATATTTCAGTGCATCAACAGCCACATCAATATCTTTTTGAACGGCCCTAGTTAAGGCACAAATGGTAGGCCACGTTACCGCTTTAGATATTTCAATTACCGAGTTAAAATCTCCAGGACTTGAAATAGGGAACCCAGCCTCAATAACATCAACTCCCAGTACTTCCAAAGCTTTAGCAACCTGAATTTTTTCTACCGTGTTCAATTGGCATCCAGGCACCTGTTCACCGTCACGAAGTGTCGTATCGAAAATAAACAATTTATCACTCATCTTTATATCTTATATTGAATTATATTCATTAAAAAAGCCTTTCACACAGGGAAGTGAGAAAGGCTTTTATATTTTTGATATATTACATATATTCACGCACAGCACTCACTTCCACCAAACTTTGCTAGTAGAATAATAATACCACATAGTAGAATATATGTAAATAGGTACATCATATCTTTTTCTTTTTATCGATACAAAGGTATAGATTATTTCGTTTTCAACAAATAAAACAGTTACTTTTTTAGCATTAAATATTTCATTCTATAACTTAATAGGTTTTATGAGCTCCTAAATATCACAGTATAGTTAAATGGAGCAACACGTTTATCCCTATAAATCAATACAATAAGCCACATTTCAAGTTATTCTTATCGTTACCCCGTTTTCAAGGAAGAATTCAAGGAATCCATTATCAAGATCAAAAGAGTTCGTACACATTAAGATTAGCATATTATATAAAAAGAGAATTTGGATGAGTTTTGGTGATCGAAATGTCATTTGTTGTATTGGGTATTTATATTGCGGGGGATATGATCCAAA
>JAYRGX010000012.1:0-103649 GCA_041907545.1 Bacteroides sp.
GAAATTACTATGAGCCGACTTTTATGTACAAATAAAGGTTTTGAATTGCTTGAGCCGTATGAGGGGAAACTCTCACGTACGGTTCTTAGAGGGGAAAGCTCCCGTAAGGGAGCTGACCTACTCGACAATCAATGTTATCTTGAGATTGATGAATATCAGCGTAATAAAGTGATGGATATCAGTTTTAGTGTGTCTATAAAAGGTAAGGACCGGACAACCGGTGATTCTGCAATCTACTATATAAACGATATACAACTTCAACAGATAAAGAATCCTGAGAAAGTTAGTGGATGGATACCCGATGAGAATAGAATCATCTACTCCACAACAGGATATGTTACAAATACACCTAAAGAAGCTATAATAAACGCATCATTGTATAAAAGACATACAATATTCCAACTCATCAATGCTACTGATCAAACAGTTGCATTTGAAGGTAAAATTGAAGATAAGAAAACTACAATTGGAGAATTTGGTGTTATTGATTTTACTTCTTTCAATCATGTAGGAAATTATTCATTAAAGGTTGGCGAAGTTATAACCCCTCCATTCCAAATCGGGGAGAAAATATGGGATAACTCACAGTGGAGAGCATTAAACTTTATATTCTGTCAACGCTGTGGATATCCTGTCCCCAACATACATTCATCATGCCACTTAGACTTGTTTTCAAAACACGAGGGTAAGAGTATTTCATACGCAGGCGGTTGGCACGATGCAGGAGATTTGTCACAACAAACGCTGCAAACAGGTGATGTAACCTATGCCCTATTAGAAGCATACAACCGCCTCAAAAGCAAAAATACGCCATTAGCTGCACGGATGTTGGAAGAAGCGGAATGGGGAATTGACTTCATTCTCAAAAATCGTTACGGGGATGGATACCGTGCCAGCAGTATGGGGTTACTTATTTGGCAGGACGGAATTATAAATACGTTGGATGATATTTATTCCGTACGAGTTCAAAATATTGCATTTGATAATTTCCTATATTCCGCTTACGAAGCCTATGCATCAATGAGCATGGACCGGGACCCTATGCTACGTGAGCACCTGCTTAAAGTTGCTGAGGAAGACTTTGCATTTGCCATGAATAAATTCAAGAAAGATGGATTTGATCAATTCCAGCAAATGTATGAACACAACTATAGTACTTCAAAAAGCCAATACATGGCTACAATATCTTGGGCTGCAAGTATGTTATATAAGTTGACTCAAAAAGCATACTATGCCAACCTCGCGGCAGAATATATTCATTACACACTAGATTGTCAACAGATAGAGCCATTAGAAAACCAAAGTAATATTAGAGGATTCTTTTATCGAGATAAATCCCAAAAATCAATTGTACATTCCATTCATCAATCCAGAGAACAGATATACATGCAAGCCATGACCTTATTATGTGAAACACAAAAAGGTCATCCTGATTATCTGCGTTGGGAATCATCAATTAAAATGTATGGAGAATATCTCAAAGGGATGATGCAATATACTCAGCCCTATGGAATGATACCGAGTGGCATTTATCGTATAGACGAAAATGAAGATTCTATAGAATTTCATAAGTTACATTTATTGGCTCCGGATAATGCAGGAGAATTATACAAGACCCAACTGAAAAAAGGTATAAAGTTGAATGACAAATATTATATCAAGCGCTTTCCCGTTTGGTTTAGCATATTCAATGGAAATATGGCAGTTCATCTGTCAGCAGGGAAATCGGCAGCCTTATGTGGAAAGTTTCTTAACGATAAAGAATTACTCGATATTGGGATGGAACAATTATACTGGGTGGTAGGTAAAAATCCGTTTGGACAATCGTTAATCTACGGAGAAGGGCACGATTACCCGCAAATGAACAGTTTTTCTTCGGGAGAGATGGTGGGAGAAATGCCTGTCGGAATACGAACTATAGGTAATGAAGATGTACCATATTGGCCACAGACAAATAACGCCTGCTATAAAGAAGTTTGGGTGACATCTGCAGGAAAATGGTTGTCACTGGTTTCTGAATTTGAATAGAATATTAACACCATAAAAATGCATTATGAAAAGACTAAAAAATTACTTATTCCTTTTGATTGTACTTTGTACAACCCTTTCGAGCGCACAAAGTAAGTACTCTGCCAATTATGCCAAAGCCCCACGATTCAAAGCATTGGTTTACTATACTCCAAATGCGGAAGAGGCGCATGTACAATTTGCACAACAGGCTATAAACTTCTTTAAGAAATTAAATTATGGCAATGGATTTATCTTGGACGTCACAACCGATCTGTCTCAATATCCATATGAAAAATTAAAAGACTATTCCGTTATTGTAATGCTCAACACAACGCCTAGTAATAAAGCTGAACGTGAAGCATTTGAAAAGTATATGGAGAATGGAGGCGGATGGGTTGGCTTTCATGCTGCAGCTTATAACGATAAAAATACAAATTGGCCTTGGTTAGTAAAATTCTTGGGCGGTGGTGTGTTCTATTGCAACAATTGGCCCCCCCAACCTGCATTGGTTGATGTTGACAACTCGAACCATCCCGTTACCAAGAATTTACCTGCTTCATTTGTAGCTCCGGCTAGCGAATGGTATCAATGGAATCCCAGCCCAAGGCTAAATAAAAATGTAAAGGTACTCTGTTCCATCTCACCAAAGAATTATCCGTTCGGTATTAAAGATGTAGTTAACTTCGGAGATTTCCCTGTTGTGTGGACTAACACTAAATATCGCATGATCTATCTAAATTTGGGACATGGAGATGAAGAATTTATTGACGGGACACAGAATTTATTGTTAGTCAATGCTTTCAGATGGGTTGTAAGCACAGACAAACAAGGCGATCCCTTCTTGAAATAAAATATCACTGCTGTCCCGTTTAGAAATCCTCTGGTTCAAAAAGACTGGGATAGTATAGTTCTGGAGGATTAATGACGGTAACTGTTTTATTAAATAATCGTTCCTTTTATAAATCTGCAGGTTTTTGTATCTTTGAATGTAGAAACTTGCAGATTTATATGATAAAACAACTCCATCCTGCGCATCTCTGTTGTCATCTTTGGCTGATTTACTGAGCCAACAACACCCTTTGCACAAACTCTCGCACAAGATTAACTGGTCAGTTTTTGAAGAAGCATTCATTCCTCTTTATTGTCCGAATGATGGTCGTCCTGTTAAACCGATCCGTTTATGGAACTTCCAACCTTGCATTAGCTTTTTCAAATAAGTCAAGTTCTATGGCTGTTCCAATACATCCACAATCACCGACGATGGTGCAATTCTGAAAAGTTGTACTTTACATCTTTCAAATAATGAATGTCGTGAATACTTGCCTTTGTCAGTTCAGAAGAGTGTATAACACCACTTATTCCACAGAGAGAATGCAATTTATATCCGTAATAATGTTCACCTTGTGAAGCACAATAGCCATAATTAGGAGCTTTATCATAATAATTCTTCCCCATCTTACAACGTTTTGACCTTATGGGACGACAGACTTCAATTGGCATAGAATCAATACAGAAAATATCCTCTCCACCGTCAACATTAGATGATATTCCTCCAATCGTTTACAATAACCAAAGTGCTAATATTGCCATAATCCGAATGAAGAATCAGTCCGTCAAAGTTGTCGACCTTGTCAAAGGCTTTAAGCATATCATACACTTGTCCAAGATTCGGACTTGTAGATATGTTGTGGGAGATAATTTCACCATTGAACATAGCAAGGATAGGCGACAGATACAGCTTTACGGAACCTATGTTGATTTGAGTAACATTGGTAACCCATTTACGGTTCGGTTCAGTAGCAACAAAGTCGCGTGCAATGACATTTGAGGCAATCTTGCCAAGTTGTCCCTTAACGAGCGATAACGAGCTTTGCGGATCTTACATTTAAGACCCATTTCTGTCATGAGGCGCTGCACAGTCTTGTGATTTATCGGGTATCTACGATTCCACATCTCCAGTGTTATACGACTATATCCATAACCTCCTTTATTCATATCGAAAAGATCTTTAATCTCCTTTTTTTCAACAGCATACTTATCTTGCATCTTTAGCCGTTTCTAATGATAGTAGACCACGGAACGAGCCATGTTTCTTAACCTTATAAGTAGGTCAAGAAGATATTCTGACCTTAATTCCCCGATGTCTTGTACCCATTGAGCTTTGCTCGGACATCCTGCTCCTCAACTAAGGGCTTCACTTTTTTAGCAGCACGTTCTCTGACCTCAGACGGACATTCTCAGCCTGAAGCTTCTCAAGTTCTGTCTGTGACTCCTTTTTCTTTGGTCTACTCATATCTTTCGGTGGGCTACCAAGCCGCTTGATTTGATGCAGCCGTGCATAACCGTAATTGCTCACCATGCGTACCCACCTTTCCAATGCTGCGCGGCTTATCCGATAGTTGACTAATACATGGGACAAAGGTAGGCCTTTTAAATTGTAAGACGCATTACATTCTCACTAAATTCCGGCGTTGGTTTGAGCTTTAGACATTTTTTAGACCATCTTCACCGTAACGATGATCGTAAAGTCGTATCCAGTCAAGGATTTTGTTCTCATATAAATTATTCTCCTTCGAGAGAACTCTAGTTCAGTTTGCCGTTTTTTGCATCGCTCACTATTTGGAGCTTCTTTTCAAACGTGCACGTTATCATACTAAATGACACACGCGCTTTCTTTTTAAGTGGTATACTTTTTGGAAAATGATATATTTGACCTTCTTTGATAGTTTTTAAACCTTAAATGTTATTTTTTACCCACCACTGGAAAGATTCCCTAATACATTTGTAAGCGAAAAATATTTATTTTTAACGTTAACGATCTTATTTAATGCTAATGGTAAAGTTATGCAGATTACATCTCCTTTGGTTGGCTTTGTTGCTACCGGGAGTGTCCTTCGCACAAAATCTTTCTAAAGTGCAAGGTTGTGTTACTGACGAGCAGAACGAGCCGCTTATCGGGGCTACCGTGCAGACTAAAGACAAGTCGAAAGGCACGATAACAGATGGCAGTGGCAACTATGTTTTGTCGGGAGTTCCCAAGGGTTCAACCTTGGTGTTTTCGTATGTCGGCTACAAGCCGAAAGAAGTAAAGGCAACATCAACTTCTCTTGATGTTATTATGGAATCGGATATTGAGATGCTCGATGAATTGGTTGTCATCGGCTATGGCCAGCAGCGTAAGGTGACGCTGACGGGTTCTGTCTCCAACGTGGGTGGTAAGGAGCTTCTCAAATCGCCAGCCGCATCGCTTGGTAACACCCTTTCGGGTAAGCTCCCAGGTCTCCAGTCGGTGCAGTACACCGGTGTTCCTGGTGCCGACGACCCTGTCATCCGCATCCGTGGTATCGGTTCGTTCAACAGCGCCGAACCTCTCGTGCTTGTCGATGGTGTCGAGCGTGATTTTAGCCAAATAGACCCGAACGAGGTGCAGGATATTTCTATTCTTAAGGATGCCTCCGCTACAGCTGTCTTCGGTGTACGTGGTGCCAACGGCGTTATTCTCGTTACAACTCGTCGCGGTGAGATAGGCAAGCCTACCATCACACTGACAACTTCAGTAGGTCTTCAGCAGATTTCCAAATTCCTTGAACCGGCAAACTCCTACGAGTATGCAACGGCTTATAACCATGCTCAGGAAGTGGAAGGAGTAGCCGAGGACGGATGGAAGTTCTCGAAGGAAGCTATACAGCACTGGAAGGACATGGATATGCCCACTGTTTATCCAAGCACCAACTGGTTCAAGTACTTGATGAACGACCACGCATGGCAGGAACAATATAATATTAATGTGTCGGGTGGTACTGAACGTGCCCGCTATTTCGTTTCTGTCGGTACGCTCAATCAGAACGGTCTTTTCAAAACCTTCGACCAAGGTGATGACGCAAACTTCAAATACCGCCGTTACAACTTCCGTGCCAACCTTGATGTAGATTTCTCTAAGCTGAGTACGCTTTCTATCGGTATCGGCGGACGCATTGGCAGACGCAACTCTATCGGTAATGGTGAGTATAACGGTCAGTCAGGTGTCTTTGGTGTTGAGGGTCTTCTCAACAATGGTACACCAATGTCAGGCTATGGCCTTGATAGTCAGGGACGTCGTATTGTTTCCGACCCTGATCTCGTTGGCGCAGTTGGCTCCGATGGTCTCGGTCTTATCTACCAGCACGGTTATACTATTCAGCGTCAGAGTGTTGTAAACCTCGACCTTCAATACAAGCTCAAGCTCGACATTATCACCAAGGGTCTCGATTTCCGTATCAAGGGTTCCTACAACTCTGACTATACACAGCAGAAAGCACGTACTACTAGCGGTGGTATCAGCTACAAGGCCACCATCGCTAAGGGTGAATACAAGGAAGACGGTTCTCCAAAGATTGTTTATGTCCGTCAGGGTGACTCATGGCCTCTTGGCTATGGTGAGTCCAAATGGGGGGGGGAGAAATTGGTATGCAGAGGCAAGTCTCAACTATGCTCGTAAGTTCGGTGACCACAATTTCGGTGCGCTCGTTCTTTATAATGAATCTAAAAACTACTATCCTGGCGGTGTCTACAATTCTATCCCCCGTGGTTATGTAGGTATGGTAGGCCGTATCACCTACGATTACCAGACTAAGTATATGGTAGACCTCAACATGGGCTATAACGGCTCAGAGAATTTCGCCAAAGGTAAGCGCTTTGGCTTTTTTCCTTCTGCTTCTCTCGGCTGGATAGTCTCTTCTGAAAAATTCTGGGAGCCTATCCGTAGCGTTGTTTCCTATTTCAAACTTCGCGGTTCTATCGGTGAGGTAGGCAATGACCAGGGTGTTGGCCGTTTTCTATATTTGCCTGGCACATGGCAGTTCTACACCAACAACGGTGGTGCATGGTGGACCAACGACCGTACAGGTAACTTCGGTATCAACAACGGTACGTTCATGCCTGGCGCACGCGAATCCAGCAACGGTAACCCCGATGTTACTTGGGAAACAGCCACCAAGCAGAACTATGGTGCCGATGTACACTTCTTTGGAGATCGCTTGAGTCTTGGTGTCGACCTCTTCTGGGAGGACCGCAAGAACATTCTCATTTCCAACGAAACAACTATCGCAGGTATTTCCGCTCTCAAACCCAACTCCATCAACTTCGGCCGTGTCAAGAACCATGGTTATGAAATTACCCTACGCTGGGCGGACCATATAGGTAAAGTGAACTACTCGATAGCTCCTACATTAGCTTTCGCACGCAACAAGGTTGCGGAAATGGCAGAAGTGAAGAAGGAATTCCCACACATGTACCATACAGATCATCCTGTAGGTCAGCCTTTCGGCTATGACTTCTTTGAGTTCTATGTTCCTGGTGAAACCGAACAGCACTACAAGGAAGTTTACGGTGTTAACATGCCGGACCAGCAGATTACATTGCGTCCTGGTGACTGCGTATTCGTTGACCTCACAGGTGATGGTAAGGTAGATGCCAACGATGTACATGCTATCGGCTACAGCGATATTCCTGAGTATACTAGTAGCGTAAACGCAACGCTCAACTGGAAGGGTTTTGACTTCTCCATGACTTGGGTAGGTGCCACCCACGTCAACCGTCAGCTCAGTTCTTTCTATACTCCAGCCTTCGGTACTAGTAACCAGTCAATGCTCAATAAATGGGTCTATGACAATTCTTGGACCGAGGATAACCCCGGTGCCTGCCTGCCACGTATCTCTCTTGAGAAATCGGCACGCGAACATAACGGCTCACTTTCATCCCCATGGATGGTCGATGCATCGTATATCCGTCTGAAGAACCTTGAAATTGGTTACTCGTTCCGCATACCTGGTGTGCCCATCAATAGTATCCGTGTTTATGCTAATGGCTATAACCTCCTTACTTTCACAAGTTTCAAGGCCAATGACCCAGAGGCACAAGCCGGCTATGGTAGCACGCGATATCCTATGACCCGTGTTTACAACTTCGGCATCAACTTCAACTTCTAACATTCAAGACAATGAATCTTATAGAGAAATTCAAAATAAAAACTGCTACTATTATATGTGTAGCTGGTACCATGATGGGTGTGTGTTCGCTGAGCTCCTGTGTCGATGATATCAACGTCGGAAATGGCTTCCTCGACAAGCAACCAGGTGTTGACGTGACCATAGACACCATCTTTGTCAAGGGAGAGAATGCAAAGCGTTTCCTCTGGCACATGTACGGTGCCATGCACAACCCTTTCACCTATACAGGTGCAGTATGGTATTCTCACCCCGATGCTCTTACCGATATTTGCCAGTCGTACTGCGGATGGCACAATCTCGGAAAGTACTACGGTGGTGACCTCACCGAGACCGACCAAGATAACGGCGGTTTAGTCAAGTTCCCCTTCATCGCCAACGGTGACGGCAATGCCCGTGCAGGCATCTGGCGTACCATCCGTGAGGGTTGGATTTTCGTTGAGAACATCGATCGCGTTCCTGACTTGAGCGAATCAGAAAAGAGCCAGCTCCGTGGTGAGGTGTATGTCATCATGGCATCGCGCTATCTCGATGCTTTCCGCAACTTCGGAGGTCTTCCAAAAGTTGATCGCTCATTCTTGGCTGCTGATGTTGTAGATGGCAAGCGTATGAGCGTAATTGAGACAGCAGAGTTCATCGACGAGCTTATCCAGACCGCTATCGATGAGCCGGGGCTTCCTTTCTTTGTGCAGGATCAGGCCACCAACTCCGGACGTCTGACTAAAGGCTCAGCCTATGGTCTGCGTGTAAAGCTGTGGAACTTCGTGGCTTCGCCTCTGTTTAACAGTAACAAACCTTATCTTGAATTCACTCGCAACGAGAAGAATCAGGACATCAACCAGGTGTGGGCTGGCGGTTACAAGTCCGAACTTTGGCAGAAAGCACTGAAGGCTTGTGAGGATTTCTTCCAAGCCAATAGCGCCAACGGCAATTATTTCGCTCTTGTACAGCCCACTGGTAACAGTGAGCAAGACTATTGCAACGCTTTCCGTGCCGCCTACTGGTTCCGTGGCAACAGCGAGAAGGTGATTGAAGTTCATGCCGGTCCGGGTACAAACGCTTGGAATGGCGACTGGAACATAGAAGGTATGGATGAGTTCGGTATGGCTCTTTTCACCCTCGAATATATGGAAATGTTTGGTATGGCAGACGGTCGTAACTTCCCTTACGACAACGTGTTCAATACCGATAACCCCAACAACATAGATATCTTTGTCAACCGCGACCCACGTCTCTACGAGACAATGGTGGTGAATCGCAACAATCTTGTCGAGCAATATCAGGGGCTTTCAAGCACCGAGATGTGGCAAGGTGGCAATGTTGACCAGACCTTCAGTCCTCAAGTTACCGACAATCCATGGTCAACTCGTATGAAACTGTTCAAGTATCTCCGCGATAACGGCTATGCAGCATACTATCCGACCAACTATGCTTATCTGCGTATGGCTGACATTCACCTTTGCTACGCTGAGGCACTCGCACAGACAGGCAATCTGCAGAAAGCCTGCGACGAAATGAATAAGGTGCGCGCACGCGTAGGTCTTGGTAAGGTAGAGGTCCTGAACCCAGGGCTCAACCTAACTACCAACAAGGACAACTTCATCGAGCAACTCCTTAAGGAACGTGCCTGTGAGTTCGGCTATGAAGACTCCCGCTGGTATGACCTCATCCGCTACAAGAGATCCGACATATTCAAGAGACAGGTACACCAGCTGCGTGTATGGCGCAAGGATGCCAACGGCAACAAGATGAATCCCGCCGATTACAATGGCAACACGAGTCTCGAACCCGGTGAACCTTGGCCGAGCTGTATCTATGAGAAGATTCCTTGTACCAACAATATCCGCGTATGGTGGAATACTGACAACCAGACGAGCAAGTGGACCGACAAATGGTATCTTGCGCCTATTTCACGTGACGAGATCAACAAGGGCTATGGTCTGAACCAGAACCCAGGTTGGTAATCCAGATTTTAAATATCAATAAGACTTGTAAAATATGAATATAAATAGAATGTTGATACTTGCGACTGCTGCTGTCTCTCTCACGGCAAATGCGCAGGTGAAACTCAACGATAAGAATGCAAATGCCTATGATTTGGGTTACGGCGTGGAAATAAGCAATTTCCTCAGCACCGCTTCCGCAACCACAATCACAGGCGAAGAATTGCAGCAGACTTCGGCAACTAACCTTGCCCAGGTTCTCTATGGACGTCTGCCAGGCCTCACGGCTCTATCGCAAGGCGGCTTCTCGGGCGACGAAAATAAGAATGCCTCGTTTAATATTCGTGGCTATCACACGCTTAACGATAAAAGCATTCTCATCCTCGTCGATGGCTACGAGCGTCCTATCGACCGCCTCAGTGTAGAGGAAGTGGAGAGCGTTACCATCCTCAAGGATGCTGCTGCTACGGCACTTCTTGGCCATGAGGGTATTAATGGTGCTATACTTGTGAAGACAAAGCGTGGCGTTGAAAGCAAGACACATGTCAAGGTGGACTACAGCCATAAGTTCCAGTTCGACCCTGAATTCGCAGACATGGTAGACGGTTACGGATATGCCAATGCTTTCAACCATGCCCGTCACAACGACGGACTCTCTGCCGCATACACCGAGCAGGAGCTTAACCTCTTCAAAGACGGTTCCGACCCGTACTTCTATCCTAACGTAAACTGGCGCGACCTTACTTTCAAAAACACTGCCGAGGAAGGCCATGCATACGTTTCGGTGTACGGAGGTACGAACAAGGTGAAATACTACACCTATATCGATTATACCGATGTGCGCGGCGCTTTCAAGGACACTAAGCAGGCAGACTACAATGCGCAGCTGCGCCAGTCGAAGGCCAATATCCGTACCAATCTCGACTTCAACATCAGTAACACAACTCTCATGTCGGTGAACCTCTTCAGTATGTTTCAGGAGACCAAGCGACCCTCCGACATCGGTGCTGACGATGCTACAGCTGCTATCTACAAGCTGCCGGCAAGTGCTTTCCCCTACAAGACCTCAACAGGTATCTGGGGTGGTAACGAGGCATACGGTGATGCCAATCCCATCGCCAAGATTCAGGCGTCTGGCTTCTACAAGACCCATCAGCGCCAACTGTGGGTAGATGCCAAGCTGTCGCAAAAACTCGACTTCTTACTCAATGGGCTGAGCGTATTTGCCAGTGCTGGCTATACCAATTCGTCGATTTACGCGGAAAATTCACACAAGGCACACCAGTATGGCTACGAGCATTACACCGGTACCATTGGCGACAAGAACAACGTATCTCTGAACACATTCGGTAACAAGGAGACCAACCTCACCTTCAGCAATTGGAATGCCGACCAGTGGTGGAAAGCAAAGTCCAGCATAGGTGTCAACTACAAACGTTCGTTCTTCGACAACGACCACTTCAATGCTACCGTAGTTTACGACAACAGTGGTGTAAGCGCTGATGGACGTGGAAACACCTTCTATCGTCAGAACATCATGGGAGTCTTCCACTACGATTTTCAGAACCGCTACGTTGCCGACCTTGTGCTTGCAGGTAACGGCTCCAGCCGTACGTATCCTTCTAAGTGGGCATTCTCACCCACACTGTCGCTCGGTTGGATTTACGCTAACAACAACGATGGCCTACTCAACTACGGTAAGCTGCGTGCATCGGCTGGCATCCAGCATACCGACTATATGCCTACCTATGGCATGTGGCTTCCCACATGGGATGTTTCGCACGGTTATGTGATTATTGGTAACAACTACGGTGCTACATGGGGCGCATCGCTTGGTTCGTTCCCAACTACCGATTTCTCGCAAGAGACATCTACGAGCTTCAACCTTGGTACTGACCTTCGTCTGGCAAATGCTCTTGACATCTCAGTTGATGCTTTCTACCAGCTTCGCAGCCACATCATGCTCTCTGCAAGCTATGAGAATTCATCGGTGGTTGGTATACAATCGTCATACAACGATGTTGGAGAAGTTAAGAGTTACGGTTTTGAGGTAAGTGCCAAGTATGTGAAGAAAATCAATCCCGACCTCAATCTCAACTTGGGTGCCAACTTGTCGTGGGCACGCAATGAGGTTAGCAAGTATATCGGCACACCGACCTATCCGCTGAGCAACCCTGTAGGCCACCGTGTAAATGAGGCATGGGGACTCAAGTCGGCAGGCTTTTTCAAGGATCAGGCCGACATCAACTCCAACTACCGTCAGGAATACTCTACTGTAGGCCCTGGTGACATCAAATACCAAGATCTCAACGGTGACCAAGTAATCAACGAGTTCGATGTTACCAGTCTCGATGGTGGTACTGACATCCCTGAGCTCAACTACGCCTTCAATGTCGGTGTAGAGTATAAAGGCTTCGGTCTAAACGCATGGTTCCAGGGCACTGGCAACTACATGAAGTATCTTCCGTCAGCAATATGGGGTGGCATGGCCGACAACGGCAACCTTTCAGTGGACTACTACAACAACTGCTGGGATGTGGCTGGCAACAACGCTCTCTACCCACGTCTGACAACTCAGAACAACAGCAACAACAGCCAGGCAAGTAACGTTTGGTACAAGCCTGTTCACTTCTTGAAGATGCGCAACATCGAAGTTTACTATAAAGTTCCTGCAACAGTGCTCTCGAAGCTCTCTCTTACCGCAGCCAAGGTGTTTGTTCAGGGCGAGAACCTTTTTTCCTTCGACAACGTCGACGCTATGGATGCTGAGGTACTTTCAACGGCATATCCCATATTCAAGGGTGTCAACATAGGTGTCACATTAACTTTCTAATCAAAGATACATTTATGAACAAGATAAAATATGTTCTTTTAGGTATGGCGGCAGTAGTCTTTGTAGGCTGCGCCGACCTAGACTACAACGAAGCTTCGAATCGTGACGAGGACTGGACCTACAACAGCCCCCTCAATGGTATAAAGGCTCTTGTCTACGATGTCTACGCACAAATGCCGAGCGAATTCAAGGACAATTCCTACGGTAATGGCGCCATGATAGCCAGTGCCACAGACGAATCTGAGTTTGCACTTTCCTTCTCACCCATTCACAAGTATTTCAACGGTGGTTGGACCCCTTCGAATCCTTTCTCTACCACATGGGACAGGTCATACCGTGCCATCACTCAGGTACACATGTACCTTGAGCGTATCCACAAGATAGACCTGTCAGATTATGAATATGATCCCGATTACCAGACCATGGTGCAGCAGTTTGAAATATTCCCTTACGAGTTGCGTTTTCTCCGTGCCTATTTCTACTTCGAGTTGGTACGTGCCTACGGCGATGTGCCTTTGGTGACCACAACCCTTACCAATGAACAGGCCAACAGCGTAAAACGCACTCCAGCCAAGGATGTGTTCAAGTTCATCATCAACGAATTGGATGCCGTGGCTGAATATCTGCCCGTGTCGTATAATGACATTCCTGGTCAGGAAATTGGTCGTGCCACCCGTGGTGCTGCCCTTGCACTGAAGGCACGCGTACTTCTTTATCAGGCTTCACCCTTGTTTAATACAGACAACAACAAAGAGCTTTGGAAAGAGGCCGCTACTGCCAGCAAGGTCATCATCGATAATGCACAGCGCTGGGGCTACAAGCTCAGCAAGTATGCCAACCTATGGGGGCACGATGCATTCACCAATCCTGAGTTTATCTTCGTTCTTGGCACCCAGGCAAGCAACACCTTCGAGCAGTACAATTATCCTGTGGGTGTAGAGAACGGCAACTCCGGCAACTGCCCTACACAGACACTGGTGGACGCATACGAATATCAGGCCGACGGCAAGACATTCAAGGAGAAACATCCTGGAGATGTTGATGTGACTACTGAGAAGCCATACGATGGCCTTGACCCACGTTTCGAACTCACTGTAGTGAAGAACGGCGATCTTTGGCCATCTAACGTAACTCAGCAGATTGCCATTGAGACGTATCAGAACGGATTCAACGGTGCTCCTAAGTACGGCGCAACTCCCACGGGCTACTACTTGAAGAAGTTTGTGGACGGCACCTGTGTCACCACAGCCAACAACCAGACTACAACACGCCACAACTGGATTGTGATGCGTCTGGCCGAGGTTTACCTCAACTATGCAGAGGCCATGTACAACTACTACGGCAATGCTGACGAACAGGGAGATTTTGGCATGTCAGCCAACGAGGCTATCAATGTGCTTCGTAACCGTCCTGACATCATGATGCCTGAATTCCAAGGAAACAATGGTTTCGAAGAGCGTTACAGGCGTGAACGTATGGTAGAGCTTGCTTTTGAAGATCAGCGTTTCTGGGATGTACGTCGCTGGAAGAAGGGTGCCGAGTGCTTCAAGAATGTTGATGTGGCAGACTTCAAGCTGAATGGAAACGGTAACTTGATTCTCAATCGAGTTACTAAGACTCGCCAGTGGGACGAAAAGTACAACCTGTACCCGATTCCGCAGTCTGAAATTCAGAAGAATGGCAATCTAAAGCAGAATCCCAATTGGTAAAACAGATAAACGAAATTTCAAACGAATAAGATTTATGAAAAAACATATTATATATCTTCTGGCCTCAGGATTCGCATTGCTGTCGAACATGGCACTGACCTCGTGCAGCGGTGATAATGTGGTGGATGCCAACGATGTGCTTGTGGTGAAGTCTGTCCTGCCTACAAAAGTTATGGAAGGACAGGTTGTCACCATCACTGGTACGGGTCTTGAGAAGGCCACTTCCGTTGTGTTCCCTGGCAATGTCTCTGTGAACAACATTACCAAAGTAGGCAACGACTACATCTCTGTGATAACTCCCGCCGGCGTTTCTGCAGAGGGGGGAACAGTAATAATAGAAGCCAACGGCGAATCGACAGAGTCGGTCATGAAGCTGACTGTCGGCAAGCCCGAGCCTTTGCGCGTGGCTCCTCTTGACAAGGAAATAAAAATCAACGAATATGTGGAGGTGTACGGCAATGATCTCGAATTTATCGCCAAGGCTTATTTCCCCAGTAAAGACGGCAAAGACATTGTTGTAGATGCGAGCGACTTTAAGCGCAAAGCTACCGGTTCTCTCTACATCTATTCGCCAATGGGTATAAAAGCTGGACCTGCCCAAGTTGTCCTCGAAGACTGCAGCGGCAAGAAGTATACTTTGCCAGAGGTAACGCTGTCTGACGAGGTTGCAGGTGGCAGTGAAGAAACCGGAGATGAAGGATATGCTCCAATCTGGAAAGGCGATGTCTATATCTATGATTGGGCTAACTGGCAGTATCTGACATCAGGCCAGCTGAGTCTTGAAGATATTCAGATTCACGAAGGTCTTATGATCCGTCTTACCTTCGATAATCCCGATGGTGCCAGCGTATGCGTATGTGATGCTAATTGGGGGGCGCCCGATATTGACGGCAAAGGCAATAACACCGTGTGGGTTGCTGCAGGTACTACCGAACTCGAATTCCCCATATCGCAGGGTATGGCAGAAACTCTGAAAGCTGGTGGTGGTATCATTGTCGGTGGTGGTAACTATACACTAAAGAAGATTCAGATTAAGACCGATTAAACTCTATACAAAGAAGTCATAGCCTGACATCTGTAAACATTTCAAGTTAGCTGGAGAGCTAAAGTTCTCCGGCAGACTTTTTGGAAACTTACGCTTGCCGCATTTTCTCTTTTTATGTGGCTCAGTGGTGGAAAATAAGCGACTGGTTAAGTACATATTATATATTTTTTGTTTCAGTTGTATTTTTGTGTTCAAGAAAGATTATGGCAAAATACATGATCCGTGGAGAATTTACCCGTATTCTTCTCCAAAAGCAAAGCAATTTAACAGTAACAGATTTCTGCCGGAACGAGGGATATAACCGTTCCCTGTTCTACGACAAGAGACTCGGTTCCGCTCTCCAGCAAGCCAGATAAACAGGCTATCAAAGGAAGCGATAGCTCGGAGATATGTCTTGAACTTCTGAACGGGATAAAGATGAAGTTCAAAGGGACAGGCGACTGCAAAGCGGCCCTGAGCCTATCACCAAACTCTGTAGTTCATGTTTTGCCTGAACGAATCCATGCGGTACTTCCTGTTCCCAGGCAGTACCGATATGCGTAAGGGTATATTCAGCCTGAGCAGACTCATCCAGGATAAGATGGGCGGTGACGTGCGCAATGGAGATGTTTATATCTTCTGCAATAAACGGAAAACCAAGATCAAAATGAAATAGATCAATCAAAAGGGGCGTTGACTCAGGATGAAGCTTGGAAATAAAAATATTGATTGATTTCCGACCGATATCAAACTTAACACAATGGATGAAGACAGGAGAAAGCAGAAATGAGTTCTCCTGTCTTTCGTGAATTGACAGTTTTTTAATAACTTAAAAAGTCATGAAGAAATTAAATCTTATTTTACTTGTATTTTGGAGTATATTCCATTGTCAACTGCATGCAGTACAGTTAAAATCTATCTATCCTCAAAAGCCTATTGATTCGGAAGCCTATTACTTCACTCCCGAAAATTATCCTATAAAGGCAGATGGAAAGACAGATGTATCGGATGCTTTGCAAACGGCAATCAATCAAGTCAAGAAGGAGAAAAACTTCGGTATATTGTTCATCCCCGAAGGAAAATATAAGATCAGCAAAACCATCTATATACCGGGAGCTATCCGACTTATCGGATATGGTAAAAATCGTCCGGAATTTATTCTTGCTAAAAGCTCTCCCGGCTATCAGAAAGAGAATCCTGATGATAAAGGAAAAGCAAACTATATGTTTTGGTTCACGGGGGGAATGGTGGAAAAAGGAGAATCACCTTATGATGCCGGTGCAAGTACCTTCTACAGTGCCATGTCCAATATCAACCTTCGCATTGAAGACGGCAATCCGTATGCCGTTGCATTGCGCACCCATTATGCGCAGCACAGTTTTATCAGTTATATGGCTGTATACATAGGCAAGGGTAAAGCGGGGCTGTTCGACATCGGTAACGAAATGGAAAATGTAGCTTTTTACGGAGGTGACTATGGCATTTATACCACAAAGTCTTCACCGGGATGGCCGGTAATGATGGTAGATTCCTATTTTGAAGGACAGCGAGTTGCCGCACTCCGATGTCAGGAATCAGGTTTGGCCATGGTTAATCTGCATGCCAAAAATGTTCCTACAGTCTTTAAAATAGATTCTAATTATTGCGATAAGTTATTTCTGGAGAACAGCTATCTCGAGAATGTAAATGGTCCGGCCGTCATTATTACCAATGAAAACAATAGCAATAACCAGATTACTTTCCGCAATGTTTATTGTAAAAACGTACCGACATTGGCTAAATACACCCGTAGTAATACGGAAACAAATGTCGCTTACCCCATTTATAAAGTAAAATCGTATGATCACGGTCTCCAGATGGACAATCTGGTTGATATGCCTCAGTACAGAACACTACTCAATACCGAACCATTACAAAAGCTACCTGTTGCCCAAGTAATGGATATTCCGGCGCTACCGGCTATGGAAACATGGGTAAATTTGCACGATCTCGGAGCAAAGGGTGATGGCGCTACAGATGATACACATGCCATACAAGCTGCAATAGATAAATATGATAATATCTATGTTCCTCAAGGTTGGTATCGCATCACCGAAACCTTGAAGATGAAACCGAATACTAAACTTATCGGTCTACATCCTTTTGGAACTCAATTTTGCTTAGACGAGAGCAGTCCGGCATTCAGCGGATTCGGAAGTCCGAAAGCTTTAGTTGAATCTTCTGTAGGAGGAACAAATATGCTGACCGGTATAGGAATCAATACCGGAGGTATCAACTATCGCGCAGTTGGAGTTAAATGGATGGCAAATGCCAATTCATACATCAACGATGTAAAATTTGTAGGTGGACATGGTGGAATGTGGAAACCCAAACCGGGTGTTGCCGCCCCGAAAGGATGGTGGGATAGACCTCCGAGAGTAAGCACACCGGATAACCCTGTTACCGAAGCCGGAATGGACCTGGCTTGGGACAACCAATATTGGAGTCTGTGGGTTACAAACAATGGTGGTGGAACGTTTAAAGACATCTGGACAGCAAGTACTTATGCCACCAATGGTTTTTATGCAAGCAATACCACAACTCCCGGTCGCATCTATGCCATGTCGCTTGAACATCATGTCAGGAATGAAGTACGCTTTAATAAAGTACACAACTGGAAAGTTTACTGCATGCAAACGGAGGAAGAAAGCCGCGAAAGTTCGGACTGCCAACCCATTGAAATGGATTCTTGCAAAGACATGACTTTCGCTAACTTGTATATGTTCCGGGTTATCAGGATAAACAAGCCATATCACAGTTCGGTACGTATCCGTAATTGCGAAAATATCGCTTTCCTGAACTTGCACAACTACTCCCAGATTAAGTATACAAACAATTATGCCGTATTCGATGTAAACAAGAATATCAATATCCGCCCATGGGAACTTTCCCGCTTGATCGTTACCGGCAAAGAGCCTCATCAACAGTCGCTAAATAAAGAAATAAATAACGTAAATGAGCTGGCTTCCGATTTTGAATTTGCCGAAGGTATTACGCATGACAGTAAAGGCAATATCTTTTTCTGTGATCAGCGGATGCGTCGTATTTATAAATGGTCGACAGATACAAACAGTCTATCTCTGATTGCCGACTTTCCATGGAAACCGTCCAATCTGGCATTCGATTCAGAGGATAACTTATTGGTATTATTCCGCTACGATGCACAACCGGGTTACCTCATCAATGGAAAACCGGAAGAAATGCCGTCGATGCCCGATTCAAAAGGTACCTCATTCAGTGGATACGGCAATTCAAGATATACAATGAGAGTTTACTCCATTAACCCCAATAACCCTGAAGAAAGTATTAAACTATTACCGCGTATACCTATGGGACAGGTTAAAGACGTATATAAAGCGTTGTATCCTTCCAACCGGTGGAGAGATTTTCACGATTTCAATGAAGCATCGGTATACGTTCCTGAAATGTGTTTCCTCGCTCCGGATGGCAAAACAATCATTCCCCATTACTTTGATCTGTCCCGCAGCTCCTCATTATTGGAAGCTTATCCCGGTAAGCCCTTTTACACCTCGGATGAATATGACCGCAGAATGGTGAAAATGGATGTGGCAAAGGACGGAACACTCTCAAATCTACGGTACTTTGTAGAGCAGGGAGAATTCGGCTCTGCAGTTGATAAAGAAGGTAATTTATATGTGACCGACGGTGACATTTATGTTTTTGACAAAGACGCTAAACTAAAAGGAGTAATACACGTGCCGGAACGCCCTTCCACTCTGCAATTCGGAGGGAAAGACAACAATGCATTGTTCATTACCGGTCGCTCCAAACTATTTGAAGTACGTATTAAATAATCTCGATATATCATAGAAAGTGTTCATCAACTAAAGCTCCGAAAGCTCTTACATTGATGAGCACTTGGAGTAAAGAAGAAGCCTATTTCAGACTCTAGCTATCACAAATCTGTCAATAGTAGATTTACAGAACATTAACAGAGGAAAAGGACTTTTGAACTAGCAGTTGATTTACTTACCGGAAGATACCGGCTTCCTTGAAGACAGACGGTATATACAATGGAAACAGACGGTTGGTTAAAGCTCAACAGATGGTTAGTCCGATTTGATTAAATGGTTGATTTCGATTGAAAACACGGTATGTTTTGAGATAAAACGTACCGTGTTCCTTTGTTATGGCAATATCATAAAAAAAGAGAGAAGAAACTTTCGCTTCTTCTCTTCACTGTTCATTATCCGAATTTAAAACAAGATTACAAGAACAAAGATAGTACAATACTATGCCAATGTCAAGCTTTTACCATTATTTTGAAATACCTAATCTTCTACATTAATCTCATCCTCAAGAGCAATTATTTATCAAACATCCATTGGATAGCATTTTCAAACATTACTTTAAAACTTTCCGTTTCAAGGAGTCGCTTACTGTGACCTATTTGAAAGTATATATTCCGGGCTTTCTTACTTTCATTAGTCCAGATCACCGGATGGTCACCCATCTTAATATCCGAAGATGGAGTATAACTGTATTCATCTACATGTGCCAGCACATGGATACCCGGTTGTAAACGAGGGCTTTTATCATAAGTATACCACTCATCATCGGGAATCATAAATGTCCCTTTCAACCCTTTCATAACAGGATGTAGCGGATCTTCGGAAATAACCATTCCGTCGGCTCTTTTAGCCACATAGTTGTTAAAGCGGACTCCTCCCATGAAATTGGAAAACCATGGCCACATCGGATAGCCGTCAAATTCACCCAATAAAGTAGCATGATGAAAGCCAATCCATCTTCCCCAACCTTCGTCTATATACTTAATAAAGGCCTTCTGTGCTTCATTAGTCCAAGTATAAGGAGGAAAATCAAGCTGAATAATCAAATGGAATTGAGAAAGATAGGCTTCCGTTATCGGTTTCGTATTGTTTATCTCGGTTATCTTGAAATTCATAGCTGTGGCTTTTTCCGATAACCATAGCAAAGCAGCATCAGTGAATCCACCATGTTGTCCGCCCCGTTCTGTCAGTACCAACACTTGTCTTGGCGCCTCCTGCCCTTTCCTGTTCACCATCAAACTTTCGTATACAGTACGTCTCAAGTCGCTTTGCATATTATCACCGGCATAGTCCCAATACATTCCACCACGTAAATCATTGTCCAATATATACTGGCATTTTATCGCCAGAGAGGCAGGGTTTTCATATCCGAAGACAAGCTCTCCATCTTTATCGGCATAATAAGGGACTTTTGCCACATCATCCCATTGCAAAGTGAAATCGTTGGCATTAGCTTCATGATAGTTTTTAAAATTGGGATATTTATCTCCCCCACGTCCATAAAATGGCATGCCCAATACAAGCTTCGACAAAGGCACTCCTGCAACCAAATGGGCATTTACCGATTCGTGGCTGGTTATTCTTCCACTATTATCCGAACGATATAAAGCGGAGTGATGCTTAGGTGCCGAAGCCATATCATAAGCCATCACATTCACCAAATCAATAGAAGAATTAATCTTCTTAAAATCAATATAATTGGCGTTTGCTACCGTAGCAAGAGTAAGCAATTTCTTCTTACCAATGGCTTTACGGATAGCTTTCATCATCAGAGTGAAATTTTTCGTATCATCCGGAGAAGAAGATATCTTTGCCGCAGAGCTTGTAGGATATTCCCAATCAATATCTATACCATCCAGTTGGAACTCATCCACAACACGCCGACAATCTTTTGCAAAAGCCTCCCGGTTATTATCATCTGCTGCCATTTCACTAAAACGTCCGCTACCCCATCCTCCGATAGATAACAAAACTTTAAGTTCAGGCTTTACTTGTTTCAAGCCCACAATATCACGAAGACGGTTTTCATTGTCAATCCGCACTCCGTTAAACGTTTCATTTACATGGCCGAAGGCATAGTTTATATGAGTCATATACTCAGGATTCGGCATTATTTTACTCCATGAGGTGACATAAGCTATCACCACTTTGGAGTCTTTTCCACCTGCTTTCATAATGCTACAACCCATAAGCATTAGTGAAGCCAGCACCAATAATCTCAATGTTTTCATAATTATAGTATTTAATCTGCGATTTGACGTATACGCGAACCGAATACTGCATAATACAGCATAAACAGTTCACCTAGAATAACAATGAACCATGAATATCTCCAGCCTCCCAATGTATCGGCAAATACACCTTGTAATAGAGGTAATATAGCTCCACCAACAACTCCAATCATAAACATTCCCGAAGCTTTTGAAGTATATTTTCCCAACTTAGAAACAGACAATGTGAATATAGCCCCCCACATAATGGAATGGAAGAGACCGACCAATGTAAGCAACCACGGGTCATTAAAAGTTATCGAAACAATGACCAATACGGTAGCCACCGTCGTAGTTAGTACAAGTTGTGTACGGGGTGGCACCTTGTTCAACGAGCTACCAACTATTCGCCCGATCAACATACCTCCCCAGTAAAGTGTAGCAAGCAGTGCCGGAGAAGCAGCTTTCATCTCAATGGCATACATGTTGATATTAGCGCCGATACAA
The DNA here is from genome assembly GCA_041907545.1 of Bacteroides sp. Taxonomy (GTDB): domain Bacteria; phylum Bacteroidota; class Bacteroidia; order Bacteroidales; family Bacteroidaceae; genus Bacteroides. Next base: position 22,072 of record JAYRGX010000012.1, read on the forward strand.
ACTTCAACCCCCACATAGAAAAAGATAGCAATAACACCTAATGTAAAATGCGAGAAGCTCCAAACGCTTTTGTCCAATACCTGACCCGCTTCCGCACGAGTACCTTTGATATCGGGTAATGACAGTTTGGTTAATAAAAGCATAACCAAAAAGATAGATACCATTAACATCAGAAATGGAATAACCAATTGACTCACATTTATCTGATTCATAGCGACTCCACCAAAAACAATGCCGGTCACGAAATAAGGTGCAATCGTGGTACCGATTGAATTGGCAGTTCCCCCAATAGCAAGTCGTTGAACAGGTTGAGTCCGCTTAACAAAACAAGCGGTAAGATATGGATTAATCACCACCTGCAGAATAGTAGCAGATGCTCCCACCACAAACGAACCGGCCAAGAAAATAAAGAATCCGAAAGGAATGATCCGGTTTCCAAAGACCAAGTCTGCTCCCAAATCACGCATCGTGACGAATGATGAAAGAGCGAAAAGGCCCAGTCCTGCTATCATGATAAGTAATCCACGGATTAATGTCCCTTTATATCCATATTTACTGATCCAGTCAGAACCTATTCCTCCACAAACCGGATAAGCCAAAAACCACGAGAAAGTGATCAAGGTAGCAAATGTATTCTTCATATCCCCTACCCGTGAAAGAAAAACCTCTTTCAATGGTCCTTGAAACTGGGTATTTGCTGTCGTCAGAAATCCTACAATAAGGAAAAGGAACACCATTGTCAAAAATGGTCCGATATAATTTATTTGCTTTTCTTGCTCTGTCATTATTGTATATGTTCTTTAAGTGAATGCTTTTAAACTAAAACTTGTTATCCCCGTATCTTTGCTGCGGATTGTATATCCAGAAGGAATTCGCAATTCCGATGAAGCTGTAAGAGTGAAGCCGGGACAGCTTCGGTCACAGCACCTTCCATCATCTCTTTCACAATATTCGCTTTATGTGCTCCTTTTGCAACCAGCAATATATTACGTGCTTGCATAATATTCTTCAAACCCAACGTTGCTCCACCCAATTCCCGATCAGAAGGTGTATTGGTTTCTTTACGGATTCGTTCTTCAAGTCGTGCGTCCATTTTAGTGACCCAAGTTTCTCCACCAAAAGGAGAGAATGGTTGGTTAAAACCAAGATGCCCGTTTTCTCCCAATCCTAAAACCAACAAATCCACACCGCCTCGTTTCTCTATTTCTTCCTGAAACATCCGACATGCCAACTCAAAATCATCTGAGATGGTAGGCAGCATGATGAAGTTGTCTTCTCTCACTCCTAATCCATCAATAATTTCATTTCGAAGCATTGTGTAACAAGCACCAGCATATTCACGAGGTACATTAGTCACCTCATCAAGACCGAAGAACGTGACATTGGAAACATCAAACGGATACTGTGTATGTATTTCAGTGATTATTCGATGTAAGTTTGTGGTAGTACGCCCCGTCGAAAGTCCGATCACACACTTCGGTTTGATCAATATCTGGCGGATAACCCTCCACGCTGCAATACGGTCGAATGCCGTTTCGTTTTCTGCAATAGTTATATTCATAGTTTTGGATAGATTCGTTTTACATATTCATTGCTACGGCACCTGCACCCAATAAACCAATAAATCCGGGATTCAATTTGGTTATAACCACCCCATTTGTAACAAAACGCATTGTAGTAGGGTGTAACTTTTCCAATATTTTATCATGAATATAACCATCGGAAACGATACCTCCGCCTAATACCACCGTATCAGGATCGCTCATACGGACCAGATTCATTATTAAATTAGCCAATGCTTCAGAAGCATTTTCTACCAATGCCACACACAAGGGGTCACCCTTCTGACTCAAAGAAAATACCTCGCTAATCAATACTCTCTCACCTTTATCGGTAGGAATGTGCAAATTAGTCTCATAGTTCGGGCTTAACAGTCTTGCGCAACGATCCATACCAATGCCCGAAGCAATAGCCTCCACACAATCCATTCTGCCACAGACACATTTTACGCCCACATTCACGCCAACACGTACATGCCCAACTTCTCCGGCATTAAAATGGCTTCCACGCACCTGTCGGCCATTCACAACACATCCCATGGCAATACCCGTACCTACATTTAAGTAAATGAAATTACGATAAATCTGACCGAAACCCCACACACGTTCGGCTCGCGTGGCACTTTTCACATCATTATCTATATGACAAGGCATACCGTATATATCGCTGAGTTCCTTTGCCAAAGCAATAGGCTGTGTACGCCCGGGATCAATCTGTAACCATATACCTTTATTGGGATCTACCCGTCCTATCAATCCCACTCCCATCCCCAGAGGCTGCTTATCGACCCAACCCACCGTACGGATATAATCGTCCAAAGATGATTTAATGATTTCCAAGGCAGCTTGTTGGTTGAAATACCCTGAGTCATATTTCTTATACTTTAAAATGTTACCGTGAGAGTCTATCTCGCCAATCAACAACTTAGTACCCCCTAAATCAATACCTACATAAGTCTCCATTTCTTTTTTGTTTTTATATTGTGAATCTTTTATTTTCCGATCACAATATTACGCACGATTCGATCATTCGGAGTTGAATCTTTAACAAAAAAGGTTTGTTGCTTGTCAAGAAAGGTGTAATATCTGTTGTTAAGACTTTAAATTTTACTCGGACTAGTACCAAACTGCTTTTTAAAGCTGGTACTAAAGTATTTCGGATCGGAAAAGCCAACCATCGAAGAGACTTCAGCTATTGAATATTTACGCGATAACAGAAGCTCCTTCGACTTATTCAGACGAATGATGCGGATAAAGTCATTAGGACCCTGTCCGGTCAATGTCTTTATCTTATTATAAACAGAAGTACGGCTCATACCTAGCATCCGGCAAAAATCATTTATCGAAAACTCCGGATTAGCCAGCTCTTCATCTATCATCGATATAGCCTTATCCACAAACTCTTTATCCAACTGACTACTATAATCCATTTCATCAAGTCCCATCCCTTCTGAAAGAACTGCATCTCTCAAATGTTGCCTGCTCTGCAAAATATTCCGTAAGCGAACCTTAAGAACCGATAAATCGAAAGGCTTGATAATATAATCGTTGGCTCCCGACTCAAGACCTAATATAATGTTTTCTCTTTCGGAGAGTGCAGTCAGTAATATCACCGGAATATGGCTGGTTTCTACCGAAGATTTAAGTATTCGGCATAGTTCATCACCTTGTAATACAGGCATAATAACATCCGAAATAATGATATCCGGATTTAACTCTTTTGCCGATTCCAAAGCTTTCCCGCCGTCAGCAACGCTCACCACCTGATATTCACCGGATAAACTATCGGACAAATACTCCCTCATATCTTTATCATCTTCTGCCAACAGCAAAAGATTCTTATGAGTCGAAACATCATTTCGTGAAGTAACAATATCCGCACCGGCACTTTCATTGCAAGAGTCGACTAACACACATGATTTCAATTTTACAGGAAAGCTGATAACAAATACAGTCCCCCGGTTCTCCGCGCTTTTGAACGAAATACTACCTTGATGCTGTTTAATCATCCTGCGGGTAATCATTAAACCGATACCTAAACCGCTTTCTTCAGAATCCGACACATTCTTAGCCCGATAATATTCGTGAAATATGTTAGATTGTTCTGCATCGGGAATCCCCACGCCGGTATCTTCAACTTCAATAAACCATCTTTTCCTACTCCTTCTTATTGAAACAGAAATAGAACCATTTTCGGTATACTTTAACGCATTGGATAATAAGTTATTCATAATGTGATCCATCTTATCTTTGTCAAAGCATAATTCCAAAATATCCGATGCAACTTCCAACTTAATATCAATACCTTTTTGTATAGCCGCCATACGGAAGTCCGCTACAGTCTCCTCCATGTAATTCTTCACATTATAATACGATACCCGAAGTACATCCGAACAGACATCATTCCGTTGCAAATTCAGTAACTGAGTCACCATTCCATACAGCTTCTCCACATTTTTCACAGCTACAGCTACAGTCTTCTTATTCTCCTCTGATAAGGAATCTTGCATTTGAAGCTCGGTCAAAGGAGCTTTAATCAAAGTCACGGGAGTGCGGATATCATGGGCAAAACTAATAAACGAACGTATTTTTTCATTAGCTCTACTCTCTCTTTGCTGATGCTTCCTATATTCTACAAACAAGTAAGTAAATCCTCCCAAAAGCAAACAATAGAAGAGTATAGCCCAACCCGAAAGCCATAATGGCTGATGTATCGTGATCTGAATACTTTTCTCTCCTATCTTACGTTGCGTGTATTTATCGAAAGCATACAACTTGAATATATACTTACCCGGAGACAGGTTTGTGTAACTCACGCTCCCGATAGAGCTCGCTTGTTCCCACTGATCTTTGAAATTCTCCAGTTGATACTCATACCTAATTCTGTGAGGAGAAGTAAAATTGATGGCGGAATAAGAGATAGAAAAAGAATTCTGTGCATATTGCAATTCTATTTTATCCGTATCGTCAATGCTACTTTTAAGCAAAGATCCTTTCTCACCGGCTTTAACCGAGTTATACAACAATTTGAAATCGGTAAATATCAAGGTCACTCTACCTTCACGACCAAAATTGGATAGAGGATTGATGATTACAGCTCCTTCAGCCGTTCCAAACGCCAAATTCCCATCCTTTAGCTTCTGCACTGCTCCGGGATTGTAATACCCCCACTTTATATCAAACAGGTCATTCATCCGCATTATAAAACCGGTAGCAGGATTCAAAGAATAAAGTTCCTTTTCGGTGGCAAACCATATATGCCCCAATTTATCCTGCACTACACTACTTATAGAGTTGGAAGCCAAACCATCCTTCGTTGAATATACACGCGATTGTTTTGTGTGAGGATTAAACTGAATCAATCCATCACCATCCGTAGCCATCAAAATATCTCCATTCCGTGCCTGAATTAAACATCTCACCGGATAGGATAAATTAAAACTCCCGAATTGATGAACCCAACGCACCTTACCTGTAATACGGTTTAGGAAACCTAACCCATTACAGCCGGCTATTAATAGTTCACCATTATTCCCAGGCGTTAAATCACCAATACACTCAACCGGATAGTAAGCATAAGACCTTGTAGAAATATTATAGCGCGTCAGGCTACCTTCAATTCCGCCCAACCAAACATTGTCACCCTCTGCATAGATAGAATACACATAATCGGTGGATACCCCTGACTTAATAGACTTACTTCTCTTGGCAATCTTCTCTATATTACCGCTTCTCTTATTAATGCAATAAACTCCGATGCCATATCCACCAACCCAAATGCCACCTTTGCTGTCTTCGCAAAGAGCCAGAACGACAGATGAACCCGCTCCTGCAGTTTTTCCTTTGTTATTCAGAAAGTGAGTCCACTTATTTAATTTTCTGCGAAACAAGCTCACGCCATCATTTGTTCCATACCAATAATCACCCTCAGAGTCTTCCAGAATAACATTTACATGATTTGAAAGCAAAGAATTATTGTCATTGGGTTTATGCGCCACCCATTTAATATCCGAGCGTTTAGGATCAAGAAAGCTGACACCGTTGGAAGAAGTACTAACCCAAACCCAGCCATGTTGATCCACACAAACATCCGAAACGGTATTTCCCCCCAAGCTCCCTTCATCATCTTCATCTGCGACATAGTGATTCATGAACTTGGCGTTATCTGCATTTATTCTAAAAACGCCTGCTCCATCCACCCCTATCAAAACCGTATTGCTCTTAGTTGATGCAAAACCTCTCACCGGCAAATTAGGTAGAAAGTGATTAAGGTTACCAACCGATCCAGTCAGGATATCTTGTATAAAGACACCGTTGGAGAAACTTCCGACGTATAGTTTATGCCTAAAGATAAAAAGAGATTCAACACGTGCATTTATCGGTAAAGTCACAGCATTCTTAAAAAACAAAGAGCTGCGTCGATCCCTTTTAATGAGATAGACATGAGCATCAGTACCTGCATAGAAAACGTTATCAGTGCTTTGCACAATACAATTCACATATTTATTTTGCAATCCGGCAAGAGCGACCTTATTACTTGCAATGTCCCAATAATACAGTCCGGTAGATATGCACAACCACAAGCGATTGTCTTGATCAAAAAGAAAAGAATTCAAAACAGGTGATGGAAGTTGCTTACTCAAATCCATCTTCAGCTGAAAAGAGTCTGTTTGCTTATTATAAGCATATATTTTACCATTCTTCAAACCTATCCAAATAACCCCATGACAATCACACGCCATCGTTGTTGAAGATAATATGTGATCTTTGGAATCAACAGCTTGATCGAGCTTATAATGTTTTATCTCATTACCATCATAGCGGTCAACCCCAACATGCGTATAAGCCCAAATAAATCCGGAAGAATCTTGGTGTATTTGATATACTTGCCTGCTACTAAGCCCCTCTCTTATGCTCAAATGGCGAAACGTATCGGCAGACAATCCCATAAACTGCATCATCAACAAAAGAAGTAATAATAAGTGTTTTGTCATACCGCTGTTTCTCTTTTCGTATTATTGTAGATTTTAATGCAATGTTATATAAAAAAACAGAAAGAACGGTTGAAAAACTGTCGAAATAGGTTTGTTTTCTATTAAAAACAACGTTTTGCAATTACCTCAATAATACTTCACGAAAGATTGCGCTTTATACAATAACGGATTTATAGATCGCATATTTTTCGCTATCACACATAATATATTAAATTTATCATATACATTTGTAAAACTGTAAAAAGAAGAAGCAAAATGAAAAGTAAATTCATATTACCATTCCTTATAATATCTCTATTGAACATTTCATGCAAAGACAATCAAGATGAAATTGAAAATAATAGCGGTACAGCAAGTAATGCTACAGAAACACAAAAATGGATAGAAAAGACAATGCGTGAACATTACTACTGGTATCAATCCATTCCTGAATCTTCTAAACTAGATTACTCAAATAAAACAGAAGATTTTTTCACTTCACTTCTTTCTAATAAAGACGGAAAAGATTATAAAAACTCTTCCAATAAAGCAGATCATTATTATTATTCATATATTCAAAACATATCGGAAAGCACACGAAGCAGTATTGACAATAAGAATTCGTATGGTTTTGAATATACCGGAATATATGTGGATCAAAGTTACACTCAACTTTATGCATTGGTACTTTATGTCGTCAAAGGCTCTCCAGCGGATAATGCAGGACTAAAAAGGGGGGATTGGATTACTAAAATAAATAGCAATAACATAAGCTATACAGATTTTATATCTCTAGCATCTGGAAGTGGCATATCACTTAGCATAGCCCATTGGAGTGAAGAAAGTCATTCATTAGTTCCGTCTAGTGAAAAATGTATATTATCCGCTTCCACAGCAGTAGAAGATAATCCGGTATTGGCATGGAACATAATAGAAAGCCCGATAAAAAAGAAAAAAGTCGGATATCTTGCATATACACAATTTGAACGTGGAAAGACAGATGATGATTCTTCATATGATAATAAACTAAAAGAGTTGTCTGGAAGCTACTTTACCGGGGTAGATGAATTTGTTTTAGACCTTCGTTATAATAATGGCGGACTACTATCATCTGCGGTTTTGTTATGCACAATGTTTGAACCTGCAAGTGTTGTTGGTAAACTATTAGGGTATCTGAAATACAATGACAAAACAAGCCCCATAAAAGAATATATATACACCGGAAAAGACATCTTAGGAAGTACCGGGAAAAACTTGGATTTAAAGACTATTTACATACTAGTCAGTAATAATACTGCATCTGCTTCCGAAATGGTAATCAACTGTCTCCGCCCATATATGAATGTCGTTGTGATAGGAGAACAAACTGAAGGAAAGAATGTTGGTTCAGTCACATATACCAGCGATGACAAGAAATGGGAAATGCATCCTATAGTATGCCAAATATATAATTCGCAAGATTATACAGACTACGCTAGTGGCTTTTCTCCTGATTTAGAACTCAATGAGGCGTTTGAATACGTAAATGAAAACACCGTAAATCCTGTAGTTATGTACGATTTAGGAGATATCAACGAACGTATGTTAAAAGCTGCTATCAACATAATTGATGGAAATGGATATAGCATCTCAAGAAGCAGAGGACTTAGTACAACTAATAATTACTCTTTCAAAAAATCATTTTATAGTTCTATTAACCGTAAAGCAACAAATGGAGTTATTATTGATAGATAAAGAAGACTATCCAATTTATGGGTCCAAAAACAACAGCTAAAAAAAACTGTATTACAAAAGATTTTCTGTTTCTTCTATCATCATTCGAAAATATAGCTGAATCATAAAAGTACATTATAGGAAGACTGTAAGCATGTTCCTAGTGATGTAAACAGTCGATATATCAATACATAGATATATCGACTGTTTCATTATATCATTTAGTAACCGTCATAACAGGAATATATATCAATTGATATAAGAAGATTGATAATATTCAAACTAAACTATTCTATAAATAAACTATTTTTCATTACTGAATTAAACTATTTAATTTTACAATAAAATATACTTAAATTTCTTTTTTCCATATAAAATATTATATATTTGCATGATTATTATAAATATAAGTATTTATATATAACATCTATTCTACTTATTTATTGTAAATAATCAAGTAATTATATGTTTTTTTTATAATAAATTCATTATCTATGCTAATAAATGAGTATTAATTCAGGATTTCGACAATATTAATAATTAAATATAAATGATATATTAAAAAAAATATTTTTCTTACATATTATCATCTAAATAACTTTAATCTATTTATTTAAAAATTATTTCAAATGAAAAATTACTTATTTTGGATTTTATTTGTCAGTATTCCGTTATTAGCATCTTCGTGTCAAAGTAGCTATGAAAATGATTCTGGAGATTGTAGTTCCCAGTCTATAGTATTTGAAGCACGTTCATATTTTGAAAATTATATTTCCAAAATGAATCAAGTGAAAGATGAAATTGTTGGGTTACATCCGGGTAATATTGTACCAGAATGGGATAAGGCAAAAGTTACAACCCAATCCGGCACCATCTGTGTAAACGTTCCTTTTATTGCACAAATCACGTATGAAGGTTCGTTTTTTGTACAAGAAGGAAATACTGATTTTCTATCTTCCAAAGAGACTTATTATACAGCTCTCTATCAAAGGTTAATTGTAGTAAAAGATATAATTCAAAATAAAATAAGTTGTTATATTGCAACTATGATTCCAGATAAGAAGAATGCTACAATGGATGCCTTTAAAATAGACAAAATGTTTTATAGCGGTGACCTGTATACCCATTTTAGCGGTACGGTTATTTATTCCACTGTAGGCACAAATTACACAATTGTTGTTGAGAAATACAATAATGGAGAAAAATATGAAAACGTTTCTTTGTTTAAATCTACAAAAGCAAGCTATCAAACCGATCTAAAAGATATGTCCGCAATTATTAGCGCATCAAATATTAAAAGAAAAATCGCTACCCAAACAAAGGCAATGGATAAAAAGGAACAAGTAGCTGCTGAGATTGAATTACCAGAAGTCGTAGTTATTTACGACGGAGGTGGTGGAGGTGGACCCGACTTCCAATGGCCTACAGATGAACCTGACAATTACTGGCCTGAACCACCGACATCAGTTCCTCCTCCAACTTCCGGTGGCGGAGGAGGAGGATACAATGGAAATAATGGAAATGATAATAATTCGAAAGGAGATGATAACGACCCCTGTGTCACTGCAAAATTACTTACAGGAAACAAGGATTTTAAGCATAGAGCAGACTCAATACTCACTAATCTCAAAACTAACACTAAAGAAGAGGGTTGGATGAAAGATACTAAAGGAGAAATAATTATCCCAAAAAGCAGTACCAATAATGAAATAAATTTCAGTTTTGATACCAGTAAAGATATTACAGAATATTTCCACTCCCATCCAAGTGGAACTCCTACTTTATCCCAAAAAGACATATATCAACTTGTTGAAATGTATAATAAAGGTTATTTGGATGTAGGGAATTTCACATGTGGTATTGTTTCTAAATCAGGATGTTTTGTTGTAGTTATCAGTGATGAAACAAAGTTTAAACAATTCTCTCAATTTGATAATAACCTTCGCGAAAGATACTTGTTTGAACAAAAGTATAGAGAATATTTTGAATATAACCCCCAAAAAGTAAATACGCCTGATAAATGGATGAATCAATTTATAGAGTTTATGAAATCCTATAACTCGGGACTAAGTTTTATTGTAGCACCCTCGAACAGTTCATATACATCATTAGGTAATTTCGGGGTTCATAGCAAATCAACCAGTAACTGTAATAAATGAAAATTATGAAAAGATTATTCTTGATTCTAATGCTATTCATACCATGCTGTATGATTTATGCACAATACAGTAGCGACAGCTATCTAGGTACATGGCTTTACCAATCCAAAGATACCGTGTTTACTATCAAAATCCAAAAGACTACAATGTCTTCAAATAATAAATCAATGGAATTCATCGTTGGCGGATATTCCTTAAAAGTAAAAGGAGTACTTACTGATAACTACATCGGAAACCCACCCGCAATCTGGAATCCTACCACTATGGCCCAAAACAATGATATTTATCTCTATGGTTCCTATGTCGAATACGATGGAGGGTCTTTAGTAGGCTTCTCTTTTTTCGACCAACGGAAAAAACATTTCGATGGAGAAGAAGCTATTAGTGGTGGAAGAATGGTACTAATTTCCCCTACCCAACTGCATTGGACATTGAATGAAAAAAAAGGTATAGATGCACAGGAAGGTTCATCCTATGGAAGTTCCAAGCCTAAAGGTTTCTCGGTACCAACGGATGTGATTATGACAAGAGAAGAACTAAAGCCACACATACCTAAAGAACCAGGAGTTCCAATCACTTCACCTATAATAATAAAAAAATAGAAAAGATAATCTGTGGCGTACCTTTTTGTAAATATTTTCCACACTAAATAGTACGCTACAGATGGATCATAAAAGATAAAAAAGAGATCAGATAGAGCAGTTTACGTCTACTAATCCAAGCACTCTCCTATTCATCCCCTCCTGGAGTTTTTTTGCGTATTTTAATTGCACTGCTTGCACCAGTGGTGCTAATGTTTTAATATACAGCATGATACACGGGTGCAACTAAGGGAAACAGCAGGGTGCAATTAAATTTAATTGCACCCAACATAAAAGAGAAAAAACAGAACGTATTATACTGATATATAATACAATACATCTCAAAAAGCTGAGTATAAGTAAGATTTTAGGTGCTAAATTTATACATGAAAAACAAGCTTTTTATATGTATAAATTCAGATTTTTAATATCATTTCTTCATTTTTCAGTAGACCAATTAATCCTATGTAGCGAATTCACCTTACAACACAGAGCCGTCTTATTTGTACTATTAACCTATTCTGTTCCTCCATATGGGCAAGTTATGGTTGTTCCCAATATCAGGAAATGATGGTTTCTAACGTAGGAAATCACAGTTCCTCTATATAGAAATGATTGTAACTAATAATGAGAACCAGCATGCCTCCTTATGGGAATTAGTTTGCTTCCGGAATGAGTGACTCAAACTCATATCAGAAGAAGAAAAAAAGAGAAAAGGAAAAGGCTATCAGATAAAAAGATGTAACTTTGTAAGTAGTCGATTATAAAAGTTAGTCTTTAGAACTGCAAAAAGAAATAGTCCATGCTCAGTAAACTTAAATTAAATCAACTCTATTTCCGGGATACCCAATTCGCCAACCTGATGACACGGCGTATTTTCAACATTCTGTTGATTGCCAATCCGTATGATGCTTTCATGCTTGAAGATGACGGACGTATCGACGAAAAAATATTCAATGAATATACTTCACTTTCCTTACGCTATCCACCGCGCTTTAATCAGGTATCTACTTGTGAAGAGGCTATCACTCAACTTTCCACCATCCCTTATGATCTCATCATTTATATGCCCGGCACAGGAGAGAACGAGAGTTTTGATGTAGCCAGATATATTAAAAGGCTTTATAAGAGTATCCCGATGGTTATTCTGACTCCTTTCAGTCACGGCATTACCAAACGAATCGCAAACGAGGATTTAAGTCTGTTTGAGTATATTTTCTGTTGGCTGGGCAACACCGACTTATTAGTCTCTATCATTAAATTGATAGAAGACAAGATGAATCTGGAGCATGATGTGAATGAAGTCGGCGTCCAACTAATCTTGTTAGTGGAAGACGGCATACGCTTTTACTCTTCTATCTTACCCAATCTCTATAAATTTGTTTTAAAGCAAAGCCAAGAATTTTCGACTGAAGCATTGAACGCCCATCAGCGAACACTAAGAATGCGCGGACGCCCTAAGATTGTTTTGGCACGAACCTATGAAGAGGCCATAACAATCTATCAACAATATAACAATAATGTACTGGGAGTGATAACGGATGTACGCTTCCCTAAAGACGGATCGAAAGACTCGCTTGCAGGTATCAAGCTATGTGCCGAGATACGCAATCAGGACCCTTTCGTCCCTCTTATTATTCAATCGTCGGAAATAGAAAATACGGCATACGCGGCAAAGTACGGAGCAGCCTTTATAGACAAGAACTCGAAGAAAATGGATGTGGATTTGCGAAGAGCTGTATCCGAGAATTTCGGTTTTGGAGATTTTGTGTTCCGTAACCCGGATACGCTGGAAGAGATTGCCCGCGTAAAGAATCTCAAAGAATTGCAGAACATCATCTTTGCAGTACCGGCTGAGTCTTTTCTTTATCACATCAGTCGCAACCATATTAGCCGTTGGTTATATTCACGGGCTATGTTTCCGGTAGCGGAATTTTTAAAACCGATTACCTGGAACAGTCTGCAGGACGTCGATGCGCACAGGAAGATTATCTTCGAGGCGATCGTTAAGTATCGCAAGATGAAAAACCAGGGAGTGGTAGCAGTATTCAAGCGCGACCGCTTCGACCGTTATTCCAATTTTGCACGGATAGGCGACGGTTCTTTAGGTGGTAAGGGACGTGGTTTGGCCTTTATTGATAATATGGTAAAGCATCATCCGGACTTTGAAGAGTTTGAGAATGCACATATCGCCATTCCCAAGACAGTTGTACTCTGTACGGATGTCTTCGATGAGTTTATGGATACAAACAACTTGTACCAGATAGCGCTTTCGGATGCAGACGACGACACCATCTTACGCTATTTTCTTAAGGCTAAATTACCGGACAGACTAGTGGAAGATTTCTTCACGCTATTCGATGTGGTAAAGTCACCGATTGCCATCAGGTCATCCTCGCTATTGGAAGACTCGCATTATCAGCCTTTCGCCGGAATATACAACACCTACATGATTCCTTACCTTGACGATAAATACGAAATGCTTCGTATGCTCTCCGACGCCATTAAAGGAGTATATGCCTCAGTATACTTCAAAGATAGCAAGGCATACATGCAGGCTACCAGCAACGTCATTGATCAAGAAAAGATGGCGGTTATTCTTCAAGAAGTTGTAGGAAATTCATACAATGATCGCTACTATCCGTCCATGTCGGGTGTAGCACGTTCGCTAAATTACTATCCTCTGGGAAACGAACTGGCGGAAGAAGGCATTGTCAACCTGGCTCTCGGATTGGGAAAATACATTGTCGATGGAGGTGTCACGCTGCGATTTTCACCGTGTCACCCGCATCAGATATTACAGACCAGCGAAATGGAGATCGCATTAAAAGAGACCCAGACCCGTTTTTATGCGTTGGACCTGAAAAATATAGGACAGGATTTTTCCATTGATGATGGCTTCAACCTCTTAAAATTACATGTAAAAGAGGCCGAAAAAGATGGCTCGCTAATGTATCTTGCTTCCACATACGACCCTTATGACCAGATTATCCGGGATGGATTATATCCGGGAGGACGGAAAGTAATCACATTCGCTAACATCCTCCAGCATGATGTATTCCCTTTGGCACGTATTCTTCAGATGGTTTTAAAATATAGCCAGCAAGAGATGAAGCGGCCGGTGGAAATAGAGTTTGCTGTCAATATGAATCGGGAAGTTGATAAAAGCGGAACATTCTACCTCTTGCAAATCCGCCCGATAGTAGACAGCAAGGAAATTCTGGATGAAGATTTATCAGTTGTCCCCGACAACAAGCTTCTGCTTCGTTCGAAGAATTCGTTGGGACATGGCATCATGAACGATATTTATGATATTGTATATGTAAAAACCGATAATTATAGTGCCGCGCACAATCAGGAAATTGCGTGGGAGATAGAGAAGCTGAACACGAAGTTTCTCAACAATAAAAAGAATTATGTACTTGTAGGGCCAGGTCGTTGGGGTAGTAATGATACCTGGTTGGGTATACCTGTAAAGTGGCCTCATATCTCGGCCGCCCGTGTGATTGTTGAAGCAGGCTTAACCAATTATCGTGTCGATCCGAGTCAAGGCACTCACTTTTTCCAGAACTTAACCTCATTCGGAGTAGGCTATTTCACCATTAATGCTTTTATGAATGATGGGATATACAATCAGGAGTTTCTCAATGCACAACCGGCAGTTCATGAAACGGAATATTTAAGGCATGTACATTTTGATCGACCGATTATAGTTAAAATGGATGGAAGAAAGAAAGAGGGAGTCGTATTTATACCCGAATAAGCAGTTTTGTTGTGATATAGCAAAAGCCTTTTGCAAAGTTTGTTTCGTACAAGAAACCCTACCTTTATGAAGAATCAAGGTAGTCTTGAATTGTGCAATTCGATAATAACGACTTCACTGGGGGCAAACAACCGCATGTTCTTCCGGGAAGTACCGATACCATTAGTTATGATCAAAGGTATGTGACTCGAGTTAGTCTTTAGCCCCGTACGAAAACGTTGTCCATAATGGGACGGCAGTACCGGTGCATAACCGAATAAAGTGATTTGACCACCATGTGTATGCCCTGCCAGTACCAAGTCGGTATAAGTAATGGGCACATCTTCGGCATAATCAGGAGTATGCGTCAATAAAATGACAAAGTCAGTCGGCGAGAGCCCCAAGGTTGGAGACTTACCATTCTCTTTTAAGTCGAAGGGATTACGAACACCTGCTATTATTATCTGCTGCCCGTTACGTCTCAACGTATCGACTTTATGCTCCAGCACGTGGATACCGTTGCGTTGCATTTCACCGATAATCAGTTCATGACATCGCTCATAGTCATTGTTTCCCATCACCGCATATATCCCCTTTGTTGTGTTCACTTTAGCAAGCGCGGAGATCAACGGGCGGACATACTCACAACCCTCCTGATAATCGCCACCCATCAGTAAGGCATCTACATGCTCATCATTAAGTAGACGCACCAGGCTATTCAATCCTTTCTCTTTAAACAAACTTTTGTAATGCAGATCGGAGATGAAAGCGATACGGAATCCATCAAATTCATTTGGGACATCCCGATGATAAAAGTGGTAATTGCGAATACGGCTGATACCTTTATAATATGATGAGACTCCTTTTTTAAAAGAAGTCACCAACAAAGTATCCGGCAAGTACAGCTTCACCCGACCGTCCGATTTCTTCAACTGCAATACGCTTCCCGTTCGGTTTTGCAGATCGGAAGCCACTAATGCCCGCTTCGACTGACAGGAAGCGAACAGCATTAAAAGCAATAAAAGTAAGTAGAACTGTTTTTTCATCACCGACAAAAGTATGAAGATAATCTTGTAATCACGCATTTTCATGTACATTTGTCCCACAATTAAAACAGGTAATAATGGAGAATATCAAGCAAAACTCTATCCATGCATGGTTTTTGGCAGCACGCCCCAAGACATTAACAGGAGCAGTAATCCCCGTATTAGTGGGCAGCGCACTGGCTTTTGCCGATTATAGCTTTCACCTGGTTCCAGCTCTCCTATGTGCCTGCTTTGCATGTGGTATGCAAATTGCTGCAAATTTTATTAATGATTTATACGACTATTTAAAGGGAACCGACCGCGAAGATCGTCTCGGGCCGGAACGTGCATGTGCGCAGGGATGGATAAGCGCCAAAGCAATGAAAATAGGAATAGCTTTTACCGTAGCTTTATCGTGCATCTTCGGATGTGGCCTGCTTTTTTGGGGAGGCTGGGAACTTGTTATTCTAGGAGTATTTTGTGTCGTCTTCGCCTTTCTCTATACTTTTTTCCTTTCTTATCAAGGATTGGGAGATATTCTGGTCTTAATCTTTTTTGGGTTTGTTCCTGTGGGTGGCACTTATTATGTACAGACGCATGCCATTACCATCGATGTGCTCATTGCATCATTAGTCTGCGGGCTGATTATCAATACTCTTCTAGTTGTCAATAACTATAGAGATCGCGAACAAGATGCCATCAGCGGTAAGCTGACTCTGATTGTCCGCTTTGGAGGTAAGTTTGGAGAATACTTTTATCTCTGTCTTGGCGTTATAGCTTCAATCTCATGCTTATGGTTTATTACCGAGAAGAGGCTTGCTGCAGCAATTCTACCACAAATATATCTGCTACCGCACATCTTTACGTGGCAACGGATGGTAAAGATAAATAATGGCAAAAAATTAAACAGCATATTAGGTGAAACTTCACGTAATATGCTGCTTATGGGGTTCCTATTAAGTATAGGGTTAATATTGAGCACTTTATAAAAGTAACTTACTCTTTTTATTGATCCCTCATTAATATATTCTATAAGAAAGGCTTATCCTCTCTTGCCATACATCTTTTCGTAATAATGTTGGTAATCGCCACTGGTCACTTCTTCTACCCATTCCTGGTTATTGAGGTACCATATAATTGTCTTCACGATTCCATCTTCAAACTTAGTTTCAGGATACCAGCCAAGAGCTTTGGTTATTTTCTCCGGATCAATAGCGTAACGTTGGTCATGACCTAAACGATCTTTCACAAAGGTGATTAAATCTTCGTTTATCCAGTCAATGGCTATTTCGCCATTAGCATCTTTCGTTTTCTTCTTGAGCACTTCACGGTAATGCGGTTCCGAAGTCATCAATCGATGGATTGTTGCAATCGTCAGCTTAACAATTTCAATATTTGTCTTTTCATTGTGTCCGCCGACATTGTAAACCTCGCCTTCATTACCCTTGCGTACAACAAGGTCGATTGCCTTGCAATGATCTTCCACGTACAACCAGTCACGCACATTAGTGCCATCACCATAGACCGGCAGTTTCTTACCCTCAAGGATATTCTTAATAATGAGTGGAATCAGTTTTTCCGGAAAATGATAAGGGCCATAGTTATTTGAGCAACGGGTTATTGTCACCGGCATCTTATATGTATCGTGATAAGCCGTTACCACAAAATCGGCACTGGCTTTCGATGCACTATACGGACTGTGAGGAGCAAGCGGAGTCTCTTCCTTGAAGAAGCCTTCCGAGCCCAATGAGCCATATACCTCATCCGTTGAAACCTGATGATAGCGCACACCTTTACGCCAAGTGGGATAACCAAATTCATCCTTTCCCGTCACCCATGCACGGCGAGCAGCATCAAGCAGATTCTGCGTACCGAGGATATTGGTCTGTAAGAAGAGTTGAGGATTTTCAATACTACGGTCAACGTGGCTTTCTGCTGCAAAATTTACTACATAATCAAACTTAAATTTAGCGAAAAGTTCATCGGCAAGTATGCGGTCACAAATATCACCTTTTACAAAGAAACAACGATCATCATCTATGTTCTTTGCAATGGTACCTAAATTTCCGGCATAAGTCAACGCATCCAACACCACTACTTTAATGTCATCATGTTTTGCCAAAATATATTTTATATAGTTGGCTCCAATAAATCCGGCAGCACCGGTCACAAGATATGTCTTCATTCTATAATAATTAATTCAACATCGAGGGGTGGCAAGTTCCATAAGATACTTACCATATTCTGTCTTTCCTAACTTTTCACCAAGCAAATGGAGCTGATTGCTATCGATCCATCCGTTACGCCAAGCTATTTCTTCAATACAAGAAACATAGAAGCCTTGACGGTTCTGTATCGTTGCCACAAAGTTGGAAGCTTCAAGCAAACTGTCACAATTACCGGTATCAAGCCATGCAAAGCCACGTCCAAAGAGTTCCACCTGCAAAGTATTCTCTTCGAGATATAACCGATTTAAATCTGTTATTTCATATTCTCCGCGACTGGAAGGTTTTAAACTCTGCGCTTTTGCCGTCACCGTTTCATCATAAAAATACAATCCCGGAACCGCATAATTGCTTTTCGGCTGTGCCGGCTTTTCTTCAAGAGAAATAACTTTTCCCGAGTCGTCAAACTCCACAACCCCATAAGCACGGGGGTCTTTTACATAATAGCCAAAAATACAAGCACCTTTTTTTATGGAAGCGGCACGACGAAGCATCGCCGAGAATCCTTGACCATAAAACATATTATCACCCAGTATTAAGCATGCCGGCTCTCCATTCAGGAAATCAGCTCCCAACACAAAAGCCTGAGCCAAACCATTAGGAACCTCCTGTATTTTATAAGAAAAAGACATCCCCAAATCCGTCCCATCACCCAATAATTCACGAAACATCGGCAAATCACGTGGAGTAGAGATGATCAAGACTTCACGTATGCCTGCCAACATAAGAGTGGAAAGCGGATAATAAATCATCGGCTTGTCATATACAGGCATTATTTGTTTGGAAATGGCTTTGGATAAGGGATAAAGCCGCGTTGCACTACCTCCCGCAAGAATAATTCCTTTCATAATTTATGCTATATGATTAACCAAAAGAGTGGTTTAATAACTCGTTTATTTTGGTTAAAAGTGAGTTTTCCTTTTGCAAAATATAAGGTCTCCTAAATTTCTCCGGACGCAAATTTCGAAAAGAATTATGACATTACAAAATTATAAAGTGAAAATCAATCGGCTAATTCAATAACTTCAAGATCTTTAAAAGTTCCATTGTCAATAACAAAGCGCACCAATGTCCGTGTTTTATGAAAACCCGAAATTCCGGCAGCCCCGGGATTAATATGGAGCATGCCAAGCGTTTTGTCATATTTTACTTTCAAAATATGAGAATGCCCGCTAATAAACAATTTAGGAGGATTAACCATTATGCTCCCACGAATGGAAGAATCATAGTTACCGGGATATCCTCCGATATGTTTAATTAACACCTCGGCACCATCAACCGTAAACCTGTTGACTTGGGGATAAAGTTGGCGGATATTTTGTCCGTCAATATTCCCATACACAGCTCTAAAAGTACGGAATTCCGCCAGTTTAGCAGCCACTTCCAAAGAACCGATGTCTCCGGCATGCCATATTTCATCGCAAGATTCGAAATAATGAAGATATTTCTCATCCCAATAGCCATGAGTATCGGACAACAAACCTATTTTCGTCATTTTCTTT
Source organism: Bacteroides sp. (assembly GCA_041907545.1). Taxonomy (GTDB): domain Bacteria; phylum Bacteroidota; class Bacteroidia; order Bacteroidales; family Bacteroidaceae; genus Bacteroides. Next base: position 41,551 of record JAYRGX010000012.1, read on the forward strand.
TGTTTATCTACGCAAAGGTAAGTATATTTGGGAAAATCTTAATACGGCATGGAAAACCAATATCGATATTTTAAGCGAGACATAAGTTGGTTATCGTTCAACTACCGGGTATTGATGGAATCGGAAGATGATACGTTGCCACTATGTGAGCGTATTAATTTTATGTCTATTTACTCATCAAATCTTGAAGAGTTCTATAAAATACGTGTGGCCGATCATAAAGCCATTGTAAACGGAGCAGCACGCAATGATGACGAAACACTGATCTCCGCCACTGAATTACTCGACGAAATAAACCGGGAAGTAAACAGGCAACTTGGAGAACGTATCAGAATATATGAACAAAGTATTATACCTGCACTCCGACAGCAACACATCATTTTCTATCAGGATGAAAAAGTCATTCCGGAACATTTCGATTTTGTAAGACGTTTTTTTAGAGAAGAAATTTTTCCATTCTTGCAACCCGTTCCTGTTGCAAAAGACCGGATAGTATCATTTCTTAGGGATAACCGTTTATATCTGGCAGTACGCCTTTCTTTAAAAGAAGTCACAGCACCATCTTCACCCGATAGTATACAACATTTTGTAATAAAGCTACCTTATAGTAAAGTTCCGCGCTTTATTGAGCTTCCTCAAATAGGTGACAACCGATATATCATGTATATCGAAGATATTATCAAGGCAAACATCGACAACATCTTTCCAGGATACGATATTGATTGCAGCTATTGCATTAAAATTTCCAGAGATGCCGATATCTTAATTGATGACTCGGCCAATACATCTGAAATTATAGAACAGGTAAAAACTAAAATTAAAAAAAGAAAGATAGGAGCTGTCTGTCGCTTTGTATACGACCGGTTTATGCCGATTGACTTTTTAAAATATTTAATGGATGCTTTTCATATTGAAGAAAATGAATTAGTCCCTGGTGACAGGCATCTCAACCTCGAAGATCTTCGTAAATTACCCGAATTGATGAAAGAGACACTTCCGGTAAAAGAGATGGAACCTATGAGACTGTCTTTTCTTAACGAGCAAGAATCTATTTTCCGATACGTAGAAAAGAAGGATTTACTCTTACATTACCCTTACCATTCCTTTGAGCATTTTATCCATTTCTTATATGAAGCCGTACATGATCCCGACGTATCGGAAATTATGATTACACAATATCGGGTGGCAGAAAATTCGGCTGTAATTAATACGCTCATTGCAGCAGCTCAAAACGGGAAAAAGGTCACGGTATTCGTTGAATTAAAAGCACGTTTTGATGAGGAGAATAACCTTTCCACAGCCACTATGATGGAGTCCTCGGGCATTAATATCATATATAGTATTCCCAAACTAAAAGTACATGCAAAAGTTGCTCTCATCTTACGTAATGACATACATAACGAAGAAGAAAAAGGATACGCATACATCAGTACGGGTAATTTCAACGAAGAGACAGCCACACTGTATGCGGACTGTGGATTGTTCACTTGCAATACAGAAATCGTCAGCGACCTACATAATTTATTTTTAACTTTACAAGGAAAAAAAGATACCAATTTCAAGCGTCTTTTAGTTGCCAGATTTAATCTAATCCCCGAATTGAACAGACTTATTGACCATGAAATAGAACTGGCAAAAAAAAGGAAAAAGGGTCGGATTATTCTTAAGATGAATGCCCTTCAAGATACCGAAATGATCGCTCGTCTATACGAAGCATCACAGGCAGGTGTGGAAATAGACTTGATAGTACGGGGTATTTGCTGTCTCATCCCGGGACAAAATTATAGTCGGAACATACGCATTACACGCATAGTAGATTCTTATTTGGAACATGCCAGAATCTGGTATTTTGGGAATAATGAAAATCCGCTACTGTTTTTAGGCTCACCCGACTGGATGCGTCGCAATCTTTATCGGCGTATAGAAGCCATAACACCGGTGCTCGACCACGACTTAAAGCAAGAGCTTATTGATATGCTTCACATCCAACTCTCCGATAAACGGAAAGCGTGTTTTGTAGATGATCAACTACGGAATTGCTGGAAATCTCCTATCCCTCAAAAAGAGAAAATACGTGCTCAATATGCCTTTTATGATTACCTCAAAAGAAAGAACGAGCCATAAGCCTACGCACTGCTAAATCACCAGAGAGTGAATTAGGCTTTTTTCGAAAGTCCCATTTTTTTTGCACGCTCAATCATAAAGGTATACGCAGCCTCATATTCATTGGGAATAATACCATCAAGTATCGCATCCTTTATAGCGCTCTTCAATGCCCCAACCTTCTGACAAGGCTGAAGATCAAACGTCTTCATTATTTCTTCCCCGCTAACGGGAGGTTGAAAGTTACGAATACGGTCGCGCTCTTCTAAATCTTTCAGTTTCTGGCGTACTAATTGGAAGTTTTGCAGGAACCGTTGTTTGCGCTCTAAGTTTTTGGAAGTAATATCAGCCTCACAAAGTATCATAAGATCGTCAATAGAATCACCGGCTTCAAAGAGAAGGCGTCGTACAGCAGAATCTGTAACCACATCATCCGCTATGACAATGGGGCGCATGTGTAAGCTCACCAGCTTTTGCACATATTTCATCTTCTCATTCATTGGTAACTTCATTTTGCGAAACATATCGCCCACCATCTTCTCTCCCACAAAATTATGATTGTGGAATGTCCAACCGATACGTGGCTCCCAACGCTTGGTGACTGGCTTAGCTATATCGTGTAAAAGTGCAGCCCATCTCAGCCATAAATTATCAGTAACCTTACTTATATTATCCAACACCTGAAGGGTGTGGTAGAAATTATCTTTATGGGCTTTGCCATTTTTAGTTTCAACTCCTTGTAATGCCACAAGTTCGGGAAAGATTAAAGCCAGAAGCCCGGAGCGATCTAAATCGATAAAACCTTTCGAAGGAATGGGAGACAATAATATCTTATTCAATTCATCGGCAATGCGTTCTTTCGAAATGATAGATATACGTTCCTTATTCCTGCACAAAGATTCAAAAGTATCATCATCTATATAGAAATTCAATTGTGCAGCAAAGCGAATGCAACGCATCATTCTTAAAGGATCATCGCTAAACGTTACATCCGGATCAAGAGGAGTGCGAATTATTTTATCTTTTAAATCCTGTATTCCGTTGAACGGATCGACTAATTCCCCAAAACGTTTCTTATTGAGGCATATCGCAAGTGCATTTATTGTGAAGTCGCGTCTGTTCTGATCATCCTCCAAAGTTCCATCTTCAACAGCTGGTTTGCGTGAGTCATGTTGATACGACTCTTTACGCGCACCAACAAATTCGACTTCAAGATCACGATATTTAAGTTGGGCTGTACCGAAATTTTTAAATACAGAAATATGCGTCCCTTTTCCCAACCGGTTAGCTAACGCCTGAGCTATCTGGATTCCACTGCCGACAACTACAACGTCAATATCGTTAGAAGGTCGTTGAAGAAATATATCCCGCACATACCCTCCTACAATATAACATTCCACTCCAAGCATATCTGCTGTTTCAGAAATTTGCTTAAAGATATCAGCTTTCAAATGCTGCTTCAATTCTGCAGTTGTCAATTCTACCATATACAAAAATACAAAGAAATAAGTAATAAAAGGAAGTCCGGATGCAAAGATTTCAAACTACGCAAAGTCAACGGAATCAGTACTTTTTTCATTTACTTAAAAAAATGAGGGTGCAAAGATATAGATATTATTTATAATTTTGCGTGGTTATATAAAAGAGATGTTATGAGAAAAATACTTTTTATGGTTTGTTTTTGCAGCTTATTCATGAGTTGCGATGACGTGGAAAAGAAAGGGAATGAAAGGCTAGATGTGGCTCAAGAGGCCTTTAAAAGAGGAGATTACAATGAAGCTAAGTTGCAAATAGATAGCATCAAAATACTCTTTCCCAAGGCGTTTAAAGCCCGCAAAGAAGGAATAAAGCTATTGCAGCAAGTTGAATTGAAAGAGCAAGAAAAGAGCCTAGTCTATCTAGACAGCATATCAGAGCAGAAAAAGAAAGAATTCGAGCAAATATCCAAATCATTTGCATTCGAAAAAGATGCAGAGTACCAAAGCATCGGAAATTACTTCTATCCATCTCAAACCGTCGAGAGAAATTTGCATCGCTCTTTTCTCAGATTTCAAGTCAACGAAAAAGGCATAATGAGTATGACTTCTATTTATAGCGGTAGTCGTAACATTCATCATGTAGCTATAAAAGTGACTACTCCAGACGGAAACTTTGCTCAAACCCCTTCATCAAAGGACATCTACGAGACTAGCAACCTTGGCGAAAAAATAGAAAAAGCCGACTATATAAAAGGAGAAGATGGTGGAGTTATAGATTTTATCTATTTAAACAAAGAAAAAAACATCCTTATTGACTTTATAGGCGATAGGAAATATTCTATAAAAATGCCACCAGAAGATATCCATGCACTAATTAATATCTATAAATTGGCTCAAAATCTATCTGCTATTTTTAAAATAAAAAAAGAGACGGATGAAGCTCACTTAAAGATTAAATTTATTAACAAAAAAATCGAATTTGATAAATCAAAAGACAAACAATAAAATATCATAAAGTAAGAATAAAAGAAGCCAAACACCTTTACAAAACCATTAAGGATCAGATAATCAATAAAATAAATATATCCCTCATAAACACAAAAAGTAAAAATTTAAACAGAATAATACATTATTTGATTAATTAGAATTCTAAGCGGAGTAAAGTCTTGGATAATCGATAAATATAAGCATTTTTTTTATCTTTGCCACAAAAAATGCTATGCGTGGTTATTCTGCTTATCTATTCGACTTTGATTATACTTTAGCCGATTCTTCAAAAGGTATATTGACGTGCTTTAGGAATGTACTTACTCGCAATGGTTTCATAGGTGTCAGCGACGAAGACATTAAGCATACTATAGGTAAAACCTTACAAGACTCATTTAGCATCCTTACGGGAGTTTCGGACAAAGATCAATTAGAAATATTTCGAAAAGAGTACGTTAAAGAAGCTGATACATACATGACCGCAAATACGATTTTGTTTCTCGAAACAAAATCGGTATTGCGGGCTTTGAAAGATGCAGGAGCTTATATCGGCATTATTTCGACTAAATATAGATATAGAATAAAAGAGCTTCTAGACCAGCATCTACCGAGTGATTATTTCAACATCATTATTGGAGGGGAAGATGTATTGGAAGCTAAACCTTCACCCGAAGGGCTACTCTTAGCTATAAAGCAATTAGATATTCCAAAAGAAGAAGTCTTATACATTGGAGATAGCACAGTAGATGCAGAAACAGCTGAATCTGCAGGAGTTGATTTTGCAGGAGTCTTGCATGGTGTCACCACAGCAGAGCAGCTTCGAGAGTATCCCCATGTGAAAATAATGAATACTTTGGAGGATCTATTCGAGAATCAAAATTCTATAACTGAAGATAACCAGAGAGATAAAAAGACAAAAGACTCTCCCACTCCCCCAAAAAGAAGGAAGCGATTATTAAAAACAATAGCATTGGCATTGACCGGGCTAATTGCCGTATCAGAGCTCATTGTATCAGGGACATGTGCTTTCCTTATAATATTCTTACTCATACTATTATTTAATGTACGTCTATCTGACATTTCAATATTCCTAAAAAGATTTTCTCCCGGGTCAATCAACACCATTGAAGGTTATATACGGCTTTTTCACTTCAAACAGATAAGGGGACATTCCGCACACTCGATAGGGCAAGAAGTGATTACGTGTTTAAATTGTAATAACACCTATACAGGAAATTATTGTAACAGGTGCGGACAAGGTAAAGAGGTAACCAGACTTTCTTTCCGCCATGGACTTAAAAATATTGCCGGAGGCTTAAGCCACATGGAGCATGGCTTTTGGGGTACATTAATGGAGTTGCTATATCGCCCCGGATACATGATAAGTGATTTCATTAAAGGGAAAAGAGTACACCATCTCGGTCCTTTCCACGCTTTGTTCCTTCTTGCTGCTGTCTATATTTTATTAGTTAAATTTGTCGATCCGAATGCACTGGCTCATGAAGATGCAAATGAAAATCAGACAGAACAAATAACAACTGTACGTAATCAACTGCAACAGCGACTGGACACCACTAAGAATGTACAACAAAAAGCCGCAATAATGCAGCTCCAAAAATACTTGAATACGACTGAAACCAATTCAAAGAGTCTTGAAAAAAAAGACACGGCAGAAGTTAAAAGCGGAAATACAATAGAAGATCTTGCCGAAAATCAAGGCAAAGTTTACGAACGCATTAGCCAAAAATTGAGTCATATTCCATTCTTTCAGAAAGTATGGGATCTATTGCACCACTGGGCACATGGGAATAAAGCTGCAAGCATCATTGTAACATTACCTCTATTTGCATTAGCCACACGAATGGCATTTCGTAAACGGGTATATCTACCCAATTTAAATACCACAGAACATCTGTTTATACAGGCCTATATTGCTTCACAAATACTATTAATAAGTTGTATTTATTTCCCTTTCAACGGAAAGGCCCAATTAAATGAGCTGTATGATATACCATATTGGCTAATATTTCTCATTTTCTGGTGGGATTATAAGCAACTTTTCCGAGGCACGTGGACGAAAAGCTTTATCCGAACAATTCTAATGTTTTGGTATAGCCTCCTAATTATCATCCTGCTTGCAACTATCTTAATTGCAATTATCATTGGTAGCTTGTTTTTATTAAAAGCATTTGGATTCTAGTAAAAAAACAAAAAGACATTTGCTCATTCGAAACAAAAAAGATATCTTTGTGCCCAATTATTCCGAAACGGGTTTAACAAAGAGATTTCTAAGTGATTAGGAGCCACCCGACGGAGCTAACTTATACATTATTATAAGAAATGTACGCAATCGTAGAAATCAATGGCCAGCAATTTAAAGCTGAGGCTGGTAGGAAGCTGTATGTACACCACATTCAGAACGCTGAAAACGGTACAACAGTTGAGTTTGACAAAGTTCTTTTAGTAGACAAAGACGGTGCAGTAACCGTAGGTGCTCCTATTATAGATGGTGCTAAAGTTGTTTGCCAAGTTGTATCAAGTTTAGTAAAAGGTGATAAAGTATTGATCTTCCACAAGAAGAAAAGAAAAGGTCATCGTAAGTTGAACGGTCACCGTCAACAATTCACTGAGTTAACAATTACAGAAGTAGTAGCTTAATCAATTTTAAAACAGTTAGAAGAAATGGCACATAAAAAGGGTGTCGGTAGTTCAAAGAACGGCCGCGAATCAGCAAGTAAAAGATTAGGCGTAAAGATATTCGGTGGTGAAGCTTGCAAAGCAGGTAATATCATCATTCGTCAGAGAGGTACAGAATTCCATCCGGGTAAAAACATCGGTATGGGAAAAGACCACACTCTTTTCGCTTTGGTTGATGGAACAGTAGAATTTAAAGTAGGTAGAGAAGACAGAAGATATGTATCTGTTGTTCCTGCTGAAAGTGCAGAAGCATAAATATTCCAAATGAATAAGACGAAGAGGATGTAACCATAAAGGTTATATCCTCTTTTTTTTATAATATTCACCATGATCCGGAGGCATAGAGAAAATATGTCATCCTGCTCAAAAGCCATCAATCTATATTTTCCCTGATCTTTATGAGCATTCAGGAATTATCATGTATATTTGTAGTTCAAATGAAAAATATATCAAAATAAGTATAAAGACATGCTTACAATAAAACAAATCACAGAAAACACGGAAGCGGTTATCCGTGGGCTGGAAAAGAAGCACTTTAAACAGGCTAAAGAAGCCATAGAGACTGTAATAGAAGCGAATAACAAACGCAAAACTTCTCAAAATTCATTAGACAACAATCTTGCTGAAATCAATTCCCTATCCAAATCTATTGGCTCACTAATGAAAGAGGGTAAAAAAGATGAAGCAGAAAAAGCTAAAGCTCGCGTAGCCCAACTAAAAGAAGCTAGCAAAGAGGTTCAAGCAGCTATGGATCAAGCTACGGAAGAGATGCAAGCGGTACTCTATACAATACCCAACTTACCATACGACAGTGTCCCCGAAGGTGTGAGCGCAGAAGATAATAAAGTGGAGAAAATGGGGGGAATGGAAACAGAACTTCCTAAAGATGCACTGCCACATTGGGAACTGACTAAAAAATATGATCTTATTGATTTCGACTTGGGTGTGAAAATCACAGGAGCAGGATTCCCTGTATATAAAGGTAAGGGTGCTCAACTACAACGTGCACTTATCAACTTCTTCCTCGATGAAGCCCGTAAATCCGGATACATGGAAATTATGCCTCCAACTGTAGTAAATGCAGCATCAGGATATGGCACAGGACAGCTACCCGATAAAGAAGGACAAATGTATCATTGCGAAGTGGATGATCTCTACCTCATCCCCACAGCAGAAGTTCCAGTGACCAACATTTATCGTGACGTTATCTTGGACGAGAAAGATCTCCCCATTAAAAATTGCGCTTATACTCAATGCTTCCGTCGTGAAGCCGGTTCATACGGTAAAGATGTGCGCGGATTAAATCGTTTGCACGAATTCTCTAAAGTGGAATTGGTACGCATCGATAAACCGGAGCACTCTAAAGAATCACATCAAGAGATGCTCAACCACGTAGAAGGCCTACTACAAAAATTAGAATTACCTTACCGCATATTGAGACTGTGCGGAGGAGATATGAGTTTTACAGCGGCTCTATGCTTTGACTTTGAAGTTTATTCGGAAGCACAAAAACGTTGGCTGGAAGTTAGCTCTGTATCGAACTTCGACACTTATCAAGCCAACCGACTGAAATGTAGATATCGTACGGGAGAAAAGAAAACGGAACTTTGCCACACTCTCAATGGTTCAGCATTAGCATTGCCGCGTATCGTTGCAGCATTATTGGAAAACAATCAGACTCCGGAAGGTATTCGTATTCCTAAAGCATTGGTACCATACACAGGCTTTGAAATCATTGATTGATTGTTAAAATTATAATACGCTCAAGTCGCAGACAGCAATTATATGCTATAAAATAGCTGCACTCCAATAGTTCATACTTATTGGGGTGCAGTTTGTTTTATGCAACATCTATTTCAAGGAAGACGAAAGATAGTCAATAGCATAGAGTCTGGAAAATTATTTCCCCTTTGGAATTACAAAACAACTATACACTACCAATACTAAATTGAGCAAGCTATTTTGATTATATATAGGGCATCAGCCTCCATCAACAATGCAACAAAGCTTCATGTTTGTTTTTTTTAAGACTCATTACCTACAGATAACCAACTTTTTAGCTGAATAGCTTTAGTCATGAAGAAAACATCATGTATATTTGCATAACATTATCAGTTCGGAAGAAATTACGTAATTATACCTACAAAATCATACTATAATGAATAAGATTGTTAGCAAAGAACATTTTTCTGAAAAAGTCTTCAAATTTATTATCGAAGCACCATTAATAGCCAAATCACGCAAGGCTGGTCATTTCGTAATAGTGCGCGTGGGTGAAAAGGGTGAACGAATGCCATTAACCATAGCAGGATCGGACCCTGTACGTGGGACTATTACTCTAGTCATACAAGAAGTTGGCCTTTCTTCTACCCGCCTTTGCGAATTAAATGAGGGGGATTATATTACCGACGTGGTAGGCCCTTTGGGACAAGCTACCCATATTGAAAATTTCGGAACGGTTATTTGTGCCGGAGGTGGAGTTGGTATCGCGCCTTTATTACCTATAGTGCAAGCTCTAAAAGCTGCGGGGAATCGTGTGATCAGTATACTTGCAGGACGTACCAAAGAATTAATCATTCTTGAAGAAGAGATAAGAAACAGTTCAGATGAAGTCATTGTTATGACCGATGACGGATCTTATGGTTCCAAAGGACTTGTAACCAATGGCATTGAAGATATCATAAAACACGAGAAGGTAGATAAATGCTTTGCCATAGGCCCAGCGATAATGATGAAGTTTGTATGTTTGCTAACAAAAAAATATAATGTACCGACAGAAGTTTCATTAAACACAATCATGGTAGATGGTACTGGTATGTGCGGAGCTTGCCGTGTCACCATCGGTGGAAAGACTAAATTTGTTTGCGTAGATGGTCCCGAATTCGATGGACATCAAGTTGACTTTGATGAAATGCTTAAGAGAATGGGAGCATTTAAAAGCATCGAACGTGAAGAAATGCACAAATTGGAAGACGCAGATTCCTGTAAAATAGTACCCGAAAATACTACCCCCACAGAGGATAAGACAAGAAATGCATCTTGGCGCCAAGAATTACGCAAAGAAATGAAACCCAAAGAACGAACAGCAATTCCACGTGTCCACATGAAAGAGCTGGATGCTGAATATCGTTCACATAATCGTAAAGAAGAAGTAAATTTGGGATTGACGGGAGAACAAGCCATAATAGAGGCTAAACGCTGCTTAGATTGTGCCAATCCAGGATGTACCGAAGGTTGCCCTGTCGGCATTGATATTCCACGCTTCATCAAATATATGGAGAAAGGAGAATTTCTTGAAGCAGCTAAGACTTTAAAAGAAACCAGTGCCTTGCCTGCTGTATGTGGACGCGTATGTCCGCAAGAAAAGCAATGTGAATCGCGGTGTATTCACTTGAAAATGAATGGAGAGCCCGTTGCAGTAGGTTATTTGGAAAGATTTGCCGCAGACTATGAACGCGAAAGCGGACAGATATCAGTGCCCGAAATCAAAGAGAGAAACGGGATGAAAATAGCAGTGATAGGCTCAGGACCTGCCGGTCTTGCTTTTGCCGGTGATATGGCTAAATATGGATATGATGTAACAGTCTTCGAGGCCTTACATGAAATCGGAGGCGTATTAAAATATGGTATTCCAGAGTTCCGCCTACCAAACAAGATTGTGGATGTTGAAATTGACAACTTGGCACAAATGGGAGTCAGCTTTGTAAAAGACTGTATTGTAGGAAAAACAATCGGCATTGATGAATTAAAAAAAGAAGGTTTCAAAGGATTCTTCATTGGATCAGGAGCAGGGCTACCCAACTTTATGAATATCCCGGGCGAAAACTCTATTAATATTCTATCATCAAATGAGTATCTCACCCGAGTAAATCTTATGGATGCTGCAAGTGAAGACTCCGATACCCCAGTACCGTTCGGAAAACGTGTAGCTGTAATCGGAGGGGGAAATACCGCAATGGATTCAGTACGCACAGCCCGCAGATTGGGTGCAGATAGAGCCATGATTATTTATCGTCGTTCGGAAGAAGAGATGCCGGCACGTATTGAAGAAGTTAAGCACGCCAAAGAAGAAGGCGTGGAGTTTCTTACCTTACATAATCCTATAGAATACATTGCAGACGAGCAAGGTCGGGTAAAACAAATCGTATTACAGAAGATGGAATTAGGAGAGCCTGATGCTTCGGGACGAAGAAGTCCTGTCCCCATTGAGGGTGCAATTGAAACCATAGATATCGATTTGGCAATTGTCAGTATAGGTGTATCACCCAATCCAATAGTTCCCCACTCCATTAAAGGACTTGACCTAGGGCGCAAAGGAACAATCAATGTAGATGACCAGATGCAATCATCAATTCCAATGATTTATGCGGGTGGAGACATCGTACGAGGTGGTGCTACCGTAATATTAGCCATGGGAGATGGACGTAAAGCAGCTTTTTCAATGCACGAAGCATTTAAAAAGGAGATCTGCTAACTTCCCAAAAAGAACATAGATACAATAAAATAAGTCCCGTCAAAACATATATTGACGGGACTTACTTTATTATAGTTAAAAACAAAAGTTACTTAACGATCTTATTCGTTGCTGGATCAGGAAAAACCAACTGAGGCTTAAAAGTCTTAGCTTCTTCAAAATCCATTAAAGCATACGACATAATAATAATAATATCACCCGGTTGTACCTTACGCGCGGCAGCGCCATTCAGACAAATTTTTCCTGAACCACGTCCACCCTTAATGATGTAAGTTTCAAAACGCTCACCGTTGTTATTATCAGCAATATAAACTTTTTCACCGGCAATCATATTTGCAGCGTCCATCAAGTCTTCGTCAATTGTGATGCTCCCCATATAATTAAGGTTTGCCTCAGTGACACAGGCGCAATGAATTTTCGATTTCAGCACTTCAATCATCATAAAGCCATCCTCTTTCTTTAGTTTATGAATATTTAATATTATCAATTAAGCGGACTTCACCGCAAAATACAGTGATACATCCCACTGCATACTCCGTATCACTCCATTGTGAAACAGACTGCAAGGTATCTCCATCTACAAGTTCAAAATACTCCAAGCGTAAGCCTGGGGCATTATTAATAGAATCTTGTACAAACGAAACGGTTTCCATAACAGTATGCGTTTTTGCAAAGACACGGCTTTCGAACAATGTTTTCGAAATCATAAGGGCATTGTCACGTTCCCGTGCAGTTAATCTGGCATTGCGACTACTCAAAGCAAGACCATCTTCCTCACGTACTATAGGACAGCCAACAATATCAAGAGACAAGTTCATCCGTCGTACCATCTCACGTATTATAGCCAACTGTTGAAAGTCTTTCTCACCAAAGTAAGCTCTAGTGGGTTTAACTGCATCAAACAATTTACTCACAATCTGGCATACTCCGTTGAAGTGTCCCGGACGAAATTGCCCTTCCATAACAGTATCCAAAGGAGCAAAATCAAAATGCCTTGTGTCCGGTTGGGGATACATCTCCAAAACAGCAGGTACAAATGCGTAAGTAGCTCCACATGCCTCCAACAAACGACTGTCAGAGTCAAACGTACGTGGATACTTTTCTAGATCCGACTTATCATTAAACTGAGTAGGATTTACAAAAATACTCACAACAGTTACATCATTATCGGAAACACTACGATTTACCAAGGATGCATGACCTAGATGCAAAGCTCCCATTGTAGGAACAAGCCCTATCTTCTTACCCTCCGACCGGAAAGGCAAAAGTTCCATTTGTAAATCCTTGATAGTATGTACTATTTTCATTTCTCTAATTACTGATTTATTAAAAAACGATGCAAAATAAGCTATTATTTGCCACATAAAGAAGAGAAAATCTAAATTAATCCCGCTAAAGTAATCTAAAGAAAGAATAAAACCCTTACCTACAAGTTGATACACAATGAGTTAACAAAACATAAGGAATTATAGAGTAAGGTAATTTGCCTAAGTCGCCGTTTTTTTTTATATCTTTGCAAAACAATTGAGAATATCGTTATTATGACAAAGGCGAACAAGGTTTTATTCATAACACAAGAAATCACTCCTTACGTTTCAGATTCCGAGATGGCCCTTACTGGTAGACACCTGCCTCAAGCTATTCAGGAGAAAGGCAGAGAAATAAGAACATTTATGCCAAAATGGGGAAATATTAATGAACGCAGAAACCAACTGCATGAAGTAATACGCCTCTCAGGCATGAATCTAATCATTGACGATACCGACCACCCGCTAATTATTAAAGTCGCTTCTATTCAATCTGCGCGCATGCAGGTTTATTTCATTGATAATGACGACTATTTTCAGAACCGGTTGCAAGCAACAGATGAGAATGGGAACGAATACGAAGACAATGATAGCAGAGCTATCTTTTATGCCCGTGGAGTATTGGAAACTGTAAAAAAGCTACGTTGGTGTCCCGAAATGATTCATTGTCATGGATGGATAACAGCATTAGCTCCCTTATACATAAAGAAGGCATACAAAGACGAACCGTCTTTCCGTAGCTCTAAAGTCGTATTTTCCGTTTATGAAGATGACTTTAAACAAACCTTTGATGAAGAATTTGCAAACCGGTTAATGTTAAAAGGTATTACAAGCAAAGATTTTCCAAATTTGAAGACTCCAGTTAGCTATGTTGATTTATGTAAATTAGCCATTGATTATTCAGACGGAGTGATACAACAAAGTGAGCACGTCAATGAAGAAGTTATGGAATACGCACGCTTATCCGGAAAACCAGTGCTGAATTATCAATCACCTGAAACTTTTGCGGATGCATGCGATGAATTTTATGATATTGTTTGGGATACAACGCAACAAGAATAAAATTAGAACTAACAAAAATAGCCATGAAAGTGAAGCATATAGGGTTACTGCTTTTCGCTACCGTCCTCACCTTTATAGGATGTGATGACAACACAGGAACATTAGGTATCGGCATGTTACCTGGTTCCGACAACATTGAAGCGCATACCATGACATTTGATGTCAGCACCCATTCCATCTTAGCGGATTCTGTGTTTGCACGAACCAGCCAGGGATATGTAGGTCGCTTTAGTGATCCGGATTTCGGTTATTATGAATGTAGCTTCCTTACCGAGCTGAATTGTACCGATGACTTTCAATTTCCTGCCATTTACAATGCTCAGAAAAAGACAGGTACTATGGCAGGAGACTCTGTTGTAGCAACACGCTTGGTGGTATTCTATTCTTCATGGTTCGGTGACTCATTGAATGCATGTAGAATGAGTGCTTATGAATTAAATAAGAAACTGGAAAGAAACCGCTATACCAATGTAAAACCAGAGCTATATTATAGCCCTAACAATTTACTTGGACGCAAAGCATACAGTGCACACGATGAAGCTATTTCCGATTCTATTCGTAACGGAACAGATAGTAACGGTAATCCTCTGTACTCACCTCACGTAGCATTTACTTTAAGCAAGAAATTCGGCAATGACTTGCTACAGACTTATCGTAAAAATCCTCAGTATTTTAAGAACTCCGATGCATTCATTAACAATGTATTCAAAGGCGTATACATCAAAAGTGATTACGGTGATGGAACAATATTATATGTAGATCAAGTAGCACTCCAAATGGAATTCTGTTTCCATGTGGTAGATAGTCTGGGAGTCGCTTTAAAGAAAGCAGCACCTCATCAAGATCAAGACTCACTGGCATACCGCTGGGCAACTGCTTTTGCTTCAACAAAAGAAGTTATTCAATCCAACCATTTCACAAGCTCGGATAAGTTGAAGGAAAAAGCAGCAGAAACCGACCATACTTATATTAAATCTCCATCGGGGATATTCACAGAAGCAGTTTTACCCTATGATGAGATTTACCAAAAGCTTAATAATGATACACTCAATGCTGTGAAACTATCATTTACAAATTATAATCAAGACAAAAAGTACAAATACAGCATGGATGTTCCATCCAATGTGCTCTTGTTGCGCAAAAAAGATATGAAGTCATTCTTTGAAGAAAATCAATTGCCTGACAATATCACCTCATTTACTGTAACCCATAACAATATAAGTAATAATCAGTATACGTTCAGCAACATTGCCCGTCTGGTTACTACATGTATCAATGAAAAGAAAGCTGCACGCAATAAGGCTAAAGCGCAAGCCGGTAGCTCATGGGATGCTACAGCATGGGAAATTCAGTGGAATAAGGATAATCCAGATTGGAATAAGGTATTGTTATTGCCTGTCATTATCACTTATGATACTAGTTCAGGAAGCAGTACGATGACAGGTATCCAGCATGATTTAAGACCGGGATATGCAAAACTTGTAGGAGGTGATACCGGTAGCAAACTGAAGTTGGAAGTTACATATAGTACATTTGGCAAATAAGAATGAGACTATATTAGACTATTACAATAGTGATTAAATAAAAAAGCTATCCTTAAAGGATAGCTTTTTTATTAGCGTTAAAGCTCAACAACCGCTGGTAGAGCCTGCTTTCTTTTTCGGAGTTTTCTCTTTCTCCAGCTTTGTGCGAAGTTTATTGATTTCCTTATGCAGTTCGTCTATTTCATCACCCTGATTCTTTATGGTAGTAAGGAGAGCATTTAGCTCCTCATTATCAATATCAATAGGATAGAGGGAATCGACACGCTTAATAAAGTCACCCAAAATATTCATATAATTCGTAAACGCGTCATAGGGAGACTCATAAATGCCACGATTGAATCCCAACCCATTATTCTTAGTAGTCATAAAGCGGAAATTATTACTAGCCTGAAGATAGTCCCAATCTTGCTTGATGCGACGATCGTTGCAAAGCAATACACGTTCAGCCAGACTGTACAATTTATTATAGGCTTCGCGCTGCATAGCATTACCGAGCCAGCAGCTTGTATCCCTTTCCTCATCTGTCCATGACAATGGATAGCTTACATCAAGACTTGATATTGATTTCAACTTAGAAATGATCTCCGTAGGAGTGGAGAAAGTGATTCCCTTATCTTTAGCACATGCAGGAAGAGCTTTCAAAAACTCCAAGATATTGGATGAGAGTGGTTGAGCTATGCCAAGAGCCGAGAGCTCCATAAAAATATTTATCACTTGTTCTTCTGCAGGTAAGGCATCAATCCACCCAATGTATTTATCTGCAAACAAAGGATATTCATTCCATTCGGAGTTGGAGAAACGCAAGCTAATATCATCCGACAGTTTGAAATCACGTAACAGCAATTTAAGGTTTGGATTTAAGTTGCAGTGATAGACATAATGCGGACTCTTCCATCCTAAAATATGTTTAGCGCCTTCAGTCAGCATACCTTTGAAACCCATGCTGGCAACCGTTTCACCTATTTCATCGGAATAAATCAAACTTGAATTACGAAAAACCTTAGGAGATTTACCAAACAACTGTTTAACCTTAGCACTTTGCCGCAAGACTTCTTCCTTAAAAGACTCTTCGTTTGCTAATGAGGACAAACCATGTGAATATGGCTCCGCCAAAAACTCGCAAGCCCCGGTATCATTCAATTGCTGTAACAAATCCAATACTGCAGGAGCATGAATTTCCAATTGCTCTAGGGCAACCCCCGATATGGAAAGTGCAACTTTAAATGCTCCGGCAGAGTCATTCACCATTCCGATCAATGCTTTCAAAGCCGGAATATAAGAGCGTTCAGCAACATCATTGATGCTGTTTTCATTGGCATAATCATCATAGTAGTAATGATCAGTGCCAATGTCAAAGAAACGATAACGTTTCAGGTGAATGATCTGATGTATTTCAAAATAAAGACAAATCGTTCTCATATCTTTGTATTATAATTATTATCTATAGCGTTTCATTACCTCTTCGTATATGCGACGAACTTTCAAACCGACATCTTCCCATTTTATCGCATCGACCTCTTTCTTCCCTTCATCTCTTAAGTAATCATATAAACCGGGATAGGTACAGATAGCATATATAGCATCAGCCATGGCATTAATATCCCAATAATCTGTCTTAATGCATTTCTCGAGAATCTCGGCACAACCCGACTGTCTCGATATGATGGTCGGCACACTACACTGCATGGCTTCAAGCGGAGATATACCAAAAGGTTCCGATACGGAAGGCATAATGTATACATCACTTGCTTTTAGCATTTCATAAACTTGATTTCCTTTCATAAATCCCGGGAAGTGAAAACGGTCGGCAATACCACGCTTTGCCGCCAAACGAATCATTTGGTTGAGCATATCACCGTTCCCCGCCATCACAAAACGTATGTTACGGGTGCGGTGCAGTACCTTTGCAGCGGCCTCCACAAAATACTCGGGACCCTTTTGCATTGTTATTCGTCCCAAGAATGTTACCACCTTTTCATTGGCTTTCTTTTGAGGTACTATATCTTGTATTTCCTGAGGTAATGGAGATACAGCGTTATGTACAGTGGAAACTTTACGCGGATCTTGGAAATACTTATGGATAACCGTTTGCCGTGTCAGTTCACTTACACACATAATATGGTCGGCATAATCCATTCCGTTTTTCTCAATAGCATAAACCGTAGGGTTCACATTTCCACGGCTACGGTCGAAATCGGTAGCATGAACATGGATTACCAAAGGCTTTCCAGAGACCTGCTTGGCATGAATGCCTGCAGGATAAGTCAACCAGTCGTGTGAATGAATGATGTCAAACTGTTGCTGCCGAGCCACCACCCCTGCCACAATGGAGTAATTATTGATCTCCTCGTGCAAATTATCGGGATAACGACCTGAAAACTCTATACAGCCCAGATCATTAGTATTTAAATAATTAAAGTCGGCATAAATATGATCGCGCAAATCATAAAATAACTGCGGGTTCATGTATTTACCCACACGCTCATTTACATAATCCCAGTTCACATCGCGCCACACAACCGGGGTACTGTTCATGCCTACGATGCGCAAAAAACTCTGGTCTTCATCACCCCAAGGCTTAGGAATGCAAAACGTGATATCCATGTCCTCTTGCTGCGACATACCCTTTGTCAGCCCATAGCTAGCTGTGCCCAATCCGCCTAAAATATGTGGGGGAAATTCCCATCCAAACATCAATACTTTCATCTCTTCCCTCCTCTTATAAATTATACTTGGACAGCAAATTCAGAATACGTAAAATCTCCGCCACATTCATGGCAAACGAAATAGCCCCCCGCCCGGTAAAAGGAGGGTTACCATCAAACAGTTCAGGCAGTGAGCCTATGCAATGATTGGACATCTCGTCTTCAAGCCCTATCAGATAGCGTTCAATAAACGATAAGCCACTCATCTTATAAATCTTGAGATAGGCCTCCATATAGAACCCCATAAGCCATGGCCAGGCTGTACCTTGATGATAAGCCCGATCACGATCTCCGGGCCTGCCCACATAATTAGGGGTATAACCGCCACTCTTCGGACTAAGAGTACGCAACCCCTTAGGAGTGAGAAGTTCCTTGGTCACAATATCAAGAACCTGCTTTCTTTGAATGCGATCTAACGGAGAATAATCAAAAGCTATCGTAAATATCATATTGGGACGAACACTCCAGTCCATCATATATCCATCTACATAATCGAACAAATAACCATACTCGTTGCGAAAAACATCAACAAATGATTTTCCCGTCAACTCAGCCTGTTCGCTCAATTCATCGGCAAGAAGCATTTTTCCACCCTCACGGAACAAATCGGACATGAACCGTAATGCATTATACCACAATGCATTAATCTCCACAACGTATCCGGTACGCGGAATGGCCGGCTTTCCATCTATAGTGGAGTTCATCCAAGTAACCGGTTTATCTGTACCATTGGTATACAGCAAACCGTTATCGTGGAGGAACAGATTATCATGCTTACGACTCCGGATGAAATCCATTATATCTTCCAAAAGCTCACCGTATTGCTGTCTGCAACGTTCACGCGATGTCTCTTTTGAGTATTGTTGTAAAGCCCAGATAGCCCACAGCAGGACATCGGGATCATTCATTTCGTATATCTTCCCGGTCAATGGCTCCTTATTGATAAATTGCCGAATGGCTTTCTCCGCCGTCAGCATAATATCTTCAAATTCGTCCTGCTCATCAACAGCCAATGTCAATCCCGGTAACGAGATAAACAGGTCACGGGCTCTGCACTTAAACCATGGATAGCCTGCAAAAACATAATGATCTTCGCCCTGTTTATTATGGAACTGATGAGCAGAGTTCTTTAAACAATGATAAAAGCTATCCCGAGGAGTACGATCTTCCACTTCTGTTTCAAAAATCGGCTTCAATTTCCGGGTAGATATTTCCGAAACACCTGCAGAGAAGACAACGCTCTCACCTTTCTTAATGTCCACTTCAAAATATCCGGGAACATACAAATCTTCATTAAAATCATATCCCCTCTCCTGTTCTTTAGGATATTCTATTCCTCGATACCACTCCGGATCAAAATGAAATTCATTCTTTTTATTCAGTTGCATGAAGAGCTCCGGATAGCCGGGATACATGCAAGTCTTTATGCCGTTTTCAACTGACTCATAATCACGATTGGCTTGTGAATTTTCATGAGTATATTCGCGCACACTACGAAAAGCAAGAAAAGGGCGGAAGCGCAACCTAGTTGCCGAATGTGCATCGACCAAAGTATAGCGAATCAAGATACGGTTTTCATAATGAACAAAAATCTTTTCTTTGCGGAGAATAACCCCTCCCACCCGATATGTAGTTGCAGGTATACGCTCACAATCAAATTCACGAATGTATTTATGTCCCTTAGGACTAAAAACATTATCGCCATATTTATGTAGTCCTAAATTGAACTCGGCGCCGTGTTGTATGACCGTTTCATCCAAAGAAGAGAGTAAGACATGGTTTTCATCATCAAGATTGGGAACCGGAATAACCAGCAATCCATGATATTTGCGTGTATTACAATCCACTATTGTCGTGCAATGATAAGCCCCTGATTTGTTTGTCCGGAGTATCTCCCGCGGTAAAGATTCTTCCAAATTAATCATCAAGGTTTTATCAAATCGTAAATAACTCATAATGTTATGCCTCAATTAAAGGTTAAATAGTCTAGACACAAAAATCACCACATACCGATCCATAAAGGTTCTGACGGTATATAAGTGATTCCCAAAAATACGAATTAAAGGTAATACACAAAATAAAATATCTGTTTATTTTAGCTTCTTGACAAACATTACTATTGAAAAAGGCAGATGGCAGTGAAGCTTTTAAAACTTGCTAACAGGTATATGAAAGTGACATCATAGTTAGTGACAATAGAATCAGTAACTTTATAATGATGGATATAAGTTTTAACAAACAACCATTCTTAAGCGCACCTCGATCTACATTGCACCAAAAAGAAGCTATTATTGAAAGGGTTATCCAAAGTTTAACAAAAAGTATACATCAACCTCCAAAATTGAATATTTGTATACTATTATCCCAATATGGTCTAAATAAATTAAGGGATAAGTCCAATCGACCAACACCTCCACCAGAGTTTATTTTGAAAAGGGGTGCAATAAGTATACGACTGATCTATGATGAGTATACGAGTGAAGTCTAATGAGCATAGGTCTCATCTATAATCTTCACACAACTAAGTTTATGCCTATTGTAAATACGATTATGTAAATAGCATTTTTTGTAACCATTTATCATAATCAGGCTTTTATATCCAGTAGCCAGATATTAATCTTTTTAAGTCGTGCAACAAAGAGAAAGAATTATATTCCAATAGCTGTACATCAAGCAATATTAGTGAAAGACAGACATCATATTCTCCTCCAAATCAACTTCCAGAATAAGAATAAAGGCTACCCAAAATAAATTGAGTAGCCTCTAAATGAATTATAGTAATCGAATCTTTATAAACCAGAGTCTTACACTTCTAAAAGAAGTGTGACGATCGATTATTCTTCGTCCAACAAGATTTCGAGAATCTGACAAGCAGCTTTAGCTACGGGAGTACCGGGGCCAAAGACAGCTGCAACGCCTGCTTTATATAAGAAATCATAATCTTGAGCCGGTATTACACCACCTGCAATAACTACGATATCTTCACGTCCAAGCTTCTTCAACTCATCAATAATTTGAGGAATCAATGTCTTATGACCGGCAGCCAGTGAAGAAACACCAACTACATGCACATCATTTTCTACTGCTTCGCGAGCTGCTTCAGCAGGAGTCTGGAACAAAGGTCCCATATCTACATCAAAGCCACAGTCAGCATAACCGGTTGCAACAACTTTTGCACCACGGTCATGACCATCCTGACCCATTTTTGCGATCATGATACGAGGTTGACGTCCCTCTTTCTTCGCAAATTTTTCAGTCAACTCACAAGCACGCTTGAAGTCACTGTCATTTTTACTTTCTGATGAATACACGCCTGATATTGTTCTAATTACTGCTTTATAACGTCCTACGATTTGTTCACAAGCAAAAGAAATCTCACCAAGAGTTGCACGTACATGAGCGGCTTCAACAGCCAACTCCAACAGGTTACCCTTACCGGTCTTCACACATTCGGTAATTGCTGCAAGAGCTTTATCCACCTCAGCTTGATTACGACCCTCTTTTAAGCGTCCCAAGTTTTCAATTTGCTCTTTGCGAACTGCTGTATTGTCAATTTCAAGAATATCAATCGGAGCTTCTTTCTCTAAGCGATATTTGTTCACACCGACAATTGTCTGTGAACCGCTATCAATACGAGCCTGAGTACGAGCAGCAGCTTCTTCAATACGCATTTTAGGAATACCGGTCTCAATAGCCTTAGCCATACCGCCTAGCTTCTCAACTTCCTCAATACGCTCCCATGCCTTATGAGCGATCTCATTAGTCAGAGACTCTACATAGTAAGAACCACCCCATGGGTCAACATTCTTACAGATATAAGTTTCTTCCTGAATATAAATCTGTGTGTTACGTGCAATACGTGCAGAGAAATCGGTAGGCAAAGCAATAGCCTCATCCAAAGCATTGGTATGCAGAGATTGTGTGTGTCCCAAAGCAGCAGCCATAGCTTCAATACAAGTACGTCCAACATTATTAAACGGATCTTGTTCGGTCAATGACCAACCTGAAGTCTGTGAGTGTGTACGCAATGCCAAAGATTTAGGATTCTTCGGATTAAACTGCTTCACGATCTTAGCCCACAACATACGTGCAGCACGCATCTTGGCAATTTCCATGAAGTGGTTTGTACCGATTGCCCAGAAGAAAGAAAGACGGGGAGCAAAAGCATCGATGTCGATACCTGCAGCCACACCGGCACGAAGATATTCCAAACCATCAGCAAGAGTGTAAGCCAACTCGATATCTGCTGTAGCACCTGCTTCCTGCATGTGATAACCAGAGATTGAGATAGAGTTGAACTTAGGCATTTTCTGTGAGGTATATTCAAAGATATCAGAGATGATCTTCATTGAGAATGCAGGTGGATAAATATAAGTATTACGCACCATGAATTCTTTCAAGATATCATTCTGAATTGTACCAGCCATTTCTTCCAATTTGGCACCTTGTTCAAGTCCGGCATTAATATAGAAAGCCATAACTGGAAGTACGGCACCGTTCATTGTCATGGAGACAGACATCTTGTTCAAAGGTATACCATCAAACAACACTTTCATATTCTCCAATGAGCAGATAGATACACCAGCCTTACCAACGTCTCCTACTACACGTTCATGATCAGGGTCATAACCACGGTGAGTAGCCAAGTCAAATGCTACAGAAAGACCTTTCTGACCGGAAGCCAGGTTACGACGATAGAATGCATTGGATTCTTCGGCAGTAGAGAAACCTGCATACTGACGAATTGTCCAAGGACGCAAAGTGTACATCACCGAATAAGGGCCACGTAAATAAGGAGGAATACCAGCAGCATAGTTCAAATGCTCCATGCCTTCAAGGTCTTCCTTTGTATAAACCGGTTTTACTTCAATGTGTTCCGGCGTCTTCCAATCAGCTGAAATATCATTAGCCTTTTGCCACTCTGCTCCGTTTACCGGTTCAAAAGCAGCATATATATCTAAGTTTTTAAAATCTTTTCTCATCTTACTTCAAAAGTTTAGCATTGTATTCCTTTAATGTATCCAACACATTGACACGAACATGAATAAAGTTCTCTATGCCGGCAGCTTTCAGTTCGTCCATGCATGCCGGAGAACCAGCTACAATAAACAAAGCACGATTATTCAAAGCTTTTAATGCAGGAACTGCATATTCAGCATATTCATCATCACTAGAACAAAGTACAACAATGTCTGCTTTAGCTTCCATTGCAGCATCTACTCCAGCTTCAACTGATTCGAAGCCCAAGTTGTCAACTACTTCATATCCGGCACATGCCAAGAAGTTGCATGAGAATTGAGCACGAGCCTGACGCATAGCCAAGTTTCCGATAGTTAACATGAATGCTTTTGGACGTTTACCCGAAGCTTCTGTCTCAAGACGCAAAGCTTCAAAATCACTAGAAGCACGCTCAAAGCTAAGTGTAGGTACATCTTTATGGCAATGGTCAGTCTGACCACCACAGCAACATGCTTCATCAGCAGGTTTATTCTCACCGACTTTCTCTGAGAAGTTAGGGAATTGGTTTGTACCCAACAGTACTTCTTTACGCTTAGCTACAGCATCATGACGCACTTTATTGGTTGTATTTATGGCTTCTTGTACCGCTCCAGACTTCACAGCAGCATAGAAACCACCATTTTCTTCTATTGACAAGAATAACTCCCAAGCTTGTTTAGCAATAGCTACTGTCAAGTTTTCAATATAATATGAACCACCTGCAGGGTCGACTACTTTATCAAAATGAGACTCTTCTTTCAACAATAACTGCTGGTTACGAGCCATACGTTCAGAGAACTCGTTAGAAGAGTTATATACTTTATCAAAAGGAGTCACCGTCATTGAGTCCACCCCGGCAAGAGCAGCACTCATTGCTTCAGTCTGTGTACGAAGTAAGTTTACGTATGGATCGAATAAAGTAAGATTGAAAGAAGATGTTTCAGCATGGATGTTCATCTTTGCTGCACAGCGGCATTCGTTGTTTTCACCTTTGTTCTTGCAATCACGCAAACATTCAGGATTGTATGAAGCAACGATGTTAGCCCATAGCAAACGAGCCGCACGGAACTTAGCTATTTCCAAAAAGTAGTTGGAACTAATACCGAAGTTAAATGTGATTTTTTTAGCTACCAAAGCTGCAGGTAATCCTGCTTCTGTCAGTTGGTTTAAGTATTCATTACCCCAAGACAATGCATATCCCAATTCCTGATAGATATAAGCTCCACCATTATTCAAAGCCAATGCAGAAACATTCAACACACGATATCTTGGGAGATCGGAAGTTGCTTCAATTAAAGCCTTTCCTGTCTGAACCAAATCACCGTCCTCTTTGCCCTTAACAAGCATTTTCTTAAAGAAATCATAACCGATAGAGCCAAATAACTTCGTCAGATCATAATCTTTCTTGCGGAAATAAGCCACCAAGATTTCAGCCAAACGAACAACATGCTTTTGGCAAGTTGAGAAGTTTAGCTCTACGCAATCAGCACAAATATCATTGAGCAATATCTCAATGAATTCTTCTGTCAAATCTGCTGCTTTGATAGAGAAAGAAAGTGAGTCTATACCTTTATTTAAGATATCCAAAGCTTTAGCATTAGCATCTTTAGGATTCTCAACTACAATTTCTTGTCTGACTTTCCAAACATTACTGTCTCTCTTAGTACCTCTTAAGTAAGGAAACTCTCCTGGGAGCGCATCCGTTGTTTTAAGGCCTTCCAAATCTTCCATACGATAGAAAGGCTTAACTTTAAACCCTTCATTCGTCTTCCAAACGAGTTTCTTTTCAAAATCCGCACCTTTCAAGTCTGCGGTTACTTTTGCCATCCACGCCTCCGTGGTAACTGATGGAAAATCTGAAAAGAACTTTTCTTTACTCTCTGCCATAGTTTATTTAAAATTAAAAGATAATAGTTGTCTAATACGTTTACCCATCTTTTTGAATAAGACCTGCAAATATACTCAATTAGCATTAATAACAAGTTCTTCAAATGAAAAAACAAATCCGATCAGCCTCAAAAAGAGTATCATTATGATACTTATAAAGATAAAAAAGGAATAATTAGTAGACTAATTAAAAAAACAAAGTGAGATTTAGTGCAATCAGAAGCAACAGAATAACATCAAATACTTAATTCTTTTCTAACTATTTTTATAGTATATTATAAAAGAAAAAGTTCTATAAACCTTTTGTCAGCACTCTACGAATAGCTAACTTTGCCTGACTTTTTAACAATAAATCAAAATAAAAATACAGATAAACTATGGATTGGCTTGAGACTTTACTGTGGGATCCTTCTTCTGTTGCCCACATTGTATGTTTGTACGCATTCGTCATTTCAGTAGGCGTACTGCTCGGTAAAATTAAGCTTTTTGGAATTTCACTAGGAGTTACTTTTGTCCTTTTTACAGGGATATTAATGGGGCATTTCGGCTTCACTGGCGAAAGCCAAATTCTACATTTTATTAGAGAGTTTGGCCTAATACTTTTTGTATTTTGCATCGGTCTGCAAGTCGGCCCTTCTTTCTTTTCTTCTTTTAAAAAGGGAGGAATGAGGTTGAACTTATTGGCTGTGGGTATTGTCTTATTAAATATTGCTGTAGCTCTCACTATTTACTATATCCTAGGAGGACGTATTCAGCTCCCCATGATGATAGGCATCTTATACGGAGCGGTAACCAATACTCCCGGTTTAGGAGCAGCCCAAGAAGCTTTAAATCAGCTACATTATACAGGCGACCCCATTGCATTGGGTTATGCCTGCGCATATCCATTGGGCGTAGTGGGAATCATCGGTTCGATAATAGCTGTCCGTTACATCTTCAGAATTAATTATTCTAAAGAAGAAAGCGAACTACAGAATCAAGAAAATGATTTGAAACATAAGCCTCACCTGTTGCAGTTGGAAGTACGTAACGAATCGATATCCGGTAAAACACAAGCTCAAATTAAAGAATTTCTAGGCCGTCCGTTTGTTTGCTCTCGCACCCGGCATGAAGGTCATGTCATTATCCCGGATGAGAATACCATATTTCACATAGGCGACCAATTATTTATTGTGTGTACCGAAGAAGATGCCGAAGCAATCTCCGCTTTTATAG
This sequence comes from Bacteroides sp., assembly GCA_041907545.1. Lineage (GTDB taxonomy): Bacteria > Bacteroidota > Bacteroidia > Bacteroidales > Bacteroidaceae > Bacteroides. The sequence continues at coordinate 68,008 of JAYRGX010000012.1, forward strand.
GAAGAAAGATAGAAGTAGACTGGGAGCAACAAGATATTCCAATGGTCTCAAGACGTATCCTCGTCACCAAATCGGAAATTAATGGGAAGAAACTGGGTAGTATGCATTTTCGAAATCTGTATGGAGTCAATGTCACTCGTGTGAACCGTTCGGGCATGGATTTATTTGCCGACCCCAACCTTATTCTTCAGGTCGGAGACCGCGTAATGGTAGTAGGACAACAAGATGCCGTTGAGCGCGTAGCAAATGTGCTGGGCAATTCACTTAAACGTCTCGATGCACCAAATATCGTAACAATATTTGTGGGGGTGTTCCTAGGTATTGTATTAGGAAGTCTACCGATAGCATTCCCAGGCATTCCAACTCCCGTTAAACTAGGATTGGCAGGTGGTCCGCTTGTTGTAGCCATTTTAATAGGACGCTTCGGACATAAATTAAGACTCGTTACTTATACAACGATGAGTGCCAACTTAATGCTTCGGGAAATCGGGATTGTATTGTTCTTGGCGAGTGTGGGCATTGAAGCTGGAGAGCATTTCTTACAAACTGTAATTGAAGGTGACGGTCTGATGTATGTCGGTTATGGTTTCTTAATAACCGTATTACCTTTACTTATTATTGGAATAATAGCACGATTCTATTTTAAAGTGAACTATTTCACGCTAATGGGGTTAATAGCCGGTAGCTGCACCGATCCCCCTGCATTGGCGTATGCCAATCAAGCAGCAGGTAATGATGCTCCATCGGTCGGCTATTCCACTGTCTATCCTTTAACCATGTTCCTACGCATACTTGCCGGTCAGATGATTCTACTATTGATGATGTAAATTAGCAAAAAAGATAACACTCTCTACAATTCTATTTATCCTTTATATGAAATCCTCTTTACCGTTGAAGTAACAGTAAAGAGGATTTTTACGATCAAGAGAAACAATTTCTATAAATCCATATAATGAGAGCCATTTATTTCCTTATTTTGAAATAACAGCTTTCACATACATCTCAATAAAATCAACAGTTTTTTCAATTCCAAGCTTAGAGGAGTCGACACAAAGATGATAAGTAGGAGCAGCTCCCCAAGTCTTAAAGCTATAATAGTTATAATACGAAGAGCGCTTCTTATCCATTTTATCAATACGATTCGCAGCTTCTTCCCGACTAATGTTATACTGCCTGCTTATCCTATTAATACGATCTTCGCGCGAAGCAGAAATAAAGATATTCACACAAAGAGGGTGTTCTCGCAAAATATAATCGGCACACCGCCCAACGAATAAGCACGACTTCTCTCCCGCCAACTGCCTGATCACATCACTCTGCACCTTAAAAAGCGCATCATTACTTAAATAATTGGCGGCAGGAATAGCTCCTTCGGTAACAAAAGAAAAACGCCCCCCAAATATACTTGTGAAAACAGAACTTGAAGTTTGCTCATCCGCTTTCTCAAAAAACTCACGACACAAGCCACTTCTCTCCGACGCCAAAGTTATCAATTCCTTATCATAAAAATCAATCCCCAGGCGCGCTGCTAGCTTTTCACCAATCTCTCTTCCGCCGCTTCCAAGCTGGCGTCCAATATTAACAACATACTTCTTATTCATAGTTTCTATGACTTTTGGTAACAGAGAACAAAAATAAAAAATATATAGCATAAGCAAGAAAAAGGGAGTTAATTCCTTCCTAAACTTTTCCAAATCTAGCGTATAACGTGCCATAATATGGAAAATGTTTCGTATTTTTGCCCCAAATTGTGTTAATGTACAACAAAATGAATGTATTAGAACTTAGTGAACAAGAGATCATTCGACGCAATAGCATGAATGAACTTCGCGCAATGGGGATAGAACCCTATCCAGCCGCAGAGTATGTAACCAATGCCTTCTCCATCGATATAAAAAACGAATTTAAAGATGATGCAGAACCGCGTCAGGTATCTATTGCCGGTCGTATAATGAGCCGCCGTGTAATGGGTAAAGCCTCATTTATTGAGTTACAAGATTCCAAAGGACGTATTCAGGTATACATCACACGTGATGATATCTGTCCGGGAGAAGACAAAGAACTTTATAACACAGTTTTTAAACGCTTGCTCGACCTTGGCGATTTTATAGGGATAGAAGGATTTGTATTTCGCACCCAAATGGGAGAAATCAGCATTCATGCCAAAAAGATATGCGTTCTTTCAAAATCAATCAAACCATTACCAACTGTAAAATATAAGGACGGGGCAGTATATGATTCCTTTGAGGATCCCGAAATGCGCTACCGTCAAAGATATGTCGATCTTGCCGTAAACGATGGGGTTAAAGACATATTCGTCAAACGTACGAAAGTATATAGTTCCATGCGTGAATATTTTAATTCACGCGGCTATCTGGAAGTAGAAACTCCTATACTACAAGCTATCCCGGGCGGAGCTTCAGCACGTCCTTTCATCACACACCACAATGCATTGGATATTCCTTTGTATTTACGTATTGCAGATGAATTGTATTTGAAGCGTCTTATTGTCGGCGGATTTGAAGGAGTGTATGAATTCTCCAAAAACTTCCGTAATGAAGGAATGGACCGTACGCACAATCCGGAATTTACAGCGATGGAAATCTACGTGTCATACAAGGACTACAATTGGATGATGACTTTCACCGAAAACATGATCGAAAAGATTTGTTTGGACGTGAATGGCACCACTGAATTGAAGGTTGGTGACAACGTAATCAATTTCAAAACGCCATACAAACGTATCACCATGTTGGATTCAATCAAAGAATTCACAGGCTACGACCTCAATAACATGAATGAGAGTGAAATTCGGGAGGTATGCAAGAAGCTGAAAATGGAAGTTGACGAAACAATGGGTAAAGGTAAACTGATTGATGAAATCTTTGGAGAATTTTGCGAAGGAAACTACATACAACCGACATTTATTACGGACTATCCCATCGAAATGTCCCCACTCTGCAAACGCCACCGTAACAATCCTAATTTTACAGAGCGCTTTGAACTGATGGTTAACGGAAAGGAACTTGCGAATGCATATTCCGAATTGAATGACCCGATTGACCAGCTAGGACGTTTTCAAGATCAACTCCGGTTAAGCGAAAAGGGAGACGACGAAGCAATGTTCATTGACATGGATTTTGTGCGTGCCTTGGAATATGGAATGCCTCCGACATCGGGTATGGGCATCGGCATGGACAGACTTGTAATGTTAATGACCGGGCAAACAACAATTCAAGAGGTATTATTCTTCCCACAAATGCGTCCGGAAAAAACAATAAAGAAAGATCCTGTTGCAAAATACGCTGAATTGGGTATTGAAGAGGCATGGGTTCCTGTTATTCAAAAAGCAGGCTATAATACTGTGGAAGACATGAAAAGTGTAAATCCACAAAAGTTCCATATGGACATTTGTGGAATTAATAAAAAATATAAATTGGAACTTAACAACCCTACAGTAAATGATGTAGCTGGTTGGATAGAGAAAATTAACTGATGAAATTACCCGGAAAGATAGCCATAATGGGGGGAGGAAGCTGGGCGACTGCCATTGCAAAAATGGTATTAGCTCAGGCGGATTCGATAAATTGGTATATGCGTCGTGAAGACCGTATAGCCGATTTTAAGAGACTGGGTCATAATCCGGCGTACCTGACGAGTGTGAAGTTTGATCTGAAACGTATCAACTTTAGCTCCAACATCAATGATGTTGTTAAAGAGTCGGACACGCTTATATTTGTCACTCCATCTCCTTATTTAAAGTCACATCTGAAGAAACTTAAAACAAAGATAAAGGATAAATTCATCATTACGGCAATTAAAGGCATTGTCCCCGATGATAACCTGATAGTATCGGATTACTTTACTAAGGAGTATAATGTACCCCCTGAGAACATTGCAGTTCTAGCAGGTCCGTGCCACGCCGAAGAAGTTGCATTAGAGCGGCTTTCTTATCTAACAATAGCATGTCCTGATACGGATAAAGCTTGTGCAGTAGCACGAAGCTTGGCCAGCTCATTTATTAAAACGTCTGTCAGCAATGATGTAGCAGGCATTGAATATTGCTCCGTATTGAAGAATGTATATGCTATTGGGGCCGGCATATGTAGTGGATTGAAATATGGTGATAATTTCCAAGCTGTATTGATTTCGAATGCAGTACAAGAAATGAACCGCTTTCTCCAAACAGTACACCCGTTAGACAGAAACGTTAATGATTCGGTCTATTTAGGCGACCTGCTGGTCACCGGATACTCAAACTTCAGTCGTAATCGTACATTCGGAACCATGATTGGTAAAGGCTATTCTGTGAAAAGTGCGCAGATAGAAATGGAAATGATTGCTGAAGGATATTATGGTACTAAATGTATTAAGGAAATAAACAAACACCATCACGTCAATATGCCTATATTAGATGCCGTGTACAATATTTTATATGAGCGCATTTCTCCCATGATTGAGATCAAGCTATTGACTGATTCACTTAGATAACCTCTAGACTCTTTAACCTTTAAATAAATAACGGATATGATTAGTTTAAACATTGAGAAAACCTTTGGATTTATATCCAAAGCATCTGTTGCCGCTTACGAGGTCCAAGTAAAGGCCGCGCAGGAAGCATTGGAAAAAGGAACAGGGAAAGGTAGCGACTTTTTAGGCTGGCTGCATCTTCCCTCTTCTATTAGCAAAGAACATCTTGCCGATCTGAAAGCTACGGCGCAGACTCTTCGCGATAATTGCGAAGTTGTTATTGTTGCCGGTATCGGCGGTAGTTACCTTGGTGCTCGTGCAGTTATCGAAGCACTATCCAACAGCTTTACTTGGTTACAAGATAAAAAGACAGCCCCAATCATCATATATGCCGGACACAACATAAGTGAAGATTATCTACATGAACTGACTGAGTTTCTTAAAGACAAGAAATTTGGCGTTATCAATATATCCAAGTCAGGCACAACTACTGAGACTGCTTTAGCTTTCCGTTTGTTGAAGAAACAATGCGAAGATCAGCGTGGCAAAGATATGGCAAAAAAAGTTATAGTTGCCATCACGGATGCTCAAAAAGGAGCAGCCCGTATAACCGCCGACAAAGAAGGATATAAATCTTTCATCATCCCTGATAATGTTGGAGGTCGTTTTTCTGTCCTGACTCCTGTTGGATTATTGCCGATTGCTATAGCCGGATTTGACATTGAAAAGCTTGTGACTGGCGCTGTTGATATGGAGAATGCTTGCGGAGTAGATGTTCCGTTTGCACAAAATCCGGCAGCACAATATGCTGCCACTCGTAATGAGTTATACAAGAGAGGAAAGAAAATAGAAATCATGGTCAATTTCTGCCCGAAACTACACTATGTAAGTGAATGGTGGAAACAACTTTACGGAGAATCGGAAGGTAAGGAGCATAAAGGTATTTTCCCGGCAGCTGTTGATTTCTCAACAGATTTACACTCAATGGGACAATGGATTCAAGAAGGTGAACGCAGCATCTTTGAAACTGTGATTTCTGTGGATAAAGTAAACCACAAGCTCGAAGTACCTTCAGACGAAGCAAACCTTGACGGATTGAACTTCCTCGCAGGAAAACGCGTGGATGAGGTAAATAAAATGGCTGAACTAGGCACACAACTGGCACATGTCGATGGTGGAGTACCTAACATCCGAATCGTAATACCTTCTCTTGATGAATACAATATTGGACAATTGCTATATTTCTTTGAAATAGGCTGCGGCATCAGTGGTTATTTATTAGGCGTAAATCCTTTCAACCAGCCGGGTGTTGAGGCATATAAGAAAAATATGTTTGCACTATTGAATAAGCCTGGATACGAAGCTGAATCAAAAGCTATCCAAGCCAAACTGTAATTTCGGCAAAATAAAATATATAACAGGCTACTTCTGAGAACAGAAGTAGCCTGTTATTATAATAGCCGAATATTTCGCATAAGATATTGCTTATATTGAATGTGAAAAATGACTTTAGATACCTTAAATTCAACAATAGAGTTAATGCAATTATCTCCTTGCATAAGGGCTCAAGCTGACATTGTATAATATTATGTCGTATCTTTGCTCCAACAAAACAAAAAGTATATGTTTCAAGAAGCTATAGCGCGTTATTTAAAGGAACACGGGTATGCAGAAATTCGTCTGAAATCTGTCCTATTTGATATGGATGGAGTATTATTTAATTCAATGCCATATCATGCAGAAGCTTGGCATATAGCAATGCAACAAAATGGGTTGCATCTCAGCCGGGAAGAAGCATATTTACACGAAGGTCGTACAGGCGCATCAACCATAAACATCGTTTATCAACGTCAGTTCAATAAAGAGGCAACTCCTGAATTGATTCGAAAAATTTATGCAGAAAAAAGTCTGGAATTTAATAAGCACCCCAAGCCAGAGCGTATGCCGGGAGCATGGGAAGTGCTACAGAAAATAAAGCAAGATGGTTTACAACCTATGGTTGTCACAGGATCCGGGCAGCACACTTTAATTGACAGATTAAGCCAAAACTTTCCGGGAATGTTTCAACGTGATCTGATGGTCACTGCATTTGATGTAAAGTATGGTAAACCTAATCCAGAACCATATCTTATGGCCTTGCAAAAAGGGGGATTAAAACCCAATGAAGCTATTGTCATTGAGAATGCACCTATGGGTGTACAAGCTGGTGCAGCAGCGGGAATATTTACTGTTGCAGTGAATACGGGACCAATAAATGGAGAGATTCTACTTGAAGCTGGAGGCGATGTTTTATTTCCTTCAATGCCTGCCTTTTCAAATCATTGGGAAACACTCTATAAAGAGCTTAAAGAAGTGAAATATCCATAGCAGTAAGTTCTAGCTATAAATAACTAGAAGATATAGAAACAATACTCACTATAAAGAGAAGAATATAAAGAATAAGTCCTTAATTACCGAAAGGCAATCAAGGACTTGTTAATGTGACCCCGGTGCGATTCAAACGCACGACCTTCAGAACCGGAATCTGACGCTCTATTCACTAAGCTACGGAGCCAAAACGTGCCGCAAAAGTATAAAAATTCCATGCACATTCCTAGATAATTTATTTATTTTTTGCCTTACAAGGAAATACACTCCACCCGATCTATACAAAGATTTATACTCAAGACTGTCCTCCATAAAAGATTGAAAGCATAAAGACTATGATTTCATCTTTCAACAAGCGCAAATTAACGGCTAAAATATAATAATTTGAAATGAATAACATGGGTTACATAGTCATTTTGCTTTTATTTCACGATGAAAAGTAACCTCATTCTAAATATTATATTTATATTTGTCGGATAAAACATAAAACAACTATATGAGCTATTTACTAAAACCAGAGGGTTATAAACCTTTGTTGGACTTAAAACAAACAGAACTGGGAATAAAACAGATCAAAGAGTTTTTTCAATTGAATCTTTCTTCCGAACTACGTTTACGTCGTGTAACAGCTCCCCTATTTGTACTCAAAGGAATGGGTATTAATGATGACTTAAATGGAGTGGAACGTCCTGTAAGTTTTCCTATCAAAGATTTAGGGGATGTAAAGGCGGAAGTCGTGCACTCATTGGCTAAATGGAAAAGATTAACTTTAGCCGAATATCAAATAGAACCTGGATATGGAATATACACCGATATGAACGCTATCCGTTCGGATGAAGAATTGGGAAATTTCCACTCATTATATGTCGACCAATGGGATTGGGAACGTGTGGTTACAGTGAGTGACAGGACTGTCGATTTTCTTAAAGATATAGTTACGCGTATATATGCAGCCATGATTCGGACAGAATACATGGTATATGAAATGTATCCGCAAATAAAGCCTTGTCTTCCCGAGAAATTACATTTCATTCATGCTGAAGAATTAAGGCAATTATATCCGGAAATGGATTCTAAATGCCGCGAGAATGCTATTACAAAAAAATATGGTGCCGTATTCGTTATTGGTATAGGCTGTAAGCTAGGAGACGGAAAGAAGCACGATGGACGTGCACCGGATTACGATGACTACACTTCAGAAGGATTGAACGGATTACCTGGATTAAATGGTGACCTTTTGTTGTGGAATGATGTATTACAAAGAAGCATTGAACTATCATCAATGGGTATCAGAGTAGACAAGGAAGCCTTACAGCGTCAATTAAAGCTTGAAGGTGAAGAAAAGAGGCTTGATCTCTATTTCCATAAACGCTTAATGGAAGGTACGCTTCCTCTATCAATTGGCGGTGGGATAGGTCAATCACGACTCTGCATGTATTACTTGCGAAAAGCACATATTGGTGAAATACAAGCAAGTATATGGCCGGAGGACATGCGACGGGAATGCAAAGAGAATAATATTTACCTGATTTAGTATTATATCCTGTTTTAACACAAACACAAATCTACTTATAAGTGATGCCGGTGTGATGAGACTTAAAATAGTCTCACATCCGGCATCTTTCCTTTCTACAAATTGCGTACCTTAGCATCCGAATAATAGCTAATATAATTAATCATGAATGTTCAGATAGAGGAAAGCTGGAAAACCCGGCTTCAAACAGAATTCGATAAAGATTATTTCAAAAATTTGACCCATTTCGTACATGACGAGTATAAACTTACCCCCGTGTATCCTCCGGGTAAACTCATATTTAACGCTTTCGATCTGTGCCCTTTTAATCAGGTTAAGGTCGTGATTATCGGACAAGACCCCTATCATGGACCGGGGCAGGCTCATGGACTCTGCTTCTCGGTAAACGATGGAGTCCCCTTCCCTCCTTCCCTCATAAATATATTTAAGGAAATAAAGAATGACATTGGCACCGATACTCCAACGTCCGGTAACCTCACAAGATGGGCTAATCAAGGAGTCTTACTTTTAAACGCTACACTCACCGTAAGAGCACGCCAAGCCGGTTCACACCAAAATAAGGGTTGGGAAACGTTCACTGACGCAGCAATCCGCACTCTTGCAGAGCAAAGAGAACATTTAGTATTTATTCTTTGGGGAGCCTATGCACAGAAAAAGGGCGCATTCATTAACCGCGAAAAGCATTTAGTATTAAGTTCAGCTCATCCATCGCCACTGTCTGCATATAATGGTTTTTTTGGTAATAAACATTTCAGCCAAACAAATGCTTATTTGAAAGCACACGGCGAAAAAGAAATAATTTGGTAATCTGTAAATGATCAATACCACTGAATATTACTTTGTGTTTGGCTTCTCTGTTCCCATTTTAAATCCTGCAATACACTTGCATTAGCGCGTATAGTGAAGTTATAGTATTTATAGACTCCAAATGGAGAAAGACTTGCCGACATATTGAAACAGTGCAGATCACGACTTATATTAACAACCGTCTGGACAATTTTTTTAGCATTAAAATCGTAACCCGAATTAAAGCTCACCGACCATTTATTAGAGAGCTTTACGTTGCCTGAAGCACTCAGATTCTGAGTGTATTTATAAGGGTAGCGCATGCTATGACGATCAATCGGTTTAGAGCGATCTTCAGATATGGAGAATCCATAATTTAGGTTTAAAGACCAAGGCATCTTAAACACCTGATAACCATCGGCATCGGATTTAGCCTTTTCCGTCTTCTTTTTAGTAACACCTTGATTAGCATCAGCAGTATCTTGAGTATTTTCTTCAGCACCTGGCTGTTTGCCATCTTTTTTATTCTTATCCTTCTCCTTATCCTCCTCACTACCAAACCACTTCTTCCAAGAATCATTATTAAACGTATAACTGAAAGAAGAACTATAACCCTGGAACCGTCCGAACCGTCCATACGACCATTCCGTCCGGTCACCAACCACTACATTTCCCTTACTATCAAAAGCATAGGCATAAGTCGCAAAGCTGGAACTCATACTAAAAGTATAGCTCTTTGATAATTTTAAGCGTAAGCGCAGCGATAAGTCACCCCATGGACGTACAGTAGCAGCTGTATTATAAGAAATGCTTCCACCCAACTCGTCTATAATACTCACTTTGCGGATAGAGTCATTTTTATCCTTATACTTAGCTTCAATATTATTAGAAACATCGAAATTAATGCTTCCTGAACGTCCCCGTCCCGGAACACCAAACATTTGATTTGCATAAGGTGAGTAGACTATAGTGTCACGAGTCCCATCGGTATTTTTCTTTATGTAAGAATCATAATAGCCATACTTAGATGCTCCAAAATCAGGCGTTGCACTCAAACTTACTGTGGGAGTAATGACATGACGGATCTGAATCTCTTTCTTTTTGGCAAACAAAGGTTTATACATACCATAAATCTTGGTACTAAGCCCTAAACTGGCACTATAATTATAGACCCGATGAAACCCAAATACAGTATCCGTATTGATTTCTCTATTCTTCTCGTCATCCCAACTCTTCATGACCTTACGGGTATACCAACGCTCGGTATAGTTCACAGAAGGAGTTAAATTGAAATATTTGAAAAGAGTGAACGTTGCACTAATAGGCACCTCATGCTTCATACCATTTTGCCAATCTTTAACCAAATTGGACTTAAACAAGAGATTATCTTTTGTAGTGATGCTATTGGTGAAACGCCCATTATAACGCAATGAGATCTTTTCATACCAATGTTCATCACCTACCGGATGTTTTCGCTTAAAAGGAAATATAGTACTTAACGTTATGTTTAGATCGGGCAAAGTAACCGCAATAGAAGAGTCTCTCATCGTTTGCGCTATATTTGTTGTTCCAGAAATTGTTAACTTCTGGTCAGGGAAATTACGTGAATAACTGACACTGGATGTTTTCGTATTCTGACTCATAGCCTGAGCATTATACAAGTTACCAATATTCTTTTTCTCATAACTACTAGATGAGAAGTTTACGCTTGCAGAAAATGTAGTATTAGGATTAGCCTTGGCATCTTGACGATGAGACCATACAATCTTAAAGTCTTTAGCTATAGTCTGGTCAACTCCTTTATCACCGGTTTTAGTCACCTGATAGCTACCTTGAAATAAACCGGAATATTTATAGCGCTTATTATAGTTTGTCTCCGCATTCAAAGCCCATGATCCTTGCGTAAAAATATCCCCATATAATTTAAGATCCATTTTATCGCTAACGGCAAAATAATACCCACCACCTGTGAGACCGAATCCGCGACTGGAATCATCCATATAAGTCGGCATAATGAAACCGGATGAATAACTGCTTGAGAAAGGGAAGAAGAAAAAGGGCACGGCAATAGGCAAAGGCACATCTTCAACAACCAGATAAGCAGGCCCCGTAACTACATTCTTTTTCGGACGGACTTTAGCATAAGTCATCTGCATGTAAAAATGAGGATGCTCATGATTGTCGCACGTTGTATAACGCCCATCTTTCATATACAATTCGTCTTGTGCTCCTTTCTTGGCATTATTCCCCACTACATATCCTTCACCTTGCTGGGTCACGACATTACTGATAATACCTTTTTTACTCTTAAAGTTATAACGAATAGTATTGGTCTCATAAGGTGTCTCACTGTCTTTAAAAACAGGAGTGCCTTTCAAAGTCCCTACAGAGTCAGGCACACCATGAGCATATACAGTACTACTGTCCATATTCATAGTGATTACATCAGCTGCAAGTTCTATTTTCTGATAATTAACCTTACCGGCACCATATAAATGAGCATACCCACCTTGCTCAAAAGAGATGGAATCATTTGCTTCATACTTAACGGGAGCTTCAAGAGGTTGCTTTTTTTTCTGTTTTAAAGAGTCGGAATGCAAAGTGTCATTTCTGCTTCCTAACGAATCTCTACCGGATAAGGGTTTTCCCGATAAACGAATACCTCTATTTATAGTATCGCCTTGTCCACTGGTTGGCAATGACATTTTTCCACGTCGACGCTGCGAGACAGCTTCACCGCAAAGTACCAACAAGACGAATAGTAATATGAATGATATGAATCTACTTGCTTTCAATGGCGTTATCAACTAAAAGTTACCGCTTGAAAGCGCAAAAGTACATAATTTATACGTATAAATCCCCATTTTAAAGAAATTTAGAATGCTACATGAACAGTTCACACCAGCGCTCAAATCGGTTGACTCCGGCTTCACCAAAGTGTGTTAATGTTTTTTCAATCTTGGGTAACGTTTTTTCTTCTTCAAGATGAGTCTTGGAATAGAATTTATCTGCAAAACAAATCACTTGCTCTTCTAAACTTACCGGGAGCATTTCACGATGGGGTATGGGTAATTGATGGCTAATGATATCTTCCAATGAGAGTCCTGCTCCGGTGTGCCGTTCACAGACCAAAGCGTGCCGGGGAAATCCTTCTTGGCATATTAAATCAGCACCCAAATAACCGTGACAGATATAAGGATGCTCTCCGAAGCAATAAATACCGGGAGCTTTTGTCATAAAGATGCCGATATCATGAAGCATCCCCGCTTCATACAAGAAATCTTTATCCAATTTCAACTCAGGATGATGATCAGCTACCCATAAAGCCTTCTCTGTAACCAACCGACTATGTACTAGCAATATATGCTTCAGTTCATTATCTTCGGGATAATATTTATTGATAATTTTATCAGGTGACATTGCTCCTTACATTAGTTTTCACTGCCAAAAGTACAATATTTTTTTTATTTAGAAGGGCAAATACATTCTTCCCTCTTCCTTTTTTTCCACAATTGCCAACTATTAATAAGATTTTGCCACAGCACATATGATCCCGGTCCAACCGATGAGAGAGGATTTAAATATGTATACGCCATCCAAATGGCAAGAACCGTATTCTTCTGACCTAAAGCTTGGCCTCCACTAATACGTTCTTTGTAATATCCTCCTATATTCTTACCTAAAAAGAACTGAAGAACACAAGCTAGTAAACCGGCAACTGCAATAAGTGCCTGAACAAATCCCGGAGCATCACTATTCACTAAAGATCTTACAGTCTGACCGGATACAATAGCCAAAGCTACTCCCCAAAGATAAAATGCAAGATCATGAAACCCCAACAAGAACCTATGAATTTTAGGAACGTACAATTTTAGAAACCAAGCCAAAAAGAAAGGAAAGAGCAGTAGCGGGAATACTTTACTCAATATTTTTAGGAAAGCAGAAAAGAAGGTAACCCCGATATGTGGCTCCACAAGAGGAAAAATGACAGGCACAACAATCGCCGCCAACAAATTAGATAATAAAGTATAGGTAGTCAAAGTGGAAGCACTACCTCCCAACTTGGCCGTTATAACTGCAGCAGCCGTAGCTGTAGGACATATCAAGCATACCATTGCTCCTTCAAATACTTCGCGGTACACCTGATCCATCGGACAATAAAGCAAAAGAACAGCGACAATGAGACAAGTCATAATCTGGAACAGCAGTAACCAAGCATGCCATATCTTAGGTTTCAATTCGGTCAAATGCTCAATCTTACAAAATGTCAACAATAGTTGAGCAAATATCAGAAAAGGAGTAAGATAACCTATTAAACCATTCACAAATGGTTTGGCTGGTGACAGAATTGCAATATCTGCAAACATGAAATAGCCGACTGTTCCCGATAGCATGGCTAATGGAAGCGTCCAGTTCTTTAAAAAACGAATTAACATCCCTAACTATGAATTATTTGTCTCCGCACAAAGTTAGCTTGTATTTAAACAAATCAATCACAATCATAAAGGAAAAGTAACAAAACCCCATGCGAAATACTAGTTTTCTATAAAAATAAGCTACATTTGCATTGTTTTTTGCATGATGAAGTCTTATAAACATTACATACTAAACATCCAATTCTGCCTTGGAGTGCTTCTTCTACTGGTTATCAATAACAGTATAGAAGCAAAAGATTTTATTGTTGTAATCGACGCAGGACACGGGGGGCATGACCCGGGCGCAATCGGTCAATTTTCGAAAGAAAAAAACATTAATCTCAATGTAGCCCTCAAATTAGGTAAAGAGATCAAAGCAAACTGCCCCGATGTCAGAGTAATCTATACCCGCGACAAAGACGTATTTATCCCACTTGACCGTAGAGCGGAAATTGCCAATGACGCAAAAGCTGATTTATTCATCTCTGTTCATACAAACTCTGTAGCGGGCAGTAGGACAGCAACTGGGGCATCCACGTGGACTTTAGGTCTAGCCAAGTCGGAAGCCAACCTTGCCGTTGCAAAAAGGGAAAACTCTGTTATTTTATATGAGAGTGACTATAAAACTAGATATGCCGGATTTAACCCCAACTCATCAGAATCCTATATTATATTTGAGTTTATGCAAGATAAATACATGTCCCAAAGCGTGAATTTTGCATCGCAAATACAAAAAGAGTTCAGACAAACGTGCCGGAGGGCTGACCGTGGAGTACATCAAGCTGGTTTTCTTGTTCTAAAGGCAAGCGCTATGCCTAGTGTTCTCGTCGAGTTAGGATTCATTTCCACCCCACAGGAAGAAGAATTTCTCAACTCAGAGTCGGGAAGCAGTTCTTTGGCCAATGGAATACTCCGGGCTTTTCTTACTTATAAACGTAACCACGAGATTCGCTTGACCGGGAGTAGCCGTACCATATTACCCGAAGATGTAAAAACAGAAACAACTCTTTCTATGGCAGACAATTCTATTGCTACATCCGATTCCTCCTCTGAAAAAGAGCCAATACAAGCTCCTGTTCTATTAAATAAGGAGGATATAGTCCTAGAAAAGAAAGAAGAAACTAAAAATAAAGAGGCTTTAGAACAAACTAATAAGGATAAACCCGTGTTTAAAATACAGATACTAACCTCTTCTTCATCCATCCCCACTGGAGACAAAAGATTTAAAGGGTTGGATCATATAGAATGTTATCAAGAAGGCGGTTTATTCAAATATACATACGGTACATCTACCGATTACAATCTTGTGCTGAAAACTAAACGGGATATTTCATCTCTTTTTAAAGATGCTTTTATCATAGCCTTTAAAAATGAACAGAAGATGAATATAAACGAAGCCATTTCAGAATTTAAAAAAGGAAAATAACAAAGCAAAGACTAAGAACAAATGAAGTATCTTACTAAAGAAGTCAAAATAGGAATAGCAGGTATCATAGCCCTATTTGTATTAATATACGGCATTAATTACTTAAAAGGGATATATCTATTCAAACCAAGCAATTATTACTACGTGAAATTTGAAAACATAAACGGGCTGACAAAATCAAGTCCCGTATTTGCCGATGGATATCGCGTAGGTATAGTACGCAACCTCTATTATGATTATTCACAAACACGCAAAGTTATTGCAGAAATAGATGTTGATCCGGAACTTCGAATACCGTTCGGCAGTACTGCGGAGCTTGCATCCGAATTAATGGGAACCGTAAAGATGAACCTTCTATTAGCTAATAATCCGCGACAGAAATGCGAGCCGGGTGACACGCTGCAAGGAAATCTTAATAACGGAATGATGGACAAGGTAAATGCCATGATGCCCCAAGTAGAGAAAATGCTGCCGAAATTAGACTCAATCTTAGCCTCTCTCAATACGATACTGGCTGATCCTGCTATTCCCACAACACTACACAGCATGCAGCGTTCTATGGCTGACATGGAAGTAACGAGTCGACAATTAAGATCGCTAATGAGTACAGATGTTCCTCAATTCACTAAAAAGATGAATGTGATAGGCGACAACTTTGTCACGGTGAGTAACAATTTAAAAGAAGTTGATTATAAAGCTACATTTGCTAAAATTGATTCGACTTTAGCTAACGTAAAAATGATTACAGACAATTTAAATAGGAAGGACAACACTATAGGTCTTTTATTAAATGATCCGTCATTATATCAAAACTTAAATGCGACTTCAATTAATGCAGCCAGTCTTTTACAAGACTTAAAAACTAACCCAAAACGCTATGTCCACTTTTCATTATTTGGCAAAAAAAATAAATAAAAACGATTTACTATATAGATTTAGTCTAAATAGTGTGCGCGATAAAAAATAAGCGCAATGTATCCATATATAAACTAGAATCAGCACTTTTACCACAACCTCTCCCATAATAGCTGCAGGTTAGATAAAGATGTATATCAATCTATTTTTCAAACGATTACAATAAAACAAGAGCATATATATAACACCTATTCACTTATTACAAGGTAAGTGTTTGAAACTAAATCATTTATTGTTTTTTTGAGATACACAAACAAAAAAACACATTTGTTTTTTTGAAATAAGATTGCCAAATTTGCAATTGTAGAAGTTTTGCTTAATTAATAAATGTGTTAAAACCGTTATGAGTGAATTAAATCATGTCGGGCTATGGAACCGCTGTCTGGAAATTATCAGAGACAATGTTCCCGAGCAGACATACAAAACTTGGTTTCTCCCCATTACACCTTTAAAATATGAGGACAAAACGCTGGTGGTGCAAGTCCCCAGCCAGTTCTTTTATGAATTTCTCGAGGACAAGTTCGTAGACTTGCTTCGGAAGACGCTCTATAAGGTTATCGGCGAGGGAACTAAGCTTATGTATAACGTCATGGTAGACAAAAGTTCACGCACCACGGTCAATTTGGAGTCTACCCCTCGTACAATTATACCTCAAAAGAAGGTAGTCGGTAAGGAAATACCTCAGACACCTGCTATTGATTTAGATCCACACCTAAACCCCGAATATAACTTTGAAACATTTATTGAAGGATACAGCAATAAACTATCCCGTAGTGTAGCAGAAGCTGTAGCTTTAAATCCGGCTAAGACTATCTTCAACCCGCTATTCTTTTACGGTGCATCAGGTGTTGGCAAAACGCATCTTTCAAATGCCATCGGTACGAAGATTAAAGAGATTTACCCGGATAAAAGAGTTCTATATGTATCCGCTCACCTCTTTCAGGTGCAATACACCGACTCGGTGCGAAATAATACCACCAATGATTTCATCAACTTCTACCAATCAATAGACATCTTAATCATTGACGATATACAAGAATTTGCCGGAGTAACCAAAACGCAAAACACTTTCTTCCATATATTCAATCACCTGCATCAGAACGGGAAGCAATTGATACTTACCTCCGACCGCTCCCCCGCCCTTCTACAAGGTATGGAAGAACGTTTAATCACTCGTTTCAAATGGGGTATGGTAGCCGAATTGGAAAGGCCTACAGTAGAATTACGACGGAACATTCTTCGTAATAAAATACACCGTGACGGCTTACAATTCCCTGAAGAAGTTATAAGCTATATTGCCGAGAACGTTAGTGAAAGTGTACGAGACTTGGAAGGCATAGTGATATCAATGATGGCACACTCTACTATCTATAATAAAGAAATAGATTTAGACCTTGCACAACGCATTGTCAAGAAGGTATCGAACAGTGAACGTAAAGCTATAACAGTAGACGATATAATCACAGTTGTATGCAAGCATTTCTCACTAGAGACTTCTGCAATTCATACAAAATCGAGAAAACGGGAAGTTGTTCAAGCACGTCAAATCGCGATGTATTTGGCTAAGACCCACACGGATTATTCTACTGCCAAGATCGGCCTATTAATAGGGAATAAAGATCATGCGACAGTGCTACACGCTTGCAAGACTATTAAAGAGCTCAAAGAAGTGGATAAAGCTTTCCGGGCAGAGATAGACGATATACAAACTACATTAAAAAAGCAGGGTAATTAAAAACCCTGCTTTTTTAATGTCTCCCAAAGATGCTTTGACATTTGCTCATTATCATCTTTTCGGTAACGGATATCTGTAAATACCTGAGCTAAAGTTTCTTTGTTGTTCTCTAAAACAAATTTCAGATTTTCAGGTAGAGATTCTTTATAGGAGTAGATACGATTAATATCCTCTTCGGTATAATCACGATAGAATTCTTCATGAACTACACCTTCGAGAGGCAGACGATCAACTTGCTCAGGCAACTCTGCAGGCCAACCCACAGTCACAGTAGTGAGGGGAAAGACTAATTCAGGCAATTTCAATGCATCAATAATCATTTGCGGGTTATAAGTCGTCGTACCTAAATAACAAATACCTAAACCAGCTCTCTCCGCAGCCACACAAAAAGTCTGCGCAACCAATAGTGTGTCAACCGCACCGGTAACAAACCACTCGAAATTATCATATCCCGGAACAGCATTACGTTGCTCACACCATTTAGTAAAGCGGCGCAAGTCTATACAAAAGGTCAAAACTACCGGTGCTTCTTTCACCATCGGTTGATTGTAATGTGCCGGTGATAAATGAGCTTTTCTTTCATCATCCCGAGTAACAATTACACTGTAAACTTGCATATTGCCAACTGTAGATGCCCGAAACGACATATCCAGCAAATCATTTAACAAATCAGCGGGTATATCTTTCTGCTGATACTTACGAATTGTTCTTCGGTCTTTTAAGAAATCCATCTTCTATTTTTTCTGCAAATATAAAAAAGAACCGGGAAAAAGACGACTTTATATGAAAAATAAAACCATATAATTAAATTAGAATAATATAAAAGTAAATGAATAAATAATTAAACTTTTTATTTTTGACAACTTGCTTATATCTTAAAAATCATAAAGTATTGATTATGAATAATATAAAAAATAAAACTGAAAACTATTCTGTTTTCAAACAAAAATATAATATCCAATTACTGAAATAATAAAAAACATTTGTTAGATTTGCAATTACATAAATAATGGTTGCAAAGCTTCTACAAAGTAAAAACCATTATCAATTCAAATTAGACATTTAACGTCGTGGAAAAACAAATCTACTCCTACAACGAAGCTTATGAAGAATCTTTACGATACTTTAAAGGCGATGAGTTGGCTGCGCGTGTTTGGGTAAACAAATACGCCGTCAAAGATTCTTTTGGGAATATATATGAAAAGTCTCCAAAAGACATGCATTGGAGAATAGCTAACGAAGTGGCAAGAGTCGAAAGCAAATATCCCAACCCTCTGAGTCCCGAGGAACTTTTCGACTTATTCGATCACTTCAAGTATATTGTTCCCCAGGGAAGCCCCATGACGGGAATAGGGAACAATTATCAGATAGCCTCACTATCGAATTGCTTCGTTATTGGAGTTGAAGGTGAAGCTGATTCATATGGTGCCATATTCAAAGTTGACGAGGAGCAGGTTCAGTTAATGAAGCGCAGAGGAGGTGTAGGACATGATTTGTCACACATCCGCCCCAAAGGTTCCCCTGTTAAAAACTCGGCGCTGACTTCCACTGGGTTGGTTCCATTTATGGAGCGTTATTCAAACTCAACCCGTGAGGTTGCCCAAGATGGACGACGCGGCGCTTTGATGCTAAGTGTATCGATAAAGCACCCCGACTCCGAGGCATTTATTGATGCTAAGATGACTGAAGGCAAGATTACTGGAGCCAATGTTTCCGTAAAATTGGATGATGCATTCATGCAGGCGGCTATTGATGGGCAGACTTATACTCAACAATACCCCATCCATGCCAAAAAACCTACGACAAAGAAAGAAATCAGTGCCACAAGTTTGTGGAGGAAAATTGTTCACAATGCATGGAAATCGGCAGAACCAGGCGTATTATTTTGGGATACCATTATAAGAGAATCCGTACCCGACTGTTATGCAGACTTGGGATACAAGACCGTTTCAACGAATCCTTGCGGCGAGATTCCTCTTTGCCCTTACGATTCTTGCAGACTTTTGGCGATCAACTTATACTCCTATGTAGTCAATCCGTTTAAGCCGAATGCATATTTTGACTATGAGCTCTTCAACAAGCATGTAGCTGTGGCCCAGCGAATCATGGATGACATCATCGACCTTGAGCTGGAAAAGATAGAGCGTATTATTGCCAAAATAGATGCTGATCCGGAAAACGAAGAAATCAAAGCTACCGAACGCAGACTATGGGATAAGATATACGAAAAAAGCGGGCAAGGTCGCCGTACCGGAGTAGGTATTACTGCTGAAGGAGATATGCTTGCAGCATTAGGCCTACGTTACGGCTCTGAAGAAGCCACCGACTTTTCGGAAAATATTCACAAAGTGATTGCTATAAACGCTTACCGTTCTTCGGTGGCTATGGCAAAAGAACGTGGTTCATTTGCTATTTACGACAGTGAACGGGAAAAAGACAATCCATTCATCAACCGCTTGCGTGAGACTGATCCGGAACTGTATGAAGATATGAAGAAATACGGTCGCCGTAACATTGCATGTCTTACCATCGCTCCGACCGGGACTACAAGTTTGATGACTCAAACCACTTCGGGTATTGAACCAGTATTCTTGCCCGTTTACAAACGTAGACGTAAAGTCAACCCGAACGACACCAATGTACATGTGGACTTTATTGATGAGACCGGTGATGCTTTTGAAGAATATATCGTTTTCCATCCCAAGTTCGTTACATGGATGGAGGCACAAGGGTTAAATCCTGCCAGACGTTATACGCAAGAAGAAATTGATGTGCTCGTTGAAAAGTCGCCTTATTATAAAGCTACATCAAATGACGTAGATTGGTTGATGAAAGTCAGAATGCAAGGACGTATTCAGAAATGGGTGGATCACTCTATCAGTGTGACTATCAATCTACCTAACGATGTTGACGAGGAACTCGTAAACCGTTTGTATGTAGAAGCTTGGAAATCCGGATGCAAAGGATGCACCGTTTATCGTGACGGCTCACGTTCGGGTGTTCTTGTCTCTACTAAGAGCGAAAAGAAAGATGGCTTGCCACCATGCAAGCCACCTACAGTAGTAGAAACACGACCGACTATCCTGGACGCTGACGTAGTACGTTTCCAGAACAACAAAGAAAAATGGGTGGCATTTGTCGGTTTGCTCGACGGTCATCCCTACGAAATATTCACGGGACTTCAAGATGACGACGAAGGTATCATATTACCCAAGAACGTGATCACAGGACATATCATTAAGAACATCGACAAAGATGGCAACAAGCGATATGATTTCCAATTCCAGAATAAACGGGGTTACAAGGTTACCATCGAAGGACTTTCAGAGAAGTTCAACAAAGAGTACTGGAATTACGCTAAACTGATTTCGGGTGTACTAAGATATCGCATGCCTATCGAACAGGTAATTAAATTGGTAGGTTCGTTGCAACTTGACAGTGAGAGTATCAATACCTGGAAGAACGGAGTAGAACGTGCTTTGAAGAAATATATAACCGATGGTACGGAAGCAAAGGGTAAGAAATGTCCAAACTGCGGAAACGAAACATTGGTTTATCAGGAAGGATGCCTTATCTGTACCACTTGCGGTTCTTCACGCTGTGGATAAGACTGACAAAACCCCGGAATGATATCAAAAAAGAACATTTGAAAAACAAATAGCGAAACGTATGCCAGACAAGCCTCTGGTTAACACACAAACGTTTGCATAGGATTTTCAAATACTTGAATAAAACTAGCTGCATGATTATGTCGAATAATATCTATACTTGCATAATCATTGCAGCTATTTTTAAATCTAATATATATGATATTATCTTTTCATATTGAATATCGGACAAATTGGGGTGAAGATCTCAGAATTTCCGGAAACACTCCGGAGTTAGGTCAGAACCAACCCGAAAAGTCCATTCTATTGCATACGGTAGACGGTATTCACTGGAGTGCGGACATAGAAGTGCAAGCCCCTGAAAACGAAACGATAGAATATTGTTATCAGGTCTTTCACTCAGACAAAATCATACGAACGGAATGGAACGACATTCCACGAAAACTCTACACCGGATCAAAGGCTAAGAAGAAAGTTTATCGCCTGCTCGACTGTTGGAGAAATCTTCCCGAACAGCTATTCTTTTATTCCTCGGCATTCACCGACTCTTTACTTGCACACTCTCATAAAACGGAGAAAGCGGAGACATTTAAGAAAGGATTTCTTATCAAAGCTTTTGCGCCCAACATCGATGACAATCATTGCTTGGCAATCTCGGGCAACCAGGAAGTACTAGGTAATTGGGACATCACAAAGGCCGCTGTCATGAGTGATGCCAATTTCCCCGAATGGCAAGTTGAAATAGATGCTTCCACCCTACATTATCCCATGGAGTACAAGTTTGTGCTCTACAACAAAAAGGAGCAACGTGTGGTGGCATGGGAGAATAATCCGAACCGCTATTTAGCTGATATGGGCATCGGGGCAAATGAGACACTTGCTCTTAGCGATCGTTATGTGTACTTTGATTTACCGGCTTGGAAAGGTGCCGGAGTAGCGATCCCCGTCTTTTCGCTTCGATCGGAAGAGAGTTATGGCGTAGGCGACTTTAGCGATTTGAAGCGTATGATCGACTGGGCTGTTCTGACTCATCAGAAGACGGTACAAATACTGCCCATTAACGATACGACAATGACGCATACATGGACAGACTCGTATCCTTATAACAGTATTTCAATTTATGCCCTCCACCCGATGTATGCGGATATAAGGGAAATGGGAGAATTGAAAGACCGCAAGCAGATGGGCGAATTCGAAAGGCGCCAGAAAGAGTTGAATACTCTCCCTACAGTCGACTATGAAGCTGTTAATCAGGTTAAATGGGAATATTTCCGGTTGATATTCAAACAGGAAGGTGAAACAATTCTGAATTCCGAAGGCTTCAAGCACTTCTTCAATGAGAATAAAGAATGGCTTCAACCTTATGCTGTCTTCAGCTACCTGAGGGATGCTTATAAAACACCCGATTTCCGTCAATGGCCTAAATATAAAGAATATAACCCGAAGGATATAGAGAAGTTGTGCAAGTCGGAATCCGCCGACTATCCACATATTGCAATCTATTATTTCATTCAATATTACCTTCACCTCCAACTGTTGGCAGTCAGAGAGCATGCACATACGCATGGCGTGGTATTGAAAGGAGACATACCGATTGGGATCAGCAGAAATAGTGTGGAAGCTTGGAAAGAACCTCATTATTTCAATCTGAATGGCCAGGCAGGTGCACCTCCCGATGACTTCTCGGTAAATGGTCAGAATTGGGGATTCCCGACTTACAATTGGGATGTGATGGAAAAAGACGGATATGCATGGTGGATGAAACGCTTTAGAAAGATGGCGGAATACTTCGATGCCTATCGCATTGACCACATCTTGGGCTTCTTCCGTATTTGGGAAATACCGACTCATGCCGTACACGGGCTGTTGGGACAATTTGTTCCAGCACTCCCCATGACTCGTGAAGAAATAGAAGGTTATGGTCTACCGTTCCGCAAAGAGTTCTTCTTAGAACCGTATATACACGAATATTTCCTCAACCAGGTATTCGGCCCGCATACCGACTACGTCAAGCAGCATTTCTTGCAAAACACCGGCACTTGGGAGGTTTACCGAATGCGTGAAGAATTCGACACACAACGCAAGGTCGAGCTATACTTTGCCGGAAAAACGGATGAAGCGAGCATTTGGATACGAAACGGGCTTTATGCGGTGATCAGCGATGTCTTATTCGTTCCCGATCGTACCGATCCGAACAAATATCATCCGCGCATCGGAGTGCAGCACGATTTTATCTACCGCGCTTTGAGCGATTCGGAAAAAGCAGCGTTCAACCGTTTGTACGATCAGTATTACTATCATCGCCATAACGAGTTTTGGCGTGAACAAGCCATGAGGAAATTGCCACAGCTCACACAATCGACGCGGATGTTGGTTTGTGGAGAAGATCTTGGCATGATACCGGAATGTGTGGCATGGGTCATGAACGACCTTCGCATACTCAGTCTGGAAATACAACGAATGCCCAAAGATCCGTCACAGGAATTCGGACATCCCGATTGGTATCCTTACCGTTCGGTCTGCACCATTTCCACTCACGACATGTCAACACTGCGCGGATGGTGGGAAGAAGATGCCCAACAGACGCAACGATACTATAATGGCATACTCGGACATTACGGGACAGCCCCATCGGTAGCCACACCGGATATTTGTGAAGAAGTTGTCCGCAATCATCTGCACAGTAACTCCATTCTCTGCATCCTGTCGCTGCAAGACTGGCTGTCGATAGACGGCGAATGGTGTAACCCTAACGTTCAGGATGAACGCATCAACGTACCGGCTAATCCACGGCACTATTGGCGCTATCGCATGCACCTGAGTCTGGAGCAATTGATGAAAGCGGACTCTCTGAATACCAAGATAAGAAGCTTAATCGGGCAAACAGGCCGGTAAAAATAAGGAGACGATCGATTGTTGTCAAACAGATGGTCACTTGAGGCTTAACAGACCATCTGTTTGACCTCAACAGACGGTCTGTTGAAAGCCAATAGATGGTCTGTTCGGACAGCACTGAACTGCAATTAAAATAACCTTCATGCAGAAAACATCCATTACAAATGAGTTTTGCATCAAGGTTATTCTTATTTTTGCAACACACTAACATTTCAATCAGCCGTCATGAAAAGTTATATATTCCTCGATAACGTTCGTTTCTTCGCTTACCACGGCGTAGGCGAACAAGAGCGCCAGGTAGGTAATGAGTTCATTATCAATTTACGACTGAAAGTAGATATCGACCAAGCTTCCAAGACCGATGATCTAACGGATACCGTCAGTTATGCTGACATTTATGAAACTGTAAAAAAAGAGATGGAAGCCCCTTCTCAAGTACTGGAGCATGTCTGTAGACGGATATGCCAAAGCTTGTTTGGCACCTTCCCTACTATAGAAGCTATTGAATTGAAACTGGCAAAACGCAACCCGCCGATGGGCGCGGATTTGGATTATGCCGGAGTGGAAGTCCATTACGAACGACATGAGCTTTAACGTTACATTAAGGAGCTAAGCAACTAACGCCAAGGAGGTATAGCAACAAGATATTTCCTGTCTATTGGCACAATATTGCCAAGCTAAAGGCACAACTTTGCCTACATATTGGCAAACTTTTGCCAACCTGTTGGCACAACAATGACAAGCCGGGGGGAAAACGGAATACTTTACCGGAAGCGTGAATAAGCTCTTATCTTCTTGTAATAAAGAAGGTTTTCGTCAATACCAAAGTTCTTGGGATGGGTAAATATAATCTTGGCTGCAAAAATGCGATAGGTATAGCGATTGGTTTCTTCAACCAGACGAAGTTCTAGCGGATCATCCACTCTTTGGCGAGCCATCTCCGTCGCTACACGTTCAGGGCCTATATTATACGATTGAGCCACAGCCACCCAGTTGCCGAAACGCCTGTACGCATTCTTCAAGTACTGGCAGGCAGCTTGAGTTGCCTTCTCTATGTGGAACCGTTCGTCAATACCATCTGTTACATTCAGCCCATAATCACCGGCGGTCCCTTTCATAAACTGCCATAACCCCGCGGCACCTTTACCCGAACAGGCATAAGGGTCCAAACCGCTTTCTATCACCATCAGATACTTAAAATCATCGGGAATGCCGTTTTCGGAAAGAATAGGTTCAATTCTGGGGAAGTAAAAATTGGCGCGTTGCACCAGTTTGGATGAATAGCGCGAAAGTACTGCCAACTCACGTCCCAACTTCCGTCTTCTCTCATGAATATTCAAATCGATAAGCTGCCCACAAAAATCCAGAATGTTTTCGTCATTCAGTGAGTAGCCCGATGGTACGGAATCTACTTCGGGAATACGATAAACCTTGGCCTTTTCCGGCGATGCAGGAGAAGGTAAAGGATCGGGATCTTGAGCAAAGAGCATGTTAAGCTTCAAAACACCTAAAAGGAGAAGAAAAGAGACAATGAAACAGCGTTTCATGATTACCGTATTTTAACCGGGGCAAAGTTAGCGATAAGTATGTGAAATAGAACAGAGATAGGATTAAAAAAGCATACAGAGTACTGAAAAAAGCTATACGACATCCGCTCTAAATGAATACCTGACCTAATGACCGATATTGGAACGCAGAGACACATAAAGAAAAGAGTCCACATTAAACAGCTTGCCCCGATCACAATAAAAAAGTGATCGGGGCAAGCTTATATTTTTCAGACTTATCAGAAAGCCCTTATATCTTTTAGATGAGAATATCCGAATTACTTCTTAACCTGCTTTTTCTTTGCAGACTCCACAGCTTCAGCCACAACGGGCTTATTTTCAAAACGCTTGGTGTATGAAGTATAATCGGGTTGGGTACGAACATATTCCGGGTCGTTAAAGAGAGGGCTGGATATAATATGATCGGCTGTACTACGATTACAACAGAATACGATATTTTCAACTCCGGCCAAGCGGGTCAACGCTTTTACATCGGTATCATGAGGTTGCAGAGTCATAGGATCGGTGAAAAAGAAAAGATAATCAATCTCCCCCTCCACAATGCGTGAGCCCATTTGTTGGTCACCACCTAACGGACCCGACTTCAGGTTTGTAAAATCCCACTCTACATCAGGATGCTTTTCTTTAAGCGCAGCAAGAATTAAAGTACCTGTAGTACCGGTACAATAGAACTTATGCCCGATTAAACGTTCCGAGTTCCAAAGAGCCCACTCAATCAGATCTTTTTTCATAGCGTCATGCGCTACCAGACCAATCTTTCTAATCAATTTTTCCATAAGACAATTCAACTATATAAAAACCACGTAAAAAGGATTCTTTTTATAACTGCGAAAAGTATTTCTTTCCACAAAGATAGTACTGTGCTAAGATACTGTTTTTTGTCCGTTCGGGTATTGTTCCCGCGGAAGTTTTTCTGAGATTTTCTTCACGCACCGATGCATAGGTTTGTTTAAGTAAATGGAATTCTTTACGGGCGCGCCAGACAGCCAATGCATTAGGGAATTGAAGCTTCAACAGAAAGCTTAATGCCGCCACATAGTCAAGAATTCCGCGTACACGCATCACATAATTCAACTCGTCCGAAGGCAGGTTCTTATAAAGCATGATCAGGTTGTTACGAAAGTTAAGAAAGGTCTTACGAGGATTCTCTCTCTTCAGTGTCGCACCTCCCACATGATAAACAGTGCTTCCGGGGATACATACGATTTGTTTTCCTCTGGCACGGAGCCTCCAGCAAAGATCAATCTCTTCCATGTGGGCAAAGAAGCGCTCATCCAATCCTCCGACTTCCACATAATCGGCAAGGCGGATAAACAAAGCTGCTCCCGTAGCCCAAAAGATAGGAGCTACCGAATTGTATTGTCCCCGGTCTCCTTCCACGGTATTCAGGATTCTTCCCCTGCAATATGGGTAACCGTAACAATCGATGAAACCACCGGCGGCACCTGCATATTCAAACTGTCCTTTACTTCTCCAACTGTGGAGCTTGGGCTGACAAGCCGCGACTTCAGGATGACTGTCCATATAAGACATGAGAGGATTCAGCCACCCTTCGGTGACTTCCACGTCAGAATTTAGCAGAACCGCATACTCGGCTTGTATTTGCCCGAAAGCCTGATTGTAGCCTTCAGCAAAACCATAGTTGCGATGCAGTTCTATTATAGATACAGAAGGAAATTCTTTGGTAAGTACTTCTACAGAAGTATCGGTGGAGCCGTTATCGGCTACGTATATAGTAGCCCCTTCCGAAAAGCGGATGACCGAGGGCAGGAAAGTGCGAAGCATGTCGCAACCATTCCAGTTCAAAATAACTACAGCAATTTTATCCATGTTGCTTCAAATCTTCACGTTTGAGCTTCCAGCGTTTGTGCGACCAGAACCAATAGGCAGGCTCTTTACGTATAGTTTGTTCAAGGCGGCGGACAAATGTTTCGGTGATTTCGCCTTCGGCGGTATCTTTTGGGAACTCGGTAATCAAATCGAATGATACCCTGCAGTGTCCGCGTCTTTCTTTTATTAGCTCACAGTAATATACGGGAAACTTCATCATTTTGGCTATACGCTCAGCACCATCCATAAACACGGTCTCCTGGTTAAGGAAAGTCGTCCAGTAATGAGCTTCACTACGATTAGGCGACTGATCGGTTATCAGGCCTATAACGATGTGTTTACCTTCTTTGCGCAACTTTATAATTTCACGTGCAGTGGAATGTTTCGGCACATTATAGCCCCCGAAGCGCGAACGTATCACTTTAAACAGTTCATCCAAATACTTATCTCGAAGCGGTTTGTAAACTTGCACAGGCAAGTCCCCCTCATTCATGATTGCTCCCATACCAATAATCCACTCAAAGTTGGCATAGTGGGGAATAAGCAGAATCAGTCCACCGTATTTTTCTAATAAAGCGAGATATTGCTCAGTGTTCTCATACTTCATACGCCTGGAAAGTTCATCAAAAGTAATATTGATCAATTTGATTTCTTCGAGCATATAGTCGCAAAGATAACGGTAGAACTTCCGTTCTACTTCTCGAAGCTCAGCCTTACTCTTTTCCGGAAAAGAATTTTTGAGATTTACTCTTACCGTACCCAGACGATAGCGTACGATATAATGTAAGACAAAACACATGATATCGGAAATAATATAAAGTACCTTGAAAGGCAATAGAGCCAACAGCCACATCCCGGCGTATGTCAACCAATAGATTAGCTTCGATCTCATAGGTATATCTTTCTTATCATACTAATATTCCTTTTAAAGCAGTAGCGTCTTCGTTCAAGTCGCCCAACTTGACATTCACCACTTTGTTATCCAGTGTTTCGTCATGCTCTACTTCAACCCTTATATAATTAGGTGTAAACCCATGCATCGGAACATCCGATTTAGATCGTTCGAGTAGCACCGGCATAGCCTGTCCAATATGTGCCGAATAAAACGCTTGCAACTTCTCATCAGATAACTTCAATAATCGCTGGCTACGTTCATGCTTCACTTCGGGAGTCACCGCATGTTCTATTTTTAAAGCCTGCGTACCGGGGCGTTCCGAATAACTGAACACATGCAACTGGGTCACATCGAGTCCCTTGATAAAATTATAGGCTTTATCAAAGTATTCATCGGTCTCCCCGCGGGTACCGACAATAACATCCACGCCAATAAAGGCATCAGGAAGTGTTTCCTTTATTTTATGTACTTTCGAAGCAAATAACGCCGTATCATACTTTCGTCGCATCAAAGCGAGAACTTCATCGGAACCGGCTTGCAAAGGGATGTGAAAATGAGGCATGAATCTTTTGGAACGAGCCACAAACTCTATGATTTCATCGGTCAGCAGATTCGGTTCAATAGAAGATATCCGGTAACGTTCTATTCCCTCTACTTCATCCAACGCTTTCACCAAATCAAAGAATGTCTCGCCTGTCGACCTGCCGAAATCACCAATATTTACTCCGGTCAGCACGATTTCCTTACCACCTTCTTCAACAGCCTGCCGTACTTGTTCCACTAACGACGCAATCGTCCCGTTACGGCTACGCCCGCGAGCAAACGGAATGGTACAATAAGTGCAATAGTAATCACATCCATCCTGTACTTTAAGAAAATAACGGGTGCGGTCGCCTCTCGAACAAGACGGAACGAAAGAACGGATATCTTTCAGTGCGGAAATATGAGCTTCTCCGGCTTCATTCTTTTTCAAATCACCCAGATAGCGCAATAGATCTTGCTTCTGTTCCGCTCCCAACACCACATCAACGCCATCAATCTTTGCGACGGCTTCGGGTTTTAATTGGGCATAGCAGCCGGTCACTACGACAAAAGCACCGGGATGCTGCTTGACCAGTCGATGAATAGCTTGCCGGCACTTCTTGTCGGCGACTTCTGTCACCGAACAAGTGTTTACAACACAAATGTCGGCCTTTTCGCCTTTACGGATCGTACGAACACCCGCTTCACGTAAAACTTTACCGATAGTAGAAGTCTCTGAAAAGTTTAACTTACACCCTAAAGTGTAATAAACAGCTTTCTTATCTTGAAATATAGTGGTATCAATCATGAACTTATAAAAACGCAATTGTGCGGCAAAGTTACATATAATTATCAGAATTTTCCTACTTTTGCACAAATCATCAAAAGTCGTGCAATGATTCAAGAGAATTTTATTAAACTGTATGAACACAGCTTCCGCGATAATTGGGAGCTTCCATGTTATACAGATTACGGTGAAGATCAAAGTTATACTTATGGCGAAGTCGCACAAGAAATAGCTAAACTGCACCTCATTTTCAAATACTGTAACCTCCGCCGGGGAAACAAAATAGCCATTATAGGCAAAAACAACGCACATTGGTGCATCACATTCATGGCCGCTATCAGTTATGGAGCCATTGTAGTGCCAATCTTACAGGATTTCAATCCGAATGACGTTCATCATATTGTCAATCACTCCGAGTCGGTATTCCTTTTCACAAGCGATAGTATATGGGAGCATTTGGAAGAAGAACATCTATCCGAGATCCGGGCAGTCTTCTCTCTTACCGATTTCCGATGCTTACACCAACGGGATGGCGAAACCATTATCCGTTTTGTCAAGCACCTGGATGATGAAATGCTAAAAAACTATCCCGAGGGTTTTCAAAAAGAGGATGTGACTTACACTACACTCTCTAATGATAAGATCATGATGTTGAATTATACTTCGGGTACTACCGGCTTTAGCAAAGGAGTAATGCTGACGGGAAACAATCTGGCGGGGAATGTTACGTTCGGTATCCGTACAGGCTTACTTAAAAAAGGAGAAAATGTACTTTCGTTCCTACCCCTTGCTCATGCGTATGGATGTGCCTTCGACTTCTTAACTGCAACAGCGGTGGGAACCCATATCACACTCTTGGGAAAAGTACCTTCTCCTAAAATATTAATGAAAGCTTTCGAAGAGGTAAAACCCAATCTCATTATCACCGTCCCTCTTGTTATTGAGAAGATATATAAGAATGTGATTCTTCCCACAATCAATAAACGGACAATGAAATGGGCGCTGAACATTCCCCTACTCGATGGACAAATCTACTCGCAGATACGCAAAAAGCTGATTGATGCTTTAGGAGGTCGATTCAAAGAAGTCATTATAGGTGGGGCAGCTATGAATCCCGAAGTGGAAGAATTCTTTCATAAGATCAAGTTCCCATTCACCATTGGATATGGCATGACGGAATGTGCTCCTCTAATCAGTTATTCCCCTTGGAACGAATTTGTGCCCAACTCCTCCGGTAAGGTTTTGGATATAATGGAAGCACGTATATATAAGGAGAATCCGAGAGTTGAAGTCGGAGAGATTCAGGTGCGCGGCGAAAACGTTATGGCCGGCTACTACAAAAATCCGGATGCAACGAAGGAAGTCTTTACTGAAGATGGATGGCTCCGGACAGGCGACTTAGGTTCCTTAGATGAAGATGGCAATCTATACATCCGCGGACGCAGTAAGACTATGATACTCAGCTCTAATGGACAAAATATTTTTCCAGAAGAGATTGAAGCAAAATTAAATAACCTCCCATTCGTTTTAGAGAGCCTTATAATCGAGCGCAACAAAAAGTTAGTTGCATTAGTGTATGCCGATTATGAAGCTTTAGACTCTTTAGGTCTAAATAATTCAGAAAATCTCAAGGCAATAATGGATGAAAACCTCAAAACTCTCAATAATAATGTAGCCGCATACGAGAGAGTTTACCAGATCCAGCTCTACCCTACGGAGTTCGAAAAGACCCCGAAAAGAAGCATAAAAAGATATTTATACAATAGCATTGCCGAAAGCTAAATTGTTAAATCTTACTCTATTATCAAGCAAAATAAGCGTATCATGAAAAAAAACATAAAAAAAGTTGGAGTTTAGAGAACAACATATTGAAAAAGTCCATACCTTTGCAATGTTTTAATAAAGCAATTGATTGTATTACGTTTTAAAAAGTAAAGAAAATGAAAAAATTAGTTTTGATGGCCGTAGCTATCGTAGCAGTATCTTTCGCATCTTGTGGTAACAAAGCAGCTGACAAAGAAAAAGCAACTGCAGATTCTATCCGTATCGCTGACTCTATCGCAGCAGTTGAAGCAGCAGCAGCAGAAGCAGCAGCAGCAGCTGACTCTAACAAAGTTGATAGCCCAGCAACCGCAGCACCTGCTGTAGCTGAATAATTTCGGTCATAGAGAGAATTGAAAGTCTGCCGTGCGAAAGCACTACAGACTTTTTTTATGCCCTTTCGGACGCTATTACCGATTATCTTACATTCTGAGCCTACACAAAAGATTAATAATCTTTCCTTTCGCTTTCAGATGTATTATAAGTAAACTCCTATTTCACGACTTCTTTCAGGAACTATCCATAATCTTAGAAGATATCTTTACTCAATTCCACCAACAGTCTTTTGCCCTAGAATACTAACCAGATAATGGTATAGATCTTCTAACAAAATCACAGTTCTCTATTTTCTACATAAACCAAAAAGATGGATCGCGTGTAATGCACACGCCAACAGCTATAGCTTTTACACATAATTGTTAAATCCCCAAGAATAATGACTGATCCCTTTTACATCCACACTCATACAGCAAACCATATTTAATCATTCAGCACTGCACTGCTAAGTCATCCATTGAGCACATTATCAATACGATTTAGAGAATATTATTAATAAGCCATTAAAATGGGCTATTTAAAGTCTGCCATTTCAAATATTTATTGCTATAATTGCATACAATAATAATAATGAAACAATGAAAAAGACTTTACTATTTATTTTCTTCTCTATTTATTCCTATTGCTTTTATGCCCAAGACACTTATGCTACACTGAAAGACATTTCTTATGTGAATACAACCGAAAAAGATCAATATAAACAAAGTAGATGCAAACTGGATTTATATTATCCCGAAAAAAGTAAGAACTTCCCAACACTTATATGGTTTCACGGAGGGGGACTTGAAGGTGGAGAAAAGTATATTCCGAAAGAACTTATGAATAGAGGAATTGCTGTTATAGCAGTAAACTACCGCTTAAGCCCCAAGGTCAAGAATCCAGCTTATACTGAAGATGCGGCGGCGGCGGTAGCATGGGTTTTCCAAAACATAGAGAAATATGGTGGTTCCAAAGAACGCATATTTGTTTCAGGTCACTCGGCAGGAGGATACCTCAGTTTAATGCTTGCTCTAGATAAAAGCTACTTGGATAAATATGGCATTGACGCTAATCAGATCGCTGCATACCTACCCGTCAGCGGGCAAACTCTGACACATTTCACAATCCGCAAAGAGCGGGGATTATCTCAGCAGATCCCAGTGATAGACGAATACGCTCCAGTCAACAGAATACATAAAGATACAGCTCCATTGGTGCTTATTACCGGAGATAGAAAATTAGAAATGGCTGACAGATGGGAAGAGAATGCATTATTAGCATCCATGCTTAAAAATATTGGGAATAACAAAGTGTCGCTATACGAGCTAGAAGGATTTGATCATGGACAAGTGGCAAACCCGGCATGTATCTTCATCGGAAACTATATCAAGAACTTCACTAAATAGAGAAAAAGACAATCTTCTTAATTCTATTTTGATAAGATTCAACAACACTTAAGATATAGACTATCCTCCAATTTATTAGAATTGCACTACACCCTAGAGTTTGCTATTGAACTTTTAGGGTACAGTGCAAATAAATGGGGGATTTTCTATAATTACAATTTGAGTATCTTCGAACAGAATCAGTTCATAGATTTATAAAAATAAAATATTCGTAATATTCGTAATATTCGTAATATTCGTAATATTCGTAATATTCGTAATATTCGTAATATTCGTAATATTCGTAATACAAAAAAAGAGACTGCCTTAAAAAAACAGTCTCTTCTTTATATATAAAAATTGAATTACGCTTCTTCGCCTACAACTTCAAAAGGAATCTCTACAGAAACCTCTTTGTGAAGTTTAACTACAGCTTTATAACGACCAACTTCTTTAACAGCGTCTTTAACAACGATAATCTTTCTATCAACTTCATGTCCTAATTTAGCCAATTCTTCAGCAATCTGAATATTACCAACAGAACCGAAAATGGTACCAGTAGAACTTACTTTTGTAGCGATAGTAAGAGATATGCCTTCAAGTTTTGCAGCCAAAGCTTCAGCATCCTTTTTAATTTTCTCCAATTTGTGTGCACGTTGTTTCAGCTCTTCAGCTAACATCTTTTTTGCACCAGGTGAAGCAATAATAGCTTTACCTGTTGGGATAAGATAGTTACGTCCGTAACCAGACTTCACTGTTACGATGTCATTCTTATATCCCAGATTTACTATATCTTCTTTCAATATAATTTCCATACTATCTCCTCCTTATTATTTCATCATGTCAGTTACATAAGGCAGTAATGCCAAGTGGCGAGCTCTCTTCACTGCTTGAGCAACACGGCGTTGGAACTTTAAAGAAGTACCAGTAATACGACGTGGAAGGATCTTACCTTGTTCATTCAAGAATTTCTTCAAGAATTCAGGATCTTTGTAATCGATATATTTAATACCGCTCTTTTTGAAACGACAGTATTTTTTCTTCTTAACGTCCACTGAAGGCGGAGTTAAATATCTGATTTCTGATTGAACTTGTTGTGCCATGATTAATCCTCCTTTTTAGTTGATTTAATACCTCTTCTTTTCGCAGCATATTCAGCAGCATATTTATCCTGCTTGAATGTCAAAAAGCGAATAACACGCTCGTCACGACGGAAGTTAATTTCTAACTTTTCAATAACAGTTGGTTCTGCATTGAATTCAATCAATTGATAAAAACCTGTAGACTTCTTTTGAATTGGATATGCCAATTTTTTAAGTCCCCAGTTTTCCTCATTTACAATCTCAGCTCCTTCAGCTTGAAGAAGACCTTTGAATTTTTCTACCGCTTCCTTCATCTGTACATCAGACAAAACGGGAGTCAAAATGAAAACGGTTTCGTATTGATTCATACTTGTTCAATTAATAAATAAAAGTTTCATTAAATTTTTTGCGGTGCAAAGTTAGCTATTTTATTGTGAACCACAAATATTTATATTTTTTTTCATAGTGAATATTGGATTTATCTATGAAGAAACTTACTTTTGCAAAGTTGTTTAAACAATAATTTCATGATAGAGCATTTTAATTTTGATATCCGCTTAATCTTTGCGATCCTTAACGGCAAAGTATCCGCTGCAATAAACCGAAAGGTATCTAGAAACTTTCGGCAAAACGGCTTGGAGATTACTCCGGAACAATGGACAGTGCTCATATTCCTATGGGAAAAAGATGGAGTTACCCAACAAGAGTTGTGCAATGCAACCTTTAAAGACAAGCCTAGTATGACCCGTTTGATAGACAATATGGAACGACAGCATCTGGTAGTACGCATTTCCGATAAAAATGACAGAAGAACAAATCTCATTCACCTCACCAGAGATGGAAAAGGATTGGAAGAGCAAGCGCGTGTCATCGTCAACCAAACTTTGAAGGAAGCACTACAAGGTATAAATTCTGAGGAATTAAAAATTGGACAAGAAGTTTTGAAAAGAGTTTTTTTCAATACGAAAGATTAAGTTGAAATCCTGTCTTTTTAATATATACATGGATAAGTAGAAAATTATAAGCATTTCAAAAACAAGGCAAGAACGCTAGATAATAGAAAAGGCCATCAGTGTTGTGCGTAATTCATGAAGTTCGGGACTATCCCATATTTTGTGTAAACGTTAAAACTTACAGGTAATCGGATTAGGGTTTATAGCTTAATTCGATTTTCAAATATAGTCAAAAACTGATTAAATATCATTCCCCAGTTCCAAATTGGTTGATACCATTTCTTTTCAATCTCTGCTATAGCCAGGTAGACAGACTTTCTCAGCGCATCGTCA
>JAYRGX010000013.1:0-101690 GCA_041907545.1 Bacteroides sp.
TACGGGTGTGAAAGACACTTACCGTTTTATTCTCGGGCCGGAATGGGGGAGTACTTATGGCAGTACAGGATTTTGGGCACCACAATGGTATAAAGAAGGCAATACATATTATTTTCTCTATACAGCTAATGAGCATGTAGCGATAGCTCATGCAAGTGCTATGACGGGCGTTTTCACACAAGATAAAGTGACGTCGATTGATTCTTCCGCAGGAAATATCGATCCATTTCTATTCAAAGACAAGGATGGGAAATACTATCTTTACCACGTACGTTTTGGTGGGGGCAACTTTATCTGGGTGGCAGAATTCAATATGGCAACCGGAACCATTGACTCGAATACACTGAAAAAATGTTTAGATCTTACCGAACCGTGGGAAAGGATGTATAACTATAACACCAGTTGGATTATGGAAGGACCGACAGTGGTGAAGTGGGATGACGTCTACTACCTCTTTTATTCGGCTAATCATTATAAAGATCCGGATTATGCTGTGGGTTATGCTACAGCTAGTTCACCCATGGGGCCTTGGACAAAGTACTCCGGTAATCCTATTATCCGCCGTGACATCGTGGGTGAGAAGGGTTCAGGCCATGGAGATGTGTTTGAAGGAAAAGATGGTAAATATTATTATATTTACCATGTATGGGGTGATGGTGATAATCCTGATGCCCGACAAGCACGTATAGTTCCATTGATTCGTGAGAAAGGTGCTGACGGCATCTATAAGATTTCTGTGGATGCTAAAAATATTATAATTCCATACCAAGTTTATTAATGTCGATTTGGAATGAAACTGGACTATCGTTGATGCACAACATTCAACGATAGTCTGTAAAGTAAATGCGGGTAGCTGACATCGGGAAGCTATCCGCATTTAAAATATTGCTTACTAAAATTTTATGTGTCTCATTGACACTTAGTAGATGGTTCTTGATCTCTATGTGTTGTTTTTCTGATTTAATTTATTTTTCTTTAGAATGCGTTTTAACCAATTCTGATAAAGTCATACTCTTTACTCTTCAATGATGGATGGCTGGGCTAGCTTTTGGAGAAAAAACTGTTACTGACTTTTTCATACAATACATTCTAATTGATTAGTTGTATTATTATTTCTTATCTTGTTTTATAAATCCTATTGGGTTATGCGGTTTTTCCGATAGTCTCTTCTGTGATTGCAGTTCGGCCAATGTTTGATTAATAAGTTCAAGCTGCATACGGGTGTCATCATTAATGTCGTTGTAATCAGCAAATTATTACTATCTTTGGTATGCATTTCATGCCGATTACTAAGTACGCGTCGATTGAAACCGTCAAAAATGACAGTGTCTATATTAATCGGATAAAATACGATAGCATTTACCACAAGAATAGTATCTACATGCTTGTTAAGGGTGATACTGTATACAAGTACCAGTACTGGGATAAACTTATTCGGTATACAGGAAACATTACTAAACGTGATTCTATTCCTTGCCCGATAGGAGTAGTGAAGACTGTTACTGTAGAGAAAAAACGTTCTTGCTGGCAAACGTTATTCATTTGGAATGGTGGCGTTACATGGATAATGGTGATAATTGCTTTGATAGCCTGGGCTAAAAAGGCGAACAAACTGGATATCAAATCTGTTTAGCTTAGTAAAGAATTTGTAGTATGATAGAAGGTACTACAATACCATTATTAATGTGATAAGCTAATATATCTAGGCCAGCTTATTTATTAATATCAAATTAGAAGACAGAATATTGGGATTATTGTGATGATTCCTTAAGAAGTGAATAGTATACTTGTTTATACGTTATAATAGAAAAATGTTGTTTGTTGTTGTAAGATGAAAAATAAAATATATCTTTGTGCCCACAATTATGCAGTTGTTTCCTAAACAACCTCTTAAAGAATGACGAATAAATGCCTAATATGAAAGCCAAATCTGTGGAAAACATTAAGGCCGCAAATTTGTTAATAGAACATGATATGTTTGCTGCGTCTATCCATTGTTCGTACTATTCTTGTTTTCAATTATCTAAATACTCTTTAAGTACATATTATAACATTGACTATACTAAACAAGATATAGAATCAAAAGGAAAAGATGCTCATGCATTTGTAATAAATGAATTGGCTGATAAGCTCGATACTATTAGGCATTTTGCATTTATTGATTATAATAGTTTTATGGGTTCTTTAAAGAAATTGCGCAAAAAAGCAGATTATTCTGCAAAGCGTATTTCCGAAAAGGAAGCATGTGAAGCAAAACTAAAAGCAGAAAAAGTTATAAATTTATTAACAACTAATTTGACAAAATGAGTCCAAAAGATTATCTTATAAACAAAATAGATGAATTGCTAAACTCTTGTTCTGACGTATGCATTAGGTATGCCTATGAGGATATTACAGAATTTCATGTAATTGAAGTTTCGCCTGAATATATTCGCCGTGGAAATGATACATATATGGAATGGGAGCGTAGCCTTTGGAGAGAGTTTGCAGGGTTATATCCAGATGAAGATTTACTTATTTCTGAAGTAAATGACTCAAATGATATGTCAAACCTCATATATTCTTATAATGGGGTTGACTTTATAAAAAAATCTCAAAAAGTTTGTATGTCTTTTGAAATGGATTTTGGATTACTTTGTGGTGATGCAAATTATTCATTAGCTGCATAATATAATGGAACAAGAAAAATCGAAATTTAAATTTGAAGGATATAAGATATCCCATTCTGAACTGAATTTGTCTGAATCATCTTCTGATTGTACGAAGTTTAGTATTGGAATAAAAGCGAAAGCCAATGTTAAGGATAATCATTTTTATCTTAAATTAGATGCTACTGTAGCAAATGAAGATAATAGTGTATTTGCTAATGTTATTATGACAGGCGAATTTGTCTTTGATAAGGATATATCTAAAGATATGTTAGGAGGACTATTTTGTGCTAATGCTCCTGCCATAATGTTCCCATATATTAGATCATATATATCCACCTTAACGGCGCTTTCTGGTAGTGATACCGTGATTGTACCTACATTGACTATGTCATCTTTACGAGATGAAATATTACAGAGTCTTAACGAGAAAAACTCTTAACTTATTATCATCTATATGAATAATATCAGGCCTCACTTCGGTGGGGCTTTTTATTTCACTAATTTTAGCATAAAATTATATCCCCATTTCTACAACATTCGGTGTTAAATTAAGCACAATCCCCGCTTTCTTGGGAATTCTATACGCTAATTTGGAAATAAAACCTGTTATCGGGAAATATAGGATGGGGCAAAAATCGCAAACTTAATAATACTATCTAATTGATAAGATATACATATATATCATAGATTGTTGACTTCTTCTTTTATTTTTTTAAAATCCAAATTGGGAAAGTTTTAAACTGTTCTTGCTCTTTGTTTGATAATTTTTGCCAATAAATATCAAATGTTTCTGGATCGTCTAGCAAAAGGGCAATGCCACATTCTATAAATGAGTCTGCTGTATTATTCATCTGGAGTAGCTTTAAGGTCCGCCTCTCTGTTTCTTTCAGTTTTTTTTGCCGTTTTAGTATCTGATACTTGTTTAGTATGTTTATATTTCTAGTTTCTTCATTTGTATCGTTGGTTATCAACCAATCTGCCATTTCATCTGCTGTTTGCAAAATCATTTCTTTTCTAATAGATTGGGAGGGCATCATATCATATGCAGATAGTAATTCTAATATGAGGAGGTTCATCCGTTTATAAATGTGTGGATTAAGATTTATTAGAGCCTTGTATGAAGGAATAATATCATTGTATGGGACGTTAGAACATTCATAAAACATATTTCTATCAAAACGGCTGTATATGCTTTCAGGAAATTTTCCATCAGGATATTTATAAGATGTTTCTAAGTTCAAACTTTTATCAAAGAAGTTTTTTAAAATGGATTTACCTAAATTGGTTTTATATACTAATAGATATAACTTCAAATTGGATATTTCCATTTTAACAATGGCTGGCCCTTTTTCTTTTAAATCTACTTGTTCTTCTCGACCGATCATTCTTATAAGAAGTTCTATATTTTGTCCTTCTTTTTGAGAAATATTTGTCAGATTAACATCTTCGTGGATTCCTATTTTGCGTAATGTGGCATCTAATTCTTTCCAACTATTAATATTTTGACGAAGTTCACTTATGAATGTGTGTTCTTCTATAGGTATTTGTAACGTCGCTTTTCCTATTGTTATTTCTTTTGTATTGGCGATGGCTAGAATAAATTCAGCTTCTTTAATAACTTCTTTAAGAAAGCAAGCCCCTCTTTTTATGTTTATATTTGTATTTGTAATATTTCCCTTAGCATCTTTGGATAATATTAACTCCATACAAGTACCTATGCTAATAATTGTGTTATTTTTTTTATTTTTGCATATATATGAAGAATAAAACTGCTTACCTTTTACTGAAACAGGAGTTTTAATTTCTTTATTAAATTGAATAAATACTTGGTCATTACCTATTGGTATTTGAATATCTACACTGCTATTAATATTGGCATATAAATAAATCGGTCTACTAGTGATCAAATCTTCAAAAGGGCGTGAACGATCTTTTTTACTTAAGGCTAAAGTAAAAGAGAAATTAGTTATCCCCATTTTTAATAAGTCTTCAAAGTTTATTGGTGAGCTATCTGCTGAGCTAATTTGCTTTTTGCAGTCTATTTCAAATTGTAATAGTTCAAGTTCTACTTCACTGAGAGAATTACTGAGAGGAAACATTTTTATAGATACACTTTTGTTTCCATGATGTTGAGCAATAATATCTCGGAGTACAATAGGTGACAAATATCGATGGAATATGATTCGTTGTTTTTCAACTAATTGTACTATAATAAGGACTACTCCTTCGTGTAAATAAGCTCTTAGCTCAGGCATTTCAAGTGGGTAACTGAAGTTATCCCTTTTGCTTTTTAATATCTTACCTTTGATTTGAACTGCTATGCGCCCTTGAAAATTTAATTTATTTTTGATTCCGCTAGGATAGAGGTATAAGTGTCCATCCCAAAAGGGCTCTTTTTCATCATCGTCAATGTAAGTAGAGACTATTTTGCTATCTTCTAAAAAAAGTTTGAATGCAATGATTGCCTTTTGTTCTATACTTTTGGAATCCATATTGTTATTACTAGGGATATAACTTTTTGATTAAGATATTTAAAGATAACTATAAAAACAGAATTTGAATATCCTAACTGCTATTTTAACAATTCGATCTTATCTTCTTTTGTGAATATCTTGTCAATGAATAACTGTCTTTCCCTTTGCTATCTCCCGGATTTTCCCCATATTTGTACTGCGTTACATTTTGAAAGACGGCTGGACTCCAGCAAAGCAGCTGCGGGTATTTCGGTATCTGTGGCTTCCGTATATTATACGGTCCTGACCCCCGTGTGGTTTATTAATGTACCCACTGCCGTCTTAAGGTGTAACGCAACGGGAAAGCGGAACCGTTTTTTTTCCGCTTCAATACCTACAATTATGAGAACAAGAAAGCCTAAGCTGATCGGCAAGGATTTTGTTAGTTACGGTCACTATCTTTTGACTGTCGATCATTTGGATGGGAAGATAGACGCTGTTACCGGGAAAATATGGATTTAATCGAACGTCTTAATTCGGAAGATAAGAAGGAGAGAGAAGTGAAGCCATAGACTTCGTGCTCTCCGCTCAATGATTATTTGATATTGTCTAGTATCTTTCTGATTGCTGTATCTGCATGTTTACGCATTACTCGGAAATAGTTAAAGATAGGGCGATTGCTTTTCATTGACTGCCCAATACAATACTCTAGTATTTCAAGGGATATGCCTAGCTCAAAACCGTGCTGTACAAAACTTTTCCGGGCTGAATAATAAACTACACGTTTTTCTATTTCCGCAGTTTCGGCCAAAGCGGCTATTTTTCGAGAAACAACAGAATAGCACTTTCCAAACGTATCATACTTTCCAAACACAAGCTTTCCGCTTTTTGTGATGTATTTGTTTATGATCTCCTGTGCTTCCGGCTGTATGGTAAATGATGTCTTCCTCTCACCCTGTTTCTTGTTTTTTGTTTTCTTCCTGGTATATTCCAGGACAGTTTGATTTTTGAAATTGATGGCGAGTAAATCAACAAGATTGATGCCGGCAAGATAATAAGATAACATAAATATGTCCCGGACCACTCTTAGGTTATAATGATTGAGTTCTACATCCCGAATAGCTTTTATTTCTTCTATAGTCAAGTCCAGCTCCCGGATATTTGCTGCAGGCATACGACAAAAATCAAAAGGATCTGTTTCGTAGGTGACCATCTTCCGTTTCTTCGCATAGTTGATGATGACTTTTACAAGAGTCAGATATATCTTGATTGTAGTTGATGATAATCCTTTTTCTTCTAGTTGCATTTCGAAGTGTCGTATTTCCTTCGGAGTTATTAGTAATAAATCAATGTCCCCAACATATTTAATAAAAGAATTCGCTGCAAGTCTATATAGTTTTTCAGATTTGGTTCTCTTTTCCTCT
Source organism: Bacteroides sp. (assembly GCA_041907545.1). GTDB lineage: Bacteria > Bacteroidota > Bacteroidia > Bacteroidales > Bacteroidaceae > Bacteroides. The sequence continues at coordinate 6,529 of JAYRGX010000013.1, forward strand.
GACAATTCTTCTATATACTCATTAGCGACTTGTTGAAAATATATTTTACTGTAATCCTTTTGGGCTAATAATAATGCTTTTAACTCAGTACATGTGTATGAATCGATGTTTGGGATGCGCTCTAACTGATCTTGATAAAAGCAGATCTTTTTCCTCAATTTTGAATTGATGACTGCTGAGTCTGGTCGATTGATAATCTGATCATTCCTAAATTGGGAAGGGGAGTCTATCATATAAGGAGTTCGAATATATCTTGTGCTCGATTTATGAGAGAGCGATATCCGTATTTTATATCTTCCATCTTTTAGTGATTGATCAAGAGAAATTGATAATTTTAGTATTGCCATAACTTTCGCTTATTGGTTTTTTATATTCGATTTTTTTGCGATTTATAAAACCTCATTTGCGATTTTTTTGCGATTTTTCTGTCCCAAAAGTGAAACAGTATTAGGAAATGCTTATTTTATAAGTGCCTTATAGACAATAAAAAAACGCTTCCCGAGTCGTTCGCTAACGGGGAAGCGTTTCACACAAAAACTAAACTAGACTTAACTAAACTATTCTATTGGGGGAAGTTTCACAACTTCCTATCTGTTCGTCGCAAAGGTAAAAAAACAATTTTTAATATGCAATAAGAATTTATCGTATTTCTATGAAAAAAAACATTTTATCGACGAACAGTCTTTAATTCGTACTTCTTTTGTCGAGAAATAATTGAAAATTTTGCTTATAACTGTCACTTATAGATATATACGTTTTGCCAAATACTATTCTGCCACGATCTATTATCTTGATCTTTTTCTTCTGTACGATGTACGACCGATGGACTCGGATAAAACGGGATTCGGGAAGAAGGTCTTCCATTGCCTTCATACTCATGAGTGAAAGTATGGGGCGGGGGGCATCTTCGAGATATATCTTGACGTAATCTTTTAATCCTTCAATGTACAGTATTTTCTCTAGCTCGATTTGTACCAGTTTATACTCACTTTTAACAAAAATACTCTCTATTTCTTCTTTAGGTTGCTGGCGAATTTCAAACCATTGCATTGCTTTGTTGGCAGCTTGCAGAAAATCTAAATAGGAGATTGGCTTTAATAGATAGTCGAGGGCATTCACTTTATATCCCTCGATGGCGTATTGCTCAAAGGCCGTGGTAAAAATGATGCGGGTATGGTTCTCCACCATTTTAGAGAACTCCAATCCGCTGAGTTCGGGCATTTGGATATCTAGAAATAGCAGGTCTATTTGCTTTTCGGGGATTTCCCGCATGGCATGTACTGCACTCGAGTATTTTCCTGCCAAAGTGAGGAATGGGGTTTTTAAAACATAACTTTCCAATAGGTCTAATGCTAGAGGTTCGTCATCGACTATGGCACAGGTAAGATTCATATTTCTTTTATTTTATTGTATCGGTAAAACGGTTGGATTCGCATCTGGTTGTACTCAGACGTGAATCGTTAGTTTTGATTCATATTCGGCTCTCTCTTTTTGCACTCCTTTTTGCCATTCGTATTTCCCGGGATAGAGCAAGTCCAAGCGTTTTTGCACTTGTTCCAGACCGATTCCACTTCCGCTCTTGTCATCTTCATTTTTGGGATGATAGCTATTGATGATATCACAGCAGATGCTGTCGTCTTCTTCCGTAATGGATATATGAATAAAACTGGGCTTTGTGGGCGATATGCCATGCTTGAAAGCATTCTCTATGAGGGATATAAAAACAAGAGGGGCTATTTCAGTCCGACTGTTGGGATTGATATTGATTTCTGTTTCCACTGTCACATTGGCGGCAAGACGTATACGCATCAGTTCTATATAATTGCGTATGAAATCTATTTCCTTGTCTATAGTGACGTAGTCTTGCTGGTTGTCATAGAGCACATGCCGAAGCAGGCGACTCAATTCGCGGACTGCTGCCTGTGCTTTATCAGTGTCGAAGGCTATTAAGGCATAAATGTTATTCAGGGTGTTGAGCAGGAAATGGGGGTTTAACTGATTGCGCAGATTCTTAAGCTCTGCCTCCGTCCGGCTCTTCTCTGCTTCGCGCCTTGCGGCTTCGGTTTCCACCCATCTTCCACTTAGTCTGATTGCAACGGCCAATCCTACGGTAAGCACCATCGTGAATATGTCGCGCAGAATAAAGATCCAACTCGGTGGCCCCGGATGTTTCGGCATGTTCACCGGGCGATAGGCGTGGAATATGTACTCCTGCCAAAGATGAATAGCTCCTGCCGTACACAGTATTAATACAATATTGAGTATCAGGTATTGTTTCATCTTGCCGTTGAAGAGGCTATGGGGGATGAGCCAACAGTAGTTGATATAGAAGATAATGATAAATGATACCGGTACGGCACTTCCATGTCGCAGGTAATTTACCCAACTTATGGCGAACCCGCTCCGGTTCATTAATAGAAACGGTAGCCCCAATACAATGCCCCATCCAACAATATGGATGAATACTTCGAGTGTCCGGCGGGATTTGGGTTGTTGTATAATCATATTACAAAAATACTTTTTTGTCTGATATAATAGCTATAGTAAGGCTTTAAACCTTTACTATAGCTATACATTTATCACATACATCTATTATTCGTATCTGATGGCTTCTATCGGATCGAGATCGGCGGCTTTCTTTGCAGGATACCAACCGAAGAAGATTCCGGTTATGGTACATACGGCAAAGGAAAGGAATACGCTCCAGGGTTGAATATATATCGGCCAGTGCGCTACACCTTTTACAATGAAGCTCGCTCCGCATCCTATTATCACACCGATGATACCTCCTGTGATACTGATCAATACGGCTTCTATCAGAAATTGTGCAAGGATGTCTATGCCGCGGGCACCAACCGACATGCGCAAACCAATTTCACGGGTACGTTCGGTAACACTGACATACATGATGTTCATGATACCTATGCCACCCACGACGAGTGATATACCTGCAATGCAGGCAAGTAGGGTAGTCATGAGGTCTGTGGTAGAGTTAAGCATCGTACTCAATTCCTGCTGGCTCCGAATGCTGAAGTCGTCGTTGTCGGAATCCTTCAGTTTGTGATTGCGACGGAGTATTTTACTGACTTCCGCCGTGGCATAATCGGTCATGTCTTCACTGAGTGCGGAAGCGAAAATACCTTGCAGGTAATTGACAGCAAGCAAACGCTTCATGACAGTGGTGTAGGGGGCAAGAACGATATCATCCTGATCCATACCCATAGAGTTGTATCCTTTGGCTTTGAGTATGCCGACTACTCTTAAAGGTACTTGGTTGATACGGATGATATGTCCGATAGGGTCTTCGCCGTTAGGGAAGAGGTTGTCGACAATTGTCTTTCCGATTACACAGACCTTGGCGGAGCTTTGTATATCTGCATCGGTAAACATGTCTCCGCTTGATATAGTCAATTGGCGAATCTGCAGATACTCGGTGTTTACTCCACTTACCGATGCCGGATAGTTATTATTGCCTGCAATCAGTTGACCGGATGACGATACACTGGGGCTGACGGCTGATATATAATCGGTTTCGTCTCTCAGGTTTTCGTAGTCGACAAGTTTCAATGTTTGCATTGCGGAGGCATCTTGCCGGACTCCTCCACGCGTGTCCGCTCCGGGATGAATCATGATCATGTTGGAGCCCATCTCGGATATTTGAGCCTGAATGCTTCTCTTCGATCCTTGGCCTATGGCAAGCATCGTAATGACGGATGCTACGCCGATGATAATGCCCAGCATCGTGAGAAAGGCTCTCAATTTATTGTTTGATAGTGCTCTTAATGCTATCTTGAATAGATTTGTTCCGTTCATAATATATCGGGTTTAATCCTCATCGTTTTTCGGTAATGTCGCAAGGGTTTCCGCTGCTATCTGGATACGGCTGTTTGTCTTATCTTCGATGACATGTCCATCTTTCAGGCGGATATTGCGGCTACTGTACTGGCAGATATCGGGATTGTGTGTGACGAAGATGATTGTTCTTCCCTCGGCATTCAGCTTTTGAAACAGGACCAGAATCTCGAAAGAGGTGCGTGAGTCCAGATTTCCGGTTGCTTCGTCTGCCAGAATTACCGCCGGGTCGTTGACCAAAGCGCGGGCAATTGCTACACGTTGCATCTGTCCTCCCGACATTTGGTTGGATTTATGTTCTAAGCGATCGCCCAGTCCGACAGCTTGTAAGGCTTCAATAGCTCTTCGCCGCCGTTCTGCCGCATTGACACTGGCGTTGTACATAAGGGGCAATTCCACATTTTCAATGGCGGTGGTTTTGGGCAAAAGGTTGTAGCTTTGGAATACAAATCCTATTTTACGATTCCGTAATACAGCTCGTTGTGCTTTTCCCATGCTACGCACGGATATGCCATCGAGCAAATATTCTCCGCTTGTGGGGGTATCCAGACAACCTAATGTATTGAGCAGCGTGGATTTGCCCGAACCGGAAGTCCCCATGATGGTTACAAATTCTCCTTCGGCGATGTTGAAGGAGACGCCACGCAAAGCGTGGACGGTTTCTTCTCCGACAATAAAATCGCGACGGATATTCTGTAGTTCTATGACAGTCTTGCTCATATTATTTGCTCTTATTACTACTTTTTCTTCCCGGAGGAGTCGGCATGAAAGGGCTTTTCTCCCCGCTGGATTGTTGGCTACCTTCTTTATTGATTTGTCCGTCTTTAGTGGTATTTACCACAATGTCCGAAATAATCTCTGTACCTTCAGTTATTCCTCCGGTAATTTCGGTCAATGTTCCGTTGGTGATACCAATGCTCACCGGATGTGCCGTATAGGTATTGCCTTCTTTAGTCCATATTTTATGCTCACCTTTGCAATCTTTTATTACGGCATCTTTGCCTACTACTGGGACGACCGGTGAGAATCTTAATGCTTTTGACGGGACACTGAGTACATGACCCTTATCCAAAGTGTAGATTGTGACATTGGCTGTCAGCCTCGGTTTAAGTTTAAGATCGGGGTTGTGTGCTGAAATCACTACTTTATAAGTTACTACCGTGGTACTACTGCTCGAAGTACTGCTACTGCTTGAAGAGCTGGTACTTGTGGCACCCAACCGGATTTGTGTGACTTTTCCTTCGAATACATCATTGGGATAGGCGTCTACCGTAAAAGTGACGCGTTGTCCTTCTTCCACATTACCTATATCGGCTTCGTCTACATCGGCCACTACTTGCATTTGGGTTAAATCCGCCGCAATGGTAAATAACGTCGGGGTTTCGAATCCGGATGCAACGGTCTGTCCTTCTTCTACACTCCGGCTGATGACCACGCCGTTAATAGGAGAGGTGATGGTGGCGTACGATAAATTCCGTTCGGCTTTTGCTAAGGAAGCTTTACTGCTTTCGAATGCACTTTTAGCTTTCTGATAGTTGTAGAGTGACTGTTCGTAATCGGTATCGCTGATTAGGGATTTCTCATGAAGGCCTTTACTTCGCTGATAGTTCTTCTGCTGATATTCATATTCCGCTTTTGCTCCGGAATACGTCGCACGCTGTGAAGCCAACTCACTTTGCAAGGTCACTTTATCCATTTCTGCTATAAGTTGGCCTTTATGTACCACGGAATTATAATCGACATATATCTTGTCTACGATTCCGGAGACTTGTGTGCCGACGGTAATCTCGGATACGGGCTCAATGGTTCCTGTTGCAGTCACCGAATTGGATATCTCGGCTTTGGCTACAGTAGCTGTTTCAATTTTGATCTTTTCCTTTTTGCCGGAACTTCCGAGCATCCAGTATGCGATGCCGGCTATAACGACTATCCCGACAGTCACACTAATAATCTTCTTTTTATTCATAATGTTGTATCATTATTATTATACTTCTTATATCTGTTCCACCGTTTTATAACTGAATCTTTTCACCCTGATAGAACTTCAATAGTCCGGCATTCAAGATTGCCATATACTTAGCTTGAAGCATTTGCTGCTGTGCGCTCAACAGGTTATTCTTTTCGGTGAGTAGTTCTACCGTGTTCTTCATACCAAGGTTGAACTGTTCCTGAATCAGGTCATAGCTGGTTTGAGTGCTTCGGAGCTTTTCCAAAGCTGCGGTGTATTGCTGCTGTGCGCTGTTAGCATCCAACCATAATCCTTCTATCGATTTATATAAGGTTTTCTGTTGATCTATCAGCTCCAACTCATTCGTTTGCTTCTGTAGCACAGCTTTTTGTACGGCACTTTTAGTGGTTCTGTTATTAAAGATCGGAACGCTTAAAGTCACCCCCAATGAATTGTTCCAGTTGCTTTTCATCTGTTCGCCGAAAGTGAAATCACTGCCGTTGGCATTGGTTGTCCCTATACCTGCACTGAGGCTAAGTGTTGGCAGATAACCTGAGCGGGCGACTTTTATGCCCATTTCGGATGCACTTATATTTAGTTTACCGGCTTCTATTTCGGGACGGAAAGTGAGAGCAGCCTGATATACATCTGCTTTATTGGGCAATGGAGTCAGAACGCCCGAGTCTCCGATATTCGGGAGATAAAGGTTCATCTCCTGATCACCATCAAGCTCTAGTAATTGTTTGAGTTGTAACTTGTAATTCTGCAAGGTGGCCTGTGCAGTGACCAATTGATATTTATCCGTGCTGACTTGCGCTTCCAATTGGGCTAAGTCGGTTTTGGCTATGCTTCCGGCTTTTAATAATTCTTTGCCTCTGTTATATTGCGCCTCGCTTAATGCTAGAGTCGACTGATCAATCTTTACCGCTTCGGCATTGTATAGAATCTGCACATACATTTGTGTGATACTCTCTTCAATGGAGTTTTCACTTTCGGCAACATTAAGATCTGCAATGCGGTTATTCAGTTGTTGCTGTTTTAAGGTATTGCTACGCTTGTTACCGTTGTACAATGTCCATGAGACGTCTATTCCGTAACTGCCATTGTAGCTCGTTTTGCTTTGGCTGCTCGTGATATTGTCACCGCTGATTATTGTGCCAGACTCGCTATACGGCCGGTTGACAATACGTTGGCTGACTGAAGCAGACATGCTTGGCAGAAAAGCCGCTTTAGCGGTCTTTACATCAATGGCTGCGCTTTCGGAAGTGATTTTGTTCTTGCGAATGCTGATGTTATGACTTAATGCATAGTCAATGCATGTCTGCAAGTCCCATTGTGTCGGGAGGAGGGAATCTTTTGCTGCGGGAAGAGTCTCTTTGGATTGCAATGTTCTTTGTTCAGTTGGACTTTCCTGTGCAATTGCCCTAACATTTCCGATAAGAGGCAAGCTTAATGCGCCAAACAATATCGCTGTTTTTGTCAATTTTCTTGTTATTCCCATATCTTTATATGCTTGTTTTACAGTGACAAATGTATCTGCTGACGAGTATTTATGCAAAAGAGATAGACCGGCAACCGCTTTTTCACGGCGAAACCTTTTTTTATGTCGATGGCCTAAATATCATTTACTTTGCTTGTTTATCTGAATATAAAAATTGTATATTTGTAATGATTATAAATGACCATTATATGAAGCAGACTCTTTTGCGGATATATAGATTCTATATTGATGGTTTCCGTGGTATGACACTCGGCCGGACGCTATGGATGATAATTCTGATTAAGCTGTTCATCATGTTCTTTGTGCTCCGTATTTTCTTTTTCCCTCGCTTTCTAAATTCTTCTTTTGTGGGAGATGATAAAAGTAAGTACGTCGGCAAAGAACTTATAGATCGTTCTGTTGTTAATGATCATAATACAGAAAGAAAAAATAAGTAACATAACAAGCTATATTGATTAATTCTTAAAACTACAAAGTCTATGATTGAACACATTGACTCATCGTTGATTGACTGGTCAAGGGCACAGTTTGCTTTGACTGCTATTTACCATTGGATTTTTGTGCCGCTCACTTTAGGATTGGCGGTTATTATGGCTATCATGGAGACGGCTTATTACCGTACAGGTGATGAGTTTTGGAAACGCACCGCTAAATTCTGGATGAAGATATTCGGAATTAATTTTGCGGTTGGTATTGCCACCGGCTTGATCTTGGAATTCGAATTCGGTACCAATTGGAGTAATTATTCATGGTTTGTAGGTGATATCTTCGGTGCTCCATTGGCTATTGAGGGTATTTTGGCCTTTTTTATGGAAGCTACGTTTATAGCCGTGATGTTTTTCGGCTGGGAAAAGGTGAGCAAGAAATTCCATTTGACCTCTACTTGGCTGACAGGTATCGGGGCTACGATTTCGGCATGGTGGATATTGGTAGCCAACTCTTGGATGCAAAACCCGGTGGGGATGGAGTTCAACCCGGATACGGTGCGTAACGAGATGGTAAATTTTGCAGTGGTGGCTTTTTCGCCTGTTGCCGTCAATAAGTTCTTTCATACGGTATTGTCCAGTTGGGTGCTGGGAGCTGTTTTCGTTATCGGAATAAGTTGCTGGTATCTGTTGAAACAAAGAGATAAGAAATTTGCGCTTGCCAGCATTAAGGTGGCTGCTTCTGTGGGCTTGTTTGCGATATTAATCACAGCATGGACAGGTGATGGGTCTGCTTATCAGGTTGCCCGTACACAACCTATGAAACTTGCTGCCGCCGAAGGGTTGTATGAAGGAAAGCAAGGTGCGGGACTTGTTGTCTTAGGCGTATTGAATCCGGCTAAAGGAAAATACGATGACGGTGTCGATCCGTTCTTATTCCGCTGGGAGGCTCCCAAAGTTCTTTCATTATTGGCTAATCGGGAACTGAATAGTTTTGTACCCGGCGTGAAAGATCAGATAGAGGGAGGTTATACTTTACCCGACGGTTCTAAAGCTTTATCCGCTCAGGAGAAAATAGAAAGAGGACGACTTGCTATAGCTGCTTTGGCTGCCTATCGTGCCGCACATTCCGTAGGAAATGATCTGGATGCTAAAATAGCGCTTGCCACACTAAAAGATAATATGCCTTATTTTGGCTATGGCTATGTAAAGGATCCCCATGATTTGGTGCCTAATATTCCGTTGACTTTCTATGCTTTCCATGTCATGGTGCTATTGGGCGTATATTTTATTCTTTTCTTTATCGTTGTGTTGTTTTTTGCTTATAAGAAAGATCTCGCTAAAATGAAATGGATGCATTGGGTGGCAATGCTTACCATACCATTAGGTTATCTTGCCAGCCAGGCCGGATGGGTTGTGGCGGAAGTCGGTCGGCAACCTTGGGCTATTCAGGATTTGATGCCTACCAATGCTGCAATATCCAAACTTGATGTCAGCTCCGTTCAAATTACATTCTTTATTTTCCTGATACTGTTCACTGTGATGCTTATAGCTGAAATCGGTATTATGCTGAAGGCTATTCGGAAAGGTCCGGATACAGAAGGTTGAGATTGTAGGAACGTGGTATTGAAAATAGTTCTATCTGATAAATAAAAAATTAATTTACAACGAATTATGAATACATATATTTTTCTGCAACAATATTGGTGGTTTGTAGTATCATTGCTGGGGGCATTGCTGGTATTCCTCCTTTTTGTACAGGGGGGCAATTCTTTGCTTTATTGTTTGGGCAAGACTGAAGAACAACGGAAAATGATCATGAACTCAACCGGGCGTAAATGGGAATTTACCTTTACGACTCTTGTCACATTCGGTGGTGCATTCTTCGCTTCATTCCCTTTATTCTATAGCACCAGCTTCGGCGGGGCATATTGGTTATGGATGATTATCTTATTCAGTTTTGTGTTACAGGCTGTGAGCTATGAGTTCCAGAGCAAGATCGGTAATCTTTTGGGTAAGAAAACTTATAGGGCATTCCTTATTATAAATGGAGTGGTAGGTCCTGTTCTTTTGGGTGGAGCTGTGGCTACATTCTTTACGGGTTCCAACTTCTATGTAAATAAGGAGAATATCATGGACGGTGCCATGCCTGTAATCAGTCAGTGGGCAAATGGTTGGCATGGCTTGGATGCTTTGACTAATCTTTGGAATGTTGTCCTTGGTTTGGCTGTCTTTTTCCTGGCAAGAGTGCTCGGTGCTCTTTATTTTATCAATAATATAAATGACGATGATCTGGTAAAACGCAGTCGCCGCTCGTTGATTGCCAATACGGGGCTGTTCTTGGTATTCTTCCTGTCTTTCGTTATCCGTACTTTGTTTGCTGACGGTTTTGCTGTTCGCCCGGGTACCGGAGAAATTTATATGGAGCCTTATAAGTACCTGACTAACTTCATTGAGATGCCGATTGTACTGATTGTATTTCTAGTGGGAGTGGTATTGGTGCTTTTTGGCATAGGAAAGACATTATTAAAGCCTACTTTTGATAAAGGAATCTGGTTTACGGGAGCAGGTACAGTGTTTGCCGTGCTGGCTCTTCTATTGGTTGCAGGTTATAATAATACAGCATACTATCCATCGACACACGATCTACAAAGCTCATTGACATTGGCTAATAGCAGTTCTAGTTTGTTTACGCTTAAGACAATGGCTTATGTTTCCATTTTAGTTCCATTTGTGTTGGCGTATATATTCTATGCATGGCGAAGCATTGACAGCCGTAAAATAGATGCAAAAGAAATGAGTGACGGGAGTCACTCCTATTAACTCGTTGATTTATTATTCTATATTTAAAGAGGTCGTATCATTATTCTTTTGATACGACCTCTATTTTTTATTCTTTTCAGAGAAGCTTACTGAAAGATATACTAATCTGATATTTCTATCTTAATCTTTGTCTTTTGCGGGAGGAAATTTAGGCATCAGCCTCATTAAACGCTGTATTTGTACTTGTCTTTTTCTGATATATGGTGATGGATTGGCCGAATCAAAACGTATGGGATTGGGCAGAGTCGCTGCAATGAGTGCGCATTGCTTTCTAGTCAGATTTTCTGCGGTGGTGTTGAACTTATGCTTAGCAGCAGCTTCAGCACCGTAGATGCTTTTACCCATCTCAATGGAGTTAAGATATACTTCCATGATTCGCTCTTTCGACCATACCAATTCAATCATCCAGGTGAAATAGACTTCAAATCCTTTTCGAAGCCATGACGATTGTGGCCATAAGAATACGTTCTTAGCTGTTTGCTGGCTGATTGTACTGGCTCCCCGTTTCTTCTTCCGTTTTTCATTTTCGTGCATCGCCTTTTTTATCTCTACAAAATCGAATCCATTGTGGATGGCGAATCTGTTATCTTCCGATGCTATAACCGCCATAGGCAAGTGCGGAGATATTTCTTCAAAGGGTACCCATTTATGATACCATACGGCGGATTCTCCTTCAAACAGGTTTTCTGCAGAGCGAATGACCATTAAGGGGGTGACATATACGGGGACAAAACGATAAATCACTACCATACCGACGGTAGAGATAAAGAAGAAAAGTATTAAATAGCGAAATATCCGGAAGACCTTTTTGGCTCTTATGTGCATTTTGTTTTGTGAGTTATGGGAAGGAACCGTATCAAATCTCCCATCATAGATTACACCTTTTTATGCTGATGCTTTTTTGGGTAAACATCAGCTTTTTTAATTTAGAATGACCAGTGTAATCTATGCCGAGAAACTTTTGATACAGCTCCTTTTCAATGAAATAAGTTACATTATTTATTTGCTTCAGCGTTCTTTATCATTTGCTCGCTGGCATACATATAGATGTCTACACGTCGATTCTGATCTGCACTTACGCTTTCGTCGTATTGCGAATAACCCACACCTTCTACTTTCTTAAACTGTGAAAGTGATACTCCGGAATTTTTCAAGTAAGTCATAACAGAGTTTGCGCGGTCATTAGATACCTTCATATTAGCGTCATAACTACCAACTTTGTCGGTGTGACCCACAATCGCAATATCTGTTGTATTGTCTTCTTTAAGAATTTTAGCCAAATCACTTAAGGAATTCTTTGAGCTTGCGTTCAGTGTTGATGAGTTGAATGCAAATAAGATACCGGAATCAAAAGATACTTTAACGGCATCAAGACCATTGCTGTCTGTGATTTTTTGTACCTGAGCACCTTGTATCTTAGCAGCTTCAGCAGCTTTTTTATCCATCTTTTTCCCGATGACAACTCCTGCTCCCGTGCCTACGGCAGCTCCAATGGCTGCACCGATAGCCGCGCCTTTGCCTTTACCAAGTAACCCACCGATTATAGCTCCGGCAGCTGCGCCTGATCCACCACCAATAATTCCGCCTTTTGCCGTGTTGTTCATTGTTCCACAGCTGGCTACTAAAATTGCACCGCTAAGTAAGAGTGCTGTCAATTTCATTTGTTTCATAACAGTTAATCTTTAATAAGTTATTCTATTGTAAAATGTTGCAAATTTATGAATATAACAACATTTTAGTTGTATTGTTTGTTCCTTTTCTTGTTGATATTATAATATTTTTCTTTTTATCCATAAAAACCATGCCGTTAAAACAAGCCCTTTTGCTATTGTTGTGCCACTAACCGCCCACCATATAGCATCGACTCCCATTCCCATTTTTATCAGAAACAGAGCTATTGGTATACGCGAGTAATTCAACGATATGCTGACAATGGCAGGGGGAAGGGTATAGCCTAGCCCGTAAAATATACCTTGCATGGTAATTTCCATCATCATAAACATCTGTGAATAGCCGTCTATCCTTAAGTATTCACCTCCCATAGCATAGGCTTGGGGCTCGGGTACAAATATAGAAAAGACTTCGTTACCATAAAATATAAATAAGAGTGAACATAATGTGCCGAATATAGAAGTCATAATAATGGTTGTCTTCCATGCTTTAATCACCCGGTCTTTCTTTCCCGCAGCATAATTCTGGGCAACGAATGTGCCTAAGGCTGTCGAAAAACCTTGCGAAGTATTCCAGGTAATGGCCTCAATCTGCCCTCCTGTTGTAAATGCCATCAAGCCCAAGTGGCGTCCCTGCTCCGATGCTGTCCGCGACAGGAATAGATTTACAAAGGCATATAAGGTATTTAAAGCTGCTACCGGAAGTCCTAATTTGAAAATTCGCTTCACAAACCTTCCTCTTAATCTCCTAAAAGAGAAAAAGCCGCCCAACAAGTTCTCTTTATAGCGTATCCAATAAATGAAAGTCAGGAAAACCGTTGCTTGCGATAGCCATGTGCCTATGGCAGCTCCTGTGGTACCCCAGCCCATTCCGAAAATGAAGAGAGGATCGAGCAGCATATTCATCACCAGTCCTATCGCACTGATGCGGAATGGTATTTTACTTCGTCCCGCAGCATTGAATATCCCGGTGAAGGCAGCCGATAAAAACACAAAAGGCAATCCTGTGGATAGTATACGGAGGAAAACTATAGCTTGTTGGTGTATGCTCTCTTCCAGTTTGAAGAGCTCCAATATAGGATCGGCAAATATAAATAAGAGTGTTCCCCATACTATTGATATGATGGAAGCAATTATTATGTTGTGGTATGCAAACTGCCGTGCATCATCCTGATTGCGCGAACCAATAGACTGACCTACACTCACTTCGGCACCAACCTTGTTGAGCAATGCTATTGAAGCTGACATCCACGTCAGTATACTTACGGCTCCAACAGCAGAAACGGCCTCACTGCCTATGCGTCCTACCCAGGCTATGTCTATAAGATTGTAAGCCATTTGGATAAAGGAAGTACCCATAATTGGCATCGCTAAGTTGAATAGTTGTCGTCTTATAGGCCCGACCGTGAGATCTTTAGTTCCTAACATTGGCAAAGTCTGAATATTTCGTGCAAAAATACAGACTTCCGTTGATTTACTGAAAGAAGAGCCTTAAAATATGAGTCGGACGGCAATAGAATAAGATTCTGTTTCATCAATTGTCTGATAGTGTATGAATGATATTATTCTTATTAATTAATCGATTGTAGTCTTTTGTTCTGTATTATTATTAATAGTTGGAATTTTAATTTTGTATTTGCTATCTTTGCAAGAACGGATAACTTTCCTGAAAAGGAAAAATAAAAAGATATACAATGAGCGAAACAAACAATAAATCGTCGGAAAAACGTACCTATGGTAGGGAATTGGGCTTTCTTACGCGTGCAGTTCACACAGGAAATGATGTGGATTCTGAAACGGGTGCGATAAAACGCCCCATAGTGATGGCAAACAGTTATGAATTGCCTTATGATCCCACCGATCTGAATTGGAGTGAAGCCGGGAAAAACTTATATACACGTAACGGTGGAGCAAATCAGCAGTACCTGCAAGATAAACTGGCTTCTTTGGAGGGCGGTGAAGATTGTATTTGCCTTGCTTCAGGAGTTGGTGCATTGTCTGGCTTGTTTTTTGCGTTACTCAATGCAGGTGATCATGTTGTTTTTTCGAATGTGACATACATTGCCGTATATAGGTTATTGACCGAGTTGTTGAATAAAAAGTTTGGTGTGGAGACAACAATTGTCGATACTACCGATTTGGAAGCGGTGAGGGCGGCTATCCGTCCCAATACCAAACTGGTACATATTGAAACTCCCGGAAACCCTACAATCTCTATCTCGGATATTGAAGAAATAGCCCGTATTGCGCATGAACACCATGCATTGTTGTCTGTGGACAACACGTTTGCTTCCCCTTACAATCAACGGCCCATAGAACTTGGAGCTGATTTCTCCATTGAAAGCCTGACTAAATATATCAACGGCCACGGTGACGCTATGGGTGGTGCCATTATCGGAAAGAAAGAACACTTGGATATCATTCGTGCACAATCACAAATTAATTTGGGAGCAACGATCAGTCCTTTCAATGCGTGGCTTATCATGCGTGGAGCAGTCACCCTTCCTCTTCGTATGCGTCAGCACAACTCCAATGCTTTGGCTTTAGCGCATTATTTGGAGTCTCTGTCAAGTGTGAGTTTTGTCGCTTATCCGGGACTGGAAAGCCACAAGGGGCACTCCATTGCTAAAAAGCAAATGCCAGGTGGCTATGGAGGCGTTATTTCTTTCGGCTTAAAAGCAGATCATGATACGCACAATAAGTTTGTAAGCCACTTGCAGGTCATTACTTCAGCCGTATCGTTAGGTCATGATGAAAGTTTAATCGTTTTTTTAGGAGAAAACGACGAAAGACAATATCTTTATCCCGAAGAATTCCATAATGGATTTTTCCGGTTTAGCGTGGGGATAGAAGATGAGGCCGATTTGATAGAGGACATCAGGCAGGCGTTGGAGAAAACCGGATTATTGTAAGAGTATTAACCCGGGCTAATTTAGCATAAAGCATTGGACTATGGAAAATAACGTAGAGAGACTGGATGCAATTGATTTGAAGATTCTTCGTGTCCTTCAAGCGGATTGTCGATTGACTACCAAAGAGGTTGCTCAAAGAGTCAATCTATCCACAACGCCTGTTTTTGAGCGTATTAAGCGACTCGAGAAAGAAGGGTATATCTTGAAATATGTGGCGGTACTTGATGCCAATAAACTGAATCGCGGATTTACGGTATATTGTAATGTCCGTTTAAAACAGATCAATAAACAGATTGCCGAAGATTTTTCAAAGGCCATGCTCGAATGGGATGAAGTATCCGAGTGTTATAATGTCAGCGGAGAGTTCGATTATCTGCTGAAAGTGCAGGCAGCCAACATGAAAGAATATCAAAGTTTTGTGATTAATGTGTTGGGAACCCTTGACTTCCTGGCAAATATCCAGAGTGTCTTTGTGATGGATACCGTCAAGATAGGTTATGGCATCCCGATGAATCATATCTAAAGACTACAAATACAAATAGCTTGAATGGGGCGGAACCGGTTTGAATCATATTCACCGGTTCCGTCCTTCTTTATTTATAGTAAATCAATTTGCTCTTTTGATCACCGAAAAGATTTTCACCGATTGTCGTGATTCTGCTACCGGTAGCCATAACATGACGCAGATTGTCACATCCAATGAAAGCGCCATATTCAATTGCTGTGATGCTGGGTGGTAAAACCAAAGTACCACACAGTCTTCCACATCCGCTGAAAGCCCGTTGACCTATACTCTTCAGGTTATGGGGTAACTGGATATTTAGAAGATATTTCTTTTGGGTGAACGTATATTCGGGTATTGCCGTAGCATTACAGTTCGTCAGATTGGCAGAAACGAGATTAGGCATAAAATCACGGATCAACTTGAAGTCAGCCTCATCCAGTTTACCTTCCACCGTAAGGAAGTTTACATCTTTGGGCTGTAATCCGGCTTTGATCAATTCACTTGCCAAACTACTTTTCAATCCTACCTGAACGGTTGTTTCAACAGGATCACCTTCTATAATAGCAAAATTCTCCCAGTTCTTTTTGTTTCTGAAAGCATCACTGCATCCCACAGGAATGAATATGGCGGTAATACTGTCCGCCAAAGCTTGACGAAGGAGGTTGGGAGCTGATTTTTTATTGATTTGCAAGACATGCATATTCGAGCATCCTTTGAAAGCGCCGTCTTCTATATTTTTTATTTTCTCCGATAAAATTACTTTGCGTAAAGTCTGTTTTCCTTGAAACACACTATCGCTTGATTGTTTGCAGAAGGCGAATGCCGGAATGCAATTCATCGGATACACATAGAAATGATCAAGATACGTTCCGTTCTTGCCGGCATATAGACTGATTGAAGCGTTTGAGATATCAAGAACTTGCAGATTGCTGAATTCATCACGTAAATGTTTGAAATCGATGGCATTTAATTTACCCGTCAGTGTAAGGTGAGTCACACTGTCAGCTTCAGCCTCAGTCAGCAAAGAGACCAGCGTGCCCGGTTTGGCAACGAAAAAAGTCTTTTTGTTAATAGGCGTACCGTTGGGTTGTGCGGCTGACAAATAAGTACATGTCGCCAGCATGATCATCGTAAAAAGTAATCTAAATTTCATAGCTGTCGTAGATATGTTTACACAAATATACGGATTTTGAGCAATTATCTTCGTTCTTTTCAATTTTATAGGTATTTTTGCTATTCTATTTAACATAATAGAACAATAATATATACTACTAATTTATACTCAATGATGGAAGAATTTAAGCAAAACACGGCATCGGTTGCTAACGAAAATAAAGGGAAACCCTACCTTATGGCAGCAGCTAAGATCATCGCTTTTCTTGTAATAATGCTCATCGTATCCGGTATTTTCTCGGCATTGTTGATGGTGCTTGTCAATCTATCCCCGGTATTTGGCGGCTGGGTACTCTTTCATTATTTGCAAGAGATCGCAATGCTTATCGGCACGTGTGTGTCTGCCTATATCATTCTTTGTCATTGGGAAAAATTACCATTCATCAGTTTAGGCTTGTCCATTAAAGGGCGCGGGAAAGATATCTTTTGGGGCGGTATGGTCGCTTTTGCGCTCTATGCCATTGGATTCGGTATATTATGGATGCTGGGTGAAATCCGGGTTATTAAAGTAGGGTTTGATTTGGGAGGTCTCGTCCTTTCGTGGGGGTTGATGTTACTGGTTGCCATTACCGAAGAAATCTGTGTGCGTGGATTTGTATTAGGCCGTTTGTTGAATTCCGGAATGAATAAGTATCTGGCATTGTTTTTATCCGCTTTCTTATTTTCCATATTGCATCTCTTTAATCCTAACTTTTCAATGCTGCCGTTTATCAATATTCTGTTGGCCGGATTGCTCTTGGGATTTATGTATATCTATACCCGCAATTTATGGTTTCCCATCTCCTTACATCTGTTTTGGAACTGGTTGCAAGGCCCCGTATTAGGATTTGAAGTCAGCGGAGCAGATTTTGACAAGACACTGTTGACCCTCAATCTCCCGACTAAAAGTATATTGAACGGCGGGGACTTCGGCTTTGAAGGCTCTATTATCTGCACCGTATTAATTGCGATTTTAATCGGAGTACTTTGGTTTACCCAACACAGAAGAAAAGAGTAACTCCGCTTTTTATTCGGAAAAGTTCTTTGCTTCTCCGTTATTATTCCTACTTTTGTACCATTGCTGTTAGGGGTGTTCCTATAAGGAGCTGAGATTATACCCTTGAACCTGATATGTTGTAATTGACATCGTAGGGAAACGGTTGTTACTTCAGAATCATTGTACTATCTCCATAGCATGAGAGTTGAAGCCGTTTCGCATTGCGAAGTGGCTTTTTTTGTAACCTCTTCAACCCACTACCGGCAAGGCTGTTTTTCTTTAATACTTTATATTTATGATCAACTTAAGAAACCTTGAAAGAGATCTGGAATTTATCAGACAAAAATCGCCATTGGTTCATAATATAACCAATTATGTAGTGATGAACAATACCGCCAATGCACTATTGGCTATCGGTGCCTCTCCTGTGATGGCCCATGCGGTGGATGAAGTGGGAGAGATGGCAGGGCTGGCTTCTTCGCTAGTTCTCAACATCGGCACGCTCGAGCAGAGCTGGGTGGAGGCTATGGTAATAGCGGGTAAAAAAGCCACCGAAAGAAAGATACCCGTAATATTCGATCCCGTAGGGGCGGGTGCTACAGGTTACCGCACAACTGTTTGTCGGAGAATACTCGAAGAATGCCGTCCCTCCGTTATCCGGGGAAATGCTTCCGAGATCATGGCTTTACGCAACGCCGGCATACAGACAAAAGGGGTGGATAGCACCGAAGCTTCCCATTCCGCTTTAGCTTCGGCAAAAGAACTGGCTTTACAGACGGGAGCTGTGGTGGTGATCAGCGGCGAGACCGACTACATCACCGATGGTAAAATGGTAGAAACCGTATGCAATGGAAGCCGTATGATGGCAAAAGTCACCGGCATGGGGTGCACCGCTACTGCCATAACAGGAGCCTTTGCCGCCGTTAACCCCAATATGATGGAAGCAGCTACGCATGCCATGACAATTATGGGCATTGCAGGCGAAATAGCAGCGACGCAATCCCGTGGAAACGGTTCTTTACAAATGAACTTCCTCGATGAACTGTGTAACATAACCATTGATACAGTTTTGGCTAAATTAAAACAAACGGAGGAGCTATGAAAACGTTTGATTTAAGCCTGTACCTTGTCACCGATCGTGACCTGTCGTTAGGCCGTTCTCTGGAATCAGTCGTCATGGAAGCTGTTGAAGGAGGAGTGACCATGGTACAACTTCGCGAAAAGAACTGCTCCGGTAAGATGTTCTATGAAGAGGCGGTCAGGTTGAAGAAATGCCTGAAGCCCTATGGCGTGCCCCTTATCATTAATGACAGACTGGATATCGCGATGGCTTGTGATGCCGACGGGCTGCATATCGGTCAGACCGATTTGCCTTATGACATTGTCCGCAGGCTGTTTGGTAAGGATAAAATCATCGGGCTTTCGGTGGAATCGGTGCAAGACACCCTTGATGCCAATGCTCTCGATGTCGACTATATAGGCATTTCGCCGGTGTTCGGCACGTCGACAAAGACCGATACCGCACCGGCTCTAGGTCTCGAAGGCATTCGTGAGATTAGTCGCATCAGTCGTCACCCCAGTGTAGGGATTGGCGGCATCAATAGCCATAATGCAGCCGAAGTCATTGCCGCGGGAGCCGATGGAATATCCGTCGTTTCAGCGATTATGTCGGCACCTCAACCCCGCGAAGCGGCAAACGAACTACGAAATATTGTCAATACTTTAAAAACAAATAAGTTATGAAATGGAGTGAAGAAGCATGGACGGCAATCGAATCCATCTATGCGAACATATTGGATTTAGCGTTTATCAAAGAACTGACCGATGGCCGTTTGCCTAAAGAAAAGTTCATCTTTTATATCCGGCAAGATGCCCTTTACCTGTCCGAATACGGAAAAGTCCTTGCAGGAATCGCTTCACGTGTCAGTTCCCCCGATCACATGAAAGCTTTTCTAAGCTTTGCCGGCGAAAGCGTTTCCGTGGAGAAAGCATTACATGAATCTTTTCTTGCCGGGGCGGATAAAAGTGCTTCCGTAGAAGCATCACCCAGTTGCCTGCTCTACACCTCCTATTTGCACCGTCAGATGGGAAGTGCTCCCGTCGAAGTCATTCTGGCTTCCGTGCTTCCATGTTTCTGGATTTATAAAAAGGTCGGCGACTACATTCTCGAGAATCAGGTAAAACAAGGAAATCCTTATCAGGAATGGATTAATACCTATGGTGGGGAAGAGTTCGAAGACTCAGTCAATCTGGCAATCTCCATTTGCGACGAATATGCCGCGAAATGTACCCCGGAACAAAGAGACGCAATGACCCGTTCATTTGTGATGTGCTCAAAGATGGAGTGGTTATTTTGGGATAGTGCATATAGAGAGGAACAATGGAATGTCTAACTAAAAAGCCCGAAAACAAATGAAAAAGCAATATAAAAGAGCATTAAGCATAGCGGGGAGTGATCCGAGTGGCGGAGCAGGCATACAAGCCGATTTGAAGACTTTCTCTGCCTGCGGTTGTTATGGAGCGACGGCGATTGTTGCAGTCGTCGACGAAAATACGGTCGGAGTTACGGGAGTGCATCCCGTTCCGGTGCCTTTCGTCACCGGACAAATCAAGTCGGTACTCGACGATATTGGTGCCGATGCCATAAAGATAGGCATGCTTCATTCGTCCGAACTAATTCTGGCGGTAAAAGAAACCCTGGCTAATTATGATATCCGGAACATTGTACTCGACCCCGTAATGGTGGCGACTTCAGGTGATAAGTTGCTCGAAGATGAAGCGATAGATACCTTGAAAAAAGAACTGATACCCTTTGTCCGCGTCATTACTCCCAACATACCCGAAGCGGAAATCCTGTTGGGTAGAAAGATCACCTGTCAGGCTGATCTGCCGCTTGTCGTGAAAGACCTTTCGGCAGGAGGTGCGGTATCCGTGCTGTTGAAAGCCGGACACCTTACCGAAAAAGAATTGGTGGATATCTTTTATAATGCCGAGACCGATGAGATCGTGCAACTAAAGTCCGAACGTGTCGATACGCTAAATACACATGGCACAGGCTGTACCTTCTCGTCCGCTGTCACCTCATTCCTGGCACACGGTCTGCCGCTTACCGATGCCGTGATGAAAGCCAAAGAATATATGGTGGAAGCCATAAAGGCAGGCTCCGATTATGAAATAGGCAAAGGGCATGGCCCGGTTCATCATTTCTTCAAATTCTGGGAATGATAAGTTGAGGTAAACCCTCCTTGTTAATCCACGCCAACCAGCTTTAGTGCGATACGTTTACGATCCTTATCCACATCGAGTACACGTACCTGCACATGCTGGTGGATGGCAACGACCTCATTCGGATCGGATATATAACGATCCGCCAATTGCGAGAGATGGATTAAGCCGTTCTCTTTAATGCCGATATCCACAAAAGCCCCGAAATTGGTAATGTTACCCACAATACCCGGCAATTCCATGCCTTCGTGCAAATCATCAATGGTGCGTACATTCTTGTCGAACTCAAAGAACTTGATAGGCCCTCTCGGATCCCGTCCTGGCTTTTCCAGTTCCTGCATAATATCTTTCAGGGTAGGCATACCCACGGTAGGAGTGAGGTACTTCTCCAGTTTAATCTTCTGCCTTAACTCCTTGTCGGCAATCAGTTCATCGATCTTACATCCCAAATCTTTTGCCATCTGCTCCACGATGCCGTAACTCTCGGGATGCACCGCCGTGTTATCCAACGGATTCTTTGCTTGCGGAATACGAAGGAAACCTGCACATTGCTCAAAAGCTTTCGCCCCCATTCGCGGTACCTTCATCAGCTCCTTTCGGGAAGAAAAAGCACCGTTTTCCGTTCTGTAATTTGTGATGTTCTGAGCCAACTGCGGTCCCAATCCCGAAATATAAGTCAGCAAATGACTGCTTGCCGTATTCAGGTTCACCCCTACAAGGTTCACACTGTTCTCCACCGTCTGATCCAGTGACTTCTTCAATTTTGTCTGATCAACATCATGCTGATATTGTCCCACGCCGATAGACTTCGGATCAATCTTAACCAATTCGGCAAGCGGATCAACCAAACGTCTTCCTATGGACACTGCTCCACGAACCGTCACGTCGTACTCCGGAAATTCATCACGGGCAATCTTCGAAGCCGAATAAATGGAAGCCCCCTGTTCGCTCACCACAAATACCTGAATCGGTCTGCGGAAAGTCATCTTTTTAAGAAATTCCTCCGTCTCGCGACTTGCCGTCCCGTTACCTATCGCTATGGCGTCTATGTGGTAAGTCTCCACCATATTCTGTATCTTGGCTATCGCCTCAGTCACTTTGCATACCGGAGGATGAGGATAGATATTCTCATTATGCTTCAAATCACCCTGTTCGTCGAGACAGACCACCTTACATCCGGTGCGGAAGCCCGGGTCGACACCCATCACAGACTTTTGTCCCAAGGGCGGAGCCAACAAAAGCTGCCTCAAATTCTGTACGAACACCTTTATTGCTTCTTCGTCCGCTTTCTCCTTACTTCCCGAAGCCGCTTCCGTTTCGATGGAAGGCTTCAACAAACGCTTGTAAGCATCCTGCACAGCCTCAGCCACATAACGACTACATGCACCGTTTCCACGCACAAATTTCCGTTCGAGCTTTTCCGTACATTCACTGTCGTCCGGACTGATAGTAACTTTCAGCAAACCTTCAGCCTCACCACGCCGTATTGCCAATAAACGATGCGAAGAACAACGCTTCAGCGGTTCACTGAAATCAAAATAATCGCGATACTTGGCAGCTTCCTCTTCCTTGCCCTTTACCACCTTCGAGCTGATCATCGCTTGTCGCCCAAAAGCAAAGCGGACAATGTTTCGCGCCTGTTCATCTTCGCTGACCTGCTCTGCAATAATATCCTGTGCACCCTTTATAGCATCCTCCACGTCTTTCACGTCTCCTTTCACATAAGCTGATGCGCGCCTTTCCGGTTCCGCTTCCCTTTGCAGGAAGAGTAGAGTAGCCAATGGCTCCAACCCCTTTTGCCGGGCAGCTTCCGCTCTAGTTTTTCTCTTGGGTTTATACGGCAAATAGATATCTTCCAGTACGGTGTTATCCCACGTCTCGTCAATACGCTTTTGCAGCTCGGCAGTCATTTTACCCTGCTCGTTGATCGTCTTGACTATCGTTTCCTTTCGTTTCGCCGTTTCGCTTAACTTTTCATGTTGGTTCTTTATCTCCTCTATCTGAACCTCGTCGAGACCTCCCGTCACCTCTTTACGGTAACGGCTGATAAAAGGAATGGTAGCCCCATCATTCAGTAGTTCAAGTGTACGGGCTATCTGCCTTTCCGAAATGCCGGTAGCCTGTGATATAAATTTGTGGAATAATTCCATCATCATTCGTTTTTATGGTAAGTTCAATACGTTATTTCGTTCTAATACGCTGCAAAAATAATGCAAACCCCAAGCCGAAACAAATTTATTGTCATTTTGCACCGGATATCCTGTTCCAATTAGCTCCCATCAAGATGCTGTTGCCGTACTATTCCGTCCGAAAGCCACTTTGTCCGCCTCCGCAATGTTCATCACATGATATTCCGTGCCCCTTTTCCGCCTCCTGCTGTCAATGTCGAGCTTTCGGAGCGAGCGCCCGAAAAAAGAAGCTTTGCCCAGTGTAATCTTATCTCGGGTCTTTGTCTGTAGGAAGCACATAATCTCCATAGGAGTCATCCATGCCCCCTCTTCATCCGCTTCCGCAGCACGGAAGTGACATAAGAACAGCTGTTCCAACGGAGTCGGTTGCTCAAACTCGCGATTGCTCTCCTTAAGAATAGCCTCGTCACTATCGTCCAACCAGTAACGCTCACCCTTTGCAATAGCCTCCATAGCCTGTGCATAGAGCTGACGGTAGTTTATCGTCACATTCGTGCGGATAGGAGCCGTCACCTCAATGCAGATGAAACGCCGGCTGCCCGAAGGATCAGTCAGCAAATCCTTCTGATTGCTTGTGCCGATAAATGACGCGTAACGCCGAACTTCCTCTATCACCGTCCCATAAGGCTTACGCAGATTAGCGACAGGCTTTTGCAACAGATGCTTCAGAAATCCCTGTTGGTTGAGGCTGATCTGGTCGAACTCATCAATATTGATTAAGAAAAAACGCCCTAAGCTACGTTCCGCATCCTGTTTACTTTTAAAGTCGATGCTGTCCGTGTAGCCGAACCGCAGCTCGGGAGGCAGCAAGATACGACAGAAGGTCGACTTCCTATACCCCTGTTCCCCGACAAGTAAAGGCGAAGTATTATTACCGTGCTGTTTGTCCATGCTCATCCAATGCGCCACCATACTGAGAAACCAACGATAAAATAACTCCCTCCAATGCAGATTCCCGCAAGGAACCAGATCAGCAAAAGCACGGATGCGATCTTTGCCATCCCAGCGACCGCTATCATTCAGATACTCCTCCACAGGATTGTAGAGCGGAATATAATCCGAAGTAAGATAACGTGCCACATCCCTGTCCCATACCTTTATACCCTCTTTCAGTGCATTGAGTGCGACACTGCTTTTAACCCGTTGATCGGCAGCGCGGAAATGAAAATGTATAGAGTCGCGTTGGCGGTATTCCAATCCCCCCAACACCGTGTTATAACGAAACTCATAGCGTCTGTTCATGAACTCTTCCAGTTTGAAAGCCGTCTCCTGCTCATTTGTCATGCTGGTGCGGCTTCCCAGACCCTTGCATTCCCTGTATAGATTGTGCAACGTTGCACGTACCACAGGCTCATCCGCTTCCCGATAATAATGCATTAACGTCTGCCGCACCGCTTCTTCCTCGGGTATTCCCGCCCTGTAACAATGCTCGGCTAAGTGCACCAGCATTATGCGCAGATCATCGCCCCGCTTCCAATCCGTTAGTTCGCTGAAAGTCCTATCCAGTGCCGCTTCAAAAAGTAACGCAAGAGTATCCGACGTCTTATACCCCGGCTCCATGCGTAGTAACGGGTTCTTTTCCGCCTGCCTCCGTTGCCTGTAAGTCGCTTCATTCTGCACCTCATGCGGCTGCTCCAGACAAAAAGGTGCTGCGGTAGGATTATAGTATAACCTTTCATCCACCGACATGCGGCAACTCTGCTTGTACGAAGGTTCTTTCAGTGTGATAGGGAAGGGTAGTAGCGGTTGATAACAATTCACCGCCAGCCGATAAGCAAAAGTGTGAAACAATCCGATCTCCCGTTCCCGTCTGGGCAGATTGCCATCCGGCAGAGCAAAACGCGTCCATATCTTGACACTTCGTCCACTGCTGCCGCAGAAAGCAGCAAATGTCTGTGGCAGTAAAGCCGCCTGTTTCTTTACCAATTCCACCTCAGCCCTGTTTGCCAGGCTGTTTACTTCCACCTGTACCAATCCATTGTAGTTTCTCAGCACCCTTTCTTTCTCTTTAGAGTGGACATACTCCACAGCGGGGCAAATACGAGGTAATCTGTCGATGTATTGATAATGGCCGATTGTTCCTGTGATGAGCGGGATAAGATTGCGTAGCGCTGAAACATGACCCGCTTTGTTTTCCGTTTTCAGCTTTTCCATTAGCACATCCGGTTCCACCGTAATAAAAGTCTCTTTGCCGGTTTCCTCATTTGTGCGTATGAGTGTGATTTTCATTTTTCTTTATTCTCCTTTGCACCGTAAAATTACTCAATCCCGATGAAATATCCTGTAATTTTACTATGAAAAAGATTAATGAAGAATACTGTTCTGTGCATTTATTTATGTAATGTAAGTGTGCAAGATTTAGGTGATTATTGCCATGTTTTTCCAATCTTCTATTTGGCGTTTTATTCTTGCAATATAAAATGCCTCTAATCGCTGTTTTTTATATTACCTTTTCAACTTATCGGACAGAAAAGAATAGTTTACTAAGTTTTCGGCTTTTGGCTTTTAGTTGAAAAAACGATTAGTCTTCCATTTTATTATTTTTTCGGAAGTCCTATTCGTTTACTAAACTCCTCGAAATCATTCCTGTGTACACTTCGGGTATCTGTTGACTTTATTCCTTTTTAGAACAATATTTTATTGAGTTAAAGATAAAGGTTACACTAAATGCAATAATATATTCATTAAATCGAATGAAAAAGAATTTGAATTGCGTCTCAATTTT
The DNA here is from genome assembly GCA_041907545.1 of Bacteroides sp. GTDB lineage: Bacteria > Bacteroidota > Bacteroidia > Bacteroidales > Bacteroidaceae > Bacteroides. The sequence continues at coordinate 32,453 of JAYRGX010000013.1, forward strand.
TTTGCCAGTCAAGCTAACTATCGTGTGCATGTATCTATCTACCCAATAGGTATCCTCATATCTTTCTTCGACTAATTGTAAATGAAATTATCTATTCTCCTTTTTTTACATAATCTTTTGGTAATATTCCAAACTGTTTTTGGAAGCATCTAGCAAAATACGAGGGGTTATTAAATCCAACAATGTAACACACTTCGTTGATTCGGTACTCTCCTTTTTGTAGTAGATCTCCTGCAGTTTTAAGTCGGATAAGCCGGATATAGTCATTTGGTGGCATTCCTGTCAAGCCTTTTAACTTTCGCTGTAAATTAGAACGGCTTATAGCCATTTCTCCTGCTAGCTTATCAATTGTAAATTCTTCATTGGTGAAGTTCTTTGTTATTATTTCGTTAATTGTATTAAGCCATTTTACATCTGTTTTGTTCATCAAAATTCCGTCATATGACATATCCGGTACTGTTGTAAAATGATTAAAAAGCATACGTCTATTTTCTAATAGATTGTTGATAGTAGCCTTCATGTGATGTAAAGAAAAAGGTTTTTCCATGTATGCATCCGCTCCATAATCAAGGCCTGCTATTTTTGAGTCGATACTGTCAAGTGCTGAAAGTAAAATAAATGGAATATGACATAGCATATTATCGGCTCGAATTATTTTTAATAGTTCAAAGCCATCAATATATGGCATGACAATATCACTGATAATAATGTCTATTGTAGTCTTTTCTAGACAATCTAATGCTTCCTGTCCGTTGGAAGCCGTATGAATAACATATGAGCTTTCAAGATTTTTGGCAAGAAATTCAAGCATATCTGTTGTGTCTTCTACAATGAGAAGAGAATAGCTGCTTAGCTCCATTTCTGCTTCCTTAACTGAAATAAGTTTTTTATTAAATATAGAGGAAATTGGATTCTTCATAGAGATACTCTTTTCTAAATAAGGGATTTCTACACATATCTCGCACCCATCCACATAATCAGTATTTATATAAACTTTACCATTATGTTTTTCCACCAATAGCCGAACCAAACTCAGTCCGATACCAACTCCCGACCCATTGTTACTTGATTTTCCTGCTTGATAGAACGGTTCGAAAACTTTGCAACATTCATCTTTGGGGATTCCTGGTCCATCATCGCGTACTTTGATAGAAAAAATGCGACCTTCAGAAGATAGATGTTCATCCAGCATTATGATAATTTGAGTACGAGCAAATTTCATTGCATTACTAAGCAAATTACTGATAATTTTAGTTATTGCTTCTTCGTCTATATTATATTCTAAATGCTTTTCAGGTAGAGAAATGCTGAAAGAAATACCTGTTAACGAAATAGCGCGGAAACGCTCAATGATATTTTCTATCAATTGATTAATATCAGTTTGTTTAAATGAGAGAGCGTATCCTTCCTTATCTACTTTACGAAAATCGAGCAGTTGTTTGACGAGCTCTATCAGTCGATTTGAATTTTTTCGTATTACAGATAAGTTACTTTCTACTTCATTATTCCATTCATGCATTTCCATAATGGCTTCCAATGGGGCATTGATAAGGCTCAATGGAGTTTTTATTTCATGTGCTACCTGGGTGAAAAATGTGATTTTGGCTTGGAACAGTTCTTGATTTTTAATCTGTTCTATTTCTTTCATTTTTCTTTGTTTCACGATTTGTTGCTTACGTAGGTAGAAACGTATCATATAATAGACACAGCCGCAAGCTACTAATATATAAAATATTTTTGCGTAAATTGTTTCCCATGGTGGAGGTAGAACTTCTATATGTAAACAACAGTCATTATTACTCCAGTACTCGTCATTATTACTCGATTTCACACGAAAAGTATATTTCCCCGGAGAAAGATTTAAAAAAGATACGTTATGTTTGTTAGTGTAAATCCAGTCTTTATGAATTCCATCCAGTTTATAGGCATATAAGTTTTTGCCGGGAGCTACATAACTTAGACTTTCGAACATGATATCAAATGACACTACTTGATAGGGGATAGTGATTTTTCCACTAAGTGCAGGCACTCGTTTACTACGGCTTATCTTATCATCGGGACTGTGCATATATACAGCGGAAATGGATGCTGTAGGCCTCACTTTATTAACCGATAATTTAAAGGGATAAAATGCATTAAAGCCATTTACTCCACCAAAATAAAACTTTCCGTCACTAGCCTGTAATGAAGAACGGAAATTGAATTGATTACTTTGCAGTCCATCTTCAACAGTATATAATTGTGCCCTTTTGCTTTGCGGCTCATATCGAATGAGCCCTCTGTTAGAAGATAGCCAATAGTTTCCTGATTGATCATCCAATATTCCATAGATAATATTGTTGGGTAAATTATCTCTAGTAGAAAAGTTCTCAAAACAGTCTTGCTTATAGTGATACCGACATATACCACCTCCTTCAGTACAAAACCATAAGTTCTGTTTGTGGTCAATATACACACGGATAACCCAGTTACTACAGGGAGAATCTTTTTTTTGGGGATTATGACGGTAATTGTACAATTTACCAGTTTGAGGGTTATAACGCCAGATACCATCTCTTTTACTTGCCATCCATAAATTTCCGTATTGGTCTTCTATGATATCATAGATAAAAATATGACTTAATGACTTCAATGTTCGGAATAAATCTTTTTTGGGGTCATATTGGCAAAACCCTGATAAAGTGCCTATATAAATATTTCCATTTTTGGTCTTGTAAATAGAGTAGATATGATCATTAGGTATTGAATAGGGATTAGTCTGACTATGACGGTAGTTCTTAATTTTTTTTGTTTGAGTGTTGAAAATATATAATCCTCTGGAAAAACTCCCAATCCATAAATTTCCTTTATCATATAGAAGCGCGTGAATATTATGATAGCCTATCTTGAGGTTATTTTTTTCTGATAAATGATTTGTAAATGTTTTGCTGCGGGGATTAAAAATATTCAGTCCTCCATCTTCAGTGGCAATCCAAATGTTACCCTGAGGATCTTCACAGAATTGGCTGATTACATTGCCCGAAAGGGAATGTTTTGTCCCGTTAGAATAATACCATTCTATATCCTTGTGTTTGGGAGATAGATAACTTACTCCGCTAAAATATGTGCCAATCCAAAAGCCTCCTTCTCTATCTTGATAGTATGCATAAATACTTTCTTTTGCATGTTCTTCATCTGTTAATATACATTCTCCCGTAGTGGGATTAAAAGTATAAAGCCCATCGTCAGAGCCAAGATGAAATGAATTGGCTGTCCGTTGGAATAAAGTACGAATACGTGGGATTGTAAGTGTATCTCCCTCTCCGAAATAATAGCGAAACCGTCCTGTCTCTTTGTTAAACCGGGCGAGTCCTCCATACCATGTTCCGGCCCATAGTACCCCTTGTGAACTTTGCGTTAGGGAAATTATTTCGTTGCAAGCAGGACGGCCAAATGAAGTCCCTTTTGTAACGTAAGTAGTAAAATTATTGGTATGCTGATTATATTTTGCCAAGCCATTTCTAGTTCCTATCCATATTGTTCCGTATGAGTCATTATAGATTACCCATACGTGATTGTCAGGCAATGAATGAGGGTCGGAGAAAGAATGTCTATATCGCCTTAATATTCCTTTTTTTTCGTTATAGACAAACAATCCATTGGCTGTTCCTATCCATAACTGTTTATAGTTGTCATATGCTATTCCAAATACACTGTTGACAGTAGCACCGTCATTCGTCTGTTTGTCGAATGCAGAAAATTTTTCAGTCTGAGAATTAAATAGATAAAGTTTTTCTGTACTTGCTACCCAAATGTGTTTATTATCATAATGTTGACAAATAGTTACAATATTCATATAGTTATTATCACCATTTTCTGATGAATGGCCATAATTGGTAAATTCGATGCCATTAAACCGATTTAGTCCGTCCTGAGTTGCAAACCACATGTAACCAATGCTATCTTGTAAAATACTACGCACGCAATTCCCTGACATCCCATGTCTTACATCATATCTTTTATAGATATTGGCAGATAATAGAGATGCTAAAATAAATAGTATGCACGAAGATAGTATGAATCGCTTTATCATATTCTTTTATTTTACATCATTCCATTTATCTGTTCGGAATGGGAAGGCTGCTATTCCAAAGGTATTGCGTAAAGTAATATTTCCGACATAGTTGTGAAAAGCATATCGCACAGCTACCGGTTGTGGAACTTGTTCACTCCATACTTCCACATTATTTGTGCGTCCTGAAATTATAGCTTTTGCCTGATAAAAGATTCTATCTATTCCTGCTATTTCAAATCCTTCGAGATTGCAATTACTTGGAGCAAGTCCGGCAGATGCATTATTAAAAGTTACTATTGCCTTCCCGTTAGAGTAGTTGACCTCTGTCATCATAGGTCCAGTGGATGGCAATCTGCGAATATGATATGTTTTGGTTAATACGAGAGTTGCCAGTCTGAGTCCTACTACATCTTTTTGAGGAGGATGGATGCAAAATTCATCTCCGATGTCTGTTGTAGGGATAATTCCAGAATTAGGAATTGTTTTTAATGCATCAATCTGCGCTTCACGCAATAAAGCAGCGCTGGTATCTTTGCTATCATTATATTTATGCGGGGCAATTTGCACATAATAAAAAGGCATATCAGGTGATTCCCAGGCATCCCTCCAGAGTTGAACCATAGCCGTCATCATCGGAGCATAAAGTTGATAATTGAAAATGTTAGATTCTCCCTGATACCAAAGGAAACCTCGAGCTGTGAAGTTTTTCACAGGATACAACATTGTATTATATAGACATCCTAAACGATGGTGCATATCTAATTTAGGGCTACTGGCAGTTTTTACATCCGCTCCTTCAATATTTGTTAATGTCTTTTCATCCATCCATGATTCTATTTGCGAACCTCCCCAACTATTAATAACCAGTCCGACAGGAATATGGAGACTTTCAGTCAGTTGTCTGGCAAAAAAATAGCCGGTAGTGCTGCAATCAATAACAGTTTCTGGAGTGGAGACTTCCCATTTTCTCTCTTCGAAATCAGTTCTCCGTTTTTCATCTTTACTTCTGGGCACAGTGATAAAGCGGATACGGTCTCGATAATTATTTGCATTTAGTAGAGTTTCCAAGGCTTGATTGACAGGCTGTCCTGTATTACCCATCATACGCATTTCCATATTTGACTGACCAGAGCATATCCAAACCTCTCCTACTAAAATATCAGACAGTTTGATCTGAGTTCCATCACTAATGCTAATAGTGTAAGGGGTATAGCTGCCAGCAGGGGTTTCCACTTTGATTGACCAGTATCCTTCTTTCCCTGTAGATGTGCGATAAGTTTTATTATTCCAGGAAGTGGTAATAATTACATTTTTGCCATCCGCCCATCCCCATAAATTAACGGATTGGTTCTGTTGAAGTACCATGTGGTTCCCCATCATTGCAGGGAGTTTCACTTTACTTTGTATAAATGGGAAGAATAAGAAAGATAAAACCAAAAATAAAAAAATCTTTTTCATAATAATTTTAATTAGATATTCGGCGTACATTTTATTAAGGTATGAGGCAAAAATACAATCTATTTCTAAATTCAGAGTAATAATAGTTAGTCATTTTCTGATAAAATCTAGTCGATTCGCTAAAACACTTTATTATCTTCCCATTCTCAATAGGATTTTCTTAATTCGTGGTATTTATTGCCTAAAGCGTATTATTAGATTGGCTAAATATGACATTTCTTTGCAATGTGAGTTTAACAACCTAATAATTCATTAAATCTAATAAAATGAAAAAGAAGCATTATTTATTATTTCTATTATTTCTATTAGCTTCCTTCTTTTTACTGACAGATATTGTCAGGGCTCAGACCTCCACAACGGTAAGTGGTGTAGTGGTAGATGAGAATGGAGAAAGCCTTCCAGGAGTTTCTGTTATTGAAGCAGGTACTACTAATGGGGTTTTAACAGATCTGAACGGACGTTACATCTTAAAAACGGCTTCGTCCAAGCCTTCTATCTCATTCAGTTACATTGGGTACGAGAAACAAACATTTCTTTTGAATGGTCGTACTACTATTGATGTTCGGATGAAAGCGGATACAAAAGTACTGGATGAAGTAGTGGTGGTAGGTTACGGTGTTCAGAAGAAAGTTAACTTGACGGGTTCTGTAACTTCAATAAATTTTTCCGATCAGATGGAGGGGCGTCCGTTGATGAATGTTTCATCTGCTCTCTCTGGACTTGCTGCTGGAATGAATGTGACACAAAATTCCGGTCAACCCGGTTCGGATGGTGCTGCTATTCGTGTACGAGGAAATGGAACTTTTAATAGTAATTCTCCGCTTGTATTAGTAGATGGTATTGAGTGGAGTATGGATAACGTAAATCCGAATGATATTGAAAGTATATCGGTGCTAAAAGATGCTGCTTCAACGGCAATTTATGGTACACGCGCTGCAAATGGAGTTATATTGATTACCACGAAAGCGGGGAAAGGCAAGCCTCAGATATCCTATTCTTATTCAGGAATAGCGCAGATGCCATATAACAAGTTATCTTTTGTCAGTGACTATGCTCGTTATATGGGTTTGGTTAATGAAGCTTGTGAAAATGTGAATACAAAAACTATTTTTTCACAAGAGAGCATTGATCTTTGGAAAACAGCTTCTGCCAATCCAAATGGTCTGAATGAATATGGAGTTCCCAATTATGTGGCTTATCCAAATACCAATTGGTTTGATGAAATATTTCATACGGGGTATTCTCAAGAACACAATCTGTCGGTTTCCGGCAGTTCGGAGAAGGTGAAATATATGCTTTCACTGGGCTATTTAGATAACCAGGGAGTAATGAATAAGTGGAATCTAGACTCAAGTACTCAAAAGATAGATTTTCGTACCAACTTGGAAGCCAAGATTCTTAAATGGTTGACTATTGGCACGCGTCTTTATGGACAAAAACAAGACTATGGTATGGCTAATATTAGCAATGGTTTTAAATATCTCTATCAGACAACTCCGGGTGTATATCCAGGAGAACCAAATTATTGGGGACGTGCTGCATTGGCCAGTGAAGAATCTTCAAATGCAAACAATATCTTTGGTCAGATGGCTGGAGCTACTGGTTACAATACCATTTGGCGCCTGAATGCTTCAGTTTATGGCATTATTTCTCCCTATAAGGGTTTGAGCATAGAAGGAACATTCAACTATTCCCCAACTTTTACCGATAAATCATCGTATAGCCGTCAGAATGGTTATTGGGATTATGTGGCTGATCAAAGGGTTAGTGAAAGTGCTTTAGCAAATGCTTCCATTACGAATACAAGTGCCCGTACTTGGCGACAAAGTGCAGAGATTCTTTTGCGTTATAATACAACTATTAAGAAAGATCATGAATTGGGAGTATTACTGGGCTATTCTGCACAGCAGTATTATAGCAAAAGTTTTGCTGTTTCTCGTAAAGGTGCTACTGATTGGACGCTAAATGAACTGAGCACCTATGAAACGCTAGTTAGTTCTTCTAGCTCTTCACCAAGTAAGTGGGGACTTCTATCTTATTTTGGGCGCCTCAACTATGGATATAAAGGACGTTATCTCTTTGAAGCGAATCTTCGTGCCGATGCCTCTTCACGTTTTGGAGTGAATCAGCGCTGGGGATACTTCCCTTCTTTTTCCGGTGGGTGGCGTATTTCGGAAGAACCTTTTATGCAGGGAACCTCAGATTTTCTTTCTAATCTAAAATTGCGGGTTTCATGGGGTAAAACCGGTAATAACTCTACTGGCAATTACGATTGGCAGGCAAACTATGCTACAGGTAATGTGGTTGTTGACGGTGAAGGTACAAAAGGGCTTATACGCGAAAAATTGAGTAATGATAAATTACATTGGGAAAGTACCACTACTACTGATATAGGTATCGATTTTGGTTTCTTCAAGAATCGTCTAAGTGGTGAGATAGATTATTATAATAAGTATGCTTCGGATATACTCTATCATCCGGAACTATATTTGTCAATGGGAGTAATAGAGCCTGCTCCGGAAAATTTAGGTGAAGTACGTAATCGCGGTTTAGAGTTTACTTTAAATTGGAACGACCGAATTGGAAAAGATATTGAGTATAAAGTTGGAATGAACTTTTCTTTTAATACCAACAAGGTAATGAAGTTCAAAGGGAGCCTTCAGAAATACTGGACTTATGATGAAAAAGGGAATAAAATCAGTTATGTAAACAACTTTAGTGATGTATCTGAATCCGGTTTCAGTGGATATATTAGTGAAGGTCGCCAATTGGGGGAAACATATCTTTATAAAGTTTATAGAGGTTCGGGTGAAGGATATACTGGTGGTGCGGTTGATATTTATGCAGGTCCTAAGGATGGGATGATACGTACTAAAGAAGATATGGTCTGGGTACAAGCTATGATTGATTCAGGTTATTCGTTTGGTGGAATGAAGACTATTGCGAAAGACCAGCTTTGGTATGGTGATATTCTATATGCAGACAGTAATGGAGATATGAATTATGGTGATGCAAATGATCGCAACTTTTCGAAGCATACCAGTGTTCCAAAGTTTAATTTAGGTTTCAATACTGCTTTTTCTTATAAAAACGTAGATTTTTCGATGGTGTGGTCAGGTGCCTTTGGACACTACCTCAATTGGAATACGGACTATTATAACTCAACTTTAATTAGTCATGGATATGGTATTATTGAGCATATTGCTGATAATCATTATTTTTATGATCCTTCTAACCCTGATGATCCCCGCACTAATCAAACAGGTAAATATCCACGCTTGACATACGGAACAACATATAATAATAAAATACAGAGTGATTGGAATGAATATAAGGCCGACTATCTCAAATTGAAGAATATTCAGATCGGATATACTGTACCACAAAGAATTTCCAATAAATTTCTTATAAATAGATTCCGTGCTTTTGTCTCGATGGATAATATTTTGACAATCACTAGCTATCCGGGACTTGATCCGGAGATAGGAACTGAGATTGGTTATCCATTAATGCGCCAAATATCTTTTGGTGGACAAATTACATTCTAATAATAAAGAACTAAAAACAAGATTTGAAATGAAAAAAATAGCACTAATTTTATTAATGACGCTGATAGCCACTTCTTGTATGGACATATTAGATGTAGCTCCGGAAGATCAGATAGCGAGCGAAAACATGTGGACTACAGAAGAACTCGCAGACAAAGGTATGGCTGGACTTTATTATCCTTTTTATGCTACCCAGCTTTCTTCTACCCAACTTCGACGTGCCGATGGGCTGAACCGCCAAGGTATTGAAGCCATGGGATTTGCAACCGATTATTATTCCAATAATTATCCGGTAGAGCTACTTTCTTTGGCAACTAAAATAGCCGACGATTTTCAGGTATGGTATGAATGGAAGTTTTGTTATACAATTATCCATGCTTGTAATGATGCAATAGCTAATCTTCCGAAAGCAGCTATGGCTTCTAATAAACTGGCACGTTATCAATGTGAGGCTCATTTTTTGCGAGCTTGGGCGTATAATCGCCTAAATATGCTTTATCAAGGAGTTCCTGTTTATTTGGAACCTATCAATAACGAGGATTGTACACGTGCCCAATCTTCTGCAGATGATGTATGGCAAGTCATTTTAGACGATCTGTCTTATTGTATTGACAATACAGATTTCCCTGATAATACTTTAGGCGAAACGAACTATGGACGTCCCTCTAAAGGAGCAGCTTATGCTTTACGCGGCATGGTGTACATGTGGAAAAAAATGTATAAAGAAGCTGGGAATGATTTTAAACAAGTGGAAACTTGTGGTTATGGCTTATGGACAGGAGAATATGCTGACTTTTTCAAGTATGAAAATGAAAAAAGCAAGGAAATGATCTTCTCACTCCAGTTTAGTGAGGAAACGGGTTATTGCGACAATATTCAGCAGATGACTGGAGCACGTGATACATACGATGGTTGGACGGAGATAAAACCTTCTGCCGATTTTGTGGACTATTACAAGAATGCTGATGGTTCTGATTTCAAGTGGTCTGAGGTAAAAGGTTTGGAAGATTGGAATTTATTGACTGCAAAACAACGCGAAATCTTCTTCTGTCGAGACGGGTTGGAGTCAATGTCTTCACAGAAAAAAGCTGTAATAGCCCGTGTAGGGGAAGATATTTATCAAAAATACTATCTCAATGATGGGAATGAAGCACGCATTAAGAAAGCTTATGAGAATCGTGACCCACGATTGCAACAAACAGTTGTTACTCCGTATGTTCCTGTTGACTGTTACAAACCAAATTATAACGGGGATGCTAATCAAATAGGGAAACAAGCCCGATGGCCATTGAAAGAGCAGGGTACAGATGGTGGAGACTTTTGGCTGGATAAACGCACTTCCGCTTTTTATTGCTATCGTAAATATAATGAGTTTGAAAAGGGACGCTTAATTAGCCGTAGTCGCTGTCAGACCGATTGGCCATTGATTCGATACACCGATGTTTTATTGCAGTATGCTGAAGCACTAACTCAAACAGATCAGATTGGTGATGCTATTCGGTTGGTGAATAAAGTTCGTACCCGTGCCCACATGCCGTCATTGACAGAAGGAGGAAGTGGCCCCTGCGCAGTAACGGGGAAAGAAGATATGCTTGAAAGAATACGCTATGAACGCCGTGTGGAACTTTGTTTGGAAGGTATCGACTTTTTTGATGAGATGCGTTGGGGAACATATAAACAGAGTAAATTTCAGGGAAATGATGTAAATGGAGGTAAATCCTGGTGGGGTGACCTGGTAGAATATAATTGGTACTATACCGATTACATGTGGCCTTGGACAGCTCCTATCTCCGAAATACAGAAGAATTCAAATTTGACCAAGCGTTCTGGTTGGGCATATTAATCATAAAGAGAAAAAGGAAGAATGAAAAAAATATTTATACTCTTATTCATTTTTGTATTTGGTTACGCATTTGTGTCTGCACAACAATTTGATTATGACAAAATAACACCTCATCCACGGCTTTTACTGCCTAAGGGGGGAGAACAAGCTATAAAAAAGATGATAGCGGAATATCCTCCATTGGCAGCTGTACACCATAGGATAATGAAGCAGTGCAATCAGATACTAAGTGAGCCTCCTGTGAAGCGCATTAAAGAGGGAAAACGCTTACTGGCTGTTTCACGTTTAGCATTAAAGCGGATTTATTATTTATCGTATGCTTATCGCATGACGGACGATGATAGGTTTGCTCTTCGTGCTGAACAAGAAATGAGAGCTGTGAGTTGTTTTACTGACTGGAATCCTACTCATTTCCTTGACGTAGGCGAAATGACAATGGCGTTGGGCATCGGTTATGATTGGCTGTATGATTATTTGAAACCCGAAACCCGTCACATGGTACGCCAAGCTATTATAGAAAAAGGGTTTGAGGCGGCAAGAAATACTACTAATGCTTGGTTCTATACAGAAAAAAACAATTGGAACTCTGTTTGTAATAGTGGTTTGGTGTATGGTGCGCTAGCTCTTTATGAAGACATACCGGATATATCTAGAAGTATTATAGAAAAATGTATGGAAACGAATCCGAAGGCGCTGTTTAGTTACGGCCCTGATGGCGGTTATCCGGAAGGATATGGATATTGGGGGTATGGAACTAGTTTTCAGGTAATGCTCATTGCCGCTCTCGAAAGTGCTTTAGGAACGGATAATGGGCTTTCCAAGGCTCCCGGTTTTATGGAGTCTTCCCGATTTCTACAATTTATGGCTGCTCCTAGTGGTGATTGTTTCTGTTTTTCAGACTCTCCGGTTAAAGCGGAGTGTAATACTATGATGGTTTGGTTTGCTGGTAAATTGAAAGATCCTTCTCTTTTATGGCTCGATTATCAATTACTAGATAAGCCTAATACACGTTTCGAAGAAGATGATCGCTTGTTGCCTAGTTTAATGGTCTTCAGCTCATCGCTTGATCTAAAAAAACTTAAACAACCATCAACACACTTTTGGTATAATAGGGGAGTTACTCCTGTATTTATTTATCGTAGCGGATGGAGCAATAATACTGATACTTATCTGGGAATAAAAGGCGGTTCTCCTTCTACTTCACATGCTCATATGGATGCTGGGAGTTTTATATTTGAGAAAAGTGGGGTTCGTTGGTCGATGGATTTAGGTATGCAGAGTTATATTACTCTTGAAAGCAAAGGTGTTGATCTATGGAATATGTCTCAAAATTCGCAGCGTTGGGATGTTTTTCGTTTGAGTAACATGGCACATAGTACTATGACTATCAATGGCGAGAGACATCTAGTTAATAGTTATGCTCCCATTACTAACACTTTTCGTTCAGAAGAACAGAAAGGAGCAGAAGTTGATATGACAAGTGTTTTCGCTAATAGCCTTAAAAAAGCCTCGCGTGTAATAATGCTAGATAAAAGAGATTGGCTGGAAGTAATTGACCGGTTGGAAACAGGAGACAAGGAAGCAATTGTATCATGGGTAATGGTAACTCCGACGAAGCCTCAACTGAAGGGGAAAAATCAAATTGAATTAGAGAAGGATGGTAAACAAATGTTACTGGAAGTAGATGCAAAAACAGATGTGGAAATGAAAATTTGGTCCAATGTTCCTCCACATAAATACGATTGCCCAAATCCGGGAACCGCTAGGGTAGGTTTCGAAACAAAAATACCAGCAAACAGTACATCTCGGCTTAAAGTAAGGTTGATACCTTTAAATTGACAAAATGTTAATAATTAAATTTATTCAAGGATAGTAACCATTTTATTCTGATAACTATTAAAATTTAGGTTTCTATGCTTGAAAAACAATTTAGGAAATTAAATAAATTGAACTATGAAAACAATTCTTTTTAAAATATTAGTGATGTTTTTCTTTGCAGGAGTAATTTGTAGTTGTTCTGATGAAGATGAAAATCGATTCCGTCCGGGCTCTACTCATACGGGAACAAATCCGACAAATCCAGGAGATGGACTTGACTTTTCTATGTTGACTGCAACCAACCATCCACGTCTATTGATGAACGCCAGTGCGTTTACTGCGTTGAAAAGTAAAATCCAATCGAATGCAAGTCCTAATCTCACAATTCTGCATAATACCATAATGAGTTTGTGCAATAGTAAAGGCATGAATACGAAAGTGCTGGCTTACCAATTGGATGCCAGTAATAAACGTATTTTGGATGTTTCACGTGATGCTTTACTGCGTATATTTACTTGTGCTTATGCTTATCGTATGACGGGTGAAAGTAAATATCTGACGAAAGCAGAAACTGACATGAATGCAGTATGTAATTTCTCGGATTGGAACTCAACTCGTCATTTCTTGGATGTGGGCGAAATGGCTACAGCTGTTGCTTTTGGTTATGACTGGCTTTATAATGAGTTGAGTGAAGGTACTCGGAAGAAAGCAGCTAGCGCATTGTTGAATTATGCTTTCAAACAGGCCCAAAACAAAAATTGGAATTTGAACTTTTATGAAGCAACAAATAACTGGAATCAAGTTTGTAACGGTGGATTGGTTTGTGCTGCATTAGCTTCTTACGAAAGCAATCCTTCTGAGGCTAAAGATATAATTGAGAAAGCTTTAGACTCAAATAAATCTGCTCTGAAAGTGATGTATTCACCTGACGGAAATTATCCTGAAGGTGCAGGATATTGGTGCTATGGAACACTTTATGAGGTTTTGATGCTTGCAGCTCTTAATAGTACTATTGGTACGGATAACGGGCTTTCGGATACATCTGGATTTTCAGAAACCGCGAAATATATGCTTTATATGACCGGACTTAATAGTAAGTTCTTTAATTATTCCGATTGCGCTCCTGCTTCTACCGCAGCGTTGGCTACTTGGTGGTTTGCCGATAAGTACAAAAATTCGTCTCTATTGTATAACGAGTTACGTATGTTGAAAAATGGAGAATATGCCAATTGTGCTGAAAATCGCTTATTGCCGATGATAATGGCTTTTGCAAACAACCTAGATTTGGATAATATCTTAGCCCCTACGGAAAAGCTGTGGAGTGGTAAGGGAGAAACTCCGGTTGTTATGATACATACAGACTGGACATACACTGATTCAGATAAGTATTTGGGTATAAAAGGAGGTAAAGCGGGAACTAGTCACGGGCATATGGATGCAGGTTCCTTTATTTATGACGCTTACGGTGTGCGCTGGTCTATGGATTTTGGTTTACAGAGCTACACCACATTGGAAACCCCGTTGGCTAATTTGGGGGGAGATTTATGGAATATGGGGCAAAATTCTATGCGCTGGGACGTGTTTAGGATGAATAATCTGAATCATAGTACAATTACGATTAATGATGCTAAGCACTTGGTAAATGGAGCAGCTACTCTGACTGCAACTATTAATACTGCTACGGAGTTGGGAGCTACATTTAATTTGACCAATGCTGTATCAGATCAGGCAGCATCTGCTACTCGTACTGTTAAAATTGTTAATGATCAAGACTTAGTGGTAATTGATGAGGTAAAAGCACGAACCGATAAATCGGCTAAAGTGCGTTGGTGTATGGTAACTCCTGCTGTTCCGATAGTAGAAGCGAACCGGATTATATTGACTAACGGAAGTAAAGTGATGTATCTCACCGTTAACGGTACAGTGAAACCCGCTTATAAAACATGGAGTACTACTAGTACTAATTCTTATGATCAGGCCAATCCCGGGACTTACATGGTGGGATTTGAAGCAACTGTTACAGCCAACCAAGCTGCTACTTTTACAACAACCCTCACTCCAAAACAAAATTAAACAAAAGTATGAGGATTTTATTATTTATATCATGTTTCTTGACATTGGCTTCTTGTTCGCGTCAGGAAACCATGAAAGAATTGACTGACAGGGTATTTACTGTTGCCGAGCAACAATATGCATGTATGGATACCCTCTTGACCGATAAAACATTTCCCCGTACAGTATTGTCTGGCGGCAAGTTTGTTCCGTCCAATATTTATTGGTGGTGTAGTGGCTTTTATCCCGGCTCTCTTTGGTATATATATGAGTATACCGGGAATGAACATATTAGAGCTCTAGCTCAAAAGAATACTTTGAAACTTGATTCTGTACAATATATAACGCGAGATCACGATGTAGGCTTTCAATTAAATTGCAGCTATGGGAATGCTTTCCGCTTGACTGGTGACGAAGCATATAAGAAAGTTCTTTACCAAGGCGCGAAGTCGCTTTCTACACGGTTTTGTACTAAGACCGGAGTCATTCGTAGTTGGGACTTTGTACGTAAAGGCTGTGATTGGAAATATCCTGTAATAATAGACAATATGATGAATTTGGAATTGCTACTTTCCATGTCGAAAGCCTATGATGACGATTCGTTACAATATATTGCCTGTACGCATGCCAATACCACCATTCGAAATCATTTTCGAGATGATTACTCCACTTACCATCTGGTGGATTATGATCCCGAAACAGGTAAAGTACGTCATAAGCAAACAGTGCAAGGTTATTCCGATGAGTCTTCCTGGAGTCGTGGGCAGGCATGGGCATTATACAGCTACACTATGATGTTCAGAATGACAGGTTATCAAAATTACCTCTTACAAGCCGGTCATATTGCTGACATGCTTATTCGGCGTTTACCCGCAGACGGTATTCCTTATTGGGATTTTGATGCTCCTGACATTCCGAATGCCCTACGTGATGCCTCTGCTGCTGCTATCATGGCTTCTGCTTTCATCGAATTGAGTCATTATATTCAGAGGGTAGAAGCAAAAGAAGCCTATCTTGATATGGCTGAGAAGCAACTTCGTACGCTTGCTTCTAAAGAGTATCTGGCGGAACCGGGAACAAACGGAAACTTTATATTGAAACATAGCGTTGGCTCTTTTCCTGATAAAAGCGAAGTTGACGTTCCTTTGACATACGCTGATTACTATTTTCTGGAAGCATTGCTGCGGTATAAAAACTTATTAAAATAGAACTAACAGATCTTTGATGATTATGAAAAAAATACAAATAAATAAGGCATTTATTTTTGCGTTGATGCTGGTATTTGCCTCTTGTACAGACAAGGATGAATCAACTCCCCGTATTATTCCGACTATGGCTTTAACTGTTTCGGATATTGTAGAAAATACAGCACAGATTACTTCCGAACAAAAGGCTGGTGTAACTTATAGTGCTAAAGTGATTGATTTTTATCCAGTGTCTGATATCGGTTTCGATTATAACATAGAAGTAAAATTGGTGAAGTTTGTCGAAGAAAACGGAGTTTCCGTTTCCTTACCTTACAGTAAGAAAGTAGAAAAGGGATTAAAACCTGGTGTCAATTATATCAGTGCTATTATAGCTTATAATGAAGAAGGGCGGGCCGTATGCTCCGCTTTTCAAACGTGGAAAGCGGATGGAACGGAAGGGGCATGGAGTGATGATGCTTCTGCCGGAGATCTTGAAGAAAATGAATGGTAAAATGGTGTAACTTAAAAGGAAAAAATCAATATGAAAAATATATTATTTGCGGCATGTGTGACAGTTATGGTAATATCCAGCTGTACGCAGGATGAAATGCTGTCATCTGAAAATGGGAAGGAGCCAAATAAAGCACATTCACGTCTCACTTTGGTAGGAGGATTGTCTCCGCAAACACGCATTTCAATTGGTGATAAAACGAACGATGCATATCCATTACTTTGGAGTGAAGGTGATGCTTTAGGAGTTTTTTCGCGTACGGAAGGGGCAAATATTAACAATGTACAATCTCTACTCAGTGATGAATCTATCGGTCAGAATTCAGGCATTTTTACTTCAAATGAGGTAAGTATTGCAGAAGAAGGAACTACGGAACTTCTTATTTACTATCCTTATCGGCAAAATACTACTTTGGCTGAAGAAGGCAATCAAATAACCTCTTCTTTGTCTTCCGAGCAGGAGCAAAGTACTCCGGGTGATAGTCGTCACATCGGAAAATATGGTTTTGCTTATGCCAAGGCGACGGTTAGTAGCTCGAATATGTTTGCCAAGTTTACGCTTAAACATACAATGGCCTATGTAAAGTTCACTATTTCGTCTAAAGAGTTCTCGGCATACAAGCTGAAAAGTGTTTCTTTGTATGACAAAGAGACGCAGACGCCTCTTTCCGGTACATTCACTGCTGATTTGGATAAAGATGAGTTAGCGTTTGGTACAGGAAAAAAACCGTATGCTACAGTTTCATTAACAAAGCCGGAGACACTATCCTCCGCTCAAGATGTTTATTTAACGACTTATCCCGCTGATTTGACGAATAAAGAGGTTTATATTGTTATAACCTTAGAAAATGATTCACAAACAGTCACTATTCCCATCCTTAAAGAAGGAAAGCAATTAAAAGCCAACGCAGTGAATGTAATTACTATTAATGACCTGAAGCTTTCGGATAATTCATGTGATTGGTATGAGCCTGTAGAGACGCGTTTGTTGGCAGGTGGATGGGCTTACGGAGAGTCCAATTGCATTATGACAAATATTTCAACAAGTGGGATAAATAATACCATTAGCGTCAAGGCTCGGGGTAATTTTATGGAAGTGGAAGAACCTAAATATGCCAAAACAATTCTTAATTGTGATTTGAATGTTAATCATAAAATGGTTGGTGTAAATGGCTTGACTACAGATATTTCTCCCGTTGCCAGTGATTATACTATTACCGTCAATGCTTTTAAAGTAAGTGGTGGGTATGACGGAGGTTGCGGACAGGTTGCTATCTATGGAGATGACCAAACTACCGTGCTGTGGAGTTTTATCGTGTGGATGACACCTCCTCCGGCAGAACAGGCTTATGGTAATACTGGATATGTTGTTTTAGATCGTAATTTGGGAACATACATGACGGGAGAAGGCAATAATTGGAAAGCAAATGGTGTATATTTCCAGTGGGGGCGGCCTACTCCTATTGGTTGGTCTGGGTCTGTTGGTATTAATATACCGACACAAGCTACAAATGTCAGATTTTCTATAGAAAATCCTCGTGCCTTACTTTATACAAATGAGGTCGAAAATACTAAATCTGACTGGTATTTGGGTGCATGGACAGGAGCGCGTACCGACCGTAAAGATGATTTCTGGGGGAATTCGAATGAATCAAATACTTATCTCAATCCTTCTGACGGTCATAAATCTATTTATGATCCTTGTCCGAAAGGTTATCGAGTAGTATCTCCTCGTGTACTGGATGAGATAGAGCAGAAAGGAGAGCTTGTGAATTTAAGTTCAATTGCGGTACTTAAATACTGTTATGATGGAACAAATTATGCTTATTGGCCGCTGGCTGGCTGCAAATGGGGGTCTAACGGTGGTAATAGCGGTAACAATTCAGGTCTAGATAAAAGTAAAGGTGCTGCATGTTACTGGTCCAATTCTTCAGCGAGCAGTTATGGAAATGATATAGACCAAGGTGCCACTTCTTTGTACTATAAAGTCATTGACAAAACATGGACACATTCTTCTGGTCGTTCCCATGCATTCTCTGTACGGTGTATGAAGGATACGGAGAATCGCTAATTCCAATTCTTTATTGCAAGAAAGTTTAGCCACTATATTAATAATGTTGCATTAGTATAGTGGCTAATTTTTGTTGCCTCAAATTAATAATAATACTTTATTGCGATTATTGCTCGTTTGTATGTCAATATGAGTAAAATAGATTTCTTTATTCTCCTTTGCACCGTAAAATTACTCAATCCCGATGAAATATCCTGTAATTTTACTATGAAAAAGATTAATGAAGAATACTGTTCTGCGCATTTATTTATGTAATGTAAGTGTGCAAAATACTTTTTTTGCTATATTTGTAATAGATATAATAATATCTATTATCTACTAAATATCGATTTAATAAATACAATAATATGCCTTTACTTTATAATTTTGATATAGAAACTACAGATGATGTGATGAAAGTTCTAGCACAGAATCTTCGGAAGCGCCGACTGGAAAAAGGTTTCTCCCGACATGTACTTTCCGAAATGAGTGGGATACCCACACCCACTATTGCAAAATTTGAACAGAACCATACTATATCTCTAGCTTCTTACGTGGCATTAGCTAAAGCTCTAGGCTATACGAAGGAGATAAAAGAATTACTTTCCCAACCGTTGTACAGTACAATGGAAGAATTAGACCGGATTAATAAGAATAAAGAACGAAAAAGAGGAAGTAGAAATGAAATCGATAAATAAGCTCTCTGTTTTATATCGCAACCGTAAGGTCGGCGCATTAACAATGACGCCCGACAATCGCCGATGTGCTTTTCAATATGACAAGGAATGGCTGGTGTCTGGATTCTCTATTTCTCCATTAGATCTACCTTTGAAATCGGACCTGTTTATCGCTCAACCCGAACCGTTTTGGGGCAATTTTGGTATTTTTGAAGATAGTTTGCCGGACGGCTATGGTCGCTATTTGCTTCACCGGATGCTGAAAAAACAAGGGATAGATGATAGTAGATTAACACCTCTTCAGCGATTGAGTATCGTAGGAACTTCCGGGATGGGAGCTTTATCTTTTATTCCCGAGTCGTATGTCGGTGAAGAAAAAGCACTGCCCGAATTGGGTTCTTTGCAACAAATGGCTCTTGACGTTTTATCCGAAAAGTCCGATTTCGGAGCAGATATTTTGTATTTCAATAGTGGAAATTCCGGTGGTTGCCGTCCAAAATGTTTATATCATGATGAAGAAGGCGCTTGGCTGGTTAAGTTTCGTCACACTTACGATCCAAAAAATATGGGACAAATGGAGTATCATTATAACGAAACAGCCCGTGCTTGTGGAATTGAAGTTTCCGATTATAAGCTCATTCACGGTAAGTATTTTGCCAGTAAACGTTTCGATATAGAAAACGGAGAGCGATTGCACATTGCCACAGCCGGAGCATTACTTAATGAATCCATAAACAACCTTAAACTAGATTACAAGATATTGTTGTATCTGACCGGTTATCTAACGCAAAATCCGTCGCAAGTCGATGAAATGTTCCGTCGCATGGTTTTTAATGTATTAGTGGATAATAAAGACGACCATGCTAAAAACTTCGGTTATATCTGTCGTGACGGTAAATGGACTTTATCCCCGGCTTATGATCTTACCTATAGTCCGGAAGGATATAATGGAGAGCATGCTACTACTGCCAACAATAACGGATTACCAACTATAGAAGATATGCTCGTTGTCGGTGAGTCCATCCGTGTTTCCCGACAGAAAGGAGAGGCTATCATTCATTCAATGATGGAAACCTGCCGGGATATTTTAGTGGAAAGGTTTAAGTGCTAATAAAAGATGAGATCAGGGTGCATCTTGTACTCTTCAATTTAAAAAGGTGTGATTAATTTTTGTTAGAGTATAAATTCAACGTATTTTTGAGAAAGATAAAAGAGACCTGTGATGAAAAAGAGTATTTGGCAAGAATTAGAGGAACTGTATCGAGAGTTTCAAAAACTCGGTATCAGTCAATCGATAGACTACGAAAAGTACTACCTCTATTCCCTTATTGCCCATTCTACAGCTATTGAAGGTTCTACTCTCACTGAGATGGAAGCACAGCTTCTTTTTGATGAAGGGTTGACGGCAAACGGTAGAACGGCCCGTCTGTTGATGAATAACATCCAATTCACCTATAATCTTTTTCCTGCAAAAATATTTAAAGAATATTGCAAAGCTATATAGTTTCAATTAATTATGACGTTTAATATGATTACTTATTATTTTATATGATAGTTATGAATAAATTGTTGTGTTATATTCCTTTTTATCTTGTATTATTATTTACTTCAGTCAAGGTTTTTTCTCAAAATAATATTGAAAAAGAAATAGTAATAAAAGATTCTGTGACAACAAATGTTTCGGTGAAAGGGAATTTGCAGGTATTGACTCAAAAGATCTTCACTGATTTTACCACCTATATATCGGGTAGTTCCAAACTTTATAAAGATATGGATAAGCCTATGGTGCTAGTATATAGGAAAAACGGTGAGCTAAAGCCAATAAGTAATGATGAAATGAAGAGACCTTTAGATGCTGTCGAGTCCATTGAAGTTGTGTACGATCCTCGTACTTTGCCAACATTATATGGCTTAAATTCCCTTACCTGTGTTATTAAAATTAAATTTAAAGAATAAATGCCATTTACCGCAAAAACAGGGTTACTCTTTTATTCATAATTTTGCCCTTAATTGTTTCCTGAGAATTAGCTTTAAGGAGTGAAATTACCGATAAAACAAGAAGCAACGATATCCTGTTATTTATCTTTGAGTTTTGCAATATACTGATTTATCATGTAATCTGTTGGATAGGATGTCAGTGCCTGCGACAAAATTTCTTTTGCTCTTTTGTAATCTTCCTTGTTGTAATAAAAATCTATAAGCAAAGAGTATGCCTCCGCCTTACCCCAACTGGGCATGTAAGTATTAGGAATAGTTTGTTCATTTAATGAAACCGCTTTCAATAGGTATTTTTCACATTTTTTGCCTCCCCCGAATGCTATCGGAGTATAATAATCATTTGATGCGAGCACATACCATGCGCGTAAATTTGTACTGTCTAACTGTAGAGCTAACTGCGCATTACTTTTTACCTTATTACCGATCGATGCGGCAGAGAGACTTCCTAAATATTGAATCGAAAAGTTTTGCAGATATGCCAATAGTGCCAATGACTCGGAATTCTTGTCTTTAACGTTATCCAGTGCTTTAATAGCATCATTCAGCTTTGATATGGCTTTTTCTTTATCCGAAGTCTTTAGATAATACAGTGATTCGTAATATTTTCCATAAGCTTCCCAATAAGTAATGATTTGGTTTTTCTGTTTCAAACCGGCTAGCGCTTTTTCAATATTCACCAACTTGTCGGCATTGCCATCATTAAAGGTGCTTAAAAAGGAGTTATATATTTTTTTCTGGATATTCACCAATAATGAATCACTTTCAGCGGCAACCGTTCTGTTACAATTTAAAGTAATAGCAACAAACACTAATAAAACAACTTTTAATTTATTCATAAAATGGTTGTATTATATGATTTAATAAATTTTGGAGATAACAATAATACAATCATAATCCCCCATAGTATTAAATGCATGTACCATATTGTACTATACAT
Source organism: Bacteroides sp. (assembly GCA_041907545.1). Classification (GTDB taxonomy): domain Bacteria; phylum Bacteroidota; class Bacteroidia; order Bacteroidales; family Bacteroidaceae; genus Bacteroides. Next base: position 54,585 of record JAYRGX010000013.1, read on the forward strand.
GTATATTTATCAAAGTTATGTTTTTGACAAAGGCTTAAGCGTTAATAAAAGATGTATTTCCCGTCTTAAGAAATCGATCTCCTCTTTCAATAACTTTATTTCTTCATTCTTAGCAAGCACTAATGCATCAACGCTCTCTTTCGAGACGTATCCATCATGCATTGCCCTAATGATTTCGCTGATTTCTATCCTTTCCTTTTTTTTAAAAGCTCGAATTCTTTTCTTTCCTTATCTAGTAGCTTCTCGAATAGCTCGACTACCTGATCTATTGGAAAAGTATTAAGAGTATGATTGTTGTTGATATTATTAACAGCACTGGTCTTCACGCCACAATTTTCGTAATAGTTAGTTGTGTTGTAGAGGACGGCTTCTTCATTAAATTTTTTAAGTCCTTCTACAGTAACCCCTAATGCAGATGCAACATCATTTAATCGAGTATCATCAATTTCATCCGACTGCTCTATTTTGGAGACTGCCTGTTTGGTAATTCCCAATAAATTACCCAAGTCAGTTTGAGACATTCCGCGGAGGTGGCGTATTCTTTCAATCTTCCGACCAATATGTGAGCCATTGTTCTGAATTTCTGTATCCATAATAATGAGTTTATTTAAGCTTTATCAAGTTGACTTTTCGTGATCACTTATTCTTTAATAATTCTATTTTCTCTCTTTCGCTTCGTAATAACCGATTGTACAGCTCAACTATTTTATCCAGAGGATTAATCTGTTGTGAAGCGTCGCAAGTACAGGTTGTTTTCGCAAAGATAATTCCTTCTTTAGAATTATTTATATTATCAATAATTTTTTCCGCGTCAAAGTCCTTAATTACTTCAGTTGGTATTCCTAATACGGCAGCTGCTTTTCTCAGAAAGCTTTCCTTTATATGCTCTTGCCTCTCTATTCTTGAAATTTCAGCTTGGCTCAGCCCAAGATCAGTTGCCAAAGCGCTCTGCTTTATACCCATATACAAACAGATCATTCGCAAGTTATGTCCAACATGCTTTTTATTTGAAGTTATCTTAGAATCTGTATTCATAGTATTTTGCGTAAATGGTGTAACAAAGATAGTAAAAAAATATCTACGTAAAGTAAATATAAATAGTAAATTGTTTTTTCACCGAAACAATATATATATAAGAATGATACGAAATTTTTTACTAAAATACATTTTTTAAGTTATAGTCCCTGTGAATTTAATAGCGCGAATTCTTACAAAGAATCCAGTCAAAGTGGAAGAACTTAGTTCAATAGTAGAGCTAAGACGGAATGACGTAAAAACCTTCAAGCATTACGTTTACTCGCTTTATAGGCAGAATATTACTATTTTAAACAGTTTCTGAAGATGTCCTTAGATAGTTTCTTTTAGAATAAAGACTCTTTCCTTTTTATTAAATCGAAGTTTTACATAGTGTTCATATTCATTGGGATATTTTTCATACCCAGTGGTCATAATAACTTGAAAAGGAATATTTTCATTGTCTTTTTTTGACAATAAAATTGCTTTTTCTAACAATAATAGATTAGTTTTCAAATTATCCTCATCTATTCCTTCAGATTCTGGCGTATCTATTAATAAAAAATGTGGATGTTTGACCTTTTCGTACTTTAGCCCCATGCTAAAGGACGAAAAATAATACATCAAACGAATGGGAACTTTAGCGCTTTTCTCCTTATATTCTCCTTTGTCAATTATAGGCATGTAATCATCATCTATTTCCGCAATTTTACAATCACAGGTAGACAATATCATTAATTGATTGAAGATTGAGTTGAAATTTTGTATTGTGCTTTTATTACTTGATTCAAACTTTTTTTGTATGCGTTGAAAGTCCTCATTTATGGTTTTATAAGCCGAATTTTTTAAGGATACTTTATCCTCTAGCTCTTTCTTTTTAAACAACAATACTAATAGTTGTTCATTTTCAGAGATGCATTCTTTAACTTCTATTATTTTTTCATTCAATTGATCTATTATATCCGAATTACCAGAATAATCTATTCTTGATATCACTTTTTTTAATGATTCTTTTGAATCAGCAGATTCCTTTGAATCAATATTAATATTTTTATCTAACTGAGAAATTTCCTCATAATAGGAAGATAAAGCACTTTTAATAGTTTCTATGCTTTTCTTTTTATGAGAAATTATATCTTTATATTCGCTGGAGTTGTATACAAATTTCTCGTAATTATCTTTATCTATTATAGACCCACAAATACAGTGTCCCTCTTTTTGATTTGGTTTTCCGCCGCAGAAAGGGCATATTTCTAAAGAAAATAGATTTAGTTTTTCATGGGTAAATATAACCTTCTCAATAAGCGAGATTTCATCCTGTTGCTCTTTGATTAAGCTTTCAACGCGTATCTTTTCAGCCTCTAAGTTCCTTTTTTTTACAGAGTCACTAGATATTTTCAAATCGAGCCTTGTTATCCTATCTTGAATTTCACCAATATTACTAAATTTATCATCATAGTTGACATTCTCCTGTTGGATTTTATCTCGAGTGTCGTGTAATTTTTTCAGTTGCTCTTTTTGTTCAGAAATAAAAGAACTTACTTGAGTAAAGTCTTCATTTAAGTTTGGATATATCCCTAGGAAATTATTGAGAAGAGCATTTGCCTCATTCTTTTCTTTTGTAATAACTTTTAATTCTCCTAGTTTATCATTATATTCTTGAGATGTTAATCCAATTAATGTTTCAAAAATGGTTTTCCTAATAATAATTGAGTCATTAATGAAATTTTCTGTTGATGGAGCTTTGTATATTTTAGCAGGAGGAGTGTCTTGATCATAGTTAAGCAACCTGTATAAATCATTAAAATTAATCATCCAAGAATATGTTCCAAGATTCAGTTCAAATGGATTGATGTTTAATTTTTGTAACATCCAATCCGAGAATAATATATCTGAGTTTTGAGCATTTCTATTTAAGGAAAGACGATGAATTTTTTCTTGATCCTTAATGAAAATATCATTGGCTCCAATAAATCTTTTAAATATGAATAATTCTCCATTAATCTCAATATCCAATTCGACATAATTATTTGAATCTTCTGTGATTAAAGAGTATTTCTCATCAGAATTATCTCTTTTAAAAAACTTTACAGCTCCACCTAACCCATATTCTACAAAATATGAAAATGTACTTTTCCCAGAGCCATTATCTCCTACAATTATATTAATCCCATCTAGAAGCTTAGGAGATTCAAAATAATATTTGTCCCCATAATATGAAACTTTTCGTATCGCTAAATTTCCCATATTAATACATTTTTATCTCCATACAATTTTTGGGCAAGAGTCTTGATTGTCCCTTGACGAAATTTCGGCACAATCCTTTTTATTTGATTAAGTTGGCTTAATTCCAACTCGAATATATTATTGTCCCAAAAGATAGTAGAAATATTTTTTTTTTTCAACCATATATCAAATGTTTGATGGCGTGGATTAACTGAAATGCCTATATAATCGTTATTTTTTAGAATAATTAAGACATGTGATAGTATCTTTATCTTAATTTGAGATTTTACATAAATACTGCCTAGTTCTTCTTGCGTATAGGTGTCTATCGCTTTGTGAGATCCCATAAAGTCTAATATATAAGCGATCCTTCTAAAATCACTAAATGACATTCTTTCATTTATGCAATTTAAATCATTTAATATCAACAATATGTTATATATCAGATAGTTATAGTCCTCCTTAGGAATAAACATCATCCTCTTCTTTGCAAATTCTCTATTCTTCATATATTCCTTCTTCATCAAATGAAAGATAACATTCATCTATAAGATCTAAAACGATCTTTCTTAATAAATCTCTATTGGAGATATCTGAGTATGAGTAATCTTTCGATTTATCTTTAATTATTAATTCTGCTTTTGATGTGAATATTTCAATTAAATTATCGACGTCCTTTGAGGTCATCGGCAAAGAAACACTTCTTTCTACAAAATTAATAAGTTCATTTTGACATGCCTCAAATATCCTAAATTTCAATGCACTTATTATTCTCTCTGAAAAGAGTTCCAATTCAATTTTACCATAAGTGACATCTCTATTATATTTATTTATACGCCTATTACTTATTTCAGTACAAACAGATTTAATTTTATCTGATAAATTCCTTTTATCAGAAGGGATGGTTTTTTCCCACAAGCTAGCTCCTGAGTTATCCAGTTTATTTGATAAGGCGCATGAATCAATCACTATATTTATATCATATGATTTTAATAGTTTACAAAAATATTTCGTAGAAATAGCACATAGTTCTTTGGATTCACCTCTTTCTGTAAGCTCAGAATTTATAACTCCAGCAATTCTGCCGTTAATAATTAGAGGAGATCCCGAAACACCTTTGTATGAGCTTAACTTTTGATCATGTTCTAATTCAATGTCATACTTGTTATTTTTCAATGCAACTAATTGTTGTTGAATAATATGTTCCGAACCAAGAAAATTATTTCCTTCATTTCCTTTCACTATAGGATATGCCCTGGATGTCCACTCTTCTTTTGGGTTTATATCTCTATTTACGAATTCAAGAAAATCAGAAGTGTTTAGCTCTTTTTCTATTTCAAGTAGGGCAATGTCTATCTCTTCGTAGTTATAATCTTGAGGTTTTATATATTTAGCATTATATGCTTCTTCTTTTCCATCAAAATAAAGTTTGATTTGAGACAGGTCTTCTAACACATGGAAAGCAGTTATAGCGATTTTACAATTTATGAAAAATGCTGTGCCATGGCTTTCTCCACACACTACTCTGCATATTATATTACTCAAAAGGGTATAGTCCATTTATTTACATTAACAACATTTGGTTTGTAACAATAATATTGTATTTGAATTTTTCCTTCAAAACCGAATTTTCAAAAAGGCTTAGATGTTCAATTGTATGATTAATATAGATTTCTTTAATATAATCAGTCTTTTTAGATATAATTTTAGCCAAAGTTATATGTGAAGGATGATCTCCATTTTCTCCATCAGTGGAAATAATATATTTACTGGATTCTACTAAATCAAATAATCTTTTAGAGGAATTATTAACACTTCCATGATGAGATACTTTTATTATATCAAATTTCAATTCTTCTCCATTATCTTTTAGCTTTAATAAAGATGAATAAATTAAATCCTCATGGGCATCTCCCAAAAACAATAAGCGTTTATTAAGATATTGTATAATAAAAGCCATTGATGAGCCATTTGTTTTAGAGGAGTCACTTTCCTTGTTCTGTTGAGATAAACGAATTATATCATCTTCAGTGTATTTTTCTTTTTTTTCCCCTGAAGAGTTCGAAATCTCAGCTTTGTTTTCATTCTCATTTTGGATAAATAGTTCGAATGCATCATCAAAGAGTTTATCTTTACTTATTACAAAGTTATATTTTGTTGAATATAAATACTTTTCCCAAACCTTTGCTAATATTTCCAATTTTTCTATATTGGGAGATATGATGGTGATTTTTAAACCTGATACAGATTTTGAGTTAATACTTTTTATTGCTTGATTGTTGAAAGAACTGTTCCAGTTATAGTCATACTGATATAAAAGTGCGGCAAATGATGTACCATCTTTTGCGCTCACGTCAGAAATACCATCTTCGTTAAATTCACTCCTATTTTGGTTGATTATATCTCTTAGAATCTGTCCCTCTTCCTTAGGGAGAGCATTACCTTTTTCTTTAGAGAATTGTAAATGCCGATAAGAGTTATGCCAAACTTCTCTCACGGGTATTATTTCAAAAGTGCCTTTGTTCCTTTTAAGAAAAGTTATTGCTCCTTTAATGTGATCGGAATCAACATGGGTTATTACCATCAAATCAAGCTGTTTACCTCTTTTTTTTAGATCGATTAGGTCATTATTAATATAATCTATATATGTTGACATGTATCCCATATCAATCATAATATTTACATCTTGATCTTCTCCAAAGGAAAGTAAAAAGGCATCTCCTGATTTTGCTTTATATGTTTTTATTCTAATCAAATCTTCTAAAAAAATAGATTTTCACAAAAATAAAGAAATACAAATGATTTCTATGTAAACTTTCGGATAATTATTCAGATGAACCAATAAAATTATAATTGCAATGCTTCAAATCATACACTGACTTCCTCCCATTATTCGGATACAACTAAATTAGAGTTTACTTTGTAATTCTTGCCGTTCATTTAAAATTGCAAGGTTGGAACGAGGTATAATAAACATCTTGCAAAGACTATTACTGATAAATGCATATTGAGTCCCTTTTGGATCTCTATTAATTAAATATGTTGTTATTGTTTTTCCCATATTGATTATTTGCTTTCTGAATCAAAAACAATCCCTATTTGTTTGGCAAATGTAAGCAATTGCGCATCTTTTGTCTCTTTGATATTGTTTGAGAAATTTTGACGCAAATCATTCGCTTCATCTCGACTCTCATTGATTAGGGATATATAGAATTCTTTATTAGCCAAGATTAGAGCTCTACATTCTATATCATTTATAATCGGTTTAAGTATTTTATCTGTAACATCTCCTGAACGTTCATTTAAATGGCCTTGTTGCCTTAACCATGACTCGAGGAATTTAAATTTGGATGTATTCATTATTGTTTGGCCATTGCAGAATTTATTACGCATGTCTTTTATTGTTGAAACTATTTTCCGTTTGTCTAACTTGCTTATAATACTTAAATAATAATCATTTAGTGGTAGCGTTTGAGTACCATCTGGGATGTCCAACAATATTTTTTTTCCAAATTCTGTAATATTATCAGGAAGAAGAGTCATACATTTATTGTTGATAAGATATTTCGTTGTGATATGCCAATAATCTGAATCATGGCTGTTGCGCTGATTGTATAAATAACTACTATCAATTTCTGATAAAGCTTCTAATGCTATTTTATTTATATATGAAGTTAAATTATTTTCATATTTGGTCGTGATTTCATAAAATGATGCTGAAGGTATCTCTTTTTTAATATTTTCTTTTGTTATCCAATTAGAAGCATTATTTTCCCAATCTGATAATTGTGAAATGAATTGTTCATCGGTTACATTTATCTTATTTTTTATTGATTCATAAAAAGGAATAACTTGTGAGAAATCTAAATGTACACCTAATCTATTGATGGTTATGTATTGTAATACTTTATTTAACAAGGGTATATTCCAATTAATACAATTTACTAATAAGTTACCATAGTCAGCATAATAGTCTATTACATTAGCCATTGTAGAAATAAATTCTTCATCTTCTTTTATTGTTGCTACATTCCATCCATTGGATATTTGCATAGCAACTATATCACAATATTCTGGAGTTTCTTCATAATTATTGCTTTGCATTTCTGATGCCATTCTTGATACTTCACTAAGCGCCAATGTTTTCTTTAATGGCTTTTCCTCGGATAATAATTTATATGTTTTAAATGTTTCCCAGAAGTTTGTAATATCTATTTTTTTATTTTCAATATGTTGTTCTATTGAAGTTACTAACTCAGTAAATTTATATTGGGAGTCTTTCCCTATTATAGCAATAAAGTCAGAGTGTGTAAATTCTTCTAATATGATCTTTTCCGCTAAATATAAATCAAGCTCTTTTGCATCAGTTTTTACTTTATAATTAGTGTAGTTACTTTTTGCGGCACGTACATAATCAATAAAAACTTCGGCAGAAATATGTTTTTCCCTTGAATCAACGAGTTCGCATGCTAATTTGTGATCTTGAATAAACATGCTAATACTATTTAGGGCACTATAATATTTCTCTCCTTTGAATTCATTGAAATTAAATAAATATTCGTATAGAGTACTTGTTGTTTTATTTAAAATTTCATTATCGTCTATATTAGTCAATAGTAGTTGATACTCTTGTGTAAACTCTTGCTTTTCAAGTGGTATATCTAATTTGCGTTTTCCAAGATTTTCCCATAATTTTTTTATTGAAGCGCTCTTTCTTCTTAATGATCCTAGACAATTAATAGCCTTGTCTATTATGGCATCGTCGATGTTGGTTATAACCTCTTCTAATACAGTATCGAAAGAGATGTTTGAATCAGCATACTTGTTTATATCATATCCCGATTCAGTTTGAATGCAGCTTTCAATATATCTTGTTAATGGAATTTGTCGAGCCAGGTCAACTCCAACTCCGTATACAAGGGCTGATATTTCTCGTTGGGTTTGCATATCATTTACAATGATTGAACTTATTTTTTTGAGGTATTCCCCTGATAGAATTTGTGTAATGGGTTCAGCTAATATTTCTTCCTGATAAGCAAGAAATACTGCAATATTAATTATTGATATCTCATTATTTTTTTCTTGTTTTAATGCTACCATCCCATTTATAAATGTAATAATATCGCGAACATTAGCTTTAGGGTATACGAGTCTATAAATTCTATTTATAACTCCTTGGTTTTCTTTTTCTGTATTACCAAATGCTTCAATAAATAGCTTGTCAAAAAGACTACGAAAATCAGTGATAACTGGAGGGGCTACTCTATATACAATCGGGAAAGTTTTATTAATAAAGTATTTTGTTAGTTCTTGTGCTTCTTTGCTTCCTTCGTAACCAAAAGCGCATGAAAGATGTTTATTATCAAATGGTATAACCGCCCATATATTATCAAATCCATCATCTGCAAAAAAAGTATGGATTGAAGACCATAGTTCTTTAACTTTGTCTGCCGGTAGGCGATCCATATTATCAAAAATAATAACTAAATTAGGCTTATTGTTTTTTTTAATAAAAGATGAAATGTCAGACATCCATGCTTTAAACTCTCTTACTGTTGGTTCGTCTTCACTTAACGTTTCATAGCAAATGTCGTTTTCTATTTTTTTATTATAAATGGCCAATAAATAGCTTAAACCATAGGATTTGTTTTTTCGATAAATACGCCACCATACAAATAATGATGCTATTAAAGGTAAAGCTGCAATCAATATAGATAATAAACAAAACAACCACGTTGATTCCGTAGGTTTTATTGCATATGCAATGAATGTAAATATTGGTGTTAAGACAGCTGCAAGTAAGGCGATGGCCATACTATTATTAAGTTGAGGATATTTTTCTGTTATTGTTTCTGTTTTCCGAGCTAAAAGATATTTTAATTTTTCCTCCCATGTGACAGTTTTTTCTTCGCCACCTTTAATTTTAATAGTTGCATTGCCATAAATTATACTATCGGTAATAAGTTGTGATGTTAAAAGCTCAAGGATAGACCTTCTCTGCAGATCTTCTTGATGCCCCCAAGCATCATACTCAAAAAAGTAGTATTTTTTTTCTAACTCTTTTTTCAATAATTTGACGACATTTGATTTGCCAGCACCCCACTCCCCTTGAATACCAATGATTCTAGGTAATGCGTTTTCTGTATAGGAATCATTTGTGATAAAGTGTTTAGCAATGGCTCTTGCTAGTTTTGTCTGGGAACCACCATCAAATTTATCAATTCCGCAAGGCTTATTTTGTATAAACCTTGGATATCCGCTATTGTCAGATTTTTGGGTGTTCATGTCGATCTATTTAATTGTATTTTTTATAAAAGAGGTGTTGTTATTTCTGCTGAGCTAGCATATTTATAGCCATAAGAGAGATAATTATATGTAGCCCAGATAATGTTCTGTTTAGAACTATTGTCTCTAAGTAAGATTGGAAGTAACTCTTTGTCATACTTAAGAATATCGTTTTCTTTTATATTAACGAGGTTTCTTGAAACCATTTTTTGCTTTATAGCGAAAGTGTATAGTACAGCTACAAATATATGAAATATTTTACTGCCGAAGATAAATGCAAAAAAAAATATATTAATAAAAATCAAATATCCTAGCTGAATAAACCTTATATTCTCTCTCTACTTTTTCCCTTTCTTTCCCGTTAAAAACAACGCTCTTTTCTTGCTTTCCCCTGTATATTTTATTATATTTGTTACGCTATTTATGGTTACCCACATACGTGGTTCACATTACCCACAACTGTGAGTAAGATGAACCACAGTTGTGGAGCACATGCGTCACAGCTGTGGGTAACCAATAGAGCTTACTTCTTGATGAAAAACCAGACCGTGTGTGAACGGAAGCAAGACTACTCTAAAAGCAATAAGACAGCGCCATTGACCTGCCAGATAATGAGCATGAGACTGAAATCATTAATTTAAATAAAGAAAAATGGCTATTTTGTTTGATTGGTACGAAAATCCTCAACCTGGGGATAAGCAGGACGGAGAAATAACTTTGCATCCCCGTATACACTTTAACGGTTCTACAACTACGGCTGACTTGCGCAGGTATATTCAGTCGGCTTGTACACTGACAGAGACGGATGTTTCTGCGGTGCTCGATGCTGTGTCGCATTTTATGGGTCGGGAATTGAATGACGGCAGACAGGTGCATTTGGATGGATTGGGTTATTTTCGCCCTGTATTGGGGTGCGATGGGACGGTTACACCAGAGACAAAACGCAAAAGTACGATGGTAAAACTAAAAAATATCGACTTTCGACCCGACAAAAGGCTGTTAAGTGAGGTCGGTTTTATCAAAGTTAAACCACTGAAACAACGCTCTATTTTACGAAAAAAACTGACTGAGAAGGATGTGGATAAGATGTTGGCGGACTATTTTGATGGGCATGATTTTATGAAGAGAAGTGACTTCCAATCGCTTTGTAACATGACACGTACTACAGCTACGCGCTATATCCGGCAACTCTGTGACGCGGGAAAGCTGGAAAATGAGGGGACGATGAAGCAACCTATCTATGTGTTGAAGAAGAAATAATGATTTTAAAATCAGGACAAAACGACGGGTGCAATTAAATTTAATTGCACCCTACTGTTTCGCTCAATTGCACCCGTGTAACGTGCATTATATCAACTGTTTAAGTGGATTAGTGCAATTGGTGCAATTAAAATACGCAAAAAAACTCTAGGAGGGAGTGCGGATTTTATTGGTTTTTATAGTCGGTAAATCCCAATCTGTTTCCCGATGGATCTGTGAATTCTACTGCCCAACCTGTATAGATGCGGAACGGTTCGGAAAGGAAATTGATGTTGTTGCCTTTCAGCTTTGCATAAACCGCCTTGGTGTCTTCTACTTCAATCCATATTGCGGGTTGCGCATCGGGTATTTTGGTAATGTCCTTCAGGATGATGGCGGGTTCTTCGTTGCCTACTTTGAATGCGACCATGCCTTTTTCGGCAAATTCAAACTTCTTTTCCAGTCCCAATACTTCGGAATAGAACCGGGCACTTTCCTCATAGTCATTGGCGGGAAGGAAGTAATTATCGTAGTTCTTGATGGCTTCGGGTTCCGCTTGATCTTCGGTGATGGTCAGGATGTGGCGGTTGTTGTCGATGACTGCAAATTCTTCTGCTCCATAGAAGGTGGTATGCATCTCTTGAGCGATATACTCCGTTCCCTGAAGTTTTTTATAGAGTTCGTGCATGCCTTTTATCTTGATGTAAAAGGTCATGATGCCCAGTGCGGGGCGATCGGACAATTGGGGATATTCTTCCAACAGGTTTGCGATATCCTGAAACATGAATGTTACTCCGCCATTGGCAACCATTGCCCATTGTAAACCTCCGTGTGGAGAGGGGACGCTCATGATAAGATTGAAACCCAGTGTCTCGGTGTAAAACCGGACGGTGTCTTCTACGTTCTTTACCCCGATATTGGGTGATAATGATTGGTACTTCATACGTTTTATGGTTTAAATAATTGCAAAGATAATGAGTTGGGACTTCATCCAAAATCAGTTACATGCAACAAAAATACTGAAATTATTTGAGCTATACGAGAGTTATCCCTTCGCTTTATCTCTTCTTTTCTTTTGAGATTGCGACGGATTGTTTTATTTTGCATAACCTAAAATGAATAGTGGGAGAATATACGCATGCAAAAATTACTGTCTCTGCCGCCCAACCTGGTTTCGGCATTTCATGAATTGGAGAAAGCTGCTGCTGACGAATGGTTCTGTACTTCTGACCCTGTAGGGATGAAACTTGGATCGGGTGGAGGTACCACCTGGTTGTTGGAACAATGTTTTGCGTCCACTGCCTGCAAAGAGAGTGCCGCAAATGGTAATCACGTCGGTGAGCAAGAAGTCTTAGCCGAGCAAGGTCGTGTTCTGAACAGGGGATTTAAGGAATGGCTTTCGGGTGGGAAGCGGATTTTGCTTCATGCCGGGGGACAGAGCCGGCGTTTACCTGCTTATGCTCCTTCGGGGAAGATACTGACTCCGATACCGGTGTTTCGCTGGGCGAGGGGGCAACGGTTGAATCAGAACTTGCTTTCGCTGCAATTGCCGCTTTATGAAAAGGTCATGGAGCGTGCACCTCAAAGTCTGCGTACGCTCATTGCCAGTGGGGATGTTTATATTCGTGCCGAGAAGCCTTTGCAGGATATCCCCGATGCTGACGTGGTGTGCTACGGTCTGTGGGTTGATCCGGTGTTAGCTACGCATCACGGGGTGTTTGTGTCCGACCGTAATTCTCCCGATTCACTCGACTTTATGTTGCAAAAACCTTCGACTACCGTGCTCGAAGATCTTTCTAAAACGCATCTGTTCCTCATGGATATTGGCATTTGGTTGCTGAGCGATCGTGCTGTGGAGCTGTTGATGAAGCGATCGTACAAGGAAGACGGGGAGGGGTTGAAGTATTATGATATGTATTCCGACTTTGGTTGTGCGCTGGGTGCTCACCCGCGCATTGAGGATGAGGAATTGAAAAGTTTGTCGGTCGCTATCCTGCCTTTGCCCGGTGGGGAGTTCTATCATTTCGGGACGAGTCGCGAGCTGCTTTCTTCCACTCTTGCTCTACAGAATAAGGTGTACGATCAGAGGCAGATTATGCATCGAAAGGTGAAACCGAACCCGGCTATCTTTGTGCAGAATGCAGAAGTGCGGGTGTCGTTGTCTTCGGATAATGATGACCTGTGGGTGGAAAATAGTTGCATAGGGCGCTCATGGAAATTGGGCTCGCGTCAGATCATTACGGGAGTGCCGGACAATGACTGGAGAATAAGTCTGCCGGATGGTGTCTGTGTGGATATTGTGCCTGTGGGTGAAGAAAAGTGGGCGGTGCGTCCTTATGGTTTTGATGATGTGTTTAAAGGTGCGCTTGATAGCAGAAGTACTTTATTTATGGGGCGTTCATTCGTCGATTGGTTGGGGGAGAGAGAGCTCGGTCTTGATGCGGTTGACGGTCGAAAGGATGACTTGCAAGCGGCGAGCTTATTCCCTGTGGTCGGTGATAAGCGGGAGATGGAAGTTGTGCTTCGCTGGATGGTTTCGGAACCCGATTGCGAGGAGGGGAAAGCGGTCTGGCTGAATGCTTCACGACTCTCTGCCGACGAGATTTCGACGAATGCCAACTTGAAAAGAGAATATGCACAGCGGGAGGTTTTCCGGAAAGAGAACTGGCGACAGCTTGCCCGTAATTATGATAAGAGTGTGTTTTATCAGTTGGATTTAGCGGATGTGGCGTCCGACTTCAACCGTTTGGGGTTGGAGAAACCGGCAATATTGCCTGCCGATGCTCCGCAGATGCAACGCATTCATAACCGGATGTTGCGTGCCCAGTGTGATAAGCTGGGTGGTGGAGACGGTGGAAGTGATGAAGCGGTGGCTTTTGAACTGTTGCGCGACGGATTGATTGACGATTTGCGCGAGCGGAAAAGTAATCCTCATCTGAATGTATATGGCGATCAGATAGTTTGGGGAAGAAGTCCGGTGCGTGTTGATTTGGCGGGCGGCTGGACAGATACTCCGCCTTACTCGCTTTTTGCAGGAGGAAATGTGGTGAATGTGGCGATAGAACTCAACGGACAGCCTCCTTTGCAAGTCTATGTCAAGCCTTGTCCCGACTATCACATAGTACTTCGCTCCATTGATATGGGAGCCGTGGAAGTGGTCACCACTTTTGAGGAATTGCAGGATTATAAGAAAGTGGGTTCTCCTTTCTCCATACCTAAAGCAGCACTCACTTTGGCAGGGTTTGGTTCTACCTTTGCCGCGGTGGAAGCTCCATCGTTGAAGAAACAATTGGAAGCTTTCGGTTCCGGCATTGAAATCACTTTGTTATCGGCTATTCCGGCGGGTTCGGGATTGGGGACGAGTTCCATTCTGGCTTCTACGGTATTGGGGTCGTTGAGTGATTTCTGCGGACTGATGTGGGATAAGAACCAGATTTGCCGTCGCACGTTGGCGTTGGAGCAGTTGCTCACTACCGGCGGTGGTTGGCAGGATCAGTACGGAGGCGTGTTGCAGGGACTTAAATTGTTGCAGACCGATCCGGGATTCGTGCAGAATCCATTGGTGAGGTGGTTACCCGAGCATCTCTTTACCCTTTCCGAATATCGCGACTGTCATTTGTTGTATTACACCGGTATCACCCGCACTGCGAAAGGTATTCTGGCGGAGATTGTCCGTTCCATGTTCCTAAATTCCTCTGCTCACCTCGGTCTGCTGGAGGAGATGAAAGCGCATGCCCTGGATATGGCGGAAGCTATCCAGCGTAACGACTTTGAGGGTTATGGGCGACTGGTGGGGAAGACTTGGAAACAAAACAAAGCTTTGGATAGCGGAATAAATCCACCGGCTGTAGAAGACATTATCAATCGGATTAAGGATTACACCATCGGATATAAGTTGCCCGGTGCAGGTGGCGGCGGTTACCTCTATATGGTGGCGAAGGATGTGCAGGCAGCTTCCCGTATCAGGGAGATATTGACGCAACAACCTCCCAATCCGCGTGCACGTTTTGTCGAGATGGCGCTATCCGGTACGGGTTTCCAGATTTCACGCTCGTAGGGAGCAGAGAAAAATGATTATTACTCGTGATGATAAGGTCCGCCGTTGAGAATAGTCATGGCGCGATATAATTGTTCCACAAAAATGAGACGGATCATCTGGTGTGAGAAAGTCATGCGCGACAGCGATAATTTCTCACTTGCCATCTGATAGACTTTGGGTGAGAAGCCATAAGGTCCTCCAATGACAAAGACGAGTCTTTTGTTTACCGTATTCATCTTGTGCTTCATGTAATCGGCGAACTCTACCGAACGCATCTCTTTGCCTCCCTCGTCGAGAAGTACGATCACATCACCCGGCTGAAACGACTTGCAAATCAGCTCGCCTTCTTTTTCTTTCTGTTGCTCAACAGTCAGACTCTTAGTGTTTTTCAACTCCGGAATAACCTCCATATCGAAGGAGAAATAACGGCGTGTACGCTGCACATAATCGTCGATGGCAGTGATAAAGTGTTGTTCTACTGTTCGTCCTACAACGAGCAAAGTGGTCTTCATTTTATAACGGTTCTTATTGGGGGACAAAAATAGTACTTTTTCATTGTTTTTTAGGTGAAATGCTTACCTTTGCCATCATTTATACTTGAAACTATGAGAAAACGAGTCGTATTTTTATTGACTGCTCTTTTCTTTGGAATTTCCTTTGTACTGTCGCAAGAACTGCCCGATGGTATAATCGGAGCCTTTAAAAAAGGAAATGCTCAGGAACTGAACAGGTATTTTTGTGATAAAGTCGATGTCATTATTAATGATAATCCTGTAAATATGGAGAGAGAGAAGGCTTATGAAAAAATGGCTGCTTTCTTTTCGACAAACAAAGTCAGTGGTTTCAACGTAAACCATAAGGGGAATAGAGGTGAATCGAGCTTTGTTATCGGTACGCTGATGACCTCTACCGGTAGTTACAGGGTGAATTGTTTTCTTAAAAAGGATAAAGGTAAATATTATATACATCAAATAAGAATAGATAAAGTCAATGAATAAGGAGCAAGAATTAATAGACCGTCTGATTGATTTGGCGTTTGCCGAAGATATAGGGGATGGTGATCATACTACACTTTCGTGTATACCTGCCACAGCTATGGGAAAATCTAAACTTCTCATTAAAGAACCGGGAGTGCTCGCCGGTATGGAAGTGGCGAAAGAGATATTTCACAGATTCGACCCGACGATGAAGGTTGAGGTATATATAAATGATGGAGCCGAAGTGAAACCGGGCGACGTGGCCATGGTAGTGGAGGGTAAGGTGCAGTCGTTGCTGCAAACCGAGCGCCTGATGCTGAACGTGATGCAACGTATGAGCGGTATTGCTACAATGACCCGTAAATATGCCAAACAGATTGAAGGTACGAATACACGGGTGTTGGATACTCGCAAAACAACACCGGGAATGCGTATTCTTGAGAAAATGGCGGTGAAGATAGGCGGTGGTGTCAATCATCGTATCGGACTCTTCGACATGATTCTATTAAAAGATAATCACGTGGATTTTGCCGGTGGCATTGATAAAGCGATCACCCGCGCTAAGGAGTACTGCAAAGAAAAAGGTAAAGACTTGAAGATTGAAATTGAAGTGCGCAACTTTGATGAATTGCAACAGGTGCTCGATTTAGGTGGTGTAGACCGCATCATGTTTGATAACTTCACTCCCGAAATGACTAAAAAAGCCGTGGAAATGGTAGCCGGTCGGTATGAGACTGAATCATCAGGGGGGATAACTTTCGATACTTTGCGTGATTATGCAGAGTGTGGAGTGGATTTTATTTCGGTAGGAGCATTGACTCACTCCGTAAAAGGGCTTGATATGAGCTTTAAGGCTTGTTGATTGAGCAGTATATATTCGGGGCTGTATCAGAGTTTTTAAATAGTAATCTTGAAGGTGTGGCTTTTGACGCGACTTCATGAGTAAAACCTCTGATACAGCCCTTTTCTATTGGTAAAAAGATATATCTTTAAAACAGTGTATTCTTTTTAACTTCTTTTTAGATATTTGATTGCAGCATTCTGATAAGTGCTGCGTCTAAACAAATGAAAGGCGCGATGAGCGTCGTGTAAAAGAACAGTAACCTTGGATAATGAATTGGATATGGTAGAAGGTTGCCGGGCTGGTAAAGACACCGCTCGAAAGGAACTTTATACCCTCTACTCCAAGCAGATGCTAGCTTTATGTTATCGATACATAGGTGATATAGATGCTGCCCACGATGTTCTACACGATGGTTTCATCAAGATTTTTACTCATTTTTCTTTTCGGGGGGAGTCCTCGTTGGGAACATGGGTAGCAAAAGTGATGGTGACGCAAGCTATTGATTACTTAAGGAAGCAAAAGCGGATTACACAGTTCGTAATTCAGGAAGACGAAGTTCCGGATGTAGTGGATGAAGATAGCGTCGCAGAGAATGGAGACAGGTTGAGTGAAGAATTGCTGATGGGCTTTGTAGCCGAGTTGCCGGATGGATGCCGGACGGTTTTCAACTTGTATGTATTTGAGGAGAAGTCGCACAAGGAAATAGCCGAGTTGCTTCATATTAAAGAACATTCCTCCACTTCACAATTGTTTCGCGCCAAATGTTTGTTAGCAAAAAGAATTAAAGAATATACGGAGAATGAAAGAAAGTGATAAAATAACCGGCCTTTTTCGTAGCCGTCTCGCTGATGGGGAGATGGATGTACGGGATGGTTTTTGGGAAGAGTTGCAAAAGGACTTATCCCAAGCCGAGAACCACTCCGGACAAAGAAAATATTTTGGTCTGACTCCTCGTCTGTTTCGTCTGAGCGCCGCAGCTTCTGTGGTACTTGTGCTAGCTGCCGCTTCCGCTGCTTTTTGGTATTTCTCTCCGAAAGAAGAGATACAGCAGGCTTTTAATCAAGTCGCAGCCCTGTCTCCTGAAGGAAGTTTGAATGGAGATATTGCTAAGGAATCGTTTCCTTCTATTCACAAGACCAATCCCGCAAGTCCGGCTTCCGGTAGCGGAATGACTGTTCCCGGAGCAGGTCGTCTTACCGCATCTACAACGTCGGATAACGATTCCATCTCGGTAAGGGTTTCCATTACTATCACACAACGCGTATACGGCGGACAGCAACACAACGGTAACGGTTTCTACGGTAATACCGTCCAGAACAACAATTATCATAATTCGAATTCACAACACACAGACACAAATTCAGATAATAACCGGTCTGCTTCTTCTGCTACGAATGAAGGAGCGTCCGCCCTCTCAAGAAATAATAAGTCAAAATGGGCTTTGAAAGCTGCTATTGGATCGTCCTTGTCAAAAGGCGATTACAAGATGCCTTTCACGGCAAGTGTTTCATTGGAGCGTAATCTTACGCAGAAGCTTTCTATCGAGGCGGGAATTGGATATAACCGCTTGCCTGGTGGGGAGCATACCTTGCAGACTTTGAGTCTTCCGGTAAAACTGAATATGTTGATGTTGAGCTCACGTAAAGTGGATCTGTATGCAATTGCAGGCGCTGCGCTTGAAAAATGTGTTGCAGGTGCTCAAGACAATGGTTTTAGTTCGGAGCCTTTACAAGCTTCCATTGCCGCCGGTCTCGGAGTGAGGTATAAAATGAATGACAGACTTGCTTTGTTTGCAGAACCATCCGTATCACATCATTTTGATACGGACTCTTCAACGAAATCCTTACGTACAGAGCGTCCAACTAATCTTAACCTGATTTGTGGCGTACGTATGACTTATTAACCTTAAACTTGAGCGGTGATGAAAACACGATCTTTATATAGAAACATTATAATTTTAGTTGCATTTGTTGGGGTATTTTCCCTCTGTTGGGTTTCGTGCAGCGAAGAAACGTTGGATTACAATCATCCTGATGTGGATTTGTTTGTAAAGCAGCTTAAAGCGGGTAAGTATTCGGCTGAGGGACCTGATGGTCTTAACACCATGCCTAAATTTAGCAAAGACGATATTAGTGAATTATTGAAATATGCTGAAGATCTTTCAGCTATACCTTCTTTCCCTTTGGCTCCTGTTTCCTACTCTGCAGGTGGTAAGCTCCGGCTGGGGGAATGCATTCTTTGGACGGTTGAATCTATCCGCTTGGGACAGAACGCTTCAATGGGGTGCAAAATGGTACGTACCAATGCCGATAATTATGAAGGTATTTATTTCTTATCGGATGAGGAGGTTATTGATGCTGCCGCGCGTTACAGGCGTTGGTGGGAGAACCGCAAATATCCTAAAACCGTGTGGACAATAGATCCCTGCTATGACGAACCACTTTGTGGCAGTGGATATATGTGGTGGTAGGACTACTCTTAAACGTGATTTGATTGGAATACAGGTATTAGTCTATATATTAAATTCTATCAGCTAAAGTGAGACATTTTACTCTAACGGTCGGGCTACTTTTTGTAGTAGCCCTTCCTTTCTACGCTCAAAACTGGACTCCGGAAGACTCCTTGAAACTGGACCGGTTGCTAAAAGGTGACGTGGAATTGAAGATCAATACCAACGCATTGAAGGAGCTGGAGATACATTCCGGATTCGGAACCCAAGGTATGTCATTGGAGAAGAGATGGCTCGACTTTGACAATACTTTACCTTCTGTTCCCGGTGTCCCGGAAAAGAAAATCGTATTGACTTTGCATCCGTATACGGCAAATACTCGCTATAATTGGGATCCTGTATATCAAAAGAAAATAAAAGTTGGTAAAGATACCTGGAGGGATGAGCCGTTTTATGCCTTGTATAAATCGAACATTCCGAGTAACTGGGCGAAGAAACCTTTTGATCCGGGTATACGTAAGAGTGTGGAGGAGATTGAAGCAACGGGTCTGCGATACACTTCTTATCTGGATGGACCGACAATGATCAATGCTTGGCGACCGACTGGTGGGGGAGGCGGTATTGGAGGTCTCGACCTGATGACCATCTTCACCAAAGATTTTTGGGACGTAAAAGGGCGTAAACGCCGTGCCCGTACGCTCGAGATACTTAAAGCTTACGGAGATTCCACTACTATTAGTCTGAGGGAGCCTTTGTCACCTGCTATAAGCAGATAATTTAGAGTTTGGTTTGCAAATCTTCCAAGTGTTGCAGTCTATAGCTTTTCGGGGTGCAATTATGTTTTTCGCGGAATATCTTGAAGAAAGTCACTTTGTTGGTGAATCCTGTTTCAAATGCAATTTCATCAATGGTTTTTTGAGTGGTGAGCAGCAGATCTTCAGCAATGTGCATTCTGCATTCTCTGATTAAATCGGTCGGACTGCTCTCTCCTATCTCTTCCATTTTTCGATAAAGGCTCCGGGGACTTATTGCAAGCTTTTGCGCTATAAAACGGGGAGATAAATCGGGATTCGTCAAATTTTCATTGATAATATTCAGAATACTTTGAAGAAAGACTTTTGACTCTTTGTGGGTTAGTTTTCCTTCTTTTTTCTCGAATGAACTGATTGGAGAATGGAAGTAGTTTTTTAATACTTCTTTCTTTTCTAATAGCTGATTGACTGATATGCGCAGATGCTCGGGATTAAACGGCTTTGGTATATACATATCTGCTCCAATAGCCAATAAAGCCATTTGCTCGTTCATTTCGTGTCGACCTGATATAATGATAATGGGGATGTGGGCCGTAGCTTGTTTTGATTTAATGCTTTTTATGGCGGACATACCCTGTTTGCCTTGCGTTGTAATGTCGTATATAATTAATGAGGGTGATATTTCATTGAGTTTTTCATCAATCTGCTCCGGCTTTTGCAATGGAATAAAGTTGAAGTCGGGATACAATAGTTCGCCTATAAACCAGATCATGTCTATCTCTTCATTAATCACCAATACGGTTGATTTGCTTTCATCGAATTTATATTCAGGTAATCTTGTGATCTTCTGTATGTTTGCCTGGGGAGTGTAAAGCGCCTCCATCTGTTTGTTTTCAGTTCTGCTTTTGCTGACTTCGATAAACGGTAGCGTCAGAGTGAAAACAATGCTTTTCTCTTTCTTACGATTTGCTACCAGATCTCCATTCAGTAACTTGGCCATATTGTATGCAATAGGTAAGCTTAAATGTCCTTTACTAAATTGATTATTCTCTTTGATCTCAAAATCATCTAAAGCAGCATGATGATTGAAAAGTGCACTGAGCTCTGTTTCGTCAATATTGCCTTCATACGTCAGATCTACGAGTAATAAATCACCTCTTCGGTCAATATTTATCTTTATTTCTTTTCCGCTTAGCGAGCTGAATGCATAGCTGATGAGATTGGTTAATATGGTATCGAAAAACTTCGAGTCGGTATTCCATTCTACAACTTTGGCGGTTTCTTGTACGAGGCTGACCTGCTTTGATTGTGCAAGATCACTGAAACAATCCAGGAGATTATTACAGGTTTTGGTTATTGAAATCGATTCTATTTTGGGTTTTCTTTGACCCGTTTCTATGCGCCTGAACTCTATTAACTCTTCAATTAAGTTGTTTAATCTTTCTGCATTAGTTTGAATCATTTGCACGTGATTGGAAATAAAACTATTTAATCCGCTTGAAGACAGGATTCGTTTACACGGTCCGTATATAAGGGTTAGTGGGGTATAAAACTCGTGCGCGATATTGGTAAAGAACTGAAGTTTGGAATCGAATATTTTTTTCTGGTGCTTGATCTCCATTTCGTTCATCATCTTCCGTTTCTTTTCTTGAACTTTCGACTTGAAATGACGCACAATCAACATTATAATCACTGACAGAATGATGAGGTAGACGAGGTATGCCCAAACGGATGTGTACCAGGGATTGGCTATAATTATAATATAGGAGTAAACATCACTTTCTTTATCGTAAGCGCTATTGTAATACTTTATAGATAAAGTGTATCTGCCTGGTGCCATATTGGTAAATGAAATCTCGTTGTTTTGCCCGTTGTTAATCCAATTGTCATTTACCCCTTGTAGTTTGTAATAAAAGGTGCGGTTACTACCGTTAAGAAAATCGGCTGAAGCAAACGAAAGTGAGAAGAAATTTTGGTCATAGCTTAGGCGAATAATCTCGGAATCTCCCTTTTTTCGGATAAACTCACCGAGATTTTGCTCTTTGCTGAATATATAGAGCTTATTAAGATCTATAGGCGGCATATAGGCTTTCTCGGTAAGTGATCGTGGTGAGATGGCTGCAAAGCCGTTAATTCCTCCGAAAAAAATAGTGCCGGTGGTTTCATCTTTGAAAGATGCTCCATCACAAAATTCAACGACATCCAATCCTTCGGCAATGCCATAAGATCTGAATATATTTTTATTTGAGTCAAACTTGATAAGTCCGATATTGGTAGCTAACCAGAAAGTGTTATTTATGTCTTTTTCTATAGAATGTATGGTTCCGTTTGGAAAGCCGTCATCTACATTAAATAGTTTATACGATTTGTCGGGAGAGTATTTTAATAATCCGAAACTTGTGCCGAATAATAGATTGTTATGGTTGTCTTTGTTAATAGCGAGTACATTATTAAGTGCCATGTATTCCTTTTTACTCGGAGCATACGGCTCAATACTATTGGTCTGTCTGTTGAAGAAGTATGTTCCGTAGCCTTTGTTACCAAATAATATATTGGAGTTTCCGGCAACATGAATTGTGAAGAAATAGTTTGATTCAAAATTATCTTGATTGATGCTGTAGCGTTGTAAATTAGTCAGGGTAGGGATGTTGTTATTCCACTTTATTGATGCTCTTAATACGCCAAGGCCTGCGCTTGCAAACCATATCTCAGCGGCATTTACTTCACGAATGCTATGTATATATTTAAATTCAATGCCATCTACTGTCAGTGAAATCTTTTTTATTTTATTCTCCTTATAAGAGTAATAGTTTAAACCTTCTTCGGTTCCGATCCAAAGTACATTGTGCTGACTTTGCGCAATAGAGTACACCGCGTTACTTCTTAATTCGCTGTTTTTTGAAGTTATCTTTTCTGATTTAAATTCACTAATTTCTTTATTTGGACTATAGTTGTACACTTTTAAGAGCCCTTCTCCTTTTAATCCAATCCAAAGTGTACGTTCCTTATCCCATAGTAATGCACGGATGGGGCGGTTGATCTTATTTTCAGATTTACTAAATGTAACCGATTTGATTGGAGGTTGCTTTGAAGAATAAAGGTAGATACCTTGTCCGTCTGTGCCAATCCATACAATATCTTGGAAAAGATCTTTTTCTATGGAAAATATTCCGCAGTTAATCCCCATATCTTTTATTTCGTAGAGATTATTTCTGTCTTTCTCCAATTTAAGTAATCCATCTAGCACAAATCCGATGAAATAGCTGTTATGACTCTTGACTATGGCTGATATTCTACCACGAGTGTTGATTTCTTCTTTCAGATTGGCAAGGTATTTATTACTGTTTCTATTGATATCGTAGTCATACAGATTGTATTTGTCGTCAATATAATGTATAAATTTCCCGTCGTGAAAACAATAGAGTATGGTTGAGTTGATATTGAAATTACTTTTTTTGTGTGCTAATGTAACATTTCCCGTCTTTTGATCTTTGTGTATGGCATAGCAATAACTGTATTGTTTTAAGATAATCCAAATGACATCGTTCTCATCAATGAAGAAGTCGACGATATCGGTAAATGGTACTCCCATCGTATTTATTTTGTTGAAAGCTCCGTTCTTATAATAATATATACTATTATTGTCTTTTAATACATATAAGGTACCTGAATGGTCTTTAGCCATAAAGAAGAATTTTTGGAATTCTTTGTAATGGGTAATTCTGTTATTGCGTTTATCTAAACGGTTCAGTCCATAGTAGGTTTGTATCCAATAAATATCGTTTCCTGTTGATATGATCTGATCTATTAAATTGCCTGAAATATAGTTGTCGTGTCCCGGTAATTTTAAACCTTCTATTTTCTGCCCATCATATATATTGATACCGTCGCAGGTTCCTATCCACATTAATCCTTTTTCGTTTTGCGATAAAGATGTGATTGAACTGTTTGTCATATATCTTTTATCCGAAATATGCGTTAAATTGTACGCGTGCAAACTGGAACTCAGAATTAAGATAATAGCAATGAAAGGTAATAATTTGTGCCTTATCATAAAGTTTCGATTTAGTATATAGACTTATGGCAAAGATAGTGAAAATATGTATTGATTGCATCATATAAGAACATTGAAGGTAAAAATCCGTGCCATTATAGTGAATGTTTGGGCCTTTGGCTTATTTTGATGATGTCAGATATAGATTCTTCTTATATTCTACTTATTTTTGTTTCTAGTTAATAGAATTTTAATCAATCAATACACATTTCTCATGAAAACATCGTTTTATGCGCTTTGTCTGCTAGCTGGTTTCACCGGTTTGAGTGGACCTATAGCGGCAAAGAAAACTCCTGTGGATTATGTCAGCACACTTGTTGGAACACAGTCTAAGTTTGAACTATCAACAGGGAATACTTATCCTGCAACTGCTATGCCATGGGGTATGAATTTTTGGACCCCTCAAACCGGTAAAATGGGAGATGGATGGGTGTACACTTATAATGCAGATAAGATCAGAGGCTTCAAACAAACTCACCAGCCAAGCCCTTGGATCAACGATTATGGTCAGTTCTCGATAATGCCTGTTACCGGTAATATCGTGTTTGATGAAGATAAGCGTGCGAGCTGGTTTTCGCATAAAGCTGAAGTGGCTCTTCCATATTATTATAAAGTCTATTTAGCTGATCATGATGTGACAACAGAACTTGCTCCGACAGAAAGAGCTGCTATGTTTCGCTTTACATTTCCCGCGAGTGATTCTTCATCTGTTGTGGTTGATGCTTTCGATCGTGGATCTTATGTAAAGGTGATTCCTTCGCAAAATAAAATTATCGGTTACACCACAAGAAATAGCGGCGGTGTCCCTGAGAATTTTAAAAATTATTTTGTGCTGATATTTGATAAACCGTTCGATTCTGTATATACTGTAACCAATGGGGCGATTGATGCAAATAAGCTCGAAGCTAAAGACAACCACACCGGAGTTATTGTAAAATTTAAAACTCGCAGGGGTGAGCAGGTGAATGTACGTACAGCTTCTTCTTTTATTAGTTTCGATCAAGCGGAGTTGAACTTGAAAGAATTGGGTAAAGATAATATGGAACAAGTTATTGAAAAAGGCCGCAAGAAGTGGAATGATGTATTGGGCCGTATTGAAGTCAGCGATGACAATATTGATAATTTGCGCACTTTTTATTCATGCCTGTATCGTTCAGTGCTCTTTCCAAGAAGCTTTTATGAGTACAATGCTAAAGGTGAAGCCGTACACTACAGTCCTTATAACGGTGAAGTTCTTCCCGGCTATATGTTTACTGATACAGGGTTCTGGGATACATTCCGTTGCTTATTCCCATTCTTGAATCTGATGTATCCTTCAATGAATGAAAAGATGCAGGAAGGTTTGGTGAATGCATATAAAGAGAGCGGATTTCTTCCTGAATGGGCTAGCCCCGGTCACCGGAATTGCATGGTGGGTAATAATTCGGCTTCTATTGTAACCGATGCTTATGTAAAGGGTTTGAAAGGATATGATATTGAGACGCTATGGAAAGCTTTAGTACATGCTACTACTGCTTATTTACCTAAGACTTCATCAGGAAGAGTCGCTTATGAAGAATATAATAAAATGGGTTATGTACCTAATAATATAGGTATAGGACAAAATGTAGCCCGTACTTTGGAGTATGCATACGACGATTGGACAATATATACGCTCGGGAAAAAACTGAATAAACCGGAAAAAGAAATAGCTATTTTTAAGGAAAGAGCATTGAACTATAAGAATGTTTATAACCCTCTTCGTAAATTGATGGTTGGTAAAGATAATAAAGGTGGGTTTAATCCTGACTTTGATGCAGCCGATTGGGGACGTGATTTTTGTGAAGGAAATAGTTGGCATTGGAGTTTCTGCGTATTCCATGATCCACAAGGGCTGATAAATCTGATGGGCGGAAAGAGTAACTTTAATGCTATGATGGATTCTGTATTTATCATTCCGGGAAAAGAAGGAATGAAGAGTAGAGGCATGATTCATGAAATGCGTGAGATGCAAGTGATGAACATGGGACAATACGCTCATGGTAACCAACCTATCCAGCACATGGTCTACTTATATAACTATTCAAATGAGCCATGGAAAACTCAATATTGGGTTCGCGAGATTATGAAGAAGCTTTATAACCCTGCTCCCGATGGCTATTGTGGCGATGAGGATAATGGTCAAACTTCTGCGTGGTATGTATTCTCAGCCTTGGGCTTCTACACTGTATGTCCGGGTACTGATCAATATGTGTTGGGAACACCGCTGTTTAAATCGGTGAAACTGCATTTGGATAATGGTAAGACTGTTTCAATATCTGCTGATAATAATAGCGAGGATAATAAGTATGTAAAGAGCATGTTTATAAATGGTAAGGTTTATCAGCATAATTATATCACTCACCAACAATTGATGAATGGAGCTCAGATATCTTATCAAATGGATCAGGTGCCAAATAGAAATAGAGGTATCTCTAACGCGGATGTTCCGTATTCTCTTTCGAATGAAAAGTAATGGATTATCGTTTAGGATTAAAATATAAATGAAATGAAAATTAGAAATTTACTTTTTTGTCTTTGGGTGTTTCTGGCGTTGGCTGGCTGTCGGAGTTATACTCCCACAACATTTGTAGCTGCAACATACAATTTGAGAAATGCCAATGGGGGGGATTCTTTAGCCGGAAACGGCTGGGGATATCGTTATCCCGTAATTGCCAAAATGGTCCAATTCCATGATTTTGATATCTTTGGAACTCAAGAGTGCTTTTTACATCAGCTTAAGGATTTAAAAAATGCTTTACCGAAATATGATTATATTGGTGTAGGGCGTGATGATGGAAAGGATAAAGGCGAGCATTCCGCAATATTCTATCGCACCGACAAATTTGAAGTTATTGAAAAAGGCGATTTCTGGTTATCAGAAACACCGAACGTTCCTAGTAAGGGTTGGGATGCTGTATTGCCCCGTATTTGTACTTGGGGGCATTTTAAGGTGAAAGCTACCGGCTTTGAGTTTTTATTCTTCAATTTGCATATGGATCATATTGGAAAGAAAGCTCGCGTTGAGAGCGCATTCCTTGTACAAAAGAAGATGAAGGAGTTGGGTGAGAACCTTCCTGCTATTCTTACCGGCGATTTTAATGTAGATCAGACGCATGAGTCTTATACTGCATTGGTTGCTCAGGGAAACCTTCGTGATTCCTATGAGATTTCAGACTTTAGATATGCCACTAACGGAACATTTAATGGTTTTGAAACGGATAGTTACACAGATAGTCGTATTGATCATGTTTTTGTTTCTCCGGGATTTCATGTTGTGAAATATGGTGTTTTAACCGATTCGTATCGTGAACTGAAAAAGGATGCGAAGAAAGCGGATGTAAAAGACTATCCTTCTGAAATATCAGTGAAGAGCTATGAAGCACGGGTTCCTTCTGATCATTTTCCTGTAAAAGTTTTATTGGAGTTCGATAAGAATAATAAAAAATAAACGCAATGGGATACTTTAAAAAGAAGTACTTGCTGTTCGGAGTTACCTTATCCTTGGCTTGTATGATGAATGGTCAACAAACTTCTAACAATAAAAGGGAGTTTCCGGATTGGGCATTAGGAGGTTTTGTTCGTCCTCAAAATGCAAATCCTATTATCTCTCCCGATAGTAGCACATTTTATTGTCCTTTGTCGAAAAAATATATAGCATGGGAATCTAATGATACTTTCAACCCGGCTGCTACTGTTTATAAAGGAAAAATCGTAGTGCTTTATAGAGCGGAAGATAAGTCGGGGATTGGTATCGGTCATCGGACTTCACGTTTGGGATATGCTTCTTCGAGTGACGGCATTAGATTTAAACGGGAGAGGACTCCGGTTTTTTATCCGGATAATGATTCGCAATCAGAAAGAGAATGGCCTGGGGGATGTGAAGATCCCCGTGTGGCTGTTACTGATGACGGACTTTTTGTGATGGCATATACTCAATGGAATAGAAAGATCTTCAGATTGGCTATTGCTACATCCCGTGATTTGAAACATTGGACTAAGCACGGTCCTGCATTCTCGAAAGCTTATAATGGTAAGTTCTATAATCTAGGATGCAAATCGGGATCTATCTTGACCGAAGTAGTGAACAACAGGCAGGTTATAAAGAAGATTAACGGCAAGTATTTCATGTATTGGGGTGAATATCACGTATACGCAGCTACCTCGGATAATTTGATTGATTGGACTCCTCTAGTAAATCAAGATGGTTCACTGAAAGTGCTGTTTTCTCCTCGCGATGGTTATTTTGATAGCCAACTGACAGAATGTGGCCCTCCTGCAATATATACAAAGAAAGGTATTGTACTGCTTTATAATGGGAAAAATAGAGGCGATGACAAGGGTGATAAGCGCTTTACGCCAAATGTATATGCTGCCGGTCAGGCACTCTTTGATACGAAAGATCCTACGCATTTAATAACTCGTCTGAATGAGCCGTTTCTTCGCCCAATGGACGGATTTGAGAAAAGCGGGCAATATCCTGCAGGTACGGTATTTATTGAAGGACTGGTATATTATAAGAATAAGTGGCATTTGTACTATGGATGTGCTGACTCCAGAGTGGGTACCGCCATTTTTGATCCGGCAATTTCCGCAGAACCGGATCCTCTGCCATAACTAAAATGAATGTACATTTATAACAGCTTCTCTTTAAGGAAAATAATCATTTTACAGTACATTCGATTTCAAGGCTGCCTCATAGTGATTCTGAGGCAGCCTTATTTATATATTTAAGAGATACCTATTCAAAGAATATTCGCTGATTATTTATATCTAAATGCTTACCCGTTTATAGATTTCCATATTTTCTTGTTGTTACTTTCTATTTTTAGAGATAGTTCTTTATTGATTATGTTTTATATTGCACAAATTGTATTAATGCCTTTCTCTTTTGTACTCTAAATATCTTTATTCTTATTTTTCAGTTTTATTATATCGTTGATAAATAGGCTTTTATACTTTATTTTTCTTATGAAAATGTGCTCTAAAATATATTTAATGATAAGAATTGATTTGGCGCAATTAAGTATATAATATAATTTAAAAGAGCTTTTATTTGTTAATCCGTTGAATAAGAAAAATTCTCTTTTTATAAATTATAAACACATTAAACCTATGAAAAATTTGTTATTTGAAAAATCATGCTTTTTTCGAGACACGGCGAAAAGCATAATTGTCCTAATTATTATTTTATTTGGTAGTATATCCTCATATGCATCAACGAATGAGATACTCCAACAAGCAAAATCTATCTCTGGAATAGTAAAAGATTCTAATGGAGAACCTTTACCTGGCGTCTCAGTTAGAATAAAAGGGTCTTCAATTGGCACCATTACAGAGCTTAATGGAGGTTATAAAATTCAAGCAAAATTAGGAGCTACTTTAGAGTTTTCTTATATTGGTTTTATAACTCAAAATGTTCGTGTTGATAAGAATCTTATCATTAATGTAACCTTGCAAGAAGATTCTAAAACTTTGGATGACGTTGTAGTAGTGGGGTATGGCTCGATGAAGCGAGCCGAAGTAGCTACTGCTATTACAACAGTAAAGCCTGAAGAATTTAATATCGCAGGAGCTGACAATAGAGATGTTCGTACACTTTTAGAGGGAAGAGTAGCTGGGCTTGCTGTTACCCGTACAGGAGGAAGTTCTCCTACTGATGGGGTTGCTATTCAGTTACGTGGAGTTGTTTCGATTAATGGTAGTAAATCTCCCTTAGTTATTATTGATGGAATTCCAGGGGGAAATTTAAATCTATTACGTGCAGATGATATTGAGTCGATAGAAGTCCTTAAAGATGGATCTGCTGCTGCTATTTATGGTTCCAGTGCTAATGCAGGAGTTATCATCATCACCACCAAGAAAGGTAAAGCAGGTAAACCTGTATTTGAATATTCATCTTTTGTTAGTAGATATTATAAGGTTAATACACCGGAATTTCTTACTGCAGACGAATATCGTGATGCAATGAAAGCCTTGGGATTTGATGCCAGTTCTTATGACAGAGGAAGTAATAGTAATATGTATGATGCTATTATTGATAAAAATAATTTATCTCATAGCCATGCTCTTTCTGTCTCAGGTGGAACGG
This sequence comes from Bacteroides sp., assembly GCA_041907545.1. Taxonomy (GTDB): domain Bacteria; phylum Bacteroidota; class Bacteroidia; order Bacteroidales; family Bacteroidaceae; genus Bacteroides. The sequence continues at coordinate 84,573 of JAYRGX010000013.1, forward strand.
AAAATACTACTTTTAGAGCTTCTTTATTTTATAATAATTTGGAAGGTATTGCAAAAGCTAATACTCGTGAACAATGGGGAGGTCGCCTCTCTTTGACAACTAAGGGTCTGAATAATATGCTAACTTTCCAAACAAATCTTTCGACGAATTTTGATTATATGGATAAATTAGGTAATGATGGATGGGAGGCTACATTAAGAGCTAATCCAACAAATCCTATTTATAATGAAAATGGTACTTTTTATGAAGATTACTCTTCCGACGAAAATAAATTGGCGCGTTTGTCTCAACAAAAAAATAAAAGAAATGAAAATACAACTGGTTTAGATGCAAAAGTTATTTTTGAACCATTAAGAGATTTGAAGTTCTCACTAATGGGAAGTATGACTCGAAATACTTATGATGACAATACTTACTATGATAAAGATTCGCGTGTCTCATATGATAGCTATAACAGCGGTGGTTACGCTTATAAATCTCATTATGTGAATAATAAAGGCGCTATTGAGCCAACAATTGAATATTCTAAATCATTATTTGATCAGCATAAAATTTCGATATTAGGAGGATATAGTTGGCAACAAGAAATTTGGGACTCTTTTTCAGCAAATAATTCTGGTTTTTTGAATGATGCTACTGAAGAGAATGATTTAGGTGCAGGGACCTATTTAACATTAGGTAAAGCTGGGATGGGAAGTGATAAACAAAAGTCTACTTTGATTGCTTTTTTCGGGCGTCTGAATTACGTATTTGCCGAAAAGTATATCGTTCAAGCTTCTATTCGCCGTGAAGGTTCATCTAAATTTGGTACTAATAATAAATGGGGAAATTTTCCTTCTATTTCATTAGCTTGGAATATTTCTCGCGAGCATTTTATGGAGAAAATACCTACAATTTCAAACTTAAAATTGAGACTGGGTTATGGTGAAACAGGAAATTCAGGGATCAGTCCATATCAATCAGTTTCTACCTTGGGTACGGGTAATCCTTATTTAGCTGATGATGGTACTTGGCAACAAACTTATGGTCCTAATAAAAACCCTAATCCTAATCTAAAATGGGAAACTAAAAAAGAATGGAATATCGGTCTTGATTTCGGTTTTTTAAAGAATCGTATTACAGGAGCTATTGACGTGTATAAAAGAAGTGCTGATGACTTGTTAATGACAGGAGTTACTGCACCAATTCCTTCCAATATTCAATCGACTTATACAACGAATATTGGTAGTATTTCTAGTAGTGGAATTGAATTGACATTAAATGCTATACCCGTTTCTAATAAAGATTTTAAATGGGATATGATTTTGACTGCATCCAAGATCTTTACAAATAAATTAGATAAGTTTTCTGCAAATTCCGCAGATTACTATTCGACTGGAGATATAGGAGGATATGGAGCTCTCGGAAATGCAGTTCGTATATATGAGAGGGATGAAATCGGTAATTTTTATGGTAAGCGTTTTGCTGGATTTGATACAGCTGGAGAATGGCTTTTTTACAATAAAAAAGGAGAAGCTGTAAGTGGCAGCAAAATAAATGAAGATGATTTGACTGTTATAGGTAATGGTGCACCTAAATGGCATTTAGGGTTAACCAATACTTTTCGTTATAAAAATATTGATCTTACCGTAGGTTTTATTGGCAAATTGCAATTTGATATATTGAATCGCCAGAAAATGGCTTATGGAAACAAAAAAACTTTGCGATCTGGCTATAATGTACTGAAATCTGCTTTAACAGATGGTATTGACGCTTCATATTCATATTCAGATTATTTTTTGGAAAAGGGCGACTATTTGAAATTAGATAATTTGACTATAGGTTATACCTTACCCCGGAATATTATACCATTAGTTTCTTCCGCACGCTTTTATGTTGCAGGACGTGATTTATTCTTTGTTACTGGCTATAGCGGTGAAACTCCAGAACTGGACGATACAGGTCTATCACCTAGTATGGCACCATATGCACGTACCCCTTTAACAAGGAGTTTTACTATAGGCTGTAATATTCAATTTTAATACATTTATAAAATAGTAATTATAAATATGAAAAAGTTTATATCTATCATATGCTCATTCATAGGTCTTATCTCTATTACTAGCTGCACAGACCTTACTGAAACTGTTTATCATAATCGTACAACAGATAATTTTTATACTACTAAAGCTGAAGTTATATCAGCTGTACTACGGCCTTATACTCATAGTGGAGCTGTCTTTACTTGTCAATCTAGAGAAAATGCTTGGCGCTTAAATGAGTTGTCTGCAGATCAATTAGCTTGGCCTCAAAAAGGTATTCATGGATATGATGATGGGAAATGGATACAGCTTCATTATCATACTTGGACATATATGCACAGTACTATAAGAGACTGTTGGAATTTGGTATTTCAAGGCTTAGGATATTGTAATTCTGGTATAGAGAATTTGGAGGCTAGAAGTGCTGCTTCAATGGGAATAACAGAGACTGAGCGGAGTGCTTACGTGGCTGAACTAAAGGCAAATAGGGCATACTACTATTTAAATGCTTTAAACTTGTGGGGCAATGTGCCTATAGTAACTAAGGTTGGGGATCCTGCATCTCCTGCAACAAACTCTAAAAAAGAAGTTTTTGATTTTGTTGAGTCAGAATTATTATCAGTAGTAAATAATTTACCTTTGATGTCAAAAGCTAATTCAGGACGATTGACGAAAGCAGCAGCTTATGCAATCTTAGCTGATTTATATTTAAATGCTGAAGTTTATACAGGCACTCCACGCTGGGATGATTGCATCACTTACTGCAATAAACTTATTGCAGGTGATGGAGGATCACAATTAGGAACAATGAAATTAGATGATGATATCTTGACGCCTTTCTGCAATACTAATACGACTTCCTCATATGAAAACATTTTTGTAATGTCGTATGACTATCAAAATACTACAACTCGTTGTAATTGGTCTGGTGATTTTTATCATTTTCGTCAAAAATATATTAATGGTGGAGATAGAAACGGTAATAATGGAGTAGTTGTTATTCCTTCTGCTTATGACGCTTTCGCTGATAATGATCTGAGAAAAAAAGAGTGGATGCTTATTGGTCCGCAATATCAATATGGGACTACCACCCCTCAAGTAGGATCTGTAGAATATTCCGGCCTTCCTTTAGTGTTTGTAAATAACATTAGACTAAATAAATCGGGGGGAACTGAATCAAGTATGATAACAGGAGAAGAAAATAGTGGCGCCCGTTTTAATAAGTATCGTGAAGGTATTTATGGTAGTACTAACTTCTGTAGTAATGATTGGGTTTTGTATCGACTAACCGAAATCTATTATATGAAAGCTGAGGCACTCATGAGGAAAAATGGAGGAACAGCTACGCAAGAAGCGGTGGATTTGATCAATGCAACTAGGCAAAGGGCTTTTAATTCAGATGTTTGGGAAAGTGTGAAATATACAACATCCACTCTTACTCTAGATGAACTTTTAGCAGAAAAAGGGAGAGAGTTTATTTTTGAAGGTAAACGCCGAACTGATTTAATTAGGTTTGGAAAGTTTTTAACAGCGAATTGGTGGGATCATCAAGCTACTAAAAGTGGGCACTTGACTTTATATCCTATCCCATATTCTCAAATGGCTGTAAACCCCAATTTGATACAAAATGATGGATATGTTGTTAATTGAATAGAATAATTATTGGTAAAATTATAATCTACTCTTTTTGTTATTAATTTTGGATTTATTATTATAAAGTAGGAGCTCTTTTAGATTTTGATAATAAGAGGGCTTCTACTTTAGATTTGAATATATTATTCATCATTTATTCTATTTTTCTCTAAACTATACGAACAGGGAAGTTATTGTATTATCACATATTTAATATCATGTATAAAAAAAACAAAATTTTCGCTATTGCTTCAATAATGCTACTCATGGGGGGAAACTCTTATGCGCAACAGAGCAATTCGACTTCTCAGCCCAAGGCTTATATGGTCGCAGATGCTCATTTGGATACCCAATGGAACTGGGATGTGCAGACAACGATTAATAAATACGTCTGGAATACGCTCAATCAGAATTTGTTTTTGTTGAAACATTATCCTGATTATATTTTTAATTTTGAGGGCGGTGTGAAATATTTTTGGATGAAAGAATATTATCCTGCTCAATATGAAGAACTTAAAAAATACATAAAAGAAGGGCGTTGGCATATTGCCGGTAGCAGTTGGGAAGCAAGTGATGTACTGGTCCCTTCTGTAGAATCATCTATTCGGAATATTTTACTCGGACAAACATTTTACCGTCAAGAGTTTGGGAAAGAAGGTACCGATATATTTCTTCCTGACTGCTTTGGATTTGGTTGGACGCTACCCTCTATTGCGTCTCATTGCGGTCTAATTGGTTTTTCATCACAAAAATTGGATTGGCGTGAACATCCTTTTTATGGAGATAGTAAGCATCCTTTTATGATTGGTTTATGGCAGGGTGTTGATGGTCAAAAAATAATGTTGACTCATGGTTATGATTATGGTCATAGATGGAATGATGAAGATTTGTCAAACAGCCAATATCTAAAAGGCTTGGCAGAAAAGACTTCTTTGAACGCAGTTTATCGATATTATGGGACAGGTGATACTGGTGGTTCTCCAACTTTGGCTTCTGTACGTTCGATAGAAAAAGGGGTTAAAGGTAGTGGGCCTGTAAAAGTTATTAGTGCTACTAGCGATCAATTATACAAAGATTATTTGCCTTTTTCTAATCATAAAGAATTGCCTGTATTTAATGGTGAATTACTAATGGATGTTCATGGGACAGGTTGTTATACATCTGAGGCTGCAATGAAATTGTACAATCGTCAGAACGAGCAACTGGGAGATGCAGCAGAACGCTCATCGGTTGCAGCTGAATGGTTGGGCGGATACAATTATCCAGACAAGGCTTTGACTGAAAACTGGAGGCGTTTTATATTTCACCAGTTTCATGATGACCTAACAGGAACAAGTATTCCACGTGCATATGAGTTTTCATGGAATGACGAGATGATCGCACTAAAAGAATTTTCAACAATAGTATCGTCATCTGTGAGCGCTGTCGCAGCAAAAATGGATACTCGGACAAATGGGATTCCCGTTGTACTCTATAATGCTAATGCTTTTCCTGTAAATGATGCCGTTGAATTAGAAGTAGATATGCCTGATTCTTCTAAAGGTCTTTCTGTCTATGATTCATTTGGAAAACGAGCGAAATCCCAATATCTCAGTTATGAAGGTGGAAAAGCTCATTTATTGGTACAAGCTTCTGTGCCGGGTACTGGTTATGCAATATATGATGTACGTGTTGATGGAAAATCTGAAATGGCATTATCTAAAAAGGTTTCTATATTGGAAAACTCTATTTATAAGATTACGTTAGATAAAAATGGCGACATTTCTTCTTTAATTGATAAGCGGAACAATAAAGAATTAGTAAAAGATGGCAAAACGATACGTTTGGCTGTGTTTACAGAAAATAAATCTTACAGATGGCCGGCTTGGGAAATCATAAAAGAAACAATAGATAAGGATCCTGTCTCAATTATCGATGATGTAAAAATTACGATGCTTGAAAATGGTGCGCTTAGAAAAACAATCTGTGTAGAAAAAAAATATGGAGATTCTTCCTTTAAACAATATATCCGTGTATATGAAGGGAGTAGAGCCGATCGTATTGATTTCTATAATGAGGTTGATTGGAAATCTACAAATACCTTATTAAAAGCTGAATTCCCCTTAAATTTGGAAAATGAAAAAGCTACTTATGATTTAGGTTTGGGAAGTGTTGAAAGGGGAAATAATACACAAACTGCTTATGAAGTTTACGCTCAACAGTGGGCTGATTTGACTGATAAAAGTAATGACTATGGTGTATCAATAATGAATGATTGTAAATATGGATGGGATAAACCTAATGAAAATACAATTCGGCTGTCCTTACTTCATACTCCATCTACTCAGAGGAATTATGCCTATCAAGATCATCAAGATTTCGGACACCATGTATTCACTTATAGTCTCGTTGGGCATCAAGGTAGTCTTAATAAAACAGAAATAGCTAACAAAGCTGAAATATTAAATCAACCGCTTAAGGCTTTCTTTGCTACAAAACATTCTGGTGAGTTAGGTAAGAATTTTACATTTGCAAGCTCTAATAATCCTAATGTTGTTATCAAAGCTCTTAAAAAGGCTGAAAGCTCTGATGAGTATGTGGTTCGTGTATATGAAATGGGAGGAAAGGTATCTCAAAATGCAGAAATCACTTTTGCTGGAAACTTAATGAGTGCTTGTGAGGCAGATGGTACTGAAAAGGAAATTGGCGGTGCGACTTTTGAACAAAATAAATTGAAGATATCAGTATCTCCTTATGGTATTAAAACTTTTAAAGTTAAATTGAATCGTATCTATCCAACGCAAAACTTGGATTATGCTTATCTACCATTAAATTATGATCGCAAATGTTTTAGTTGGAATGCTTTTCGCCGTGAAGGTAATTTTGAGTCAGGCAATAGCTATGCAGCAGAATTGCTTCCAGATTCAATTTTAAATGCTAACAACATACCATTCCGTTTGGGTGAAAAAGAAATTGCAAATGGTTTAAGTTGCAAAGGTAATGTCATTCAGCTCCCTGCCGGAAAATCGTTCAATAAGCTTTATATTCTTGCTGCATCTACAAATGGGGATAACAATGCCAAATTCCATGTTGGAAAGAATGAGGTAAATGCAATGATTCCTTATTATAGTGGCTTTATTGGTCAATGGGAACATATCGGTCATACGAATGGATTCTTGAAGAATGCTGAACTTGCATACGTGGGTACTCACCGTCATTCCAGTGAGGGTGATGAAGCTTATGAATTTACATATATGTTTAAAATAGGAATCGATATACCTAAAGGGGTTACTTCAATAACTCTGCCCGATAATCCTAATATTGTAATCTTTGCAGCAACCCTTGTAAAAGAGAATGCTCCGTCGGTAATTCCTGCTTCAGAACAGTTCCGTACAGCTTTGAAGAAAAGTGATAATATTACATCTATTTCTCCTAAAAGCAACATTTTGAGTAAAGCTAAATTAATTGCTTGTTCTGGAGAAGTTAATAAGGAGGAATTAGCACAATTTGCAGTTGACAGTGATTTACAGACAAAATGGTGTGATGTGAATATGTCTCCCAATTTTCTTGATTTTGATTTAGGTGAGAGTCGTTTAATTAAAGGTTGGAAGTTAGTAAATGCTGGTAATGAAGATAATGGTTATATAACGCGAGGTTGCTTTTTGCAAGGGAAGAATAAACTGGATGAAGAATGGAAAACAATAGATACAATCTCTGATAATAAAAAAGATACAGTCACACGTAGCTTTACCCCATTGTCAGTTCGTTATATACGTTTGTTAATAACTCAGCCAACACAGGGAAGCGTACCTGAAGCGGCTAGAATATATGATTTTGAGGTGTTTTAATAATAGAAGAGTCCAGTAAAAGTCATATCTTTTACTGGATTCTCATTTAATAAGAAGAACTTGTTTTACTAAAGTATTTATTTCGTTTATGAATAAAAAACTACTCTTTTTAGCGTCATTTATTATGTCGAGTATGTTGGCTTTTGCCCAGCAACCTGTTGAGTTTGTGAATCCAATGATAGGTACGAATGGAATGGGGCATACCTTCCCTGGTGCATGTATGCCCTTTGGCTTGGTGCAATTGAGTCCTGACACGGATACCATTCCACACAATGTGAATGGAGCTTATCAAAAAAATGTATATGAATATTGTGCTGGTTATCAATATAGAGATAAGACGATTGTAGGATTTAGTCATACACATCTTAGTGGAACAGGTCATTCTGACTTAGGGGATATACTTATTATGCCAACTACAGGAAAATTGAAGTTAAATCCGGGGCGGTCTACAAATCCGGAGGAAGGATACAGATCTCGTTTTAGCCATTCCACGGAAAAGGCATCTCCTGGGTATTATGAAGTTATGTTAGAAAATTATGCAATCAAAGCGCAATTAACTGCAACTCAGCGAGTAGGGATTCATAAATATACTTTTCCTGAGAAAGTTGATAAGCATTTAATTCTTGATTTGATACATGGTATCTATAATTATGATGATAAAGTATTGTGGGCTAGTATTCGCGTTGAAAATGATACTCTTCTGACAGGCTATCGGATAACAAATGGTTGGGCACGTACTAACTATACTTATTTTGCAATTTCTTTTTCACAGCCAATAAAAGACTATGGATATAAAGAGAAGAATGTAGTTCGGTATAATGGTTTTTGGCGCCGCTTTCATCTCAATGAAAATTTTCCAGAAATGGCTGGACGTAAAATCGTTGCATATTTTAATTTTGATACGGCTTCTGAATCAGAGTTAACAGTGAAAGTTGCTCTTTCGGGAGTTAGTACAGAAGGTGCATTAAAAAATTTAGAAGCAGAAACTTCTGGTAAAGACTTTGATACCTTGAGGAAAGAAGCTGCTAACCAGTGGAATCGTGAATTATCCTGTTTTGATATTGAAGGCAGTTCAGACCAAAAGGCAATGTTCTATACTTCACTTTATCATACTATGATCAATCCTTCTGTATATACCGATATAGACGGCTCGTATCGTGGGTTGGATAATAACATTCATCGAGCTGATGGCTTTACAAATTATACAATATTTTCTTTGTGGGATACCTATCGGGCAGAGCATCCTTTGCTAAATTTAATTGCACCATCAAAGAATGCAGATATGGTGGAGTCTATGATTAAGCATCAGCAGCAAAGTGTTCATGGTATGTTACCTGTTTGGAGTCTGATGGGAAATGAAAATTGGTGCATGAGTGGGTATCATGCTGTATCTGTTTTGGCAGATGCTATAACAAAGAATACTTTTAGTAATTCCAAAGAAGCTTTGGAAGCTATGGTCAGGACATCAAATGTCTCTTATTATGATGGTATTGCCGATTACTTACGTTTAGGATATGTGCCTTTTGATAAAAGCGCAACAGGTGCTTCTACTACCTTAGAATATGCTTATGACGATTGGACTATATATCAAACTGCTTTGAAAGTAGGTAATCATGAAATAGCTGAAACATATCGTAAGCGTGCTTTAAGTTACAGGAATATATTTGATCCTCAAATCGGATATGCGCGTCCTAAATATAGTAATGGTTCTTTTAAAAAAGATTTTGATATATTACAAACTTACGGCGAAGGCTTTATTGAGGGAAATTCATTAAACTTTTCGTTTCACGTACCACATGATGTGCTTGGAATGATAAAACTCATGGGTGGGGAAAATGCATTTATAAAGAAACTAGACAATCTATTTACCATGCACCTTCCTGAAAAATATTATGAGAATAATGAGGATATAACTAAGGATTGTCTAGTAGGGGGTTATGTTCATGGAAATGAACCTAGTCATCATGTCTCTTACCTATATGCGTGGACATCACAACCTTGGAAGACTCAGTACTGGATTAGAAACATTCTGAATAAAATGTATAAGAATGAAATTAATGGACTTGGAGGAAATGATGATTGTGGACAAATGTCTGCTTGGTATATCTTTTCTGTGATGGGCTTTTATCCGGTATGTCCGGGAACAGATCAATATGTTTTGGGAGCTCCTTATCTGCCTTATCTTAAATTGAATCTTCCAAATGGAAAGGCTATTGAAATAAGAGCTCATGGTGTAAGTGATAAAAAATGCTATGTAAAGTCTTTAAAATGGAATGGCCGTACTTATGATAAAATGTATATAACACATAAAGATCTACTTCAAGGAGGAGTTTGGGATTTCGAAATGTCTGCTACACCAAACCGACATAGAGGTCTTCTAAAAGAGGATAAACCCTATTCTCTGTCAAATGAATAAAGTAGAGTAAATGAATAAATAAAATACTTATATAAAATGAATAAACGAAATCTTATACTTTTAGGAGTTGGAACCATTATTTTGTGTTCTTGCGCTATTGGCAAGAATGGCTTGTCACAATCGCATAACCATGATTGGGTGAAATATAATATTGGGCATATCATGTTTGAAGATCAAGCTCCCGAATCTGCTGGATCAAAAATATATCATCAGATTGTGAAGGACCCAGATATATATATCCAATCACAAGCGCGTACTGTTTTAGCTACACTATATGGTTCACCTAAAGATAGTATTCCTCCGGTATATAACATACATTATACCTTAGAAGATATTGAAGGTATTTCAGCTAAAGGTGGGGGGAATGGTAATGTCTCAATTTTTTATAGTACTCGACATGTTGAAAAATCATTTATCAATAATGACACGGCTAAAGTTCTTTTTGAAACTAGAGGAGTGTTGCTACATGAGCTGACTCATGCTTATCAGTTGGAGCCACAAGGAATCGGGTCGTATGGAAGCAATCGCGTTTTTTGGGCTTTTATAGAAGGAATGGCTGATGCTGTTCGAGTTGCAAATGGTGGATTTCGAGAAGGTGATAGACCGAAGGGGGGAAGCTATATGGATGGATATCGTAGAGCTGGTTACTTCTTTGTTTGGTTGCGTGATCATAAAGATCCTGAGTTCTTGAAGAAATTTAATAGGAGTACTTTAAAGGTCATACCTTGGTCTTTTGATGGTGGTGTGAAATATGCATTGGGTAATAAATACAATATTGATGACTTATGGCATGAATATCAAATTTCTGTAGGTGATATTGTTGTAAAATAATTATATGATTATGTTTCGATATTATTATAAAGCATTATTTTTTGTATTGGCTTGTCTCGGCCTGTCTGTAGCTGTTAAAGCACAAAATGAGAAATTAATAGATTACGTAAAGCCATTTGTTGGTACAGATGGTTATGGAAACGTATACCCTGGTGCACAAATACCGTTCGGTGGAATACAAATTAGCCCGGATACGGATAATAAGTACTATGATGCAGCTTCGGGGTATAAATATAGCAGACCGACAATAATGGGTTTCAGTTTAACTCATCTAAGTGGGACAGGTATCCCTGATCTCGGAGATTTCTTATTTATTCCCGGAATCGGTGACATGAAATTTGAAGCAGGAACTCATGAGAAGCCACAAGAAGGGTATCGGTCTCGATATTCACATCAAAAAGAATGGGCATCTCCCAATTATTATGGAGTAGACTTAATAGACTATGGTGTGAAAGCTGAGATGACATCCGGAATACGTAGTGGAATTTTTCGGTTTACTTATCCTAAATCTGAAAAAGCATTTATTATGATAGATATGGATCATACTTTGTGGCAATCATGTGAATGGTCTAATTTGCGGATGATTAATGATTCTACAATTACCGGATATAAATTAGTTAAAGGTTGGGGACCGGAACGCCATATCTACTTTGCTGCAGTCTTTTCGAAAAAGTTATTGAATTTACGATTCGTTCAGAATGGTAAGCCTATTGTATACAATACATCACGCTTTAGAAGTACCCAAGAAGCTTGGGGTAAAAACTTAATGGCTTGTTTATCATTCAATACTAAGGATGGGGAGGAAGTAACTGTTAGAACTGCTATTTCAGCGGTTAGCAGTGAAGGCGCACTTTTGAATTTGAAGGAATTGGATGGATTGAATTTTGAGTCATTGAAAAGCAAAGGAGAACAATTATGGGAGAATGAATTAAGCAAATATACAGTTGTTGCAGATCGTAAAACCAAAGAAACCTTTTATACCTCTGCATATCATGCTGCTCTGCATCCTTTTATTTTTCAAGATGCTGATGGTTCTTTCCGCGGATTGGATAAAAACATTCAGAAAGCAAAAGGCTTTACTAATTATACTGTTTTTTCTCTCTGGGATACTTATCGTGCCTTTCATCCATGGCTAAACTTGGTAAATCAAAAGCTGAATGCGGATGTAGCGAATTCTATGTTAGCTCATTATGATAAGAGTGTAGAGAAAATGCTTCCTATATGGTCTTTTTATGGAAATGAAACCTGGTGTATGATAGGCTATCATGCTGTTTCTGTATTGGCTGATATGATTGTAAAGGGTGTAAAAGGATTTGATTATGAGCGAGCTTATGAAGCTATGAAGACAACAGCTATGAATAAGAATTATGATTGCCTGTCCGAATATCGTTCAATGGGATATGTGCCTTTTGATAAAGAAGCGGAATCTGTATCCAAAACATTAGAATATGCATATGATGATTATTGTATCGCCCAGGCAGCTAAAGCTTTAAACAAAGAAAATGATTATCAATACTTTTTAAATCGCTCATTATCTTATCAAAACTTAATAGATCCACAAACTAAATATATGCGTGGGAAAGATAGTAATGGTAAGTGGAGGACTCCATTTGCTCCAATTGCATATCAAGGGCCTGGTTCTGTAAATGGATGGGGTGATATAACTGAAGGTTTTACAATGCAATATACATGGTCTGTTCCACATGATGTTCAGGGTTATATAAATGAAGTAGGTGAGAAATGGTTTCAAAGTAAATTGGATGAACTGTTCAGTATTGAATTGCCGGATGATATCCCTGGTGCTCATGACATACAAGGTCGCATAGGTGGTTATTGGCATGGAAATGAACCTTGCCATCATGTCATTTATTTATATAATTATATAAAACAACCTTGGAAATGTCAAAAGTGGATACGGGAAGTTGCCAGCCGATTCTATGGAAATGAACCTGGTTCATTAAGTGGAAATGATGATTGTGGACAAATGTCTGCGTGGTATATGTTTAATTGTTTAGGTATTTATCCCGTAGCTCCATCAAGTAACATATATAACATCGGTTCCCCATGCGTTAAAGGTTTAAAAGTGCAAATGAGCAATGGTAAAACAATTGAGATGACTACAGACAATTGGTCTACGAGTAACATTTATGTAAAGGAGCTATACATTAATGGGAAAAAATATAATAAGTCTTATTTGCGCTATGATGATGTACAGAATGGAGTGAAAATACATTTTGTAATGAGTGCTAAACCTAATTACAAGCGTGCTGTATCTAATGAATCCGTACCTCCATCGGTATCTTTACCGGGAAGAATTCTAAAATATCAGCGGCCTACTAATTATTAGTCTTGCTTTTGTATTCTTAATGTTTATATATGCTGAAAGGTCAAATCGCTGTAATGTTTAAAATGTTTTGGCCTTTCAGTTTTTTATATTGATGAATAGCCATTATTTTTGCGAAGCCATTTATTTAAAATGAGATTGATTTACTTTAACTTTATAAAATGCTATGAAAAAGAGTCCTATATTTAGCTTTTTTTTGATATTGTTTCCTGTTTTGTTGTGTGCTCAGCCAGCAATAAAGGACAAGACTCCTGTTGACTATGTAAATCCTTATATTGGCAATATTAGTCATTTATTAGTTCCTACCTATCCTACAGTTCATCTTCCGAATAGCATGCTTAGAGTCTATCCGGAACGGGAGAATTACACAAGCAATACAATAGCCGGCTTGCCTCTCATCGTTACTAGTCATAGAGGGAGTTCGGCTTTTAATTTAAGCCCTTATCAAGGATCTTTATCTGAAGTCTCCTCTGTAGTTAACTATGGTTATGATAACGAGATTTCTAAACCTTACTTTTATAGTGTAGACTTGGATGATTACGATATTCATGTAGAATATGCACCTTCGCACCAATCTGGTATCTATAAATTTAATGTAAAATATTCCGACCGTCCAGTCTATTTGGTCTTTAATACACGAAATGGCGAATTAAATACAGATGGTAAGACTATTTCAGGATTCCAAAAACTTGGTAATAACACTCAGGTTTATATTTATTTGGAAACTCAGGAAAATCCGATAAAAATAGGCACACATCAAGGTGATAAAATTCAAATTGCAGATAGAAATACCAAAGGAAAAAATGCCTATTATATAATTGAATATCCCAAAGGTACGAAAGAAATAAATTTGCGTTATGGCGTATCTTTTATTTCTACTGATCAAGCAGAGAAGAATCTTCGACGTGAGATTAAAAAATATGATTTGAATGCTGTTGCGCAACAAGCGAAAAATATATGGAATGAATCGTTGGGTAAAATATCGATATCAGGTGGTACGGAAAATCAGAAAGCTATTTTCTATACCTCTTTGTATCGTACTTATGAGCGTATGATTTGTATTTCTGAGGATGGAAAATACTTTAGTGCGTATGATGGTAAAATTCATGATGATAATGGGACTCCTTTTTATGTGGATGACTGGATCTGGGATACTTATAGAGCTACTCATCCGCTAAGATTGATTATTGAAGGTAAGAAAGAAAGCGATATGGTTAATTCTTTTATTCGTATGGCTTATCAAATGCAGCCTCATTGGATGCCTACTTTCCCTGAAATTAATGGGGATAGTCGCCGCATGAACTGTAATCACGGTGTTGCAACTATATTAGATGCTTATAATAAAGGAATGCGATCTTTCGATTTGGCTGGGGCATATAAGGTTTGCAAGGCTGGGATAACAGAGAAAACATTAGCTCCTTGGTCATCGAAGCCTGCTGGTGTTTTAGATCAGTTCTATAAAGAAAAAGGGTATTTTCCTGCATTAGCTACTGGAGAGGAGGAAACCGTACCGGAGGTGCATTCTTGGGAGCGCAGACAACCGGTGGCTGTAACTTTGGGAACAGTGTTTGACGAATGGTGCTTGGGAAATATAGCAAAAGCATTAGGTAATAATACCGATGCTAATTATTTTTTAGATAGAAGTCTTAACTATCATAAGATTTTTAATAAAAAGACCCGCTTCTTTCATCCGAAGGATGCTCAAGGTAATTTTGTGGAACCCTTTGATTATCGCTATTCTAGCGGAATAGGGGCTCGTGATGCCTACGATGAAAATAACGGTTGGGTGTATCGTTGGGATGTACTTCATAATATTTCTGATTTAGTAAAAATGATGGGAGGACAAAAAGCCTTTGTCAATGAATTAGAGCTGATGTTCAGTACTCCATTAGGTAAAGGAAGACCCGACTTCTATCACCAATTTGGAGATCATACCGGTAATGTCGGACAGTTCTCAATGGGAAATGAACCAGCTATGCATATTCCTTATTTATATAATTATGCTGGTGAACCTTGGCGTACTCAAAAACGCGTACGTAGTTTATTGAATCAGTGGTTCCGAAATGATTTAATGGGTATTCCGGGCGATGAAGATGGAGGAGGACTAACTTCTTTCGTTGTATTTTCTATGATGGGATTTTATCCTGTTACTCCAGGTCTTCCCATGTATGTCATAGGGAGCCCAATGTTTGAAAAAGAAAAGATTTCGTTGACTAACGGGCGGACGTTTGAAATTGTCTGCCATAATTATTCTCCAGAAAATAAATTTATTCAGTCGGCAAGGCTAAATGGGGAGATTTGGGATAAATCATGGTTTAGTCATGAAGACTTAATGAGAGGTGGAAAATTAGAATTCATAATGGGTAAACATCCTAATAAAAAGTGGGCTACCTCCAACGAATCACTTCCTCCTTCTTTTAAAATGTAATGTATTAATTAATAAAGGTTTTGTTATGAGAAAGTTTCTTTTATTTTTTTCGTTATTTCTTTTATCGTATAATGTCTATGCTTTAGGAAAACAATCAAATCGCGAAGTGTCTGTACAAAGAGCGCGTCAAACTTTAGACTCTTTATATGTTCATTATTCTATTCCCGGAAGTTATTTGTTACGCGAAAATTTTCCTTTTACTGACCACTACTCTGCTACATATCTAGCTAATGGCGGACAAGACAATGCGGCTAATCCTTATTCTTATCTTTGGCCGTTTTCCGGTTCTTTTTCTGCTGTCAATGCATTATTTGAGGCAACTAGTAATAACATTTATAAAAAGATGCTAG
Organism: Bacteroides sp.; assembly: GCA_041907545.1. Classification (GTDB taxonomy): domain Bacteria; phylum Bacteroidota; class Bacteroidia; order Bacteroidales; family Bacteroidaceae; genus Bacteroides. Next base: position 100,422 of record JAYRGX010000013.1, read on the forward strand.
ATAATAAGGTATTACCCGGCCTTGAAGAATACTTTGATACAACCAGACATCCTTATGCTTACTCATCCTATGTTCGTACGGCTGCACCTTCCGATCGATTTTACGATGACAATATATGGCTTGGCATTGATTTTACTGATCTGTATACACTCACCAAACAACATAAGTATCTTGAAAAAGCTCAATTGATATGGAAATTTATAGAAAGTGGTACTGACAACAATTTAGGTGGGGGAGTTTACTGGTGTGAGCAAAAGAAAGAGTCAAAGAATACTTGTTCTAATGCTCCTGCTGCGGTTTTGGCTTTGAAGTTATTTAAGGCAACAAGAGATAGCAGTTACTATCGGCAAGGGAAAGCATTGTATGAATGGACAAAGAAGAACTTGCAAGATTCTTCGGACAATCTTTATTATGACAATATCCGATTAGACGGAAAAATAGGCAAAGCAAAATATGCATATAATAGTGGTCAGATGTTGCAAGCTGCCTCTTTACTCTTTGAATTGACGAAAAAAGATAGTTATTTGCTTGATGCCCGTAATTTGGCAAAGGCTTGTTATAACTATTTCTTTATGCCTTTCACTTCTTCTAAGGGTGAATCATTTCAAATAATTAAGAAAGGTGATATTTGGTTTACAGCTGTAATGTTGCGAGGCTTCATTGAATTCTATTCAATAGATAAAACTAAAACTTATTTAGATGCATTCAAAAGTAATTTGGACTTTGTATGGATAAATTCTAGAGATAGCCAAGGTTTATTTAACACTGATTGGACAGGAGAACAAAAAGATCAGCGTAAATGGTTGCTAACTCAAGCTGCTATGATTGAAATGTATGCTCGTATTTCAATTATAAAATAATTATGGTTTTATTCTTTTTGATATAACTCTGTATGTTTTTTTACTTATCTATTTGCTTCCCTTTTTTAGGAGAGTAACTAATTTGACTGATAAGTTATAATGTTATTATAAATTTCATACTCTTTTCTATATTCATTGGGTGACATGTCACCCAATGAATGATTTAAGCGACATATCTCCCATTTGCATATTAATGATTTTATTCTTCTTTGCATTGCTGTCCCATTAAAATCTAAAATAGTTCTTTGAAATATTTGAAATTTAGTTAGTTAGAGATGTTTTTCGAGCGCGACGATTTCAATTGATAACTTTGCAGCCCATAATAAAGGCTGCAATGAATAAAGAGAAATATGTGTTTGCCCAGTTGATCTCATTTCTGAATGAAGATAAATTCCGACGTATTGTCAAC
>JAYRGX010000014.1:0-99792 GCA_041907545.1 Bacteroides sp.
TTCAGGTCAAAGTTCTGAACCATTTTTCGTAATTCTAGCATTGTAATCTTAATGTTTGCCATGGTATCTTTAATCTCTTTTAGGATAAAGATATCATGAATGGTTAATATGATTACAGCGCTGTGTGGTTATTTTTCCGGCACATTTGTGTGTGATACGGGTGGCACATTTAAGAGTGATACACCTGGCACATTTGTGAGTGATATAGGTGGAACATTTGAAGTGATATTATCATAAAAGGGATTTGAAATTTAGATTTAATTGAGGAGTCAGTCGCATATAAATATTAAATAGAAGTATACTTCTCCTTATTCAGATTATCTAAAATTTATGCTTTAAATCGTAATTCTCCAGCATTTCGGTATGATCCAGTATGATCCCCAATATCTCGGTATGACCGGATTTTCATTGCCAAACCGCAGCCCTTTGGTTTCTTTACCGAAGCGCTACGGTTCACATACCACAGCCCTACGGTTTGAAAACCAAAGGGCTGCGGTTCCTCTATAGATAAAGAGGGTATTGCAATCACTCAGCATTACAGTATCATATTAACATAAGATTCTTATGCATAAAAAAAGCACTTACGTAATGTAAGTGCTTGATTTTATTTCGTGATTCGGTTGGGATTCGAACCCAAGACCCACAGCTTAGAAGATTAAATTTTGTTATATATTAACATCTATATATCAACACTTTACTATGGGTATAATATTTTATGTGCACAAATATAGCACATTTATTATAGTTTAGTTACCAATCATTATTACTACTGCATTTTTCAATCATCTTTTTCGTGAGTGCATTAACAAGTTCATTTAATCCATTTACAGCCATTTCATTTTTGACATTCCCTTTTTTATCAAAAAGCGAACTTACTCCTACATACCCACCAGATCCACCATATAAAACGTAATGATTTGGGTTTCCACTTGGTCTATACGTATATGACACCATATCATTTATAGATGGAGAATCAAAGCGTATCTTCCCATCTTTAAATCTAAATATAAAATTCATATCCACATCTGCATAATGAGTACCCATCCATTTTTTGCAAGGGACAGCTTTTGGAATAACTGCATGTATGGATATTAGTTCGTTTTCTATTTTACTTGTTACGACATTAGGGTTTTGGAACAATTCCATAATGTAAGTAAGGGCTAAATTATATAGCTCTTTTGCGTTTTTACCCGGTATTTCCTTTATATAATAATCGGTATTATTAACTTCAGAAACAAATCCGTCTATTGTAATTTTGAATTGTGCGTTAGCGCATGTTGAGTATAGAATTAAGAATAAAAATAATATTTTTTTCATGATTTATAATGTTTAATTCATTTTTTTCATTTTTGCATAATTATATATTGTAATAGATTTATTTTTTTTATCTATACTAAATACCATTCTTTCACTACCATTTATTTTAATATAAATAGAATTATTTTTTATATATAAAAAATATTCGCACGTACCATTATCTATATTAAAATCAGTAATTATTACTTTATTATCAGATTTAAAATTGAAAGAGCAATCACTAAATCCCATTGAGGAATCAACCCATAGGCCGCCGCTTATACTATTCCATAAATCTGTGACTTCCCACTCTCCAGCTAAATTATCTTTTAGCCATTCATATTCATCATTATTGACTATTTCGTTATTATTGTTATCTGAAGAACAACTTAATAATAATAACGTAAATACGGTAAGAATAAGTATTTTTTTCATAATCTATGTCTTAATAATACTATTTATAATATGTATATTTGAAAATATAAGTTTTAATTGGCTCCTTAGCCGCGCTGTAAGATGTGCGCCGGCTTAACAGACCGGCTTCTGAATATTCGTAAATATCATAAGACCCTAAGTTCCCATTAATAAAACGTCTCTCATCTTTAATCTTCATTCCATTTCTCCCAAAATAGATACAATGCCTCGTAGGATATCTTTTCTCGGAGAACTTGTCACCAATAAATTCATTAATAAGCAGTGTTGAATCTTTATTCTCTATATAAAACAAATGGCTTCCGTACATGCTTCCGTTCCGATAAAACTTCAATACCATATATCCATCTTTCTTATACACACACGAATCTTCTTCGGTTTTCGATATTGCACTCCCATTATAATATTCCTTTTTTGAATATATTTCCCTCCCAATGCTATCTATGCTAGATTTACGCAAGATAGCTAATCCCTCATCATCGAATATACTATCTATCACACAATTTCCAATATAGCTTCTAAATGATTTATATTTAAGATTGCCGTCTTTGTCATAGCACGTAATATGTTTTATTTTGCCGGAATCGTAAGATATATCAACGGATGATGTATCTTCTATCAGCAAACTCATGATACTCCCATTCCCGTTGTCGTTTATAGGCCATCTTTGGTTCATATATTCATCAAAAGTTTCCGATGTCCCATAAAAAAATATAAGATTTCCTATTTCGTTGAATTTTAATTTTTCAGATAGGGATATGGTAGAGCTATCTACTTTCCCAAATTTAAATTCGTATGTATATACCGATATTGATTCTATATGATTTGAATGATATGTATTATTAAAGCGTTCTTCTATTTTTTTATTATGAGTATTAGAACATGATATTGATACAATTAATATTATTTGAATATATAAAAAAGTTATTTTCATAATTAATTTTAAGTTTATAATATTTTTCCGTGAAATGTAACTCTATATTTCTTTTGATATTCTTCGCATGGATAATCACGTAGCGTTTTTAATTGCTCAATAGTAAGAGATCGTTTACGCGTTTCTTCTTTCTTAATTTTAAATTTTCTGAACGGATATAATGAAGTGTATTCCTCATCAATACAATAATTGAATACAGCTCGTATGTTACGTAGGTGAATAGCATAAGCATTTACCTTCATCCCGCTTTCAATCATCATATTTTCAAAGGATGAAAGCCATTTTCTATCTATACTTTCAAGCGTACAATCAGAATCATATTCTACAATTTTGTTTTTTGTTGTCTGATATATCGATATAGTTCCTTTATTTGTTTTAAGGGACAAAAATTCATCTAAATAATATAAAAAGCTTTTTCTTTCGACAGGTTTGTTTTTTATCAAAGGAATTATAATTTCCTTTAATTCTGAATCGCTAGTATTAGATAGTATATCAGAACTTTCAAGTTCTAAAAATTTTAATTCTATACATCTTAGTAGTTCTCTTAACCGAGAGTTTTTTGTTTGATAGTTTGGTTCTTTATTGGAATATTCACTTCCTGCCCAATTTTCTTCCAGGCAATTGAATTCTGTGGACAGTATTAATCTGCTGTTGTGTCTAATGTATATCTTTATCGGGTACTTACCTGTTTTATCTTTTCTTCTAAGATCGATATATAATCTAACGCTTGCCATAACATTATAATATTTGTGCACATATTATTTATACACAACAAATATAATATTTAGTCCATATATGTCCTATCTATACCATAAAAAATATAATTTGACATAAAAAAAGCAGCTACTAATATAGTAAGTGCTTGATTTTATTTCGTGATTCGGTTGGGATTCGAACCCAAGACCCACAGCTTAGAAGGCTGTTGCTCTATCCAGCTGAGCTACCGAACCATCCTTAAATTGCGGTGCAAAGGTACGTTTTTTATTAAGATACTGCAAGTCTTTGCAGATAAAATTACTCTGTTTTTTTCAGTACAACAGCCGTTCTAGCTGGAATATAAAGCTTTAGCCATTCTTTTTTATCAGCTTTATATAGCGGATCAGAGATGGTATAATGCTTTACTGTGTCGTCTGTAAGACCATAACCTCCATAAGCCGGACTATCAGTATTTAAAACAACCTCATACGTTCCCGGTGAGACCAATAGGCCATAATCGGCAAACGAGTGTTTGGGATTGAAATTAAACACAAAGACAAAGTCCTCACGGGAATACGCCAAAACCTGATCATTATCATTTTGCAAAATCTCTTGTATCGGGGATTCTTCAAAGGATTTGGCTTCTTTTATCAAATGTAGCATCTCCTCATCAAAATCGGCCATATAATGATAGGCCAATTCTTGATTATCAGCTAAGTCCCATTGACGACGAGCGTACTTATAGGACCAGTTATTCCCTTCACGGGGGAAATCAATCCATTCGGGATGTCCGAACTCATTTCCCATAAAATTCAGGTATCCGCCATTTATAGTAGTGGCAGTCACAAGACGAATCATCTTGTGCAAGGCAATTCCCCTATGGACAATATAATTCTCATCCCCTTTCTGCATGTGCCAATACATATCAGCATCTATCAGGCGGAATATTATAGTCTTATCCCCTACCAATGCTTGGTCATGGCTTTCGGTATATGAAATTGTTTTTTCGTCTTTACGGCGATTGGTTACCTCCCAGAATATACTCGACGGTTTCCAATCTTCATCTATTTTCTCCTTTATCGTCTTAATCCAATAATCCGGAATATTCATAGCCATGCGATAGTCGAAGCCATAACCACCATCTTCAACTGCAACGGCTAAGCCAGGCATACCTGATACTTCTTCAGCCACAGTGATAGCATGAGGCTTAACGCTATGAATTAACTTATTGGCTAAGGTCAGATAACAAATGGCGTTATCATCCTGATGTCCATTAAAATAGTCGGCGTAGTGGACAAAAGATTCACCTAGGCCATGACTGTAATACAGCATGGAAGTGACTCCATCAAAACGGAATCCATCAAAGCTATACTCTTCAAGCCAATATTTACAGTTGGATAGTAAGAAATGCAATACTTCGTTCTTGCCATAATCAAAGCAAAGAGAATCCCACGCAGGATGCTCACGACGTGCACCCGGATAGAAATATTGATAAGGATCACCGGCAAAATTACCAAGCCCTTCAACTTCATTCTTTGCTGCGTGTGAATGGACAATATCCATGATAACAGCAATCCCCAAAGCATGAGCAGCATCGATCAGCTCTTTCAATTCATCAGGTGTACCAAACCGCGAAGAAGGCGCAAAGAAATTTGAAACATGATAACCAAAACTTCCGTAATAAGGATGCTCCTGAAGAGCCATTATTTGAATGCAGTTATATCCTGCTTTTGCTATTCTAGGTAACGTCTTTTCACGAAACTCATTATAGGTACCAACCTTTTCTTCTTGCTGCGCCATACCGATATGGCACTCATAGATAAGCAACGGATCAACAGCCGGTTTGAAAAAGTGATTCTTTAAAATATACGGATGTTCCGGTTCCCAAACCTGCGCATTGAATATACCTGTGCTGCTATCTTGTACCACGCGGTTGGCCCATGCCGGAATTCTTTCACCAGCTCCTCCGTTCCAATGCACAATGAGCTTATATAAATCGCCATGCTTCAAAGCATCGGCAGGCAATTCTATTTCCCAATTACCATTATCTATCCGTTTTAAGCTATAGTCAGCATTTTCCTTCCAATCAGAAAACGTGCCAATCAGAAAAATTTGTGTCGCATTAGGAGCCCATTCACGAAGGATCCATCCATTCTCCGTACGATGCAACCCAAAATAAAGATATCCTGTGGCAAAGTCGGACAGCTTTTGGCTCTCTCCATTTGCTATCAACTCAACTTCTTTACTTAAAGCATGTTGGTGACGTCCATTAATGGCACCGGCAAAAGGTTCCAACCAGGGGTCATTTTTGATTAGATTCAGTGTTTCCATAACTTAGGAATATATTTAGATAATAGCAGGATTATTAGGCTTTTACTTTTACGATTATTTTCTTAACTCCCTCGGGTGTAATGCCTGGAGCATGACCATCTTGAGGGAAGAATATGGCAAACATTCCCGGCTTTACGGTCAGATAGTTTTCTGCAAGTCCGTCAAAGAAGGTTATGTCTTTCTCAGCATCGTATATGGCACCGGCCGGCTGACAATCTTTCCCAGCGGTATATCCCATAACTTCGGTTCCGGAAAGAGGTATCTGGATATCAATAAAGACGTTGTGAGTTTCCAATTTAGCTTCTTCTTTAGCCTTTGGATTTGTTTGGGCTACATTCAACACCAAATCTTTTCCATTCAACTCTATTTTTCCTATTTCCATGTTTTGCAAATCATGTGACTTGAGAAAATCAACAGCTTGTGAAAATAAAGGATTTAAAGAAATATACTTATCCAAATTTTCCAATCGGTCTACTACCATAATACCTAATGTTTTAAGTTAGTTAATCTTAATATATAATTTTATTCGAAATCGTCAATTGTATAATTCAAGAAATCAGCAAAACGTTTAAGTTGCTTAAATGCCTCACTAATATGCTTGAGAGAATCCGAAGATCTAAAAAAGTCATCGGATACATAGTAACAGCAGGTGTATTCTTTGCACTTCAAATACTGCAAGTGTTCGTAATCTTTAGGGAATCCCTTAGGAGCGGTTTTTAAGAAAGAATCGCCAATTACAGGAAAATATTGTTTGAACTGAGGATCCTCTACAATACCTCTGAATTCATCCATATTATCATATACCGCTTGACGTACCGCCTTTAATATGTTCGGAGGCAGACAGTAACTTCCGCCTGCAAGCAAGCATTTTCCGGGTTCTATGTGCACATAATAGCCACAGTGATCAGATTTCTTGCCACGTGCATTAATATATCCGCCAAAATGAGTTTTATATGGGGTTTTATCCAGAGAAAAACGAGTATCTCTGTAAATACGGTAAGTACAATCTTTTGCCTCAACACCACGAATACTCTCATCAAACAAGCTTATTCTTGAAATTATTGCAGTAAGCAGTTTTTCAAACTCTTCACGCGCCTGCTCATATTGTTCACGATGTGAATTAAACCACTCGCGATTATTGTTGGCATCTAAACTTTCCAGAAAGTTAAATATAACAGGGATATTCATACTACTATTCTTCCTTATTATCTGACAAACTTACACATTATTTTCGTAACTTGCTATAAACGGATATAAAAAAAGCATCAGCCATAACAAACCGATGACCATTTAATTATTGAATACGATAGACGATACTTATTGGTTTTGAGACACCTATTTCATCATATCTGATTCTACATTATAGGGTATTGTTAAATATTTAGCAATATGACAATAAGTGATGCCTCAATATTCAAAATAGACATATAAATATGACTATTAGCCACTTACTCACAACGGCATACCAACCCGCTTTTTACAAAATATCCTTTTATAATTTTATCTTTAGAATCTTACCGCTATATCCCGGCAATGAGATTTCGGTCGCCTTATAAGGTAGAATCGTTATCATTTCCTTCTTCCCGGTCAATAAATCTTTAGCCTGATACGAGTTCATCTGCGGTATTTGAAGAAAATCAAAAGCATGGGATGGAATATTAATAGCTATTTCAACCGGAATATGATCAAAGTTTACTGCAATTAGCAGAAGCTCATTATCTGCTTTTCTAAAGAACGCATATTGCTTATGTTCGTTAAACCGCCATCCATTGATATTGGCATACATTAAATCAAAGAAAGCACCCTCGGAAATAGCTTTTTCTTTATTACAGAGCGTTAATATGCATTGATATATCCGATAGATCTTTGTTTGCTCATCCGTAAGCATATTACCGTCAAAAGTACCTTCATTTCTCCAACGTCTGACAGTATCCACACTCCAATAATCGAATATTGTAGTACGACCGTCCCTTCCGCTAAATCCCTCGGTATCCATACCTAACTCTCCGAATTCCTGTCCGAAATAAATCATCACAGGGTTTGTATTCATACAAGCGGATACAATAAGACCAGGAATTGCTTTTCTCGGGTTGGAGGCAAAAAAATCTGAAGCGATACGTTGCTCGTCGTGGTTTTCAAGAAAGTTCAGCATATGTTTCTCCAATCCTCCCAAACTCTGCCACGATTGACTAATAGCCGTAGCGGAACCTTGCCCACAAATTACGTCCTTCAAGGTATCATACAGTCCCACCTTATCATATAAATAATCAAATTTGCCTTTGAATATATAGTCGGTATAGTGCGCCGGATTATAGATCTCGCCAATAAAAAGAATATCATGATATCGGGACTTCACTTGGGGAAGCGCCCATTCCCAAAATTCAACGGGAACCATTTCAGCCATATCACAACGGAATCCGTCAATATCCTTGCTAGCCCAAAACAAAAGAATATCAAGCATTTTAGTCCACGTATCAGGCACGGGATCGAAATGACACGTTCCTCCATTTTGATAATCAACACCGTAATTCAACTTTACGGTTTCATACCAATCATTGATATTCGGAAAGGCATCGAAACGGTTATTTCCGGTAGCTTTAGCCGGAAACTCTTTATATACTTCTGTAGCATTCCCTTTCATATCAAACTGTCCGCACAACTCGGATTGGGGAATATAGTAAAAGTTGTTATAAGGACTAAAAGCGAACTCGGTATCATCATTTGCGCCCAACTGGACTGTTCCATCAGGCTGTGCATCCGAATAATATTGTCGGGCAACATGATTGGGAATAAAATCCATAATAACTTTCAAGCCAACACGATGCGTACGCTTTACAAGATCTTCAAACTCCTTCATCCGATCCGGCACATTGTCAGCTAAATCCGGATCAATGTCATAGTAATCCTTTATGGCATAAGGAGAACCTGCTTTGCCCTTAACAATAGCAGGATGATCAAGATGGATTCCATATTTACGATAATCCGTCTGTGTAGCATGCTCTATGATGCCGGTATACCAAATGTGCGTTGCACCTATTTTCTTAATTTCCTTCAAAGCCTGAAGGGTGAAGTCAGACATCTTCCCACATCCATTTTCAACAATATCACCATTGTAAATGCAACGGCATTTATTATTACCGAATAAACGTGGAAGTACCTGATATATAATAATTTTATTTTTTGCACTCATTTCAACTTCACTTTATAAGAGCATTTTTTCAACATTGTCTTTCCAAATCGTCCCTTTTTCAACAGCCAGCTGCTCCAGCAAGTTATTCGCAGTCTTATATCCTTGCATAAAGATTTCTTCAGCCTTTTTTAGTTCAGTATTGCTATAACCTTCCAGATTATAAGGTTCAACGAGTAGATCGGCCTTTTCACGTTCAGGAAAAGTGTTGGCACGAAACATGAAATTATAAGATCGCATGGCAATGCTTACAATATTCATCTTATATTTATTTGCCATCAAAGGGCTTACATTTACCGCAACGACTTTATTGCAGATTCGGCGGATTGTTGACACAGGTAGATTCATAAATAATCCTCCATCAACATAATGCGTACCATCTATCTTTACAGGAGCAAACAATACGGGCATGCAACAGGAAGCTGCAATCCGTTCGGCAATATCTCCTTTGTGAAAATGCACCAAACGGCCATGATCCAGATCCGTGGCACTTACAATGAGAGGCACCTGCAGATCCTCCAGTCTCTGAGCCTTAAGATTCGTTTTCAGAAAGTCTACAAACTCCTTAAGGTCGAACAACCCAACCTTGGGAATAACCAGCTTTGTCAGATCTTGGAATTTATGTCCCGAAAAGTAGTCGAGTACTTGATGAGGTTCATTTCCATCGGCATAAAATACGCCGGCTAAAGCTCCGGCACTTACACCGGACAAAATATCCGGTTTGATATCATGCTCCAATAAAGCCTGCATTACGCCTAGATGAGCAAAACCTTTAATAAATCCTCCACTCAAAGCGAAGCCTACATTATATTTCTTAGAAAACCAATTATTCGTCTGCACTTCCATATAGATCCTCTCAATATTTATTCTTCGCCACGAAATTAATCAATTTATTGTATCAGAAATCTATACGAAGCAGAAAATTGCACGAATATAACAAAAGCTTGAGTGGTCTATTTTCAAAAGCCAAAGTTGTCTACCTTTATATGCTTTTCTTTCTTTTCAACAAAGGGTTTTGCTTTCTGTTGAATAGCATCTCCTTCGATATGGACAGCACGATATGGGCGTGCTGGGCATACATATTCGCAGCCTCCACATCCTACACAAATAGCTGTATCCACATGCGGAATAGTCAGACCTCCTTTATAAGGAACCATCGAAATTGCCTGTGTGGGACAATGTTCGGAGCATGCTCCACAACTCGTATTTTCGCGATATACAATACAGTTCTCCATAATAAAAACCACCTGCCCCATTTGGGTAAGATGCTTTTGTTCTTTTGTCAGAGGCAATATTGCACCGTTGGGACAAACATCACTACATACCGTACAATCGAAATTACAAAAACCTTTCTCAAAATATACGGTAGGTTGCATAAATCCTTCCAGCCCATATTCCATAAAAGATGGTCTCAGTACATGCGAGGGACATTTGCTCACACATAAGTGGCAGGAGGTGCATTTATTTTGAAAGTGTGCTCGACTTATCGATCCCGGAGGAGTTATAGGAGTCTTTCTTTTATCACTTTTCATTCCATTGGCTTTAGCAACAACCGCTTGTGCATCAGCAAAGGCTTTCGGAACCACAGAAGCAGTAACAGCTCCGGCTATTAGAAAATTTCTTTTAGAAGAATCTGTCGAATGATCGACTTTTTTCATGCGCAAGTTATAAGATAAGGCATGTTGACGGCACTCTCCAATACAATCAAAGCAATTCACACAGCGCGAATAATCTATAGATTGTTCCGAACTGTTTATACAGGAAGCTTTGCATTTTGTGGCACAAACTCCGCAATGATTGCATTTTATTTGATCAATCCTTACTTTAAATAAGGAGAAACGACCAATCAAACCAAGTAAGGTCCCTACCGGACAAATCGTATTGCACCATAAGCGTCCATATTTTGAAGCTAAAAAGCCGATAACTAAAAGTGTGAGTAGCCCGATGATTAAAGAAGGAATACTCAATATTGAAGCATCAACCTTATAGAACATATAGTTATCAAAATGATTAAAAGCAGATGCAAATAAGTTATTTCCAGCAATATATATAGGTTTAAACACATTTACAACCATTCTTCCGTATGCACTGTAAGGGTCAAGTAAACCAAGCAACACACTGAATCCCGCTAAAAAAGCGATTACTGTCACTAAAAGTGTTCCCCATCTTAACATTGTCTTGGGGCGGGTGTATTTAAAGCGTTTTTTCCTTTTTGCCACTTTTCGGGTAATCCAACCGACAATATCCTGATAGATACCCATCGGACAAATAGAAGAACAGTAAATCCGTCCAAATAGAAAGGTAAGAAGAAAGAGAGCTGCAATAATGATGAAACTCAAGGATAATAAAGCAGGAACCAACTGTATTCTTTGCAACCAAGAATGAGTGCCGAATACTCCCGTAAAATCTAAGAAATAGAACGTGATCAGTCCAAAAAGAACCAAAGAGACAATAAGTCGTATTTTTTTTAGCATGGCTATTTATATTATTAAGACTATCAGATCTTAATTCTTTTTATATTCAGTTTATCCAAATCCATGGTTCCTATTTTTAGAGCCTGCCCATTGGTAAGATGCGTGACCGTATCAAGTGGCATTTCCCGAACCTGATTAAAGAACTTCGCAGCAGCGGTATCTACAGCCACAATATCCTGAGAGACAAACAATCCTTTGGTTAATACGACATCCGAAACAGAGCGTCCGCGCGGACCATTTGTTTTCATTATGCGATAAGCATCAACGACATTTAAGACAGGCTTCTTTTGTAAAGTACAGATGTCTGCAATGCATTGCTGTAAATCGTTTTGGTGGAAAAACCCACGATCCCAGACTATCCCCATGTGATTCTTCATGGAGATGGTTAGATTAGCTCCTCCATGATTCTTCAACACGGGCACATTAATCCACACGTCACAGTTTACTATAGCTTCATGTATCTTAGCATTCTTCATATTCTTTCCATGAGGCAGACTGACCGGTCGGTAGTAACTTTCCAAATGCGCAGGCACCAGTTTACCTCCGGCGGCTTTAACTTCTGCTTCTATCCCACTGTTCTTATAGCATTTTTGCCAGTCATCGCAGGTATGATCAAATACAGTCACCTCTTTAGCTCCAGCAGCGAAGCATTGTTTCACAATCTCACCAATCAGTTTCGGATTTGTATTACTAGCCAATTCGGGTGCTTTATCCCAACCTATATTAGGCTTTACCACAACTCTTTGTCCCGGTTTTATAAAACTTTTGATTCCACCCATCTCAGCTATTGCGCGCCGGAACATCACATCCGGTTCACCTCCCATTACAGCTACCAAATCTACTTTCTTACCACCAGCCGATACCAGTTTCTGTGATAAAACTTCCATGGCTTCAGAACGTTGTATAGTCATCAAGGCCCCCGTAACTGCCACTGTCTTCAGAAAATCCCTTCTATCCATATTATTCGTTATTAATTATACAAATCAGTTCAATTCTACGTATTGGCGTTTATAATATCCAAGGAAACTTAAAGCAGGCTTCATCAAAAAGAGCATAGTCTGCATTCCCGTTTACAGCAAATGTTTTTAAAACAGTAGCCTCCTTTAGCAACTCTTTTGCAAATAAGATTGTCGATCCCGTCTTTATCCGGTCATCAACCAGAAGTATTCGTTTACCATTGCAATCGAAGTCGACCGGAGCCAATAAACGCGGAGCTTCATATTTAGGATGCTGATACTCATCCCTCAAATTAATATGAAGCAACTGAATCTCTTTTCCCAAGCGTTGGTTTATAATACCTGCGGGAACTATACCTCCATTAGCTATCGCTACAATCAAATCAAAATCTTCTTGGAATTGAATAGTCCTGAAGCGCTCCAAAACTTCCTCCATTGTTTTAGCCATATCACAGTAATTAAAGTGGAATAGTAATTCCTTTATTTTATTTTTGATGTTTTGTCTTATTTAAGCTCTAAATGAAAATGATGTCAACGCCGACATCTACTCTAAGCTTTTGCCAATAGTTTAAGGAGTGCATATCCTCCAATCCATTGAATAAGCATGCCGGGAATACCAATTCTAAAATCTTGTGCAGCAACATATAAACTTCCGGATATAACCCATTCGAAAGTGGTGCCAACTATTTGATAAGTCAACACGATTACTAGAATAGCAGGAAAAGAGACTTTCTGTATTCGTAAAGCCACAACAGCTGAAATGCCGGCTAAGACAAGCGACTTGATTAAAATAGCAGGTAGTGCACCCGAAGGAGGCATCCCAAAAAGAATATGATTAATAAGCGGAGAACATATTGCAGTAAGTAGACCAACTTTAAGACCGAATTTATATCCGGCAATCAGTGTAAAGAAATAGATAGGGAGTAAAGTAGGACCACCGACAGGCAATAAATGACAAAGTTGCGGAAAAAGGATATTACCTATTACGAATAAGCCTGCAAATAACCACGTCCTGCTATTTGTGAAGGACAAAGAGTAAAATTTAGCGGAATTTTCCATTATGCATATAGTTTTAGATTCATTGAAAGATAAGATATAACAAGCTGATGTTATGTTCGTTGCAAAAATAGTAGATTATTTGGGAAAGACTGTTTATTTTTGATAATATTTGATTATCTATTTTATTCAACATATCTTTGTAGAAACATAGAAAACTTAGAATAACATGAGAAAACTAAAACAGATTCTTACCTTACTGATGCTAACTGTAATGATTAATGGTTGCTCTATCCTTTACCCTAACACAGACATTTTAATGAAAGTACATAAAGGAATGACTAAAAATGAGGTTTCATCTCTATTGGGAAAGCCTAACTACCGACGTTTTGATACAATCAATGAAGAATGGGAATATCAAAAAGGTGTTGCGGGAAATGGAGGTAATACGGTCATTATCATAACCTTTGCTAACGATGTAGTCATCAATATGGATTCATTCAGTGATAACAATTACAATAATCAAATTAATCCCATTGTAAATATTCCGGTCACAGATCGTCCCATAGGCCGTCCTGCTTACGAAAGACCCGATCCATATTCCAGAAACATGAGAGAAGCGGAATTCTCTGCCTTATACAATAAAATTAAAAGTAAACCGTTCAAAGACGATCAGCTCGAGATTCTACAATTGGCAACCAGTAACAATTACTTTACTTGTGCTCAATGTGTACGGTTAATGTCAATTTATACTTTTGATGATGACAAACTTGAAGTCGCAAAAAGAGTTATTCCACGCATCACCGATAGAGAGAACTATGACAATGTATTAAGTGCCGTAAGCTTTATTTCGAGTGAAGAAACAGTACGTAAGTTGTTTGGAATTCCCAAGAAATAAAAGAAACATTCTCCACGGCCTTATACACGTTTCACCTACATGCTTACACAGCCCTGGGTAGAACTTTGATTAAGATCGGATTACGGAGAGTGAATTGTATAAAAGAGCAGGGTGCAGGTAAGTTTACCTGCACCCTGCTCTTTTATTATCTTATCATTATTCTTCGGATACAAAACAATAGTTATTATTTCATTAACAACTATTGTAATGAAGCATTACATCTATTGTTATGTAAGCTCACAATTATACTAATCTTGCTAGTCATTTATCTTCTGATTCGATATTCTTACGACCTTCTTATACATATACTAAAGCCCAAAAGGAAGTTTAGCTTCATACCATGCAATAAAAAATAAAGTCCATGCCAAAAGTATGTAAACAGAATACCTCCAGGTATATTTTAACAAGGTTCCATACGTAGCCTGTCGATCATACTGCTGCATATAAGTCAATATGAGGGGCAGATAAAACATAAAGGGTGCAATGGCATTATTCGGGCTATCTCCTATGCGATACGCACATTGTACAACATCGGGGCTAATACCTGATTCTGCAAAGAAAGGAATAAAAATGAAAGACATGAAAGTCCACTTTGCAGATGCCGAAACCATAATGAGGTCCATGGCAGCCGTAAAGAAGATGAATAATATTAAAAGCCAAAGACTATTCGTATGGACGGAGGAAAGCATATTCGCCCCCATGATTGCAAGACATTTATTCAAATGCGAATAATCGAGGCAAGCAAACATCTGTGCAGCAAAAAAGGTTATCACGAAATATCCGCCCAATAATTTCATGGGTTGGGCCAATCCGTTTATCACATCCGTATCTGTACGATAACGCCCGGAAGCGAAACCGTAGACCATACCCGTCAACCCTATGCCAAAGGACAATATAAATAAAATGCCATCAATAAAAGGAGAGCGCATTAATCCTCCATTAACGCTCCGTAGAATACCCCACGAGGAAAACGTAGCCCATGAAATGACACCTGCATATATAATGACCGTGCCTAAAGCACCTAATAGTGCCCGCCGTTCCTTGTGGGAAACTTGCTTATAGCCAGTAAATTCAATACCACCTTCATACTTGCCCAAGGCAGGCAATAAATTGCGACGGGTAATCCGATAGATAATAAAAGCCAATAAGAAAGTGGAGGCAATCATAAAGTAATAGTTACACAAAGGTCCCGTATTGCCTAAATGTACATGCATAAGATCAGCTGCTTCCTGAGTTTTTACAGCAAGCATAGCATCGAGCGTCGTCACAAGAATATTAGCACTATAACCACATGCCACTGAAACATAAGCGGTGATGATACCGCCAACCGGATGTAACCCAACCGAATGATATAAAGTAGCAGCTATCGGAAGCAAAATAATGTAACCGGCATCACCAACCACATTTGATATTAATCCAAGGAAAATGACCAGTACCACCACATGCCAAGGATTCCGGCGCTGTCGTGAAGTAATCCTTATGCAAGCGTCGATAAAACCCGAATGTTGAGCCACACCAATACCAAACATCGCTACGATAACCAATCCAAGAGGTGCAAAACCCGTAAAATTAGTGATTACATTTCTCAGCAGCCAACGAATTCCTTCGGGACTGAGGAGACTTTGAACGCGGATTGATTCACCGCTATGAGGCTGGTATACGCTTGTTCCATAGATATCAAAAATCCATGAAAGAACTACAATAGCCACAGTCAGCAAGAGAAACATCGTAGCCGGATGTAGTAGGTGCCATTTTGTTTTTACTATCCTCATTTGCAATAGTTCAATTTTATGATAGCTAAATCTGTAACAGATTATTCTTCATCTTCCTGAAGATTATCAATATCAAGGATACGAAGTTCAAGAGCACGAACAGCCAACCGGGTTGCATTCACCCCTAACCTCTCTCCTTGTGGAAAAAGGCGATTTACCAAATCATTCTGTCGCTTTTCCAAAGATTTTACTCCAAACGGCATTCCTTTTAAATTAGCAATCATCTCTTTGGTATAACCCAAAGCTAAATGACGCAAAAAGCGTTCATCGTATTCATCGATATCATAGTTAATCACAGCTTCCTGCCGTTTAGTCTCATTATATACCGATTGCTTAAACCGTTCCACAATCTTTTCGAGAATAGGATAATTGAATACCAGTTTTTTCCCATCCATTACAGCTTGCACGTCTGTTTTGGTAAGCAATTCACCGGTCTTAAGGATTATTCCATCGGCACCTGCATTCAATACATCTACCCATAGCTTTTCGTTAAGAATCTCTCCGGTAAAGATAAGCACATGTACCCCCGGATATTTTTTAAAGATGGAGCGACAAATTTCAACTCCGATAGTAGTAGAGCCTCCTAAGCCCAAATCAAGCAAGACCAGCTCGGGAATTTCCTTTTCCATGAGTACCCAAAAATCCTGCTCGGTCATAGCAGTTCCTATCACTTCAGCATTGGGTATTTCATGACGGAAGATTTCTTCCGTGCCTTTCAATTCGAGCTTTACATCTTCAACGATGATCACTTTAAATTTCTTATCTTCCATAAATATATTTCTTTATTTTTTTCTCATTGGTATGGTAAAGGAGACCGTAAATCCTTCATCGGCAGGCTCCGCTATAATGCGGCAACCACGCCTTCCGGCGAATTCATCATGGTCGCGAATAATCTGTTTGCATATTAGGTACTCCGTTTCTTTCAAGTCTCCTTTCGCTATATTGGTTGTCATTCGGTTTAGCTCCGGATAAAACAACTGATTAAGTTCTTCCAACGTTTTCGTCCTCCGTTTATCAGTAAAAGAGAAGCGGATGTATTCGCCGTCAGGCTTGGCGTCAAGGTACAGTTCACCGTCAAGGGGTACAGACAACGCCTCGTCAATCAGACTTTCCAATAAGAAACGTAACAAAATAAAATCACCCGTAACTTTTGCTTCGGAAAAATCAATGTGAAGATTGACCGCAAACATTTTACCTTTCATTGAGTTGCGGAAATATTTCGAAGCACATTCAAACAATTCGTTCACTTGAACCACTCCCCTACGAAAAGTCACTTCTTCCAATTGACGGGAAGCACAAGAACTCAGTATGGTATATATTCCTTTATAGTATTCAGCCAATTCAGTTATAGCTGAAACCGTTTCCAACTCTTCCGCCTCAGACAAGCTGCCAGACAGTTCTTTACTGATAAGCTGCTTTATCTTATTAGGGTAATATATGGTCTCATGTTTAATGGTGGAGAGGCAATTGTCCAGCACCATGTTCTGTACATGCAGCATACTATCTTCCCATGAAGCCCGGTAAGCTTCTTCATGTGCCGATTCAATATCCCGGTATTTTGTCGCGATCTTCACTACCGCATTGAAAACCACAATGGCCACGTAGCGGGCTATCAACTCAAGTAGTAAAGAATCTGATTCCTGATTGTTGCTCTCTCTATTTTCTATATACAATACCCCTATGCAGCGCGAATCCTCCACAGTATCAACCATCAGAGGATAAGCATTAATATTACCATCCGAGAGATGAGCCTGTTTCTCATAACAACGCTCCACTATATTGATACTGGCCTCATTGTACTCCTTATCTCCCAAGACCGGTAAATTGTCTTCATCCGGATTGGAAGCATATTCCAGTTGGTTGGTAAACTCATTATAAACGGCAATACCAAACCTGTCAATGGTCAAAAGTTCATTAACGGAATCAAATGCCTTATCCACAATCTGCCGGGGAATATACCTTATAGTATCCTCTTCACGCTTAAGTATTTCCTCCAATTCGGATGTTTGGGAAAGAGAAGCAGAAAACACATTCTCATTAATCTCAAAGACCTGCTCCAGATTCCATCTATTAACCAGCCGCTTGCGGATATACAGAATATAATATCCAAATATTAGCAACCCCAGCAATATGACGGATAGAATTACACCCACCATCTTATTATTGGTGGAACGTTCCAATTGTCTGCAATATTTTTCAAGTGATTGATCCTCACCAAGTAATTTATAGAGCGTCGTATAGGCCATATTATTATAGGCATACCCATCCCATTGCTTCAGTGCAAGAAAAGCGACGGCAGCCTCATTACGGACATCAAGAATAACATGAAAATCCGAATTAAAAATTTTGTTCCACCAATCCCATTCAGCTGGATCACCTTCACCTTTCAGTTTCATAAACTGATGTGGAAAACGGGAATACTTTTTGTAATGCGCATTCAGGCAGGTTATTGCAGAGTCCGCGTAAAGCAAAGCCTGCTCATAATTATGATCGACATTACAGTAATAAGCACCGTCAGCATATTTTGAAGCCTTATTTAATAGTTTCTCGTATTCCATCTGGGCTTTCCGGGAAAGTGTATCCTGTTCTATCTGCACCAAGGTTTTGTCCGGTTGATCCATGGTTCTCTCTACCGGATCAGAACATGAGATGAAGCTTAGAGACAGTCCGAAAAATAAAAACAGAATATGTAATGTTTTGCGTATACCGATCGGCAAACGAAAGTAGAAACGGCTTCCTTTTCCTAACGCACTTTCTATGTTGAACAGACAAACACTAAACAGCACATTCGTTTTACGATATTTTTCAATGATACCCTTGCAATTCATCAAGCCAAAACCACTGCCTTTATTTTTGAGTAGCTCATCCTTGTCGATTGCATCCTGTATACCTATCTCTTGTGAATTATAAAGCTTTTCCCCTACAATACGGGTAACATCTTTTTCGCTCAATCCACACCCGGTATCTTGCACCGATATTTCAACGTAAGTGTCGGTAACTTCTGCATATACTTTAATGTTTCCTCCCTGTGGAGTGTATTTGCGGGCATTTTCAGCAAGTGTATTGATCATGAAGAGAGTCAAAGCCTTATCAGCTTTTACGTAAGCATCTGTCGGCAGTACTTCCAACTGTTGATGTTTCATCTCAAATGCCCTCTCTCCCTTACGTATTAAGTCGAAAAGTTCATTCAACTGGAATGTTTCAATATTTAAATTCAATGTTCCTTGCTTCATCTTAATCCATAAAGCCAGAATATCATTATACTCATTTATCGTGGTCACCAATTCATCGACATATTGATACTTTTCAACTTTTATAGTAGAATCATTTATATACCCTTTATCCGTCAACTTATGGGTCTCGTTAATAATACGATCAATATATGGATGGATACCATTGACGATAGCAAGGCATGCCTTCTTGACCACATTCTGGCGTTTGTTTTCCGCAATATGCTGTTCGTATACGTAACGCTGCTTTTCTAAACGCCTGCGTTCGTCACCAAGCAACACCGAAGTCATTCCATTTTCAAGCGCCCAAGTTATATATGGCGCGATGACTTTCACCATTGCCCTTTCGTCTTTATTCAACTTTTTGCCTATCACCAAGTGCTTATCAGCAATTCCGATATCTATCGTTCCAAATAATTCTTCCATGTCACTGCCCGCTGTTTGCAAGATAGCTTCCACTATATCCTCTTCACTTCGGGCATCTGCCGGAATGGATGCTGTAATCTTCTGGCAGATATCAAGCATTCTGCGCAACCTGTCCAGATGATTTCTGTTACGTTTCTTTGACGTTTTGTTCAATAATCCGAACAGAATCACCACCAATATAAAACCGCCTATAACAATAGAAAGCACTATGTTCAATTGCCTTGCTTCACTTTGCAAAGCCTGATAACGACTCTCCCATTCCTTATCCTGTCGCGTATCTTCAAGAATATCCAAATAAATATTCCTATTATAATCGGATCGTAACTTCATATTCATACCGGCGTATGCCACGCTCATTTGTTCACGAATACGCGATATCCATTCAGGTACGGTTTTTATTTTGCGTTGTATCCACGCTTTCTCGGTACTGATCGTATCTCTATGATCAAATGGTCTCAGCCAATCTAAGCTATCGTTACATCTATAGAAGCGTCGATGATGCTCATTCACACAATCGAGAGCACGCGTCAAAGTATCCAATGCCTCTCTATATCTCCCATGCAAATTCAAGTATTTACCGATAGAAACATAAGTTCCCGATATCTGATATAGATCGTTATACTTTTCAAATTTTTGTAAAGCCGATTGTCCGAGATGTAAAGGCAGCAATGAATCCACAGGGTAACCCATCTGACTAAGTGCGTAAGAGCGTTGCTCCTTAAAGAAAAGAAATGCATCGGGAGAAGACATCAAGTTAGCAATACCTTGTATGCCGTTCCCTTCAAAATATAGATAACCTCCATGAGAAGCCAGTTTCCATGTCATATACAGCTCATCAAACTCATTCAGACGTTCATCATCCGGAGTATCGCCCTCACAGAGCGAAGCGGAAGCTTTTATATAATGATAATAAAGAATCTGGGCTGTATCAGTCTGAAGTTCTTCATCCGGTTTGATGCCGTTAATAGAAGCCATAGCCTCAGGGCGTTGCTGCAAATAGTAATAATATACCGCAGAGACAATGTTGAACTCCGACCGGGCATAATTTAGACGCTCCCGTTCATGCCTGTCGACAAAGAGATTGGTATCTTCATTTATTCTTCTCATTCGTGCCAATGCACTATTACGATAATCATAGAACTCCTTATTCATGGAAGTCCGCTGGTAAATTTTCATCAACCCTATATCAGCAATCAGCAGTTCCAGTTCATTTTTTGTCAGATCATAGACTTCTTTATGCAGCCGTTCCGCTTTCTCAAAATCCATACGCATAAATGCACAAAAGCCCAAGTTGTTGGCAGCCTCTGCCTTTCCTTGTTTATACATATTCACCTGCTGATAAGCCTTACCCGCAGCATTATAAGAAGAATCCAGATTTTTGTAACGCAAAACATAGGACAACTGATTGAGAGAATCAATCAATTCTACCTCTTTCGTGGGAGCCGTTCCTACACAGGAAACAAGTACCATACATACCCCCAATAAGCTTAAGAATGGAATTAAGATAAGTCTTTTCACTAGTTCATTTCAACATAAAATGATATACTTTACTCTATAATTATGATTAAATGGATGATGAGCAAAGCTACAAATAAATACCGGAAAGAAAAATATTTTTTCTACAATAACTCTTGTTATATGTAGAGGGAAATTCATACCTTTGCAGGCAAATTAAATCAAAAGGTAACATTATACAATGAGCGAAAAAGCACCTTTCATGGTATTTTCGGGAACAAACTCGAGATACCTTGCAGAAAAAATTTGTGCAAGTTTGGGCTGTCCTTTGGGTAAGATGAACATCAATCACTTTGCCGATGGTGAGTTTGCAGTTTCTTACGAAGAGTCTATCCGTGGGGCACATGTTTTCCTGGTACAATCTACTTTTCCGAATTCGGACAATTTGATGGAACTTCTCTTGATGATCGATGCAGCTAAAAGAGCATCGGCAAAGAGTGTAATTGCAGTTATTCCATATTTCGGTTGGGCAAGACAAGACAGGAAAGACAAACCACGTGTCTCTATCGGAGCTAAATTAGTAGCTGACATTCTTTCAGTTGCAGGTATTGATCGTTTAATCACCATGGATCTCCATGCTGATCAAATTCAAGGTTTCTTTAATATTCCGGTAGACCACCTCTATGCGTCGGCCGTATTTCTTCCATATATCCAATCATTAGGACTGGAAGATTTAGTAATCGCAACTCCTGACGTGGGTGGTTCAAAACGTGCAAGTACTTTCTCTAAATACCTAGATGTACCTTTGGTGCTTTGTAACAAGTCACGTGAAAAAGCCAATGAAGTGGCTTCCATGCAAATCATAGGAGACGTAACAAACAAGAATGTGGTTTTAATAGATGATATCGTTGATACAGCCGGTACAATAACCAAAGCTGGCGATATGATGCTGAAAGCCGGTGCAAAATCTGTTCGTGCCATTGCAAGTCACTGTGTAATGTCCGACCCTGCATCTTTCCGTGTACAGGAATCCGGTTTAACCGAAATGGTGTTTACTGATAGCATTCCCTATTCCAAAAAATGTGCGAAAGTAAAGCAGCTTAGCATTGCGGCTATGTTTGCTGAAACAATCAAACGTGTAGTGAACAACGAGTCAATCAGTTCACAATATATAATCTGATTATCAAATCAGATACAGAAGCAAGGTTGATATTAGATCTTGATTCAACAAAAATGTGTCAAAACTTCTAAGAACGAAAAATTACTCTATTTAAATATAATAGAAGTAATACTCGGGAAATAAAGTTTTGGCACATTTTTCTAATTTATATTCTTGAGTCTTTATTGCTTATATTTTAATAACAATATATCAATAATTCACTAAGACTCGGCTATTTCAATTCTATCCCAACGAAGTAGCTTATATACAATGACACGATTTACTATCACAATACCAATTGTATAAAATATGGCCAAGGATAATCGGCCGTATATATCCCATTTGTTCAATAAATAGTGGATAAAACCCAGCATCACACTAAGAAGGATCAAACCGAATATTTTAGCAAAATTAGCTCCTCCTTGATTGGTTGCCTTAGGATGGGAGAAAGGAAATTGGGGAGATTGTATATAAAATAGCAACAAGGTGCAAAGATAGATAGTCAACCAAGCGATAATAATATCAGGAATGACAGCCACTCCCCAAAGTACTACTATTACAATCGAAATCACAAAATAGAAGGGATTGAAGAAACGCACAAAAGCAGACTTTATAAATCCCTTGAAATACTCTGCAGGAGTTTCGACCGGCAATACTTTGAATAGCCAACCTACATTATGATTATCACCAAGCACAATCGTTGATGTAAGCGTGAAACTGATTAACAAGAATGAATATAATGCGATAAAGTACTTACTGGAACCAATGAGTTGCTCGACAGATGTGCCACTTCTGGCGAATTGAACAACAATTAAAATAACAATATAAGCAAGTGATGGGAAAAAGCTCTGCTTAAATAGTCGCTCATTACCACTCATATACCACACGAGTTTGAAAGCCGCTCTCTCTTCTTTGTTGCGAGTAAAAAGAAATTCCATTAATCTGTAATAGTAGGAGGTTGTCTTTACTGTTTTTTTCACATTTAGTTCACTCCCACCACTTAAATAAAGCAGTTTCTGATTAAAAACAGGAGTTAAAAAGCGCGTGGTAATCCATATAGAGCATATAGGTATAAGCAAAGACTCAACTACAAATAATAAATGTTGAAAATCAAAAACACTGATAGAGAATGTTTCTACCAAACCTGCAAAAATAGCAGGTGGAATAAAATGGGTATACCAATATATTGGTAGCGTGAGGTCGGCAATATGTGTTTTATCAATCAGAATCGTTCCAAACTGATACGCACCCATAAACAAGATGGCTATGCAAATTTGAATGTACATCATTATATTTTTTAGCCGTTCACCGGAAGCCATTTGCATTAGCACTAGATAAAGAATATTTGCGATAAAAAGAGTGAAGGTGACATTAAGGATAATGCTAAATAGAAATACAACGCCCGATATGATTCCAAACTTGAATACTCCGATTATTAAAGCTGGAATTGAAAGACTAAAAGCAATAAGCAACAAATAAAGCAAGATGTGTACATTACGTGCCAAACTCAATGTATTGCCTTTGACTGGTAAGGGAATGATGATACTATTTTCCGAAGTATCAAAGAGAATGGTCGTAAATTCTGATATAATCATCATGCTCATCATCACCATAATAATAGAGTGCATCAGGTAATAAAAAGTAAATTCCGAGCGAATCATTATAAAACTTATGGCTATGATAAATCCTATAAAGAGTTGTACAACGGACTGAAGCACCAAGCCCATATTAGAGGAAGTATGTGATTTCCGGCTTTTTCGGCCATCAATAGTAAGCCTTAATTTCAGTATAGTAATAAATTGATAATAATCAGCACCGGTACGTTCAATCACCGTGCGAAATGGACGAAAAAGTGAAAGAATGAATGAGATCATGGAAGTTTATTTTTCAAAGGCATTGATAAAAGCTTCTGCTTTTTCTTCGTGATTAGTATTTCCGGTAAGACGGGTAAAGAGCCTTTCCAAGCTCTCATCACCAGCCAATGCTGTAAGCTCAGCAAATGGACCGTCTGCTATTACCCTTCCTTTATCGATTAGAATAATCCGATGCGATATTTTTTCAACAACATCCATCAAATGTGAACTGTAAAAGATGGTTTTTCCTTCTTTTGCCAAATGGGAGAGAATTTCCTTAACCATAATCACCGAATTAGCATCAAGACCGGAAAGAGGCTCATCCATAAAAATCAGTTCAGGGTTATGAAGTAAAGCGGCACAGATCATCACCTTTTGGCGCATACCCTTCGAGAAAGTGGCAATCCTCTGATTGAGATTATTATTCATTTCAAAGAGATTCATTAATGTACTTGCTTTCTGATAAATCTCATCTTCATCCATTGAGCGTATTTGTCCTACAAATTGCATGAATTCCAATGGAGTGAGTGATTCATAAAGCGCCGCATTTTCGGGTATATACCCTATCTGTTTCTTTATCTCAAGCGATGAAGTGCGCAAGTCATATCCTAAAACATTAATATCTCCTTCAAAATCATCAATCAACCCACAGAGTATCTTAACTGTAGTTGATTTTCCAGCACCGTTAGGACCAATATAACCTATAATCTGCCCCGATTGAATAGTTAGATCTATACCGTGAAGTACTTGTTTGGAGTTGTACTTTTTTTTTAGACCTTCAATTTTAACAATAGGTTGTATTTCCATCCGATGATTCTATAAAGCTGTTAATTTTCCAACTTACCCATTTTATAAGAGCCTTTTCGGATCACTTTACCATCTTTATCCGTTTCTATAAAGGGACCATGCTTTTTGCCTTGTTTAAAGAAACCTTCATAGCGATTTCCCTCTTTATCCTGCTGCACTCCACTCCCATCTTCGAGCCCATTCGAGAAATGTCCTTTATAGCGTGTACCATCGGTTAGAGTCAAAGTTCCCTGACCGTCAAAGTTATTATCTTTCCATTCACCTTCATAAGAATCCCCGGCATTCCACTTATATACGCCGTATCCTGTACGGACATTATCTTTCCAATCTCCTTCGTATACAGCACCGTTGACCCATGTGAATGTACCTTTTCCTTCCTGTACCCCGTCTTTAAAATCGCCAACATATTTATTTCCATTGGCATGGTAGTAGATACCCGATCCTGTACGTTCACCTTGTATATACATTCCTTCATAACGATCGCCTGTGTGGAAAAAGTAAATACCCTTACCGTGCTGCATATCATCAACCCAATCTCCTACATATTTGTCACCATTGGCATATTCAAAGGTTCCTTTACCTTCGCGCATATCTTCTTTCCACTGTCCATCATATTTGGAGCCATCGTTCCAAAGAAGAACACCCTCTCCATTCTTTTTATCGTTTTTCCATGAACCGGTATATTTGGAGCCGTTCTTCCAAGCGTAAGTACCTTTGCCTTCGCGTTTATCTTTCGCCCATTCACCTTCATAAACGTCGCCATTGTAGTAGTACATTATTCCATGACCTTGCTGGTAATCCTGATACCACATGCCGTCATAGCGGTTGTTATTCAAGAAATAGTAAATGCCTTTTCCGTGTTGCTGGTCTTGGTACCATTGTCCTTCATACTTCTCACCATCGGTAAAAGTGTAGGTACCATATCCTTCACGTTTCCCTCTGACATATTCTCCTTCAAAGACATCACCGTTCTTAAAAACAGTTTTACCTTTTCCATGAGGCTTACGCTTACTCATTTCACCGGTATACACCGATCCATCTTTAAAAGTGTAGGTACCTATTACGATTTCCGAAGAAAACGAATCTTTCAGTTTACTGAAGAAACCTTCTTTTTCTTGGGCTTTCACCCCGCAAGATAAAGTAAATACGAAAGCGAGTGTGGTATATAAATATCTCATTCGGAATTTAGTGCTAAATAAAAAAATGTTTAATCCTAATATTGTAATACGGCATATCCAAATATTTTAGAAACGTGTCGACAATGCCGTCCATTTAATGAGACGCAAAAAGCATCAAACTTGTTACATCTATTCCCTTTACGAATATCACAAAGATAATAGTATCTGTTAAAAAGCACAGATGCATGAAAGGTTTTATAATATTTTTTTGCCAGATACGACTTCTTTTAATGTATCTTTACATAAATATTGTTGAGCCAAATCGCGAATATACGCAGGAGTTATGGTTTCGATAGCTCTTGCCGAATCTTCCGCATAACTATCCGGTAAGCCGAAACTGTGATTGAATATCCAAGCATCGACCAATGAGAATACCGACTCGTAGTTACGGCACATCTCTCCCATCATATAATTTTTCACCATAGACAACTCTTCGTCCGGAACCAGATCGCTTTGTAGTCGGGTAATTTCATGATACACTTCTTTAATCAGAGGCTCAACAAACTCATTGGCAGCTTCAGTAGCAATGACAAACAGACCACTGCCGGGATAAGTTTGGATAGAGGATGAGATGCCATAAGTATAACCTTTATCTTCACGAATATTAGACATTAACCGACTCCCGAAATATCCACCTAAAAGAGTTACTACAACTCTGAATTTGAGAAAATCGGGATGAAGAATATCCAAAGATGACATGCCCATACGTACAGCACTCTGCATAGCATCGGGACGTTCTACAAAGATACGTTTTTCGTCATTGGTCTCTATTACGTATTTTTTTGCATCTATCGGCTGAAAGTCTGATCCAAAGCTTTCATTTCCAAACAAACTGCTAATCCTCTTTATGACATCTTCATCTACCTTCCCGGCAAGGTAGATACTGCAATTACCCGAAGCATAATAACGTTTATAAAAATCATTTAAAACTAAAGGAGTTATAGTGCGGTAATCGTTCTCCTCGGTCACTTGCCCGCATGGGTGGTGCTCTCCATAGATACTCTGCATTAATGAACGATGCGCTAGAAAATCAACTTTTGTCCGGTTTATATGATATTGTTGAAGATTATTCTCGATGACTATTTGTAGCTCTTTATCCGGAAACAAAGGTTCCTTTATGATAGATTCAAGAATATCCAGCGTCTCGGGAAGATACTTGCACAACGAATACAAAGTTATATAAGAGTGTTCCGAAGAACAAGATAGTTCAAGCCAGGCACCGTAATAGTCGAGCTTTTCAGCAATCTCTGATGCGGCATATTTGCGAGTACCTTCACGTAGCATGCGGTTAGTAAACAAAGCCTGCAAATGTTGCGTCTGAAACCAGCGCCCCGCACGTATTACAAAGTCAATACGCACCACCTCATGATCTCCACCGGAAAGTATATACATTGGAATTCCATTGCGCATCACACGCTTTTCGGGAAAAGGTACTGTCGATAATTGCGGTTCACGGATCAACGGCTGGATATTTCGGTCTATCATGCGGGATATTTCAATAAATAAACAATAAGTGCGGGAATAACAAAGGTATCTTTAGTGTCCTTTTTAAATCAATGCTTCAATGTCTTCAGAAACTCTTCGGCCTTCGCCAGATCTTCAGGAGTGTCTATTCCGATTGTTTCTACCTCGGAAATGCCAACCTTTATCTTGTAGCCGTTTTCCAACCAGCGAAGTTGTTCCAACGACTCAGCCAATTCGAGTGAAGATTGTGGAAGTGCAGTGATTTCTTTCAATACCTCCGAACGGTATGCATACAGACCGATATGTTTGTAATAAACATGATTCTCGAGCCATACATTATTTTCGGCATTACGCTGGTATGGTATGATAGATCTGCTGAAGTACATTGCATGGTGATATTTATTCAATACAACTTTTGGCGAGTTTACATTTTGCAATGCTTCAAATGAATCTTCGGCAGTAAAGGGCTTAACTAATGTGGCAATCTGTGTCTGGCTATCGTCAAAACAAGCTTTAAGTGCTTCCAATTGTGACGGTTGGATAAACGGTTCATCTCCCTGGATATTAACCACAACGTCAAATTGCCCACTTATCTTTGTCAAAGCTTCGTAGCAACGATCGGTACCACTATTATGCTTAGTTGAGGTCATCACAACCTTTCCTCCGAACGCTTTTACGGCCGACTCAATACGCTCATCATCTGTAGCCACATAAGCGTCGTCGAGTATGCCGGCTACTTGCTCGTATACTCTCTGAATAACAGGCTTTCCACCCAATATAGCCAAAGGCTTTGCTGGAAAGCGTGTAGACGCATATCTAGCGGGAATTATTCCTAAAAATCGCATGTTATATTTTTATATAAAACTTACTTCTAAATCATTCTTTCAATCGCATCTTCGTTGTATGGTCAATTGCGCTATTCCACGCTGTACGTAGTCACGATTCCAATCAACGGGTTTGTATACCGTAAACTCATCGGCAATAAGATCAATATCCAATAGCACAATACCTTTTTCCTTATCTTCAGGCTTTCTTCCGGCTTCCCGTTCTATTTCCTTCAATTTGGATTTAATCTCCGAGAAAGGAAGAGTCGATGTAAAAACGCCTACTTGATTCAGAAACTTCTCACTACGGATAAAGCCGATCGGTTCGGTTTCTTCTTCATCGGCAAAATGAATATCGGGAAAAAGGGTTTGCAGGCGTTTACGCGCCAACCGAAGACTCTCTTTCTTCTGCTCATTGCTGCCTAGACAAAGAATATAGGTCATCGTTCTATTCAAAGATATCATCCAACCCTTGCTTGGGTCGCTGGACAGCCAGCGAATCGCTTACCGCAGTACCGTCACTACACGGATCGAATCCCGGAGGTAGTTGGAAGGTCGCCTTATCGTCATATCCCAGAGATTTATCAGCGAATACTTTCACCATATATTTGGCCCATATAGGAAGAGCTGTACGTGCGCCCTGACCATAAACCATAGAGTCAAAGTGAACATCACGATCTTCACCTCCAACCCAACAGCCAGAAACCAATGTCGGGGTAAATCCGATAAACCAACCATCGGAATTATTATTTGTAGTACCGGTTTTAGCTCCCATATCGGCTTTAACACCCAAACGGCGAACACTTCCGGCTGTTCCTTCATTCACTACGGCACGAAGCATAACCAACATTTTATAGGCACTTGTGGCACTGATAACTTCTTCCATATCGGGGTTGAATGTAGCCAGTACATTTCCGGCACTATCTTCTATCTTTGTCACGAACAGCGGAGCTACCCGGATACCCTTATTCGGGAAAGCGGTATAAGCGCTTACCATCTCTCCGACAGATATGTCGCAAGGTCCCAAACATAGTGAAACGGTGGGTTGTATATCACGATTGCGAACGCCGAAGCTTTGTATCAGTCGTTTCAAAGCATAAGGATTAAGCTTACTCATCAGATATGCGGTAATCCAGTTATCCGAATTTGCTAATCCCCATTTCACAGTCACCATTTCACCGTACCGCTTTTGATTTGCGTTACGTGGTGTCCATGGCTGATTATTCTCATCAAGTAAAGTATATGGTACGTGGCGTGCTTCATCACATGGAGAGAAACCGCTCTCCATTGCCAACGTATAAAGATAAGGTTTGATAGTAGATCCTACTTGACGACGTCCCATCATAGCCATGTCATACTGGAAGTAATGGAAGTTAGGACCACCGACATAAGCTTTCACATGACCGTTACGTGGATCCATCGACATAAAACCGGCGCGCAGGAAATATTTATAATAGCGGATGGAATCCATTGGCGTCATGACCGTGTCACGTTCACCGTTCCAGCTGAATACTGACATCTCTTCCGGTGTATTGAAGGCTTTCTGTATTTCGCTTTCGGACATACCGGCATTCTTCATATTACGATAACGATCGCTCTGTTTCATAGCACGCATCATAATATCATCCATTTGTTGCTGGGAGATTTTATTGGTGAACGGAGCAGTTCTTCTGCCTCTCTTTTCTTGGAAGAAATGTCCTTGCAGGTCTTTCAAATGTTCTTCCACAGCTTCTTCGGCATATTGCTGCATGCGCGAGTCGATTGTGGTGTAGATTTTCAGACCATCGGTATAGAGATTATATTTTGTACCATCGTTTTTGGTATTCTTTTCGCACCAGCCATACATAGGATTGGTTTCCCAATCAAGTGAGTCTTCGTAATATTGTTGCATTTGCCATGAACGGTAATCACCCCGATCCGGTTTCTTTGCTGTAAGCACCTTGCGGAGATATTCGCGGAAGTAAGTAGCCAACCCTTCTTTATGGTCGACACGGTGATAATTCAACGTTAAAGGAAGTGCTTGAAGTGAGTCACATTCTTCGGAAGTTATATAGTCTGCCTTACGCATCTGATCTAAAACGACATTGCGACGTCCGCGGGAACGTTCGTTAAAACGTACAGGATTAAAGTATGCAGGGTTTTTACACATACCTATCAATGTCGCTGCCTCTTCTATCTTGAGCTGACCAGGTTCACAGCCAAAGTAGGTAAATGCTGCTGTTTTTATACCTACGGCATTGTTGAGGAAGTCGAATTTATTGAGGTACATCGTCAGAATCTCTTCCTTGGTATAGTAACGCTCCAATTTTACAGCAATAACCCACTCAATAGGCTTTTGGAACAAACGCTCAATCATATTGTCTGCGCTCGGTGAGAAAAGCTGCTTGGAAAGCTGTTGGGTAATGGTACTACCTCCACCGGCATTCTTTTGGAAGAATAAACCGCGCTTTACTATTGCACGGAACAATGCGATAGCATCAATGCCTGAATGGCTTTTAAAACGTACGTCTTCGGTTGCAATCAACGCATTGACAACATTGGGAGACAGTTCGTTATATCCTACATAAATACGGTTTTCCTTACTGTAAGAATAGGTTCCAAGTACTTGTCCGTCTTCGGACATTACTTCCGTAGCAAATTTATAATTGGGATTTTCCAAATCTTCAACAGGAGGCATATAGCCTATCCACCCCTTTGCAATGGAAAAGAATATAATTACACTCGTCAATACGACGACTCCCAGAAAAATCCAAAGTCCTTTTACAATATGTTTTATCATAATGGTTGTCAATTCAATCCTACAATAATCGGGCAAATGTACGGAAAACTATCGGATGCTCTATAATTTAGCCTTCAAAAATGAACTGGCATGAAAGAAATTCAAAGGATGGAATGCATGGAATTGCACTTTTTATCGAAAAAAGTTACACCTTAAATAGACCGGTAGCAGACTGGCTAATAATGAGAAATGGTTCTGGAAGCGTAAATAAAGAAGCAATACGAATCAAGCACGTGAAATAACAAGTTAATATACAAAGACTTACACACAACAAAAAAGAGACCGTCTGTTTACCCCCAACAGATAGTCTCTTTGGGGTCAACAGATGGTCTCTTTATATCGAATAGATGGTCTGTTTGCATGCAACAGACCATCTGTTTTTACTATTTATATTCTTCCCAACTTTTGATAGCCAAATCATCAAGTGTCATTGTGCAGAATGCATTGATGAAAGCACTAGCCAAACGTCCGTTGGTTATCAATGGAACATTGAGGTCGATAGCGGCACGACGGATCTTATAACCGTTGTCCAACTCCCCTGCCGTAAGGTTTTTGGGGATGTTTACTACCATATCAATTTCCCTATTGTGAAGCATATCCAAAGCTTGTGGATGCTCTGTCTCACTAGGCCAGTATACGCGGGTATTCTCAACTCCATTGTCGGTCAGGAATTTTGAAGTACCTCCGGTTGCAAAGAGTTTATAACCTTTCTCCTGCAACATACGCGCTGCGCCAAGCATATCCACTTTTTGCTTCGGAGTACCGGTAGACAGAAGGATGTTCTTCTTCGGTATGCGGTAACCGACAGAAAGCATTGCTTTCAGAATGGCAGCAGAAGTATCGGAAGCAATACAACCAACTTCACCGGTAGATGCCATATCCACTCCAAGCACAGGGTCGGCCTTCTGCAGACGATTGAAAGAGAACTGGCTGGCTTTGATACCTACATAATCCAATTCAAACAAGTTCTTGCTAGGGCGTTCCACTGGCAAGCCAAGCATCACCTTGGTAGCCAATTCGATGAAATTAATCTTCAACACCTTGCTGACAAAGGGGAATGAACGGCTGGCACGCAGATTACATTCAATTACCTTGATATCGTTTTCACGAGCCAGATATTGGATATTGAATGGGCCTGAGATGTTCAACTCACGGGCAATCTCACGACTGATACGCTTAATGCGGCGTACGGTTTCCACGTAAAGTTTCTGCGGTGGGAACTGTATGGTAGCGTCTCCGGAGTGTACCCCGGCAAACTCGATGTGCTCGGAAATGGCATAAGCTACGATTTCACCGTTTTGTGCTACCGCATCCATCTCTACCTCTTTGGCATGTTCGATGAACTGACTTACAACAACCGGATGTTTTTTAGATACGTTAGCCGCAAGCTGCAAGAAACGTTCCAGTTCTTCCTGATTGGAGCAGACATTCATTGCCGCACCGGACAATACGTAAGAAGGACGAACCAATACGGGGAATCCGACTTCTTCCACAAAGCCGTTGATATCTTCCATGGAGGTAAGCTCTCTCCAACGGGGTTGATCCACTCCGATACGGTCGAGCATAGCCGAGAATTTCTCACGGTCTTCAGCATTATCAATACTCTTTGCCGTCGTTCCAAGAATAGGAATATCCTGTGCATCAAGACGAAGAGCAAGGTTATTTGGTATCTGACCACCGGTAGAAACAATAACACCGTGAGGATTTTCCAGTTCGAGGATATCCATTACACGTTCAAAAGTCAACTCGTCAAAGTAAAGACGGTCGCACATATCATAGTCGGTGGAAACAGTCTCCGGGTTATAATTAATCATGACGCTGCGGTAACCTTCCTTACGTATGGTATTCAATGCCTGAACACCACACCAGTCGAATTCCACACTGGAACCGATACGGTATGCACCCGAACCGAGAACGACAATTGAGCGGTGATCACCCAGATAATGCACATCATTTGATGTACCGCTATAAGTAAGATATAAGTAATTGGTTTGAGCCGGATATTCGGCAGCCAATGTATCTATTTGCTTCACCACAGGGACAATGCCTACGCTCTTGCGATGGTTGCGTACATAAAGAATTCCATCTTCTATATCCCCCTCGTAACCGATGGCACGGGCAATCTGAAAATCGGAATATCCTTGCACCTTAGCCATTTTTAGAAGCTCTTTAGGCATATCCACAATCTGCTTATGATTATTACCCCATTGTTCCAGCTCTTTAGCTGTTTTGGTAATATTCATCAGTTTATCGAGGAACCAACGGTCAATCTTGGTCAGCTCATGTATCTGATCAACGGTATATCCGGCACGGAAAGCCTCGGATATCACAAAGATTCGTTTATCAGTCGGTTCACGTAGCGCTTTGTCAATATCGGGAATGACCAGTTCTTTATTCTCAACGAACCCGTGCATACCCTGACCTATCATACGAAGACCCTTCTGTATTGCTTCTTCGAATGTACGCCCGATAGCCATAACTTCACCAACGGATTTCATAGAAGAGCCCAGTTCTTTATCTACGCCATGGAACTTACCCAAGTCCCAACGAGGTATCTTGCAGACTACATAGTCCAACGCCGGTTCGAAGAAAGCACTGGTGGTTTTTGTCACCGAGTTTTTCAGGTCAAACAAACCATATCCCAAGCCTAACTTAGCCGCAACAAATGCCAGCGGATAACCTGTAGCCTTAGATGCCAGAGCTGAAGATCGGCTCAAGCGTGCATTTACTTCAATCACTCTATAATCCTCACTTTCAGGATCATAAGCATATTGAACATTACACTCTCCAACAATTCCGATATGACGGATAATGCGAATGGCAAGCTCGCGCAATTTATGATAATCAGTGTTAGTCAGAGTCTGACTGGGTGCTATTACGATTGACTCTCCAGTATGAATACCCAGCGGGTCGAAGTTTTCCATGTTACAAACCGTGATGCAATTATCGAACCGGTCGCGAACAACTTCATACTCCACTTCTTTCCACCCGCGCAATGATTTTTCCACAAGTACCTGGGGAGAGAAAGAGAAAGCTTTTTCAACCAGCACATCGAGTTCCTGTTCATTATCACAAAAACCCGAACCGAGACCACCCAATGCATAAGCAGCACGCACAATAACCGGATAGCCCAGCTGTGCAGCAGCACGACGTGCATCAATAGCGTTCTCTACGGCTTCACTCTTTATGGTTTTGACATCGATCTCATTAAGTTTTCTCACAAAAAGTTCACGATCCTCGGTATCCATGATAGCTTGAACCGGAGTACCCAAAACTTTCAAATCATATTTTTCAAGAATGCCTTCTTTGTAAAGTGCTACGCCACAGTTTAATGCAGTCTGTCCGCCAAAAGCCAACATGATACCTTCGGGTCGTTCTTTCTCTATTACCTTTTCTACAAAATAAGGAGTAACCGGAAGAAAATAAATCTGATCGGCAACTCCTTCTGAAGTCTGTACGGTAGCAATGTTAGGGTTGATAAGTATGGTATGAATACCTTCCTCTTTCAGCGCTTTAAGTGCCTGCGATCCGGAATAGTCGAACTCACCGGCTTCACCGATCTTCAGTGCGCCCGAACCAAGCAACAGGACTTTCTTTATATTGTTTTCTTTCATTTCTTATTTATTCAATTATTCATTCAGTCTATCAGCTATCGTTTTATTTCAACACACTCGCATCTATTCTTACAGCAACTTCACGAATTCATCAAACAAGAACTCCGTATCAGTAGGGCCACTTGCTGCTTCCGGGTGGAATTGTGCAGAGAACCATGGGTTATGTTTGTGCTTGATTCCTTCATTCGATCCATCATTCATATTGATGAATAAAGGTTCCCATGCTTCAGTCAGGGTGTTGTTGTCCACTGCATAACCATGGTTTTGTGAGGTAATGAAACAGCGTTCAGTACCCACCATACGAACAGGTTGATTGTGACTGCGATGACCATATTTCAATTTGTAGATCTTTGCACCTCCTGCTTTTGAAAGCAACTGATTACCCATACAGATACCAAAGATAGGCAACTTCTCATTTTGCATTGCTTTACGGATGTTTTGCACCGCAGCATCACAAGTATCAGGGTCACCGGGACCATTGGAGATAAACAATCCGTCAAACTGTAAACCGTTGTAGTCGTAATCCCAAGGTACACGGACTACCTCCACTCCACGTTTCAGCAGACAGCGAATGATATTCGACTTCACTCCACAATCCACCAAAACCACTTTTTTCTTTTGAGAAACAGCAAGGTCAGCATTTATCGAAGCCTTATCGGCATCTATGCTATAAGAAGAGGCAGACTTATCGGAGTAGACAATCACTTCTTTGCAACTCACGCGGTCT
The DNA here is from genome assembly GCA_041907545.1 of Bacteroides sp. Classification (GTDB taxonomy): domain Bacteria; phylum Bacteroidota; class Bacteroidia; order Bacteroidales; family Bacteroidaceae; genus Bacteroides. Next base: position 35,489 of record JAYRGX010000014.1, read on the forward strand.
ACATAGTTAATGTCACTGTAACTCTCTGTTTTTACACTTTCGTCTTCACCGTCAAAGACAATACGTCCCATCATTACGCCATGCTCGCGAAGTACTTTTGTCAATTCGCGGGTGTCGATACCGGTTATCCCGGGCACTTCCTCACGTTTTAACCACTCGCCCAAGCTTTCTACAGCATTCCAATGACTGTAGTTCTCGCTGTAGTCGCTCACGATAATTGCTTCGGCATGAATACGTTTGCTTTCCATAAGAGTAGGCAGCCCGTTAGCTTCAATAATAAAAGGCGGTACTCCATAGTTACCTACCAGCGGATAGGTCAAAGTCATTAACTGTCCGGCATACGAAGGATCGGTCAGACTCTCCGGATACCCTGTCATGGATGTGTTAAAGACCACCTCACCCGCTATCGGTTTTTCATAACCAAACGACTTTCCGTGAAAACGGCTCCCGTCGTCAAGGATAAGAGTTACATTTCTCATTCTTTATATTTGCATTTACTATCCACAGAAAGGTTCTCAATTCAAGCTTTAAAAACCGGACTGAAAACCTATGTGAATTGTACATATTAAATAATACAACAATTTCTATCTACTACCTGCAAGTCACTCTGTGTATGCTTTAATGGCCTCAAAGCATCAATCTACCCAATTTTGGAGATATATCCGAAAACTTAAATTCCGACTTTCGGATATATGCATTCTCTCAGAACTGATATACTTGCTCAATATAATTAATGAATGCGGTATTCAGCATCCTGACGCCACCAGGCGTGGGATAATCACCACTGAAGTACCAGTCACCCTTATTTTTAGGACATGCCTCATGCAAACCTTGCAAAGGCTGATATACAATCTTAACTTTCGCTTTCGTTCCTTTTGGAGTGAGCAGCTCAACCATCTTTGCAGAAATTTCTTCATCGGTGAACGGTGCATAAATCTCTTTCACGTGATTCACCATCTGCTCTTTAGGCAAGCCAACCTGATCTTTCGATTTCCGATAGGCAGCTGCTATGATATCTTTCATATCGCGCTCCTTCAACAATTCAATGGCAGCTTTGAATGCGATAAACTCACTCATCTTTGCCATGTCAATGCCATAATAGTCGGGGTAACGAACCTGTGGTGATGAAGAAACGATAATAATCTTCTTTGGGCCAAGGCGATCGAGGATACCAATGATACTCTGTTTTAGCGTCGTACCACGAACAATACTATCATCTATTATCACCAGATTATCCACTCCCGGCACAAGACTGCCGTATGTAATATCATACACGTGTGCTGCAAGGTCGTTGCGACTATTTCCTTCGGCAATAAATGTACGTAACTTTATATCTTTTATGGCTACCTTTTCGCTACGAATACGACGGGACAAGATACGCTCTAATTCTTCATGATCGGGAGCATGGCCCAATGCTGCTATTTGCTGCACTTTCTCTTCATTCAAGTAGTCGTCAAGTCCTTGCAACATACCGTAGAAAGCAACTTCGGCTGTATTTGGGATGAAAGAGAATACAGAATGATCAATATCATAGTTGATAGCTTTCAATATATTCGGAACGAGTTTTTCACCCAATAATTTTCGTTCTTTATAGATTTCAATATCACTTCCACGTGAGAAATAAATTCTCTCGAATGAACAGGGACGTACTTCACGAACCTTGTTGACTTGTACGGTCCGTAACTTGCCGGCTTTATTGATCAAAACAGACTGTCCCGGCAATAACTCTTTCACGGATTCAGCAGGAACGTTGAATGCGGTTTGTATTACAGGACGCTCGGATGCCAAGACGGCTATCTCGTCATCTTGATACCAGAATGCAGGACGAATACCCCACGGATCACGCAAAGCGAACATCTCTCCGCTTCCGGTCAATCCGCACATGACATATCCACCATCCCATTCTTTGCTTGATGTGCGTAACACATTAGCCAGATCAATATGCTCTTCAATATAGTTGGTAATGTCCATACCAGTCAATCCTTCAGCTTCCGCTAAGTTGAAGACACGCTCCACTTCACGGTCCAACCGGTGGCCGACCTGTTCCAACATGATATAAGTATCGGCATATTTCCGGGGATGCTGTCCTATCGCTGTAATACGGGCAAAGATCTCATCCACATTAGTCAGATTGAAATTTCCGCAAAGGGCCAGATTTTTAGCCCGCCAGTTATTTCGTCGCAAGAAAGGATGTACATACGAAATTCCCGATTTTCCAGTAGTGGAATAGCGTAAATGACCCATATAAACCTCTCCCGCAAATGGAAGGTTTTGCTTGGCAAAGTCGGCATCGTGCAATTGCTCCTTTGTCACCTCTTTGAAGTAACTTTGTACCGAACCGAATATTTCGGTTATGGCTCCCGAACCGAGAGCACGTTCACGGAACATGTATTCTTCACCCGGGTTAGCTTCCAATTTCACACAAGCCAATCCAGCTCCTTCTTGTCCGCGATTATGCTGTTTCTCCATTAAAAGATAAAGCTTATTCAAACCATACATCCACGTACCATACTTTTCTTCGTAGTACGATAAAGGCTTCAACAAGCGTATCATGGCAACGCCACATTCGTGCTTAAGTTCTTCCATTATATATATTAATTATAGCAAGTAAATCAATCTGTTTATACCTTATTATAATATCCCTATTCTATTCCACCGTAACGGACTTGGCCAAATTACGAGGTTGATCTACATCCATTCCTTTACATACTGCAATATGATAGGCCAATAGTTGCAAAGGAACCGTTGCAACTAAAGGATCAAGACATTCTATCGTTTCAGGAAGTTCAATGCAAGTATCCGCAATCTTGCTAATCACGGAATCACCTTTAGTCACCAATGCTATGACTTTACCTTTACGCGCTTTGATTTCTTGTATATTGCTTAAAACTTTCTCATATAATCCATTGTGTGTAGCGATTACAACCACAGGCATCTCTGCATCAACAAGTGCAATGGGACCGTGTTTCATCTCTGCAGCAGGATAACCCTCGGCATGAATATATGATATTTCCTTTAGCTTCAAAGCTCCTTCCAATGCCACCGGATAGCTATATCCACGACCTAGATAAATGAAATTATGAGCGTAAGTGAATATTTTGGATAATTCAGCTATTCGTTCATTGAGGCATAAAACCTCCTTCATCTTATCTGGAATGGTATTCAATTCGTGTACAATATTGAGGAACTGTTCTTCGTCAATGGTCTTCTTCTCCTTGGCGAGTGTCAGTGCAAGCATTGTCAATACGGTTACCTGTCCGGTAAAGGCTTTGGTAGAAGCAACTCCGATTTCCGGGCCGACATGGATATAGGAACCCGTATGCGTAGCTCTTGGAATAGACGAACCAATAGCATTACATATACCATATATAAAAGCTCCACGACTTTTCGCCAATTCTACAGCCGCCAGCGTATCAGCGGTCTCCCCACTTTGTGATATGGCAATTACCACATCATTACTGTCAATTACCGGATCACGATAGCGGAATTCAGAAGCATATTCCACTTCCACCGGAATACGGCACAAGCTCTCAATAAGATGCTTCCCTATTAAGGCAGCATGCCATGAAGTACCACACGCCACTATGACAAAACGCTTGGCGGCTAACAGTCGCTCTTTATAATCAATGACAGCGGAAAGGACAACATTAGTTCCTTCCACATTGATGCGCCCGCGCATACAGTCATGAATACAATCAGGTTGTTCGAATATCTCTTTCAGCATAAAATGCGGATAACCGCCTTTCTCCAACTGTCCGATATTTAAAGCCACCGTCTTTACTTCATGTGGACACTCCACATTATGCAAATTGACAACTTTCAGTTTTTCACCTCTTTTAATTACGGCAATTTCTTCATCTTCGAGATACACAACCTTATCGGTATATTCCACTATAGGTGTTGCATCCGAAGCCAAAAAATACTCGTCTTTCCCTATTCCCACAACCAGCGGACTACTCTTACGCGCTGCAATAATCTCATCCGGATTGTTCCTGTCCAATATTGCAATAGCATACGCTCCGACAACTTCTCCCAAGGCCAACTGCACCGCTGTAAGCAAATCAATATCATTGCTCAACTGAATATATTCTATAAGCTGCACTAATACTTCCGTATCGGTACTACTTTTGAATTTATATCCTTTAGCTTGAAGTTTATCTTTGAGAACAGCGTAATTTTCAATAATGCCGTTATGAATGAGAGCGAGTCTTTCAGAAGAGGAATAATGAGGATGAGCGTTTGCGGGACTGGGCTCTCCATGAGTAGCCCAACGAGTATGAGCAATACCAATATTGCCCGAAATATCTTTTTGAGTGACAAAAGTTTGCAGCTCTGAGACCTTCCCTTTCGTCTTATATACATTTAATTGCCGGTTATCATTAATTAATGCTACCCCCGCACTATCATACCCACGATACTCTAACCGTTTTAAGCCTTTGATAAGAATGGGGTAGGCTTTTCTTTGACCTATATAGCCTACAATTCCACACATAATATATAGTTTTGATTTTGCGCTGCAAAGATACATATTCTTATGAACATTAAGTCATTCTTTCTTTCATTTTATTTATCAAATAAACAGAAAATATCGAGAATTAATTACTTTACCACAAATAAAGCAAAGCAGTAAACAATCCTAAAAAAAATAGCGCAACTTTCACTTTAAAACCAAAAACAAAGATTTTGATTACAATCAACCAAAATAACTACGCTTAAATAACTAATTTAAAACAGAAAAAAGATACACGTATATTTTATCATAAGTAAACAAGTACAATACAATAACATATTGCAGTTAAATCACTATATTTGCGGAACAATTTGACAGGACTAACGGTCATAATCTGACATTAAAGTAAACTTAGAATGATGAAAAAAGAACTTTTTAACAACGAAACAGAAGCAATGCCTTACCAGCGACAGCCCAAGCAGTTGGGCTTATATGATTCTGCCAATGAGCACGATGCTTGTGGCGTTGGCATGTTGGTAAACATTAATGGAAACAAATCACACGATTTAGTAGAATCTGCACTTAAGGTATTAGAAAACATGCGCCATCGTGGAGCTGAAGGCGCTGATAACAAGACAGGTGATGGTGCTGGAATTATGCTACAAATTCCACATGAGTTTATCCTCCTACAAGGTATTCCCGTCCCTGAAAAAGGTAAATATGGCACAGGCCTCCTTTTCCTTCCGAAAAATGAAAAAGATCAGGCTGCCATTCTAAGTATCATTATTGAAGAAATAGAAAAAGACGGTTTAACATTGATGCATTTACGCAATGTGCCTACATGCCCTGAAATTTTAGGCGAATCGGCACTTGCTGCAGAACCGGATACTAAACAAATATTCATCACTGGCTTTACTGATAGTGAAACCGCGGACAAAAAGCTCTATTTGATAAGAAAAAGAATAGAGAATAGAGTCCGCAAATCCGAAATAGCCACACGTGAAGACTTTTACATTGTATCACTGTCAACAAAGAATATAATTTATAAGGGAATGCTTTCTTCATTGCAATTGCGCAATTACTTCCCTGACCTCACTAATAATTACTTTACCAGTGGACTTGCTTTGGTTCACTCACGCTTTAGTACCAATACATTCCCTACATGGGGATTGGCGCAACCTTTCCGTCTATTAGCTCACAATGGTGAAATAAACACTATTCGTGGTAACAGAGGGTGGATGGAAGCACGTGAAAGCGTTCTCTCCTCTCCTTCTTTGGGCGATATTAAGGATATTCGTCCCATTATTCAGCCGGGAATGAGTGATAGCGCTTCACTGGATAATGTTTTGGAATTCTTGGTTATGAGCGGCTTGAGTCTCCCACATGCCATGGCAATGCTGGTGCCAGAATCTTTCAATGAAAAGAATCCTATTAGCGAAGATTTAAAGGCATTCTATGAATACCACTCCATATTAATGGAACCATGGGATGGTCCTGCAGCTTTACTGTTTAGCGATGGACGCTTCGCGGGTGGTATGCTCGATCGTAACGGCTTGCGTCCTGCTCGCTACCTCATCACACACAATGGTATGATGGTTGTAGCCAGTGAGGTTGGAGTGATGGATTTCGAACCTGCCGATATCAAAGAAAAAGGTCGTTTGCAACCCGGCAAAATATTATTAGTCGATACAGAAAAAGGACAAGTGTATTATGACGGTGAATTGAAGAGACAACTTGCTGAAGCTAAACCTTATCGCACTTGGCTCACAACCAACCGTATTGAATTAGATGAATTAAAAAGTGGTCGTACCGTTCCTCATAGCGTAAAAGACTATGATCGGATGTTACGTACATTCGGATATACAAAAGAAGATATTGAACGCGTCATAGCTCCAATGTCTTTAAACGGAGCAGAACCTACCAATTCGATGGGAAACGACACTCCGCTGGCGGTTCTTTCAGACAGACCACAATTATTATACAATTATTTCCGTCAACAGTTTGCACAAGTTACCAATCCTCCTATCGATCCTATTCGTGAAGAATTGGTTATGTCACTGACAGAATATATCGGGGCAGTAGGTATGAATATCCTTACTCCGAGTCCAAGCCACTGCAAAATGGTAAGTCTCAACCACCCTATTTTAAGCAATGGCCAATTGGATATACTTTGCAATATCCGCTATAAAGGATTTAAGACTGTAAAAGTTCCCATGTTATTCGAAGTTTCAAAAGGACGCTCCGGACTTCAAGAAGCCATAGCAGACTTATGCAAACAAGCAGAAGATTCGGTTACCGAAGGTGTGAACTATATTGTATTAAGCGACCGTGAAGTAGATGCCACTCACGCTGCAATACCATCATTGCTTGCAGTAAGTGCGGTACACCACCACTTAATATCTGTAGGAAAAAGAGTACAGACTGCATTGATAGTAGAAAGCGGCGAAATTCGTGAAGTAATGCATGCTGCTCTGCTACTTGGTTTTGGTGCAAGTGCCCTCAACCCTTACATGGCGTTTGGAATTATCGATCAATTGGTAGCTAACAAAGAAATTCAACTTGATTACGCTACGGCCGAAAAGAAATATATCAAATCCATCTGCAAAGGCTTATTCAAAATTATGAGTAAGATGGGTATAAGTACTATTCGTTCTTATCGCGGTGCCAAGATTTTCGAAGCAGTAGGTTTCAGTGAAGAGCTAAGCAATGCTTACTTCGGAGGATTAAAATCAACAATCGGAGGTATTCGCTTGGATGAAATAGCACGTGACGCTATTGCTATGCATGATGAAGGTTTTGCTTCAAATCACGACGGTGAATTATTACCTAATATAGGTATATATGCATATCGTAAAGATGGCGAAAAGCATGCTTGGAATCCTGAGACAATAAGCACATTACAGCTAGCTACCCGTCTTGGTAGTTACAAGAAATTTAAAGAATTCACGAATTTAGTAGATAATAAAGAAGTTCCAATCTTCTTACGTGATTTTCTTGATTTCCGTCGTAGCCCTATTTCAATAGATAAAGTAGAACCTGTTGAGAGTATCATGCGCCGCTTCGTAACCGGTGCCATGAGCTATGGCTCAATCAGCCGCGAAGCACATGAAGCTATGGCTCTGGCTATGAATAAAATACATGGTCGTAGCAATACAGGTGAAGGAGGTGAAGACAGCGAACGTTTCAAACCACTAGCAGACGGATCGAGTATGCGTAGTGCTATTAAACAGGTTGCTTCTGGACGATTTGGCGTAACCACGGAATATTTGGTGAATGCCGACGAAATTCAAATCAAGATAGCACAGGGTGCAAAACCGGGAGAAGGTGGACAGCTCCCCGGATTTAAGGTTGACAAAGTGATTGCCAAAACGCGTCACTCTATTCCGGGAATATCTCTTATCTCTCCCCCACCTCATCATGATATTTATTCTATTGAAGATTTAGCACAATTAATCTTCGATTTGAAAAACGTAAATCCAAAAGCAAAAGTTAGCGTGAAGCTGGTTGCTGAAAGTGGCGTAGGTACTATTGCAGCGGGTGTAGCCAAAGCTAAAGCCGATCTTATCGTTATCTCAGGTGCCGAAGGTGGTACAGGTGCTTCACCGGCCTCTTCTATTCGTTATGCCGGTATTTCTCCAGAAATCGGATTAAGCGAAACCCAGCAGACATTGGTAATAAACGGTTTGCGTGGACAAGTGATGCTTCAGACTGACGGTCAGTTGAAGACCGGTCGTGACATTGTGCTTATGGCAATGTTAGGAGCTGAAGAATTCGGATTTGCAACTTCTGCCTTAATAGTCCTCGGCTGTGTGATGATGCGTAAATGCCATCAGAACACATGTCCGGTTGGTGTAGCAACTCAAAATCAGGAATTACGCAAACGCTTCCATGGACGCAGTGAATATCTTGTGAACTTCTTCACATTCCTTGCCGAAGAGGTACGTGAACATCTTGCCGAAATTGGAGTTGAAAAATTAGATGATATAATAGGTCGAACCGATTTAATCGTTCGTAAGCCGGAAGACAACATTAAAAAGCACAGCCTTCTAAACTTTGATAATATCCTGACTCGTATTGATAATGATGCGGCTATTCGCCACACTATCAATCAGCAGCATGGAATAGATAAGGTTAAAGATGTGGAAATTCTTCGCGCAGCTGCCGAAGCTTTAGAAAAGCAAAAGGAAATTTCTTTGGAATATACTATTGCAAACACCGATCGGGCCGTCGGAGCAATGATATCGGGTGCAATTGCAACTAAATATGGTGAGAAAGGATTACCCGAGCAAACCCTTAATATTAAGTTCAAAGGTTCTGCCGGACAGTCCTTCGGAGCTTTCCTTGTACCGGGAGTTAATTTCAAATTGGAAGGTGAAGCTAATGACTACCTAGGAAAAGGCTTAAGTGGTGGTAGAATCGCAGTCTTGCCTCCAGTGCGTAGTAATTTTGAAGCAGAAAAGAATACCATTGCCGGTAATACCATACTTTATGGTGCCACAAGTGGCGAAGTATATATAAATGGACGCGTAGGCGAACGCTTTGCTGTTCGTAACTCCGGTGCTACTGCTGTGGTTGAAGGAGTTGGAGATCACTGTTGTGAGTATATGACAGGAGGACGCGTAGTTGTTCTTGGACAAACCGGACGAAATTTTGCAGCCGGTATGAGCGGTGGTGTAGCTTATGTCTGGAATAAGGATGATAATTTTGATTATTTCTGCAACATGGAAATGGTGGAATTATCTTTGATTGAAGAAGCTTCTTATCGTAAAGAACTTCATGAGCTCATTCGCCAGCATTATCTGTACACCGGTTCAAAACTGGCCCGTACAATGCTCGATGATTGGAGTAGATATGTAGATCAATTCATCCAGATAGTACCAATTGAATACAAAAAGGTATTACAGGAAGAACAAATGAAGAAGCTGCAACAAAAGATTGCAGATATGCAAAGAGATTATTAAGGATTTAAAAGTTGAAGATTGAGAATTGAAAATTCAGAGTTACAGCCCTATTGTCAATGTATACCGACGGGTGTAAGTACTCCTCGATTTTCAACTCTTAAGCTTCACTCTTCAACCTTTAATTCTCAATTATAATCGATTGTTTAACAACTTTCAATTGTCAATTCCCAATTGCATAAGATTGTGAATTCTCAACTATCAATTACACTAAAATGGGAGATCCTAAAGCATTTTTAAATATACCACGACAGGAAGCGGGATACCGCCCTGTACATGAACGCATCACCGACTTCAGTCAGGTGGAGCAAACGTTGAATAGCCACGACCGCAAATTACAAGCATCTCGCTGTATGGACTGCGGCGTACCTTTTTGCCATTGGGCATGCCCCATCGGCAATAAGCAACCTGAATACCAAGACGCTTTATTCAAAGGAAAATGGCGTGAAGCTTATGAAATACTCATTAGTACGGATGATTTTCCAGAATTTACCGGTCGTATCTGCCCTGCACTCTGTGAGAAATCTTGTGTATTGAAATTATCATGTGATGAACCTGTAACCATTCGTGAAAATGAAGCTGCTATAGCAGAAGCTGCATTCCGCGAAGGCTATGTCATACCCAAAACACCTGTCCGCAATGGCAAAAGAGTAGCAGTAATCGGTGCCGGTCCTGCCGGACTGACTGTTGCCAACAGATTGAATCTTAAAGGTTATGAAATAACAATATTCGATAGCAAACCTATGCCGGGCGGGCTTCTACGCTACGGTATACCAAACTTCAAATTGGATAAGGGAGTCATAGACCGTCGCATGGAAATACTTGAAGCAGAAGGTATCAAATTTGAAATGGGTGTGGAAGTGAATTTAAATACATTGCCTGCCGGATTTGACGCTTATTGCATTTGTACGGGAACTCCAACGGCTCGTGATTTGAATATTCCGGGACGTGAACTAAAAGGAATATATTTGGCCTTGGATATGTTGGCTCAGCAAAATCTAATTCTTGATGGAGAAGCATTTCCTAAAGACCAGTTGGTTAATGCAAAAGGCAAGAAAGTTCTTGTTATCGGCGGTGGAGATACAGGTTCCGACTGTATCGGCACAAGTGTACGTCACGGAGCCGTTAGTGTTACACAAATAGAAATTATGCCACAACCTCCTGTGGGTCATAATCCTGCTACTCCATGGCCGCAATGGCCCATTGTTCTGAAGACAAGTTCAAGCCATGAAGAGGGCTGTACACGTCATTGGAGTTTAAATTCCAACCAGTTCATTGGTAAAAATGGTAAAGTATGTGGTGTGGAAGTGGAAGAAGTGGAATGGATACCCGATCCAAATGGAGGGCGTTCAACGATGAAACCGACAGGCAAGAAGAAGGTCATTGATGCCGATATGGTATTATTAGCAATGGGATTCCTCAAACCGGAGCAACCTAAATTTGCAAAGAATGTATTCGTTGCAGGTGATGCTGCGCGTGGTGCAAGCCTCGTGGTACATGCCATGGCAAGCGGACAAAAGATTGCGGAGGAAATAGATGCTTATTTGAATAATCATAAATAACACCCAAACGGGTGTATAAATACACGCAGCAAGACCAGTAAGGGCGAGCTGCGTGTTTCATCTTAAATATAAAAAGAGTATTAACCCCCATAACAAATTGATATATGTGTGGAATTGCAGGAATTTTCAATATAAAATCACAAACTCCGGAATTACGTCGTAAAGCATTGAAAATGGCACAGAAAATTCGCCATCGCGGTCCCGATTGGAGTGGAATCTTTGTAGGTGGCTCCGCCATTCTGGCTCATGAGCGTCTTTCTATTGTCGATCCTCAAAGTGGTGGACAACCTCTCTACTCGCCCGATCGTAAACAAATATTAGCTGTGAACGGTGAAATATACAATCATCGCGAAATCCGTTCAAAGTATGCCGGAAAATATGCATTCCAGACTGGCAGTGACTGTGAAGTAATTTTAGCTCTTTATAAAGATAAAGGTATTAACTTCCTTGAAGATCTAAATGGAATTTTCGCATTCGCACTATACGATGAAGAAACTGACGATTTTCTTATCGCACGTGACCCAATCGGCGTTATACCTTTATATATAGGAAAAGATGCAGACGGTAAAGTATATTGTGCCAGTGAATTAAAGGCACTCGAAGGTTTTTGTGACGAATATGAACCGTTTCTTCCCGGACATTATTATTGGGGACGTGAAGGTAAAATGCACCGTTGGTATAAACGCGACTGGACAGAATATGAAGCTGTTAAAGACAACGACGCCAAGGTCAGTGATGTGCATGATGCACTCGAAGCATCCGTACAACGTCAGTTGATGAGTGATGTACCTTATGGGGTTTTGCTTTCCGGTGGTTTGGACAGTTCTGTCATATCTGCCGTTGCAAAAAAATATGCAAGTAAACGAATTGAGACAGATAATCAATCTGAGGCGTGGTGGCCACAATTGCACTCTTTTGCTATTGGATTGAAAGATGCTCCCGACTTGCTAAAAGCTCGTGAGGTAGCTCAATATATCGGAACCGTACACCACGAAATTAATTATACTATTCAAGAAGGACTCGATGCTCTTCGTGATGTTATCTATTTTATTGAAACGTATGATGTGACTACCGTTCGCGCATCCACTCCAATGTATTTATTGGCACGCGTCATTAAGTCAATGGGTATAAAAATGGTACTCAGTGGTGAAGGGGCTGACGAAGTATTCGGGGGATACCTCTATTTTCACAAAGCTCCCACCCCACAAGCATTCCACGAGGAGACTGTGCGGAAGCTTTCAAAGTTGCACATGTACGACTGCCTCCGTGCCAATAAGAGCCTTTCCGCATGGGGAGTTGAAGGACGTGTACCATTTCTCGATAAAGAATTTCTTGATATGGCAATGCGTCTTAACCCTGCCGCTAAAATGTGCCCGGGAAAAGAAATTGAGAAGAAGATTGTACGTGAAGCATTTGCCGACATGTTACCGGAAAGTGTTGCATGGCGTCAAAAAGAGCAGTTCTCCGATGGTGTAGGTTACAATTGGATTGATACGTTAAAAGCAATCACTTCGGCTGCTGTCAGTGACGAGCAAATGGAACAAGCCGCTGAACGTTTTCCTATCAATACGCCTATGAATAAGGAAGAATATTATTACAGAAGCATTTTTGAAGAACACTTCCCCAGTGACAGTGCTGCACGCAGTGTGCCAAGTGTGCCAAGTGTAGCTTGTTCTACAGCAGAGGCACTTGCATGGGATGCTGCTTTCCAAGGTAAGAACGACCCCAGCGGGCGTGCTGTAGCAGGCGTACACGAGGAAGCTTACACAAAATAAGAATATCGTAAAGCTACTGTCGAAGGATTGTATATTAATATTAGATATACTGACTAATTAACGGCTCGTAACGTATAGCTATATAATAATCATATTGGATATACAAACAAATCAATAAAGAGCAGTAAATAAAGGCTTTTATAAAGTTTTTATTTACTGCTCTTTGTTTAGACAGCATTCATTATTTCGGATATCACCTCTACCTCACAAGATTAAAATAAACTCTTATTTTTATTAGCAGCGTTCATTCTCCATTTAATTACTTTTAAAATCACTAAATTAGTTGTAGCCAGTAGGTAAGTTTGTTATAGCTGGTAGCTAAATGCAATATAGCCCATGGGTAAACAAGCCGGAGCCAGTGGCTAAATGATCAATAGCCAATGGATAAACAGGCTTTAGCTGGCATCTAGATGGCAAACAACCAATGGATAAATAAATAGTAGCCCATAGCCAAATGACATTATAGCAATGCCTAAATCACAATCCTCAGTTTTTATTTATTAAAGATAAATACACTTATACAGTTAAGCGGAGGCAGGTCACCTAAAATACCCCAAAAGATTTTCTCGATCTTTTGGGGTACAAATCCAAATTCTGCAATGAAGATTATCCCTTTCTTTAGGAATCCTGGAATAATCAAGAGAAACGTTTTATTTCAAAGCTATACCTTATATGATTTCAGGTTTGTGTTTTTATACCAAGATCTACAGGATCTCTTATTTTTCTTTCAAAAAGGAACCTGGATAAGTACAAGCATTTATACGCTCCTTATTCCCCTTCTCACGAATCCATGTATCAAACTCACGTTTACCTTCTTTCAAAACGATAACACGCCCACCCGGAGTTTTATCACCATAAGTGTTTCGACCACCGGATGCTCTGCCATAAGCAAATGCAACATTGTAAAGCATGGCAATATAATCGTTCACATGATCGTGACCGGCGAACATCCCCATTACATCTCCACATTCGAGCATGTTGACAAACATTCCACTATTTACATTGGGGCTACATTCTTTCTCATTACGGTCGCCATAACGTTTACTGTCTAAAGATTCCCAAGCCTGGGTGTATTCCGGAAGAGGTATATGTATAAAAGCTAATGCAGGGAGTGGTTGCCCATTGTTTTGTTCCGTATATTTGCGGCTTTCCCTAGTATACCAATTCACTTGCGACAATCCCAACCAATCGTATCCTTTCACATCTTTTACTTTTGAATAGGCATTGGTATCAAAGCAATAAAGTAAAGCTGTTGCCTTGGCATTATTTGTAGATCCATAAATTGGAAGCACATGATTACCTTCACCTTTAATACCTTGTTCCACATTACTCATCATGCAATAAGGCTCCTGGCGAATGATCTCAATAATATTTTTACGGCTTACCGCATGCTCATCGTCATGATTTCCCAAGACAGCTGTCCAAGGTGTCTTTCGCTTACTCAATTCCTTAGCTATTTCATCCCATGCCTGCTTTACTTCATCCATTGTCGTATTGTCTCCGGTGAAGACTACTAAATTAGGCTTTTCTGAGTCGACAACCTCCTTAATCATATCGCCTACAATGTTATCTTTCTCCAAATCATGTCCTAAGTGCATATCGGTAAATTGCACTATTTTAAACTCTCCATTCTTATCGAAATTCAACTTTTTCGGAGCTTCTTGAGCCTGTATAGACAGGCTCATAAGCATAGTAGCAATACTGAGAATGATATTCTTATTCATATTCTATTACCTCCCATTAATTTTTTTTCAACCACCAAGTTAACTGGTTCGTTTTATCATTACCGGCTCCAAATTGTCGGGTAATGGCAGCTGTTACGTTTTCTCCGTTATTATCATATTCTCCTTGCGGGTACATCCATCGCTTTGGAATCTCAGTGCCCGAAGGGCGACGGAAATCAGGATAACCTGTGCGAAGTTGTTCGAAGAATGAATCCCAATTTCCTTGATAGAAAGTAACAAGATACTTTTGCATTATAATGCGTTCTATTTTATCCTCGGTACCACTTGCTTTTGTGAAGTCAACCAACGATTGTTTTAGGTAAGCGTCAACAGCATTCGAATTGAGATATTGGGAATAGGCTTTAGCATGTGCTTCGAAAAAAGAAAAAGATGCACGAATTCCATTCTCATAATACTGTTGTGCATTGCCATCCATCCATCCTCTCACTACAGCTTCAGCCAAAATCTGCTCTAATTCGGCATATCCCATCAACATAGTTGGCTCTACAATAGGGTCTGTACGATAACGATCATTTATAGGAGATATGGTTCCTTGACTTACTTTTACAATGGCATCACTATAAGGAGCGGCAGGATCTCCGCCCTCATAAGAGCTAAAATCGTCAATAGATTTACCTTCCGTTCTACCTTTATTGGTTTGAGCCGCAAAAATAAACAGTCTAGGATCTTGACGTTCACGCATACGTTGAATAAAAGTATCATCCATATAATATCCCGACCATTGTGCATTGAATTGAGGATAACGATTACCCTGTTGGTCGAGATAGACCAATTGTCCGTTATCACTCAACGATGTCATTAACGGTTTTCCGGTAGCAATCGCTTTAAATTCAGAAGCAATATTTATATTGCCAACGGTAGCGTGATTGGAGAGAGTCATCAATACTTTCAAGCGGAAAGAATTGATAAGTTTACGCCATTTACCGCCATCTCCATTGTATATAATATCTCCACCTATTACCGAACCATCAGAAGCCAGTATATCATCTGCCTCTTTCAATTCATTTAATATTCCGGCAAAGACATCTTTCTGTTCATCGTAAACCGGAGCGTATATACTACTTTCTTCACCTTTCAAAGCTTCACTGTAAGGAATATCTCCGAAACGTAAAGTCAATTCATAGAAATAGTATGCTCTGAAGAACTTAGATAAAGCAGTGTATACAGGAGCTTTTACTCTTTCAGCTTCCTCTCCCATCTTCTGTACATTGCGCAAATCGTCATAATAGCCGTAGCTACCTCGAGTCCATTTGTAGTATTGGTCAGCATTTTCACCATCCGCTTGAATCACTTTCTTAGTAGCATACATTCCATCAGTACCTCTTGTAAAAGCATTCATGCAAATTTGAGTAAGTAGAAGTTTAGGGTGCGTTTGCGTTGTATTATTGGGGTCGACATTCATCTCTTCCAAATTCACGCAAGACATACAAATCCATACTTGCAATATTATAAGTAATATCTTTTTCATTTTCCGAATCTATTTAGTTTGAATCAAATTAAAACTTCATGTTAACTCCTACACCAATATAGCGTGCAGTCGGGTCATTAGCTCCTCCGTCATTATCATTCCCGGTGAAATCGGGATCAACAAACGGAACTTTCTTCCATATAGCCAAGTTGTTGCCAAATACTGTTGCAGTAAGACCTTTTACCGAACCTCCTTTGGGAAGGAACTTTCCTAAATCATACGTAAGAGCCACACGGCGCAACTTTACATAAGTACGATCATATACATTGGCGAATTTTTCATTTTCTTTCGTCGAAACATACGCTCTATAAGGATAGTTCTGACACCATTGCTGCCAGTCAACAGCCGTTGTATTCTTTTGGTAAGTCCGTGTATCTGAAATCACATTGCCATCAACATCGCGCTTCAATTCACCACCTGTCAGCACAACACCTTCGGGCACATATACCGGATGTCCGGCAGCATACTGTTCATCACGATATTCCACCGATTCGGGATGCTTTCCACCCCACCATAACTTTTGACTCAACACAGAGTAGATAACACCTTTATAGGCTCCGTCCAAATCTATAGCCAACGTAAAATCCTTGTATTTAAAGGTGTTCTGTAAGCCAAAACGAAAATCAGGATCCATGTGACCGAAATATCCCTTATAAGCATCTTGAGTAGGCATACCATTTTTATCTAGAATAAGTTGACCGTCAGCGCTTTTCTGCCATTGTGTCCCATATAAAGCATCAGCACGATCACCTTCTTTCAAATCACCGAATTTCTTTTGACCGTCATAGATCTCTGTCAGCTTCTTCACGCTTTTACTCCAGTTTAGAGTAAAGTTCCATTGAAAATCTTTATTTCTGATAGCCTGTACGTTTGCCATTACTTCCCAACCGTTGGTTGTATAGGTGTTGCCATTTACCTTTCGACTACTAAAACCGGATGCATTTGAAATATTCAAATTGATAATCTGGTTTTCATCAATAGTATGATAATAAGTCAAATCAAATGATATCCGGTTACGTAACAATGCAGTAGAAAGTCCAGCCTCCCAAGAAGTTGTCTTTTGAGGTTTGATGTAATAATTAACCAACGACGATGGATATGAGATGGATGGCTCCGAACCATAGTTTGCATCTTTACTGTATGTTGACATAATCTGGTAAGGATCCAAATCAGAAGATACCACAGCCCATGACCCGTAAAGTTTCATATAATCTATTGCCTTAGGCAGCTTGATATACTCCGACAACATTGTGCTGAGAGCAACAGAGGGATAGAAATATGAATTGTTACCTTTTGCTAATGTCGATGACCAGTCGTTACGCCCGGTCAACGTAAGGTACGCGTATTTGGAGAAATCAAGATTAACCGAACCGTATACACTTCGGATTGACTTTTCCGTACGGTTTGCATCGGTAATAGAAGGACCTTGTGTATTCTTAATGCTGTATACATAAGGTACTATCAATCCGTCTGTCGATTGATATTCCTGTCTGTAATTCCTATAAAACATAGAAGTACCGGCATTCAGTGTAAAAAGAATATCAGAGGTTAAATCACGCGTATAAGTAGCAAGTAAGTCTGCATCTACGTTCGTTTGGCGATTATTCCACACTTTATAATCTCCGGCACGTGAATCACCATAATTCATATAAGTCTTGGGAACTTTCATTTCTTGCAGTGCAGTTTGCTGGCGCATAGCCGCACGACCTTGTATATTAAGATTAGGCATCAATTGATAATTGAGACGTAGTTGTCCGTTCACCACATCACGGTTTTCTATTTGCTGAAGTTCTTCAGCTGCAAAATAGGGGTTATTATACCAAGCATAATTATAGTTAGCCTGACGATATCCTTCTTGTCCGGGCACATATTGATGCTCCTTCAATTCTTTACCGTTCACATCGTCACCCATCCATACCACAATTGTGTACATGTGATTTCTCGGACCATAACCATAGCGAGGATAACTGGGAGATAATACTTTATTATAAGATAAATTTGCGTCAAGTTGTAAATTCTTGGCCAGATCAAAAGTGGAATTAAAGTTAAGTCCTCCGGTATGCATTTTAGTTGAAGGTACCTGACCTTTTTGATAAGCATATTGCCCTGAAACAAAGAAACGTGCCTTCTCTCCTTTATAAGCTATAGAAATATTATTATTAGTAACGAAACCTGTTTGTAGGAAATCTTTTAGATTATCATGTGAAACCCAATCAATTGGAACACGTTCGTAACGAGACTTATCATCATATTGAGTACCTGATACATCACCCCACCAAGGGATTTGCTCACCGGTAACCTTATCACGAATAGGGCTATTCCATTGAGCAATCTTAAGCCCGGTATTCAATTTAGGCCCCCAAATCATATCACCATCTGAAATACCTCCGTCTGCTCCATCCCAAAATTCATATTTACCATTTGAGCCGTTTCCATATTGATGTTGTGTTTCAGGCAAAACGGTATATCCGGCCGTCATCATATTATTCGTCGAGACATTAATCTCAACTCCCTTTTTTTGAGCTGATTTGCTTGTAATTAAGATAGCACCGTTCTTTCCACGCGAACCATATAATGCAGAAGCAGCTGTACCTTTCAACACATTGATGCTCTCTATATTTTCGCTGGAAATATCGTAGAAATCTGTTTCTACAGGCACGCCATCCAAAACAATCAACGGGGCATTACCACGCAACTTAAAACTTGGAGCCTGAAAAAGTCCCGTAGGATTGATAACCAATAAGCCTGCAACCTGTCCGGATAGTGCCGAACCAACATTCAAGCTGGGAGTAGCATTCAATATATCCCCATTGACTTGTTGAGTCGTATATCCTATTTTTTTCTTTTGCTGCTTTATGCCAATAGCAGTTACGACAACTTCATTAATCTGCTGGATATTATCAGAAAGTTCTACATTGATGACATTAGTATTTCCTACGACCTTCTCTACCGTATCATATCCAATAAATGAGAAGACCAGTGTCGCCCCTTTGTGCACTGCAAGACTGTAATGCCCGTCAGTGTCGGTAATGGCACCATTTGCAGAATCTTTTACTTTCACCGTAGCTCCTACAATAGCTCCAGTTTTGTCTGTCACTGTACCTGTGACTTTTACTGTTTGTGCACAAATAGACATCGTACACAAAAGCATAGTACAAATAAATAGATAAATTTTACTCTTCATAAACGATAATGGATTAAAATATTTAAGCATAACAAATGCAGGGTAAGAAGACCATCCTACCTATTACTGGTTATAAAAATTTTGATTATTGGATACCGATAAAAGCACCTGCATAGATTTCAATATGCAGCTTTTACTAAAATCAGATATCAGTTAGCTTCACGTTCCTAAATACTTCAAGGAGGGCATTGCCATCTTTTTTATTTTCCTGAAGTGCATTTTCAAATGAAGCACTATCCGAGTCGAAAGCAGAAATGGCTACTTTCAAAACATGCACAAACTCCATTTCTATTTTATTTTGATCGGCATTCTGTTCTTTCAGATCCTTACTCATCTGCTTCTCAACATTCCGGACAGCGTTATAAATAATAGGTTTGCGAATTACAGTGCGACGATTCGGATCGCCCGGGACAACTTCTTCCCTCACCACATAAATACTCATAAACAGATTGTACAAACAACCGGCCTCCTGCCCAAACTTGTAATTGCTCTCATCAGCCAAAGCTTCAGATGTTGGTTTCTTTATCGCCGAATAAAACTCCCACGTTCTTTTTATGGAAACGTTCGAATTCATGTTGTTCTTGGCAGCGGATTTATCGCCATCAGGAAATAAGTTTGTAGCATTAGCTGTAAAGCAGAACAATGCGATCAAACTTATAATAATAAGATTTCTTTTCATAACTTTACTCTCATTAAATGACTCTGCAAAAATCTCTTAATTATATTACAAATCAACATCGCTTATATTACAATTCCTATACAATATTTTTACAATATAAGTATCTGTCTATAAATCAAATAAGCTACATTCAACATCATAATTAATAATCTATTAAAAGATAATGACTTAAAAGACAAATGCTTTACTCAATTATCTCCTACTTTTTACTTTTCCGGCTGTTTATTACAAGCATCCCAATTTTATGGTATATATTTGAAGTCGAAACTAATAGTATAAAAGCAATGAATTCAAAAAACATCTTATTTTCTATTGCATTATGTTTGAGTACATGTAGCAGCATAATGCAAGCGCAAAATACAAAAGTGATAGCTCATCGCGGATTTTGGAATACTCGAGGTGCTACGCAAAACAGCATTGCATCATTGGTAAAAGCAGATTCAATAGGTTGTTACGGATCAGAATTTGATGTCTGGCTGACTTCCGACAAGAAATTAGTTGTCAATCATGACCCCTCATTTCAAGGTGTAAAAATGGAAACCTCCACATTCAAAGCTTGCACTTCACTCTTATTAAATAATGGTGAGCACCTTCCATCCTTACAAGAATATGTAGACAAAGCCAAGAAATTAAAAACAAACTTAATACTCGAGCTTAAGGCTCATAGCACTCCCGAGCAAGAAAATGAAGCCGTTAAGCAAATCGTAAGTATGATAAAAAAAGCAGGATTGGAAAAAAGGACCCAATATATCTCTTTTTCTATTAATGCAGTGAAAGAGTTTATAAAGCAGTCTCCTAAAGGTACTCCTGTCTATTACCTTGAAGCAAATCTCACTCCAAAAGAGTTAAAAGATATGGGATGTGCGGGACCAGACTATCATATTAGTGCGTTTTATAAACATCCAGAATGGATTAAAGAATGCCATGAACTTGGTTTGAAGGTGAATGCATGGACTGTAAACGATAAAAAAGATATGAAGTGGCTAATTGACCAAAAAGTAGACTTTATTACGACCAATGAACCTATTGAATTAATGAAAATCACGAAAGGCAGAAGTGAATAATACATTTAGTTAGTAAAAAACACAAATACGTTTCAAAATGATATGTTTGGAACGTATTTTTCATTTGGTAAGATCAAAAACAAAGGTAATCAAATCATTTTTGCTCATAAATAATAAAGAATGAATATACAAATTGAATTCATTTGTTACATTTTTAGGTAATATTACACCATCATAATTTCAATTTATAAGTTTAGACCCTTTATTTTTCATCAATTGAAAGATTAACGAAATTAAATAGAAATAAGATACTATATATTTAAATTATAAATCAAAATGTCGTATATTTGCAAAGTGAAACAACAAAAGGATTATTTTAATCCCAGCGAAAAGAACAAAATGATAAAGACTGTAAGATTTACAAAGATGCATGGTGCGGGTAATGACTACATTTATGTAGACACAATGAGATACCCCATCGACAATCCCGAAAAACTTTCAGTCTTATGGAGCGCTCCTCACACAGGAATAGGAAGCGACGGTTTAGTACTCATCGGTCGGTCGGACAAGGCTGACTTTAGCATGCGGATATTCAACGCAGATGGTTCTGAAGCCAAGATGTGTGGAAACGCAAGTCGTTGTATAGGCAAATATCTTTATGAATATGGGTTGACATCCCGAAGTTCAATCACCCTTGATACATTATCAGGAATAAAAGTATTAAAACTTCATATTGAAGACAATAAAGTAAACACAGTGACAGTGGATATGGGTATCCCGGCAGACGAACTGGTTAACTTTGATGGTCAAGGATTGAAAGCAATGAAAGAACAGCCCATTCCGGTTGAAGATAAATCTTTCATTGGTACTGCTGTATCCATGGGCAATCCACATGTAGTCATTTTTGTAGATGATATTACAAAAATAAATCTCCCCGTCATTGGTCCCGAAATAGAAAATCATTCATTCTTCCCAGGACGCATCAATGTTGAGTTTGCCCAAATACTGGAAGATGGAAAAATAAGGATGAGAGTTTGGGAAAGAGGATCCGGTATTACACAAGCGTGCGGTACGGGAGCCTGTGCTACTGCTGTAGCAGCTTTTATGACAGGCAGAGCCAGTCGCAAATCTAGTGTTATTATGGATGGAGGTACATTGACCATCGAATGGGACGAAAAAAGTAACCACGTATTAATGACTGGAGGAGCAACTCGAGTATTCGACGGAGAAATCGAAATTAGTGAAATAGAATAAACAACCAAAGGAAATCAACAACTTAAAACAAACAAGAGCATATGGCTTTAGTAAACGAAAATTTTCTCAAATTACCAGGAAGCTATTTATTTTCAGACATTGCAAAGAAGGTCAACACTTTTAAGCTAACTAATCCTAGTCAGGATATTATTCGATTAGGTATTGGTGATGTAACCCGTCCGTTAATTCCAGCTTGCATCAAGGCAATGCATAAAGCTGTAGACGAGATGGCAGATGCTGCTACATTTCGTGGATATGGCCCGGAACAAGGATATGACTTTCTAATTGAAGCAATCATTAAGCATGATTATACTCCCAGGGGCATCCAACTAAGTTCTACGGAAGTGTTTGTAAATGATGGGGCAAAAAGTGACACTGGAAATATCGGTGATATTCTTCGTCACGACAATAGTGTGGGAGTAACCGACCCTATTTATCCTGTATATATAGACAGCAATGTCATGGGTGGCCGTGCAGGTGCATTAAATCAAGACGGTAGATGGAGTAATATTACTTATATGCCTTGTACTGATGAAAATGACTTCGTTCCGGAAATCCCGACAAAAAGAGTTGACATCGTATATTTGTGTTATCCCAATAACCCTACAGGAACCACTTTAACAAAATCACAATTAAAGAAATGGGTTGATTATGCACTTGAAAATGATACCCTTATCTTATTTGATGCAGCATACGAGGCTTTCATTAAAGAAGAAAATGTACCACACTCAATATATGAAATTAAAGGTGCAAAAAAATGTGCCATAGAATTTCGTAGCTTTTCGAAAACAGCAGGCTTTACAGGAGTACGTTGCGGATATACTGTTGTACCTAAGGAATTGACAGCTGCTACTTTACAAGGAGAGCGCATTTCATTGAATAAATTATGGAATCGCCGCCAATGTACAAAATTTAACGGCACATCTTATATAACACAAAGAGCTGCCGAAGCTATATATTCCAGTGAAGGAAGAAAGCAAGTAAAAGAGACAATAAATTACTATTTAAATAATGCCCGGACTATGAAAGAAGGTTTTGAAGCTTCCGGTTTGAAAGTTTACGGTGGTGTAAACTCTCCTTACCTTTGGCTAAAGACACCGGATGGCATAGGATCTTGGCGATTTTTTGAGCAAATGCTCTATGAAGCCAATGTGGTAGGCACTCCGGGCGTAGGATTTGGTCCAAGCGGAGAAGGCTTTATCAGATTGACAGCATTTGGTAACCATGAAGACTGCGTAGAAGCGATGAGACGCATAAAGAGCTGGTTGAATAAGTAGCCCCCACTATTCAATTTATTAACACACACTTTTATTGTACAAAAGCAGTGTCAGCGACAGGAAACTGACATGAAGACCCTGAAATTAAGGAACTACTATAATAGTTAAGCGCTATACTATAAGTTTCGTCGGACTGATCATCCGCAATTCTTCTAAACTTAAAAGTAAAAGTATGAAAACAAAAAACGTAAAATTGGGGGTAATAGCAATAGCGTTATTATCAGGGGTTATGCCATTAAAAGTGAAGGCTCAAGACAAAACTGAAGCTAGAGTTGGGGCTGATTTGGTTAGTAGTTATATCTGGCGCGGTAGCAACTGCGGCGGTGTTAGTTTTCAACCAAACATGACTGTAGCTTACAAAGGCTTGTCATTGACCGCTTGGGGGTCGATTGGTATCGACAAAAAAGACACAAAAGAATTGGATTTCACTTTAGGATATTCTACCGGTAGGATGAGCTTAGCGCTTACAGATTACTGGTTCGACTATTCAAAAGATGTATATTCCGAAGCAAAAAACAAGTATTTTCAATATGATGCGCACAGTACGCAACATGTATTCGAAGGAACATTGGGGTATAATTTCGGTCCTTTAGCTGTGAGCTGGAATACAAATTTTGCAGGAGCAGATTATAGAAAAGAAAATGGTAAATTGGCTTACTCTACATACGTGGAATTTAAAAAGCCGTTCAAAATCGGAGATTTAGATTTTACAGCAGAAGTAGGACTCACACCCTGGAAAGGTGCATATGCTGACAAGTTTAATGTTACTAATATTGGTTTAGGAGCATCAAAAGCGATAAAGATCACAGACTCGTTCAGCTTGCCAACCTTTGCAAAGCTAACGTTCAATCCATATACAGAAGGCGCATACTTCGTATTTGGTATTAATTTTTAAGAATTGCAATTAATATAAAGCTAAAACTTAAAAAAGCAAGGTATGAAAAAGATTGAAGCAATTATCCGCAAGACAAAATTTGAAGAAGTGAAGAATGCACTTCTCGAAGCGGACATCGAATGGTTTTCTTACTATGACGTTAGGGGGAACGGGAAAGCCAGACAAGGACGTATCTACCGTGGGGTAGTTTACGACACAAGTTCCATAGAAAGAACACTTATCTCAATTGTTGTACGTGACAAAAATGCAGAGAAGACAGTACAAGCCATTCTAAAATCGGCTCAAACCGGAGAAATTGGAGACGGAAGAATCTTCGTCATTCCAATAGAAGACGCTATCCGCATCCGTACGGGTGAAAGAGGAGATATTGCACTGTACAATGCAGAGCAGGAAAAGTAACAGGTATTAGAATAATATAAATAGGTATAACAATTAAGATATTGCAGTTTATGGATAAATATATAAAACATTCTGTTATGCGACTCGGAATGATCGGTGCCATAATGATGGCATTCTTCTTCGCAACAAGTACATACGCACAAGAATCTGTAGTAACTGACAGTGTAGTTGTTGGCAGCACAGCAGTAGCAAAAACAGACACAGTAGCTGTAGCAAAGGTAGCCGAAGCAGCTGCTCCTACCCTTAACAGCGGTAACACAGCTTGGATTATCGTTGCAACTATTTTGGTATTATTAATGACTATTCCGGGATTAGCACTTTTCTACGGAGGTTTGGTTCGCCAAAAGAATGTATTAAGTATCATTATGCAATGCTTGCTTTGCGTAGGAATGATTAGTATTGTTTGGATAGTATTTGGATACAGCTTTGTATTCGGAACCGGTTTTATGGAATCAGGTAATCCATTGGGCGCCATCATAGGAGGTTTCGATAAAGTAATGCTCCATGGAATTACTCCAGCTTCACTTACAATCGGAAATATTCCTGAAATCGTATTCGTTCTATTCCAATGTATGTTTGCTGTCATTACTCCCGCGCTTATATTAGGAGCTTTTGCTGAAAGAATTAAGTTTTCGGGTTTTTTACTTTTCAGCCTTCTTTGGGCTATCTTGGTATACATCCCAATGGCTCACTGGGTTTGGGGAGGTGGATGGCTTCAGAAGTTAGGAGCAATCGACTTTGCCGGTGGTACAGTGGTACATGTTAATGCCGGTATCTCTGCATTAGTAATGGCCATCATGTTAGGAAAAAGAAAAGATTATAAAATAGGTGCACCGATGAGCCCGCATAATATTACTTATGTATTTATGGGAGCAGCATTCTTGTGGTTAGGATGGTTTGGTTTCAATGCCGGTAGCGGATTGGCAGCTGATGGTATAGCAGCCAATGCTTTCCTTGTTACTCACTTAGCCACTTGTGTAGCAGCGATGACATGGATGTTAATTGACTGGATCCACAACAAAAAACCGACTACAGTAGGTGTATGTACCGGAGCTGTTGCCGGAATGGTAGCAATCACACCTGCAGCAGGTACAGTAGATGTATTGGGTGCTATTTGTATCGGATTAATATCATCTATGGTATGTTTCTATATGGTAGCGGTGATTAAACCTAAATATAAATATGACGATTCTCTTGACGCATTCGGAGTTCATGGCATCGGAGGTATTGTAGGATCAATACTAACAGGTATCTTTGCAACACAATGCATCACAGGTGAAAATGGAGCTAAAGGCGCTTTATATGGTGATTGGCATCAATTATGGATACAAGTTCTTGCAACAGTTGCAACAATTGTATTCAGCGCAATAATGACATACATCTTATTCCAAGTAGTTAATAAACTGGTTGGCATCAGAGTAGGTTCACGTGTAGAGGAAGAAGGACTCGATGTTTACGAACATGGTGAGTCTGCATACAACTAATAAACAATCCCGGTAAGGCTTGGTCGCCTTACCGGGAACTAATTAAAATAATTCACTTATATTTTTAAACCAACAATTTCAACTCAAGCTATTATGTCAAAATTGAGATTCAGAGTAGTAGAAACGGCATTCAAAAAGAAAGCCGCTGCAGTGGAAGTACCGGCAGAACGCCCTTCGGAGTATTTCGCCAAGTATGTATTCAATAAAGAGAAAATGTTTAAGTATTTACCCAGCAAGGTATATACTAAGCTTATTGACTCTATAGACAATGGCGCTCCATTAGATCGCAGCATTGCCGACGAAGTTGCGGCAGGAATGAAGAAATGGGCACTTGAACTAGGTGTAACACACTACACTCACTGGTTCCATCCTCTTACAGAAGGAACAGCAGAAAAGCACGACGCATTTATTGAACATGATGGTAAAGGTGGCGTTATGGAAGAATTCAGCGGAAAACTTCTTGCACAACAGGAACCTGATGCATCCAGCTTCCCTAACGGTGGTATTCGTAATACTTTTGAAGCTCGTGGATATTCAGCATGGGATCCATCATCTCCAGCATTCATTGTAGATGACACACTTTGCATTCCTACTATATTTATTGCTTACACAGGTGAATCTTTAGATTATAAAGCTCCTTTATTAAAAGCTCTACGTGCTGTTGATAAAGCGGCTGTAGAAGTTTGCCGTTACTTCAATCCTGAAGTAAAGAAAGTGTTTGCTTACTTAGGTTGGGAACAAGAATATTTCTTGATTGACGAAGGTTTGTACGCTGCACGTCCGGACTTGCTAATGACAGGACGTACATTAACAGGACATGACAGTGCTAAAAACCAACAGTTGGAAGATCATTACTTCGGAGCTATCCCTCCTCGTGTAGCTGCTTTCATGAAAGAATTGGAAATAGAAGCACTTAAATTGGGTATTCCGGTTAAGACTCGTCATAACGAAGTAGCACCGAACCAATTTGAATTAGCTCCCGTATATGAAGAATGTAACTTGGCTGTAGACCACAATATGCTTATCATGGCATTAATGCGTAATATCGCACGTAGCCATGGATTCCGTGTACTGTTGCATGAAAAGCCATTCAAAGGCATCAATGGTTCCGGTAAACACAATAACTGGTCACTTGGTACTGACACAGGCGCTTTATTGATGGCTCCAGGCAAATTACCAGAAGAGAACCTTCGTTTTATCACATTCGTTGTGAATACCTTGATGGCTGTATACAAACACAATGGTTTGTTGAAAGCATCTATCTCAAGCGCAACTAATGCTCACCGTTTGGGTGCAAACGAAGCACCTCCCGCAATTATATCTTGCTTCCTTGGCAAACAAGTGTCTCAGGTGTTGGAACACATCGAAAGCAGCACAAAAGACGATTTGATCAGCTTAAGCGGAAAACAAGGTCTGAAATTGGATATTCCTCAGATCCCGGAATTAATGATTGATAATACAGACCGTAACCGTACAAGTCCGTTTGCCTTTACAGGTAACCGCTTTGAGTTCCGTGCCGTAGGTTCTGAAGCAAACTGTGCCAGTGCAATGATTGCATTAAACTCTGCCATTGCAGAACAGCTTGTTGCATTCAAGAAAGACGTTGACGCTCTTATCGAAAAAGGTGAGCCTAAGATCTCTGCTATTCTTGAAGTTATCCGTAAATACATTAAGATCTGCAAGCCTATCCACTTTGATGGAAATGGTTACAGCGACGAATGGAAAGAAGAAGCACAAAAACGTGGCTTAGACTGTGAGACGAATGTGCCTGTTATCTTTGACAACTATTTGAAGCCTGAAAGCATTGCAATGTTCGAAGCAACAAATGTAATGTCGAAGAAAGAGTTGGAAGCTCGTAACGAAGTTAAATGGGAAACCTATACCAAAAAAATCCAAATTGAGGCCCGTGTATTGGGAGACTTGGCGATGAACCATATCATTCCTGTGGCAACGCAATACCAGACGGATTTGATTGACAATGTATATAAGATGAAAGACTTGTTCCCTGCTGAAAAATCAGCAAAACTGTCTGCCAAGAATCTTGAACTTATCGAAGAGATTGCAGACCGCACGGCATTCATCAAAGAGCACGTTGATGCTATGATCGAAGCTCGTAAGGTAGCAAACAAGATTGAATGTGAACGTGAGAAGGCTATTGCATATCACGACAACATTGTACCGATGATGGAAGAGATCCGTTATCACATCGATAAACTTGAGCTCATTGTCGACAACCAAATGTGGACGTTGCCAAAATACAGAGAACTCTTGTTCATTAGATAAAGCCGATAGTGAATAACGATAGTTATCTGTTATCATTCCGAAAGGAGGATTAGCAGATATCGTTAAACACTATTTGAAATTATCTATTTCTTTTGTTGGTTGTTTTAAGTTTGCAGGGGGAAGGAGGCCGTGAGGCACTCTTCCCTCTATTTGTTTTTATATCTATTCTGCAAAATTACAGAATCACGTAACATAAGATACGGATAATGCGGCTCTTGCGTTCATTCTATTTTAAAATAAAAAGCATGCATGAGTTGCTAAAGCCTCCAATATATCATCACACGGCTTTGATTTATCACCTTACTCGCCATATACTGCCCCTCAATAAATTACCAAAATATCATTGCTTCATAATCATATGGCACTGTACGAAAGGCAGCATAGCCCTTAATGAATATGCCCAAACATGTTGCGAAAAGTAATATTGAGTATATGAAATGTACAAAGGAACAGAGAATGGTTACTTAACTCATTTATTATAATCACATGTTTTCAATGTAATACGAATAAAAAAGCAGAGAACGATTATTCTATGATTTCGGCATCATCAATATTATCTTCCTCCTTGGTTTCAGTCTCCGACTTAATTGCAGGGGTAGCATCTTCTCTTGGTTTCTTGCGGGTAAAAGAAAACCAATTGATCAGCTCGGATACGGCATATACCAATCCGGCAATCCCTATAATGGTGAATGCAGTATCGCGCACTCCGGTCGGATTGAATAAAGCGAAAAAGCCGGCAAGCAAGATAAGGACGGGAATGATATAGAACTTAAACGGCACATGTATCCAATGACGCGCCGCCATTAAGGCTGCAATCTGTTGAACCCCACCCATCAATAAAATAAATCCTAATAAATAAGTAAGCAGATCGGCAAAGAAAGAAGGCATTATCATAAGCCATAAGCCGAACAACAACCCTCCTACCGCCTCTACAGGAAAGCGAAGTTTAAATCCAACAGGAAGAGTAAAATAACCGACAATACTGAAAACAGAGGGAATCATAAAAACGATACCAATGGTTATCACCAAATAATTACCTGCTTCAGCGGGAAACATAGTCAGTACAAGACCAACAACCAATGCGCAAATAGCGCGCAAAAAGGAATAATTCAGATTTTTCATAGATTCTCGGTATTTTCGTATCGCCAATTATAATATAAAAAGCTCTTTCTTAATGTATATGAATCCATGCAGCCAAATCTTCAGCTACTAATAAGCAAAATAATAAAAATATAATGCCAATACCAAATCTTATCACAACCTTCTTCTTATTATTTTCAACCATACCTGTAATTCTCTATATTGTTATTTCATCACTAATTTATTACTGTTATAGAACAAGTACAAAATAAAATTGTTCTCAAGAAAAAAAATGAAAGAAAACCTTGGCTGTTTCAATCAATCTATTTAAATTTGCCCACAGAAACGAAGAAATAGAAATGAGAACTATATTAGTAAATACATATTGGTGGTGGCGCCGTTACAACTCCGACAGTCGTAAGGGAGCAGCGCTCGTGTATACATACTAGATAGATGATTACATAAAATAAGAAAGAGCCCTGTCGCACCTGCGACAGGGCTCTTTCTTTATATCCCCTTTAAAAGATAAAAACAAAGTAGCATTTCCGATCACATTATTTCAATCGGGAAAGCCAGTCAAAGACAGATTAAGTGAAACAAAAAGAATATAAAAATACGACTATGAAAAGTTATTTGGTAGACCGGAATGGTTATTATGGAGAATTTGGCGGAGCGTATGTCCCCGAGATATTACACCGATGTGTTATTGAATTGCAGAACACTTACCTGACAGTTTTGCAGAGTGATGATTTCAAACAAGAATATGATCAACTGCTACGTGATTATGTAGGACGCCCCTCTCCTCTTTATCTGGCTAACCGTCTTTCTGATAAATACGGCTGCAAGATCTATCTGAAACGTGAAGACTTGAACCATACCGGTGCGCACAAAATCAATAATACCATCGGACAAATATTGCTGGCAAGGCGGATGGGGAAACAACGTATCATTGCCGAGACCGGTGCCGGACAACACGGAGTGGCTACCGCAACCGTATGTGCTTTAATGAACATGGAATGCATTGTGTACATGGGCAAGACAGATGTGGAACGCCAACACATTAATGTGGAAAAAATGAAAATGCTTGGGGCAACGGTTATACCGGTTACCTCAGGCAATATGACGCTGAAAGATGCGACAAACGAAGCTATTCGCGACTGGTGTTGTCACCCGGCGGACACCTATTATATAATAGGTTCCACAGTAGGACCACATCCCTACCCTGATATGGTGGCGCGTCTACAATCGGTCATCAGCGAAGAGATACAGAAACAACTCCTAGAAAAAGAAGGTCGTGAATGTCCCGACTATCTGATAGCTTGCGTAGGTGGCGGAAGCAATGCCGCAGGAACAATATACCATTATATTGATAATCCGAACGTCCAAATTGTACTCGCCGAAGCCGGTGGCAAAGGAATAGAAACCGGAATGACTGCCGCAACCATCGCGTTGGGTAAAATGGGTATCATACATGGAGCGCGTACGTATGTCATTCAAGATGAAGACGGACAGATAGAAGAACCGTACTCTATTTCCGCCGGACTGGATTATCCGGGCATCGGACCGATGCATGCTAATCTGGCAGCGCAAAAACGTGCTATCGTATTGGCGGTAAATGATGATGAAGCAATACGTGCGGCTTACGAGCTAACTAAGTTGGAAGGAATCATTCCGGCACTGGAAAGTGCACACGCACTCGGAGCGTTGGAGAAAATGCAGTTCAAACCGACGGACATTGTAGTACTGACCGTATCCGGACGTGGGGATAAAGATATTGAGACGTATTTAAGCAACTCCACCGATTCCATCACCGAATAACACCGGGTAGTTATTAGCTTGATAAGATGTATCGAGAGATAATGAGACAGAAAATAATTACAATAAAATGAAACAATATCATTACCAAACCATCAGTCGCAAAGTATTGGGCGATCTCCATACTCCGGTAAGCACTTATCTGAAAGTGCGCGACATTTTCCCGCAAAGTGCGCTCATGGAGAGTTCGGACTATCACGGGAGTGAGAACAACCGTTCATTCATCGGTCTTTGTCCCGTGGCAAGTGTCAGTGTCGATCATGGCACAGCCATATTCAGCTTGCCCGACGGTAGCCGCGAAGAGCATGCCATTACGTCTGAATACCGCGTGGAGAATGCCTTACATGATTTTCTTTCCCGCTTCAATGTAACCGGTGAGTATTCCAACTATTGTGGACTGTATGGATATACCTCATTCAATGCTGTACGCTATTTCGAAGACATTCCCGTAAAAGACAGTCGCGAAAGCACCAATGATGCCCCCGACATGCTCTATATATTATACCGTTATCTGATTATCTTCAATGATTTCAGAAATGAGATGATGATGCTCGAAATGCTTGGCGAAGGCGAAACAAGTGGACTTGATACGGTTCAAAAGGCCATCCATAACCGCAACTACACCGTATACGATTTTCATGCGGTGGGCAACACTACTTCCCCACTAACCGATGAACAGCATAAAGAGAATATCCGCAAAGGCATAGCCCACTGCATGCGGGGTGATGTTTTCCAGATCGTTCTTTCAAGACGTTTTGAACAACGCTATGTCGGTGATGATTTCAAACTTTACCGTGCACTGCGTAGCATCAACCCTTCTCCATACTTGTTTTACTTCGATTTCGGAGGTTTCCGCATCTTCGGTTCTTCCCCCGAAACACATTGCCGCATTGAAGGTGGTCATGCTTATATCGATCCTATCGCAGGAACCACCCGTCGGACAGGTGACCCCGCCCAAGATGCAGTGAATGCGCAATACTTACATGATGATCCAAAAGAGAATGCAGAACATGTCATGCTGGTCGATCTGGCCCGTAATGACTTATCGCGCAACTGTAGCGGGGTGAAAGTGGACTTTTATAAAGAAATGCAATATTACAGCCACGTCATTCATTTGGTGAGTCGAGTCAGCGGTACGTTAAATAAAGAAGCCGATCCCATCAAAGCTTTTATCGACACCTTCCCTGCCGGTACGCTGAGCGGAGCACCGAAAGTCCGCGCCATGCAACTGATCAGTGAGCTTGAGCCTCACAACCGGGGTGCGTATGGCGGGTGTATAGGGTTCATCGGACTGAACGGCAACCTGAACCAAGCTATTACTATCCGCACATTTGTCAGCCGTAACGGGGTACTTTGGTTCCAAGCCGGTGGAGGTATTGTGGCAAAGAGCAATGAAGAATACGAACTTCAAGAAGTTAACAATAAGCTGGGAGCATTAAAAACAGCTATTGTCATGGCAGAAAAGATGTAACTAAAAAGAATAAACAATGAAAATCGTCATTATAGATAACTACGACTCATTCACTTACAATCTGGCTCACCTCATTAAAGAGCTGGGTGTAGAAGTGGATGTACTCCGCAACGACCAGTTTTCACTTGAGGAACTGGAGGCGTATGATAAGATTGTGCTTTCGCCGGGCCCCGGTATTCCCGAAGAAGCCGGACTGTTACTGGATGTGATACGCACCTATGCAGGACATAAACCAATGCTCGGAGTCTGCTTGGGCGAACAGGCCATAGGTCAGGCATTCGGAGGCAAGCTGACTAATTTGAGCGATGTATTCCATGGCGTACAGACTCCGGTATATCTGGCAAACGGTGCGCAGGATTTGGAGGCCGACTATATCTTCCACACTCTCCCTTCGGAAATTCAGGTCGGCCGGTATCATTCCTGGGTAGTCAACACCGACGGTCTACCGCAATGCCTAGCTATAACCGCCGTAAGTGCCGAGGGGCAAATCATGGCTTTAAAGCACCGGGAATATGACATTCATGGCATACAGTTTCATCCGGAATCGGTACTTACACCGGACGGAAAAGTGATCATGCAGAACTGGCTGTTCCATTAAGAAAAGGCACTTCCGGTCAACAGACCATCTGTTGGGTACTAACAGACTATCTGTTTCATGCAAACAGACCATGTATTTGAGTCCAACAGACCATCTGTTTTCGGCAAAGAGATCATCTGTTTCCTATTATGGGAATTTCGGTTCCTTACAGAAGAAATTAGGATTCCATACTAAAGGAATCCGGATATCTTATAAGGGAAAAGACATTTACCAAGCGAGATTAAAACAAAACAATGCAATATGAAAGCAATATTAAGCAGACTCTTCAATCATGAAGAGCTGACATCGGAGGAAGCCAAAGACCTCCTCCTTAACATCACTAAAGAGATGTACCCCGAAGCACAGATCGCCGCTATGCTTACGGCATTTCAAATGCGAGGTATCACGGTAGACGAACTTATCGGTTTCCGTGAAGCTCTCATGACAACCCGTATACCCGTGGACTTTTCCCCTTATCGCCCCATAGATATTGTCGGCACGGGTGGCGATGGAAAAAACACCTTCAACATTTCCACCTGCGCCTGTTTCATCGTTGCCGGTGCAGGCTACAAAGTGGCAAAGCACGGTAATTACGGTGCTACATCAGTCAGTGGAGCCAGCAATGTGATAGAGCAACATGGAGTCCGTTTCACCAACAACCCCGACACGTTGAAGCGAAGCATAGAAGAGTGCAACATAGCCTATCTTCATGCCCAATTGTTCAACCCTGCGATGAAGTTTGTCGGCCCGGTGCGCAAAGCCTTGAAGATACGCACCATCTTCAATCTACTTGGCCCATTAGTCAACCCATGTAAACCGACATACCAGTTACTGGGCGTTGCCGACCTTGCGCAAATGCGTCTTTACACCAATGTATTCTATAAATTAGGTATTGATTTTGCAGTAGTAAACAGCCTCGACAGCTACGACGAAATATCTCTGACGGATGAATTCAAAGTGATGACCCGCCATTACGAACACATCTACCGCCCACAAGATCTCGGTTTCAAGGCAGCCCGTCCCGAAGAACTTTTTGGTGGAGCCTGCAAAGAAGATGCCGCTAAAATATTCGATAACATTCTCAATTCGGAAGCCACTCCTGCCCAAACCCAGTGTGTTATAGTCAATGCAGCTTTTGCCATTCAGGTGATGGAGCCCGACAAGAGCATTGAAGAGTGTATAGCCATTGCACGCGAATCGCTCGATAGCGGACGCGCATTATCCACCTTGAAGAGGTTCATCGAGATTAACAGCTAAAGGGTTCTTGCCATCGCCACAGAGATTCTTAAAGAGAATAGCTTTAGTGATGAAGACATTGATAAAGTAGCGGATTATGCAAAAAACATCAAATCATATTGATGCAAATGATGAAGATACAGAATTTAGAAACTTTACTAAAGGAAATGAAACCTCTACATTTCCGGATCTCACTTATTTAAAGTAGTTATTCATGATAAGCCACAAATAACATTGAAAATGAAAGTGTTTTTAGAAAAAATCATTTTTGTAGTTATTTATAATAAATCCCAAATAACTCTATATCATAGATTAGTATCATAAACAGAAAGATAGAAAATGAAAGATATTCTTACTGATATTATCGAAAACAAACGGCAGGAGATCTTACTCCAGAAGCAAGCTGTCTCAATAGAACATCTTCGCGAACAAGTCGAAACCATCCTAGCTCATCGTGCAGAGAAACCATCCCCGGGAGATTCTGCCGTGAACATCCCGGACAATAATCGGAAGATGCCTCAGGAGACCATTCCCCCTGCAAACTTAAACAACTCTGTCATACCCACGAAAAGCCGGAGTATGAAACGTGCGCTTGCGCAATCATCCACAGGCATCATAGCCGAATTCAAGCGCAAATCCCCCTCAAAAGGTTGGATCAAAGAATCTGCCAGCCCCGAGATTATCATACCAGGATATCAGGCGGCAGGTGCCTCCGTACTGTCCATACTTACAGACGAAACCTTTTTCGGAGGTTCATTGCGTGATATACGCGTTGCACGTCCACTGGTTGACATCCCCATTTTACGCAAAGACTTTATCATTGACGAATACCAACTACTTCAAGCCTGTATTGTAGAAGCCGATGCAATATTACTCATTGCAGCATGTCTCTCTCCCGATCAGTGTCACGACCTTACCGAAAAAGCCCATGCACTCGGACTCGAAGTCCTGCTTGAAGTTCATAGCCCCCATGAGTTGTCGTATATTGATAAAAATACAGACATGGTTGGAGTGAACAATCGTAACCTCGGAACATTCGTCACCGATATAGAGAATTCATTTCGTATCGCGGAAGGATTGAAACAAACAGTCAACGGAATATATGAGGGATCAACAAGTGCTGAAACACCTCTGTTGGTCTCAGAGAGTGGTATATCCAATCCGGACACCTTATTAAAATTGCGCTCGGCAGGTTTTAAAGGTTTCCTTATCGGCGAAACATTCATGCACACCGAACAACCGGAAGCAACACTTCGTGATTTCATCGAAAAACTAAAATAAATTGAATATTTATAAGAAAAACCCATTAATAATCTTTTAGAATAGTCATATTAAGCCTGTAAAAAGTGATAAATAGATAAATTTATGTATTTTTGCAAATACCTTAATAAATTGCAAAAGTGCAATAAAATGCCATTACATTCACACTCTTTTGAACATAAAACTACAATACAAACAGATTCAATTATGAATACAATTATCAAAGTATGTGGAATGACGGATGCAGAAAACATCCGTGCTGTCGAAGAACTGGGAGTGGATATGATCGGATTTATCTTTTATCCCAAGTCTCCGCGTTGTATATGTCAGATGCCCGAATACTTGCCGGTTAAAGCCAAGCGGGTCGGCGTATTTGTCAATGAGACAAAAGAGAATATTCACATGTATGTCGATCGCTTTGGATTGGATTATGTCCAGCTGCATGGAAACGAATCTCCCGAGTACTGCCGTACACTCAAAAACTCAGGCCTTCGCATCATCAAAGCATTTTCTATTCTCTATCCCAAAGACTTACTCGTCGTTTCGGACTATCAGGGCATTTGTGACTATTATTTATTTGATACCCGGAGCACAAATTATGGAGGTTCCGGAAAGCAATTCGACTGGAACATCCTCTATCGCTACAATGGCAATACACCATTTTTGCTGAGTGGAGGTATAAACTCTTATAGTGCCCGCGCATTACACGATTATCACCACTCACGCATGATAGGTACCGACATAAACAGTCGCTTCGAGTCTTCCCCCGGCATTAAAGATGTGGAGAGAATTGAGCACTTTATTAAGGACTTAAAAGGATAATATCATTACAGAAAAAGAAAGTAAAGGCTTTTCTGCAAAAGGTATATTAGCTTTAAAGGATAAACACATCAAAAGAAAAGGCTGTCCGGAAGTATATTCTATCGTGCATGAGTAACACCAACAACTATTAATTTCAAAAAATAAAATGACTAATAGAATAAATGATCTTTTTGCAAGTAATCCCAAAAACTTGCTTTCCATCTACTTCTGTGCCGGATGCCCCACGTTAGAGGGTACAGCCGACGTTATCCGCACGTTAGAGCGTAACGGAGTTAATATGATTGAAATCGGCATTCCATTCAGTGACCCTATGGCAGATGGCCTTGTCATTCAGAATGCAGCTACCCAAGCTCTTCGCAACGGTATGTCACTCCACCTCCTGTTCAGTCAGTTGCGCGACATCCGTAAAGACGTTCATATACCTCTTATTCTTATGGGATACCTCAACCCCATCATGCAATATGGCTTCGAAGAGTTTTGTCAGTCGTGCAATGAATGCGGCATAGACGGTGTCATCATTCCCGATCTTCCATTCAAAGATTATGAAGAGAGTTATAAAGCCATTGCCGCCCGGCACGATATCCGTGTAATCATGCTGATCACGCCCGAAACTTCCGAAGAACGAGTACGTGAGATTGATGCACATACCGACGGCTTCATCTATATGGTTTCAAGTGCCGCAACCACAGGTGCACAAAGCGATTTTGACGGACAGAAGCGCGCATATTTTCAAAAGATCGCCGGACTTGGATTGCGCAACCCCCGCATGGTAGGATTCGGCATCAGCAATCAAGCCACTTTCGAGGCGGCATGTGCCAATGCTTCGGGAGCCATTATAGGCAGTAAGTTCGTTACATTGCTAAACGAAGCACAGGGTGATGCAGAAAAAGCTATTACGCAACTTAAAGAAGACCTGAAAAAATAAATAGCTTTAGTTTTCTTGCTCCCGCAGGTTTGGTGCATACACGCATTGTACGGTATGCCATTGAATCTGCGGGAGTTGTGTGTAAAGTAGCAGCAATAAGGTTCACAACTTCCCGATAAATCAGCTAAACTATGTACATCACCATTCATCTCACCACAATGACCTCGAAGATATTGTGCTTACCTCTATGATGAAACAGTTATCACTATTCTTCTCACCACAATAACCTCCTTCTGATAAAAGCAAGAAGATAAATAGCAAACAGGATAAAATTTCTAAGATACAATAAAAGATTTTTGTAACTTTGCATCCGAAACAAAACGATTTGGATATGTACATGAAGATCAATTACCCTTCCGTACTATTGATTTATACCGGTGGTACCATTGGTATGATTGAGAATCCGGAAACAGGTGCGCTCGAAAACTTCAATTTCGATCACCTTCTCAGGCACGTTCCCGAATTAAAACGCTTCAATTACCGCATTTCATCCTATCAGTTCGATCCCCCCATCGATTCTTCGGATATGGAACCTGCTTTTTGGGCTAAGATCGTAAAGATCATCAACTATAATTATGATTATTTCGATGGTTTTGTCATCCTGCATGGCACCGATACCATGGCTTATACTGCTTCGGCACTCAGCTTCATGCTCGAAAACCTGGGCAAGCCCGTTATCCTGACAGGCTCACAGCTTCCTATAGGTACGCTAAGGACTGATGGAAAGGAGAATCTGATCACTTCCATAGAAATTGCGGCAGCAAAAAACGCCGATAGTACTCCTGTCGTTCCCGAAGTCTGCATATTCTTTGAGAACGAACTATTACGCGGCAACCGGACGACAAAGATCAACGCTGAAAATTTCAATGCCTTTCGCTCATACAATTGTCCTTCTTTGGCACATGCAGGCATCCACATCAGATACAACGATCATGTCATCCGTAAGCCGGACCCTGACAGGCCATTGAAACCGCATTATCTCTTCGACACGAATGTGGTGATGCTTACACTTTTTCCCGGCATACAGGAAAGCATTATCCATTCCGTATTACATGTCCCAGGGCTCAAAGCCGTGGTATTAAAAACTTTCGGGTCGGGCAATGCCCCACAAAAAGAGTGGTTCATTAATCAAATAAAAGATGCAACAAGTCGTGGCATTATCGTAGTCAACATCACACAATGCCAATTCGGAGTGGTAGAAATGAGCCGTTATGAGACAGGATTAAAATTACTTCAGGCGGGCGTAATCAGCGGATATGACAGTACCCCGGAATGTGCCGTCACTAAACTCATGTTCCTTTTAGGGCACGGGTTAAGCCAAAAAGAGATTCATAACCGGATGAGTTCCAACATAGCCGGAGAAATAACAAAAAGCGAATAATACACGGACAGATAAAGCAAGTTTATTTAGTTACCACATATCATTTCTTCTATTCACTATGAATCAGTAGCTTATAATTTTCAATATATAATGAATTATTTTCAATAAAAATGCTTTTTACTTGAACAAAAATCATCATATACAAGTTTTATATCAGAAAATATAAATATCTTTGCGGTGATTATATACAAGTTATATATAAAATCGAGCAAGTAAACGAACAGAAATGCTGAATATGAAAAAAATTAATGGCCTATTAGTGATGGTTACTCTTACGGGTGCCATGGTCTTCAACGGATGTTCCAATGATGTATACGATCCAAACAAAGTCCAAACTGAGCCTACCGAAAATCCATTAGGAGAAAATTTTTCCGCTCCCAATGGTTTTAATTGGTCTATGATTAATACTGTGAAGCTTAACGTTAGTGTAAAAGACGAGTTTGCCGGACAGTACAACTACCTTATTGAAGTATTTACCAGTAACCCATTAAGCAACACCTCTGCGACTCCCATTGCTGCAGGTACGGCCAAAACGAATTATTCTGCCGAAATAGCAATACCTAAAACTATTGAACGCCTCTTCATTCGTCAAACTGATCCTAAAGGACGAAAGGAAATATATGAGTTTGCTGTACCTGAAAACGGGGGTACTTTGGCATGTAAACTTTATTATGATACAACAGCAACAAAAGCACATGCAACGCGTGCAATTGGAGATACCGGAAACTCTGGATGGGAAGGAATCACTGATCCCGGATACGTGGAAGGGACATATAATACATCTTCTGCAACCCCTATTACAACCTCAGGCTTTCCTGCTGGAACATATATTATTTCAAACACATATAGTGGAGAACTCAATGCTTGGTATAGCAATGTGACTATCTACATACAAGGAACATGGAAATTTTCAAGTAATATTTCTATCGGGAATGCCAATATAATAGTACTTAATGGGGGGAAAATTATTTCAGAAAATAACGCATCCTTTAATCTTAATACTGGCTCATCATTAACAGTACAAAGTAATGGTAGTGTTCAGCTAGCAGATTTTACTATTAATTCTAATGATAAGATAAGAAATTTTGGCTTCATCCACGCAAACACCTCTACCATTCAATCGAGTGCAGAGTTCTATAATGCAAAAGGCGGATCGTTTGAAATTGACAATAAATTAAACTTGAGCTCTTGCCAAGTATACAATCATGGAACTATAGAAGTGACCAATGAAGGCTCCGCCACAATTTCGCCCAACAATAACACCAATTGTCTTATAGCAAACTACTCGGGTGCAACAATAAAAACAAATACATTCTTAGGAGGAGCCTATGTTGTAAATAACGGCACAATAGAAGTAAATGATTATGTAGATGCTAGCGTTGGAATATTGTACAATAACTGCACCCTAATTGCAAAAAAAACATTTGAATATAAAAACGTGATATTAGATAAAGGCTCTATTACTGGAGAAGGGCCAGATGTTGTTACCGCTGAAGCAAATGCAGATTCTTGGAAACCTGTACCGCTCATAAAAATGACAAATAATCCTTCTACTTACACTCTGAAAAATGGTTCTATGATTAAAGCAACCAATCTTGAAATATCAAATAGCCCGAATACAATCATTGGAGAGGGAAATAATATATCTGGCATTCAAGTTGACAACATAAAGATGACAGCTGGAAATCACACAACTCTAAGTGGAAATTTGGTTGTAGCTACGCCTGCGATTCAATATACGAACAGTGGCAGATGGGTAACAGAAGACGGAGTAGTTAGCATTGAAAACTTTAATGACTCAAAGTATACAATAGCAACATGTAGTGGATACTATTATTCTAGTAACCCCGGTGTAGCACCATTCAATCCGACAATACCTGCAATAAATGACGCAACCAAGTATACTTATGCCTTTGAAGATAATTGGCCGGTATATGGAGATTTCGATCTAAATGACTTAGTTGTATCTCTCAATGATAAAACAATATCAAGTGATGGCAAAACCGTATCATTCGATTTAACCCTTGAAGCTGTTGGAGCAAGCAAACAATTGGGATTAGGTATTCGCATGATGAATTTAACAACAACCCCAAGTGCAGTAAGAATCAACGGAAACAGTGTAAGTTTAGAGAATGATTCGAAAGGACCGGCCTTTATAGTTTTTGATGATGCACACAGACAATTTGGTTATACAGATTCAAGGCCATTCATCAATACAACAAAAGATGCAAGTCTTAATCATGCAGCAAAAACTTATACGGTAACACTTCAGTTCAGTTCCGCAGTATCTGCTTCCGCATTCAATATCAATAACTTTGATTTATTCATCATATCAAAAGTTGCTGATGCAAAAAGTAAGCGTACAGAAATACATGTTGCCGGTTATCCTCCTACCGACTTAGGTAACACCTCATTATTCGGTCAAGGAAATGATGACTCTTCCACAACGTCAGGCAAATACTACCTCAGTACTGAAAACTTAGCATGGGGTATTGTCATTCCGACCAATTTCAGTTGGCCATTAGAGTACAATAAAGTATCTGATGTATACACAGAATTCAAACCATGGGTTACGAGCGGAGGTCAAAATAATGACACTTGGTTCAATACAAATAATGGAAAAGTATATTAATATGTAAATATTGTAAATTATAAAAGAGCCGATGAATAATTATTTCATCGGCTCTTTTAAATCCATATCAAGATACAATAAGAAAAGCAGAATAACTATTCGTTAAATATCATTAACATAATTTCTTTTTTGAAGTTAGCATCGCTATTTATCAACCGAATATCAATATATTTGTTAGGTACAGGCAAAAATGATAAGATCATGGGAAGTAATCATAAATTGATCCGAATAGTGCAGACAGCACTTATTGCTACAATGATCTTTTTTAGCAGTTGTGAAAAAGATGTATTCAATCCGGAAAAAGTAAAAGCGACCTACCAAGATCGATTTCCTGTGAAGGACATTGACCCGGATATGGATTGGAAAATGACATCAAAAATCAACGTAAACGTTTCGGTATATGAAGATGCCGGAGTGGATTATACCATTCGGATATACAATAGTAACCCCATCGAAGATAACACATCAGCCCAACTATTGGCCGAAGGCACTGCTAGTGACAAAGTCTCATTTACTTCTACTATAGACAGTCCTAAAGCATTAACCGATTTATATGTTTGTCGCATAGACCCACAAAACCGTAGTATTGTAAAACTCGTATCGATAAACAACAATACGCTGACAGCGACATTCGGCGTACCTCCACAATCACGTTCTGCGCGTAATTCCGCATCTACCCGTTCGGGAAATGTTTCAACACAAACACCCGACCGCAGTGAAGCCGATAGCAAGATATTAGCTCAAAAAGCAGCCACTTTACAAAGTAGCACTACCCTCTTTTCAGGAGATGTGTATAAAATTCCAGCCGGAACAGCCTATACCGGTAACATCACCACATGGGGAATATCTGGAACTGTAGGAACTGTAATCATTGAAGGTACATGGGCGCCAAGTAATCCCGCAGCAATACAAACAGGAATAGATTTGATTGTGATGGGAACAGGCAAAATAGTGCTTCCTGCCAATTCTACTCTATCACTAGTCGGTACCACTCGCTTCATCACATACACAGGAGCAAGCATTAGCGGGAAAAACGCCACAATTACCATCACCAACTATTCAGGAGGAAAAACGAATTTTAATGCCGGAGAGCTATCAATAAAAGAACTTCAAATAAATGGTGCCGGAGTAATATATAACAGTTCACCCTCATGTGATATTAATTATCTTAATATTACTAATGTAGGAGGAAAATTAATAAATATGGGTCATGCGACTATAGGCAGTAGTTATGTTAATAGTAAAATAGAAAACGGTTGTTACTTGGAAGTAACCGGAACCTTGAACGGTGATTTAACCA
Organism: Bacteroides sp.; assembly: GCA_041907545.1. Classification (GTDB taxonomy): domain Bacteria; phylum Bacteroidota; class Bacteroidia; order Bacteroidales; family Bacteroidaceae; genus Bacteroides. The sequence goes on from JAYRGX010000014.1 coordinate 78,405, forward strand.
TGGGCGATAATTGCACGGCCAACATTGCAAACTATGGCTCCAGTGGCAATTCCGGCAGAAGTATAATCATGGGCTATAATTCTTTATTATATATCCAAAATGAAGCATCTTTCTCTTATGGTACTTCATTTACAGGACCTACAAGTGGTAATTCATTAGTAAAAATAAATAAACTTACCAGTTTAAACGGCTTTCAGTATAAAGGTGGAAATATCTATTATGAAGTAAAACAAGTGCAAATCAATAATAGCTGGGAGAAAGACACTTTTCTTAAATACCTAAAAAACTCCGATGGTGTTTTGGCACAATGGGGTGAATCTCCTATCACAATACCAGCCGGCGACTGTACAGGCAGTGGAAACACCCCTAATGATTCGGGCGGCGGTACCGGTACGGACCCCATCATTTACACCTACGTTTTCGAGGACAACTTCCCGTTGGTGGGCGATTATGATTTCAATGACGTCGTGCTGGATGTCACCACCGATTATCAGCGTGAGAAGACGACGAATGCCATCCGCAAAATACAACTTAATGTGACCCTCACCGCAGCAGGAGCGTCCAAAACCCTGGGTGCCGGATTGCGTATTGTTGGCATAGACAAGTCCGCCATCAAGTCCATCACTACCGGAGGAGATGATAAGAGATTCCAGACCACGCTGACCAGTCCGCGCAACAGCAAATTGAAATACTTCAACTATAACTCTTCCAGCAATATGGAAGACGGAGACAACAGCATCGTAATACCGTTGTTCAACAATGCCCATCAGGTATTCGGTGTGGACGACGGCTCGCTGGTCAACACCCAGAGCACGAGTTCCACGGCTGTCAACGGGCAGAAGGCCTACACCTATGAGATTATCCTGGAGCTTACCGACCAGAGCAAGACCGACCCCATATTTTCAAAAGACAACCTGGACTTCTTCATCTGTTATAACTACAAAAATATGACAAAACGCATGGAGGTTCATCTGTACGAATTTTGGAAATACGGGGCCACTACCGCCGGAACAGTCCAACAGGAAAATCTGGATCTTGCCGGAAACAATACCTGGGCCGTATGTGTTCCCAACTTCCGGTATCCCAAAGAGAATGTGAACATATCAGTAAGTTCCGATCCAGCAGCCGGTGCATACTCCAACTTCCTGAATTGGGCACGCAACCGTACTGTTAATCAGGACTGGTATCTATATCCCAATGAAAACAAGGTCTGCCGGTAAACAAAGAAAAAACAAACAGAATAGGAAAATATTAATTATACATCGAGTAATTTATGAAAAAAATATTATTAGTAGACGACAAATCCTCCATAGCAAAAGTACTCTCCATGTACCTGGGCGGAGAATATGAATTGATTTATCAGGAAGATCCGCTAAAGGCCATCGAGTGGCTACAATCCACCGATGATCATCAGGCAGATCTTATCATATCCGATATCCGTATGCCCCACATGACAGGTGGAGAGTTTCTCCATTATCTCAAGAGTAACGAATTCTTCAAGGATATCCCTGTTATCATACTTTCCAGTGAAGAAAGTACATCAGAGCGCATACGCCTTCTTCAGGAGGGGGCAGCTGACTACATACTAAAACCCTTTAATCCGATGGAGCTGAAAATAAGAATCGGAAAATATCTTAATGCTTAAAAGTTCATACCGGAAGAAGAATGTTTTATTTTATCTACATAGGCAACAATAACGACATCATTTATCATTTCAGCCGCATCACAGGAGGAATGTTCATGTCCGTACCGAACATACAAAAAGCAGGACGGGTCATAGAAGGCATTCGTGAGAGATATGACATTGTCATCTTATACCAACAGACCGCAAGTGAAACCGACGAAAGAAGCATAAGTGAGCTTCACCGTCTATACTCCCAAGTATATATCATACTTATCACTTCCGGGTTGTCGGGCGAAGAGCGGAAAGCATATCTCCATGCCGGAGTAAGCAATTCATTTTCTCCCGAAGCCGATGAAGACAGCATACACGATATGCTCAAATTCATGAAGAAGCGCAAGAGTTTCAAGCTAAAGCAATTCAGTGAGGAACAACAGAAAGAGATACGGATTTTCAGACTTCCGCTTTGGAAGCGTACCTTCGATATCCTGTCTTCAGGCATTGCCATTCTGCTGTTATCGCCCTTGCTTATAGCCACTGCCATAGCCATCCGCTTGGAAAGCAAGGGAAAAATCATCTACAAGTCACAACGTGTAGGTTCCAATTACCGGATATTCAACTTTCTGAAATTCCGTTCCATGTATGCCAATGCCGACAAGAAGCTGAAGGAATACAATGCCCTCAATCAGTACAGTCAGACCAGCAACAATGAAGAGCATCAGCATACCATGTCGATAGACACGTTGAAAGGTAACAAGGAAGAGGAAGAAAATCTGTTGATCTGTGATGATTATGTGATCTCCGCCAATGAATTCGAGAAGCAAAAAGCACATGAGCATGAAAATGCTTTTGTCAAGATAGAGAACGACCCCCGGATTACCCGGATAGGCCGGATCATCAGGAAATATAGCATTGATGAGTTGCCGCAACTCTTTAATATCCTGAAAGGTGATATGAGTGTGGTGGGCAACCGTCCCCTCCCACTCTACGAAGCCGAATTGCTCACCAGCGACGATTACATCGACCGTTTTCTGGCACCGGCCGGCCTTACGGGTCTTTGGCAAGTGGAGAAACGGGGTGGTGCGGGCAAAATGTCAGCCGAAGAGCGCAAACAATTGGATATTAAGTATGCCAAAAACTTCTCATTCTGGATGGATATAAGGATTATTTTTAAGACATTTACAGCATTCATTCAAAAAGAGAACGTATAATACAACTTTTTATAAAAAGACACAGTGTTGCAATAATAGTTATGATAAAGAATAAATTAGCGTCCCTCATTTATATTTGTATATTGGCAGGTTTTTCTGCCCATCCATTCAGTGTGCACGCACAGCAGGAAATGTCACGCGAAGAACGTATCAAAGCTTTGGAACTCCTTAAGAAAGAAGAAAGTAAGGCCGGTAATGTATTAGGCACTGCAACTCAGCCGACTTCTTCCGTAGATGATTCCAGCATGGAACTCCCTCCCCTTTCTGTCTTTCTGGATGCCGTAACGGAGAATGCCACGGTAAAGAAAGCTCGTTCACAAGTGGAACAGCAAAAAAACGAATACCGCATAGAGAAACGGAATTGGTGGAACTACTTCAAACTCAATGGTAGTTATTCTTATGGTAGATACAATATTTTGAGCAATGCTAGTGATGAATACACTCCTATGTATCAAACGTCGATGAGCAATGCTCAACATACTTTCAATGTAGGAGCAAGCGTTAGTGTCGGAATAGGAGATTTACTTAACCGCCCGCTGAAGCTTAAAAGCTACAAATATAATATTGAACAACTTCAATATACACAAGATGAAGTGATGGAGGAACGGAAATTGAAAGTACTGGAAGCTTATAATGCCGTAACAGAGCAATTAGCGACAATTAAAGCTAAGGCAGAAACAGCAGCCTTATATAATGCACAGATGAAAATATCAGAAAATAATTTCATTCAGGGAAAAATAGATATCATTACTCTTTCATTGGAAAGAGCTCGCCGCACAGGTGCTGTCACAACATATGAACAAAGCCGCGTGGCCTTGCATAATTCAATCATATTGCTGGAAATGCTTACTAACGTTAAGATTATAAATGACAAATAAATATATCCATGGATATAGCTCAATTCATATCAAAGTTTTTCTATCGTATCCGCTACTGGTTGTTATGGGGAAGTCTTTTTGTTACCGGATTGGTGATTTACTTCACGCAATTTCTACCTTTCAGTTATACTGTAAAAAGTAGTATCTATGCAGGTGTAACCAATAGTACTTCTTTGGATGGCAGTGCCATCAATTATGCAGCAATTAACAGTACTTTTGATAACCTCATCAATATTGCAAAATCCAACGGCACCCTGCAAAAAGTATCTGTCCGCTTGCTTGCCAATGCCCTCACCTATGGCCAACCTTGGAAAGATACCCAGTATATTCTCGCCAAGCATTACCGCCAATTGGAACAGATGGTCCCCAAAGAAGTCATGGCATTGGTAGACCGAAAAGATGTGGAAAAAACAGTAGCCAATCTCACTGCATACCGTAAAGAGAATCCAAGAAACTTTGTTTATGCTATGTTTAACCGTCCAGGTACATTCTACAGTGCTGCAACATTAGATATGATAGAAATAAAACGTGCTGGGAATAGCGATATTCTTAACATAACCTACACCTCTGCCGATCCCGGCATGGCGCAAAAGACAGTCAGCATCCTTATTGACGAATTAATCAATGCTTATGAAGTTCTCCGATTCAAAGCCACTCAAGATGTCATTGCTTATTTTAAAGAACAAGTTCGCCTTGCTAAAACAGAGCTGAATAAAGAAGAAGATGACTTGATGCACTATTCTATAGATGAAAGAGTTATTAATTATACAGAAGAGACGAAAGCCCTTGCAATTACGAGATATTCAATGGATGATAGACTAGAAGGAGTAAACAGAAATTACGAAAGTGCCGTTTCATTACGCAAAATGTTAGAAGACAAAATGGATGTTCGTGCTAAAATCATAAGAAATAATACAAATTTACTAAAAGAATTAAACAATGTTAGCACTTTAAATCAGAATATCATGGAGTATGAAATATTTACATCCAATCAAGCACGCTTAGAAAGCAAGAAGCTGAATAACGATAAACTTGCCTTGAAAAAGGCAGAGGAGAATATTAGCCACATTTCCGATAATTTGAACGAATACAATTTTTCTAAAGAGGGTGTTGGAATACAAAATATGGTAGATGAGTGGCTCACAGCATGCATTAACGAAGCCAAAGCTAAAGCTGAATTGAAAGTTCTTCAAGAACGACAAAATGACATTTTTGATCAATATAGTCATATGTCTCCTATCGGTACTCAGGTTAACCGTAAGCAGCGTGCAATAGGCATTGCCGAAGATAACTACCGTACTCAATTAAAGGGATTGGCTGATGCTAATTTAAGGCTGAAAAACATTGAAATGAGTACTAGTAATTTACAAACGATCACTCCTCCAGATTACCCACTCACAGATAACGGTCGTAAACGTGCTCTTTATGTACTCATAGCTTTCTTGGGTAGCATAGTATTTATCACCACTTACTTCTTGCTTATAGAGATTCTTGATCGTACCCTTCGTGACCCGATCCGCGCAAAACGGCTTACCGGACTCCCCGTCATTGCCGCCTTCAATGGCATCAGCAACCTTAAATTCCGTGGTTTTCTGCGTCAATGCAATCGTATTGCCGCTGCCTATTGCTGCCGCCAGTTGAACAACTATCTGCAAACCGATCGCCCAACCATCATTAACCTACTCAGCATGGAGAGAGGCGAGGGCAAAACATTTCTTTCCAAATATTTTGCCGATTATTGGAAAACAGAAGGATTGCGCGTACGCATAGTAAAAGCCGGTGTGGATTTTGAAACCGATATTCCTCAATATGTCAATGCCCGCAGATTGATTGACTTCTGGCAACGCAACGAAGCCGAACAAGAGTCTGATATAATTCTCGTAGAATATCCGGCAATACATAATAGCTCTATTCCGTTAGATGTTCTTCAAGAAGCAAATGTTAATCTACTAGTAACTAATGCTTGTCGCTTATGGCGTGATAGCGACGAAGCTACTTTGGAATCAATTAAAGAAGCTTTAAAAGAGAAACCATTGTTCCTCTATCTAAATAATGCCGATCGTGAAGTAGTGGAGTCATTTACTGGTGATCTGCCACCTAAAACGCCAGTTCATTCATTTTTTAGCAGATTGTCTCAACTTGGCTTAACATCACAAAGAGCCGCTGTTAAATAATACATAAAAAGAGCAAAGTATGGCATCTATATATAATCAACGAGAATTGTCTCCTAAATTGCTAACATATGGCATTTTAATAGGAGGCATTTTGGCCTTAATATACGCTCTTCTTTTTCAGAAAATAGCATTGTTCTTTATTATATGCGGAATTCCTTTAGTTATAATATGTTTTATATACAGCAATCGTTATCCTAGAATCGGATATGGCATATACGCAATGTTATCTTACTATTTAACAACAATTATGCGATATAGTCATCATGACGGATTAAGCGTTATCTTAGACATATTACTTATTTACATCTTTATTTCTGTACTATTTAATATAAGTATAAAAAACAAGACCATTTTATTCTCTAATGCATTTAATACGCTCACTATCGGATATGCGATCTGGGCTTTATTCTTATTATTAGTTTTTACTCATACATCCGTTTCTCAAAAAGACATGATAATGGGAATTCGAGGTTGGTTATTAGGTATCCCAATCTTATATATATTATCTTCAATATTAGCAGATAATAAAAAGACATTAAAGAATGGATTGATACTAATAGGTATATTCACTATAACGGCCTTCTTAAAGTTAATATATCAGAAGTATAGAGGATTTGACTCTACTGAAATAGAGTGGCTATTGGATGGAAATTGGGGAACACACTTGTTATCTACAGGCATTCGATATTTTTCTATATTTAGTGATGCAGGAAATTTTGGAGCAAGTATGGGATTAGTTACTATTGTCTATGCAATCATAACTTTTCACACTCAAAATAGATTACTGAGATTATTCTATTTGACCATAGCCATAATGGGTGCAATCGGAATGATTATGTCTGGTACACGAGGTGCCTTGATCGTTCCTTTTGGAGGACTAATGCTTTATTGTTTATTAAGTAAGAACATAAGAATAATTCTAATATCCTCTATTGTTGGGACATTATTATATCTATTCTTCGCATTTACAGATATAGGGAATGATAATCCGTTCATTCGGCGAATGCGTACAGCCTTTCACCCAACAGAGGATGCCTCCTTTAACGTAAGAATAGAAAATCAAATATTAATTAGGCAGTTTATATTAGAACATCCTTGGGGTACAGGAATAGGAGGTAAAATACCTAGAATAATGCAACAAGGAGATTTTATGCACGAGGATACAGTCCCACCAGATTCTTTTTATGTTAACATATGGATACAAACGGGATATGGAGGACTTTCCTTATATATTGCAATATATACTATAGTTATATTGCGTTGTTGTTTTGTAGTAATGTTCCGAATTAAGGACGAAGAGCTACGCCATATACTTGCAGCCCTACTGTGTGGGGTCTTTGGAATGCACTTAAATGGCTATGTTGGTAGTGGCATGGGCATGCCCCCTAACAATTTTTTTATGGCTGCTGCTTTTGCATTCATATTAAATGGCCCTTATATTGATAGACAATTAATAGTTAATAGAAAGAATATAAAAAATTAAAAGAATAAAATATGAGCGACGTCTTATCATTATTCAATCCCGATTGGTGGATGGACGAAAACAATAATGCACTGCAAATTATGGATGCATTACTTTTCCTTATATTATCCATGCCGGTAATATACTTGTTTGTCTGCGCCCTGTTCTCGTTGGCAAGATACAAGAACCCTTATCCTGAAGCAAAAGTAAAACATCGCTTTTTGGTATTGTTCAATGTATTCCGTAACGGAAAAGAGGCTATCAGTTCCATTAACTATTTTCTGGATACACAGCAATATCCCAAAGACAAATACGCAATTGCCGTAGCTGCCACCCAGCTTTCCGAGGAAGATATTGTCACGCTTCTGCAAATGCCGGTCAATATTGTGGTGCCGGACAGAGACCCATGTACAAAGGTATACGCCATACAGCAGGTCATGGAACGCTATTCGCCGGATGAATATGACATGGTGGTGATCTTCAACTCGGACAACCGGATTGTGCCCAATGCGCTAAACCTCTTCAACAATGCCTACTATTCAGGCTGCGATGCCATTCAGGCACACCGCATGACGGAGAATCTGACAACAAGTGTTGCCATACTGAACGCCACCAGTGAAGAAATCAACAATAACATCTTCCGCAAAGGTCACACACGGATGGGCTTCTCTTCCGCACTGATCGGGTCGGCCATGGCTTTTGACTTCAACATGTTCCACCGCATCGCTCCTACGCTCGAAGGGGCCGACTTAAGTAAAGCGGCAGAAATAGCATTATTGAAAGAAAACATATATACCGAATATCTGGAAGAAGTGGTATGCTACAGCAAAAAGGCCGAAAGTACGGAGAGCTATGAAGCGCAGCGTATGGGTTGGGTTAATTCACAATACAGCAGTACCTTTTTTGCCCTGGTACATTTCCCCATTGCCTTATTGAAAGGCGAGTGGGACTATGCCAACAAACTGTTCCAATGGATGTTACCTTCACGATTCCTGCTTATAGGCTACATCGTGGTTTGCGCTCTTATTATTACAGTACTTGACTGGCATTTATCTTTAAAATGGGCTGTGCTCCTACTTATGATGGCATTTGCTTTCTTAATGGCATTACCTGAAGGTGAAGTGAGCAAACATTTTAAACATTCTCTTTGGGCGTTGCCTATTCTGGTCTTTGCATCCGGTTTCAGCCATATCAAACGGGTATTTACAAAAAAGAAGACTATAGAAGAAATCAAAACCATAAAGAGCCATGAAAATAGCCATTGAGGCCCAACGCATTTTCCGCCCCAATAAACACGGGATGGACTTTGTGGCATTGGAAACCATACGTCAGTTGGATAAACTGAACGACGGCAATGAGTATTATATCATTGTTGCTCCGGGAGAAGACCGGCACTGCCTGGACGAAGGGCCCAACCTCTCCATTGTAGAGCTGCATTGTCCCTCCTACCCGCTTTGGGAACAGGTGGCACTTCCTTTGGCGGTAAAAAGGCTTGGAGTAGACCTGCTTCATTGCACCTCAAACACCGCTCCGTTGTGGTGTCCCGTACCATTAGTGCTCACTTTACACGACATTATTTATTTGGAGCCGCGCCAGCATAAAAGCCTCTCACTTTATCAGGAGATGGGACGGCGTTATCGGCGTATGGTGGTTCCGCACATTCTGGACAAATGCCGGAAGATTATTACGGTATCTCAATTTGAGTGCAAACGCATACGCGAAACGCTGCATATTCCCGAAGATCGCATTACGGCCGTTTACAATGGTTACAATCCCCGGTTCCGGAAGTTGTCGGAAATCAGGATGAAAGTAGTAAGCAAATACACTCCAAAGTCCGGTTTCCTGTTTTTCCTTGGCAATACCGATCCTAAAAAGAATACGGCGCGCACATTGAGAGCATACAGCATTTATCTGAAAAAATCCATGATAAAACGTCCGCTACTTATTGCCGACCTGAAATCCGAGCATATCTACGAGATACTGAAGCAGGAAAAGCTTCAGGACATCAAACCGCATTTGTACTATCCCGGTTATATTGATAATGCAGACTTACCGGAATTATATAATGCAGCTTATGCTTTCCTCTACCCCTCCCTGCGTGAAAGCTTCGGCATTCCCATGCTCGAAGCCATGGCATGTGGCACACCGGTTATAGCAGGTAACGTTTCCGCCATACCGGAAGTGGCATATAAAAGTGAGCTGCTTGTTGATCCGATGGAGCCGGAGATGATTGCCGATGTTATATTGCGGTTGGAAGAAGATCAGGCTTTCTACGATAGTCAGGTGGCCTACGGACTGAACCGTGCTAAAGCGTTCTCGTGGGAAAATACGGCAAAAGCCTATATGGATATTTATCAGGAGATATACAACGAGATTCGATACCAGTAACCGGAATATCAGGCGTATGAAAAACAGGGACTTCATTATAACCAGTTGCCAAGCATGGCAAGCTCCTTTTGGGAGTAATGCCAAAGATATAGCTATAGAATTATCACATTCAGGGCGAGTATTATATGTCAACCCTGTTTGGAAAAGAAGTTTAATAGGAAGATCTCAATTACACAACATTAATAAGAATTTATGGGTCCTTGATTATTCATTTCCTATTATTCCTGTTAACTGGCTACCAGACAATTGGATTTTTGATCTGGCAAATAGATATAATAACTTTTTCTTCTTTAAAGAAATAAACAAATACGCAAATCGACTATCATTTCAAAATATAATACATTTTTGTGATAATGATATTTATCGCAGTTGCTACGCAAGAGATAGATTAAAAGCATCTTTATTTATATATTATAGAAGGGATAATTTCCATCCTGTGCCATATTGGCAAAGACACATTAAACGTCTTGAACCCCTTATAATAAAAAAGAGCGATATCGTGATGTGCAATTCCAGCGAGCTGACAGGCTATCCTTTAAGATATAAAGCTCCAAAATATGTATTTAATATTGGGCAAGGAGTAGATTTATCTTCATATCAATCAGATAAATCATATGAAACACCAGTAGAATGTAAATCTTTACGCCATCCAATTATTGGCTATATGGGTGCTATTACATCTAGTAGGCTTGACATTGATCTTCTTTACAATATCATAGAAAAGCGACCACAATATACTTTTATATTTGTAGGAGAATCTGATAAAATATTTGCAACCCATAAGATAAACAATTTACCTAATGCCCATTTTCTTGGACTGAGGCCAATGGCCATAATGCCAACTTATGTCAATATTATGGATGTATGCATCAATCCGCAGCTTGTCAACGACGTAACTATAGGGAACTATCCAAGAAAAATTGATGAATATCTAGCTCTTGGAAAACCTGTTGTAGCTACAAAAACAAATACAATGCTATTTTTTGGCAAATATGTTTATTTGTGTAATTCTACTGATGAATATCTTAAAGCTATTGACGAAGCTATAGCATCTAATACACCGCAGAAACAAGCCGAGCGAATTACTTATGCACATACACATTCATGGGAAAATTGCATAAATAAAATGCACATAATAATAGATAGATATGAAGAGACGAAGCCCTTACAACAGAGATAATTTACATATAAAAAAAACGGATAAAGTTGTCGAGATTGGTTCTGGGCACAATCCGTCTTTTCGTTCAGATGTGATCGTTGAAAAGTTTATAAGTAACAACTACCATCGTGCTGGCGAAATTATGATATACCCACATCAAGAATTTGTTAATGCTGATGGAGAAAAACTGCCTTTTCAAGATAAAGAGTTCGATTATATTATATGTAATCAAGTATTAGAACACGTAGAAAATCCTGAAATATTTGTACAAGAACAGAACCGAATTGCCAAAAAGGGATATATTGAGACTCCTAGTCTAATTGGAGAACAACTATTTCCTAAACAATCTCACAAGTGGGTCATTTTGGATATTGATGGCAAATTAGTAATGTATGAAAAGAGTAAAATGAAAGAGAACTATGTAAATGATTACGGAAGAATATTTCTCAATTATTTACCATATCAATCTTTACTATTTAAATTACTCAACTTAACTGAAGGTGCATTGTTTACTAATAGATATGAATGGGAAAATGAAATTGAAATTTTAGTTAATCCAACTGACGATTATTATCGTTCTTTTTTCACATCTCCTTGGGATGAGAAAATGATAGAAAAGATTTTCCCTCCTCGTAGCTTAAATACAGAAATAAAAAATTCAATGAAAGCTTTTTTCTTTCTTATCAATTATGAACTTTTTAAGAAGAAGAAAAAAGAAAATTTGATTACATTAGATGAATATATATCAATAAATAAAGATAAATACCTGAACTTATTTTAATACAGATGAATCTTAATGTCCTAAAACAACATATTGCAAGCAATCCGAAACTAAAAAGGAGCATCCATAAGATGATTTTTCATAATGCGCGCCCGCGTTGGTGGGTGAAACACATTTTGAATCCTTGTATTTTCAAGCATGGAAAAGGCTCAGTAATCAGACGAGAGAACGTTATGAATGTTTCTCCCATCAACCGATTTTATTTAGGAGAAAACAGTACCATTGAAGAGTACTGCGTAATAGACAATGGTGTAGGAGATGTTATTATAGGAAACGAAACAAGACTAGGGTTACGCAATACTATAATTGGTCCGGTAAATATAGGAAACCATGTCATACTGGCCCAAAATGTGGTACTTTCAGGCTTAAACCACAACTACGAAGACACATCAAAACCGATACACCTACAAGGTATCAATGTAAAGCCAATCACTATTGAAGACGAGAGTTGGATCGGTGCAAACTGTATTATAACAGCCGGAGTCACAATTGGCAAGCATTCTGTTGTAGGCGGTGGAAGTGTAGTCACAAAGGATATCCCTCCTTTGTGTATTGTAGCGGGAAATCCGGCTAGAGTAATTAAAAGATATGATCCCGAAACAAAGGCATGGGAAAGAGTGTAGCATAACCGCTTACATTATCCTTCATCTAATCGATATTCATTACTTTCTAAATAATTTTTATACCGCCGATTATTCTATTAAATAATATTCTCTTTTTAAATGACATTTTTTCTTCCTCTCCTCCGCACTTTCATGTATTTTTGTGGCTTTTAAATAATGAAAGCAAAAAATTAGAATTGCTCCTTTTCCTTGAAGGAGAACCCATTTTCAATATGGATGGGGAAACTAGGCACCAAAAACAGAAATTAATCATTCTGGATGCTGTGTGCAAGTGTGTAGAACAGTTACTGCATGATGAAACGGAAGCAGATATCAGTTCACGGGAAGTAAGAGAACTGGCACACCTCAGACGCGTGACCAAAAGTTACAAAAAGCACTGAAACAAGTACTTTATATATTGATTTAAAGTCAGTTATAACAATACATGTTTCCTTACATACAGAGCACTCACCACCAGCTACCAAAACAAATCGTTAATAAAATAAAAATGAGATAAGTGTACGCTTTATTCCCTAAAACGACAGAACAACAACACTCACAAGCTTTTTACAGCGTTTTTTCGATTCAATGAGTCAAGTAAAGCGTACACTTTCATTCTTTATATTAAATCTCCTATCTATAAATTTGTATTATTATTCAAAAGATAAGAATATCAGATTGATGTTTTATATAGGACTTTTAGTCAATATTCGATCTGATATTTCGCATAGATTTATTATCCATTTATAGACATTACAAAAATTAAGAAAATGAAAAACATGCATTGGTTTAAACATGACAGATGCGCTTCTCTCAGTACGCAGATGGCGCGCCTCCTCGAAGAAGAAGGAAGTAAAGGGTATGGCACTTACTGGTATATTATTGAGATGCTATGCATGCAAACAGATCACAAGGCAGACTTCACGCTTCTCTACTCTATCCGTCGTAAAGGATTTTCCATCCCTTACATGAAAAAGATAATCACTTATTTCGGACTTTTTGTTGTTGAAGAAAATACTTTCTCATCTGTCATCTGTTTTGGGCCAACAGATGAAGTCAGCCCCCCCGTAGCCAAGAGCATGCAAGAAATACCAGATACTGTAGCAAAAAGAAAGAATGATTTGGCTGTCGATAGCCGCGAAGATAACGGTACACTTGGCGAAGACTTGCCCGATACTTGTCCAATAGTGAACAAATGCCCGACGAATAATGAAACAAATATAGGAAATAGATACGTGCAACAACAAAAATGTATCTCACTAATAGACAACGGTTTACACATCCACTGCAAGGAAAACTCCCTCACGTGCACGCATGTAGAGAAGAAAAGAGAAGAGAATAAAAAGATAACAGCAACAACAGAAAAGAAAGAAGAAGAAGAGAAAAAAACTGTTGATGTTGATAGGGAAGAGAAACTTATCCCCCTTGAAAAGCATAAAATTTCGGAATTTGTTATGCAACCACCAATAGAAGAAAGTACCGCGCACTTATCAGAAAGAAGCGCAAAGCAATCAACTGTGGAAAGTGTTGTGCAGCCAATAATGAATTCGCAATCTTTTGAGATTCCCCACTACCCCATCCGCACTTGGCAGGAACTGATCAACGACCTGAATGAAGACAGCAGTTGGGCAGATATGGCTTGTATGAAAAGTGGTTACGGCGGATTACTAAAGCGGCATTTCAAGGATGCTGTAGAGTATTTCCGCCGCCACATAGTGCTCTACGACAAGGGCAGGCAACTGTTTTATCAGGACAATATGCGGCAATATTTTGTCAACTTCGTCTCTCCGGGCTCGCGCACTTCGGCCGAGCTGCACAAGTACCTTTCCACCCTCGACGCCAATACCGCTCTACCCGACACGTATCGCTACGAGCGGATAATTGACGGCAAACGTACCTACGGCGGGCAACCCATTCCGAATGGCGCACCGCCACGACCCGACGACACTTCCGTGTGGAACAATACACTAAGACGATGGGTCAACCTGAAAAAACGGCATACGAATTGACACTTCGCCGCCCCCACTCCCATGTTCTCCGCCATCTCAGGACACCCTCTCCTTTTGCCCGGGGCAAAGCAAGTGTTTGCCCTAGGCATCCGAGCTGTTTGCCCCAGGCATCCGGACAGTTTGCCCTAGGCATCCGGACGGTTTGCCCTAAGCATCCGGACGGTTTGTCCCAGGCATTCGGACGGTTTGCCCCAGGCATTCGGGAAAGTCATCCCCGGCAGCGAAACACACTGTAGAGATCAAACGGAAGATCGACCCCAAAAAGCCGGTTCTCAGCACAACAACAAAGTGATTCTTAAATATTTTCAACTAACAAAAAAACAACTAAGCCATGAGAAATTTCCATGCTTATAACATTGCAACCAAGGGACGCACAAGCGGAAAACTAAAGACCGTCTGCCCCAACTGTAACGAAACACGCCACAATAGAGGCAACAAATCGCTCTCTGTCGATCTGGACAGCGGCCTGTGCTACTGCCACCATTGCGGATGGTCGGCCCATGTGCCGGATGAAGGCGAGCTGCGCGAAAAGCGACTGAAGGAAGCACAACACAAACATGCCAGCCCCCTGCCCCAGCATTACCGCCGCCCTGCATTCGATCCGACCAAACTGACCCTGTCGGAAAAAACCGAAATGTATCTGGTGCAGACCCGCTGCATTCCTCAACATGTTATCCAGGAGCTGCACATCACCGAACAGACAGAATACATGCCCGAATCCGGACAACCGGAGCGGTGCATCTGCTTCAATTACTTTGAAAACGGCACGCTCGTCAACACCAAGTTCCGCAGCGCGCAGAAGCACTTCAAGATGGTGAAGGACGCCGAACTCATCCCCTACAACATTGACGCCATCTACGGCACACCGGAGTGCATCATCACCGAAGGCGAACTGGATGCCGCCTCCTTCATTGCCGCCGGACGGAAAGACGTGATCTCCGTACCCGCAGGAGCCAACAGCAACCTGACGTGGCTGGATCGTTTTGTGGAAAGCCATTTCGAGGACAAACACACCATCTACATTGCCTCTGACACCGATCCGGCCGGACTGAAACTTCGTCGCGAGCTAGTCCGCCGCATGGGTGCCGAACGTTGCCGCCTGGTCAACTACGGCCCCGGCTGCAAAGATGGCAATGAGCATCTTGTTAAATTTGGAATCGAAAGTCTACGCATCACCCTCGATCAGGCGGAAGAAATACCGATGGAAGGAGCCTTCAGCGCCACCGACCTGCACGACGAACTGCGCGCACTCTACGAAAACGGACTGGGAGGCGGTGCTGAAACCAGTTGGGAGAATTTTGACAAATACTGCACCCTCGAACTGCGCCGCCTCATGGTGGTGAGCGGTCAGCCGGGCGACGGAAAATCGAAATGGGTGGACGAACTGGCGCTTCGCCTCTGCCTGCGCAACAACTGGAAGATCGGTTTTTTCAGTCCCGAAAACGTACCCATCGTCTATCACCTCCGCAAACTGGTGGAAAAGCTCACCGGACAGGCTTTTTCTCCCGAAACCGGAATGAGTGAAAAGCAGTATGCCACGGCAGAAGACTTTCTGGCGGAGAACGTCACCCACATCCTTCCCGGCGATGACGATTATTCTTTGGAAACCGTTCTCACCAAAGGACGCGAACTTGTGGCCCGACGCGGCATCCGCATCTTCGTCATCGACCCGCTCAACCGAATCGACCAACATCTACCCGCCGGTCAGACAGAAGTGCAATACCTCTCATCGCTGCTTAGCCAGTTGAGCCGTTTCGCCGTGCAGAACGGATGCCTGGTGATACTCGTAGCCCACCCTCGCAAAATCAACCGTAACCCCAATACAGGTGAACGGCCACGCGTGGAGATGTACGACATAGCCGGCAGTGCCGATTTCTTCAACAAAGCGGATTTCGGAATCATTGTTCACCGCGACGACGCCAAAGGCCTTGTCAACATCTTCATTGATAAGGTAAAGTTCAAGCATCTGGGCACCCATGGTGAAGCCCTCTTTGTGTACAACATTGTAAACGGGCGCTACAGCCCCTGTGAAGAAGGCCTTTCAGTCATCAACGGTGAAGAGCGCCCGGGCCCCGTCAATACCCGGTTCGAGACAAAAAGTTGGATTTAATTCCCTAAGGTTTTCCCAAAGACTCAACAATGAGCTGCACCTGGGCTGGCGTATAACGTCTGTCCGTGCAGCTCATTCCCGAAGCATACAGCCGCTCCTCCAGTCCCGGAGCCTTATGTATCCATGCGTTAAATTGTTTTACAGCCGTCTGAGGCATCACCCCGTGTATATAACATTGAGCCAGCTCACCTTTGCCATAGCTCCGAATCAGAAAAGGGGCTTCTTCGCCCCCGGAAAAAGATAAATTCATGTCGTTAAGGTTTAAATAATTTCATTATAAAGCATCGTTTATTCACCCCGGAATCATCCGGTATTCACACTATAAAGATAATGAATTTTCTTGAACACAACAAGAATAAACAGTGCTTTTTAATGACAGTTTCATTCCTTTTTATTCAAGAGTCAGAGATTGACCGGCACGAAGTTAGCGTGAGTTTAACGTGAGAAAAGCCTGAGAAGCGTGAAAAAAGCGTGAGAATGAAATCACGAACGTGAGAAAAGTGTGAGATACGAATCACACACAAAAGAACAACGTGAGTTTAACGTGAGAAAAATGTGAGATACGTGAAAAAAGCGTGAGAATGAAATCACGAACGTGAGAAAAGTGTGAGATACGAATCACACACAAAAGAACAACGTGAGTTTAACGTGAGAAAAACGTGAGAAGCGTGAAAAAAACGTGAGAATAAAATCACAAACGTGAGAAAAGTGTGAGAAACAAATCACACACAAAAGAATAGCATGAGTTTAACGTGAGAAAAACGTGAGAAGCGTGAAAAAAGCGTGAGAATAAAATCACGAACGTGAGAAAAGCGTGAGAAGAACGTCATACGCGGAGAATGAGCACGATGACTACATTACAGACTGGCATAATCCTTATCGCATAAGTGGAAATAAAAGTAAATAACACTCAAAAACGTTACTTAAATCGACTGAAACTTACTGAAACTTACTGAACACGATTTTCCGTTCCCGCACTGTTGTATCTTTGTTTCACCGAAACGAAAGGGAGAACAGGGCAACGCGGAATGCTCCTTCAAGCAATAAAGAAACCCGTAAGAGCACATTGCCGCCACACCTTCTCCTCCCAATCGCTACGGTATAAAATTAACCTGTTTTTTTAACTTAAACCTTTATTTATTATGGCAACAGTAATTGTAGTGCGCGCACAGCGCCGAAAAGTACTTGGTGACAAAAACTCACCATTAGTGAATTCTCTTAAGCGAAAATCCGGAACGGAAAAGACCTACGACATCAAGCGTATGGCCAGCGAAATCGAAGGGCTGGGAGCTCTCTCGGCCGAAGACGTAGAACATGTCATCAAATCGGTGGTTCGCAGTATGAAAACCATCCTCTGCGACGGCAACCGGTTGAAACTCGACGGTTTCGGAACGTTCTACACCACCTTTCATTGCAAAAGTGCGGACGATCCGAAAGACTGCACCGTACGCAACATCGATCGTGTCCACATCCGTTTCAGAGTAGACAATACGCTACGGCTCACAAACGACAGCAACGCCACCACCAAAGGCATGCCCAACAACATTGCCTTCGAGTTGGAAACGCCAAAGGCTGACGACGGGAAGTCGGGAGACAATACAGGCGGTGGTAGCGGAGGCAACACAGGCGGTGGCAAAGATGACGATCCGTTAGGCTAAAAGCTCCGATCTTCTACTATGAGAGGCCTGTTTACAATGTAAGCCATCAGCAAACCCCGTATTCCCCCAATAGTTCCCAAAGCCTATCTTCGCGCAAATTCTAAAATGCGCAGAAATGAAATATCAAACCATTGAACAGTTCAGGGAACTTTACAACGAGTGGAAGTCCAGCCGCCTCACGGTCCGTTCGTTTTGTAGGAATATGGGGATTAACGAATCCCGGTTCTATTATTGGAAGAAGAAAATCGAAGCACCCATAGAGACGGCATCCGGCAGCTTCATTCCCATTCAGATGAACCAGGGTAGGAATGGAAAGATACAGATATGCAGTCCGCAACCAGGCAAGAGTATGGGACCCGCCTCCGCTTCCGCCCAGGATGTCTGCGAAATTGTTTACGGCAATGGCGTCATCCTGAGAATCAAATCCGACATGAGCCTGGAAATGCTCAAGGCATTAATCACCCTATAATCCTACTGCCATGTTCTGCCTGAATGATAGCAATCGCTTCTTTCTTTATCCTTATCCTACGGACATGAGGAAAAGTTTTTATTCCCTCAGCGGGATAGTCTCCAATGAAATGGGTATGAATGTCCAAAATGGAGACGCATACGTGTTTCTGAATAAAAACCTGACCAATCTGAAGATACTCCATGCCGAGTTCGGAGGGCTGGTCATCTATAATCTGAAACTTGAAAGAGGAACCATACAGCTTCCGGAAATGGACAAGGAGGACATGTCCGGTTCGCTTACCGTAGCCTGGTCCGAGCTGGTTCTGATGGTGCAGGGACTATCACTTTCGCAGTGTACCAGACAGACCCGGTGGTCGCCTAGGAAGAAGTAGCTTTTTTAGCACAAAAAGTGCTTTACAGTTGCCTGTGTCAGCGATTTTCTGTATCTTTACATCGTAAGGAAAGAATAGAAAATCATGTCAGAACAAACCCAAGAACAAGAATTGATTGCACGCCTGCTGCTCGACAGGGATGACGAATACCGTCGTGCAAACATGGCGGAGCAGCAGGTTGCCGAGCTTTCTGACATGAGCGTTCTGAGACAGAAACTTGAACAGCAGATAGCTGACCAGGACAAGGAATTGTCCAAGAAGAAGCAGACCGTAGAAAAGTTGGAGAACAAGGTCAGCGAACTTGAACAGAAACTGAGATACCTGGAGCGTAAAGTCTGGGGTTCCATGTCGGAAAAGAGACGCCTGCCCGAGGATCCTTCCCAATTACAACTGGACTTCGGCAAATTGGAGATGTCGGAAGACGAACAGGAACTCGTCAAGGAAGCGCTTGATGAAATCAAGGATTATAAGAAAGTCCACGTAAAAGAGCATCTGAAGAAGGTTCCAGTAAGGCAGAAACTGCCAGAAGATCTTCCCCGCATCGAAGAGCATATCTATCCCGAAGGCTACAAGGGACATGAAAATGAATGGATACTCTTTGAAGACATCGAGACATCGGAACATCTTGAACTGAAACCCGCTGAATTCTATGTCCGTGTCACGGTCCGCCACAAGGGCATGCGTAAGGAAAACAAGGAAATCATCACAGCGCCGGTACCGAATGAACCGCTTGCCAAAAGCTATGCCAGCGCCTCCCTGCTAACAGACCTGATGGTCGGGAAATATGTGGACCACCTTCCTTTCCACCGGCAAATACTGATTTACAAACGTATCGGAGTCACCCTGCCGGCCTCCACCATCGAACTCTGGTTCCATAGCGTGGCCGACCTCATGAGGCCCACCTATTACAGACTGAAGGAGTTGATCCTGTCAAAGGATTACATCCAGTCCGACGAGACAACCATCCCCATCGTGGACAACGAAAAGCAAAAGACCGTCAAAGGGTATCTGTGGCTGGTTAAGGACATCGGAAGCAACCAGGTCTTCTTCCACTACAACGAAGGCTCCCGAGGACAGAAGGTGGTCATCCAGCTCTTCAAGGATTACAAGGGGGCCATTCAAACAGACGGTTATACCGGATACAGCATCTTGGAAAAATTTGATGGAATAACGACCCTGAACTGCTGGTGCCACGCCAGACGCTACTACGACAGGGCTTTGAACAACGATAAGGCGAGGGCTGAATACGCACTTGCCCAGATTGGCCTGCTCTATGACGTGGAGCACATGGCCGACGACCAAAACATGGACGATGAGCAGCGCAGACAACTCCGCGTCCGGCTGGCATACCCCCTGATAAGGGCTTTTGAGAAATGGTGTGTCGCCGAATATCCCAAGGTGCTTCCCAAAAGTCCCATCGGAAAAGCATTGGCGTATACCATCACTTATACGAATGGGCTGGCGCGTTATGTGCTGGATGGGAAATACCGCATGGATACGAATCTGATCGAGAACAGCGTCCGTCCCGTAGCCGTAGGCAGACGTAATTATTTATTCTGCGGCAATCATGAAGCGGCAGAAGACGCTGCCGTCATCTATTCCCTGATGGGATGCTGCAAAGCGGCTGATGTTGACTTCAAGGCTTGGATGAATTATTTCCTGAACCACGTTCACGAATATGACGCAGACTACACGAAAGATCTTGCAGAACTTCTACCACTCTCTCTGAAAAAGAATCAAATTATCTGATACTTCTCAAGAGTGTTGGAGAAATCTCTAAAACATCCTCTGATTTTATAGAACCTCTCCAAGAAAGTCATAGCTGTTTACAGTTTTTTAGGAGAAGCTTCCGAAATTGTCTGAGACTTCACTGACTTTTTCGGAGGGAGTTTGCGATACGGGGTTTGCTGATGGCTTACTTTACAATTAACCTATAATCTTATTTAAACCTGAATCTTTATGAAAAAGTCAACCTGGGACACCGTCCTGAAAGTAGTTATTGCCATAGCATCAGCCATTTTGGGTGCCATTAGTGCACACGCCATGACTGCCTGACATCCGGCATAAACGGTGATGAAAGGGGGACGACAGAAACGGGCATCAGCCCGCCCGAGACATCGGGAACAACGCTGTCCGTCCCCCTTTCTTTTATTTACACAGCATCCGGCATGTTCAAAAACAATCCATCCAACCACATAGAAAGAAAAAATATGAGAACAATAAATTTGATTGTAATACATTGCAGTGCCACGCGCGAAGTGATAATATCACTTCAAATGTTCCACCTATATCACTCACAAATGTGCCAGGTGTATCACTCTTAAATGTGCCACCCGTATCACACACAAATGTGCCGGAAAAATAATCACACAGCGCTGTAATCATATTAACCATTCATGATATCTTTATCCTAAAAGAGATTAAAGATACCATGGCAAACATTAAGATTACAATGCTAGAATTACGAAAAATGGTTCAGAACTTTGACCTGAA
>JAYRGX010000015.1:0-97929 GCA_041907545.1 Bacteroides sp.
GCTAGCGAGTCTTTTAATGCAAAAATTAAGCAGTTCAGAGCACTACTCAGAGGAGTCAGGGATGTGTCCTTCTTCTTATTCAGATTATCGAAAATTTATGCTTAAAATCGTAATCCCTCAGAATTTCGGTATGATCCTATATTACGATGAAAGAAGGAAAGGCTACAGGGTATAAGACGATGCATCTGTTTCGCGTTCGACCGACCTCTCATGCCAAGTCCATTAAGATTATAGCTGTCAATCGTTTTGGGAAGAGCTTTGAGCAGACCGTTTTATTGGATTAGTAGCATAACGCTTTTATAAGCGCGTCTCCTTCTTTTCAGTTCATTCTTATACGCGCAAATGAGGATCATACCTAAATGACGGGGATTGATAACTCCTATTTAATAGTATCCATTACCGAACCGCAGCCCTTTGGTTCCCGTACCGCAGCGCTACGGTTCACGTAGTAAAGCCCTATGGTTTGAAAACCAAAGGGCTACGGTTTCCTTATAGATAAGAGAATGTTGCAACCCCTTAGTATTTCGGAATGAACCGAAATCACTGATGTAAGTAAGGTCTAATTGGTAGATATAAATGATCCGGCATGACCTTCTTTTCGGTATGATCCGGAAAATCTTTGTCCGACATTTGTCCGACCTGTAAAAGATAAATAGCCATAAACTTATCGTTTATAGCTATTTATCTATGCACGGGAGGAGAGGCTCGAACTCCCGACACCCGGTTTTGGAGACCGGTGCTCTACCAACTGAGCTACTCCCGTGTTTTGCGGCTGCAAAGGTAATGTAAACTTTCAATTATGCAAGGACTCCATCGTTTAATTTTATGTACGATATGGCTTATAATAACTGTAAGTCTTGATACATAATACGATAGGCTGCCGCTTTTTTTTCTAAGGCTAGCGGATAAGCTCTTGAAGATGACGGCATGCGATAGAGTCTCATCGGTCTGTCCTCGAAAATGAAAGGGATGAAATCTCCCACATGCGGCTTTTCAAGGGATAATTGGGTGCAAAGTGTATCCGTTGCTTTTTCACCTGTGGTGACAATCGCTTGGCACCTTGGTATCCGATGCAATAGAGCAGCGATATTTGTCGGCTCAATAATTTCCAGAAACTTATCGGAGGCATTATCTTGCAAGCGTCTTACTGCTGTGGCAGTATCAAAGAGAGCTATGCCGGTCTCTGAAAGAAAACGGATTATTTTCTCCCTATCAAAAGCTTTCTCCGCTTCATTAAGGAAATAGGTTTTATCTTTATGAAAGATTAAACCTATGATCCTCCACATATCGTTGTTCCAGTTAGGGTAGTAGAAGTTCATTGACCAGCGTTTCTTTTGCGGCGGGAAGCTTCCTAACATCAGCAAATGCGCATTAGAAGGTAGGAAGGGTTCCAGTGGGTGTTGTTCAATATCCATAATTTCCTTTGTCATTTCGCAAATATACTCCAATTTATTCTATATGCTCCGGGATTTCCAAATTGCTCATTTTTGTTGTGATTTGAAATTCAAAATCGGGATATTCATATAAACTGAATCTCGGCTCGGTTTTGCCTTCCGTGTAATTCCAGATACTAGCATAATCTTCCGCATCTTCACCCATCGACTGCAACTGCCTAAGGTATGCCGCTATGGATTTGTTTTCGACAATAAAAACTTTGCCCATTTTATCAATGATGGGGCTGTGTCTTCTGGTGTTATCGTGATCAAAAAGGAGAATTCGCTTTCCTTCTTCGGTTACTCCGACCAGTTTGAAAGTCATACTTTTGCCAATAGCTGGGAGATTGAGTACATTACGATCGGTTGCTAAAAAGGGAAGATGATGTTTCTTCATGAATTTTTCTATTGTACCGGCGGGATCATGCGTCGATTCAAGTTGGGTAGATAAGCGAACAGCTTCTTTATTGTCGAGAATGCCTATTGCTTTCTCTTCTTGCTGCTCTTGCATGGAGCGACTGTTCGGTGCAAATACGGCGTTATTCTCTTCAAAGCCTTTTACGGAGAAAGTATAATAACATACCACTCCAAGTTGATTGAGTATTTGGCGTAACTTGGTGGTATGACCGCGACGGGATGCCGCTACATTATAGACCAATTGGTTTGTGATAAGCCATCCTGCGGAGAGTAGCTTGCGTATGGCTTTTTCTGCTTCCGGAGTAACTTCTAACGGACTTTGGAAATGAGTCTGAATAATGAATTGGCGTATCCCTTTTGTAGAAGCTTTCTCTTTAAACTCCCGTAGTATATCTATTAATTCATCATCTATTCGCATGGGTAAGTAAGCAGGGAGCCTTGAACCCAAGCGAACCCGCTGTAATTCGGCATATTTTTCTCCATCCGGACGATTAAGATTGGCTTTCTGTTTACGAGCTGCCATACGATACACGGCATACAACATCGCTTTCAACGTTTTATTCTGGCTCATTAATGCATCCCCACCGGTGATGAGAATATCTCTTAATTGTGTGTCTTTCTCAAAATAGTTCATGAGGCGGCGCAGCTTATGTTCCCATGTCTCTTTAGGGCGTAGAGCGTCGAACTCAAAATTTAACCGCTTGCTTTGGAAATCATACATCCGTTGGCAGGATGCGCAAAGACCGCCACATGCCCTTCCCATTGTGTCCGGAATGAGGATAGCCACTTCGGGGTAGCGGCGGTGTATGTTATGTCCGTCGGGTAGTATCCATCCCGCGGCATTGGGCTTTCCGGGTTCTACGATATCCTCACGTTCCCAAGCACGTATCTGTCCATAGGTTTCGACTAATTGGGGAGAATAAAGGATGTAGCTTCGCAAAGCCTCATCATCATAGCCTGATTGGGTACAGTTCAATAAAGACAGGTAATAGGGTGTGGCAAAAAAAGGCATACCCTTTTTACGAGCTGTGGAAAGCAAATACATTGTTTCGGAAGAAAGAGAATGATCAAGAAAACGATTAAGCTCTGTCGGACTCTTCACTGCCATAGCTAGATGAAACCGAAAATCATTCCACCATTCGCTTACTCTTTGATATTTTGCTTCATAACTCATGTCATCATCGAAATGAAAGCGGGACGCAGAGTTCTTCCGCTGCTCCACCTTTTGTATGAGGATATGGATGATGCGCTCTTTATTTTGAGCACGCATCTTTCTGACATCCTTGTCGAGCCCTGTAGCCCAGCGGGCAGTCCATGATTTAATTCTGCTTCGGGTGGGGATCGGGGGAGATGTTTTACGGGTGCGCTTGAATTGCTGGAAGAGATCAAGAAGTAAGTCTGTCTCCACACCTTCTTCCTCTTTCTCTGATAGGAAGTCGTAGAGTAGGGTGATTGAGAAGATTTTAATAGACTTGTCGGTGGAAAGTTCGTGAATTGTTTTTCCATCGTAATCAATTAATAATCGAATTTGCTCGACTGCTTCTTTCAATAGTCCCATCCTCGTAATGAGCCCTTCCAGCTTTTGCTTGAAGTGTTCAGCTTCTTTGCTTTCCCGGGCAATACGAACGAGTTCTGGAAATTCATTTTGATAAAGTTGTTTTAGTTGTGAAAGAGTGAGTGAAAGCATTTTCTTTTGTTTCATACGCAGTTGTTTTTTTGAATATTAATAAAAAGGGGAAGAAGAGATCATGTGGTGAAATTGCATCAAATATAAGCTTTGCTGCCTCTTACGAAAGCATAAATATAACAAAAAACAGGCAAAGAAGAACTCTTTGCCTGTTTTTTATGAAGTAGTTTTAAAACTTTTTTGTTTTGATAACGATCTTCCTGATCGTTTATTTCTCTTTTTTCTCTTCTTCGGCGTTTTTATTTTTAGGCTCTTTCTTTGCCAATATTATGATGTTGTATACGTACTCTGCCATCCAAGCTTCGGAATAGCCCAACCGCTCTTTATACTGGCGTACGCCAGCGGCAGTCTTGTGTACATCATCTTTTTTCCATATTGTTTTGGTGCAGATGTCGTGTACCGTCTTCTGTGTCATGCTGCGTAAAGCTCCCTTGAATATTGAAGGAACACGGAACTTCCATTGCATCAGAGTACCGATGAGCATCATCAAATCGTTAGAGAAGCCTTGATACATGAAGAGGTAGGTTTGCACATCATTCTGAGTGCGGCATAGTTTTTTTACAGAGCTATCAATTTCCTTGAAGAAGTTCTCGCTTAATCCGTAATCCTGAATAAGCATTTTACGTGATGTACTTTTCTCAGCTTGTCCTAAACGCCCCCCCTGTGTCGGTATTTTAAACAGACGTTTAAAGTTGGCTACATCAGGTACGAAACGGATATTGGTGATTCCTAAATTGGATGCAATAACCGATTGAAAATAGACACGTGTTAATAGTGAGAAATCTTCTACATTCTTCGATGAAGTCTGCCCGGAGTTTTTTCTAAATAAGTTGGCAAATATACCCATGATATTCTTGTTTTTAGCTGATTAACGGATGCAAAGGTAGTAAATAACTCCATTTCTTGGAGCATTCGTTTTTATTTTGTTAGCTTAAAGTGAAACCTGTGATTCTCGTAAACACTTTCCACAATACCGAATCTTATTAATTTGGCCAGGAGTTGTTCGGCGGCATAGCGTGATATGTGAGCTAACCGGCAATACTTATTTAACGAAAGGAAGTTGTTCTTTTCCAATAGATCCAATAATAGCTGTTCACGTTCCGTATAAGCTATTAATTCTCCCTTCGGATTTTCACTTTGTTGCCATACGCGTAAGTGTACAGTGGTGGCAAGAATGTTTTCGTCTGCAATGCGTAAGTAAGCTAACGGTTTATTCAACTCATTCTTTGCATAGATTGGCTTTTGTAAACTTTCATTGATTTGGATAACAAGTACATTTCGCCCATTTACCTGATATGAATGAGCTGTGTACTCTATTGGAGGAACACAGTAAAGATTAGCAGCGGCTTCTATCATATATTCCTCCTCATCAGAGCGTACTCCCGCTATTTTCCCGTTATCTTTAACTCCGATAAGTAACCTTCCGCCTTTCGTATTTGAAAAAGCGGAAAGAGTTTTTGCGATCTTCTGTATATCCGATATTTCAAATTTGAAGTCTTGCTGCTGATGCTCTCCCTGAGCTATGAGAGAGTGGATGTATTCACTATCTGTAAGCGGTTTCATGTGTACAAAAGTAGAGAAAAAAAGGTATAAGATATGTTTTACATGCATATTTGTCTGTTATTTCAAAAAAAAAAAGGTTTTCATGCGTTTATTTCAGGAAAGAATGTATTTTTGCCAAACATTATTAACAATAATAATATATAGTAAGGATTATGAAAGAATTGGTTGAAAAAGTAGCAGAACTTTATGCAGCTTTCGAAAAAGATGCAAAGGCTCAAATCGAGAATGGTAACAAAGCTGCCGGAACACGTGCTCGTAAAGCTTCATTGGCTATCGAAAAAGCAATGAAAGAATTCCGTAAAGTTTCTTTGGATGCTGCAAAGTAATTAAAGCACACTAACGAGAAATTAAAAGGCCACTTTATACAAGGTGGCCTTTTTCGTGTCCTATTATTTTCTTTTTTGTTTCGTTTGCCAGATTATTTCCTTATTCGTATTTTTGAAGTCCTAATTTCCTTGACTCAGAGTATGAACGAGAATGTCCTTAATAAATTGAGAATCCTCGCGGAATCAGCAAAATACGATGTATCTTGTTCTTCCAGCGGTACGGTACGGTCTAATAAAGCCGGGACATTGGGAAATACTGTGGGCGGAATGGGAATCTGCCATAGCTTTGCGGAAGATGGTCGTTGCATCTCTTTGCTTAAAGTCATGCTTACCAATTATTGCATTTATGATTGCGCGTACTGCATAAACAGGCGCAGTAACGATTTACCTCGTGCTACACTCTCTGTCAGCGAACTTGTTGATCTGACAATGGAGTTCTACCGTCGCAATTATATTGAAGGTTTATTCTTAAGTTCGGGGGTGGTGAGAAATCCCGATTATACCATGGAGCGCCTTGTGCGAGTGGCGAAAGACTTGCGCACTGTTCATCGTTTTAATGGCTATATTCATTTGAAAAGCATTCCCGGCGCAAGTCGTGAGCTAGTGAATGAAGCCGGTTTATACGCCGATCGTTTGAGCGTGAATGTCGAAATACCTAAAGAAG
This sequence comes from Bacteroides sp., assembly GCA_041907545.1. Lineage (GTDB taxonomy): Bacteria > Bacteroidota > Bacteroidia > Bacteroidales > Bacteroidaceae > Bacteroides. The sequence goes on from JAYRGX010000015.1 coordinate 6,091, forward strand.
AGAATCTGAAGCTATTGGCACCCGAGAAAGACCATAAAAGTGTGTATGCTCCGATGCGTTATATTCAGCAAGGTGTTTTGGAAAGCAATGAGGAACGGAAAAAGTTTAGGCATGCACCGCGCTTTGCACCTGCCGGTCAAAGTACTCAGATGATTGTCGGGGCGACATCCGAAACCGATAAAGACATTCTGTTTTTATCCTCCGCGCTTTATAAAGGGCCTACAATGAGACGTGTTTATTATTCGGGATATATCTCGGTCAATACTTACGATACACGCTTGCCTGCATTGAAGCAACCTCCTTTAGTGCGCGAGAATCGTTTGTATCAGGCAGATTGGCTGATGCGGTTTTATCAGTTTAATGTTGATGAGATTGTGGACGACAGTCATCCTGATCTTGATTTGGATGTTGATCCCAAGTTGGGTTGGGCATTACGTCATCCGGAACAATTCCCCGTGGATATTAATAAAGCGGATTACGAGCGGATACTTCGTGTACCCGGTATTGGAGTGAAATCCGCCCAACTGATTGTTGCTTCCCGACGTTACTCCAAGCTGGGTTTTTATGAGCTTAAGAAGATAGGAGTAGTGATGAAGAAAGCGCGCTATTTTATTACTTGCAATGAGCTACCTATGCAAACTATTAATGAAATCAGTCCGCAGTCGGTCAGGAATCTTTTGGTAAAGCAACCTAAAAAGAAAGAAGATTTACTTCAGCTGTCCTTCTCCTTTGAAGGAGATTGATGACTGTTTGTGCTAAAGTTATTTCTCCGGTTGGTCTGCTGTCGGTTGGCTGCACTCTCGCTATATAATAGTCGCTTTAAAATTAATATTTACTTTAAATGATTGTATTCCTCTTCGATTATACTTTTGAAGGTTTGCTGACGGCTGTGTTTGAAGCATATTCCAGGCGATCGTTTCCCGATGTGTTACAATCGGAGGAATTGCCTTTGCCTCTTTTTTATGATGAGGCTTTCACTGTGATTACCGAAAAGGAAAAGGCGGAACGGGTATGGAAGGGTTTGGAGAAAAAACTCTCTTCGTCGGCTCTATCTGCATTGGCACAAAGTTGGCTTTCCGAGCTTCCTGAAGTACCTATGTTACTTTTTCGGTATATTCGTAAGGCTATTGATTATCCCCGTTCCATCGAAACTAATTTTGCTGATCCCGATGTCTTGTTACTCGCTAAGATCTGGAAGAAAGTGGAATATGAGCATCATCGTCTGCTGCAATTTGTACGCTTTCAGAAAGCAGCGGACGGAACCTTTTTTGCTGCTGTTGAGCCCCAGTTCAATGCACTTCCCTTGGCAATCCACCATTTTAAAGATCGTTTTTCCGACCAGCGCTGGTTGATTTATGATATAAAGAGAGCTTACGGCTATTATTACGACTTAAAGGAAGTGCGTGAAGTAGTTTTCGGTGAAGAAAGTCGTGAGGGACATCTCGTCACCGGTATGTTAGATGAATCGTTGATGGATAAGGACGAAAAACTGTTTCAACAACTTTGGAAAACTTATTTCAAGGCTATCTGTATCAAAGAAAGATTGAACCCGCGGAAGCATAAACAGGACATGCCTGTACGTTATTGGAAGTACCTTACGGAGAAACAGCCCTGATGCAAAGAATTGTTATACAGGCTGTGCCGACTACTTATAAAGTGCCGGTGGCACTTTGACTTGGAATAAGTAAGCTCCGTTTTTATCCTTATAATAATAGTTGATGGTGATTTCGTGATCTCTAATCTCCTTCATTTGCGGATTGGTCTTTACAAAGTTTATGATGTTCGGTTCCAATGCATTTTTGATTTCGAGTGTATCTGCAGTTTCTTTTACCATATTCACCAGCGTGTAGTTGTATTGGAAAGTCTTGTTCGGCAAGGCAATGGTATTATCGAGCTTGGTTTCGCTGTCAATCATCATCGGGCAATTCTTATTGATCTCATTAGCCAATTGCGCTACCGACTTATCAATTGAGAACAGGTCGGAATTGAAGACAAAGTGCTGTACTGCATACATTGCGAGTAGCCCCACAATAATACCCACAAACATTCCTATTCTTTTATTCTTTGTGCCGGATTTCTTTTGAACGGGAACTTCTATAATTTGCTCCACCTCTTCTTGGGGGAGTTGATAACCACAACTTCTGCAATACTTATCATATTGCATGTTGTTCTCGAATCCGCACTTGTCGCATTTACTCATTTTCTTCGATATTTAGACTGTTTAGCTGTTCGTCCGAAGACCTCAGATTGGATGCTTCTCATACAATCTAAATGATCTTCGTCCTTTGCAAAGATAAAATAATGAGAGATATATTCAAAATTAATTTTTGACTGATAACCTTTCCCACAGGCAGTTTGGTATCAATTTCCAAAAGAATACCAGTATCCGGTATCTTATGTCTATGACTGCAACTCTCTTGTGTTTATCCATGGCACTGACAATCTGTTTTGCTACGCGGTCAGCTTGCATCAACATAGGAAACTTACCACTCTTCAACAGTTCGGTGGCAACGAACCCCGGACGTATATCGGTAAAATGAATACGATGATGTCCCATCCTGGAGAGTTGAGCCAACGCATCAATGTAAGTGTTCTGGAATCTTTTAGTGGCTGAATAAGCAGGAGCAATACCCAAACCTTTTGTCCCGGCTATCGAGCTGATTACTGCAATATGGCCTTCAGGCTGATTTTTGAAGAAGTTGAATGCAGCAGTCACCATTCGCGTAAACCCTTCCACATTTGTTTGAACTGTGTTTAATTCAATTTCTGCTTCGAGCGTGGGGTTTTGTTTCCCTATACCCGAGCTCAGAAAGAATATATCCATGCCGCCTGTCCGGTTAATCAGCTCCGATAACTGCCCGGTGGCATGTTCGTCGGTAACGTCCAGTCTCTGTATTTCAATCTGCTGTGGAGACAGACTCTGAAGCTTTTTAAGTTCTTCTTCACGGCGACCGGCAATACCCACCCGATATCCTTTGGCAATGTAAAGTTTGGCAACTTCATATCCGATACCGGATGTCGCACCTATAATAATAATTCGTTTTATTTCATTCATCGTTTCGATTATAAGAAGTTTACGTTTACAATAATCAGAATGATATGCGTCAGCCTCATATTTCAAGCTGTATCCACGTACTTCTGTTATCCTATGATAGTAGCCACAAATTGTCTTGAACCTCCAAAGTTCCTGAATTCACAAAGATATATTCCCTGCCAAGTACCCAAGTTTAATCTCCCGCTTTTAATGGGAATGGATATGGAGACTCCGGTGAGATTGCTTTTGCAATGACTTGGCAGGTCATCCGGTCCTTCGTCTGTATGGGTATAATAAGATTCATTTTCTTTCACCAATCTGTTGTATACTTGTTCCAGGTCACTCCTTACGCTACTGTCGAAGTTCTCATTAATACTGATTGCACAGCTTGTATGTTTTACGAATAAGTTTAGCAACCCTACGTCCGGCAGCGCTGGAAGATTGTCCAAGACTTCTTTTGTTATAAGGTGGAATCCTCTTCTATACGGTTTTAAAGTAAACTCTACTTGCTCTATCATAGATCAAAAATGATATTATTAGACTACAAACATAGGAAAACCCCGCATGGGAAACAACAAAATCCGAAACAGATGGTGTGTTAGTCCTAAACAGATGGTCTATTTGCATCTAACAGACCATCTGTTGACTTCAATCAGACCATCTGTTTGAAGCAAACGCACCATCTGTTTTGAGTTATATCCCGGCGTACCGATCTTTTTTTAACGATATGTCATTCATTTCTTTATAAAACATTATTTTTGTTACCATTAATAGCGTCATTCCATTCCGCATGAGTCCAGCTGCAAAAGCTTGTCGAAGAATTGTGGAATTAGGAACGAACAATAACAAGGGAAATAATATGGAAAGAGTCTGTGTAGTAACCGGAGGAGCTGCCGGAATAGGCCGTTGCATTGTGGAGACCTTTGCGGAAAAAGGGTATAAAGTCTATTTTATCGACAAATCGACCATTGAGATACGCTGGCTAGAGGATAAGATGCAAGCCAGAGGCTATAGTGTGATGGGCTTTGAGGGAGATATTGCCGAAGAAGAAACGCTGAAAGACTTTGCAGACTTTGTACTTTCCATGGAGGAACAAATAGACTGCCTGATAAATAATGCATGCCTCACTAATGGTGGTATTCTAGGTGATTGTTCGTACGACGAATTCTTGTATGTACAGCGTGTAGGTGTTGTTGCCCCTTATTTCTTATCTCTTTTGTTTAAGAACTATTTCACGGGAGCGGGATCAATCGTGAACATTTCTTCGACTCGTGCGTTTCAATCACAGGCCAATACGGAAAGTTATACGGCTGCCAAGGGAGGAATTACAGCGTTGACCCATGCCCTTGCCGTCAGTCTGAGCGGTATAACAAGGGTTAACTCCATTGCTCCCGGCTGGATCGACACCGGTAGCTATCATTCGGAGAGTTATTTACCCGATTATAGTGATGCCGATGTACTGCAACATCCTTCCCGTAGAGTGGGAGACCCTGATGATATTGCCCGTGTAGCTCTCTTTTTGTGTGATGAAAGGAATTCGTTTGTCAACGGTGAAAACATAACGGTTGATGGAGGAATGTCCAAATTGATGATTTACCATAATGATGCCGGCTGGACGTTACAGCCATAATAAAGTTTATAATACGAATATGAGAAAACTTGTTTGTCCGCAATGTAAAGTTGCCGCACTATATGTGAAGAATGAAAACGGTGACCGTTTATCTATATATGTCTACGAAAACGGTGACATCGTACCCAAAGATCCGTCTGAATCTTTAGAAGGATTTGATTTGACCGACATCTATTGTTTTGGTTGTTCGTGGCATGGAAATCCCAAGCGCTTATTAAAATATTAATCTCTCTCCATCAGGTTTCCAAGGTATGACTAATCGTGTCGATAAGGTGGATTTTTATACGGAGGTGTACACTGTTGTGGCCTCCATCCCTTCGGGGTCTGTGCTGACTTATGGGCAGATCGCTTCTCTTGCAGGCAGGCCCCAATGCTCACGTATGGTGGGACAGGCGATGCACAATGCCCCTTCGGGATTGCCTTGTCATCGTGTAGTCAACAGTCAGGGGAGGCTTGCACCTTTCTGGGTGCAACAACGTGAGCTGTTGGAAAAGGAAGATGTTGCATTTAAGAAGAATGGTTGCGTTGATCTGAAAAAGTCATGTTGGGACATTTTGGGGAAATACTAGGCTTTGGATAAAAGCTTTTCTGTTTGTCATCTGTCTGGCAGGCGAAAGGGCTGTTCGTACCATTTCAGTTTGCTTTCAATGATATCCCACTTTCTTCTTAACTCTTCCATTTTTTAGAAATTCATGGGTTTAATTCTCTTTTGAGCGCTTCTTATCGAACAGTGGCGCTTCTTGATTTGTTTCTTATGACATACGAAACAATATCTAAAACCAAAAATTATGGACATTCAGAATAATATTGAGAAGCAACGTTTTGAGACTACGGTAGACGGAGTGACAGCTTACGCAACTTATCATATCGGTAATGGAGGATTGGATATTCGCCATACCATAGTACCCGAGGAGATCGGTGGGAGAGGAATTGCGAGTGCTTTAGTTAAGGCGGCTTACGATTATGCCATAGCCGAAGGGCTTACCCCTGTGGCAACATGCTCGTATGCAGTAATCTGGCTGGAGCGTCATCCCGAATATCATGGTAAAACCAGTAAGGATTTTGGCGGTGAAGGAACTTGTGCCTTATGATTGAGAAACCTAAATATGTATTTGTCGGTGATAGTCACATTGCGCTTTGGCCACTTGAAATCTATTTTCCGAAGTGGGAGTGTTTTAATTACGGACTTCCCGGGGAAGGCATGGATTATATCGAATCCTTTCAACGTGATGTTTCCGACTGCAAACTTGTGATAGAGTTTGGTACCAACGATCTTTACCGTTTGAATAACGAAAACATAGATGCTTATGTGGAGCATTACGTTTATGCTATAGAGGCTATCCCTTCTCTGCAGAAGTATTTATATTGCATACTTCCTCGAAATGACTATTCCGACAGCTCTGCCACGAACCGGTTCATCTCGCGTTTGAATAAAAAAATACATGCCAAGATTGCTACTTCCGATATCATTTATCTGGATGTTTTCGATCGTTTGCTTGAAGGAGGACGGCTGAATGAATCCCTGACTGTGGATGGTTTACATCTGAATAGTCAAGGATACCGAATATTGACCGATTGTTTAATTGATATCGATAAAAAATGAAATATATAGGTGCGCATGTTTCGGCAAGTGGTGGAGTAGAACAAGCTCCTGTAAATGCCGATAGTATAGGAGCAAATGCTTTTGCTCTGTTTACAAAGAATCAGCGACAATGGGTGGCAAAGCCTTTGACTCCAGAGAGTGTTGAGGCTTTTAAGGTGAATTGTGATAAATGTGGCTTTGATAGCCGTTATATTTTGCCTCACGACAGCTATCTCATTAACCTGGGACATCCCGATATGGAGGGATTGGATAAGAGTCGTGCTGCTTTTCTGGATGAAATGCAACGTTGTGAACAGTTAGGCTTAAAGTTGCTCAACTTTCATCCGGGTAGTCATCTCAATAAAATAAGCATTGAAGATTGTCTCGATAAAGTGGCGGACTCCATTAATCTGGCTTTGGAGAAGACCGAGGGTGTGACTGCTGTGATTGAAAATACGGCAGGTCAGGGGAGTAATATAGGCAATCAGTTCGGTCACTTAAAGCATATTATTGAGCGGGTAAATGATAAGTCGCGTGTGGGTGTCTGCCTCGACACTTGCCATACCTACTCTGCAGGATATGATATTGTAGGGAACTATGACGAGGTGTTCTCCGAATTCGACAGTACGGTCGGTTTTAACTATTTAAAAGCTATTCATCTCAATGATACGAAGAAAGCTTTGGGTAGCCGTGTCGACCGACATGATAGCATTGGCAAAGGACTTCTGGGGCTTGACTTCTTTCGTCGGTTTATGCAGGACAAACGATTTGACAATATCCCGATAGTGCTCGAGACTCCTGATGAGACGCTCTGGGAGAGTGAGATTAAATTGTTACGTAGCTTCGAATCCTGACTCGTTTTTTGAGCTTCACTACAGTCTTATTGCGGTATTCAATATTCCGTAAATGTTTATTTGAAGAGAAAACTTGGAAACAATAAAGAAGGTGTGTCAAAAAGCAAAAAATAGCAGAACGCCCTTGCTACAACATGCTGTAACAAGGGCGTTTTTATGAAATAGGGGCTTTTGACACACCCCCTTTATTATAATGATTCACGAGTCTTTCTCTTTAATTCTTATCTTTTGGCATTGATACTTCGCTTTAAGGCTATGGTTTGCCAATGCTAAGAAAGAAACTCTTTTTCGGAGTTATGGCATTACTCTTTATTCATTACCTTGATATTCTTCCAAACAGATGATGTGATCAGATCTTTATCGTATTTGCCATTCTTAGTTTTAATATTCAAATTTTCGAAAGTGAAGTTGGACAGTTGATATTTATCCGATTTTTCCACATTGAAGAATACGTCGCATTCTAAATTGATATTACGCATTGTGACATGTTCGGAAGATGACTTCGGAGGTTCTTGAGTACCTTTTAGGTCAAAGAATTGAGTCCATGGCTTAATGAAGAGGCAACTTCTGGCATCTCCTTTGATATCTTCAACTAATATATATTCATATCGCTGTGGAGTATCGGGACGCATTTTCAACCATAATAGCCGACTGACATTACTCAGCGTACAACGGCGAAGGATAATATTTCTGTTATGAATGGATTCACTGCCACAAGTCAAAGCGCTGTGGCTGAAACCGTATGTGCAGTCTTCAATGATGATATTTTTGTTCTCTCCATTTGTTGCATCTTTATCTGCCTGAGGACCTTTTCCTCCTTTTAATGCAATTGCATCATCGTTGACAGACATGTAGCAGTTCTTCACTAGGACATCACTGCACACATCAATATCGATAGCATCGGTACTTGGAGCTTTTACAGGAGCACCGGGTGAGGTGATGGTCAAGTTCAACAACTTTATACGGTTGCATTTATAGATGTGTGTGGTCCAAAAAGGAGAGTTCATTAAATGTACTCCCGAAATCTGTACATCATTAGAGTTTGATATGTATACCAGACGGGGACGAAGTTCATCCATATTGGTACATTTAGGAATTACCGTCCGTCTGAGCCAAAACGATTTCCAGTATCTTAATCCGTTCCCGTTAATTGTTCCCTTACCGGACAGTGTAAAACCATCAACATGATCGGCATTGATTAATGCGGCAAAATATTTTAAGCTTTGACCTTCAATACGTGTATTGATAATTGGGAAGTTGCTGATGTCGTCACTTCCTTTCAACACGGCTCCTTCTTCCAAGTATAGATGTGTTTTAGGCTTGAAAAATAAAGCTCCGGTCAGGTAGGTTCCTTTGGGAACAATAACAACGCCGCCGTCTTTGGCAGCCTGGTCAATAACGGCTTGAATTTTGTCTGTTTGTAACAATGTGCTGTCGTTGACTATTCCATAATTAGCCAAATTGTACTTACTTCCTAAAGTTGAGATATTGACAACTTCATTTTGTTTGAACCAATTGGGAATAAGAGTCCCATCAGGAAACTTCTCTTGAGCTAGAGCTGACAGCGAAATCAATAAGCTGAAAAATACAGAAACGAATTTCATGGCTTTTATTTATTGCTGGTTAATACTACAATCCGTAAACGGGTGATTTACGGACAAATCAATTTAATCGTTGCAAAAATAAGGATTATTATCTGCAGGGATACCTCTATATCCCTCTCATTTCCTGTGAGATTTGTCAGTTTGAATGGCTTTTTTGACTGCATAGGCAAAGAATGAGCGGATTTTTAAGTCGTTTTCTGCAACTTTAAAAATCCGCTCATTATACCTTTTATTGTATAGAGTTTACTTTTGTGGACTAAACTCAAGATTTGCGTTAATACTGACTTTATCTGAAATCATAGCTTCAGGGAATTTAGGTCCTAAGTCGAAATCCTTACGGCTTATCGTACCGCTAACTTTAAACCCGGCTGTTTCGTTATTATTCATCGGATTAGTCACCTTGCCGAAGTATTTCACATCCAGTACAACCGGTTTGGTGATGCCATGGAATGTTAATGTTCCGTAGATCTTTCCGTATTGTGCACTCTGTTTGCCTGCTTTGGCTGGAGTCTTAACTACCTTAGTGCTATTGAATACCAATTCCGGATATTTCTCCGCATCAAAAAAGTCTGCTGACTTCAGATGATTGTCGCGCATCTCAACACTTGTATTGATGCTCGAAACCTTTGCGGTAACTTTTATTTTCATATCCGAGTAATCTGCTTTTGCAGTTGTAACTTCCGCTGTGAAGTCAGAGAAGTAACCTTCAATTTCGGATATTGTGAGGTGTTTCACAACAAAGCCTAGGCGCGAATGCGCGGGATCATTTTTCCATGTAGTCTGTGCTGATGCTGCGATTGCTAAAAGAGAGATCAGCGAAAATAAAAAATACTTTTTCATAATAAACGTTCTATTTTAATTCAACATAATAAATTACTCATTCTGTTTTGTCAGTTTATGATATAACAAAGATTTTCCTACTATGTTTATTTAAAATATACTTTTATTTGGAATTAAGTAGTTGTTATATAGGATGTTGTGCCTTATTTCTATACTTACCTCAAGGTTACTTTTGTTGAATATCAGTTTTTTATCTTAAGTATAAAAAGAGTGCTTTTGCTAAAAAAAATATTATGAATTTTTATTTTCTTCATGTACGCTAGCCACAAAACCACCGAGGATTCCTCCCAGTACACAGTTTGCCCAGCACTCCGAAGATAAAGGAAAAACTCCCCAGTAACATCCGCAATAATACCAATAGATAAAACCAAGAATAGAACCGCATAACATGCTTATTAATATCATTTTCATCTTATTTCACGTTGATATATCATTTGGAGATTTGAATAGGAGATTACTCCCATAATTCTTCTTTGTTCTCTCCCGTTTTTGAAAATTAAAATATTGGGCACTCCTGATATATTATATAAATCTATTATAGAGTCACATTGAGAAGCCGTATTTATTTTAAAGAAGTGACCGTGATTGGCGTGCCCTTTAGCCAATTCAGTCAACTTCCCCTCCATATTTTCACAAGCAACTGAATTGAATCTGTAAAATAATACAAAGCATAAGTCAGAGCCTATCGCATTGAAAAAACGAGTAGAGTCAATTTCAACCAACGAGGAGCCGTGGTTGTACGATTCCCCGTTTATACTATTGCTGATATTTATAAATTGGCATACTAGAAAGAAAATAATCATTGCTACTATAAAGTGTAATGGCTTGAAATATGCTCTTTTCATACTATTTTAGTTTATTATTAACCAAAATATAAATGCTGATTTATTTTATAGCTGTTTCTCCTGTAGATTGAAGATAAGCTACTTTCTTAACTTGATATTCTGCAAATGCATCTATATACTGGTTTTTACTCTGTTGATACAATGACTGTGCTTCCAATAAATTGCTCATGTTCACTGTTCCGGCTTTATAATAATCTTCGTGTAAACGAAGGTTTTCGGTGGCTTGCTCTATTGATTTATTGGATAAAAGGATTTGTTGATAAGCATCATCCAATTCGTTCCAATTCTTTTGCATCTTCAGAATAAGTAACTCGCTATTATCTTTTAATTCATCTTGCGCTATCTTCAATTGTATTTTTCTTCTCTTGATTGCGTGTGAACCGCCCCACCAATCGGATATTGGGACTGAAACTGTAGCAAAAGCTATGGCGTATGAGTTATTTTTATCAAATATATAATCGTGCATATATCCGGCACCTATGCCCACTGATGGTAGTTGTTTCCCTATCTCAATCTTTTTTTGTAAGTTCTGAGCTTCAATATTCTTCCGAAGGAGCCCGTACTCGGGAGTAAGCATTAATGACGTTTGATGATTTCTCATTAATTCCAGAGGTCGTTGAAGTCCTCTTAGCTCCATGGCTTGCTCTTTTATATCAAAGCTATCAAGTTGTTCACCAACATACTGTGCCAAGACTTTTTTGCTTATATCTATAGCGTTTATAAGCTTTAATCTATCGGCTTCAATGCTATTTTGTTTTAGCTCTACTTGCAGGAGATCATTCCTATTTCTCACTCCCGCATCTACTGCCGATTGAGCATCATTATTTAAAGTCTGGAGCATAGCTTTTAAGCTTACCACTGTTTTTAGCTTTTCCTTTAAACTTATAATTTGCCAAAAATATTGCTCAACTGTGTAGGAGACTTCATTCTCTGACTGTTGCATTTGGATTTTACTGACCTCTGTTCCAACTTTAGCCAACTTGTTCCCATTAACAATTTGTCCTCCTGCAAAAACCGGCTGTGTAGCTAAAAGACCACCTGATATCCCGTTCTTTAAAAGAGATAAGTTCATATCCGGTGCCACATTCATTTCAATAAGATTCTTGTTTGCACTGAATGCTGTAGCCGATGCACTCACAGATGGAAAGAACTTCGTAAACATTTCCTTTTCTGTCTGTTTGCTACTTTCAGTTTCATTATTCGCTTTTCTTATCCTTATATTTTGCTTTAATGCAGCGGCTCTGCATTCGTCAAGGGTATATTCTTTTTGTCCCCATGCAGGTTGTGCAATAGTACAGCATGCTGTAATTGCAATGATTAATATGGTATAACCTTTCATGCTTCTTTATTTATGCAAATTCATTTTCTATTAATTGTGATTTTAAACGTTGCTTTTGAAGTTTTTTCATCAGCATCCAGTACGACACAGGCAATACGGTAAGGATGAACACCATGGTAATTAGTGTCCCATAAAAAATAACGGTTCCCATAGGCATCCAAAGCCCGCTTCCTCCCAAAATCATAGGTATAACTCCAACTGAAGCTGCTGCAGAAGTTAGGAAAATTGGGCGCATACGGCGTTTTGCCGAATAATATATAGCATTACGTACTGACATTCTTTCTTTACTTCGGAGTTCTTCTGCATAATCGATCATGATTATACCGTTTCGTACTAGTATACCCATTAAACTTACGATGCCTAGTATACACGTCATACTTAGGTCGACTCCTTGTATCCATATTCCTGCGGCGGTACCGAAAAAGCATAAACTTAAGCTCGCCAAGAGCAAGGTAGCTGTACTGATCCTTTTAAAATGCCCGATAAGGATAAAATAGATAATGCCTATCGCTATGAGTAAGGCTCCAATAAGATGAGGCGTCTCTTCTCCATTCTCTTCGTAATCACCACCATAAGTCAGAGTAACTCCTTTGGGCATTGCTTGCTTCTTTAAGATATCTTCCACTTTTGAAGTGACGTTCATGACATTAATGTTTCTTTTAACTTCAGCTATAACCGAGATTGTTCTTATTCCATTTCGTCTCACAATTTGTCCGTCTTGCCAAACAGGAGTTATTTGTGCAACTTGGCGTAGAGGTATATTCGTAATACCTCCATAAGCAGGCACTAATTCATTTTGGATGTCATTAATAGATGCAGAGTCCGCTTTATTGCTTTTCAATACAATTGGCATGTCGTAATCACCTTGCCATGTTGTTGCTAGAGTAATGCCGTTGCCATATCGGGATGCTAATGTAGAAGCCAACATTCCATTCGTAATGCCTAGTCGGTTTGATTGATCTTCGTCTAAAGCGACCTGTACTCCAGCTAACTGTTCATTAAAATCAGTGCGGATAAGATCCAATTCAGGTAAAGTACGTAGAAGTTGTTCTATTTTATGTGCCTCTCGTTTTAAATCGGGCAGACTGTCTCCGCTGATTCTTATTTCTATAGGGTTGGTAGCGCTTCCATATCCTAATTGTTTGAATCGTACTACTGCTTCCGGGAAAAACGTCGAATATTTAGGAGTATATTCATTGAGTACCTCCACAGTCGCTTTATTACCTGTTGTATTTACTATGAATTGGGCAAAATTGCTTCCTCCGAGTCTGGGTGCATACGAAGTCTGGAAGCGCGGTGAGCTCGCTCCTTTAAACGATGCTATGGAAACTATGCGAGCGTCTTTCCGGAGTATATGCTCCAGGCTGTCAGCTATCAGGGCTGTTTTCTTTAATGATGTCCCTGTCGGCATTTCTATTTCCACAGCAAATTGATTACGCTCTGCTACAGGCATGAGTTTTTGTGGTACTTTACCCAATAAAAGAATGCCTGCTGCTACTGATACTAGTCCGATAGCAATAACAATGCGTGGATGCATAAAACAGCTATTCAGTATTTTGTCATATCCGCTTTGAATAAAATCGAGAAAAGAAAAGCTCTTTTTTTGCTTCTTACTTTTTTGTAATGGTTTTCTTATGAAATAAAACATTAAGAAAGGAACCACCAATTCCGCTACGAGTAGCGAAATAAGCAAAATTAAAGTAATAGCCCACGGAAAGCTCATTAAAAAGTCATGTGTCATTCCTTTCATCGTAAAAAGGAATGGGAAGAAGGTAATACTTATAGCCATTGTAGCCGAGAAAATAGACTTGAAAAAGTGGGTGGCACTTTGTATTGCTGCGTTCCAGCGTGATAGCCCTTCTGAAATCTTTTCCAAATAATTATCTATTATAACAATAGAATTATCCACGATCATCCCTAATGTTACGATTAGGGCGGCTAATGTAACCGTATTCAACTCAATACCAAATGCATAAAATAGGCCTAAGGAAATAAATATTGTAATGGGTATTGTGGACGCTGCAATTACTGCAACTCTCAAAGGAAGCAGCAACATGACGACTATGACTACCGCTGCAATGGCAATAAGCAGTTCATGTAGAAAGTTTTCTACGCTGCGCTCTACCACTTGGCTTTGGTCGGTTATTTTGAATAATTGAACTTCAGATGGTAATACTTCTTTTTTAAAATCATCTAAGGTTTTATTAATCTCATCACCCATCTTCACAATATTCTGTCCGTCTTTCATTTCCACACTCAACAATAGGCACTTCTTTCCATTATTAGTGATGTATGATTCCGGTTCATTATATTCTTTTACCACATTGGCTATGTCTTTCAAGCGTATATTATTACCTTTTGGATCGGAGTAGACAATCATTTCCTGTACATCACGTACCGTGTTAAATGATTTACTAACATAGATAGGTGAAGTATAGTTGTCCGATTTTATACGCCCGGCAGTCGTTTTAAATCCTTTGATGAATAGTTGGACTGCAAGTGTCTCTTCGTTAATGCCATATTGCGAAAGTTTCTTATTATCCAAATAGATAGAAACTTGCTCTTTTCTCATTCCTAAGACATTCATTCTACCTATACTCTCTATCTTCCGCAGACGATCTTTGAGACCATCCATGTATGTTTTCAACTCTTTAAAAGTCTTCTCATTACTCTCTATTGTTATAAGCATTGCCGAAGTGTCTCCAAAGTCATCCATCACAACGACAGCAGCTACACCACTTGGCAACTCTCTCTTAAATTGATTTATGCCATGTTTAAATTTGCTCCAGAACTCATCTTTATTATTCAAATTATCATTGAGTTCTACTTGCACAATTGCCATGCCGTCTTTACTGTAAGAAAATGTCTTCCTTTTCTTTACCTCTTTATAGCTAAAGATATAATTCTCTAAAGGCTTGGTGACTTGTTCTTCAATTTCCGCTGCAGTAGCACCGGGGTATGCTACCGCTACTATCCCTTGGCGAATGGTGAAATTGGGGAACTCGTTTTTTCCCATTTCAGATAATCCATAGATGCCGAATGCCATAAGCACAGATACCAGCAAAATAATAATTTGCCGATAGTGCATAGCCCACTCTACAATATTTTGTTTTTTCATACTTATTTTATTTTATAATATGGACAGGTGTGTTTTCACTAACTTTTTGTTGGCCTTCTACAATTACCTGATCTCCCGGTTCCAGCCCACCATTAATGATCGTATTCTTATCTGAGAAACCTTCCCACTGAATAAATCTCCTTTGTGCTTTACCTCCTTTTACGATCCAGATAAAAGAATGATTGTTTTCATCAAGTTGAATGAGTTGAGTAGGTAGCATTAGCATAGAATTTTCTTTCTTTTTTAGGCCAACTTTTACTTGGCAAACCATACCAGGCATTAGTTTGCCATTTGGATTATCTACTATTGCCTTTACTTCGTAAGAACGTGACAGTGGATTCGCACTTATTCCTTTTTCGATAACTTTTCCTTCAAAATTCTGAGAGTTTAGAGCGGGTACTATAAGCTTTAATGTTTGTCCTATGTTTATTCCTGAAATTTCATTTTCAGGTACCGCTATCTTAATTTTTATTTGATTAATAGTCACAAGCTTTACTATTGGTGAGCCGGGCATCACGTTTTCTCCCGCATCTGCAAATTTGTCCGATATGACCCCACTAAAAGGAGCGTAGAGCTTACAGTCTTGCATATCCTTACGAGCTATCTTTTCAGAAGCAGAAGCTTGTTCCAATTTACTTTGTACTTCGACCCATTGCATTTCAGGGAGACTTCCTTTATCATGTAATAGTTTCATTCGCTGATAAGAGTCTCTCGCTTGATTAAGTGCTGCCGCCGATATATTATATGCATTTCGTAAAGTAGCGTCGTCTACTATTGCTATCAATTCTCCTTTGTGAACCTTTTTGCCAGTCGAAACAAGTATCTTCTTAAGCGTTCCTCCTATACTAAAACTGAGTGAGGTGCCCGACATTTCTTCTGTAGTTCCTGAGAAATCTCGTTCACCATCCCAATTTTCACCCCTTACTGTAATCACCTTTACAGGCAACGGATTAATTGTTTCTTTTTCTTGCTTTTTGTTACATCCAGTCATCACTAGTCCGGCCCATAAGCATAAAAAAACGTAGCTATTTTTTTTCATATACCAATTATTTAATAGATTTATCACTTATTTTTCAGCAAAAGTGATGTTTTTTAGAACAGTATAAGTGTTCCAAAAAAGGATCTTTTCTGTTGTATTTTTCTGTATATCAGGTCATAAAAGAAATTTAGAGTATTTTTATGGAATAATGGAACACCGTTTTATCTCTTGTATTTCTCATTTTTGCACAAAAGAAGTTACTGTTATGGAAATAAAGGACACTATAAATGAAGTCGATTTTTCTTATCTTAGGAGAGAATATTTCGTCAATTTCTTAAATGAAAATGTTGCGATCATAGATGATCTGCAAGATCTTCCCGAGAGTTATGATTCTGTTAAGGTAAACGCTATTCTCATTTTATTCTGCCAGGAAGGTAAACTTCAATTGGACATAAATGCTAATACTTTTGTTGTCCACAAAAACGATTTATTGTTTTGTCGTCCCAACATCATTTTGAATAATTACATGATTACTCCTGATTTTAAAGGTCGGGTATTGATACTTTCCGAAGAATTAATTCAAAGTATGATGCACGGTAGCCGGAATAATTGGGATATAGCTTTTTACGTGAATAAAAATCCGGTTTTAAGTATAAGTAATGAGGAGGCTGATTTGATGAACCAATATTGCCAAATGATAAATGCCAAGATCAAACGGGAGAAGAAATCTTATCATTATGAAGTAGTATATGCGTTAATAAGTGCTGTCTTTTATGAGATATTTGCTATTCTTTCAAACTCTGTGACTCTTTCTAATGACGACATGATGCGGCAAGGTGATATTCTTTTCAAAAAATTCATGGATCTACTACCGGAGTATGTTAGTAAAGACCGTAGCGTGTCGTTTTATAGTGAGAAACTGTGTGTCACTCCAAAATATTTATCTGTAGTGTGTAAGAGTTTGACCGGGAAAAGTGCTTTAGGATGGATTCAAGATTACACTACAGAGATTATTAGATATAAATTGAAACATTCCAGCCATTCTATAAAGGAAATTTCTGAATCACTAAATTTCCCTAACCTTTCATTTTTTGGGAAGTATGTACGTTCACATTTAGGGATGTCTCCTACGGATTATCGAAAACAAATAAAGCAATCTGTTAATGTTGACCGAATGTAGAGATAGTGAATGTCTTCATTCTTTGTGTTTAAGATGCTCCTACTTCTTATTTCTTCAGTTTATCGTCTAAAGAGCTTTTTGGAGTAGATTGTTTTATTTGGGTTGATGGAGAGGTTATATTTGTATTCTTCTTCCCCAGCTTTTTAGCCTTTTCCCAAGCTGCTTTCCGGGCTTCGTATTCTGCGTATTGCTTTTCCAAATAATTATCTGCCATAATGTTCCTTTCTTTATTATGATGCAAAGATAAAGTTTCTTCTTATCATAGTAGGCACTTTTTATTCTTCTTTTTTTGAAGGATGTGTATTCAACTTCGGGTATTTTCTTTAGTTGACTAGGCTTATATTAAAAAGACGATCATAAGTTGCTTTGTTCATAAACTTAAGTTTTTATAGAGGAAATTTCTATAAAAAATGATTGCTAGGGGAGATACTTTCCCCGATAATGCCATCATTTTTTTATTTTTGTGACTTATTTAACTACTTATGAAAATTAGAAAGGCTTCTTTGGCTGATGTCGACCGACAGATGCAGTTATTTGATTATGCCCGCACCTTCATGCGGAGCACGGGGAATATGCATCAATGGACTAATGGATATCCTTCGCGTGAAGTGATAGAAAAAGATATTGTTTCGGGAAACAGCTATGTCTGTGTGGATGATACCAATGATATTGTCGCAACGTTCTGCTTTTGGCAAGGAGAAGATCCCACTTATGCTTATATAGAAGGAGGATGCTGGTTGAATGATGCGCCGTACGGTGTTGTTCATCGACTTGCCGGAGGAGGTAAAGTCAAAGGCTTGGGGCAGTATTGTTTGGATTGGTGTTATGAGCATTGCCCCAATATCCGTGTAGACACTCATGCTGAAAATACCGTGATGCAATCTCTTTTGGAAAAATGTGGCTATTTGCGGTGTGGCATCATCTATTTGGCTAATGGAGATCCACGGGTTGCATTTCAAAAGTGTTAGTCTTCTGTTTTCTTTGTTTTTAACTTCTCTGTATAGCAATGGAGTATTATCTTATAAACTAGCTATTTATTAGCTTTTTATATAACTTTGCGATAATAAAAAATAAAGAGATAATTGTCTATGAAACGTTTTTCGCTTATAATAGGAGCTTTACTTCTCATTGGTGCGTTGAATCTTAATGCGCAACAAGTTGATAAAGGAAAAATTGTAATTGCTCCGGGTATGGAAGTCACCAAACTTTCGGAACATGCTTATTTTTACGTCTCATGGGACGATATGGGTAGTTTCGGTGTTGTACCATGCAACGGTTTGATTCTTGTTGACGGGAAGAAAGCTGCATTGCTTGATACGCCTGCAACTAATGACCGTACAGCTTTGCTAACAGATTGGATACAGAAGCATCTTCATGCCAAACTGACTACTTTTATTCCTAATCATTGGCATGGAGATTGCATGGGAGGGTTGTCTTATCTCAAGAAAAAAGGAGTTAAATCGTATGCCAACAAAATGACTGTGGATATTGCGCGAAAGAAGAATCTGCCTTTGCCGGAATATGGGTTTAGCGATTCATTGACTGTAAAGTTGGGTAGCATAAATCTCTATTGCTATTATCCGGGTGGGGGGCATTCCACCGACAATATTGTTGTGTGGATTCCTTCGGAGAAAATACTTTTTGGTGGTTGTATGGTAAAAGATATGAGTGCTACGGGGTTAGGTAATCTTTCTGATGCTGTTGTATCTGAATGGCCTTCCACCATTACAAAAGTTATGGCTCGCTATCCCGATGCACAATGGGTGATACCCGGACATGGAGCTTTTGGAGGGAAAGAGTTATTGTTACACACTTTGGATTTGCTTAAGAATAGCTCAATAAATAATAATGGTATACGATCTGCGATGCAGCAACCTGCCTCAAAGGTTGCAATAACCGAAAGTGAAAAGACTTTAGATAGCCAGTGGAAGGGAAAGAGAGTTGCTTTTCTGGGTGATTCGATGACTGATAAGCGTAGGGTAGGGACGACGTGTGTTTATTGGGAATATTTAGCTGAACTCCTAGGTGTGGATCCTCATGTGTACGGCATTAACGGTAACCAATGGAGTGACATTTATCGTCAAGCTGTTAAGCTTCATAACGCAGAGGGAGTCGGAGTTGATGCTATCCTTATTTTTGCGGGTACCAATGACTATATGCACGGTGTTCCCATCGGCACTTTCTTTAATGAAACGGTCGAAAAAACTAACTATAACGGTCAGGAAGTGTTACGTAAACATCGCACACTCATAATGAACGATACTACATTCTGCGGACGTATTAATAAAACGATAGCTTATCTGAAGAAAAACTTCCCCGAACAGCAGATCATTATCATGACTCCGATTCATCGATCGTATGCTCGATTTGGCGATAATAATATTCAGCCTGACGAATACTTTAGTAATAGTCAAGGCTTGTACATTGATGCTTATATAGATACGTTGAAGCAAGCTGCGTCGTATTGGGCTGTTCCTGTGATTGATCTGTATTCATTGAGCGGACTCTACCCCATGGAAGAGTCGCATTGGCAATATTTTCATGATAAAGATACCGATCGCCTCCATCCCAATGCTTTGGGAGACTACCGGTTGGCAAGAACCATTCAATATCAACTATTGGCTTTGCCTTCTACGTTTATAGTGAAATAACTAAAGGAATTTTATTGTATTTTCCCGGTATTAATACCTGTATTTTTTCTGAGTATGCTTTCATTGCTGCTTTTTATCAACTACATGTGAAAGCCAACATATCATATCAGAAACAGTGAGCTTATGAGTGTTCTTCTATGATAATGGTATGGACAGTAAAGATTATAGTTTTTTACAGTTTAATTATTGTTTGAATGTACACTAGACTAAAAAATCGAGCAGATAATTTATTCTTTGTTAATTATCTGCTCGAATGCAATTCTACCGGGTGATTTATGCCAGCCTGCTAGAAAAAATATTCTTCTTATTTTACCGGATAAATCTTCATGGCAAAGCCACCACCTGAAGCTAAGTTCACAGATAGTTTTCCGCTTTCGGGGATGCTAACCGTTTCTTTTACATAGTCACAAGCTGCTTTGTCGGCATTGATACCGTCTCTGAATAATTCAGCTTCGTACTTACCTTTACCCAGGAAAGAGAGATCGAGGTCTACCGTACGTCCTTTCCAATTGGTTATTGAACCTACATACCATATATCCCCTTTTTGGCGTGCAAGAGTGAGGTATTGTGCCATTTCTCCATTCAGAGCAACGCTGCGATCCCATACGGTAGGTACGTCTGCAATGAACCCGGTACATTCTTTCTCCCTCATATAGTTGGATGGGCTATCGCACATCATATTCAGCGGAGAATCAAATACGATATATTCGGCTAATTGATGGCAACGTGTACCCTGACTCATCGGTTCGGAATTAACGGGGCGATAGTTATTCTTGCTTCCGTTGCGCATGGCTCCCTGGGTATAATCCACAGGTCCGGCAAGCATACGGATGTAAGGGAAGGTCACATCATAAGTCACCTGGTCAATTTCCCCCGGTGCCCATTTCAGTTGTTCCAATCCGTGAACTCCTTCAAAGTTTATCACGTTCGGATAAGTACGATTCAATCCCGTTGGTTTGTATGTTCCGTGAAAATCGATCATCAATTTGTATTTAGCTGTCATTTGAGCTGCACGATGGTGGAAATCAACCATAGCCTGATCGTCCCTGTCCATGAAATCTACTTTGAATCCTTTGATGCCCATCTCGGAATAATGTTTGCAGACTTTCTCCATATCGCGGTTGAAAGCCCAATAGCCGGCCCAAAGAATCAAACCCACGTTTTTCTTGGCAGCGTATGCAGTCAGCTCTTCCAAGTTAATCTCGGGAACCACTTGGAATAAATCAGCTTTCATATTTACCGCCCAGCCTTCATCCAAAATGACATATTGAATGCCATGTGAAGAAGCAAAGTCGATGTAATACTTATAAGTCTCGTTGTTTACGCCAGTCTTGAAAGGTACATTATATACGTTCCAGTCATTCCACCAGTCCCATGCTACCTTACCCGGTTTTACCCAACTGTAATCCTGCGTTTTATCCGATGCTGAGGCTAACCGATAGACCATGTCATTATTGGCCAGTTCATAATCATTGGCTGAGATGATCAGTGTACGCCATGGGAAAGCACATCCTTTATCAAAGCGGGCAATATATCCTTCACGCGATTTCACTACTCCTTGCAAGCGGTTGTGTCCTCCTTGTTCTATCTCTGCGGGGCACCCGGCAAAAACACCTTTCAAAGAAGATGAACCATTATCATTGTGCAAATACATGCCTGGATAATTCGTCAGATCGGCTTCGGTAATAGCTACTTTCTTTCCATGGTCACATTCTATTGCCAGAGGCAGGAAAGCCAAACGCTTGTTGTCCCATTCCGATAAATTAATGTGGCGGTAAGTATTTTCAAAAGAATTATAGAACTGTTGTTCCAGTGTTGGAGCCTCATTCTTTACATAAGGTACATAAGCTTTCCGATCACTTGGAAAATTGAATACCGCTTGTTCCGCTTTTACTTCAAAAGGCTTCTGTAAAGTTGATACAAACCGATAAGCAACACCGTCGTCATAAGCACGGAAGATAAGGTTGAATGAACCACGGAACTTCAATGTCAGTTCGTTATAATGATCACGCACCTCTTTCTTTTTGTAGATTGCCGTATGAATGACGTTATCCACCGAAGCAGTCTTGCTTCCTGCAAGTTTGGAATTCACACCATACGTTTCACCGTTTGTCAGCGTCATCGATATGGGTGACGGAGCGAGGATGACATCCCCTTCGTGTGAAGTGGAATAAGTGATTGTCTTGCCGACGGAAACTTCGGTCACAATTTTCCCGTCAGGTGACTTTAATTGAAAAACTTTCTGAGCCTGCATGCCACATATTGTAGCTGATGCAAACAAACAGCATAACAATGCTTTTCTGTTCATAGTGTTTTTAATGTTTACTTTAAGATTTAATACTTGTTATTTGTATCATAGACTCCACTTTTAGAAAATCATTTTCTCAGAAGTTAATCCCTTACAAATATTTTTAAAGGGGATAAAAACTGAAATAATGGGCATTAAAAGTGAACTCATCATTATATTTCTTTAAAAATTGGATGGTTTGGAATAATATTCAAACTCTTTCTTAATCTTGTCTAGCCTTCCGAATAGTTCACTGTAATTAGCTCTCCTTCGCTGATCTTACGCTTTAATACTGTTTTCTCAGCAGAAGTTACTTTTACTTCAATCTTGCTGCCACTCCGGCGAACCTCGATGTCGAATGTATTGTCGAATGCCCGAATCCTGCGAAGACTCATCTCATTCCAATCCTTAGGTAAACGAGGTTGGACAGTAAAAGAACGCAAACCTGTAGGACGAATGCCGAACACACCTTCGGTTATAATACGGCAGTACAAACCACTCTCGGCGGACAGATGGCGTTGATTGCCCTCAGGCCATGCTTCAATGGCGTATGGGACATGCTCGCCTAGTAATCGTAGTGTGGAATAATACTTCAAATAGCTTGTCGCTTTTTCCGTTTCCCCACAGGCAAATACCCCTCTTAACGCATAAAGCGTAGAGCGATCCCAGTAGGTTTCACTACCTGCCTGCGTGAGTAATCCGTCCTTTGTCCACAGGCGCGGGGAGAAGAGTGCCCCAATTGTCGCATTCTTTCTTTCATAAATACCTACCGTCAACGGAATGCATATCCACGAGCGCAACACATCATTTCCCTCGTAATACCGGTAAGTATTGAAGCCTTCCACCTTTGCGCCGAAATACTTATCAATATTCAGGCGAAGGGTTGCTGCCTCTTTCTTATATTTAGCCAATTGTGGGGCGGGCTTACCAAGCTCTTTACCCAGATATCCGGCAGAGCATAGCGCATCATAATAAAGAGAAGATGTGCATAAGTTCGCTTTACCGGCAGGAAAGCGATTCTCCAATTCGTCTGCGTCGGAAGCTACAACACCCTCTTTGTTCAGTTTCCTTTTGCAATATTCCAGACACCATTCTATCAATCCCCACAATTCTCCGGCTTCGGCTTTATCGCCTCTGGCCAACGCATAACGTGAAGCTCCGTAAGCTACCATAGCGGCATCCCCACGATCACCCGCACCACCCCAAGTATCCGTACCTTCCGCAATAATGGAACTTGGAAGCCTTTTATATTCAGGGTTGGTATAGCGTGCGAAAAGCCGGTAAGCATTCAACGCAGATTTATTTCCGGTCGCATATCCCAAATACGGAAAGAAAGGGTTGATATATTCCGCCTGATCGTTTGCCCATATTGCAGCGTAGTATGCTTCGCCACCGGGACTGTGGAGTAATCCCCCTTTTGTATCATAAATGCTTTCAGCTCCCCGTATCTTGGCAAAAGCGAACATCGTGTTAATGACCGGATCGGGAGTTTCTAAAACCAGATTATTGCGGAATCCGTCAATCAACTCTTGTCGCGCTTTCAATTCCTTCTCCACATCAATTTGCTGTTCAGCATCTTTGAGTTTATAGCCCGCAAATGTTGCATTAAACGTCAGTTGTTCCCCCGGTTTCAGTATCCCGGCAGTCTGCCCGCTCAGGGTAGAGACCAATTTGTAACTCCCTTCCGTTCCATCTTTTTCGGCTGTATTGATGGCGGAATGACTTGAAGGTATTTCAACGGAGACATCTGATGTCCCGATATTCTTGAGTGTGTATTTCTCACAAAAGGCGGGGAGAGATACCGATGGGAACAATATGCGGGTCAGTTCGAGCTTACCTCTTCCGTTCAGATCAAACTCACTCTCTGTAGTCATCATCCCCCTCAATGCAATCTTTCTGACCTTTTCATTCGTCAGAGAAGAACCATTGACTGAAATCATGTCCGTCACATTCCATGCAAAACGGCGTGTCAGACTGGCATGAGTATTGTTTGGTATGGTACGTAGCGAAGGCCATATCAGACTTCTGTTCAGTTGGAATGAGCCGTTTGCATCTACTCCGTATCTCAATACGGCGGATAGCTTCAATCCACTCATTTCAATGTGGTCGAAATGTGGAATACGTCCGTCGATGGTCCACGAAATACCGCCGTTGGCATCTATATTCCATCGGTTAATGTTTTCGGCGCTGATATTTCCGCTTGATAAGAAGAATAGCAAGAAAACAGTAATATATTTTACTCTTATATTCGACATAATGTGTTATTTAGTATATGATTTTGGCGTGTGAATAGTGATGGTTCAAAGATAGAAAATAAATAGTTAAAATAAACATCTTATCTTCTTAAAAACCTACTAAAAAAGAGCTGTGCCCAAGCACCTTATTGTGTGGGATTATATATCTTCAATCACGGCTTTCTGTTATTCTTACCGTGTGAATCCGTATAACCCGCGGCGACTTCCTGCACAGCCCTATCTTAAGTCTGATTATTTATAACCGGGATTCTGTTGCAGAAGCGAGTTTTTCAGGATCTCACTTCTCGGTATCGGCAATAAATAATGTTGCGGCAAGAACTTGCGTTCCTGCAAAACTTCAATCTTATACGTTTTCACCTTAGTCTGGTCATCACGTACAATTGTGATTTTGCGTGCGGGTTTGTTCTCCGTATCCATGGCAATGTTCCATCGGCGCACGTCGAAGAACCGATGATCTTCAAAAGCCAGTTCCACCCTGCGTTCGTGCTGTATCTTTTTCAACAGCTCGTCACCGCTACTTGTGATGTTCGGTAGAACATCCGCTTGTCCACCTCTTGCACGTTCCCTGATCTTGTTTACATATTCACGTGCCGTTTGCTCGTCGCCCAAATGAAACATAGCTTCCGCATAGTTCAGATAGACTTCTCCCAGACGGATATAAATCCACGGTTGGTTACAAATGTCATTCCATGCATTGCGCAGGCTCTCGTTCATAAACTTGCGGATGGTATAGTGGGTTTTCGAAGCATTCCAATCGTCAATGCCATATTCACTATCCATGCCACACTCGGCCCGGTTACCCGTTGAAGAAACAAAGAACTCAATCTCCCGTCCGCGAAACTGCTGTCCGTCGCATACCACAGAAGCATAGAAACGGGGCTCACGATTTAGCCATGGCGTTCCTTTAGCATATTGATCTTCCGTAGGCATCGACCCGTCCGTCATTTCGTAAGTATCCACCATATCTTGCAATACACAAGTCCTTGACCAACCTGTGAAGCCGTTCGGCGAGTCTGTCCAGTCAAAAGAGTGCCCGTGTTCCTTATTGAACTGCTTCATGAAGATGATTTCTTTGCTCTGATTATTCAGGAACATCCCCTTATAATCGGGGTCTAACTGATAAGCCGGACTGCCTCCGTCTTTCAGATCTATCACAACCTTTGCTGCATCTGCGGCGGCTTTCCATTTTGTTTTATCGTCAGATGCATTCCAATAAGGGCTGGCTGCATAAAGCAGTACCCTTGCTTTCAATGCTAATGCCGCACCTTTCGTTGCACGCCCGTAATTGGCGTCGTCATACGACACCGGCAATAGAGCGGCAGCCTTGTCAAGCTCACCCACAATAAAAGCAATACAGTCCTCATACGAATCCCTTTTTAGCATCATGTCATCATCCAATCCGAATGCCTTTGTAATAATAGGCACACCACCATAACGGGATACCAGATCGGCATAAAAGAAAGCCCGCAGAAATGTGATCTCCCCCGTCATACGATCTATCATACTTTGATCGGCTTTTAGCTTGCCGATATTCTCAAAGAAGATATTACAGTTCTTTATAGCTGTAAAGTAAGTACCCCATGTGCCATAATTTCCATACTGATCCGCAGTTACTTCTCCGCGATTGTAAAGATACGGACTGCCTGAATTGAAGTTATGATAGGCTTCATCCGATATATAACGTAAACCGGTATTACCGAATCCGTCTCGCATTTCAACATATCGTTGGTTCACATAAGCCTCAGTGAACTTCGCATCCGAGAAAACAGCATCTTCGCTAAAAGCCCCCAATGGCTGTACATCCAAAAAGTCGGAGCATGAAGCCAGAGAACATACCAAAAGCATGATTCCCAGTTTTATTCTTTTGTTATTCATAATATTCCCATTAATTATTATATCAAAAACTAATATTCACACCTACATTATATATCCGTTGCTGAGGATAATACATTCCCCCTGCATTGGTGCCTTCGGGGTCCTGAATCTTGATGTAGTCTATTGAGAACAAGTTGAAACCACTTACATAGAGACGTAGTGTCGAGATACTCATCTTTTTAAGGAATGATGCAGGGAGATTATAAGCCAACTCAATATTCTTCAAACGAATGAATGAAGCATCTTTAAGCCAGAAATCAGAGTTTATGCTGTTGAATGTATCGTCGCGTTCGAAAGCTCTCGGATAACGTGCATTCGGTGTTTCGGTAGCCGATATCCATCGATTGTTGAAGTACGTCACATCGCGGTTGTAACTTCCCGGACGTATCATCTGCTTTGCTCTGGCCTGTCCCGTCCACAGTACATTCAGTTCAAAACCTTTCCATGTACCTCCCATGTTGATGCCATAGACTATTTCCGGTGTGGCACTCTCATAAATCCTGACCCTGTCGTTGCTCGTTATCGAACCGTCGCCATCCACATCAAGGTACTTGATATCACCGGGTTGTGTGTTCATCAAGTGAGGTGACGCATCTATCTCTTGCTGAGTTTGATAAATACCATCCGTCTTGTACACCAGCCACGAGTCAATGGAGTGTCCCGTGCGTCGTTGCCAGTCGGGTACATTGGCTGCCTCATCAAAGAAATGAATCTTATTGTGGGCATAAGTCAGATTACCCCCGATATAATACCCCAGTTCTTTAAACTTGTTCCGGTATGACACACTGGCTTCGATACCCTGATTAGAAATCTTCCCGATGTTTTGGTCGGGTAGGGTAAGCCCTGTATAATCCGGTATGGAAGCCTGTTTCGGGGTGAGGATGTCCTTACGCATGGAGTAGAAATACTGTAAATCGAAGCTTAGCTTCTGTTTGAAGAGGATTGACTCAAAACCAATATTCTTCGTTGTCACCTTCTCCCAAGTGATGTCAGGGTTGGCTACCCGCCCGATAGTGAAGCCTTTTTGTCTTTGCGGGTCACGACCGAATGCCGCTCCGTCGCTCATATCATACGTGCTGACATATTGGAATGGATCCACCCTGTCATTACCTAACTTTCCCCACGAAGCTTTTAATTTCAGTTCATCCACTTGAGGCATATTATCTTTGAAGAACTTCTCCTCAGAGATACGCCAGCCTACCGACAAACCGGGGAACCATCCCCAACGCGAGTCACTGCTGAAGTTCTGCGAACCATCACGACGTAGAGTGAACTCGGCGAGATAACGATCCTTATACCCATAACTCAGCCGTCCGAAGAAATTCTGGCGTGCGGAGATACTCCCACTACCGTTATTATCTTTCAGGTTGTCACTACCGGCAAACATATAATCCACCGCATCACTGAGGAAGTCGCGACGATAAGCCGAGAACCAGTCTCCCTTAGTCTTGCTCTGCTCGTAAGCAATGAAAGCATTGATGCTGTGTTCGGCAAATCGCTTTTCATACCCCAATTTCAAGTGGAGGGTGGTGGTATGCCCATCATCAAACTGTTGCGTCAGATTGATGTTTCCGTCTCCCGTTGTCGAACGGATGTTATCATAATCCTTAGTCGCTGGATTATAACGATAAGCATCCCACATATCCATCAACTTCTTTTCACTTCTGAAGTGGGAGTCGAATGCCGCATAACCCGACAGATACATACCGTCCAATATCCACGGCATCTTCAGGTCAAAAGCCATCTTCGAATTGATGAAGGTATCCTTTATCTTGTCGTAGCCCGTCTTTCCCGAAGTCAATATCGCCAGGTTGTTTCCCCATGACAGACCCGGTCCCGGAAGCCCGTTAGGATAATAGGCCGGCAGGAAAGGGTAGGCGTGGAAACCTTCCCAAAAGAAAGTGCCCGAATCATAGTTGGAGTTATGGCGATTCTCTTGTCGCATCGCCAATTCCAAAGTCACCGTGAAATCTTTTGTTATACTGGCATCGAGGTTGGAACGTAACTGGGCGGTTTGGAAGTTGAGGTTAGTGTGCTTGAATCCCGGTTCCTGATATAAATATCCGCCGGACATATAATACTTTACGCGGTCATTGCCACCTCTCACCGATAAAGAATGTTGGGTTTGCGGTGCAGCTTTAAACATCACATCCATCCAGTCGGTATTGGCGTACTGCAAAGGATCAATCGTACCGTCCAGATAACCGTTTTTGATATCCTTATACTTTTGCGTCCTGCCAAAGTGAGCATTGATCTCGTCGTCATACACCATATACTGATACGCATTCATCAAGTCCGGTGTGCGGGTATGCTCCGAAAGGCCGAAATTTCCCTCGTAGGTAATGACAGGCTTTGAGTCACTTCCCCTTTTGGTGGTGATCAGGATTACCCCGTTTGCTGCTTGCGCACCATAAATGGCAGCCGAAGCATCCTTCAATATCGTCAGTGACTCAATATCGCTCGGGTTGAGGCGCTCTATGCCGCCACGGTTGGCTACACCGTCTATCACATAAAGCGGACTGTTGTCACCCAGCGAACCCTTACCGCGGATATAAATCTCCGAGTAATCATTCCCCGGCTCACCCGAACGGTTGTTGGCAATGACACCCGGTAACCGTCCCACCAATGAGTTGGATAAGTTTGCTGCCGGCGATTGCTTCAACTCTGTGCCCGACACCTGTGCGATAGACCCTGTTACGGTAGCCTTCTTCTGCTTGCCGTAACCCACTACCACCACTTCGTCAATTAACCGCGTATCTTCCGTCATCACAATATCCAAGCGGTTTCTGCTACCTATAGCAATCTCCTGTTCCGTATACCCTATATAAGAAACCTTTATGACGGCGTTAGGCGATACGCGTAGCGTGAACAAGCCATTAATATCCGTGATCGTGCCGTTGCTTGTTCCTTTTTCCAAAATATTAGCCCCGATAACGGGCTCCCCCTGAGCATTTTTCACTATACCCGATATCTTTCTGACCTGCTGACTGTAAGCAAGCGTCGATCCCGATACCGATGTTCCGCCTGCAAATAACAATAGCAAACAGAACCCCATCACATAAACCATCTTAAGAGCATCCACAGTGCTCCTGTTTCTTTGATTAGAAAATAAATTCATGTTTTTTTATTTTGTTAGAGAATAAGGTCATTAATAACTCTTGTGGGATGGTTAAATCTCCGAACGATTTATACCGATATCCCGATGATTCAATTTAAACTTTACATCATAGGCTGTTATTATATTTATAGGTTAACGGCTGTTGCCCTTTTAGTAGGGTAAAAGCCTGACTGTCATTTGATGTGGCGCCACAATCAACCGGCAGGCTTCATTAATTTGATGAGACAAAATTAGACACATCAACCTCGGCATTGAAAAAAATAACGTTGACTTTTAAATTATACCGGTTGATTTTCACTATATTTGCTACACCAATTCACTTAAAAAAATAATGATATGGATGCTGAAATAAGAGAGAAGAGAAGTAGAAGACATGTCGGCCACAATTTGCAGAAGATTCGGGTGTATATGGGTGTGAAACAAGAAGCTTTGGCAGTTGATCTTGGTATCAGTCAACAAGAGATTTCTAAGATAGAGAAGGAAGAAGAAATAGAAGATACGCTCTTATCACAAATTGCTAATGTGCTAGGTGTGGCTCCTGAAGTTATTAGAGATTTTGATGTGGAAAGAGCAATCTACAATATTAATAATATTAGAGATAATACCTTTGAGCAAGGTTCAACATCAATCGCTCAACAAATCAACCCTATTGATAAGATTGTTGAATTGTATGAACGTCTATTACAGAGCGAAAGAGAAAAAGTAGAAATTTTGAAGAAAGTAAACAACCATTGAAAATATAAAACCTACTTAAAAATCATTATTATGAAAGCTGACGATTATACCAATGCCATACATATTGGAAGAAAAATTGAGAGAATACGCCGTCTTCGCGGTATGACGCAAACCGATTTAGGTAATTTATTAGGTATTACAAAGCAAGCTGTTTCAAAGATGGAGCAGACAGAGAAACTTGAAGACGAGAAATTAAAACAAGTGGCAACAGCTTTGGGAGTAACGGAAGACGGACTGAAAAAGTTTACCGAAGAGAATGTGTTATATTATACGAATAACTTCTACGAAAGCTGTCATGTAAATGCTTCTAATATTGGGCCTATCACAACGGTTGAAAATCTCAATCACTTTTCAATGGATCAAGCTGTTAAGTTGTTTGAGGAATTGTTGAAGATTGAAAGAGAGAAGTTTGAGAAAGAAAAAGGGAAAGGAGAATAAAATTGTTCATTCATAAGTTGTATTACTATATAACTTTTATTACCTTTGCATCATGAGAAAGATAATCGCGTATAAGGGGTATTATTCTGACTTCATGCTGAAATTATCAGAGCAAGAACGCAAGAAGATAAAACGCGCTCTGTTGTTATTCGAGACAGAAGATAAAATTCCAAGCCATTATATCAAATTCATAAGAGACGGAGTTTATGAGTTTCGTGTAAACTATGGCAATAATGAGTTTCGTATTTTCTTTATTTACGACGGGGATACAATAGTGGTTTTATTCAACTGTTTCAAAAAGAAGACGCAAAGAGCTCCAAATAGCGAAATCGAAAAAGCAATTAAATTAAAAAATGAGTATTATGAGCAAGAAGAATGAAATTTATGATATAAGTGCTGAACTCGCAAAAGAATTTGGAGAGATTGGTACAAAAGAGCGTGAGGAAGCTACCGCTAAGGCATGGGAGGAATACAACGCTCAAATACTGTTGGATGCTCGCAAGAATGCAAGACTGACTCAAGAAGAACTTGCCAGACGTATAGGGGCGGATAAGGGGTATATATCAAGAATTGAAAGAGGGCTTACAATTCCAACTGTTTCTACATTATATCGCATTGCGTCTGCTATGGGATTGACAGTTGAGTTACGACCTATGTAAATAAATGAGATGAAGCGCTAAAACCCGGCTTTACTTTTCGTGCTATAGCAGTACATTTACTGCATGTCTCTTCAAAGCTACAACGGCTTTTATAAATTGTTCTTCTGTTATAGTCATAGTTTTTACGGCTTAGAATTGTAAATAGCTAATCCTTTTACGGTCAACAGATACTTTTGACGAGGGTGTTGTGGTCTATCGGGGTATAGCGGTCTGACAAAGCCTTCATTCAAAGAAGGATTGAGATAGAGCTTTAGGAAGTTATCTCTACCTTTTAAGCCGAGAACTTCCATTATTTCTTTTACTGAAAGCTGCTTCGTTCCAATAGCATTTACTGTTTTTTCTATTTCTACAGTGTTGGGGTGTAGCTTATCGTGTACTTGTATAGAACTTGTCTTCAACTTGTCCTGTACTTGATCTGCGGTCGTTTGAGATTTCCATTCTTCCGGTGCGTCAATCACGATGTATCTATTTTTCAGTTCATTGTTTTTCGCCCAATATTAAGTTTCTAAAGAAATTGATCAGAAAGCTCATATCCGGTTCAATCCCTTTACGTACATTTCGATAATTGGCACGGACTAGGGCATTTCGGAAATACCAAGAGTTGTCAGCAAACAAATCATTATTCACATTAAACCCAATGGAGCGAAGATACTTTATGACAAATACCGCCGTAGTGCGGGTATTGCCTTCGCCAAATGGGTGGATTTGCCAAATATCGGAAATGAACTTAGCGATATGGTTTACCACTTCATCCATGGAAAGCCCTTTATAGGAGAAATTCTTTTCCTGTTCCAAATCATATTCTAATGCTTTATGTAAGTCTTCGGCATTAACATAAAGCACTGTATCACCGCGTAGAACCCATTCTGTTTTCGTAATATCATAATCCCGAATCTTTCCGGCAAATTTAAATACGCCTTCAAACAATCGGCGATGAATGGATATGAAGCCGGTAACTGAAAAGGCGAATGACTGTTCGTTTAAAATTTTTGCGATGTGGGCAGAGACCTTGTCTGCTTCTTCCGTCTCTTCATCTTTGGGAGTTCGGGCAGTTTTTGACAGGTAATATCCATGAATCAAATTCTTTGCTTCATCAATACTTATATCACCTTCAATATGTTTTCGGGCAATGTCTTTCAGATAGTCAGATGTTTGTAGACCGTCTACAGCTTGCAAACCAATCGCTGTCTTCCACGTAGAAGCCTTTTCCTTCTTGTCCGGCTCACTACCACGAATGTATGCTTCAAAATCTATGTCCATATTGCTAGTATATTACTTCTTTATCTCTACTCTTAAGTCCAAGTGTAAAGTATCTGATACCCTTTCAAGAAACGCTTTTTTCATCAAATTGTTGCTGTGAGTAATAAGCAACCAGCCATCTCCTAAATCTTTTTGGCTCTGACCATATTTTTCATCTCTCCGATTCGATATAACAGGTACTTTGCAAAATACTAAGTTTTCTGCTTCCACAACTTTACGAACACGGGTCACACCTATCTTCTTTACTGTTTTGACTAAAGTATCTGCCGCCTTTGTTTCTGCAATAATTGTCCCATCAGGAAATGCCACTGTCATGTCTGTTGGTGAACTGCGATGAATATTGGACATTCCGTTGCGACTACCGTGTTCAACGGGGTCATCAAGTCTTATCTCCTTTGCATCCGATATATCTGCCGTGAAGTTCTGCTTGCGCGACAAGTGTACACTAATATCGGCTCCTGGTCTATAATCAACAACCAATACCAACTCACGTTGTACTTGGCTTAATGCCGGCGCAATGTTTTGGGTAACAATTGGAAGGATCTCATTCTTGATGATTTCTTCTTCGGCTTGGCTTATTTTAGCTTCCAAGTCGTCGGTAGAAACCCCTTCTTTGCGAATGGTTTCTATCGCTTCATATAGCTTACTTAGACGTGACATAACTATATTACTTTTATATTATTCTTTTCTTCATCATAAATTAGAGGAGTGAAGAGAGTTTTTAGTTCATCAAATGATGAGCATTTTTTTTGAGCGTAATGATGATTCTTCCCACCATCCCTCTATATTTACCTTTGTGTATCCCTCTGTACTTCTACGTGGAAACTCTCCAATTAATGAGTCTAATAAAGAATTATATATAGAGATATGGTCATTTGTTTGATGGATAAAGCATACACTCATACTTTTATTGTTACATATTTCTGCAGTTTGCTAGTAGGCTTATCAGGAACAGTCATCTGTAGATACTTGCCTAACAGTGGCTCTATATATTTCTTTTTTAATTTATTCCGACTACGGTAACCTAGATATTCTGCAATTTCCGAGAAGCTTTTTGGTTCATTGCAAAACTCTAAAATGTGCTCCTGTATCTCATTTATCTTGGTCCCTATCTTGGTCCCTGGGAATAAGTCGTGAAGTAAGTTTTCGTCTCTTGATTCTTTAACGCTTACTTCAAAGGCTGTTAATTTATTGATGTCGAATATTGCTTGTGGGTTTCCATTCTCTTTCAACATAGCCTGCACACGGTCAATGCCTCGGTTGAACTTATTCACATATCCCATTACTTTCATAGCTTCCGAAACAATAGGATTTCGGTAATCATTTACTGTCGGAAAGTTCTCAGGACGGGCTTTACCATATAATCTATCGGGGTTCATGATTTCTATATGATTATCATATTGATAGAAACGTGCGAGCATATTACTTGATAATGTTTTAATTCTTTGGACAATTCAAATCATTCTTGTTAAGACAAAGTTAAAAAATAATTTATTAATAAGGATATAGAATTAGTATTAAATCGGCTTGCTGTGGGATAGAATGTTTTATTTCTCCTATGATTACATTTAGTATATACAAATTTATATGGTAAATCTTTAAAACAATATTGTTATGCAGAAGGTAATATCCCTCTCCATACCAAGTCCATACCTTCTCCGTACCAACTCCACTCTGGTTATATCTCGTTTAGCCGCAGCTGGAGAGTAAAAAAAGTGGAGAAGACATGGAGAAGGTGTGGACAAGATTACTTGAATATTTATAATAGAGAGCTCATTTCCCAAGCTCTTATATGTTTTATACCTCCTTTCAAAGGTAATGTCATATCATCGAGGGAAACGACAACTTTTTCATAATTATCACCAATTGTTTCTAAAGCCGAATACTCCCGTTCGATCGTCTCTTCATCAATGAGTATATAGGTGCTTTGCAAATAAATAATGCGGTCGTTTTTCTTTGCCACAAAATCCACTTCTTTGTTTCGAAGGGTCCCAACATACACCTCATATCCTGCACGACGTAATTCTAAGTAGACTAAGTTTTCAACTAAATAGCCGAAACCATATCCAAAACCCGAATATAGATAGTTTTTATATGCTAAATCGTTTATGTAGAATTTAGAATTACCCGAAAGTATGTCTTTTCCTTTTATATCATATCGTTCACAGCGATGAATAATAAAAGTATCTTCAATATATCCAATGTAATTTGATACGCCATCATAACCGATTTTTCTTCCCTGGCCTTTAAAATACTTAATTATGTTGGTTATGGAAATAAGGTTGGATGCATTGTTTACAAGATATGCAAAAAGATCTTCTAGCAATTTGGGCTCACGTATGTTATTTCGTTGAATAATATCACGTAGCAAAACAGTGTCTTTTATTGCTGAAATATAATTTCGTTTAAGTTCTTCTTTGGGAAGCATAAACAACTCAGGAAGTCCCCCGCTGTTCATGTAAGCGATATAGCTTTCTCTTCCTTCTTCCCGATTTGTGATTCCACAAAATTCGGAATAACTAAAAGGGAAAACTTCTACTGATACATATCTGCCTGATAAAAGAGTCGCTAATTCTCCAGAAAGCATTTTGGAATTTGAACCGGTAATAAATAATTCGTATTCTTCGGTATAATCTTGGGAATACGAATTGACTACTTTTTCCCATTCTTCAATCAATTGAACCTCATCAATGAATATGTAAACTTTTCCCTTGGGTTGAAGTGCCTTCTTATATGATTTAATAAGCTCATCAAGCTCTTTATAGGTTTTGAGAAAATCAAAATCAGCAAATTCACGATTGATAAATAGCGTGTTTTGGGGATTTACACCATTATCGATAAGTTGTTGGGCTACTTGTCGGAGGATATAACTTTTTCCTGTTCGTCTTTGACCAACAAGCACTTTTATAAGTCTGTTCCCAACGTAATCGCTTAGTTTATCAGTATATTCACTACGCTTGAATCCAAAATCAAAGACCTTTGAATTCCATAAATTGTATTTTTCAAGTAATGTAATTCTTTCGTCCATACATGAATGTTTTCTACAAACATATCAAATATTCGTTTATAAACGAAACATTTCATCTAAAATATGATTATTTAGGCTATAGACGAAAAAAACATTGGTAAAAAGTAGCGGAAAAAGGCGTAGTTTTGTATATATACATATTCGCTCAACTTTCATACATGCGCTGTTTTATTTTATTATCGACGCATATTATACGACGAATTTGAATGAAAAAACAACGCAATGCCAATATTATAGCTAACAGATAGGGTTTAAAGCGTATTTTCTATAAAAAGACCAAATGCATTATGATTATATATGCATAAAATCGGAAATGCCGATTTTATTGTACTTTTCCCGTAGTGATATCTATTGTTTTGTTTAGGGTTTCTTTACTTCCGTTCTGAATATAATTGCATGTGAATGTTAAGATATTGCTATTAATAGTTAGCTTACAATTGGAGACTTCCGCATTTGCATCCAGAATTCGGGTTGTCCACATATTGAATATCCCATTATTGTTTTTGATGTCTGTTCTTGTTATTTCTCCTTTATGGAAGTAAATGATGTCTTGTTTGTCGATATAAGTTCGTGGAAATACGGAATAATCCATATTTGTTTGGAATATCTCATTGAATTTATCATCAATGATGTAGTACTGTCCTTCAGTTCTTGATGTTATGGCAAAATATGTGTTATCAGACCATTCATAAATATCATTGATTTTATAGTCAGCATTACTATACTCTTTTATATAAAACACTCCATTCTCTATTTTACAGAGATAGGATGATATTGCCCCTGTTGTGTTGTTGAGGCCGTAAAGTGTGAATAGAATATTTTCACGTATTTTTTTTACTACCGGAGATTGGAAAGAATCTATGTGATAAGTTTGAGGTGGGTTATTTCCGATTGCTATCGTTGAGGTGGTCGGGAGTGACGCGCTATAGACGTTTTGTGATAAAATGTTTTTCGACTTTCGTTCATAGACTCCTGTCCACACACCTCTCTGTGTTGTACCTACAATAATATATTTTGTAGTATCTGTTTGTACTATTGAACCGCCTATGGGCGTGATATCTTTCCCAATTGCATAACCATCGAAAATGGTACCTATTGGTAACTCTTCTTTTTTTTCGTCACTGCCACTGCATCCGGTTATTGCGAATATTGTAAATAATAAATAGATATATTTTCTCATTTCATTGTTTAAATTGTTTAATTTTACAAATATAGTAAAATAACCAAATATATATGACTATCTCTTTAATTATATAATGGATATTTTACTATTTATTTTTTTAATATTACTATAGTTTTTGAGTAATGTAAACTGAATGGTAAGTTGATCTATAATGAAGTAACGACTGATCATAGATCAGTCGTTACTTGAACCCTATTCAGTCGTTACCTTATTATACCCCTCCTCAAAAACTATTTTGGATAGGGTAGGAGGTGGGGGATATATTTTAATGGAAAGTCGGGATTTGATGTGTGAAATATGTATACATTATTTGCTTCTTTATACAAAAACACATGATGAATTGCATCAAAATCGACCGATGGTGTTTATTCTGTTTGTTTAATGTTGGGTTCATGTCATACACTCAACCTATCATATAATATGCAAATATGATAGGTTTTATTTATTTTATGATAGGTTGAGTATAAAATCAATCATCTCTATATCACTTATCTTTCTTTACGTCCCAGCCGTAAGTCTTGTATTCCCAATTGAAGTTTCCTTTGGAGCTTACATGTACCAATAAGTATCCTTCTTTCGTTTCAAGGATGGGGCCATTCCACCAGTTTGCACACACGGCACCGGCGGTAACAAACCAGCGGTAGCGTTCTTGTATCTGTTCGTAGATGTGTTGGTGACCTTGGAGAATCAATTTGACGTTATAATCGTTCAGCACCTCGAATACTTGTTTTGTATTCATAATCATATCATTTCCCTTGAAGTTGCCTTCGACTACCGGATAATATAGCGAGAGTAAGGGCACGTGTATGGAGACGACAACGGGAGTCTTTTTCCCGGTCTTCTGCAAGTCTTTCTTCAGCCATTCCAGCTGTGCGTCATCCACCGAATACGGACCGGCTGCCGAAGGATAAAGACCATTCAACACAATGAAGTGCACTCCTTTTACTGTAAATGAATGATAAGAGGGGCCAAAATACTTCTCGAATAATTTGAAACCTAACTTGTCTGTCGTCCCGTTATTACGATAGAAGCGGTCGTGGTTGCCCATAGTGAAATAGGTTGGCAGTCCGCATTTACTCACAATATTCTTAAAACGGCTATGAAGGGAATCCGCTGTTTGCTCGGCATCTTTCAATGCATCCGTCTCCACATTGTCTCCTCCGAAAAGCACCATTTCCGCTTTGTTATTCTTGGCATCAGCTAATGCCATGCGAAGACCCTCGTCACCATTGCCTCTATTATTCCTGTTCAGATGTACATCTGTAAGAAAAGCAAAAGTGAAGCCATCTTTTGTTTGTCCTTTCAACGGTTCCTTGGCTGTAAGAAGGCTACTGCCTATCAGGAAGATAGTAGCCATTAAAATACGATTCATCTTTTTCATCTTATAATTTACTTGGTTAATTTTGTTCCATATTATGCTATTTGGGGTATAAATGTAGCTCTTATATTTTAGTTTATACCTTTTGGAGTATAATAACATCCTGAAGTCTCATACACCTTTTGTATCTCTTGGCAAACTTCAGGCTGTACTTCTTTTCTATACCTCACTGTAGTGATCTGGCTAATATGCTGATAATTAATTGTTTTATCCGTTTAGTAGAAATAATAATCTATTTCTTTGGTGCTTTATTATTTTATATATTACTTTGCGACACAAAGTACTTTTTGAATATGAATAAAGATAAAGCATTAGAATCGGTAAATGAGATTAAGGAGTTGATGGAGAAGTCCTCCAAGTTTGTATCTCTAAGTGGAATAACAGCTGTTTTAGCAGGTGTATATGCATTAGTCGGCGCCTATATGGTCAGCAATCTATTAAATTCGGATAATAACCGCGAAGAGATAGTAATGACAGCTTCATTGGTGTTAATAGTTTCGGCAATAACAGCCTGTATCTTATCTTGGTATAAAGCAAGAAAAACAGGTCAGAAGTTATTCAGCAAATTGACTTATCGCATTGCCTGGAACTTGGCATTTCCGATGCTTGCAGGAGGTCTGTTTTGTATAGCGCTACTATTGCACGAAAACTATGAACTGATATCTTCGGGCATGCTTCTCTTTTATGGACTATCTTTAGTTAATGTGTCAAAGTATACCTACTCTAATGTAGCTTGGTTAGGGTATGTATTTGTTTGCTTGGGTATTGTGAATAGTTTCTTTGGGGGGCACGAATTGCTATTTTGGACGATAGGGTTTGGTGGTCTCCATATTTTGTATGGGGTATTATTCTATTTGCAGTACGAAAGAAAAGGTGATAAATGATAGAAGCATTTCAAAATATAAATAAGGCATTCGAAAGTAAGGTTCGGTTGGGTATTATGGCAGTCTTAATGGTTAATGAGGATGCCGATTTTAATACCTTGAAAGAATTGCTTTCGTTGACAGATGGTAATCTGGCAAGCCATACGAAGGCTTTGGAAGAGCTGGGGTATATTGTTTGCCGGAAGAGCTTTGTAGGGCGGAAGCCAAAAACTTCTTTTGAGGCGACTCGAGAGGGAAAGAAGGCTTTTAAAGCTCATATAGAAGCATTGGAGAACTTTCTGAAATCAACTTAATACTACTTTTATGGAAAATTTGAATGACAATCTGAATGAAACGAAAAGACAGACAGTGGGCTGTTTGCAACGTTTTTCAAAATCAATTAAAGCAGTGATTATTGCTTTCTTGGTGCTCTTGCTACTGATTCCGATGTTTATGATCGAGAACTTAATATCAGAACGTGAACGCACGCAGAAAGATGCGATAGCGGAGGTCGGTCAGAAATGGAGCCTTGCACAGACTGTTACAGGACCTTATATAAACTTGGAATATCCCGTCACTTACGAAGAGAATGGAATAACAAAAGTGTCTAAAGGAAACGTATTCTTATTCCCGGATGAGCTGTCTGTAGACGGACAGCTGAATACGGAGATCCTTCGGAGGGGAATCTATAAAGTAAATGTGTATAAGTCGGAATTGCTGATCAAAGGATATTTTAGTTCGGAAGAGCTCAGGAAGAGTAATGTAGACCGGAACTTACTTGAGTACAACAAGGCGGCTATTTGCCTGAATCTGACAGATATGCGTGGAATTAGTGAGCGGGTCAGCATCAGACTGAATGATTCCGTTTACGTGTTCGAGTCGGGAATGGATGAGCGGGGCATTGAGAATATGGGTGTTCATGCTATTGTTGACCTGTCTGCCTTAAAAGGAGATAAAAAATTGCCTTATGAAATGAGGATTAAGTTGAAAGGTTCCGAGTCTATTAGTTTCACTCCGTTGGGCAAGGTCACAAAGGTCAACTTGAAAGGTAATTGGAACTTCCCCAGTTTTGATGGCAACTATCTACCGGAGAAGCGGGAGATTACAGGGAAAGATTTCTCTGCACAGTGGAAAGTGCTGAATCTGAATCGTAACTACTCGCAAGTAGTTGTGAAAGATAAGAATGATAGCATATCGGATATAAAGAATTCCAACTTCGGTGTGAACTTAAAAATGCCGGTAGACCAATATCAACAGTCCACACGCTCCATTAAATATGCAGTGCTGATTGTTCTGCTGACTTTTACAGTGATATTTTTTACCGAAATCATGGGAAAGGCGCGCATTCATGCTTTGCAGTATTTGTTGGTAGGCTTGGCACTCATCCTCTTTTATAGTTTGCAGTTTTCAATGTCCGAGCATATTGGTTTCAATATGGCCTATCTGGTGGCATCCATACTTACTATTGCTTTGGTTGGGGGCTATATGCTGGGAGTTGTTAAAAAGCAGAAGTCGGCCTTTACTATGGTGGGGCTACTCGGAATTCTTTATGCTTATGTGTTCATTCTTATTCAGCTGGAGACTTATGCTTTACTTGCCGGTAGCCTTGGATTGTTTGTAATACTGGCTACGGTGATGTATTTCTCTAAAAAGATTGATTGGTTTAATGAATAATACGACAGTTTAGGAATTACCAGACAGGCGAGCTACTTCCATAGATTCTGTTTATCCACATGCAAGAGCTTGTCTGTCAGAGAGAAGGTCTTGTTTTTCTCTGTGATCAGATCCTTTTCGAGTAACTTCTGGATGGCGGACTGTACGGAACTGGCCGATGGCAGGCTGTGGCGCTTAATAAAGGCGGCGGAAGTGATACGTTCGACTTCACCGTCTTTAGTAATAGCGTAGAGCAGTTCTTTTTGTTTTTCGGGAATGTTGGATAAAATCTCACGAAAATATGTAAATCGAATAATATTAATGATGTGGTAATATATTAAAAGCAGGGCAGGGGCTTTTTGGAAAGTATATGCGAAGGAGGCGAAGTGTTTTGTAGACTACGATATTATTGTGTAAGTTTGTGTTTGTCATAAAATGAATGCTTATAGCGGACTAATGGGTAATGATGCTTAATAATGTAGTAAGATGATAGATATTCATGCTGTAATTACACTTACCTCGTCGGAATGGGAGGTTCTGGATTCTGCGCTCGAGAAGGTTACCATAACTAAGAATGATTTTCTTCTGAAAGAAGGGAGCGTTTGTGACTCCATTGCTATGGTGTGTAGTGGGGTATTGGTGTATTACAAAACAATGGAGAATGGCAACGAGGTGACTACCGACTTTGCTTTTGAAGGCGATTGGGTGACTAATAACTATAGTCGATTGAATGGTTCGCCGTCTCATCTGAATATTAAGGCGATAGAAGACTCGGAATTATGGCTAATCAAACATCGTGAACTGAACCGCCTTTATGAGCAAATACCTGCTTTGGAACGTTTCAGTCGCATGCTTATGGAGCAGGCTTATGTGAAATTGGTGGAGCTGAGTATTGATTTGCAGACTCTTTCGGCTACGGAACGTTACCTTAAAATGTTGCAGGATTATCCTGAGATTTTTCAAAAAGTGCCTCTTTATCATATTGCCAACTATTTGGGCATTGCCCCGAAGTCGTTGAGCAGGATACGGAATACGGCTTTTCCCGGCATGAAATGATTTGGTAACAAATGTGGAGTATGCGGTCGACTTCATTTATCGATCTTTGCATCGTCAAACTAAAAAGATTGAGAAGATGAAGAAGGTTATTATTTGTTTTGCGATTGTTCTTGTAGCGTGCGGTATGCGTCTATCCGCTCAAGAAGATAGTTGTGCTTATCGAAGTGGATGCAAGTATAAAGCTGAGCAGGCTTTTGAGGTGGAGAGCCTTTTCCCCATGTTCATTACAGGTGGTTTTCATGTCGGCGTGGGATATCGTTACGATCGGTTCAGGGTGCGCTTTAGTGTTATCAATGGCGGAGATTACAATGCCGAAAAGGCGGGCGTAAACTCATCGGATGCTTTCAAACGTTTCTATAAAACTTCTCCCGGACTTTTCTTAGGATACAATGTCTGGAAGAATCTGGAACTCTATACTTACTTTGAAGCCCACACTTACGAGATAGAGCAAATCAGTACGGGAGTGCGGAAGAATATGTTTAGTATGGATTATGGAGCAGGAGTAGGGTATCAGTTCTTTATTGGTAAGTCATTCTATGTACAGCCGGCTTTTCATGTATATCTGCGTAAACGCAAAACACTGGACTTTAGTGGTGAGGAATATAAGATTCCCGGTGTGGATTTATCGCCGGTAATTCGCATTGGCTATAGAATATGGAGCAACACCCGTAAATAATCGTTTATATTTTCGTAAGAAGAAAAGGATCACGCTAATAGGCGTGATCAAAGTAGTATAAATGTATTGCATTTTAAGGCGAATAATTGAAATGTTTTCCCGGCTATTTAAAATGTTTTTTTTGAGCAGTGTTTCTTTTCTTTTAAGTATCAAAGTGAAGTTATTTCATCTATTTAAACGATATTTCGTTTAAATATTAAGGCGGAGAAGAATGACTTGTCGCATATTTTTATGTTTGTCTTGTCAGAACAGCCTGCCTTTGTTTAACTAGAATAATTTGATCAATGAAAAAGATTCTGTTTTTATGTGTTTTTATGGGCTTGGTACAGCTACAGATGGTACAGACCAAGGCTCAAGCTGTGTTGGAAACCGGGGGAAAGGCGATGCCTGATGAATGGATCGACAAGGACACCGGACATAAGGTGATTAAACTCACTCGCAGAGATGGGGTAAACATGAGCTTTTATTTCCATAACAATCCGTTTATCGGAAATAAAATGGTGTTCTGTGGTGGTACTCGTGAAAAGAAGGCAGCCGGTATTCCGGGAGAGGAAATCTATAGTGCCGATGTAAACAATCTACAAATGTATTGGGTGGATCTCACTTCAATGAAAGTGGAGCAGCTTACTCATGAAACGAAATCGGTGCGTAGTGAGATTGTATGCGCACGGACTAAAGAGGTATTCTACCAATTGGGTGATAGCGTTTTTTCTTTGAATGTAGAAAGTAAAAAGAAAAGATTGGTTTATGTATTTCCTACCAACGAGCACTCGTCTATTGTGACGGTTAATGCTGACGGTTCTTTATTGGCAGGGGTGTTCTCTAATCCTAAAGAAGCGGAGATCGTAAAACAATATCCTTTGAAAAGTCAGTTCTTCAATCGGATATATGAGTCAAAATTACCTCGGACAATATTTGTGATAGACACTAAAAAAGGAACTCTGAATCGTGTATATACCGAGAATGCCTGGTTGAACCACTTGCAGTTCTCGCCGGTCAATCCACATCTCTTGCTGTTTTGTCATGAAGGGCCGTGGCATAAAGTGGATAGAATCTGGACGATTGATGTTATTAAGGGAGGAGCACCTAAGTTGATGCATAAACGCACCATGGATATGGAAATTGCCGGTCATGAGTGGTTTGGCTCAAAAGGCAATGATGTTTATTTTGATCTTCAGAAACCCAGAGGTAAGACTTTTTTTGTAGGTAAGGTGGATTTGAAAACACTTCAGGAGAAGGACTATGAGTTGGAACGTAATGAATGGTCGGTGCACTATACCACTTCATGGGGTGAGAATTTAATGGCCGGTGATGGTGGCGACTCTACTGCGGTGGCAAAAGCGCCTAATGGTAAATGGATTTATCTTTTTACTCCTTC
This sequence comes from Bacteroides sp., assembly GCA_041907545.1. Taxonomy (GTDB): domain Bacteria; phylum Bacteroidota; class Bacteroidia; order Bacteroidales; family Bacteroidaceae; genus Bacteroides. Next base: position 49,589 of record JAYRGX010000015.1, read on the forward strand.
GGGTAACAGATTGCAATCGATGAAACTGGTTAATATGAAGAACCATCATTATCATTTGGAACCGAATGTTCATTTCTCTCCTGATAATAAGTGGGTCATTTTCCGTGCTAACTTTGAGGGTAAGGAAAATGTTTATGCCGTTCAGATTAATAAATAAGCTTTAACAATCTACCCTCTTTTCCCATTCTTCAGGAGTGATAGAAAAACATTCCATATCCATGACTGCGCCGTCATATCTGACTTCGCATTGTCTGAGACGGCCTTCATGGATAAATCCACACTTTTCAATCACTCGATGAGAGCGGATGTTATCGGGATAACAGGTACAGGTGATTAAGCTAAAGTTATGCTCTTTAAATCCATATTCTATTACAGCTGTTGCCGCTTCTTTCATTAATCCTTTTCCCCATTGCTCTTCTGCAAGAGCATATCCTATCATCATAGCTTGCGGATTCTCCCGATGTGGATCGGGCATTAAACCTATTGATCCGATAAGCTTATTGCTATCTTTCAGTATGATGCCGAATATATGTTCTTTCCCGATGAATATTTGATTCATAATTTCTAGACTTTCTTCAAGAGTTTCATGAGGTTTCCATCCGGCAGATAATCCTACATTCGGATTACGGCTAAATTCATAAATGGCTGCTGCATCTTCTTTCTCAATAGGGCGAAGTAGTAAACGCGCTGTTTCTATTTTATTCATTCCTGTATTTCTTGAATCTTTTATTGAACGGCCTGTTCGTTATCATTCCGAAGTCTCAAATTAGAGACCGATATATTTATGTAGCTATTCTTTGTTTTTATCTTCGTCATTATTTTTGCAATGCCAAAATTTTACGCAAATATAAAAACAGTTCTCTATATGACAAGAAAGTGCCGGCATCATATATGCCGGCACTTTCTTGTCATTATCTTCTTATAAATTGATTTTTGGATAATATGTACGGGTCAGTTCTTTTTCAACTACATCGCCACCAATCATATAAGACTCTTCTACAGTAATCTCTTGCGACTGAATACTTATAGTAGCAGGAGTTATAATGAAATAAGCTCTAGAGGCATCCTTGGGGCCAAAAGAAATCACCAAATAGTCAACGCCACTTTTTTTGTCTATAGTGACTTCACCTGTCATATCAATATCAGCATTCTTCACATGAGCTGTATTATTATCATAGAAAGTGATGGAACTTGTCATGTCTTTAGTTTTCCATAAGCTAGTTACGGCAGGGTCTTTCTCATCTTTCGAGCAAGCTGCAGTAATGAGTACAGTCAGCAGTAGTAAGATTACTTTTTTCATACGGTTTTATATTTTAGATTAGTTATTATAATATACAAATGCAGTAATTGCTTAAATACTGCATGAGAGTAAGAAATTTATCATAATATATTATTCCGATTCAAACGGCATGATTGCTGGGAAACCCCTAAAACCAAGTTTAAGAGCCTATATAAAATTGAAAATATTGTAATTACTGGATTTTGTTTATTTTTCTTCTCTTCATCAATAGATTCCCAGTTTGACTTAATTATCAATGCCTTTCAGTAAAAAATCATAAAGGCTCATTATAAGTATCCCTTCCTCGTTATAATGAGTATTATACCTATCGCCCTCAATAAGAATCTTGCGAAATCCATCTACTACGTTACGGAAAGAGGCTAGTTCCTGATTTCGCTTTTCTTCATCCGGCATGCGATAGGCTGATTGGATATATACTCGCTGATCGTGGCGGTTGACAACAAAGTCAATCTCCAGATTCTTTCTTATAGTTTTACCTTCTGCATCGTTGTCGAAAGTCTCCACCAAACCAACATCAACCGTATAGCCCATACGACATAATTCGTTGTATATTACATTCTCCATAGTGTGGTTATATTCAATCTGGCGGAATCCTACAACAGCATTCCTGATTCCAATATCTTCAAAATAGTATTTAGTCTCAGTCCCGATATATTTCCTACCTTTTATGTCATAACGCAGTGCTTCACTGATGATGAATGAATCCTGCAGATGTTCCAAGTACCGACTGATAGTGTTGGCTCCAATATCAACCTTACTTACAGATTTAAACGTATTTGAAATCCTCTGCACATTTATGCTGCTACCCATAGATGAGGCGAGAATCCGTATCAGTTCACTCATGCCATCGGCATTTCTAAGATGGTTACGCTGCAACACATCTTTGAGATAAACAGTTTCAAAAACTTCCTTCAGATAGTTCTGTTTGTCCTCAGGTCTTTCCAATTGAACTACCGCAGGGAGTCCTCCGTACAGGTAATAATTTTCCAAGGCTTCTTGTTTATCTCCTCCAACTTTAGCATAGTATTCTGCAAAATTCAGCGGGCGGACTTTTATTTCCCAACCACGACCACGAAATTCTGTAATTACATCCTTTGAAAGAAACTTTGCATTAGATCCCGTAACATACACATTAACGTTCGCCATATGCAGATAGGAGTTGAGAACATCCTCAAATTCGGAAACCAATTGAATCTCATCTAACAAAATGAAATACTTTTCTGAGTCCTTTATATGTGAATCAATATATTCGAGAAGAACATCAGGATCACGAAATCTCTTACTTCGCCTATCCTCTAGATTTACCTCTATGATATGATTTGCTGGTACTCCTCTCGATAACAGGTTCTGCTTGTATATATTGAATATCAGGAATGATTTACCGCAACGCCTGATGCCTGTGATTATCTTGATCATTCCATTATTTTCTGCAGTTATAAGCTGCTGTAGATATTGATTTCTTTCAAAAAAACATAATTTTATGACTTTTTTTAGTGGTATACCACATATTTCTGCCATAAAAGCACATATTATTTCTTGAAAGCAGGTATTTTGATAAGAAAAAATCAAGTTTAGCTTAAAAAGGTGCGGACTGAAATCCACATATGCTTGTAGCATGGCAAAGCATAGCGACACACTGATAACAGTCGTTACTTTGCGACAAGTGAATTGTTAGTTCTAAAGTCTGATGCCCCATATTATTATATATCATCAATTGATTTCTTTATAGTTTGAGAATATGGCAATAATTTTAGAACATTCTAACCAAAGTGCCATCTGTTGTAACTTTAGCAATAATATATGCTTATTATATACTATTGTATGTCAATGCTATAGTATTCATCTGCAAACGTAGATAAATATTCCAAACTGCTTTATGAAATGATGTTTACTATGATTTTGTTTTAGTTTGTAGGAATCAATGGCTGAATTGGCATGATGGACAAGAATTTGTCGCTCGCATCTCCTTTCGGGGACAACGAGGGACAAAACTCGGTAAAATATATGCAAATGCACGGAAGATAATGCAAATAAAAGAAAGTAAGAGAAAATACTCTAATTAATTTGTATATAATAATTTGCGGTATATATTATCTTGATTATCTTATAATAAAATCATTAATTATTTTCCAATACAGCATACATAGCTGCTTGAATGATAGATTGTTGCAATTTAATCGGTAGAAAAGTTGTTTTTGAGCCTCCTTGACTTGTTTTGAAGGCTGTATTACACTCTTTTCCCAGTGAATCAGAACTGCGAGGAAGTATTGCATCCTCAATGAAGTTCACCTGTTTCCTATCCAGTTACAAAGGTACAAAATTCTGGGATGTTTTCGCCGATAATGTCAACTAAATGCAAGATATTTTCACGGATATTGCATGCTGACCAAAAGAAATATTCAGTTGAAGCCTTTTTTCTTTTCTTCCCCTCTGTTTGACTTAACTTTATTGCCCGTGTATATAATAACGGCCATTAAAGTCAAGTTGAGAGTGGAGTTATATCTTTTTCTTTTGGCAAGCAAAAAATCAGTTATTGGAATTTTTCGAATGAACTGAAAAATTTAAGCCCCAACATATCATATAATATACAAATAGGAACGTTTTTAGTTACTATATGATATATTGAGGCTTTAAAACGTATTGCTGACGAGCTCATGCCTTTCACAAGACAAGGAACTTGCCCGGATCAAATCCGTTGGCGATATGTTCGTTCTCAAAAACATATCCCATTTGATTGCAAACGACATTTGTTCCGTTTATCTCAGCATTAATGTTGGTATGTGAATGCCCATAAATCCATGCGTCAATGCGACTGTCGGCAATAAGCCCACTCAGTTCAGTTGCAAATGCACTATTCAGCACTGAACCTTTATGGTGATGGGCGACGACCTCCAATGTGGGAAGATGATGTGTTACTACCACAATGTGCTTTGCGGTGCTTTCAGTTAGACTATGCTTGATGAAATCCAAGCAGAATTCATGCATCTGATTAAACTCCTCAGTTTGGAGCAATTTACCATTATACATTATCTGCCGAAAGTCGTTCATGCCTTTCCATATAAAATACTCGTCAGAAGGAGAAATCTGAGACCACAAAGTGCTCATGATAAAATCGGTATCATCAATCTTTACTACTTGATTCTGGTAATATCCTACATTCTTCTTGAACATCCAATTCCATTGCAGTCCCTTACCCATCACATCACAATAATTGTAATACTCATGGTTTCCGGGCACAATGAGCACTTGCCGATAATTTGCAGATGCCCATTTCCAAAAATTGCTCAAAGGTGCAACCTTGTTTTTCAAATAGAATATATCTCCGGCAAGAACCAGAACATCGCCAGTTACAGGTAATTCATTATGTTTCATCCACCTGCTGTTATCGCTGAATTCCAAATGCAGGTCGCTCATATATTGTATCTTCATAATCTTTTGTTTATTAATATTTTGTATAAATCAGTTCATAATTCTTTGAATTTGATTCATTGCCAATAATACCCTCCAAGAAAGAAAATTTATTATATAGGAATTGGTAGTGTTCAAGTTCTTCTTCCTCAAAGTCTATGTTCTCATAGCTGTTGTCTATCTCCTTGTTGATTTTATCGTACAAATCGACGGTCGTTTTGGCTATTCGTACTTCCAACTTGGCAATATCTTCTTTATTCTTAGCAATAGCCTTTTTGCAATTTTCGATTTCTTCTTTATAAAAGCATAAAACCTCCTCAAGAAGGACGTTTGTCAGCACACTTGGAGATGGGCTACATGGAAGCACAGTCAATTCACGACTTGGGGTAGTAGTAAGATAAAACAATTTACACCCCAAAGACTTTGCAACCTGTTTGTTATATTCATCGACTTTCATCAAATCTTCTTTAGATTGACTTTGGCATTCTTCATGAGACGGATGCTCTTTCTTTTTCAACAAAGGCATGTCTTTGTGTCTTAAATAGACCGTTGTATATTCACTCATACATAACCCTCCTTTTTTATTTCTTATGAAATTGCTCTACTTGTTTTTCAATCATCCTTTTTACCTGTTCAAATGATATGGGTGTAAAGTTATTGTTATCAACCCCTACATCGTATTGCGTCGGATAGAGATACTGAAGCCGGGCAGCGTCAATTCCAGTGTTGTTCTTCCTTGTATGTACGTGTCCGAACAGTTGCCACACATCTTTGTAACCGCCATCAAAGCATAGGAAAGGATAATGGTTCAAATATATCCTTTGTTTACCGACCTCTATGTGCATCTGCATTGCCACATGTTCAAATCTGTCAATGTAGCCTTGACGTATATTCTTCAAATCATGATTGCCCATAATCAGATATATCTTTCCGTTCAATCTATCCAGCATTTTAGTCCACTCAGCCGAACCGCCAAGACAGAAATCACCTAAGTGAAAAACAATATCATACTGTCCGACAGTATTATTCCAATTGGATATGATTGTTTCATTCATCATTTCCACATCCTTAAACGGCCTGTTGCAGAAACGAATGATATTCCCATGATAAAAATGGGTATCAGATGTAAAGAACACCTTGCTGCCATCAAATTTATAGTTCATTTCTTCTCAATTTATGTGCATCACTGCACGTTAATAATCTGGTTACCAACAGCCCATCAGACGGAAATGGCAGAAGAGCATCATAAAGGCGACTGTCACAAATGGGCATACAAACAAAATAGTTGGAAAGTTTGGTAAGGACTCTCCAACTATTCAGTTTCTATTCTCTCAAAGTACAATAATGTACTCGCTATGTTCGTTGGAAAGTATTTACTAAATGAGGTTCAATACGTGAAACATGAACACTCGACACAGATTCAGTGCGTTTATTGCTCTGAATTGCGGTTGTTATAGATAATATGTTCATTCTGTTTCTTTGCATTGTTAATGTTTATATTGTCTCAAAAGCAATGCAAAATTAGCAAATAAATCCCATTCTCACATCACTTTTCATTAAATTCTTTTGCCATAATACTATGATATAGGATTTTATTTCTTCGATCATGCTCGCGAACCAAATAAAATATGTAATTTTGCATTTAACGCAATTTATAATTGAATACAATATGGCGAATTTGAACTGTATAAAGGCAGTATTGGCAGAAAAGGGTATCATGAGTAAGTGGCTCGCTAAGACATTGCAGAAAGATCCGGCTACGGTTTCCAAATGGTGCAACAACCATGCACAGCCTGATTTATACACATTGGCACGGATAGCAGAAGTTCTGGATGTAGATATTCACAGACTCATTTGCCATACAAAAGAAGAATAGAGGATATGAAATATACAATTGAAGAAATACGGCATATGCAGGAAGGTCAGACTTTTGACTGTAAAAGTATCCTCATTGAGCCTAAGCACCTTGCCACTATCATAGTAGCTATGGCGAATGCAGATGGTGGAATGATTGCTGTGGGTATATCCGACAAGACTCGCAGAGTAGAGGGTGTTGACCAAGACAAGGAACATCTCAATGATATATTGCGGACACCTTTGGATTTTTGTGTTCCATCAGTTTCTGTCACTACGGATTATGTGCCTTGTACGGATGCTGAGGGACGTGATAACCGTGTATTGTTGATGCACATTCCTGCAAGTCCGCGACTTCATGCGAATCAAGCTGATGAAGTGTTTTGGCGTGTAGGAGACAAATCACGCAAACTGACTTTTGATGAGCGTTTGCAACTCATGTACGACAAAGGAGAACGCTATTACGAGGATTCCACAGCATACGATGCCACACTTGATGACATAGATATGGATGCAGTCAAAGCCTACATGCAGCGGATTGGTTATGGCAAGTCTGCAATGGAGTATCTGCAAGAGAACAAAGGTTTTGTGACCTATAAAGGCGATGTGCCGCAAGTCAGTGCAGCTTGTATATTGCTTTTTGGCAAGCATCCTCAGACATTCTTTCCTCGTGCAAGAGTGCGTTTTATCAAGTATTTCGGTACAGAGGAAAAGGTGGGACGTGAAATGAATGTCATCAAAGATGTTACTTTCGATGGTCGTATTCTTGAACAGATCCAGAAAACTGTTGAATATCTTGAAACGCAGGTCAAGGAGCATTCCTATCTTGGAGAGGACGGTATCTTCAAAACCGACCGCGAATACCCCAAGTTTGTAATACAAGAGATGGTGGTGAACTCCGTTTGCCATCGCGATTACAGTATTAAGGGCACGGAAATTCAGATAAAGATGTTCGACGACCGTCTTGTGTTCGAAACACCAGGCAAGTTGCCGGGCATTGTTCGCACTGACAACATTCGTCATACCCATTTCTCTCGCAATCCGAAAATTGCGGAATACCTCAAAGCTTACGATTATGTAAAAGAGTTCGGTGAGGGTGTTGACCGTATGTGTCGTGAACTTTCGGTTTTGGGTGTCCGTGAGCCACAATACAACTTGGTTGCCTTTATCATGAAAGCAACTGTTTGTGCGAAGGTTTTGGAGGAAGGGCAAGGAACTAACCATGCCGACCAGAAGCGACCAGAAGCCGACCAATTAGGGCATAACAAGGGCATGACAGGGGCACAACAGGGGCATAACAAGATACTTTCTCTTATTGCAGAAAACCCACAAATCAGTATCTCTGCATTAGCAAAACAATGTGAAGTCTCGGAAAAAGCAATGAGGATAACACTGGAACGCATGAAAGCAGCGAATGTTATCAAACGAGTTGGACCAAGTTTTGGGGGGCATTGGGAAATCCTTTCATCAACCTCTAGGGAAACAAAATAATACGAATTATGGCAAAGAAATCGATAAATAAGAAAGACAATCTTCCAATGGAGGAAGTACTTTGGAAAGCATGCGATGCACTGCGTGGATCTATTGAACCCAGCGAATACAAACATGTTGTCCTGTCATTGATATTCTTGAAGTACGCCGGATTTCATTTTGAGAAACGCCGTCAGGAAATTGTCAATGACGGTTTGGAAGACTTTGTGGATAATGTGGAGTTTTATGCGGCCAAGAATGTTTTTTATTTGCCGGAAACAGCCCGTTGGCCGTATCTTAAAGAAAATTCAAAGCAACCCAACATCGCATCTATTGTAGATAAAGCTCTTTCTGACATAGAGAAGGAAAACAAGCCTTTGCGTGGCGCATTACCCAACAACTACTATAGTTCGTTGGGTATAGAAGCGGAAAAACTCGGTTCATTGCTTGATAAGATTGATGGATTTGATACGATTCTGGAATCCGCAGACGGCAATGATATTATTGGACGTGTTTATGAATATTTCCTATCCAAGTTTGCCATTAAAGAAGGAAAAGGTAAGGGGGAATTTTATACGCCCAAAACGATAGTCAATTTGATAGCCGAAATGATTGAACCCTACGAAGGTAAAATCTACGACCCTTGTTGCGGTTCGGGCGGTATGTTTGTGCAGTCGATGAAGTTTGTGGAGAGTCATCATGGCAATCGTCGCAAGGTGTCGGTGTATGGACAGGAATATACCAAGACCACTTTTAAACTGGCCAAGATGAACCTTGCTATTCGTGGTATCGCAGCCGACTTGGGCGATTATGCCGCCAACACCTTTACCGATGACCGTCACAAAGATTTGAAAGCCGATTTCATTATGGCTAATCCTCCGTTCAACCAAAAAGACTGGAGAGCGGACAATCAACAGACGGACGATCCTCGTTGGGATGGTTATGACGTGCCGCCTACCTCTAATGCCAACTATGCTTGGATTCATTTTGGCCAACGGTGCGCTGAGTGCCGATGGTACAGAAGGAGAAATCCGTCGCAAGATGATTGAACGCGGATTGGTGGAAGCAATTGTAATACTGCCTCGTAACCTCTTTTACTCTACTGATATTTCCGTTACGCTTTGGATTATCAATGCGAATAAGAAAGGTCGTTTGGTCAATCGTAACGGAGAAGACATACATTATCGTGACCGTGAAAAGGAGATACTTTTCATCGATATGCGCCAGATGGGCGAACCCTTTGAAAAGAAATATGTGCGTTTCACCGATGAGGATATTCGTAAAGTGGCCGATACCTACCACAACTGGCAGCGAGAGGGTCATACAGAAACCTATACCGATATACCGGAGTTCTGTAAATCGGTAAGTGTTGGTGAAGATGGAGGAATTGCAGACAAAGGTTTCTCGTTGGTCCCCTCCAAATACATCGAATTTGTCAATCGGGATGAGTCGGTGGATTATGACACACGCATGAAGGAACTTCAATCGGAACTTGCCGACATCCTTCGTCAAGAAGCCAAAAGTCGAGAATCAGTACTTAATGTTTTTAAATCATTGGGTTATGAAATCGAATTATAAAAGATTGGGTAATTATATCCGGCAAGTTGATGTGCGCAATCGAGACTTGGTTGTAAATAAACTGCTTGGTTTAAGCATTGCTAAGCAGTTTATCACATCCATTGCAAATACAACGGGGACTGATATGAGTACATATAAAATAGTCCAACCTCGACAGTTTGGCTATGTTCCTGTAACTTCTCGCAATGGAGATAAAATAACAATTGCTTTGTATGAGGGGGAATCTCCTTGTATTATTTCACAGGCTTATGTTGTTTTCGAAGTCATTGACGAAACAGAATTATTGCCGGAATATCTGATGATGTGGTTTCGTAGGCCAGAGTTCGATAGATATGCCCGTTTCAAATCGCATGGTTCTGCGCGTGAAGTCTTTGAATGGAGTGAGATGTGCGAAGTCTTGTTGCCAGTTTCTTCAATTGATGAACAGCGAAAGATTGTAGCCGAATATCAAGCAATAGAGCGACGGATTGAAAACAACCGCAGATTGATTGCTACTATTGAAGAAACAGCTCAGGCCATCTACCGCAAGATGTTTGTTGACGATATTGATGTGGAGAATTTGCCTGAGGGGTGGCGAATGGGAACGATTGGTGAATTTTGTAAAGAAACAAAATCGGGTGGTACTCCTAATCGTTCTAATCCTAAATATTGGGATAAACACCATTATCGATGGCTAAAATCTGGAGAAGTGGCAAATAACATTATCTTTGACACGGAAGAATACATTAGCAGAGAAGGTTTAAAGGGGAGTTCTGCTAAAATTATTCCGAGTGGGACTGTCGTTATGGCTATGTATGGTGCAACCGCTTCACAAGTGACGTATTTAAACTGTGACACCACAACGAACCAAGCATGTTGTAATATGCTAACAGCAACCTTTGAGGAAGCCGCATATCTTTATTTTCATTGTCTTTACCAGCAAGAGAATATCAAACGTCTTGCAAACGGTGGAGCACAAGAGAATTTAAGTCAAGAACTTATATGCGCACAACCAATTCTTATCTGCGAAAACACACATATATATGATGTTTTTTCTAAATTACTCAGCGCAAAAATTGCTTTTTCTAAAGAAAATTATTGCTGTGGTATATTACTCAAAAACCTATTATCAAACATAGTAATTATTTAATATATATGGCAAATTATATAACCCCAAAGAATCAAGAGAAAAAATTCACTTGTCCGCATTGCAATACAGTTTCTCAAATGATATATTTTAGTGCTTCATGGAAACAGGATAAAAGCTGGTGGTGTACTCCTTTTGGTGATTGCAGTTTGATAAATGTAGCAATATGCCAAAACTGCGACAAGGCTATAATTTGGATTGATAATCAATATGTATATCCTGAAATAGCTGCAACAGAACCAAATGCGGATATGCCTAATTCAGTGAAATTATTGTACGATGAGGCAGCTTTGATTTACAATAAGTCGCCACGGGCAGCATGTGCTCTTCTTCGTCTTGCAGTGGAACGACTTTGTAATGAACTTGGTGAAACTGGAGCAATAGACAAAATGATAGGAAGTCTTGTGCAGAAGGGGTTACCTACAATTGTTCAGAAGGCATTAGATGCAGTTCGGGTTATTGGTAACAAAGCTGTTCATCCAGGACAAATAGCATTTGATGTTGATGATAGGGCTACGGCTGAAACTCTTATGAAATTGCTGAATATTATTACTGAACGTCTTATTACAGAACCAAAGGAGATAGATGGTATTTTTGATGCACTCCCTCAATCTGTAAAAGATTCAATCGAAAAACGTGATAAAGAATAATACTATGGCGGAAAAAGTTAATCAAGGAATTGAACTAGTGAAAGCAGGAGCGAATGTGCTCGGTCAGTTTTATCAAGACTTGGCACAGCCAAGTGTTAAAGCTTTAGGTCAAGCATTAGCAACAGTGTTTGAATTATGTCCCAATTCTCTGCTTTCTCTAAAATTGTGGACAGAGAAGCGAAAATTGAATTTTGCCAAACGGCTTAACGAGTATAAAGATAAACTTGAACAAATACCAGAAGAAAAACGGTGTGAGGTGGACACTCAAATAGGTACCCCTATTGTAGAAAAGTTAACTTATACAACGAATGATGAAATAGCGGATTTGTTTACTACATTATTGGCAAATGCTTCTAATATTGACACCGTTAATCGTGCTCATCCTGCATTTGTTGATATTATTGGTCGTTTATCAGAAGATGAGGCACGAATCATTCAATACTTGCGAACAGCTATAGAAGTTCCTTATTGTTCTTTTAGGGCGATAACAAAAAACGAAAATGGAGGTTTTATTACAATCTTAGATCACGCTACGATGTTGCCTTATTATATCTCATTAACTTTTCCTCAGAATATTACGGCCTATCTTTCTAATTTGATTAGCCTTGGAGTTTTATCTGACGAAGACGGATTGTACAAAATAGACAATACTGAATATGACAATATTTGTTTAAAAAATGGATTGGACTCCTTAAAGGCGAAATTAGTACCTCTATCATTCAAAGATATTGAAGTTTCAAAAAGTTACTATAAGGTAACCCCATTCGGTAAATTATTCATAGATGCTTGTATTAAATAATGTGTTATGCCAGCATTCAACGAATCACAATTAGAACAGGCATTTGTCGAACTCTTTAAAAAAGAGGGATATGATTATATATATGGGGAGAATATCAGTCGTGATACACGAGATGTTATTCTCTACGATGATTTGCGCTTTTATCTGCGGAAAAAATATGAAGTAGACCATATCACCGAGGATGAAATCAATCGGGCAATCGCCAGATTGGAAACTTCAGATGGGGGTAGTGTGTATGCAGAGAATGTAGAAGCGTTGCGACTTCTGCAAGAAGGTTTTTCGTTGAAACGAACCAATCCTAAGTTACCAAATCTTCATATCTATCCCATTGATTATACAGAGGTGGATAATAATGAGTTGGGAAAGAATAATATATTTAAGTTCGTCAATCAGCTTGTCATTGACGGTGAGCACCATCGCATTCCTGACGGTATTGTATTTGTTAATGGTCTGCCTTTGGTGGTACTTGAATTTAAAAATGCCATCAAGCAAAATACCACAATAGAAAACGCTTTCAAGCAACTGACGGTGCGTTATAGGCGTGACATACCTAAATTGTTCCGCTATAATGCGTTTGTAGTAATCAGCGATGGCGTGAACAATAAAATCGGTTCACTTTTTGCACCATATGAGTTCTTTTACGGATGGCATAAGGTGGAAGCTACGGATTCTATTCTTGATGGTGCTTTTGATACTATGTTCACGATGATGCGCGGATTGTTCAGAAAGGAACGCCTGCTTGATGTATTGCATAACTTTATCTATTTGCCAGATACTCCCAAGGACGAGGATAAAATCGTGTGCCGCTATCCGCAGTATTTTGCTACCACTCAACTGTTCAATAACATTCTGAAACATTCACGATTGAATCCTGATGGTGATGGAAAAGGGGGCACATACTTCGGAGCTACAGGGTGCGGTAAGTCGTACACCATGTTATTTCTTGCCCGACAACTGATGCGTTCCAAAAAATTGAGCAGTCCTACCATTGTTCTGATAACAGACCGTACAGACCTTGATGATCAGTTGTCTAAGTCGTTTTTAAATGCTACCAAATTCATTGGAGACAAGACAATCGTTCAAGTAGAAAGTCGGGAGAAACTTAAAGAACACCTTGAAAAGCGTACTGCCGGAGGCGTTTATCTGACAACGATTCAGAAATTCGAGGAAAGCACAGGCTTATTGAGCAATCGTGCAAACATTATCTGTATATCCGATGAGGCTCATCGTTCACAAGCCGGTTTAGGGCAGAAAACAACTATCACGGAAAAGGGTGTAAAGCATCATTATGGTTTTGCCAAATATCTGCGCGATTCTCTTCCGAATGCTACATACGTAGGATTTACGGGAACACCGCTTGATAATACGCTGGATGTGTTTGGCCCGATTGTAGACCGTTACACCATGACCGAAGCGGTTGCGGATGAGATCACTCGTAAGATAGTCTATGAAGGTCGTGCTGCTAAAATCATGATTGACTCGGCTAAGGTGAAGGAAATAGAGCTTTTCTATGACCAATGTAAGCAAGAAGGATCAAGTGACTATCAGATAGAGGAGAGCAAGAAAATGATGACGCGAATTGATGTTATCCTGAATGACCCTGATTTACTAGCCAAAATAGCCCGGGATATGGTGGAACACTACGAAAAACGGATTGAGGAAGGTTCAACGGTGTTGGGTAAAGCTATGATTGTGTGTAGCAGTCGTTCCATTGCTTGGAACCTCTATCAGGCGATTATCCATTTACGACCGGAATGGGCGGAAATCAAAGAATGTATTGAAGGGGAAACTCTTTCGGAGAAGGAACGCAAAGAAATCAAGCCGATGCCGCGTATTGCTATGGTCATCACTCGCGACAAGGATAATGATTCTGACGAACTTTATAATCTGCTCGGCAATGATGAATACCGGAAAACGTTGGACAAACAGTTCAAAGAAGAGAAAAGCAATTTTAAGATTGCGATTGTTGTGGATATGTGGATAACTGGCTTTGACGTACCGAGCCTTGATACGATGTACTGCTTCAAACCTTTACAAATGCACACGTTGATTCAGACCATATCTCGTGTTAATCGTGTTTATCCCGGAAAAGAGAAAGGGCTTGTGGTTGATTATCTCGGCATAAAGCGGCAGATGAATGAGGCGCTTCATCAATATGGCGGAAATGGAGAAGTCGATGGTCCGGACCTCGAAACTGTTGAAGAAGCGGTAAAAGTGGTTAAGGACGAATTGGATGTGATTAAGCGGATGTTTCATGCTTTTGACTGGTCTGGCTATTTCATTGGAACGCCTCTTGAACAGTTAGGCATTCTTCAAACGGGAGCAGAATACATTCAACATACCAAAAAACTTGAAACTCGTTTTATGCGACACTGTAAAAAGATGAAAGGTGCGTATGATATATGCTGCAACTCAGAACATCTGACAGAGGCGGAAGACAACGATATTCATTTTATGTTGGCCATCCGTTCCATAATCTCTAAACTGACGAGAGGGAATGCACCGGATGCTGTAAAGATGAATAAGCGTGTGAGCGAAATGCTGAAAGATGCCTTGATGTCTGAAGCAGTGGAAGAGGTGACTAAAATCGGTGTTGCTGCCGATGAAGAAATAGACCTTCTTTCATCGGAATACATGCAACGTCTTGACCAAATTCCCTACAAGAACACCAAAGTCAAGTTGATGGAGCAACTTTTGAAACAGGTTATAGAATCGTTACGGAAAATCAACAGGCAAAAAGGCATAGACTTCACGAAACGCTTGGAGGATATTGTCAAAAAATACAATGACCGTTCAGACGATGCAGCACTTGCCAACGATGTGATTGATGATGTCGTTGGCGAGATGGTAAGGCTTATGGAGGATGTAGCAAGCGAACGCACTGCCGGCAATTCTATAGGATTGTCATTTGAAGAAAAGGCTTTCTTTGATATTCTGAAATCAGTGGCGACAAAATATGAGTTCATTGAAAACTTTCCAGATGAGACATTGACAGAGTTGGCTAAGCAAATTAAAACGATGGTAGAGGAACAGTCGGATGTGTCAGATTGGTTAAACCGTCCTGACCTTCGGGCGACATTGAAGATGAATGTAATTGTCCTGTTGGCTCGTGCAGGATATCCACCTAAAATTCGTGATGAGGTATTCAAGGAGATTTTGGAACAGGCTGAAAGTTTCAAACGGCACAGCCGGCCTCGCCCTTATGCTATTGACAATGATTCTTATTCATCAATGGTAGCAGAACCGTAGTATGAACCTCAATAAATACAGAACGATTAACTAGGATTTTTATTTTAGGCATATAAAAATCCTCAATAAAAGAAGTAACAGTGATGAATAGAATAGTACTTATTGGAAACGGCTTTGACTTGGCACATGGGCTTCCTACTAGATATGAAGATTTCATAAACTGGTATTGGGAGAAACGAGTTGATTCTTTTACAGGAAATCTTACGTCTATATCAGAGGATTACCTTTGTTCTATCAAAATTACTTCAGACAATTACAATCGCTGTTGGAATGTCTTTGCATTTTGTCTTCCTAAGTTTTTTAACAAACCGTCCGGTAAAGAGATTATTGATAGTATTGCCAATGATTCTGAATCTTTTGAGTTTTCGTTGTCTCCGTTTTTTAAGAATATATGTATTTGTATTGAAACTAAAGGGTGGGTTGACATAGAAAAGGAATATTATGATTTATTGCGAAATTTGATTGTGAATCCAGATAACTGTGGTTATACAATTTCAGAAATCAACAAACAACTACATTGTATTCAAGAGCTTTTAGCTCAATATCTTTCTTCTATCACAACTAATAATATAAAGTGCAATACAGAGATACAACGTCAAATTTATGGAAATATTCGTAAAGATGATATTAGTATTTCGCAATTACAGGTTTACTATGATTACGTAGATTATCTAATCCAACAAGACAATGTGTACCAACAGTTACTTTGTAGATATGGTTTTGAAGGTAGCGATAGGTACTTTATGGCAGAGGATATTAAACAGCTCAGAAAGCAATTTTCAGAATCGTCAAAGATAGAAGAAATCTACCTAAAGAACTTAATAATTCCTGAGAATATTATGCTACTTAATTTTAATTATACTGAAGTAGCAGACAAATATGGGTGTTTGAAAGTTGCTTCTACAAATCATATTCATGGAGACTTGAATAATCCCGATAGCATAATATTTGGCTATGGTGATGAGCTTGATGAGGATTATAAAGATTTCCTTAAACAATCAGATAATGAGTGTTTAAGAAACATCAAATCTATAAAGTATTTAGAGTCGGGAAAATATCGTAATTTACTTCAGTTCATTGAATCTGCTCCATATCAAGTTTATATCATGGGGCATTCTTGTGGCAACTCAGACCGAACGTTGCTAAACACCTTGTTTGAGCATAAAAACTGTGTTTCAATAAAGCCATATTATTATCAAAAAGATGATGGTTCAGATAACTATCTGGAAATAGCACAAAATATATGTCGTAATTTTACGGACATGAAGCTAATGCGTGATAGAGTCGTAAATAAAATGTTTTGTGAACCATTACCACAATATATTAAATGATTTTGTTATGGTAAAAAATATAGAAATACGAAATAGTACAGCAGAGTTTCTCATCTTCATGCTTGAAGGCAAGGAGGATGGGATTCAAGTGATATATAAGAACGAAACCATTTGGGCAACCCAAAAGGCGATGGCACAGCTTTTTGATGTAGGAGTACCTGCAATCAGCAAGCATCTTAAAAATATTTTTGAGAGTGGTGAGTTGGACGAACATTCAGTTATTTCCAAAATGGAAACAACTGCTTCGGATGGCAAGAATTACGATACGACATTCTATAATCTCGATGCCATTATCAGTGTCGGGTATAGAGTCAATTCTGTTCGTGCCACTCAATTCCGGCAGTGGTGTACGTTTGTACTCCGGCAGTTTGCCATTCGTGGATATGTGCTTGATCATAAGCGAATGGAGAACGGGGCCTTCTTAGGTGTGGATTACTTTGAGCATTTGTTGGCCGAAATAAGGGAGATAAGGCTGAGTGAGCGTCGTTTTTATCAGAAACTGACCGATATTTATGCTACGGCAATAGACTATAACAAGGATGCTCCGACAACCCGTCTTTTCTTCAAGAAGGTACAGAACAAAATGCACTATGCTGTGCATGGGCATACAGCTGCGGAATTGATGGTTGAACGAGCCGATGCAAATAGGGAGCACATGGGATTGACCACTTGGGAAAATGCTCCGAATGGAAAAATTGTCAAAACCGATGTGTCTGTAGCAAAGAACTATTTGCGAGAAAAAGAATTAGAAGAAATGGGCAGGATAGTCAATGCATCCCTTGATATGGCAGAAAGCATGGCTATGCGTCATATACCTATGACAATGGAAGATTGGGCAAAGCGAATAGATAAATTCATTAATTTATTTGAGAGCCCGATATTACAAGATAACGGACAGGTTTCTGCCGAATATGCCAAAGAGTTTGCTGAATCAGAGTTTGAAAAGTACAGGATCATTCAAGACCGTCTTTTCCAATCTGACTTTGATAGATTTGAAGATGATAGTTTTCCTCCATTGGATATGGAATGATTATGATGCCATCTATAATTCCTGTTTAGCTCTCAACTCAGATGCATAAAATGTCAAATACCTTACCAATACGATGAATCTTCTAAATATGAGAGAAGGAAGAGTGGTGAAAAGTTATGAAACGTGAATATTAAATAGATTATTATGTTTGATGGACGAAATATAACTTCAGGATTGCCTGATGAACTTGTTAAAGTTGTAGACTTTTTAAATGAGAAAGCGTCAGCAGGTGAATTTGAATTCAGTGATTCCGTATCCTATTGGGAAAACAATGAACATATTATCAATCCATCGGACTATAGTATGAGTGGGTGTTATTTTGCTGTCGCTCTCGCATATATAGCACATCTAAAAAGTGGTAATATTATTTTCGAGGAAACTAATAATATTGGGAGATGGGCGTGGGCATTTCATCTTGTTTCCGGAGTCTCAAGTTGGAGTCCAGAATTTATGAAAAACGTTATTCTGTCATTTGAGAGTAAACATGATAATACTGAAAATCTAATTCTTTGGGCTGTTCAAAAATACGCTAGTGCTTATTATGACAATGCCATTGTATTAATCTCAATATTGCCTCAGTACAAAACGAGCTGCCTTGCTGGTCTGATGGAAAATGATTTTGATAGGTATTACGCAGAATATCCTCCTGAAGATAATATGAAGGAGTTTGCAACTGCATTTGTAAAAACAAATCAAATTGCAGAGGAGTATGTTAATAAAGCTTTTGATATAGTTGTATCTAACACTTGCTTTAAATCAAGTGCAGCAATGGCTTTTTCCCTTTTTACGATAGGACGTTTGGTTGGCCAAAGAAAAGAAATATGTGAACAAAAGATTCTGGAAATGTTGCAAGGAGATCCGTCACCGTACATAAATCCTCTATGTAACTGGTTGTTTGTGCAACAAGGAGTTAGTCCATTTATAGAACAGAGTATCATATTGTTGGTCAAAGGGTTAAAAAGTGAGAATAAAGAGACTGCGCTCAAAAGTATTGATGACTCAATACATTTTCATTTTAAAGATGCAGTGTTTCTGACAAATATTTTCGTAGCAATCGCAAATTCTTTGACCCCAATGGATATCCTAAAGATGGAAGGAAGTCTAAGGTCTTTACATGAGAATGAGGATAACTTCATAAACTTTGTATTATCGTTTATTTTTCATCCCAATGGATTGTATCGTGTTGTCGGGCGAAGATTGTGGGATGATTATCATTTGGAATCTTCAAATTTTGACCCTCAAAAAGACTTGGATGAGAAATTGCAATGTTTATTGATTATAGAATTGCTTCAGGATTATGGCAATCCTGAGACTAGACTTCCAAAGTTATTGCCTCTGATTGAAAGTGAATTACCGAGCGTACGTAATGTTTTGATGAGTCAGTTAGTTCCATATTTGGATGAATATATGGGTCATGTAATCAAAGCTTTTGAGAAATTAAATATTGATAATGAGTCTGTTACGAAAATCCATTGGTATTTTGAGAAAAGGTCTGATGCAATAGATAAAAGAAGATCTCTTAAAGAAATGTCACCCAAATACGGTTATATGATAGAGTATCAAGAAGCTTTGAAAACTCAAAAACAACATTGGCAACAACAGATGAAGAAAGCTGATGAAAATCATAAGAGTCTTTTAAGTAGTATGATGAAGCACGTTACTTTAGCAAGAGGAGGAGGTTGGAGAGACGAAAATGGAAAAGTACAACACTTGGGATGCATACAATTTTCAATGCCATCAAGGCAATTGGCTCAGTCTATGACGCCAATGGAACAAGATAAGTGGATTAATGATTTATTAGTTGATTGGAATGAAAAGACGGGAAATAATTAAACAATATATTGAGTCTTTGAAAGAGGATCAAGAATTAGACTATATCTTTCCTATACTTTTGGAAAGAATGGGATACAGAGTCCTTTCTACACCGTGTCAATCAAAAGGGCAGTCACAATATGGACGTGATGTAGTAGCTATCAAAGGACAAAATGGGCAAAAAACACTTTTCTTATTTGAACTCAAGGGGTTCGGTGCAAAAGATATAACAGACAGAACTCTTAATGAACCGGATGGATTAATAGAATCTTTAAGGGCTTCTAAATACACGGAGTATGAAGACCCTTCTATTCCAGGCCTATCAGGATTTCCAAGGTATTATGTTTTTGTTCACAATGGCTTGATTGACGCAAATGCAAAACCTACATATTCTGGCTTCATTAAGAAAGAATTTCCTGACGGAAACTTTGAAGAGTGGGACATTGAGTTATTGACTACTTATTTCTCAGATTTTTTGTTTGATGAAACATTATTAACTGATGACGAGAGTTATCGTTTATTTAAGAAAATACTTGTCCTATTAGATGGAGAAGGTAATAATTATGAAGACATATCAACACTTGTTCAACTTCAATTAAAGAAAATTACATCGGCAAAGAAAGAGAACAGGAGATTAATCCTTAATACGTTCGCCTCATTGCGCCTAATTGCCCATATGGTTCATTATTACTCTGTTGAATGTCAGAATTTACTACCGGCCAAGTATTGTATTGACACTATAGTTCTAAAAACTTGGGCATGGATTCTTAAATCAAAAAAAGAGAATAAAAGCTCAATAATCAAACACTTTAATAGCCTTGTATTGTTGCAAATTCAGATATACGAAGAATATATCAATAAAATATTGCAAGTAGTCTTATTTCCAAAAGGACTATATAGTTTTGAATCCTCAGATACCGAGTATATGTTCTATCCGCTAAGATGCTATGATTTTCTTGGTGATTTAGTATATTTCTATTTTTTAACAAAATCTTATGCAGAGATTTCTGAAGATGAACTTCGTAATAGGTTGAATATCTTAAAAAATGTCATCGAAAACAATAATGCATGTACAATGCCTTTGCTTGATACTAATTCTATTGTCATTCAGATGGTATTCAAATATATGTATATGCATGCTGAGAATCAGGATGACATAAATAGTTTAGGTAAGTATCTGCTTTGTACAGTTATCAATCTGATGAAACGGTATGACAAACAAAAGATGTGGCCGGAAATGCACGGAAATAGAATAGCATTAGCAAAGAGTATCTACAAGAAAGATGAAGACTATCACTGTGATTCCTCTTTGCTCTTAATAGTGGCATTTGAATTGTTGGCATACTTGAATATGCCTGAGTTTTACTCAGCTCTTAAGCAGAAAGTAGATGAGTCTGAGGTGAACTTACAAATTGCATTTCCAATCACCGATGAATTTGATATAGAACAGTTACTCTTTGAAAAAAGATTAAATAATGAATTGGCCGTACAGACTGGTATAAAGTTACCTGAAACATTGAAAGATTTTCAGAGCCGTTTTGAAAAGAAATACAAATCTATTGCATATAGAACAGATAAGGTTGGATATTGGTTTTTGCGTGTGTTGGCTCACAAGTACTATGAAACGGATTTATTTCCTGATTTTCTAGGAAGAGCGTATTGTACGGAATAAGTATTAATAGTTAACACCTTTGGTGAAATGTCTTGTTGAATTTAGTTCAGATACTTCAGAATCTCATATGATTCGTTGGACTTGAATTATGGAAAACGATTCCTAAAAGAGTTCG
Source organism: Bacteroides sp. (assembly GCA_041907545.1). GTDB lineage: Bacteria > Bacteroidota > Bacteroidia > Bacteroidales > Bacteroidaceae > Bacteroides. The sequence continues at coordinate 70,983 of JAYRGX010000015.1, forward strand.
TGAAAGCGAGTCAATAAATTTATAAACTGAATTCCCAAACACGCAAACAAACAATGGGCAATTTGTTTAAACTCATTGGAGTACTGTCCAGTCTTACATTTTACGCAGTGGACTGCGTATTTTTACGCACTACAAAGAGGATAGGCTATTTCCTATTTTAGGATGCCATTCGGAAGTTGGCAAAATCGCCTTTGGGATATGGCAGATTCATGTCGTTAAATTGGCAAGCGTTCAGACAATAGTTCTGTGTTCATCATCTAGTATCTGCATTTATGGTGGCCGACGTTACTCCAGGATACCACTTAAAAGCAAGAAAAGAGTTCACATAAGAGTTCATAAAAGAACCAGTAGGGTTCATGAAAGTGTTCGTAAAAGTACTACTGAAATACGCTTGCCTATGGTAATTGTCAAACAGAGGCTACAAAGGTATTACAAGCCCATCCAAAACATGATTGCGTGGAGAGTTAAGGTATTCTATAATCGCAATAAAGCCATATCCTGCTTGCCTGGGATTGGCAACTTTTCACGAGCGATTTATCGCTTGGGGTATTGAGTTACCCTAACTCAATAGAGGTCGTATAATGGGCAAGCCCAGGGCGCAATTAAGTGTGCAAATTTCGCTTTTTTCGAGAAAGACGAGGAAGAGGCTGGCGAAAAGAAAAAGTGCTTAAATAACGCTATTTTTCATCCAATCAGCTTGCTGGAAAATTGGCATTCTCAAACGGCCGATTGGTCGCTTGGGGTATTAGGCTCCCCATACAAGATAATGTCTGTACAACGGGCAAGCCCGTGGCTTAAAAAAGATGTGCTTTGAAGTAAAATGTTTGATATTTATGGCTTTGATTGACTGTCAAAGACGATTTAGAGAGAACAATTTTCGTATAAATGTGTATTTATATGGCAACTTAAATGGCATTAATGTCACATTTGGTGTTACAGTAGTGCCAATTCAGAACTTCTAAATTGTATCAGAACATTTAGCCAACAGAGAAAGTGAGCAAAAGGCCGAAATTAGTTTGGCATTTGGCATATCGTTTTGCCGGTACTCGAATATGAATTGTTCCAGCAGGTTTGCCGAAATATAACAGAGGCTCATATTGAAAAACAGCGAAAAGAGAAATTATTGACAAAGTAAAGTGTCATTTTATATACCAATACAAAGATTGCTGTTTTGTCATAACCTTAATTGTACAGGCGGCAAAATCTATAAATGGCAGAAGAGGAACACTCTTTCCATACTGATTGCCATAACCTATTCCAAAGGAATTATCCACAAGGGCGTTGGTAAATAAAATGGCAACGACCAGTTTCGAGAATTATCATGAAACCAGTCGTTGCGCTTAAACTTTAACATACATCACAATATACGCTTTTAGAATAAAGTCAAGTGGAGAGTCAATAGTGGTAATCCGGCATGAACCGATAAATGCCACGGCTTTCCTGAACCACCATCCGTTTGTTCGTGAGAAACTTAATTATCTCCACAATCTTGTTGTGATTAAATTTCGTTCCTGCCAGTTCGTAGGCAGTGGTCAGTTCTTCTTCCAAAGCCTTATATCCCGAAATCGTCTCTTTTCCGTCAAAAGCCAATTCGAGAGCCTTGCGATGGATGGCTTCGTGGATATCCCTATAAGGGGAGAACGATTCCTGCTTGGGACGACCTGCGCTCTTCTTTGTCGGCACATAGTCTGACAGAAGTTCGGGAAGTGATTGGGCATTGATGCAGAAGGCGAATGGCAGGAAGTCCTTTGAACGGGTATGCACACTTTCCACTTTGCTGATGTTGCTGTCGTCTTTGTCTTTATCGATTTGAATGACCGTTTCCGCTTTGTTGTTGATTTCCGTGCCAATGTGCCCTCGTGCATTTTCATCACTTTTGTTCTGATGAAGAATGGTGTGAAGATGAATCTGGTATTCGTCAGTCCATTGCATAAGTTTTGATATTACGCACGTGGCTTCGCTCGGAGAATTAATGTCATAAACCAAGTCACGGATTCCGTCAATCACCACGAAACCGAGACCCTCAATCTGACTGATTGCATCATCTATGATAGCCAAACGCTCCTTGGGGTTGAACTTGCGTAGAGAGAGAAAATAGAAACGGTCGCAATCCTCATTGGTCGGCAACTCCGCCAGTTTCATGATACGATGCATTACAATCATGCAGTGGTTTTGACTCTGTTCGGTGTCAATATAAAGGATGCGGTTCTTTCTATCGGGAAAATCTGTTGTGTAGTTAAGAACTTCCTTTCCGGACAAAGCAGCTGCCACCATTGCCGACACATTAAAAGTCTTTTTACTTTTTGCCTTGCCAATGGATGCACTGAAATTTCCCAATGTTCCGATAGCCACTCCGCCTATTTTCAGAACTTCCGGCTCTTGTTCGTACACCTTTTCCAAACTGAGCATGGTATCTTGCCATTTTGTGGCGACCTGAGTAAGATCTTGATTGGGTGCTATCGTTTCCATACTCACCAGTTTTTAGGATTGGCTTTGCGACGTGTAGCTGCAAGCATTCGGGCGTGTTCTTCCTCTATGCTTATAGGTGTGTCTCCTTTTCTTCCGCTTTCTAACCATTTGTCCAATTCATCACGATAGACAAACAGGTGCTTGCCTTGTTTAATGATTGGAATACCTCCATGTTTGGCTTTGTAATAAAAGGATGATTTTGAGATACCCAGATATTCGCAGACTTCATCAACGGTCATTGGAACATGGGTATCCTTTTTTACCTCGTTATGCTGCTGATGAAGTTTTTCTGTCAGCAGATTTTCCATACTTGAGATTCTCTCGCAGAGTTCGCCTACCACTTCCGGTAGGTCATTGAATGTTAGTTTATTCCTTTGCATGATATAACATTGTTTTGTTTAACATGCTGCAAACCAACACAATGATGTAACGCTGACAAACCTCAGAAAGCAATAATATTTCGGTCTGCGTTGAATAACCCTAATTGGTTGAATCTAAGTCCGATTCAGAGTCGTTCTTCATACATTTGAAGTGATAATCTCCGGTTTTAGGAATATCAAGTGCTATTTTGCAAACTCCGCATGTCCGGAGATTTTTAGACAGATATTTAATCGAAGCATCTTTTAGTTCATGTGGAAATATAGTATGTATGAATGTAGCTCTGTCTATAAGAGAAATACTCAATCTCTCTCCGATATTCCACACGAAATGCATCAGGTCGATAGAACGGAGTAGATTATCCAATACTGAACGGATTGGCTTATATAAATCAGGTCGTCCGTGCGCGAAATACTCTATATTTTCATGCAGAATTTCAAGATTTTCTTTTGAGAGAAATTCAGTCATTACAAATGTGGTATATTCATGAATGACACGCTTAATGTCTGCCTGCCTTTCGGCTTTTTTACGTTCAATCTCAGCCACACGTACTTCATAATTATCCATATAATCTTGTTTTACAACACTTTCTGCAACTAAATTTACCGGATTTATGTCCTTGGCGTTTGGACACTCTGGTTCAATCTCCTTAATTTGTTCAGTTAGTTCAACAGGAAGAGGTTTTACTTGCTTGCCAAAAGACAAACTCAATTCATTCTTTGTAATGAATCGGAAGAAGAAATGCTTAAGTACTCCACAGGCGAGTATCATTGCCGTAATATATAGAATAACTGGAGTGGAATATTCCATCAGGTTGATATGGCAATTGAGATATAAATAGGAGTCTGTTGCCCAGTAAAGAATGACACTTGCTGAAAGTATGAAACTGGTTCTTTGAGGAGAGATTTTAATACTATTCGTCATAAACTGATACTATTTGAGTTTTACAATAAGACAAATGTATATGCAGATTTCCAAATAGTTGCAGTTTGCGATGGATAATCGTTTAGAATTTAAGAAAAAATATGCTCAGAATATGATTTGATGCAAAATATCATACTCTGAGCGATAAAGACGGGATTATTTGGACTTTAATTCTTACTTGCGGATTAAAGAGATTCTGTTGCTGGCTTCACGCTTGTTGCTGTCCACAACTTTCATGTACCGTTGTGTCGTGGTAATACTTTTATGTGCCATGTTACTTTGAATGGTACGTATGTCTGTGCCGGCTGCTCCTTGAAGTGTTGCGTATGTTCTTCGGTAGGAGTGGAAAGTGATATTCTTGGTAATACCGGCTTCGCGAATCCACTCTTTCATGGGTTGCTGTGTCCAACTTCGTTTCAATCCTTTAAATACTAATCCGGTTTTTTCCGGAGAATAGCCGATTAATTGCAGGGCTTCGTCACTGATTGGAATGATGTCCTCTGTTTTGGTCTTTTGGGTAATTGTATGGACACATTTTCCTCCAGCTGCAAAGTCAATGATTTCATGCCATTGCAACGATAGTATGTCGCTGATTCTAAGACTGGTCAGACATGAGAACAATGCCGCTGTTTTCAGAATTGGCTTTTTGCAAGGTGTTTCTGCCAATTTGTATAATTCTTCCACACTTAGATAATCTTTTGGAGTATCTTCTGTTTCGATTTTATCCAAAAAGTCATTGATATTGGTTTTGATTAGCCGATTGCGATAAAGGATTTTCAAAAGTCCCCTGAATGTTGACCAATAGCCGGAAGCAGAGTTCTTTGAAATGTGACCGTCACGCCTGAGTTGCTTGGCATTTAGCAGATACTCACGAAACTTATTACAAAGGTCAATATCAATTTCTTCAAAAGTACATTTGCCATGAACGAAGTTGTAGAAATGGTGGTATACAAATTCCCACTTTTGGTCATGCTTACGAAGTTGCCTGCGGTAGTATTCCAGAAAATCCGCTTTGAGTTTGTGCCTGTCAAAGAAATCATACCTGTCATTTACGATAGATTCAAAGCGTCTGCATCGGATGGCTTCTGCCTTTTCCGACATAGTGGCATTGAAGTTACGTTCACGCTCATTCTTGGGATTGGCATAAATATAAATGTTCAATCCTTCGTGGCGGATGGTCTTCATTGTTTCCTGGTCACGATAGCCTGGATAATAATCCAGATAGTAAGAAAGCATCCCGTTTTTCAAAGGACGTGTTCTCAATGTTACTGTTTTACATTCTAACATGGTTACAATTATTATTAGTTTATACTTGATTTGCTGCAAATGTCCGTAATGACTTGACGCAGACAATGCTCATTTTTAGAATCATTTTCTGGTCTGCCTAAATTCAGACTTAGGCTTATTTTCTGACGCCCATTACATGATCAAATTCCACTTTCAGGAACCTGACGAAACGCCCTTTCTTCTCACGTTTGATTTCGTGGAACTGCAGAATGCCATAGACAGAATCCCGTGTGAGATTGTATCTCTTCATGGCTTCTTGCACGGTATAGTATTCCGAAGCATTATCTTCGGCAGTCTGCTTGGATAGGTCAAAATGTAGCTTCGAGTAGAATATCTGACCGTGTTCTTTCTTAGACGGGATGTTGTTGCGATAGACATGGGAGCGGATGGCAACCCGACTCATCCCATACTTTTGTTCTATCTCTTCGGGAGTGTACCATTCAGTCAGATCATTATCTGTCTTGTATTTGGCAAAAGCAGCATCAATGTACTTTTTGCTGTAATAGTTGAACTGGCGGATACGGATTTTGGGGATATTGTTCTCTCTTGTATATGCCCAAATCCATTTTTGCGATACTTTGTACTTTTCGGAAATTTGCTCGGCAGTGTAGTACTCAGTTATATCAAGATCATCTTTTACTCTTCTTCGTTCATAGGGGCGGGTTTTGAGCATCAGTTCAATATCGGCTCTGCGAATGATTGACATCCTTGCACTGATTCTTGAAGCTCTCAACTTATCCTCTTTGACGAGTTTGTAAATGTATTGGCGAGAAACGCCCATCAACTGTGCGGCTTGTGCAAAAGTAAAGTAGTCTTGATGGTCAAGTTTACTTTTGACTTCTATCAAATCCTGTAACTCACGAAGTTCGAGTCTTCGTTCTCTCATACGATGTTTGTAGCCTTGACTGGCACATTGGTGGCTACAATAATTAGTGGTAGTTTTCTTCGCAATGAATGGCTTACCACACCATTGGCAAATTCTTTTTACTTCCATGTTGTTTTCTCCATATTTTTAGTGAAACCATATAGTTTTAATTTCGCTTTTTGTCTACCTATGTAAACCATTGTCAACACATGTTGTTGACTACCTCAGTGTGACATCGGGGACAAACCCCAATTTGTTTCGCGGTAGAAATACGGTAGAAAAATATGGTGAACAACACTATCCAATCGCTATGAATTGGATTTTGGGTAAATAAAAAAAGTCGCTGAAATTCAGCGACTTCATTATAGTTGGTTCTAATTCGTTGCGGTTAATTGCGATATATCATTTGCCAATACAGAATGTGAAGAGATTTTCTAACACCCTGAATATAAAACATATACAAGAAATTCTCAAAATATTGGTGACAATGTAGTGTCACCCGTTTGTCGAAGACATTCGAGCATGAGAAAACGGGTTTTTTCATTAACTTTTGTTGACATTAGAAACTATCATCTTTCTTTCTTTTTTTCGTTTTTAGTTGAAAATTGAAGGCATGTTATACAAACTGAAAAAGAGAAGGATTCCCGCTATGGATATTAAGAGTTTTCTCTTCTGATACTCGGTTATTATTATCTTGTTTTCTCTTATTCGTCATTTTGCAACAACTATCAACAAAACTATACTAAATCATAGCAATATACAAACTTTAGTTCTTTACTTTATTAGATTGGCTATTATAAAGAGGACTAAAGTCGAATTATACCATTTGTAATAAGCTTGAATCTATATGCTTTTATCTTACCCTGAGCTCTATTGATTTTCCCTTTTATAGTCTTAAATCATCGATTACAGCTTTGGCCTATTAATTATTTGGTTGCAAAGGTAGTAGTGACTTGCTGATTCACTCTAGATCATGTAATACCTATTTCGTCATAAATCTCCACTCTAATAGAGTTGTATTTATGATGAAAATCTTGGTGAATGCAAGTAACACCTTTAGTAGCAACAAAATATTTAACTGGCCCAAGTAGTATTCAAACGAAAGGGATAAAAAACATTTTGTATTATGGCTAATTATAAGAGACAAGAAAAAGCTCCTAAGATTCGAATGACACGTGCGCGTTACGATAGTGAATTTTTTTGTGAGAGCGTAAACAGGTTAATGGATTTGTTTGATACACTTGAAGAGTATGGTGGCGTATTATCTTTTCTTACCAAGTTTGAGAAGATTATTGAAATTTACCAAACGCGTGAGTATTATACTGTTCAAGAAGTCGCTGATATCTTACATTTTAGTAAGGGCGGAGTATATAAATTATTGGAGGAACATGAATTATCCTATTATAAACCTGGTGGAAAGCATTGTTTTATTAGTCGTCGTGATCTTAATGCCTGGATGGACAAGAGTAAAATCAAATCGGATTATGAAATAGAAGGAGAAGTCAGATTGAAGCTATTTGAACTGGCAAAAGCACGCAAGCAAAAAGTATTGGATAAACTACGAAGAAGGAAGTAGAATATTTTTTCAAGGTAGATAGGTAGACACATAAATATGTCTACTTATCTCTTTAGTTTAGTATCTGTATATAGAGAAAGGTATGTAAAGTAAAGTGGAAACCAATCTTAATTTTGCTGCCGAAAAGAGAGAGAGTTCACCCATTTATAAAGCATAAGTAAACCCTTCTAGCAACGCTTCGCAACAACCTTTTATATTTTTCTTTTCGCCAGCAATAACACTTTTAGAACATCGTGATAGGCACTTTTAGACCTATGCAGGGCATCGCAATCCTATTGCTTCATTTCTGTTTTCCGGGCTTGATGAAATTCTGGATGCAAAGGTACATGTTCTGCTCTCGTTCACGAAAGTTCAAGCCTAACGGTTACTAGTAGAAATCTCCACCCTGTGGGTCGTATTTTGACAGTAAAACTTGCATGACGGCACAGAACACCTTTGATGGCACCATAATTTTAATTAATCCCTGAAAGAAGATGATTCAAAGAAAGGGATAAAAAACTTTTTAGTTATGGACTATACAAGAAAATTCGTGAGCTGGGATGTACCGGAATTGGATACTCTAAAGGATAGCAGAGCCTATCAACTTCGCCAACGATTGAATGACGGAGGTAAGCTTAACCGAAGTGAAAAGAATTGGCTTACGCAAGCCATGCATAGCAATACTTATGGCAGACGTTGTGTAAGTGTTATGGGATGGATGTTTGACTTTTCTGACGTGGCACATCTGTACTGGGTGCGACAAGCAGGACAAATAGCAGAGTATTATGCTATGGACAAGACATCCTTAAAGACAATCTTATTCGGTAAGGTGGACAAAATTGTAGAACTTATATAAATCTGTTAAGCGATGGCTAATTATTGCACAAACCTATTCTTTGCTAGTACTGAAAACGAGCAAGATTTGAATATGATCGAGAAATATCTCGATGAACACTTTGAAACCTATCTTGAAGTGTACGAGGATACCTTGGATGGCGAATTTACTTCACGATGGACTTTTCCATGCGAAAGCATTGATGAAATGATGAAGAATATCCAGGAGCCTAATAAGCTATATATCAGAATTCTTAGTCATGAACTTCAGTGCGAGTACGTATCCTTTCGCACCTTTAGTCAAGGTAAATGGAATATTCACTACTAAAAGCACTCAACTATGTATAACGAAGAAGAAACCAGCGATGTAGTAGGAATGCGCTGCACGCTGAAAGAGAGTTACAGAGGATATAGCGAAGGAGAAATCATAGGGGATTATGGTTGCCGGTTATTAGTTAAAATTTCAAGTGGTGCCGAGATATTGGTATATCGGGATGAAATAATTCTCAAATAGTGAAAAGATAGCCCATTTGGTGCAAATGACTATCAGATGGGTACCTTTTTCTTTTTGCCAGCAAATAAACCTCAATAAGAACGAATAAAAAAGAGATATGGATGTATTATATTCAGCAGATTTACGTCTGCAAAGCGACAGAGAACTTGTATCTTGCGTATCAGAAAAGATGGTAGATGACTATGCAGGTGGACTTTCTTTTATGGATTTCATCAATAAGCTAAGCCCTGCTAAGAAAAAGTTTGCCAATAGTATAGTAGAACTCTATAAACGCAGTCTCAAGGATAAAGATGAAGCAAAGTCTATTACTAGCTCTAGCATGATTTACCAAATGATGCGACCTCACTTGACCGGAGTAGAAGCTGAAGAGTTTTGGGTAATATTTATGAATACGGCAGCAAAGCCTATCAAAGCGCAACAATTTTCGAAAGGTGGAATTAGTTCCACAGTAGTGGACGTAAGGCTCATATTGAAAACGGCTGTTCTTTGCAATGCTACAGTTATGGCTCTTGTCCATTGCCATCCAAGTGGTAATACCAAACCTTCAATGCATGATGATAAAATTACAGATAAAATAAAGAAGGCGGCTGAAACTTTTGATATAAAGTTGATTGATCATGTCATCTTCGCAGATTCAGATTACTACTCCTATAGTGACAGTGGATGTCTATGATAATAAGAAACGGATACCTTGGCATACGATTTGTAACCAGGGTATCCAATACAAAGCACATTTTTAAAACCCCAATAATATGAACAAGACATTTTTTATTGCCATTATTTCATTCATGATGGCTTCAACAGCGTTACTAACTTCTTGCAGCGGTGATGATACCATTGAGGAAATAGTTCAGGATAACTCCTCATGGGTTGAGCCATATAGCACTATGGGCTCTACCATGGAACAGGTTAAAAACTACATGGCAAGCAACATGAAGGACTATTCACTCAAGAATTCACAGGCGAATATGCTGACATATTCAAAGAGTGCTGGCATGTGTGGCATTCTATATTGCTTTTCACCGGTAACCGGCGAACTCTATTCCGTTATAGATACCGAATTGATTTCAAAGAAGAGCGACATCATGAAAACTTTGAAAGAGCATTATTCTTATCTTGATGATCCGGAAACAGGGCTCACTTATTATTACAACGGTAACAAATCACTTGCTATCATCATCACAGAGTACGATAATACTTATTGCAATGTGACCTATACTAAAGTAACTCAGTAACATTAGGTCTTAAACAAGCAGGGCCATCATAGTTGTATAAATCTCTATGATGGCTATTTTTATCCTGACGTTCATTCCTTTTGTACTAGCAGACTGCGTTTAAGTCTGTATTCCTACCCAGTTATACAATCTATATTAACGTGAGTTCGACGAATTTAAAATTAAGGTCAATTGCATTGATACTTCTCTAATTATATTAATTGACGGTTTCTTTGGGAAGCAGCAATATACAGCCAGTCTGGACAGGAGATCGACAATAAAATTGTCGAAGTATCTTGCATAATATGCTCAATCTGCGTGATGTTCTTCAACTCGTTATTGATGGGCTCTATGAGTGTCCTTTTACTGACCAATACCCTGTCGGACACACTCCTAAGTTAGACTTTCATATTTGCTTTAGGTTGGTAATGAGTTTTATTCCATCGACAAAGAGTTCTTCAAAAGGTCGCTTGCTGATATAGCCCTTGTCCAAAAAAACTTACCATACATAAACTCAATGAAGGACATGTACTCTAATTATTGGCACTAGTCCACGTTCGCAAGAATAATTATGAAATTAAGTAATTCGCCTTTCTCGTTGCAGATGAGGTGATGTCTGAATCCGAAGAACAAGCCGATAGAGCACTTCCCATGTTGGACTATACCCTTGAACACCTTATGGATATGGGTCCGTTGTTTTTACATATCCGCAGAGTGTACTATCCATGAAGGACACCTCTGTGCATTTCCCCATGAGTAGTTTTTTTGATAAACAAGGGCAAATGGATAGAACCTCTTTTGCCAACTTTACGAAACGGTTATATGAAATCACTTTGGGGAACAGGTGTCGAAGATATTTGCTAACTTCATCCAAATGGGAATGTTTAAGACAGCGATACCCCGAATTATGGAAAAGGATGAGAATCATCATTACTTCTGTCTTTGAAAGTGTGGATTTGCGATGGTATATGCGTTTGGCATGACGTGGGAGAGTATTTTTCTCAACCATTGCATCATAAAACTTGTAGAAATCATCTGCTATACAAAAAATATCTGTAACTTTGCTTCCGGTGATTATAGCGATTTTTGTTTGTAATTCTTTGTATTTTGACACTATGAAGTTGTAATAGATTTTATTAATTGTCAAATCCACAGATAATTACAATCTATTAAGCTAACGTTAAGTTATGAGAAATTCCTAGTAGTATATGGATAGGAACCGTTTAACATATAGGAAGACAACGTTTGACATACCATCAAACCGTAATCTCTGGCTGACATTGGGTCAGTATGACGCACTGGTCGAGTACCAAGAGGTGGCCAGTAGATATTATCTTGGCACTTTCGATGCCAAGAAGGAGTCTTTCGATGCCTTTCTTAGCCGCACTTCTACTGCTACTGGGGTGAGGTTGAATAGCATTAGTCTTGCGGACTTCAGGGAGAAACAATATCAGGGTTATCTTGTGTTCCCGAATGCGAGTTTCGATGATTTTATTATGGATTTCGTTGAGGAGGTGAGGTTCTTAATAGACCCTGCTTTTAAATTAAGCAAAATAGATGGTTCAAAGTTTGATAAGCTTTTGGACGCACTTACGAAAAAAGGGATTAGCCCTTCGATTGAGAAGTTTAAGAAAGACCTGTATGACTATTACAGATTTTTGCGTAATGACGTGGCTCATTGCTTGAATCAAGACTACAAGACAGAATACGAAGCTCTAGACAAGAGAGTTATTGCTGCTTTTTACACTACTCTCAACGGACCAAATGAAAAAGCACAGTTGTTGTTTGACGACTTTATTCTATGCACAGCAAATATTAAAAATATAGCAGACCTTTTGACGGTTAGCCTATTGCCTTACATTGATTGGGAGCAGTTAGTGCTTAGTAACAAAGACAAACTGATTCCCCGATATGTAAGATTCCTTCACGAAGGCAGGATAAAAAGACTTCATACCTATGTGTCAAACTGTGTAAGAAACCTTTATGGATATACTCTTGATGAATTGACGATAGACAATATAATCGGCTCATTAGAATAGTGGTAGTTCATCCCCCTTCAGGATAGGCACAGAATCGTGGCTATGCTGAAGGGGAAGGCAGAAGTTCGAATCTTCTATGAGTCACTTACCATTCGATTAATGGAAGAACCTATAGTTAACGATACACAGGAATTTGAAGATAATCTGGTAACGGCGCAGCAGGATATCTTCTCGTATTATCGGCGTCTGAGAAGTAATCTATTCTCAGACACGGAGGTCGTATATGAGACTCAGCTCACTCCTGAACTCTTTGACCTGAAATTGCAACAGCTCTCGCAGGATAAGAAGCAGTCGGAGTTTGAGAACTTTGTTTTAGTGCTGGCAGCACGACTGGTGACCCCCAACATAAAACCGCAGACTGGTCCCGATGGTGGAGGCGATGGCAAGGTAGATGGTGAGACATATCCTGTCGACAAGGCAATATCTGACAGATGGTGGGTGTCTGAAGGCAATACTGGCGACCATAAATGGGCAATAGCCATCAGTGTACAGAAGAATTGGAAGAGTAAGATAGAGGGTGATGTCAAGAAAGCTGTAGAGACTGGCCGTGGCTATACGAAGGTGATATTCTTCTCTAGTCAGAAAATTAAGTCAAGTAAACGTCAAGAGGTTGAGGATGAATTATCGAAACAATACGGTGTGGCAGTGAGTATCTTTGATGGTAAGTGGTGTTCGTTTGCAGTGTTTGAACAAGGCTGTTATGATGTTGCCACCGAGAAACTGAACTTTTCTGAAGAATACAGGAGAAAGACCGTCAAAGAAGGCTCCAACGATAAGCGCAGGAAAGAAGAACTGGAGAAGTTAGAGAACGACTTGCTGTCACGGCAAGTGGAAAACCTCGATACAGACTATGTTGATGACTTGCTCCAGTCTTGCCTACTAAGCAGAGGACTGGAACGCCCTCGGATGGAGACAGAAGGTCGCTTCAATCGTGCGAAGCGAGAAGCTGAAGCACACGGTTCTCCCATGCAACGGTTCAATATAACGTATAATCATGCTTGGACATCGTTTTTCTGGTTTCACGACGTGAATGCAATGTATGCAGATTATCTGATGCTAAAGGAGTATGCTAATATGCATACAACTGTGCATACAATAGAGCTGATGACTAATATCCTCACTAATTTGGAAAATGCGGCAAGAGTAGGTTTGTTTGATTCCGAAAGGTTCGGGAAGGAAGTGCAAGATCTAAAGACGATAAAGGAGCGCGAAGATCTGTCACAGGCGAGCCTTCTGTTCCTTGAGCTCTTCTTTTCAGAGCATCGGTTGTTCCAAATGATACACTGCGCACAAGACCCGACGCCAGAGTTAAAGAAACTGGCAGAGCTGGTAGAGACAAGCGCCAACTATCCAGACATCAGTTTTGATGCTCAGACAACTATCGTTGAGATGATTGGACGTGTGATAGATGACAACGAGGATTATGAGAAGCTTATTGACAAGATTTCGGAGATTTCGTCTCAGCGCAAGTCTGAGGTTGAGGGTGCCATTATACATTTCAATCGTGCACAGACCTTGATAGATAAGAAGCAATGCAAGCCTGTGGTAAAGCATTTGGGTCACTGCGTACAGGCATTCCTTAAAGAAGGCTATGAGGCCGAGCTGGTGAAAACATACGGCTATATGGGCATAGCTTTTTATAATCTTGAACTGCCTTACAGTGCAAAGGCATATTTGGTAAAGGCTGCGTCGATACTTGTCAAGGAGTTCTTCACGAAGGGGACTATCAGTCATTTGCTGATTACCGTGCTATGGGAATTATGCGAAATAGAGCTGATGACAGGTCGACTTGTGATGTATCTCAACTGGCGAGAGCTGTTGTTTGTCATTGCCCATAATGGTCAAGAAATAGAGAGTAAAGAATTTGTTGAGAAAGATGTATTATTCGATGGAGGCTGGGCTTGCCATTTTGCAGCAGTAGACCTCACGAGAGAAACTATTTCCGTTTTGCCAGACATTTTTGCACGTTGCGACATGCCCATTTCAGAAAACTATCTAAAATATGCATTAGGATACCAAGAGTCTGTAGATGAGAAATTCGTAAATCTTATCACTGATGACTGGGGAAAATTGCTCAGACAGCAACCTATACACAAGCAGTTCCTTAACCCTCTGAATATAGCAGAAGAAGGTCAGACCACTATCAGCACACTGGCAAAGGGGTGTCGATTCACTGTCAGGTACGAGAACTCAGTCAGAAGTCAGCTGGTGGCTGAGACATTTTTGGCAACTGTTGAAACACTGCTTGCCACTTTTGACACGCTAGAACTTGTGGTGATGAGTCAGGAGATTCAAGTGGAAATTGTTCTAACTGATGGACAATCAGAACTGGAAAGAGGAGAAAACGGAATCAAATATGTATTTAAAGTGAACTACAACACTCTAGATGGAGAAACGTATTGGCGCTGTTTTGCTTTCTTTATGGCATGTTTTATGTCGCTTAACACAGTGTCGAGCGAAGAAGTAAAAGATTTGCTAGCCCAGCGACACGAGAAAGAAAAAATCATGGACAGGATTATTTCCTTGCTAGAGCTGAATAAGGCAGTTTATAATGTGCTTGGCGATAAGTTCAAGTATTCAATCCGTCAATGGAAAAAAGCAAAAGACAAGACCTATGTATGTAAGGCAGATACAAAGGGAGAAACGTTAACAGATCAGAACCCACATTCAGAGCAGCAAGGCGTACAAACATTCAATATCTCCAGCACTATGGAATGGTGGGAAAAAGCTGGATGGACGGGTGTGTGCTTCATGTATGACCAATGGCTTGCGACACCACCTATAATAGGTCTGGCCTTCAAGAACTTGGAGGCAGGTAAAAGAATCATCCATGAGTGGAAAGAAAAAATAGCAAAAGGTGAATCAAGTGTAGAACTACATCTGATAAGAGGCATCGACAAGCAGCATCCCTCATGGTATAGAGCATGTGTGGCACCTGAGATACCCTTTAACCATATCATGGAGGGGCAATATATAGTTGTAATATGCCGGAAGCACACAATGACTCCAAACGACACGTCGAATCTTGATAACTTTGAACGGGTATATTCTCGGTTTGGTAATTGCCAGCTTGTGGCAGTATCAATTGACGACCAGATGCATGTAAATATGAACATCGATTTTAGCGAGGCCATCGAGCTTAAAAAGGTTATCATTACCGATGCATGGAAAGTTTCTGCAAACGACCCAACGAGAAATGCATTGGAGTGGGACGATGACCCTATAATTCCTGAGTCAGAGAGCACAACTGCCCCCGTCATTGAATTAATGAAGAACTTGCGTGAAGTTCATGATAAGATGGAGAAGAGAAATTTTAAAACCGTTTAAGAATTAATTCTCTGAAAATAGACAAACATGGAACTATTCTCGAAGAAACAGACACATTCCTTTGCTGACACACTGAAAGGGATTACTCATGCTGTGAACAGCGTTCAGGATATGCTTCATGTGCAGCAGGTTGCCAATATCCAAAAGTTTTGGGAGAACAGCTCTGGTGAGGTGGTGTATAAGAAAGTGAAGGTGGGCGACAAGGAGCTGGGAGTTATTATAAAAATCAAAAGTTCTCCACGTTCATTACATATCAGATGTAACTTAAACCCGAAGAAGCAACCATAGAGCATTTACCCCTTTGTACTATTCCTTTGAATGTCTTATGAATATGGATTCTTTGGTTTCTCCATATCCGTAAAGGCGTGCTACCAACGAAGCTGATGCCTGTACATTTCCAAAATGTATTTTTTGATGAACTGAGCCAGCAGGATGGCCACCTCTTTTCCCAATTCAACAAAACGGTTATAGGATACGACCTTGGGAAAGAGATGACGCATATACTTACAGACCTTTTCCTGATAGAAATGCTTCAGACAACGATATACCGAGTCATGGAAAAGTATCAAGATGACCATTATTTCTGCCTTGGACATTGTAGGATTACGATGATACTTTCGTTTTTGAGTATATTGAAACGTGTATTTTGTTATCATTCCGTTGAAATTTGCAGAAATCATCTGCCTCAATCAATCGCCAACACATTCTTATCCATCTCTAACAGCCCTCGGGTTCCGTAACCTTTCATCGGTGTTCAATACCTTTTACCTTGATCCGACGAATACCATTCTTACATTTCAGCATACTGGCATTTGAGCCGATGTGCCATCACCTTTTTCTTTTCTGCAGCAATAGATACGCCAGTGTTTGGTAGCCTTATCTTATGCTAAACTTGCTATACCATCATCGAAGACTTTCATCCAAATATTCCGGGCAAAGTTACAATCCTTTTTCTCGATGCAAATTTAGAGTGCAGCGCCACTGTTACTGTGGCTACGGGTCGATTTGGCAATCTTGCACAATAGGCTCTTTGGCAGAATCTTCCTTTGTATGGATATAAAGAGTATTCGGCCGTTTCTCTTGTTTGTCCCTCTCTCTGCACCCTTTTGAGGCATTATAAAAATTAATTGTATAACTTTTAAATATTTGTTGAGATGAAAAATTCTTTCGAAATCAATGGCTTTGTAGCTTCTACAGCTGAAGTAAGAACGTTTACCAACAGTTCACTTGCTAAGTTTCCTATCGCTGTATCACGAGAAGAAAAGATTGGTGACAGTACATCACGCATCAGCGCACTTATCGGGTGTGAAATGTGGCGTAAGAATGGTGAATCAGATTCTTTCAACCTTCTTGTAAAAGGCGCACACCTTCAGGTATCTGGTTACTTTCAGCCTCAGACTTGGACTGATAAGAATGGTGTCAAGCACAACAGAGTTGTCCTGATTGCTACCGAAGTAGCTGAAATTCTTTAAAAGGAAGATACAGCTAAAGCAGGATAACACCTGCTATACTTCGACTAGAGAAAGCGGTCATTTGATCGCTTTTTCTTTTGGTCGGTCAATACCCATTTATACACTTTGTTGTTCCAATTATAGAATAAAGGCTAGGCATATATATTGGCATATCATATTTCATCAGCATACTATTAAGCCTTTGTGCCTCTCATTTCCCGCTGCAAAGGTATGTACGCTACATTTCCACCAATGAACCCTGGGAGTTTTTGTTTATTCCTACGGACAAAAACACGCAAGAACCCTTGGCTTGGTAAATTTTCAGCGAACCTTATTGTGCTGCGTAAATAGGGAGGCTTAACAAACCTCATAGTATAAATCTTTAAATATTATATGATATGTCCAATTTGTGTATGACCTCATATGTAATAGAGGGAAGTAAATCTTCAATCAAAGCTTTACACAATCAGTTCAGAAAAGTTCTTGCTACTGACCGCAGTGAGTTCGCAGACCAACGAGGTACTTATTTGCCTCAGAGTTCATGGCTTGGTTATGTTGTTAAGGACATCTTGCTATTGGAACCAGACAAAGACAATGTTTGTTGTCGTGGTAGTATTTGTTACCTCGATGATAAAATCACCATTGATGGGGATAATTCAGCATATTTTCGTTTGGAGACTGAGACTGCTTGGTGCGACCAACGCAAGATGTTCTATCTGCTTTCTGAAAAATTCAATGTGGAAGTACATTTCATTACAGAGGAATTTGGTTGTGGCATTTGGCAGAAAACCGATGGCAGTGATAGATGGTTTCCTGAATGCTATCTGCTTGATGACACAGATGATGATATGAACTACTATGATACTTTTGAGCAAATGGCAGAAGCAATTGAAGAATTGTGTGGCGAAAAACCTGAGAATTTTGAGGATGCTGAGGGTATTCTTAGTAAGTATGACCTTGACGAGCACATTTTTGCACATGAAGTTGAATACACTTCACTATCGGATTTCTAGTTGTCACACGTCCCGATTGTAATCAAACAGTCGGGATTTCCCATTTTAGGAACTATTTTGATATGAGAAAGATAGATTGTGAACAAAAATATCTTAGGTATCAAAAATAATACCTACATTGTGTACTAACAAAATAAACACCATTGCGGTTATGACTATCAAGAAAATTTGGTTCGACAGTAATTACATTTATGGTGAAGATGAGAATGGAAGAACTCTCAAGCAATCACTTATATGGTATCCTCGATTGAAAGAGGCTTCAGATGAAGAACGCCAGAATTTCCGCATAGGTTACGATGGTCTTCACTGGAGAGCTTTAGATGAAGATGTCAGCTTTGAAAGCTTTGAGTATGATGATGCAGAGCCAACACCGTTGCAGAAATTCTTCCTTACCCACAAGGAACTGAATATCTCAGAATTTGCTAAGTACATTGGTATCAATGCCAGTCTGCTTAGAAATTACATCAATGGCTTCAAAAAGCCGTCAAAGGAGCGTGAGCAGGAAATTTTGAAACACATCCATGCTCTAGGTGCTAGTCTAACAGCGACATCGTTCTAATGAACTTCTAACTCTTTTATATTGTCCCGATTTTCCTATGCAGTCGGGACTTTCTGTTTCTATACTAGCCTTTGTCGGCACTTCCATTTATACAGCCATGTGGCTTGTGGTTCAGATCTACTTCTATGAATGGAAGTCAGATCCTTCCCTTTTATTATTACCCATTCTTTTGTTACAGACACGTCCCACCTCGTAGCGAAATGGCGGAACTGTTTGGCTATATACACCTCCTTGCAGTCGGAGAATCTATCCAAAGCTCAAACACAAAGTGGCTATCATTTATGCACGTTGGACGTTCTGGGCGAATGCTCGCTCATCACTCTTTTCCAATGTGTATGCATTGTCGCCACATTACTGTTTGTTTGAGCTGTCAGTCACGCTATCTCGCTACGCCCACCCATATTTCCTTTTATATGCTCCACTTTTATGGCTTTGCTTAAAGTCCAGTTCTATAGGTCTGATCTCATCATCATATCATACCTAACAAAGCGGATTTTTCTACAAAGGTATTAAGTGGCATTGCCCAAACATCAAATCTTGAAATCAGTGCCTTTGGAAATCTTCCTCTCATGAATGCGAGCGTATTTCCATATCCAGATTTGCCTTATTGGTGCCACTCCTTTGTGATGCAGAAAAATCGCCCTTGTCAGGTCAGAAAGACTTGAAAGAAAGGGAAAAATAAATTTTCAAGGCTATGGCACAAGTTAATGAGACAATCAAAAGATTTTGGAACAAGCACATCGTTGCTTTCTATCCATATGTTCCCGCACGTTTCAAGAATGTTAGCGAGGACATCAAGCAATATAGAGAGTTAGTCTATTCCTTCAAATCGGGTGAACGATACGAGGAAGTGGCTCAGCTTACCGCCCACAAGCTCAAAGAAGAGTTTGGCGACAAGGTCACAGAGATAGTGTTTACTTGCATCCCGGCTTCATCGGCAGAGAAGAATGAACTGAGATACAAGAAATTCAGTGAGAGAGTTTGCGAACTCAGTGGCGCAGTCAATGGCTATGAACATCTGAAAGTAATAGCTGATAAAAATGCCATTCATGAAAGCCGAGAGAAACGCTCAAAGCAGACTGATTTAATGCAGAATATTGATATTGACGGAGAATGGTTTCGCAACCGCTCAGTCGTGACAATGGATGACTGCTTGACATCGGGCAAGTCATGGACTGCACTAGGTAGCAAATTGGAAGAGTTTGGCGCAGAGATACTAGCCGGTTACTTCTTATCAAAGACAACTTATAAATTACAATAGGACAATGAACAATTTACATTCAAAAACAATCGCTTTTTCGGGACATCGCTTTATCTCATTTGAGAGACAACCCAAGTTGAAGAGTTTGCTCAAGCAGAGTATTGCCAACATCTACAAGCAAGGCTACTACACCTATTATTGCGGTATGGCTATGGGCTTTGACCTTCTAGCGGCAGAACTCATTATATCAATGAAAGAGCAAGGCTTTCCAAATTTGAAGCTGATTGCAGTAGTGCCATACAGAAATCAAAGCGAAAGATTTTCTCAGCGTGACAAGCAACGTTACGACAACGCATTAAGCAAGGCTGACGAAGTGATTGTACTCAGTGAGAATTATACCCCAAGGTGTTTTCTTCAGCGCAACGATTATATGTTAGACCATGCAAGTTGTGTGTTTGCCTACCTATCAAGGACAGACAGAGGTGGAACATATTACACTTGTAAAAAGGCTGTGAATAGACATATTAGAGTTGTAAATTTCTTCTCAGAACAACACCTTCAAATAAACAATAATCACATCACTAAATAATTTCTCAACATGGAAAAAGAATATATTATGAACGTGGCTCAGACAATCAAGAGCCAATTGTTTGGTACAACTGAAATCAGTGTGCTAATGTCATGGGGCATTGAAAAGTTCATTGCAACCGAGTACAAGGATATGCCTGCATTGAAATTCAAGGTAAACGGCAGATTATTCACCGGAATTGTACTTATCGCACTCAACGGCAGTGATTACTATGAAATCTATCTCATAGATGAAAATGGCAGTAGATGTATTTGTGAAGAGGCGTGCTTCGATGAAATGGTAAGCATCATAGATGAAGCCGCAGAACGAGGAGCGGATATTGAAGAATACAACAAGTTCTGTGGTCAGCAAGTAATAAGTATCTAAGTCAAATGCCTATCAAGAAAAATCGCCATCAGAGTTGTTCTGGTGGCGATTATCCATGTTTATGCCATAGCAGTTACCTGCGGAAATCCTTTTATATCGGTAGTTTGATTGGAATCATTAATCCCAATCAGCAAAGTCGTCTGCATCCCAAACCATCCTTGGAAGGTTCGGGTAATAATCTCTACCCGTTGGCGGAATTAATTCACTAAAAAATGTCAGGAAATAAGTTGTGCATATCATTGATTATTAGTATTTTAATGGTGATCAAACTATTAATATACAGCTCAATTATGCACAACTTATATGCAATATTCGCTAAATTTCTTGATATATGCAAGATGTTTTCTGCTGATTTAGTAAACGAAAAAGGGAATATACCTCGCAGAGGAGTCGTCCCGAAGTTCTCTGACTTAGAAGTGATCAGTTTAAGCCTTGCTGCCGAATCAATAGGCATAGATAGTGAAAGCTTTTTGTTTTCTAAATTAAATGAATACAAAGATAATTTTTCTTCTCTCATATCCCGTCGTCAATATAATGATCGCAGGAAGCTCACTATCGGCTTATGTAATCAGGTGCGTGAAAGAATTGCATCAAAAGTTGATGGTGGAGAAGCTATTTTCTGTATTGATTCTATGCCAATTGAAGTCTGTCGTCCCATAAGGTCAAAACGTTGTAAAATGGGAAAGAATAATTATGATAAAGCTCCCAATTATGGCTATTGTGCTTCACAGGGTAAACATTATTACGGATATAAATTACATTCTCTCTGTGGGTTGAGCGGTGTCATACACTCTTTTGACCTGACAAAGGCGAGTGTTCACGACATTCATTATTTGAAAGACGTAAAGTGTAACTTTCAGAATTGCACCATCATCGGTGATCGTGGATATATTGGAGCAGCCATACAACTTGATTTATTTGAAAAAGCTAATATCAAGTTGGAAGTTCCATATCGGTCGAATCAAAAAGATTGGAAACCTGTATTTAGTCCATTTGCTAAAGCAAGGAAAAGGGTTGAAACGCTTTTTGCACAATTATGCGATCAATTTATGATAATCAGAAATTACGCAAAACAAACAGAAGGATTGTTTACCAGAATTACGGGGAAAATTAGTGCACTTACAATCCTTCAATATATAAACAAGATTAATAACAAACCCATTGGACAAATTAAATATGCACTAATTTAATTCCGCCAACGGGTAATCTCTTTTATTTTGGACAGTATCGTCCTCTTTCTCACAGTTACAATGTCCGCACTGGCAGTGATCGTGTTGACACTCGCCACTGCAAGTACAGTTGCATTCCTCTTTTATATTATCTTCAAAATCCATTTCTATTGCGCTTTTAACAAAACGCCTACAAAAATACAGTCTTTTTGATGATAAGCCAAAAATACCCTATTGAAAGGTGTTTTCATGAGAATAAATTGTCATTGTACATCTGTTCCAAAACTCTCCAAAGTTCATCATAAAAGCTCTTTACCCAAGATGCACCATTGAAATAATCATCCTTTTCTTTTTCGGTATATATAGGATTTATAATTCTTAATGATTTATGAGTCCCATTTTCTTCGATCCATTGGCATTCTTGCCCCTTTATCGTATTGCCTCGTTCTTTAATATTCTCGATGACAATAGGTGATAAATCCTGATTTCTATGCCCCAACCTGCAATACCAAAAACCAGAAGTGTAGCTCCAATCATACCACAAGTCTATATAGTATCCTTTGTTTTTGTCGGAAATGTTGGTTACTAATCCATTTTCTGCCGGTATGAAATTGGTAACGCAGAAATTATGCTCCCATACCCAACTATCGTGGATTTGTTTATGAAGGTATTGAATACATAATTCTCTTGCCTTAGATTTGGAAGCTTGCTTATCTTGCAATAATATAATACGTAAATGTTTTTTTTCATCCCATAGATAATACTTTTGGTTCATGTAGCTAATATTATTTCCTAATTCTTTTAGTATAGTGTCTTGTATTGTACATAAATTGTTTCCAACAATATAATTTGCCACGATACTTGCACTTATGTCTGATTTTGTACCATTCATAAAATTATTCCAATAGGTTTCGTCTGAGTTAGTACCAAGCAAACACCAACGTTCCATCCAATTGGGCCCAATATTACTACTTCCTCCTCCATTATCATCTATTGAAATATCTCCATATACTAACAGAGATTTACGAAGACCATCATTCGCTCTATGATCGTATATTTTCTTAATAAATAAAGACAATAAGACATCTGGAGATAAGCATGTTTTATTAAGCAGTTTAATGATGAAATCATGGTTACCTCGTAAAAATCTATTTAGTTCTGCATGATTTATGATTTTCCAGAAAAAAGATTCCCATTTACCTATTTTATCAACATGCTTATATATACTCTGTGATTCTTGCCAATCAAGTTGATAATACCCCCAGCGCAAATCATCATTACGTAAGACGTATTTGTCACTATATTTTTCATCGTCTTTGTCATGTATTGCATATTTGCCTAACAATCTAGTATCTTTGATGCCCTTACGGAACATCCAATTTGTTAAATTGACACATCTAATAACAGCACGGTCTGGATTACGTCGTAATGTATATTCAAATTTTAAATTTTTAAGATACATAGCTAGACGTAGCACATTTATGTCGTTTTCTGTTTTATTGCCAAAAGAAACAAGGTAATTCAGAATCCCTAAAAGTATGCAATAATCAATAGTGTCAGCTTCACCAGTAAACCATGGATTTACATTAAAATCACCATCATTGAATTCTTGAGTTTGTAACAAGCAATACAGATGTTCTACAGCTATTTCAACTTTTTGAAGCCATTCAAATGTAAAATTCTCGTTTTCGGAAATATACGTGCAAATCCAATCATTCTGTTGAATTATAATATCTTTATCTTTTTTCTCAACACGAATATAGTCTTCGATTTCCTCAATGCGATTTTTTGGTTTTTCCCTATTTTCACTTTTTTTGATTTTTGCATCTTGATGTCTGCACATATGTATGATAACTGCCCACTTTAGGAACACGAAATAACCACGATCCGAATTATTATCGCTTTGTGGTTTTATGCGCCAGAAGAAATTTTGCCAATCTTCCCACATCTTTCCAGCTTGCAATTTATCTTTACAGCGTCCGATGATTACAGTTTTAATATGTTCTTGAGTTGAGAGTGATTCTCCACGGCTATTCATATACAAATAGAGTTTCTCTCCTTGTTCGCTCATATTAGTATCGAAATAATTAAATTCAATGTAATTTTCAACATAATTGATTAAAGACTCCACATTAAGATAAGAACCAATTTGAGGAACAATAACATTGTAGTAGTTTTTATAAATAGATTGGGCTGTAATGTCCTTATCATATTCAGAATAATATCGATTACTGTCCTTGAATGTTTCATTTGCATCAGCCTTGGACAATTCAAATTCGATAAAATCTACTAAAAAACTATGAGCAACATCTCTAACCTTATAATCAACCTTAGGAATATTAGCAGTAAAATACATTTTTCTAAACTGTTCAACATTAAAACGGCGGTATAAAGCCAAAAGAACAAGAAAAATGGTTGTGATTCGTTGCTGACCATCTATTAGATAATATTGTCCAGAGAGTGCTCTATCATGATATGCATATATAAATCCTACTCTTGTATTATAACGCAAACGCATGTATTCTTCGTTTAGATAGTCCATAATGTCACGATCAATATTGTTTCCTTGGCTATCCTTAAATAATAAAGTTTGCTTAACCATAGAGTTGAAATTGTCAAGAATTGAAGTTAGCAATCCTTTTACGTTACGAACCCCCCAAACATAATCTCTTTGTAGTTCAGGAATAACTATTTGTTCTACTTCAGGTGACGTCAGTAATTGTGCTATATTATATCTTCCAGTTTTCATACGTTATCTTCTTTATTCAACCAACTAAAAATTTTATTATTCTCCTCTTTCATCCATTGTATATGGGCATCAACATCGTTTTGACTCCAAATAAATAATTCAGCAGAAAATGGAGTATCAGTACTTGGAGACACTAGAATCTTGTTAAACACTTCGTATGTATGATTTGGTATAAATGCACCATTACCTTTTCTGTTTTGAATAATTAGTTTCTTTACCATGAAAGGATTATTATTATTTGCACTGTTGTCTTCACGGGTTAATAATGCCATGTTTCCTAGTGAATGTTCATCAACAGTAGAATCAAATAAGAACTCTATGTCATTAGCTTCAATTTTATTATCGTTTAAAACATCTTGTTTGACTTTTTCAAGTTTATCCTTTTCTTCTGGAATCAAAGTTGAATCACTTAATCGTTTTTCGACTTCCTTTATTACAAATAATTTTGCATAGTCGGGTATTGTTATTGAACCTTTGGGATTTTGTGGTGAAATATGTTCAAAACTCCATTTTGCTTTCTCATATTCGTGAAACCTAAATCTAAAGATTTCCGATTCTCTCATTGGAAGGAACACACTGAAAGAAAGAAGAAGATTTGTAAGTTTATCATTTTTTGACTTATAACGCATTACGCTGTAATTGTCTTTGCAAATATCAACATCTTTAAGATTAGGGATTCTCATGATTACTTTTTGAATAAGATAATGCTTTAAATCTCGTTCAGACATATCAAGAAAATCATATAAATAAGATTGGTTATCATTAGTTAATGACTTACTAAACTGCATAAACCCCCATAAATTATATTGAGGACCTTCGTATACAGTTTTCATTTTTCGATAGATATGTCTGATTATTTCTATCATGGCTATTGTTTCGTCGGTAGATTTTATCGCACTATTGTACTTATTAAAAAGTACAAGATGATTTTGGCTGTAATCACCAACAACATTGTCTCGTTCTTCTTTATACTTATACAAGAAAGCTAGTTCTAAAAGATATTCCATACTGTTTTTTGGATTATAGTAGCAACCGATCTTTGTATGTTTGAAAAAGAAATGACAGTGTTCGATATTTGTTATCCAGGTTTGGATTTCATCCCACATACGACCTAAATACTTTCTTTTTTCTTGTATTTCAGTGTATTCTAAGCTTCGGCCATAAACATTTACTCTGCTCACAGCATTTGTAATAAGTAAACCTTTTATTAGATATGCATCTGTTAGTGGAACATGATTGTCATTAAGATTTGCAAATATGTCTTCAGACTTAACAAAATTGCTTTCAATATTAACGATTATCTTTACATTATTGAGTAAGTATTCTTTTATATAATTTAGTTCATTCTTATTTTGCCATTCTTGCAATTTAGCGTTTATAAATTTTGAAGCAGCAACCATATAATACATATCTTGTTCCTTAAAATCGGTATCAACAATTTTATCATGATTATTGCAATATTCACATACTTCTTCGAAGATATTACCATTATTATATCTTGAGTAATTTAGTTTGTTGGCAGCAATATTAGAATTGCTCATTATCTGTCCAAGCTGATAAAACAACAGCGATAATGTTGTCAGACGTTGTTGACCATCAATAACCTCCAACCATTGATTATTATTATCAGCCTTGACTGTAATATATTGAAGAAAATACTCGGAATCAGAATTGTTGCACATCGCTTCATAAATATCACTAAGTAGTTGGGGTACTTGGTCAAATTTATCTTTTGATTGCCATTTATAACTTCTCTGATATGGACCAATATAGAATAGTTTCGTTTTTGTTGAGTGAAGAACGGATCCCATTTCTTCTGAAAAAATATTTTTAATATTATATGTAAATTCGTTTGTCATACTTAATTTCTATGATAGTTTTGTTTATTGTTCTTAATGATTACCAATGGTCAAAGTCCAAAATTCTCGTTTTCTGATGTTCTTTTCTTAATTGGTCCTCTGGTACGACCTCTATCAAGATTTACACCGGCGTTGTTCAGAATGGTGAAGATGGATGTCTTACTCCTGAGTCCGCTGGCTGCAATAATCTTGGATAAAGAGCAACCACTCTTATACATGTTGATGATGGTCTTGTTGCGTTCCAATCGCGAGATTCCTCTGGTAGATTGAACAAGTGGCTTATGCTTGAGTTTGTTCAGATGGCTTGCTGAACGTCTTACCGCAGCAACCTCTGCTGATAATGCTCCAAGCATGTTGAGAATATCAGAAGTTCTTGTTTCCGGGAATAGAACGTTCAGAGAATCAATCCTGTCATGGATAGATATGATACGCACGCCTTTTATACGGCATATCTCAAAGAAGATAGCCAGTTCACGAGGGCCACGAAGTGCATTGCTGAACTTACTTACGACAAGTTCATCACCTCTACACATATTATCAATGATATGCTTCCATTCAGGACGCAGTTTCTCATGGGTAGCCTGT
>JAYRGX010000016.1:0-90745 GCA_041907545.1 Bacteroides sp.
CATTGTTTTTTTTGCAATAAAGTACAATGGAAGCTATTTCTTCTTTACTCATCATAATATTTTTAGTTTTGAGCAAAGATATGATGACTAAAGTTATGCTAAAAGATGCAGTTCACCGGAGGCTTACGCTCAAATATTATATTGAGCAGTGACTTTATCTGTTGAATCGGGACATTGGCAATCTCCTTGCCTGTCGAGTACTTCGAAACAGGAGTTTTTACTGATGAATTCGGGAACAATGTCTTTCATAGCTGCTACAATCTTCATCTGATCATAGTTATAGCTAATCTCAATAAGGTGCTGTATACGATTTTTCACATCATTATAGTCGTACTCACGAACATTAGCTATCATGATTTTAGGATGATAGGTAGGCTTAGTCAACTCTTTCTGATTGAGTAGTTCTTCGTAAAGTTTCTCTCCATGACGAAGACCGGTGAATTCTATTTTGATATCGGGGCGACCGGAGAGCTTGATCATACGCTTAGCCAGATCGAGTATTTTGACAGGGCGTCCCATATCGAAGATATAGATCTCGCCTCCATTACCCATACTTCCGGCTTCGAGTACCAGGCGACAGGCTTCGGGAATAGTCATGAAATAGCGGATGATTTCGGGATGGGTGACGGTGACAGGTCCTCCGCGTTGTATCTGATCGCGGAAACGGGGTATGACAGAACCGTTGGAGCCTAACACGTTGCCAAAGCGAGTGGTGATGAACTGGGTATGTGTGCCGCCTTCTCTTTGTACTTTCTTGGCAAGGGACTGCACATAAATCTCACAAATACGCTTGGAACATCCCATCACATTAGTGGGGTTAACAGCTTTATCGGTAGAGATCATAACAAACTTCTCCGCATGGTATTTCTCAGCTAAATCTGCCAGAATACGGGTTCCGTTTACGTTTATTTGTATGGATTCGGATACATTATCTTCCATCATAGGCACATGCTTATAGGCAGCGGCATGGAAGATGTATTGCGGACAGTATTCTTTAAAGATGGTTTCCATACGGGTACCATTTGAGATGTCCGCAATAATGGTTTCGGCACTGACATCGCGCCATTTGTCTTGCAACTCCAAACGAATATTGTGTAACGGGGTTTCAGCCTGATCAATAAGGATAAGCTTATAAGGGTTGAAAGAGGCTACCTGTCGCATGATTTCACTGCCGATAGAGCCTGCAGCTCCCGTAATCATAACCCGCTTACCTTCGAGATGGGAAGCGACTTTCTGAATGTCGATTTGAATGGGAGCGCGCTGTAACAGATCTTCAATCTGTATTTCTTTGAACTGCTCTTGAACAACGGGTTGCCCGTTCCACTGACTGAGGAGTGGAGCAGTCATTAGTTTTATATTTTCATTGAGCAGTTTATCGGCCCAGTCGCTGTTGGCCAAACGAGCCATTTTAGAAGGGGATATGATTACGGTGGTAACATCCCGTTCGTTCAGTGTCTCAATAAGATTTTCGTCATTAGGGAAAACTTCTACGCCCATCATCACTTTACCCACCACTTCGGCTTCATCGGAGATAAAACCACGTAAACGGTAATTGTTACGAAGATTCACACGTATGGCTTTGGCTATGTTTACTCCGGCTTCTTTGGTGCCATAGATGAAGACATTGACACTCTGCTTACCGCCGTTGTAGAGCCATTCGTACATGGTCTTTACAATAACGCGTGAAGAAACCATCATGGAGATGCTGATTACATAACTGATAAAGAATACACTGGGCACACCCATCGGTAAATTCCACACTTCCTGGGATAAGATACTGAATAAAAGCAAAAAAGCATAAGATACGGTCAATGCCACGAATATACGCATGATATCTACGATAGAGGAGAAGCGAAGAACATTGGAGTAGGTGCGGAATACCCGGAAAAAGATAAGGTTGATGAGTACTGTCCATATCAAAGTGGCATCCAGCGTGGATGAGTCAATAAATATGCTGCGGAAATCATAACGGAGAGCGTAAGATAAGAGGGTGGATATAATTATTGTCAGCAAGTCAACAAGAAGAATAGTCCATATAGGCAAAACCTTAACAGAAAGGTATCTGTGAAAAAAGTTAATTTTCATTTTGTGCGACTTTTTTGGTTTACAAGTGGGGCAAAGATATACTATTTTTATCGGATATGTCTTTTTTTTAACAGAAAAGATGTTTTTTATTTTCACAGTAGGGTAAAAGAAAGCTCCCCCAACCGTGTTTTGAATCAACGATCGGGGGAGCTTAATTAGAGGCACTTTAGGCTTTCTTGAAATTTCTCAAAAGATCTTTTATAAAGAGTATCCAGCCTACACTACCTATACCACCCAGAAAGACAAATCCGATAAGAATCATCATCTTGTTAGGCTTAGCAGGCTTTAGAGGTACAGTGGCAGGTTGAACTACAGTGTACACGGGAGTGATTTCCTGCACTTTGGCCTTAGCCATCTGAAGCTGCTGGGCGGTCTGACTGTAAACATTATAAGCCAGGGTCATCTCATTCTGCAAGCGCTCCTGTTCGGACCTATAGCTGAAAAGAATCAAATTCTGATTGGCATCGGCAAAGGTGGCATACTTCTTTTGTGCAGTGGTGTAGCTTGCTTTGGCTTCACGATAAAGCTTCTGTGCAAACGCCAAGTCCTTACGGGCTTTGCTGGTACGGTATGCGGTAATATGGTTCTGCAGACGGCTCATAACAGAGTCGGTGATGGTGGCAGAAATAAAAGGGTCTTGCATGGTGGCTGTGATGGTGGTCATTCCCGTCTTCTTATCAACAGATACCGCAATACGTTTACCCAGGTTGACTACAACCGCAGCTTACTTTTGGGTTAGCTGAGATTGATCTATTTTGGCAGTATCGCTTACCACTTCTTGTTTTTCCCCCTTAACGGTGGATATCACCCATCCCAATGCTTTAAAGGGAGCTGAGGTAACGACTCCCCACCAGGGAGCACTCTGATTTTTATCGAGATAATTGTAAAGGGTGGTGTTGATGTGCGAGTCCCGACTCTTTACTTTGATATCGAGCAAATTGACGAGGAACGGAGTGGAAGCAACAATATCGGGGTAAAGATCGGGTGATAGGGCATCCTGACCGGAAGACGAGCCTAGATTAATGCCTGCCATAGCAGCCAGTGCGCCTACATTTCCCCCACCGCTACCTTTTCCGGTTGCTTCGGGAGCAAGGGTGACACTCGTGGCATATTCTTTGGGAATACTGATAGCTACAACAATGCCAAGTATAACGGCTACTCCACATGCTTTCAAGATCAGCTTACGTTCAGCCCATACTTTACGGGCCAATTCAATCAAATCGATCTCCTGTTCGGCAGGCTGAACGGGTTTATTTTGTAATTCTTCTTTTTCACTCATAATACTTTATCACTTAAACAGGTTAACCATAGAAGCAATCATTGTGGCAATGGAAGCAGTGGTAGTGCCGATACCCAAAACTTCGGCAGTACTCATCTTATTCTTTTGTTCCTTGTCCGGAACGATAATTTCACATCCCGGCTCAATATCTTTACGGTTGCCGGCATTAAGACGTGATACGGTCCCGTTCATGTAAACAACATAGGCTTTGCTCTTCTTGGCACGGTTGCCGTAACCTCCTGCCTGATTGATATAATAGCGCAGACTTTCTTTTGGTTTATAGGATACGGTATTGGGATACATTACGGCTCCACTGATGCGCACGGTATTGACGTATTCGGGGATGAAGAGTTGATCTCCTTCGCGCAACACGAGGTCGTAGTCGGAATTGGGAGAAGCCAACGCTTTATCAAGGTCGATACCCACGGTGTAAGTGTCTGCTATGCCTAATTTCTTGATATCTATAGAGTCTTTGCCTGCACTGATTTCAGCCATTCGCAAGGCATCGCGTTGGCGACGTAACTCTTCTTCATTCATCTTGCGAATGAGACGGGAGCCTTTGACATAAGCATCGGGAGTAACTCCACCGGCTTTCTTTACAAGGTCGGAAAGACGTTCGGTCTTCTTCTGCATGGCATACTGTCCCCCGAAAAGGACTTCTCCGTTGATGGATACATTCTGTTGCTTGCGGTATGCGGGACTCTGACGGATGTATACGGCATCGAACGGTTCGAGCGTGAAGGCCTCTCCATCTATAGTCAGACCATTCTTTATATCCACCGTAAAGGTCTTACCGACAGTACGGTTGAATGAGGTGCTCTCGGGATCTTTGATGCGACGTGCAACTTCCAGACGTACGGTGGAAGCACTCTCGAGTAATCCTCCGGCATGTACAATGAGATCTTTTATACCCATGTTCTTAGAGTATAGGAAGGTGCCCGGATTGGCTACTTCACCGTATATGGAGATGGTTTCTTCTTCTTTGAGCTCGTTAATGCTGGGTACATAGATGACATCGTTCTTCTTCAGTGGAATGTCTGCTATGGTACCGTTCATTACACCTTCCATATCGATGGCTATATTCTCGTGGGAGAAGTCGTCATGCTCGCGATCGATGATGACACGCGGCAGGTAAGCGTCTCCGCGAAGGCCTTCGGCTTTCTTAATAAGCTGCTTCACCGTATTGACGGTTCCATCTATCTGATACATACCGGGGCGGAATATGGCACCCCGGATTTCAACACGATTCTCGAAACGGTTGAGTACGGAGTCGGCTGTGATCTGATCACCATCTTCGAGGCGGAAAACGGAGTAATCCATCTCGTCGACATTGTATACCTGATATTCGCGACCGCTCTTACGGATGATGCGAACGGATTTTTTATAAGCGTCTCCGGTAAAGCCTCCGGAATATTTCAGAATGGTGGATACGGTCTCGCTGGATTTCATCTCGTAATACATGGGGCGTTTTACTTTACCCAGTATTTGCACAAGTGATTGATAGGGGTTCACGATGATTACATCACCTTCCTGCAGGCGTACATCGTCTCTCATCTTTCCTTTCATGATGAAATCGTAAACGTCGAGGTCGGCAATGGTACGTCCGGCACGTATCACTTTAATGCTACGGAGACTACCGATTTTGTTGACTCCTCCGGCACGATAGAGCGCATGGAACACCGAAGAGAAAGAGGAGAGGGTATAGGTGCCCGGAATGGCAACCTCACCCATGATATTGATTTGTATGCTACGGATATCGCCTAAAGTAAGCTTGATTTGTGAGTTGGGTTGCTTACCCAATATACTGGCATAGATTTTGGCAAATTCACGTTGTAGATAGGAATTGGCATCTTTCACGGTCATTCCGTTGAGATGGAGAGGCCCCAGTCCGCTTACATGGATGGTTCCTTCGGGAGAAATGGTTTGGCGGATGGTGTTCTCGGATGCTCCCCAGATATCGATGATAACTTCGTCGCCGGGACCCAAGCGATAATTGACCGGAGTGGCTATATTGCCGCTAGGTTCAAAGCTCAGGTTTTTATTGGTGAACATATCGTGACCGAAGATCTTGATTCCGTCTTTTTCCTGCTCTTTGTTGATTCTTCTCAAGTCGACCGTATCACGGGACTGGAAAGTGTTGTATTCATCAAGATCATTATTAGGACCGCGTCTGTTTGTTTTGAGTGAAGTCCGTTCACGCGACTCCTTGTAATCGGCTTTGTCCGATTTATTGGCGTTGGAATTTTGATCAGCATACTTCTGCTGTATTCGCGTCACTTGTTCTTTGGTTACTCCGCGGCGAAGTAACTCAGTAGTCATCTGGCTCTGTGTTTTACCTGATTTTTGACCCTCTTTTACATATTGCACAACTTGGTCGTCTGACATCTGCTGCGCAACTGCTACCCCTGATAATATGAATATCGCGAATAGCAATGTAACTAATCTATGCATACAACTATATTTTAATTAAGCTTAAGTTATAATATATATAACGGCAAAGGTATATTTAATTTTTGAAAAATATACAATTATTGATAGCGGATATGTTGTATAATATAAATAAGTTGCTGAAATGAATATATTCCTACTAACTATGCAGTGCAACGAGGCGACGTAATTGAATTATGACAATAAAAAAATGTGCTTTGCTTTCGTTTTTTCAAAAAGAAGTATAACTTTGCAGTCCGAAAATTTGATGATCGATCGCCGCTATAGCTCAGTTGGTAGAGCAACGCATTCGTAACGCGTAGGTCTCCAGTTCAAGTCTGGATAGCGGCTCAAAAAAATAGAAGTGGACAATCCTTAGGGGGATTTGTCCACTTCTTCTTTTTGTGTAACTACTCAATAGTGCGAAACTTACACCTTGTTATTTCACTTCAATCATTTTTTTTGTCTGCGGCTTTTGAGCTTCGGTATACTTGGGAAGTTGGATGCTTAATACACCATTTTCCACTTGAGCCGAAATTTTTTCTTTATCCACATCGTCCGGCAGGATCATTGTTTGCTGGAACTTGGAATAAGAGAACTCGCGGCGCAAATAACGACCGTCTTTCTTATCTTCTTTTTTACTTTCGGTTTTCTTTTCCATGGTAATGACCAAGTTGCTTTCTTCATCGATATTCACGTTGAAGTCTTCTTTTGTCATTCCGGGAGCAGCCAATTCCACCTTGTAGTTGTTTTCTGTCTCCAATACATTGATAGCGGGAGCGGTTGCATTTGCTCTTTCCATCCAGTCGTTATCGAAAAAATCATTGAATATGCCGGGTAACCAGCTTTGCGTTCTTCTAACAGGCATCATAGTTGTAATCTCCTATCATTAAGTTAAACATTCAATTAATTGTTTCTTGAACTTTCGTTCACTGATAGTAATACAAACGATGTGCCAACGGTTTTTTAGAACCATTTTTGACAAAATGGCATTTTAATTGCGATATTTAGTCAGCTATCGTGACAAAATTACAGGATTAACTTGAATCTTATTCTCCAACGCTTACTATTTTCATCCCAATCGTGACTGATGATTTTGAATGTCCCGATTTCGGCAGTATGCCCGACATGGAGTCCGGCGCAAAGGCATTCGTCATATTGCCCGACTTTGACAATGCGCACTGTGGAGGATGCTCCTTCGGGTAATCGCTCAAGATCGAATCTTCCCACAGCTTCTTCCTGGGTGATGTATTCGGTGGTGACGGGTAGATCTTGGGCAATCACGTCATTTACAGCTTTCTCAAGGGCTTCGGTTTGTTCATCGGTGGGACAGGAGTCGAGGACATAGTCCAGCTTACTTTTCTTACGCTCAATATGCGCCGACACTGCTCTTCCACACCCGAATAACCTGATCATTGTGCGATTGACAATATGCTCACAGGTGTGCATGGGAGGATACTCTTGTTTGTTATGTTCGTTGAGTTGGGGTTCTTGATTCATCCGTTATTATTTAAATATTTTGTTCAAGTGGTCTAACGACCGGCTGATATTGAAATAGATCTCCGTACCGTTGTAGTAGGGACTATTTTCAAATTTCATCAGGTCACACCCGTTAATGAGGCTTTGTGAATTTATCTTTTTTACATCAAACACATTCTGCAATAATTGATATTCATCGTTGATACAGATGACATAGAATGGGGTTTGCTCGGTCTTACCGTCTCCACTAGAGAGTATGGCAGCCACTAAGTTTTTGTATTTTTCGATATACGACTGAAGCTCAGCTTTTTTTTGAAGTGTAGACGTGACCTTTATAAGATAGAGAAGGAGTTTCAGTGATACGGGGTTATTTTGCCTGAATTCTTTGGCTTTATCATACATCATATCCATTTTCTTTTTGGAATATAAGGTATCGAGGACATTCCAACGATCCATGCTTCCCCGATATTTGGGAGTGAATGAATAACCATAATAAAGCAGAGCGTAATCGTCGTTAGTGAGGAGGGAGTCGTTGGCTTCGAAGCGTTCGGTTAATTTGAGGTATGCTTCGGAGTTCTTTTTGACATATTTACCAATGGCGTTATAATCCACATGATACACTTTCTGCGAAAAGCTGAACTGAACAAACAGCAGCATAACGGAAAATGAAATAATCTTTTTCATGGCAATATGATTTAAAGGTTAATAATCCGATTATCGTTTTACAGATTCGCTATCTCTTCCCTAAGAATGCTATATACGTTAACGTCGGCATATTCGCCCGACGAAAGAAGCTCACCGGCGCGTTCGGTACCTTCATGCTGAAAGCCTAAACGGAACGGAATGCTATTGCTGGCTATATTGCCCGTGGCACAACGGATCTGGATGCGCTTGATATTCCATTGTTGAACCGCCCAATGGCAGAGTATACGTACACATTCAGTCATGATGCCCCGATGTTGATATTCGGGAAGCAGCCAGTACCCAATCTCGGTGCGGTTATTGTCGAATTGGGAGAAATGGAAGCCTATTAACCCGCAGAACTTGTCTTCATTGTTCCAAATTCCCAATCGGGGTTCACTGTGTGAAGCAGGTGTGTTTTGAATTTGATCGATAAAAGCTTCTTCATCTTCGACAGTTTGCATTTTATCGACAAAGGGAAGCCATATACGGAGATAATCACGATGAGTGTCAATTGCTTGATAGATAGTGGCGGCATCGGCTTTTATTACTTCGCGTAAATAAAAATCGGATAAGACCTGAAATTGTAAGGGCTCTGATTCACTCATAATATTCGGTTACTTAGAAATTATTAAGTGATACAAAGAAAAGATTTTTGAATTAATATTCCAATAGATAAGCAAAAAAATGGGCATAAAAAAAGGAGTACCGCTGTACTCCAACCTTTGTTAACCTTAAATCTAATACTATGAAAAACACAATGCAAATATACGGACTTTCTGATTACTTGCAAATATAGCAAGAAAAAAAGTATGTTTTATAACATTTATTTCGAAAAAGACCCCATTATTCTATATTTTTTAAGATATACAGGTGCTAAAAAGCTTATATTCAATGATAAAAGTAGGATTTGAGATACTCTTAATGAAGCTTTAGCACAAACGTGGTATCGGTAGCGGGACGAAGCGTCAGACTTCCACCGGATATTCGCATGATTTGGCGGGATATACTAAGTCCCAGTCCACTTCCTCCTTCCTTGGTAGTGAAGAAAGGGATGAAAATATGATCGGCTATATCGTCGGGTATGACGGGACCATTATTGGATACTTCTATAAGGATATCTTCGACTTCATCGCAATAGGCGCGGATAGTGATGATGCCTTTACCGTCGGACTTGGTGGCAATGGACTGCACTGCATTCTTCAAAATATTAATAAGAACTTGCGATATAAGACTTTCGTCGGCATGCAACATGAGATCGTCAGGACGGATATCTATATGGAAATGAATATTCAAATCCGGATTTTGATGACGTGTGAGTTCCACCATACGATCAATAAATTCGTGCACATAGAAGAGTGAAGGGATCGGGGTGGGAATGCGGGTGAAACGGCGATATTTTTCGACAAAGTCGAGAAGACCTTTACCGGTGGTACTGATAGCTTGTAGTCCGCTACGAAGTACTTCGACATCTTCGGGTGTGGAGAGGTTAATGGATTGTTGCTGCGCATTGACCAGCGACAAGAGTGTTTCACTCAGCGAAGCAATGGGAGTGATAGAATTCATGATTTCGTGGGTCAGCACACGGGTTAGACGTATCCACGAGTCGATTTCTTTTTCATCGAGTTCGGTGTTAATATCATTGAAAGCAATGATGCGAAGGTATTCTTTGCGAACAGTGATGCCGGAGACTCTGATGGACAGGTTGGCTGTACCGCACTCGCCGGTGATTTTGAACTGTAGCTTATCTTCCGAACGACAAGCGGAAAGCAGAGTGGCGAGACGACTGTCTACCTGTGCTATTTGCTTGATATGGGTGAGTATCTCCAATCCGAGCAACCGCAAGGCTTCATCATTTTTTTGATATACGGCTCCTTCGTCATTGATAACGATAATGCCTGTATTTACACAATTGAGTATGAGTTCGTAGTACTTCTCCTGTTGAACAGTTTCGGTCTTTACATTATACAGAATCTCTGCTACACGGTTTAAAGCATGATTGACCAAAGAATTGCCGGAAGCATTTTTTGCTTCGGG
Organism: Bacteroides sp.; assembly: GCA_041907545.1. GTDB lineage: Bacteria > Bacteroidota > Bacteroidia > Bacteroidales > Bacteroidaceae > Bacteroides. The sequence goes on from JAYRGX010000016.1 coordinate 9,989, forward strand.
ATAATGCACGGAATAATCATTGTTGGCAATGGCATCGAGCAAAAAAAGTACCTTACGGGTATGCATCCGATAGAGTACCTGCTGTTTATAGAGAAGAAACAGGAGCAACAACAGAAAGAGCACAGCTACAAGGTTATATCCTTGCATGAAACATCCAACGGATAGTGCGGCACTAAGCACTGATGCAACGGCACGGGCAAGGTAGCTGGAGGCAATATGACGAAATAGACTATTCATCGGGATGATTTGAGGGTTAGATTCCAAACTTTTTCAACTTGTTATACAAGGTCTGTCGGGTAATGCCGAGACGGGCGGCAACGGAGGAGAGATTGCCTTCACATTCTTCCAATGCTTTGAGTATCATTTTGCGCTCCATCTCTTCGAGTGTGGACTGCCCTGAGGAAATATCGGATGAACGGGAAGCGTTGGCTGCCCGGGATAATTGAAAGAGTGCACCGGGGATTTCATTCTCATCGCAGATAATAACGGCCTTCTCGATGGCATGTTCGAGTTCACGAATATTACCATACCACGAATGGGATTCGAGCTTGACACGGGCATCGTCTGAGAGTCGGAGAAGTGGCTTGTCATATTGTTTGCAAAACCGCTCGATGAAGCGTTGTGCCAACGGATGGATATCTTCGGGTCGATTGCGCAACGGAGGTATTTCGAGATGTATGGTATTGATGCGGTAGAAAAGGTCTTCACGAAATTCTTCTTTCCGAACCATTTCGTTGAGATTCTTATTGGTGGCACAGATAAGGCGGATGTCAACAGGAATCTCTTCGTTACTGCCTACCCGAACAATACTGCGGCGTTGCAGAGCAGTAAGGAGTTTTGCTTGCAAATGGTAGGGAAGATTACCGATCTCATCGAGGAAAAGAGTGCTGTGGTTTGCTGCTTCGAATTTACCGGGACGATCGGCACGGGCATCGGTAAAGGCTCCTTTTACATGACCGAACAGCTCACTTTCGAACAGGCTTTCGGTGAGGGCTCCCATATCTACGGTGACCATCGAGTTTTTACGACGGGATGACTGTGCATGGATCTCTTTGGCTAGGATTTCTTTGCCTATACCGTTCTCACCGGTGATAAGTATATTGGCTTCGGTACCGGATACTTTCTCTACTAACGAACGAAGCTGTTGCATAGGTTGGCTTTCGCCCCAATACATATTTCCTTGTTCGAGTGAGCTGCTTTTATTCTTACCTGCTTTTCCTTTTGATTCTTCGAGCACCTTATGAAGGGTATCAATGAGCTTTTGATTATCCCACGGCTTAACGATAAAGTCGGCGGCTCCTTCCTTAATGCCTCGCACGGCAAGATTGATGTCGGCATAAGCGGTAAAAAGCACCACAGGTAGTGAGGGGTATTTCTTTTTTATTTCATGAAGCCAGAAAAGCCCTTCATTACCGCTATTGATACCTGCTTTGAAATTCATATCGAGCAGTACCATGGAAAAGGTGTTTCCATGGAGGGCAGACAGGAGGCTGACGGGAGATGAAAGAGTGACAATATCTCCGAAACAGGGTTTCAGTAGTAACTTTAAAGCGGTCAGGACACCTTCGTTATCATCTACAATCAGAATATTTTCCGGCTTTTTCATATAAAAAGAACATTTTAGAGCTTCAAATATAGCGATATCAGTGCAATACTGAAAAAGACATGTCATATTTTCTACATTGCGACGTAATATAAAATAGAGATTTTTGTTGCAACCAAAAAAACGTAAAGGATCATGAAAGTACTTTTTATCGTTCAAGGAGAGGGTCGCGGTCATTTGACACAGGCGATCAGTATGGAAGATATGCTTCGACGGAACGGACACGAGGTGGTGGAAGTGTTAGTTGGAAAAAGTAATTCGAGGCATTTGCCGGGTTTCTTTAACCGTAGCATACATGCTCCGGTGAGACGTTTCTACAGTCCGAATTTTCTTCCTTCACCGGCCAACAAGCGGGTGGGACTGACCAGAAGTTTGGGGTATAATGCGCTGCATCTACCGGCGTATATGCGTAGCATCTTGTTCCTGAGGGATCGTATAGAAAATAGTGGGGCGGATTTGGTGGTGAATTTCTACGAGCTACTCACCGGGCTGACTTATATGATGTTCCGCCCGTCGGTGAAGCAGGTCAGCATAGGACATCAATATCTTTTTCTACATTCGGAATTTGATTACCCGAAGAAAAACAAAGTTAGCTTGATGATGCTCCGTCTGTTTACCCGATTGACTTGCATCGGAGCGGATGAGAGGCTGGCTCTGTCATTCAGGCACATGCATAAAAATAAAGAGAACCGGACAAGGGTGGTACCTCCATTGCTGCGGCGTGAGATACTGAATTACGAGCCTTCGGAGGGCGACTATATTCATGGTTATATGGTGAATGCGGGCTTTGGTGAGTCGGTTACGGCATGGCATGAACGTCATGGGGAAGTACCGTTACATTTCTTTTGGGATAAACCTGATGAAGAAGACGTTACACAGGTGGATGATACTCTGACCTTTCATCAGTTGGACGATATGAAGTTTCTGAAATATATGGCGGGATGTCGTGCATACGCCAGCACTGCGGGGTTTGAGTCGGTATGTGAAGCGATGTATCTCGGCAAACCTTTACTTATGGTTCCGGCACACATTGAGCAGGATTGTAATGCGCATGATGCCGCGCGTTGCGGAGCAGGTATAATAGCGGACGAGTTCGAACTGGATAAGTTGTTGGATTTTGCCGGAAAGGATTATACTCCCGATAAACAGTTTAGATACTGGGTGGGTAGCAGTGAATGGAGAATAATGCGTGCATTGGAAGAAGTGATGGAGAATGGATATTCTCCTGAAGGTAATTCCCCAATTCCTTACTATAATGCCCCGGATATGGCGATGTAAATAATGAAACAGTATCCAATACGAATTAAAGAGTTCATTTTATAGTGGAAGAGAAAGCGTCATTGGTGCTTTCTCTTTTCTTTTGTTTTGGCTTCAACAACGGGTTTCACTGTGGTGCTGTCTTTCTTATCAGTGGCCGCCTTAAGGCGTTTCAATCGCCATTTATTCCAGAACATAAGTTCACTCCATTTGGTGAAATCTTTTCTGAAGATAATGCCTATACCCTGGGTGGTTAAATTGGTTTTGGTATAATAGCGGTCGTTTGTCTCACTATAGGCTTTCAGACGGATATCACCGGAGCGGTTTATCAACCATTCGGCATCAAAGTCGCCTACGAAGTTAGTATTGGCCAACGGATTATCGCGATATCCGAAGTTACCATTGACTAGCAGGCGGTTGTTGAGCAACTGACCGGAAAGCATACTCTCGAATTCAAAGTCGGTCCATCCTTTCTCACCGGTGCTCAGACTGGTGCCTATGTTCCAGTTATTGCTGTCGATGATGTGGGAGAGTGCATTATTGATCTGTCCCGACAAAAGACTGGACGATAGCATGGATGACATCATGTTGGAACTTTGCGTAGTCTGCACGTTCTCCGGCGTATAAAACTTACCGATACTCAACAGATACAATATCTGCATATTCATTTCTTCTTCCGAAGGAATATAGTTACGGATAAGTGCCTGTACTTCATCGCGCTCGTTAGGCAGATCAATACCCAGCTTAATGTCGGGAGAGGTGAGCTGGCCACTAATATCCATGGTACAGTTCACCTTGATATTAGTCTGGTTGACATACTCACTGGCATTGGGCATAAGATCATTAAGCGAGACGGAATTTACGGTATACTGGGCATTGATGTCCAACGCAGCATTTAGAGGCGAACCGTTGAAAGAGATGTTACTCCCGCCTTTTATGGCAAAGTCCTTACGAATAATTTCCTGAAGACTGAACTTATAGATACCCTGTGTAATGCGATAACTGCCAAACATCTTCAAATCACCTTTATTGTAGAATTCTGCCCGGATATTACCATTACCTTTACCACTAATATAATCGCCGGCTATGGGGTCCATAATAATCTTCATAGTAGCATCGGGGGTGGCATCAACCTGCAAATTGAGACGGATATCAGTCTGTCGTTCCTCCTGTTTTGCTTTTGTCTGCTGTACAGGGAGGTCAAAGTCCACCCGCACAGAATCTTGTATGGCACGGCGGGGACTTTTATCGACAAATTTGATAAACTGGCTATTGGTGGCCGAAGCTACGTTATCTTTTACATATACGAAGTTACTGTTGCGATTGGTAGTCATGGCTACATCAATATTCACCCCGTCCTGTGGATTACCCTCAATCAAAGCTTTACCGGTGCCGTATACCGTACCGTAGAATGGCAATTCAGGATTTTCCTTAGTGTTCATCATCAGAATATTACGGTAATCGAACTGGAAGTGGTATTCCATGTTCTTAAAATGCTCGTAGTGGAGATAACCGGTCACATTACCTTGATTACCATGAGGATCGTATATACGGTTATTTTGGAACGTGAGTCCGCCCGGTTCAATCTGTATACTGTCTTTCAAAAAGAAAGTGGTGTTTAATACGCCGATTTTCATTGAAGCATCTCCCAATACTTTTCCGTCGAGAGTCAACCCTTTGAATTTGCCATATAGGTGAACGTGACCGCTGGCCCGTCCGTTGAATTCGGGGGTTATGCTGGTCATGTAGTACTCCAGAAACTTGAGATTTGTTTTATCTGCTTCAATCTGAAGATCAAGTCCGCTCTTGGGTTTCAACGGGTAGATATAGCCGTAAACGTGGCTCTTGGCGATATTCTTCTCTTGTACATGGGCATCGAGATAGATACCTTCGACATCATGATGCCATTCTCCATGGATATTGGCATTGCCAAGCATACCACCGTTCAATCCTAAATTACGAATGGATAAATCGGTGAACATGACGGGCTTCTTCAAGATGCCGCAAGCATAAGCCGGACCGGTGGCTTCTCCGCTGAAGTCGACTCCGAGATCGGCAATATTGAAGATGTATCCAATGTTGATGTCTTTCAAATCCAATCGTAGCGTGTCTTGCGGTAGTGGTGAAACAATACCGTTGATAGTGAGGTGGCGGTCACCATGGCTGAATTTGAAGTTGTCCACATAGATTTTATTCTTATCGAAAGTGATCTGGCTGGGAGCAATCTTCCATATTGTATCATTCAGAATAATATCGGTGTTTTTAATATCAATAATTGTCTTTAAAGGAGAAGAAGTCGTTTTTTCTACTGCTTTAACCGGCTCTTCGGTTTTATCCTTTATGAAGCGGGTGACAGCTGCTAACTTACCGCTATAAGTCTGGGCATTGCTATTACCCCAATTGAGCGTAGTTTGCACGGTATCGTTTTTGGCATAGGCCTCGAGGGCTATATTCACCGTACCGTTCTGTTTGCGATTATTGAAACGTAAGCGGGTATGAAACCTGTCTTCAGGGTTTTCACACAAAATCATGGCCGACTCAATCAACTTATCATTATAGGTCAGATGGGGGAAGTAACCTTCCACACGCATCCGCTGTAGTCTGTCATTGAACATTCCATTGATGGTGGAATGGGTGTGAATATCCAAAGGTACATCAAACAATGCCGGCAATATTTCGGTATTGTAGACATGGATATCAAAAATAAAATTATTGTCGGTCTTTTTTTGCTGATTATTAGCATGAATCAACGAAGGAAGATAGCGACTTAATATTTTGTTGATGCTTAGCGGGAGTGTACGGTAAGAGTAATTGCCTTCAATATGCGCTTGCAAGAACGGGGAGTTCACATTTAGCTCTTGCGTAAACTGGTCTTTACGGGAAGCTATAATTTTAAGATTATCGAGGAAATACTCTTTTTGAGGAGCTGCAAAATGGAGGCTGTCAATGTTAATCTCACCATTCATGTCGTCGACCGAAGCTCCTGTAAAATCAGCACGCAGCTTCACAGAGAATTCAGCATTCTCATATTTCTTCGTAAGATGGAGTGCATTCGGGCGAAAATGACGCACGGCAGCCTGAAAATTGAATGAGGGTACACGCGAAACGGCATTGAACACACCATTTAGTTCTATTGATCCGTTCTGATCTTCGAGCGCTGCTTTTCCGCTGAACCCTCCTTGCTTATATTCACCGTCCAGTGAAATGTTTTGGTAGGTGTAACCGCTATAGTCGACGGAAGAGATGAGTCCCTTAAGTGATATGGATGGATATTGTTTGCTATATTGTTCACCCTCAACACCAAGATTGAACGTGATTTTAGCCAATTGTTGATTACTCAGTAGCTTGCCCAGATCGAAATTAACCGTCTTAATAGAGCCTGAATAGGAGAAGTATTTCTTTTCTTTATTGGAACTTAATTTCAAGTCGGTCTGAACAGTCCCTACATCGGTATGAGCCACACCATAGGTAACCAAATCGGTGAAATACCCCGATACTTCGCCATGAAATGAGATATTGCCCAGCCGTTGTAATATAGGGGGAACCCCGTGATAATTATTACTCAAATTCTTAAGAAAGAAATCTAAACCTTCCTGATCAATATATAAACTGGATAGATTGGCGTAAATAAAAGCATCGTTGGGTTGCGAAAGATCTTGCAGGGAAAAGTTACCTTTCAGATGTAAGTGATTGTTTGCACTGATAGACAATCGCGAACAGTTTAACTTATTGACCGTTCCATTTGCTTCGGCTTCAAGATGAAGGGGCTCTTTGAAATTGGCAAAAGCAGGAACGAAAGCGGAAAGATCGCGAAGAGATATTTCGGAAGGAAGTACACGCACCGAAAAGTGAACACGGTCGTTAATATGCTTAAACGACTCGAATCCATCGTACTTTAACCGGATGGTGTCCATCTGGATGGTGGTGTTAGGCAAAGCGACTTTGAAGTTCTCAATGCACATCTCTTTGTTGTTTCCCAAAATTTTGAGACTGAACTTACGAAGTTCTGTATGCGATGATGCTTCAACTACACTAAGGCGTTTGATTGATGCGTTAATGGAGTCCTTACGCAAGACTTTCAGCGATATATTGGCAATAATGTTTTGAAAGCGAAGGTGTTGAGGATTGAATCGACCCGGAGTTTCTTTTGCCGAAAGTACATTGAATGAGACTTTACCTCGACGCAACAGCAAGGAATTAACACGGATATCTAACCGACTTTCTTTTTGGGTGGGGTTCTTAGACGAAAGCTTGTCGATAATAAACTGGAAGTTGGGCTTGGCATCGGGAGTCTTCTTTTCCATATTGGCATTAAACCCAAACATTTGGACATTATTGACCGAAACTTTTCCACTAAAGAGGGGGATGATATTGATTTTAACCGACAGGCGAGTCACTTTTAGCATCTCTTTACCCGACTGGTCTTCTAAGCGAAAATCATCAATAATAACACGATTTAACAAGCCGAGGTTGATTCTTCCAATAGTGATTTCGGACCCTAAAGCGGAAGACAATTGTTCAGCTACAAATACGCTAAGACGCTGTTGCACATAGGGTATGTTCAACAGGACAATGGTACCAATATATAATCCCAGCGTGATACCGATAATCCAGTATACGGTTTTTCTAAGCTTTCTGATAAGAGTGTATATTAAAATAGCCAACAAAAATATGAAATATTACATTATGGATAGTAGTTTTATCACTACTTTTGTAGCGTTTAAACGTAAATAAACAATATGAGTACAATTATTTTAGGAATAGAAAGTTCCTGTGATGATACTTCTGCTGCAGTAATAAAGGATGGCTTTTTGCTCTCTAACGTAGTTGCTAATCAAGCTGTTCACGAATCTTATGGAGGAGTTGTTCCGGAATTGGCATCACGTGCGCATCAGCAAAATATTGTTCCGGTAGTCCATGAAGCTTTGAAACGGGCCGGAGTATCTAAAGAGGAATTAAGCGCCATAGCATTTACAAGGGGACCCGGATTGATGGGTTCTTTGCTCGTAGGGGTATCCTTTGCCAAAGGTTTTGCTCGCTCCTTGAATATACCTATGGTTGATGTTAATCACCTGACAGGTCATGTTTTAGCTCATTTTATTAAATCGGAAGGTGAAGATAATATCCAGCCGCCTTTCCCATTCTTATGCCTACTGGTTTCGGGTGGTAACTCTCAGATTATTCTGGTAAAAGCTTATAATGATATGGAAATCCTGGGTCAGACTATTGATGATGCCGCAGGAGAAGCTATTGATAAATGCTCAAAAGTAATGGGGCTGGGCTATCCCGGCGGACCGATCATCGACCGCCTTGCGCGTCAGGGGAATCCAAAAGAATACTCATTCAGCAAACCCCACATACCGGGCTTGAATTACAGCTTTAGCGGATTAAAAACGTCTTTTCTTTATTCTTTGCGCGACTGGATGAAAGATGATCCGGATTTCATCGAACATCACAAGGAAGATTTGGCTGCTTCTCTTGAAGCAACTGTTGTGGATATTTTGATGGATAAATTACGTAAAGCGGCAACACAATATAATATAAAGGATGTAGCCGTAGCAGGTGGGGTTTCCGCCAATAACGGCCTGCGTAATTCTTTCCGCGAACATGCTCAAAAGTATGGATGGAATATTTATATACCGAAATTCAGCTACACGACGGACAATGCGGCAATGATAGCGATCACGGGTTATTTTAAATACATGGATAAGGATTTTTGCAGCATTGACGCTCCGGCATATTCGCGGGTAAAACTATAAATAATATAATCTGCTTAGGTTATTCTTGAGGTAGTTTACATTTACTATTGTTTTCCTGTTGACGTAAAGCGGCATTGACTTTTACCTGATGCATACATTAAAATAAAAAGGAAAATGGAACTGGAAGAAAAAATAGGGAATTTGTTAAAAACTAAGCATTTGACCGTTTCCACCGCCGAAAGTTGTACAGGCGGAAGTATTGCAGCGCTATTAACTTCGATACCCGGTAGTTCGGATTATGTAAATGGCGGTATTGTAGCCTATTCAAATGAAGTAAAGATGAATCTGCTCGGAGTCTCGAGTGAGACTCTTGCAACCCATGGTGCTGTAAGCCGGGAGACTGTTACAGAAATGGTTAAAGGAGCGATGAAAACGCTTAAAACAGATTGTGCGGTAGCTACATCCGGTATTGCCGGACCGGGAGGGGGTACTCCCGATAAACCTGTAGGTACAGTTTGGATAGCTGCTGCCTGTAAAAACGAAATAATTTCAATGAAACAAGAAGGTGATGAGGGTCGCTCCGGAAATGTACAAAAAGCCGTGAAAAATGCCCTGTCGCTGCTTGGAGAACTTTTAGAGTAAGCAAAGATTGGCTCCGTTTAGTGAATTATTTGGAAAAAAACTTGTATGTTAATGATAAAAGTGCTTACTTTGCGCTCTGTTTCAAATAAATATAGATAAAAACTATAAAAATAAGATAGAAATGTCGAAGATTTGTCAAATTACCGGAAAGAAAGCCATGATTGGCAACAATGTTTCACATTCAAAGAGAAGAACAAAAAGAACCTTTGATTTGAACTTGTTTAATAAGAAGTTTTACTATGTAGAACAGGATTGCTGGATCAGCCTAAGCCTTTGTGCTGCCGGCTTGCGTACCATTAACAAGAAAGGTCTTGATGCAGCCTTGAATGACGCAGTAGCTAAAGGCTATTGTGATTGGAAGAGCATAAAAGTGATCGGATAATAAAGAATAGGAGATATAGATTATGGCTAAGAAAGCAAAAGGCAATAGAGTACAGGTGATTCTGGAATGCACAGAACACAAAGATAGCGGTATGCCAGGAACATCTCGTTATATCACAACGAAGAATAGAAAAAATACCCCTGAAAGATTGGAATTGAAAAAATACAATCCTATCCTGAAGAGAGTAACAGTACATAAAGAAATTAAATAAGCGAATTACCCATGGCAAAGAAAACAGTAGCAAGTTTGCACGAAGGTACTAAGGAGGGTCGTTCTTATACGAAAGTAATTAAGATGGTGAAATCTCCTAAAACTGGCGCCTATGTTTTTGACGAACAAATGGTACCTAACGAAAAAGTACAGGATTTTTTCAAAAAATAATATATTTATTGAAAATAATGGAAAATCTCCTTGGTGGTTTCAATGCCGCCAAGGAGATTTTTTTATTGTATTTTTTTCTGTTTGTTTCATTACTTTATTATATCTTTGTAGCTTAATGCATTATATAACAGCTTAGAATATGGGATTTTTTAGTTTTTTCTCAAAGGAAAAGAAAGAAACTTTAGATAAAGGATTGTCCAAGACAAAGGAAAGCGTGTTCGGAAAAATTGCTCGCGCTGTAGCCGGTAAATCAAGGATAGATGATGAAGTATTGGACAATTTGGAAGAGATACTGATCACCTCGGATGTGGGTGTGGAAACTACACTCAATATTATCCGACGAATTGAAAAAAGAGCTTCTTCTGAAAAGTACATGAACGCTCAGGAACTTGATGTGATTCTGCGCGACGAAATAGCTGATTTATTGACCGAAAATAACTCGGAAGATGTAGATGATTTTGAAGCTCCAATCCAAAATAAACCTTATGTGATAATGGTTGTAGGCGTAAATGGAGTGGGTAAAACAACAACTATAGGAAAGTTGGCTTATCAATTCAAAAAGGCTGGAAAATCGGTTTATCTTGGAGCTGCCGATACATTCCGCGCTGCTGCCGTTGAACAACTGGATATTTGGGGTGATCGGGTAGGAGTGCCCGTCATAAAACAAAAGATGGGTGCCGACCCTGCATCGGTTGCCTTTGACACCCTCAGTTCTGCAGTGGCTAACCAGGCGGATGTGGTTATCATCGATACAGCCGGTCGTTTGCACAACAAAGTGGGGTTGATGAATGAACTTACCAAAATAAAGAATGTCATGAGAAAGGTGGTAGAAGATGCTCCCAATGAAGTTTTATTGGTATTGGATGGTTCTACAGGACAAAATGCCTTTGAACAAGCCAAGCAATTTACGTTGGCTACTGAAGTATCTGCTTTAGCTATAACCAAACTCGATGGAACTGCAAAAGGTGGAGTTGTTATTGGCATTTCAGATCAGTTTAAAATTCCGGTGAAATATATCGGATTAGGTGAAGGAATTGAAGACTTACAAGTCTTCAGAAAGAAAGAATTTGTTGATTCATTGTTTGGTAAGTAAGAATGAGAAAAAAGACGATTGATATTGTGACCTTGGGATGTTCCAAAAATCTTGTGGATTCGGAACGCTTAATGCACGAACTCGGAGAGATAGGATATAAAGTAACTCATGATACGGAAAAGCCTGAGGGCGAAATAGCCGTCATTAATACATGCGGATTTATTGGGGATGCAAAAGAAGAATCAGTAAATATGATTTTGGAATTTGCTCAGGCCAAAGAAGAAGGTCGTTTGGAGAAGCTTTTTGTAATGGGGTGTCTATCACAACGTTATCTAAAAGAACTCGAAGCTGAAATACCGCAGGTGGATAAGTTTTATGGTAAATTTAACTGGAATGCGTTAATCGATGATCTTGGTAAAGCTCATCATAGGGAAATGCCTTTTGAACGTACTTTGACTACTCCAAAACATTATGCATACTTGAAAATATCGGAAGGCTGTAACCGAATGTGTGCGTATTGCGCTATTCCGATCATTACAGGAAATCATGTATCACGTCCGATGGAGGAAATTGTGGATGAAGTCCGGTATTTGGTAAGTAAGGGTGTAAAAGAATTCCAGGTCATAGCTCAGGAACTTACCTATTATGGACTGGACTTATATAAGAAGCAAATGCTTCCCGAATTGATAGAGCGTATATCGGACGTACCGGGTGTGGAATGGATAAGACTTCATTATGCTTATCCGGCAAACTTCCCGACTGATTTATTCAGGGTGATGCGTGAGCGTGATAATGTATGTAAATATATGGATATCGCACTTCAACATGTAAGTGACCGTATGTTAGACAGAATGCGCCGCCATGTGACCAAGGAAGAAACTTATAAGTTGATGGAGCTGTTTCGGAAAGAAGTACCGGGCATTCATTTGCGTACAACACTGATCGTTGGCTATCCGGGCGAAACCGATGCTGAGTTCGAAGAACTGAAAGAGTTTGTTCGCAAAGTTCGTTTCGATAGAATGGGAGCTTTTGCATATTCGGAAGAAGAGGGGACTTATGCCGCTAAACATTTTAAAGATGATATTTCACAGGATGTGAAACAAGCCAGATTGAACGAGATTATGGCTATCCAGCAAGAGATATCTGCGGAATTGGGTACTGCAAAAATAGATTCACAAATAAAAGTTATCATTGATCGCATAGAAGGTGATTATTTCATAGGGAGATCTGAATTTGATTCTCCTGAGGTGGATCCGGAAGTATTGATCGAACGCGGTGAAAATGATCTGAAAATAGGGAACTTCTATCAGGTAAAAATAACCGGAGCTGATGATTATGATCTCTTTGGACAGTTGGTTTGATTCTTTGCTATGCTTTGAAAAGGCAAAATATAGTTTATTGGGATATTATTTTATTGATTGAGGGATGAATAATAAAGAATTTACTTCGGAATTATCCCGCAGAATGGGATACACAACAAAAGATACTTCAGATATAATTTCAGCTTTACTGACTGAAATTACAAATCAACTATCGGATGGTAATGCCATATCTGCACAAGGTTTCGGTACATTCGAAGTGAGGAAGAAAGCGGAACGTATATCGGTGAATCCCGTCAGCAAAATCAGGATGTTAGTGCCACCTAAACTGGTTTTATCATTTAAACCCAGCCCCGGATTAAAAGATAAATTTAAATAGCTTTTCCTTTTACATTTAATACTTTTTACTATGGACGAAAAATTGAATTTACAGAACTTAATAGCCTTACTCGCAGAGTCTCACGGAATGAGTAAAAGGAATGCCGAAAGCTTTGTGAAAGAATTTTTTCTGTTGATCGAAGAAGCACTTGAAAAGGATAAATATGTAAAAATCAAAGGGCTTGGTGCATTCAAGCTTATTGAAGTAGATAGTAGGGAAAGCGTAAATGTAAATACCGGCGAGCGGTTTGAAATTCAGGGGCACACTAAAATATCCTTTACTCCTGACCCTACATTGAGGGATGTCATCAACAAACCGTTCTCTCATTTCGATACGGTCGTACTGAATGATGATATCACTCTTGAAAATACTCCACTAGAAAATGGCTTTGCAGATGATCTGGATGATAATGAGGGCGTTGATATTGATACTGATAATACAAAAGTAGAAGAGAAAATAGTAACTCAGCCCGAATCGCCCGCAATTAAAGAAGAGCAGGTAAACAGGTTGAAAGAAGAAGCTGTAGGCTCCGATGTAATTTATATGGAGTCCAAAGGTGAAGAAAATAAGCCTGAGCCAACATCCGAGTTAGTTCCCGAACCGATTAAAGAAGAAAAACCTATTATAGAAAAGCAGGAGGAAAAACAAGAAACAGATTCTGCCGCATTGACTAAACAACTGGTTGAACCTGTTCAAATAAAGAAAGCTCAATACGTAATTGATGACCAGGATGATGACAATAATTCGACAGATTACGATTATGGTACTCATCGGGATTCATCTGCCATGAAATATTTTATTTCCATCGTTGTGCTAGTAGTGCTGTTATGCGGTGGCGCAATCGCTTTCATGTATTATCCTGAAATTAGCGATGATTTTATGTCAAAACCTACTCCTACAGCAAAGCCAGTAGTTAAAGCCCCTGTGCAGAAATCGTCCCAGCTCGATTCGATAAGCTCGGAGAAAGAAGATAGTATTGCGAGAAAGGTTTCAGAAATCTCTTCAAAACCTCCTGTAGTAAAGGAACGTGCGGTTATAGCACATAAGCAAGATTTAACTTCTAAAGTTGAAAATAAACCGACGGTTTCTCATGTTGAGAATAATAAAGTTAGCAATAGTGAAAAAGATGTTAATGTTAAGTCTTCAACAGTTGACCCGTCTCAGTATAAAATAGCCGGAACAAAAGCAACCTACACCATCCAACGAGATGAGAGTTTAACGAAAGTTTCTCTTCAATTCTATGGTTCAAAGAACTTGTGGACGTATATTGTAAAGTATAACCGGGATATCATTAAGGATCCGAACCACGTGCCTTATGGTACCAAAATAAAAATCCCCGAATTGGTTCAAAAGTAATCAATAATTTATAACTACTAAACTCTATAAAAGTAGTTTAATCTAATAGTTTTTTAATAAAAATTAGTTGGTATGGTTAATTTATTCGTGTACTTTTGGGCGCGAATAAGAAAAACACGGTACATACCGATAACAAGAATTTAAACAATAAAATATAGTGATTTATGGCTGAAACAATTGATATCCGCGAGTTGAACGAGCGGATAGAAAGGCAAAGTGCTTTCGTTACCAATCTCGTTACGGGAATGGATCAAGTTATTGTGGGACAAAAACATTTGGTAGAATCATTGCTGATCGGTTTATTGTCTGATGGTCATGTGCTTTTGGAAGGAGTCCCCGGATTGGCAAAAACATTGGCGATCAAAACGTTGGCTTCTCTGATTGAAGCTCATTATAGCCGTGTTCAGTTTACACCGGATTTACTCCCTGCTGACGTTATAGGTACTATGGTATATAGTCCGAAAGATGAGGTTTTCCATATAAAGAAAGGTCCTGTTTTTGCGAATTTCGTTTTAGCAGATGAGATAAACCGTGCTCCGGCTAAAGTACAGAGTGCTTTGCTTGAAGCCATGCAGGAACGTCAGGTCACTATAGGCAGAGAAACATTCCAGTTACCCGAGCCTTTCTTGGTGCTTGCCACCCAGAACCCGATTGAGCAGGAAGGTACTTATCCATTACCTGAAGCACAGGTTGACCGTTTCATGCTTAAAGTCGTTATTGATTATCCCAAATTGGAAGAAGAGAAATTAATCATCCGTCAGAACATTAGCGGGGAAAGTTTCAACGTGAAACCCATTCTGAAAGCTGAAGAAATAATAGAAGCTCGTAAAGTTGTTCGTCAGGTTTATCTCGACGAGAAAATTGAACGGTATATTGTCGATATTGTTTTTGCAACCCGTTATCCTGACAAGTATGATTTGAAAGAACTTAAAGGTATGATTGGTTTTGGTGGGTCACCGCGTGCATCTATCAATTTGGCTCTTGCAGCTCGCGCCTATGCATTTATCAAAAGACGTGGCTATGTTATTCCGGAGGATGTTCGTGCTGTTGCACACGACGTGTTACGTCATCGTATCGGACTGACTTACGAAGCTGAAGCAAGCAATTTGACTTCGGATGAAATTGTTAGCAAGATTTTAAATAAAATAGAAGTACCCTGATTTTTTCAGTCGGTTGAAAATTACGGCAATATTCTGATTTCTTACTAATATAAGAAGCTGGGAATTAATGTACTGGGAAGCGTCATTGAAATGCTCTATACCATTTCGGTACTGTTTTATTGGGATATTGCCGAGTATTTAATACTTATTTGATAAGTTTTTATTCATGTACAAATGGAAACAAATGATCTGCTGAAAAAAGTACGCCAAATTGAAATAAAGACCCGTGGACTATCGGATAATATCTTTGCGGGACAATACCATTCTGCTTTTAAGGGTAGGGGTATGGCTTTTTCCGAAGTTCGTGAATATCAATTTGGTGATGATATACGTGACATCGATTGGAATGTAACCGCCCGCTTTAATAAACCTTATATAAAGGTATTTGAAGAAGAGCGTGAGATGACAGTGATGTTATTGGTGGATGTTTCCGGGAGTTTGGAATTCGGAACAGTAAAGCAGATGAAGAAAGATATGGTGACTGAAATTGCCGCGACCCTTGCTTTCTCTGCGATTCAAAATAACGATAAGATTGGAGTCATTTTCTTTTCCGATCATATTGAGAAGTTTATTCCACCCAAAAAAGGACGCAAACATATCTTATATATCATCCGTGAACTTATTGATTTTAAGGCTGAAAGCAGACGGACCAATATCGGTGCAGGATTGGAATACCTGACAAATGTGATGAAACGACGTTGCACAGCATTTGTTTTGTCCGATTTCATCGACCAGCAGGATTTTAAAAATCCCTTGACTATTGCAAATCGTAAGCACGACGTAGTAGCTATTCAGGTTTACGATCGTCGCGTAGAGGAACTTCCGGCAATAGGATTGGTCAAAATAAAGGATGCCGAAACGGGCCACGAGCAATGGATTGATACGTCATCCAAGGCTGTACGCAGGGCTCATCATGATTGGTGGGCAGACAAGCAATCTGCGTTGAGTGTAACATTCACGAAAAGCAATGTGGATAATGTTTCTGTCCGTACAGATCAGGATTATGTAAAAGCATTGATGAACTTGTTTGCAAAACGAAATTAACTGAAAATGAGAAAGTGTTTATTTCTGGTTTCGCTGTTTGGCTTGATTGCAATTAAAGCCTTCGGACAGTCCGTTACTGTAGATGCTTCTATTGATTCTTTGCAAATCCTCATTGGAGAACAAGCAAAAATCAAATTACAAGTGTCTGTAGATGCGAATAGACGGGCTATATTTCCTATTTACAAGGACACCTTGATAAAAGGTGTCGAATTAATTGATGTAGCCAAGCAGGATACACAATATTTGAATGATCGTAAAAGGATGATGATCACTCAGGAATATACCATCACTTCATTTGATTCGGCACTATATTATTTGCCTCCAATGAAGGTAATGATAGATAATAAGCCTTATTATTCGAAAGCTTTGGCACTGAAAGTTTACTCCATACCTGTAGATACTGTACACGCTGATAAATTCTTCGGCCCTAAGACCGTTATGAATGCTCCGTTTGTGTGGAGTGATTGGTATGGCGTAATAGCATGTATTATACTTTTTGCTCCATTCATAATACTATTAATCTATCTTATCAAACGAATTCGTGATAATAAGCCAATCATACGGAAGATTAAGGTAGAACCGAAATTACCTCCTCATCAGCAGGCACTTAAAGAAATAGAACGAATTAAGAGTGAAAAGGCTTGGCAACATGGACTTGCGAAAGAGTACTATACAGAGCTAACAGATGCCATTCGTACCTATATAAGGGAGAGATTTGGCTTTAATGCAATGGAAATGACCTCTTCTGAAATTATTGATAAATTGATTGATTTTAATGATAAAGAGGCTATTAATGACTTGAGATTGCTATTCCAAACTTCCGACTTGGTGAAGTTTGCCAAGCATAATCCTTTGATGAATGAGAATGATGCCAACTTAATAAGTGCAGTAGATTTCGTGAATGAAACAAAAGCTCAGGAAGATGAGAATGTCAAGCCGGAACCAACTGAAATAACCATTGTGGAGAAGCGTTCATTGCGAACAAAAATCATATTGGGCACAGGTATTGCTTTATTAATAGCAGCAATTGCGGGCTCACTTATCTACATAGGTCTGCAGGTATACAATTATTTTTCTTGATGTTTTTTGAAAAACAATAAACTCTTAAACAGAAGTTATCATGGTTTTTGCCAATGCTGAATATTTGTTTTTACTTCTTCTGCTGATACCTTACATCGTTTGGTATATTATGAAGCGGAAGAAAAATGAAGCAACTCTTCAAATATCCGATGCACGTGTGTATGCTCATACTCCTAAAAGTTTTAGGAACTATCTGCTGCATGCTCCTTTTGTATTACGAATCATAGCTCTAGTCTTAATTATTATCATACTCGCTCGCCCTCAGACAACAAATAGTTGGCAAAACAGTGAGATTGAAGGTATTGATATCATGTTGGCCGTCGACGTTTCAACTAGTATGTTAGCTGAAGATTTGAAGCCCAATCGCCTAGAGGCTGCAAAAGATGTTGCCGCCGAATTCATTAACGGACGCCCGAATGATAATATTGGTATAACATTGTTTGCGGGGGAAAGTTTTACTCAATGCCCTTTGACTGTTGATCATGGCGTGTTGTTAAATATGGTAAAGAATGTTCGTTGCGGACTTGTTGAAGATGGAACAGCAATCGGAATGGGTATTGCTAATGCCGTGAGTCGTCTTAAGGACAGTAAAGCCAAATCAAAAGTGATTATATTGCTGACGGACGGAACAAATAATAAAGGTGATATATCTCCGTTGACAGGTGCTGAAATAGCCAAAAGTTTTGGTATCCGAATCTATACCATTGGTGTAGGAACAAACGGTACTGCACCTTATCCTTATCCTGTAGCGGGCACTGTACAGTACATCAATATGCCTGTGGAAATAGATGAGAATACATTGACTCAAATAGCCGGAACGACCGATGGTAACTATTTCCGCGCTACGAGTACATCGAAGTTGAAAGAAGTCTATCATGAAATTGATAAACTGGAAAAAACGAAACTTAATGTAAAAGAGTATAGCAAGCGTAAAGAAGAGTATCAATGGTTTGCCGTAATGGCGTTTTTATGCATTTTGCTCGAGGTATTGTTACGTAATACAGTTTTAAAGAAAATACCTTAAGCAAATTAGTGAAATTAAGCCTGACAATTACCGGGAAGTTAGTAAATCGTTTAATTGTAGAATAAAATGTTTCGATTTGAAGAACCTGCATATTTGTATTTGCTGTTATTGTTGCCTTGCTTGGTAGCATTCTACTTATATTCCAATTACCGAAGGAGAAAAGCCATACGTAAGTTCGGCGATCCGGAACTGATGGCGCAGTTGATGCCTGATGTCTCTAAATATCGCCCCGACGTTAAATTTTGGCTTCTATTTGCGGTTATAGCTCTTTTTGCCGTATTACTTGCCCGACCTCAATTTGGATCGAAGCTGGAAAAAGTAAAACGGAAAGGAGTGGAAGTAATGATAGCATTAGATATTTCTAATTCCATGCTAGCTCAGGATGTTCAACCAAGTCGTTTAGAAAAGGCAAAAAGATTGGTAACCCAACTAGTAGATAAGATGGACAATGACAAAGTTGGTATGATTGTATTTGCCGGAGATGCTTTTACACAGTTGCCAATCACTAGTGATTATATTTCTGCCAAAATGTTTTTGGAGTCCATCAATCCTTCCTTAATATCCAAACAAGGTACGGCAATAAGTTCCGCCATCGATTTAGGTATACACAGTTTTACCCCTCAAGAAGGAGTAGGGCGTACTATCATCGTAATAACCGATGGTGAAGACCATGAAAACGGAGCTGTTGAAGCTGCAAAAGCAGCAGAAGAAAAACACATTCAGGTAAATGTGTTGGGAGTGGGGTTGCCCGATGGTGCTCCTATACCGGTGGAAGGTTCCAGTGATTATCGTAGGGATCGGGATGGGAACGTCATTGTAACCCGGCTCAATGAACAAATGTGTCAGGAATTAGCTAAAGCAGGGAATGGTATATATGCTAGAGTTGATAATTCTAACCTTGCTCAAAGAGCTCTCGAGCAAGCTATTGATAAATTGGCAAAAGCAGATGTAGAATCTCAAGTATATTCTGAGTATAATGAACAGTTTCAGGCTGTTGCATGGATTATACTGATTGTTTTGCTGGTTGAAATGCTTATTCTAGAACGTAAGAACCCATTATTCCGGAATATTCGTTTATTTTCTAACAGAGAAGGAGATAAAGTATATGATGAAAAATAAAGTTATCAATATAATCTTATTGCTGTTTTTATTAGGTACAGGCTTTGCGCATGCTCAAAAAGCTGAGCGTGACTATATACGTAAAGGAAACCGTCTCTATAAAGATAGTGTCTACGTTAAAGCAGAAGTAGATTATCGTAAAGCCCTTGATGTAAACCCAAAATCGACAATAGCTATGTACAATTTGGGTAATGCACTCTTGCAGCAAAAGAAAGCCAAAGAGGCCATGGAACAGTATGTAAGGGCCACAAAAACAGAAAAGGACAAGTCTAGATTGGCTCATATCTATCATAATATGGGGGTAGTATTCCAGTCGGCCAAAGATTATGCAAAAGCAGTTGAAGCTTATAAACAATCTTTGCGTAATAATCCGAAAGACAATGAAACACGATACAATCTTGCGTTGTCTCAGAAAATGTTGAAAGACCAACAACAGAAGAACAAGAATCAGGATAAGAACAAAGATAAAGACAAGGACAAAGATAAAAAAGATAAGAAAGACCAAAATAAGAATCAGAATAACAAAGATCAAAAACAAGATCAGCAGAAGAATAAGAATCAGCAACAACCTCCTCAGCAACAGAAGAAAGACAATCAAATGTCAAAACAAAACGCTGAGCAACTTTTAAATTCTGTCTTGCAGGATGAAAAGGGAGTCCAAGATAAGGTGAAAAAGCAGAAAGTGATTCAAGGTGGTCGTTTGGAAAAAGATTGGTAAATTATAATATAAGCAATTCGAAGATATGAGAAAAACTTTTTTCTTGTGGATAATACTGTTGTCTGTATGCTTTCATGCTTATGCAGATGGAAAGGTGTCTTTTACGGCATCTGCACCGGATGCTGTGGCAGTAGGAGATCAATTCAGACTGTCATATACGGTAACAACACAAAATGTAAGGGATTTCCGTGCCCCGTCTATTAAAGGATTTGATGTTTTAATGGGACCAAGCAGGTCTCAGCAGAGCAGTGTTCAGATTATAAATGGAACAACAACATCAAGCAGTAGCATAACGTTTACATACATCTTAATGGCTTCGTCCGAAGGGAGTTTTACCATACCTGGAGCAACTGTTAGTGCAAATGGGAATCAATTGGTTTCCAATTCTGTACATATAAAGGTTTTACCTGCTGATCATCAATCAAGTGCTTCTGCAGGAGGCTCTAGACGTAGTAGTGGTTCAGCAAGTCGGGCTTCTTCAGGTACATCTGTTTCTAGTCAGGATTTGTTTATTACGGCTACGGCTACAAAAACTACAGTGTATGAACAAGAGGCATTCTTGCTGACTTATAAGATATATACATTGGTCGATTTACGTGGCTTTGACAATGTGAAGCTTCCTGATTTCAAAGGATTCCATTCACAAGAAACAGAACTTCCTAATAATAGAAAATGGAGTCTGGAACATTATAAAGGACGTAATTATCAGACTACGATCTTCAGGCAATTCGTATTGTTCCCTCAACAATCGGGTAAGCTGACAATTGATGCTGCACGCTTTGACGCTTCAATAGCAAAAGCAACACAATCTGCTGATCCATTTGATGCTTTCTTTAATGGCGGTGGTAATTATGTTGAGGTAAAAAAGACTTTGATGACTCCAAAAGTCACTATAGATGTAAAGCCATTGCCTACAAAACCGGCTGATTTCTCAGGTGGAGTAGGAGAGTTCAATATGACATCCACAATAAATAGCAAGAGTGTCAGAACTAATGATGCGGTAACGATAAAAGTTATAATATCGGGTACAGGCAATTTGAAACTAATGTCTAACCCGGAGATTAAATTCCCAGACAATTTCGAAACCTACGATCCTAAAGTTGACAATAAATTCCGTTTGACAAATTCTGGTTTATCAGGAAGCAAAGTCATTGAATATCTAGTGATACCTAGAGATCCCGGAAACTATAAGATACCAGCTGCTAAACTTACTTATTTTGATAGCAAATCGCATTCATATAAAACCTTGAATACAGAGGAATATGATCTTCATGTAGAAAAAGGTGCAGGAAATGCAGCTCAAGCAATTGCTAATTTTACCGATAAAGAAGACTTGAAGGTCTTAAATGAAGACATCAGATACATCAAACAAAACGATGTAAAAATGCACCCTAAGGGTGATTTCTTCTTTAATTCATTAATATATTGGTGCTTATACATCATTCCTGCAATAGCTTTCATTATATTCTTCATTATGTATCGCAATCAGATTCTAGCCAATGCCAATATTGCTAAAATGCGTACCAAGAAGGCAAATAAGATAGCTGTAAAACGCATGAAATTAGCTGGAAAATTATTGGCTGCGAATAAGAAAGATGAATTTTATGATGAAGTACTTAAGGCGCTATGGGGCTATATTAGTGATAAATTAAGTATCCCTGTCTCTCGCTTATCAAAGGACAATATAGAAGATGAATTGCAAAAGTATGGTGTTGAAGATAGTTTAATCAAAGATTTCATATCTGCACTGAAAGACTGTGAGTTTGCACGCTTTGCCCCTGGTGATGATAATCAAGCCATGGACCATATTTATTCCATGTCACTTGAAGTAATTAGTAAAATGGAGAATTCTATAAAACATTAAAATATAAGGTTTTATGATTAAGAAAATATTATCTTTCGCTTTTACGTTCCTAATTTGCTTAGGAGTTTACGCTCAAGATAGCTTGGGGGTGGATTCATTGCAAAATTCCGATAAATCTATTGGTAAGCACTCCGAGTTTTCTGCTGCAAGACAACTAAAGAATGTAACCAAAGCAGAAGGCGATAGTGCTTATATAAAGAATGACTATGCAGCTGCCATACAAATTTACGAAGCTCTCTTAAAACAAGGGGAGTCTGCAGAGGTATACTATAATTTAGGAAATAGTTATTATAAAGCCGGAGATATTGCAAAAGCAATTTTGAATTATGAACGCGCTTCATTATTGGAACCAGGTAATGCTGATGTACGGGCTAACCTTGATATAGCACGCTCAAAGACAATAGATAAAGCAATACCAGTACCCGAAATATTCTTTGTAACATGGATAAAAGCTTTAATCAATTGCTTAAGTATTAATTCTTGGGCACGCATTGGAATTGCTTCTTTCTTTCTCTTCCTAGCTTCAATATATCTATATTTCTTTTCGAAACAAATCAGATGGAGAAAAGTGGGTTTCATTGCCGGACTAGTATTTCTACTATTCGTCGTACTTACAAACATATTTGCATATCATCAAAGAGATGTACTCATACACAGAAATAGTGCAATCGTCATTTCAGCAAGTGTTACGGTAAGGAGCACTCCAAGCGATGATGGTACCAGTTTATTCATCTTACACGAGGGTCGGAAAGTTGACATTAAAGACAATTCGATGAGAGGATGGAAGGAAATTCGTTTGGAAGACGGTAAAGT
Source organism: Bacteroides sp. (assembly GCA_041907545.1). GTDB lineage: Bacteria > Bacteroidota > Bacteroidia > Bacteroidales > Bacteroidaceae > Bacteroides. The sequence goes on from JAYRGX010000016.1 coordinate 32,862, forward strand.
AGGGTGGGTGCCCGTTTCAGCCATTGAGGTAATTTAAGCAGTTATACATTCGCTAAAAAAAGTAAAAAGATCTGCTAAAAAGGAAATATTTAATCCTTCTTTAGCAGATCTTTATTTTTATCTAAAAAAAACAATGAAAGAGTTTGTTTTTAGATTCCTTTTTTATAAGTTTAAAGCGTAAATAAATAAATCTCTAACTTATTAACCATTAAATTTATGATTATGAGAACAATAACATTTAATGAACTCCGGAAGATTAAGGATTCATTACCTAATGGTAGTATGCATAGAATAGCAGATGAATTAGGTTTGGATGTAGATACGGTAAGAAATTTTTTTGGTGGTCATAATTTTAAACAAGGGAAAAGTGTAGGCATTCATCTTGAACCCGGGCCAGACGGAGGTTTAGTAATGTTAGATGACACAACAGTTCTTGACAGAGCTTTGGTAATTTTAAAAGAATTGAATATTAGCAGAGTGACAGAAATGGCTTGAAAATAAATAAATTAGATATATGAATAAATCCCAATTGAAGACAACAATTGGGATTTATTATTTGTTGTTATAGAAAACTCTATAATTATGGAAGACAAATTAGTAACATTGGCTATTCTTACTTATTCTAAAGCACAGATCCTCAAAAATGTGCTTGAGAATGAAGGAATTGACGCATATATTCATAATGTCAATCAAATTCAACCTGTCGTTTCGTCTGGTGTGCGTTTACGTATAAAGGAAAGTGATTTACCAAGAGCATTAAAAATAACAGAGAGTTCAGCATGGTTAGCTGAAGATATAGCTGGTGATAAACCTCCTAAAATAGAAAAAGAAAATAATAAAATATTGATTCCTGTTGATTTCTCCAACTATTCAATGAAGGCTTGTCAGTTTGGCTTTAACATGGCAAAGAGCCTTGGAATTGAAGTTGTTTTAATTCACGTTTATTTTACACCGGTATATACCACTTCATTGCCGTATGGAGATGTCTTTAATTACACACTACCAGATGATGATAATTCTAAACACATTTTGCATAAAGTTCATACAGATTTGAATGCTTTATCTGATAAAGTTAATGCAAAAATAGCTTCTGCAGACTTTCCTAATGTGAAATACACATGTATTCTTCGCGAAGGAATACCCGAAGAAGAAATTTTACGTTATGCAAAAGAAAACCGCCCTCGAATAATAATTATGGGTACCCGGGGTAAAGATCAAAAAGATATAGACTTAATAGGCAGTGTTACAGCCGAAGTTATTGAAAGGAGTCATGTCCCGGTTTTGGCAATACCTGAGAATACATCAATCAAACATTTATCGGAAGCAAAGCACATTGCTTTTATTACCAATTTTGATCAACGTGATCTTATTGCGTTCGATTCATTAATCGATTCATTGAAACCATTTAAATTTTCTATATCCTTAATTCATTTGTCTGAAACAAAAGATAAATGGAATGAAATAAAATTAGGTGGAATAAAAGAATATTTTCAAAAACAGTATCCAGATTTAGAGATTCATTATGATGTGGTTATGAGTGACGATTTTTTAAATAGCCTTGAAAAATATATTCAGACTAATCAAATTGACATCATTGCTCTAACATCATACAAACGAAATATTTTCTCAAGACTGTTCAACCCAAGTATTGCTAGAAAAATGATATTTCACTCAGATACTCCATTGTTTGTTATCTATGGAAGGCCCAGTTAGTACTTAAATATCGAAAGCATTTCAAGGAAATAATATACATTATGTTTAATATAAAATAGGTACATTTATAGCAACTAACCTCCCCATCTAACTTACTTCAGATGGGGAGGTTTTTTATCAAAAGCTTCAAAGCTTCTTTATTCTCACATCCTTCTGTAATATAAGAAGCAAAGAATCTTTCAAGCAAAAAAATATTGGATGAAGCAGTCGAATGCATAAAAAGACTATCGACAAAAAAAAATAAAAATCGTTTAAGCATTTCTACCTATAAGTTTCGTAAATTACACATGAAACTTGAAACTGAAAATGTGCCGGATACAACAAAGCTATAATTTATGAGATTTCCCATTTAATGAATCCTAAGTCCCATACTAAGACCGCACTTATAGAACAATAAAGAGCATACTCAATATAAAATAGTAAAACAATGAAGTCTACTATCCGCTAGATTTGAATTAAGATAAAAAAGGCTATCTCAAGAAAATGAGATAGCCTTTTTCGTTATATGGAAACTATTAATTAGTTCTGCATTAACTTTTCAATTTCGTCAAATTCTTTACCCATCCCCAAATTGTAATAAACACGGTAAAGACCATTCATCCATAAATCTTTTTGATCCGGCTTTAAAGCTCTTGCTTTTTCGTAGCAAGGTTTTGCCTTTTCGTAGAAACCTTTCAAAGTAGCTTGATCTGCCTTATATTTCGGATCATTTACATTAGTTGCTGCTTTTTCTGAGAACTCTTGAGCTTGTAAGCAATAGATTAATCCCATGTTAGAAAACGCTTCAGCATAATTAGGATCTACTTCTGTGGTTTTTCCGTAGAACTCAATAGCTTTATTGTAGTTTTTCATATTGTGATAAAGATAACCTTTCACATACAAGAAAAATGCATTCTTAGGATCTTTAGCCAACATATCATCAGCAAACTGCATTGCTTCATCATACTTGTTATGATTAGAATAGTAATCAATAAGATGGCCAAAGAAGAATGAATGTTCAGGATGTTTCAAGATACCTTCTTTCAAAGAAGCTATCCATTTTACAGTATCGCCTTGTGCTTTCAAAGCGGTAGATACGAATTCCATTGCATACTTTCCTACTTCTTTATCGTTTGCAGCATAAGGTGCATATTTCAGAACGCTTGGATAATCTTCCAACTTAGTTGCAGCTAAACTTGCATAATATGCAATCTGAGGTAATACAGTATCTTTTTTCAAAAAGTCCTGGTCAGCGAACATCGGATTAGCAGCAATATCGACATAAGTACCAAAGAAATCAAGAGCTTCTTTGTTCTTATTCAAGTTGAAATATTGGATACCACCATTGATCAAGTTAGGACGCTCTGATAAGATTGATGCAGTGTTTGGCTTTCTGTACTTGTTCTTAATCTTTCCTTTTTCATTAGGAACTTGCGCAAGCTCATCACACTTGAAGTAGTACTTACACATGTTTAACGCACTATTATAAACCTTCAGTGTATCATAAGGTTTCTTTAAATATGCGTTTTCCATTTGTTTCTCGTTAATACGCTTTTGAATAAAACCTGCAACGTCCCAAGTCTCAGGATCGTTTTGTGTTTCAGGATTAGTTAAAGCTGATTTAATTAGTTCTTCTGCTTTTGCAAAATCAGGCTTTACATCGCTAGCAATGCTCTTGGCATCTTTAACGTTCTTTACCTGAGCAAAGGTAAAGCCAGCTGCAAGGAGTAAAATCACTGAAAATAATACTCTTTTCATGATAGTCGTTAAATTAAAATTAATACTATGTCTATTCCTCATTTTCTTCATTCGTTTGATCTTCCCCTTCATTGCTATCGAGATCCAAATCATCTTGTGAATCGGCATTCAATTCTCCTAAAATTACAGTAGGATCCAACTCATTATCAGGGTCAGATGGTATTTCATCTTCAAGGCTCTCGGATGTTACTTTACATACCGAACCTATTTCATCGTTACGTTTTTCCAAATTAATCAGACGGACTCCCTGTGTAGCACGACCCATAATTCGTACATCGGCAACTTTTAGACGGATGGTTATACCGGACTTATTGATAATCATCAAATCGTTATCATCAGTCACGGACTTAATAGCAACCAATTTACCGGTTTTATCGGTAATATTCATTGTCTTAACACCCTTTCCTCCACGATTTGTCTTACGATAATCTTCAATATCAGAACGTTTGCCATATCCTTGCTCTGATACCACCATTATGGTTTCTGCTTCAGGATCTTTGATACAAATCATTCCAACAACTTCATCTTCTCCATCTTCATCAAGCGTAATACCACGCACACCGGTAGCAGTACGACCCATTACACGTACGGCGTTCTCATTGAAACGTATCGCACGACCATTTTTGTTGGCTATGATAATTTCATTGTCACCATCTGTCATCCGGACTTCGATTACCCGGTCATCTTCACGAATAAGAATAGCGTTCACACCATTTTGGCGAGGACGTGAATACTGCTCGAGTAATGTTTTCTTAATGACACCCTTCTTCGTACAGAATACAACGTAATGACTGTTGATATATTCTTCATCGGACAGACTCTTAACACGCAAATATGCATTTACCGCATCATCCGGATCGATATTTAATAAGTTTTGAATGGCACGTCCTTTCGAGTTCTTTGAGCCTTCGGGTATTTCGTACACTTTCAACCAATAGCATTTACCTTTTTGAGTAAAGAACATCATGGTGTTGTGCATTGTAGCCGGATAGATATGTTCAATAAAGTCCTCATCACGCGTGTCGGTACCCTTAGAGCCTACCCCACCGCGGTTCTGTGCACGGAATTCACTCAACGGAGTACGTTTAACATAACCCATGTGAGAAATTGTGATAATCATTTCATCATCGGCATAGAAATCTTCCGGATTGAACTCTTCGGAAGCATATACGATTTCCGAACGTCTTTCATCACCATATTTAGCTTTAATCTCAAGCAATTCGTCTTTAATTACCTTACGACAAAGATCATCATTAGAAAGAATTTCTTCGTAGTATGCAATTTGCTTCATTACTTCCTGGTATTCTGCATGAAGCTGATCTTGCATCAGGCCGGTAAGCTGACGGAGACGCATTTCGACGATAGCACGGGATTGAATATCGCTCAATTGGAAACGTTCTATCAACCCGCTTATAGCGTCGTTAGGTGTTTTAGCAGCACGAATAATACGGATTACTTCATCAATATTGTCAGAAGCTATGATTAAACCTTCGAGAATATGGGCGCGTTCTTTGGCTTTGCGCAAATCATATTCAGTACGACGGATAACCACTTCGTGACGATGCTCTACAAAGTATTTAATGAGATCTCTCAAGTTTAGCAAACGGGGACGGCCATGCACCAATGCCACATTGTTCACACTGAACGAAGATTGCAATTGGGTCATCTTGTAAAGCTTGTTCAATACAACACCTGCATTGGCGTCACGCTTCACATCAATAACAATTCGCATACCTTGACGGTCCGATTCGTCGTTTGCATTAGATATTCCTTCAATTCTTTTATCATTAGCCAAATCTGCTATCGTTTTGATCAGTTCAGCCTTATTTACGTTGTAAGGAATTTCAGTGATGATAATCTTGTCATGTGTGGAAGTTGCTTCAATTTCAGCCTTTGCACGCATAATAACGCGGCCACGACCGGTAAGGAAAGCTTCGCGCACACCACTCATACCATATATATAGCCACCGGTAGGAAAATCCGGAGCTTTTACATATTTCATCAATTCTTCGATGTCGATATCTTTGTTGTCCACATAGGCCACACAAGCATCGATAACTTCGGAAAGATTGTGAGTCGGCATATTGGTAGCCATACCTACTGCAATACCGGATGCTCCATTAATAAGCAAATTGGGTATGCGGGTTGGCATAACGGTAGGTTCCTGTAGAGAATCATCGAAGTTATTTTGCATATTGACTGTTTCTTTGTCAATGTCCTGCATCATATCTTCTCCGATCTTCTGAAGGCGACACTCCGTGTAACGCATAGCCGCTGCACTGTCACCATCTACCGAACCGTAATTGCCTTGACCATCTACCAGCATATATCGCATAGCCCAAGGTTGTGCCATACGTACCAAAGCGCCGTATACAGATGAATCTCCGTGGGGATGATATTTACCTAAAACTTCACCTACGACTCTGGCTGATTTTTTATAAGGCTTATCCGACGTGTTTCCCAATCCCATCATACCGAAAAGAATTCGGCGATGAACAGGCTTGAAACCATCTCTAACATCAGGAAGGGCACGTGATACAATGACTGACATGGAATAGTCAATGTAGGATGACTTCATTTCCTCCTCAATGTTGATTTTTATAATTCTGTCTTGTTCAAGCATTTAAAATATAATATTGATTATACATTCTTACGGTTCATGAAAAATCACGCTAAATTACTGCTTTTTTACGATATACAAAAGTTTTTCTTTCATAAACTTGTTTTGGCAGATATGCCCGGCTAATCTATCTTTACACCTCTTTTTATATATTAAATTAACCAAGCGACAAATACGATCATTCGCAGTTAGCGTCACTACAAAACATCAAGATATGAAATATAAGCAACTATTACACTGTAAGTTAAAAGGTTTTAAAAGTACCTTATCGGTCTTTTCAACCTATTATAAATGCTTTGCCATTATTGTGGCACACGTTTGCCACGATAGTGGCAAAGCTTTGACAGCCAAGTGGCATACGTTTGCCACTCCCGTGTCAAAGCATAAACACCGTATTGTAAAGGGTTACAAGATATAGAAGAATGTTCTTTAAGTAACGTTAAACGAGAAATAGCACAAGTTTTGTTTCTATAGAACCGTTTTGCCTTTTTAAGTGTTTCTTATTTATGGCACGGGATTTGTATGCTAAAATAATAAAAGAAAACAGGGTACGAATTGAGATTTGAATTATATTTGCCCAAGGATAACCCTTTATTTTAAGGAAGGAGATTAAGTATGAATAGTCAGTTTTCACAAAGAGTCTCAGATATAATCACTTATAGCAAAGAAGAAGCCAATAGGTTGAAGAACAACTATATCGGCCCTGAACACCTTCTGCTTGGTATCTTGCGTGATGGTGGAGGAAAGGCTATAGATATATTGCATGAGATGGATATTGATCTGGAGAGGGTTAAAAAGCGTATAGAAGGCTTTTTAAAAGAATTTGAAGATGACGACCTGTTAGCGGATGCGGAAGTTCCGTTGTCTCCCATGACAGCTCGAATCTTAAAGATGTGCATACTCGAAGCGCGCTTGCTGAAGAGTAACATAGCCGACAGCGAACACATGCTTTTGGCCATATTAAAGGATGGAGACAATCTTGCAGCCACAGTGCTCGAAGAAAATAAGGTGGATTATGAGTCTGTTTTCGATCAGCTCTCATTGAAGCCCAACCCCAATATCAGTATGGGATTTACCGAAGACGATGAAGACGAAGATGAGGAAATGGGGCCATCCCAATCTTCACAAGGATCCGGAGCCGGATCGCAGCCATCTTCTACTCAGACCGCTTCTAAAAGGCCTACGAATGAGACGCCTGTACTGGATAATTTCGGTACTGATATGACACGTGCTGCCGAGGATGGAAAGCTTGATCCGGTAGTAGGCAGAGAACGCGAGATAGAACGTCTGGCACAAATCCTTAGCCGCAGAAAGAAAAACAATCCTATATTGATAGGTGAACCTGGTGTGGGTAAATCGGCTATCGTTGAGGGACTTGCATTGCGCATAGTTCAACGTAAGGTATCTCGTATATTGTTCGATAAACGCGTAGTGATGCTGGACATGGCTTCGGTTGTTGCAGGTACAAAGTACCGCGGTCAATTCGAGGAACGCATTCGCTCCATTATCAATGAGTTACAGAAGAATCCTAACGTCATATTGTTTATTGACGAGATCCATACGATTGTCGGTGCCGGTGCGGCAGCGGGTTCGATGGATGCTGCCAATATGTTGAAACCCGCACTAGCACGTGGTGAAATCCAGTGCATTGGGGCTACCACTCTTGATGAGTATCGTAAGAATATAGAGAAAGACGGTGCCCTGGAGCGTCGTTTCCAAAAAGTATTGGTCGAACCAACAACTGCAGAAGAAACTCTTCAAATTCTGAAGAACATCAAAGAGAAATACGAAGACCATCATAATGTGTCTTACACTGACGAAGCACTCGAAGCATGTGTCAAGTTGTCAGACCGTTATATCACCGACCGCAACTTCCCGGATAAAGCTATCGACGCTTTGGACGAAGCCGGTTCGCGTGTGCATCTGACTAACATCGTTGTTCCCAAAGAGATAGAAGAACAAGAAGCTGCTATTGAAGAAGCCCGCACACAAAAGGCCGATGCAGTGAAATCGCAGAATTTTGAGCTTGCAGCAAGCTATCGTGACACCGAAAGAATACTTTTGACGCGATTGGACGAGATGAAAGCAGAATGGGAAGCGCGCCTGAAAGACGATCGCCAGGTTGTAGGAGAAGAAGAAATAGCCAACGTCGTTTCGATGATGTCCGGAGTTCCCGTACAACGTATGGCTCATGCTGAAGGCATAAAATTGGCCGGAATGAAGGCTGAATTGCAGGCTAAAGTGATAGCTCAGGATCCTGCCATCGACAAGGTTACAAAAGCTATTTTGCGTAGCCGTGTGGGATTGAAAGATCCTAACCGCCCCATCGGAACATTCTTATTCCTTGGTCCGACAGGAGTTGGTAAGACTCACTTGGCCAAACAGTTGGCTAAATATATGTTTGGTTCTACAGATGCTTTAATTCGCATCGACATGAGCGAATATATGGAGAAATTTACCGTATCACGTCTTGTTGGTGCGCCTCCGGGATACGTAGGTTATGAAGAAGGTGGTCAGCTGACCGAAAAGGTTCGTCGTAAACCCTACTCCATCGTATTGCTGGATGAAATTGAGAAAGCGCATCCCGATGTATTTAATATTCTGTTACAGCTAATGGACGAAGGTCGTTTGACTGACAGTTATGGCAGAACAGTCGACTTTAAGAATACGGTTGTCATAATGACTTCCAACATCGGTACACGCCAACTGAAAGACTTTGGTCGTGGTGTGGGATTCTCTGCTCAAAACCGCGCGGATGATAAGGAATACTCACGTGGAGTGATTCAGAAAGCGCTGAATAAATCGTTTGCACCCGAATTTGTCAATCGTATCGATGAAATCATCACTTTTGATCAACTCTCGTTGGATGCGATCAAGCAAATTATTGATATTGAGCTAAAAGGATTGTACACCCGCATTGAGACTTTGGGTTATAAAATGGAATTGAGCGATGAAGCCAAGTCTTTCATTGCAACAAAAGGTTATGATGTACAGTTTGGTGCCCGTCCTTTGAAACGTGCCATTCAGAACTACCTTGAAGACGGATTATCCGAGCTTATTGTATCTTCCGAGCTGCAACAAGGCGACGTGATTCAAGTCTCACTCAAAGAAGGTGGCGAAGAATTGGAGATGAAAAAAGTATAAACTCTCATTTGCATTATTAAAAATAACGCGTCAAAATGTCAGTCCATGAAGGACTGGCATTTTTTTTGTCTCTCTCTAAACAAATAATTAAAATATTAACTAAAACATCAATACTAGTATGCAAAAAGGAAATATAGGGGTAACTACCGAGAATATATTCCCCGTAATCAAGAAGTTCTTATACAGCGATCATGAAATTTTCCTCCGTGAGTTGGTTTCGAATGCAGTAGACGCTACACAAAAGCTTAAGACACTGTCTTCTATTGGCGAATACAAGGGTGAATTGGGCGATTTGACCGTTCGCGTATCATTAGATAAAGAAACGATTACCGTTTCCGACCGTGGTATCGGTCTTACTGCAGAAGAAATTGATAAATACATCAACCAGATAGCCTTTTCGGGAGCGAATGACTTCCTTGAAAAGTATAAGAATGATGCCAATGCCATTATCGGACATTTTGGCTTAGGATTCTATTCAGCTTTTATGGTTGCAAAAAAGGTGGAAATTATCACCAAATCATGCAAAGAAGGTGCACAAGCTGTAAAATGGACATGCGACGGTAGTCCTGAGTTTACTATCGAAGACAGTGACAAAGCTGAACGCGGTACGGATATCGTGCTATATATCGACGATGACTGCAAAGAATTCCTCGAAGAAGCCCGCGTATCTTCGTTGCTGAAGAAATATTGCAGCTTCCTGGCTATCCCGGTAGCTTTCGGTAAAAAGAAAGAGTGGAAAGACGGCAAACAAGTGGAAACTGCCGAAGATAACATCATCAACAACAGCAATCCGTTGTGGACACTGAAACCCAGTGAGTTGAAAGATGAAGACTATACGAAGTTCTACCGCGATCTTTATCCGATGTCCGATGAACCGTTGTTCTGGATTCACTTGAATGTAGATTATCCGTTCCATCTGACCGGTATCCTCTACTTCCCGAAAGTAAAAAGCAATATCGAACTAAACAAAAACAAGATCCAGCTATATTGTAACCAGGTTTACGTGACCGATTCCGTAGAAGGTATCGTGCCCGACTTCCTGACATTATTGCATGGAGTACTAGACTCTCCCGATATACCATTGAACGTATCCCGTTCTTATCTTCAGAGTGATTCCAACGTGAAGAAAATCTCGACTTATATCACCAAGAAAGTTTCCGACCGCCTACAATCCATCTTTAAAAACGATCGTAAGCAGTTTGAAGAAAAGTGGAACGATCTTAAGATATTCATCAACTATGGAATGCTTACTCAAGAAGATTTCTATGACCGTGCTAAAGATTTTGCCCTTTTCACCGATACAGATGGCAAATGTTACACATTCGAAGAGTACAAGACGCTTATCAAAGACAATCAGACCGACAAGGAAGGAAATCTTATCTACTTGTATGCCAACCATAAAGACGAACAATACAGCTATATTGAAGCTGCTAAAAACAAGGGCTACAATGTATTGTTGATGGACGGACAGTTGGATATTGCCGTGGTAAGTATGGTTGAACAAAAATTTGAAAAGTCTCGCTTTACCCGTGTCGACAGCGATGTGATCGACAGTCTGATAGTAAAAGAAGACAGCAAAACCGAAAGTCTTGAAGCAGAAAAACAAGAAGCTCTCTCTGCTGTATTCAAAAGCCAACTACCTAAAATTGAGAAAGTTGAATTCAGCATTACTTCACAAGCATTGGGTGAAAACACCTCACCGGTAATGATTACCCAAAGCGAATACATGCGTCGTATGAAAGAAATGGCAAGTATTCAAGGTGGTATGAATTTCTACGGTGAAATGCCGGATATGTTCAATCTGGTGTTGAACTCCGACCATAAACTCGTGAAAGAGGTTCTCAGCAACGAAGAACAAGAATGTGCTACGGCTATCGCACCTGTACAAAAGGAAATCAGCGAAGTGGAAAATCGCCTTACCGAACTGAAAGACAAGCAGAAAGATAAGAAAGATGAAGAGATTCCTACGACAGAAAAAGACGAAGTCAGCGATTTAACGAAGAAATCGGAAGATTTGAAGCAAAAGAAAGCAGAAATCTATGCAGCCTACGGTGCTAAAAACAAAGTGATCCGTCAGTTGGTCGATCTTGCTCTGCTTCAAAATGGCATGTTGAAAGGAGAAGCTTTGAATAATTTTGTAAAAAGAAGTATTGAGCTGATCTAATTTCGCCCTTTATTCACACTATATATGTGCAGGGCATTGTGGCATTGATAAAATGCTGCAATGCCCTTTGTTTTTTCAAGGCATTTTACCTGACGTTTTTCATCACTGAAACCATGTCATTTAGAAACAAATGTCTATATTTGGGGTGTGAATACACTTTCGGAACTATCACTTCTTTTTTAGGATCAATTTTAAACATGAAAAAAAATCTACTGATTATATTATTGCTTCTTGTCGGTATAATGCCGGGTGTTCACGCTCAGAAAGTAGGACTTGTACTAAGTGGCGGTGGAGCAAAAGGCTTGACACATATCGGTATAATCAGAGCATTGGAAGAGAATAACATCCCTATTGATTATGTGGCCGGTACCTCAATGGGTGCAATTATCGGAGCTTTATATGCTATGGGATATTCTCCCGATGATATGGAAGCCCTTTTGCGATCGGAAGATTTCAAGCGATGGTATACCGGAAAAGTAGAATCGAAGTACTCATACTTCTTTAAAAAAGATCTTGCTTCACCGGAATTTTTCAATATTCGGTTCTCTTTTAGAGATTCATTGCATGTCAAGTCACAGTTCCTTCCCAAAAGTATGGTCAATCCCATTCAGATGAATCTGGTATTCACCGAACTGTTTGCACGTGCCAATGCAGCATGCAAAGGCAATTTCGACGATCTCTTCGTTCCCTTTCGTTGCGTTGCATCGGATGTATATGACAAAAAGCAAATTGTCCTTCGCGACGGCGATCTTGGAGATGCAGTTCGCGCATCCATGAGCTTCCCGTTTGTCTTTAAGCCTATAGAATTGAATGGTGTCCTGGCATACGATGGCGGTATCTATAACAATTTCCCGACCGATGTCATGCGAAAGGATTTTAAGCCCGACGTTATCATTGGCAGTGTGGTATCTGCCAATCCTTCTAAGCCCGATGAAAACGACCTCATGGGGCAATTGGAGAACATGATTATGCAGAAGACCGACTATACTCTTCCGGACTCTTGCGGAATATTGATGAACTTTAAATATAATGACGTCAATCTGCTGGATTTCGACAGGATGCAGGAGTTGGAAAACATTGGCTACAATAAAACCATGAGCTTGATGGACTCGATCAAAGGGCGTATACTTCGGCGCGTAAACATTGATAATATCCGGCTTCGTCGCATGGTCTACAGAAGCAACCTGCCGCAACTTCGTTTTCAACATATCATTATTGATGGAGCCAACGAACAGCAGCAAGCCTACATAAAGAAAGAATTTCATGAAAAAGACGGCGATGTCTTTACATACGAAGACTTGAAACGGGGTTATTTCCGTTTGTTGGCAGACAATATGATCTCCGAGATTATCCCCCATGCCGTATTCAATCCGGAAACGGAAATGTATGACTTGAATTTGAAGGTTAAAATGGAGCATAACCTCTCGGCACGGGTAGGTGGAAGTGTCTCCACAACAAGTTCCAATCAAATCTATATGGGTTTGGGGTATCAAAACTTAAATTACTACTCCAAAGAGTTTTTATTGGACGGACAAATCGGTAAAATCTACAACAATGCCCAGTTCATGGCTAAGATTGATTTCCCGACACGTATTCCCACTTCATATCGCTTTATTGCGTCCGTGAGTACATTCGACTACTATAAGAAAGACAAACTCTTCTCTAAGAACGATAAACCTTCATTCAACTCAAAAGATGAGCGTTTTATAAAACTGATCCTTGCCTTACCTTTTTTAGCTAATAAGCGTGCTGAATTTGGCTTTGGAATGGGCAAACTGACAGATAACTACTTTCAGTCCAATTTAATAGATTTTGATAAAGACCGTTCCGATCAGAGTATATATAACCTTATCGGAGGATCAATCAGTTTCTATGGCAGCACACTCGACTCCCGACAATATGCTACTAAAGGGGCTTACGAAAGGCTATTGGCGCAAATATTCAACGGAAAAGAGAAATTCCTTCCCGGTAATTCCGAACAGCTTTCATCGCTAAAAGAGCGACAATCGTGGTTGCAGATTTCATATCAAAAGGAAGTCTATTATCCACTTAGTCCCGCATTTACATTGGGATGGATGACCGAAGCATTGTATTCATCAAAGAACTTTTCGGAGAATTATACGGCAACAATGATGCAAGCCAGTGAGTTTTCGCCGACTCCCCACAGTAAATTAATGTATAATGAAGCATTCAGAGCCAATCAATTCGTAGCAGGTGGCATCCGACCGGTATACACCATCAATGACATGTTTCATTTAAGAGGAGAGTTTTATGGCTTTTTGCCCATCTTTCCAATAGAAAAAAATACCTCCAACAAAGCATATTATGGCAAAGCCTTTACTAACTTTCAATATTTAGGTGAAATTTCATTTGTCTGCAAACTTCCCTTCGGAGCTATATCGGCTTATGTAAATCATTATAGCTCACCTAAAAACGAATGGAACGTAGGATTAACCATCGGTTGGCAACTCTTCAATTATCGATTTGTCGAATGATTTTTATTCAAAAAAGTTCGATCATTACTTGCATTTTAAGAAAAAGTCCGTAACTTTGCAGCCGTTAAAACAAAAGGCCGCGTAGCTCAACTGAATAGAGTAGCTGACTACGGATCAGCCGGTTACAGGTTTGAATCCTGTCGCGGTCACTTTTGATAACAAACATTGGCCGCGTAGCTCAACTGAATAGAGTAGCTGACTACGGATCAGCCGGTTACAGGTTTGAATCCTGTCGCGGTCACAAAAAAAAAGACATCTTATTAGATGTCTTTTTTTGTTATATATTATCCAAATGCCTTATCAGCATTTGATATTAAGTTCATTAAGAATATTACGCATAGCTTCGAACGTAGTAATACGGGTAGGTACCAATGGCAAACGAAGCTTATTTTCAATCATTCCCATCACATTCAACATTGCTTTAACACCGGCAGGATTACCATCGACAAATAAAAGCTTGAAGAGTTCGGCAAATTTATGATGTATAGTCAATGCATTGGCATAGTCACCTTGCAAAGCCAAACGTACCATGCGACTGAACTCACGTGGAAAAGCATTGCCGATAACCGAAATAATGCCCACAGCGCCCAAAGTGATAAGAGGGAAGGTAATACCGTCATCGCCCGAGATTACGTCGAAATTAGACGGTTTATTCTTGATTATGTCGTCCATTTGCGAGATATCTCCTGAAGCCTCTTTTATTGCAATCACATTTTTGAAGTCACGTGCAATGCGCAATGTAGTTTCAGCCTTCATATTCACGCCGGTACGCCCCGGAACATTATAAAGTACAATAGGAAGATCTGTTGCCGAAGCAATAGCTTTATAATGCTGATATATACCCTCTTGGGATGGTTTATTGTAATAAGGAACTACAGATAAAATAGCATCAACTCCGGTGAAATCGTCATTTTTCAAACTTTCCACAACAGCCCGGGTATTATTGCCGCCTACACCCAATAAAATAGGCACCCGACCATTAACACGCTCAATGACCATCTTCTTTATTTTCTTCTTTTCTTCTTCCGTTAGCGTGGGAGTTTCCGCAGTGGTTCCCAGTACGCATAAAAAATCGGCATTATTCTGAAGTAAATAGTCAACCAATCGCATCAAAGCATCGTAATCTACGCTTTCATCCTCTTTAAAAGGAGTAATCAGCGCTACCCCCATTCCTTTCAATCTTGTTTGTATCATGAGTGCTATATAAGAAATCTCTAATTAAATGACTCGCAAAAGTACGAATATTTTCGATTTTCCCAGCAAATATACGCCCTAAAAAAGCTATCGCTGGAAAAACGTCAGGAGATGAGATCAATAAACTCCTCTTCGCTCATTATTTTTACCCCCAATTTACCTGCTTTTTCCAGTTTTGCCGGCCCCATATTCTCTCCGGCTAAGATAAAACTCGTTTTTGCAGAGATGCTTCCCGAATTCTTTCCGCCATGCTTTTCTATAATGTCTTTATATTCATCCCTGGAATGCTTACTGAATACCCCACTAATCACGATAGACTGCCCCACTAGCTTATCCGAAAAGTTAGCAATATCTTCTTCCTTCCTACTGAACTGTAAACCAACACCTTTAAGGCGTTCCACCAGCATTTTATTCTCTGTATTTTGAAAATAGGCAACGATGCTTTGAGCTATTTTTTCACCGATTTCATCGATATTCTTAAGCATTTCAATATCAGCATCTTGCAGTTCATCAATGTCTTTCACTGAGCGAGCAAGCTTTTTGGCAACTGTTTCTCCAACAAAACGGATTCCCAATGCGAATAATACACGTTCAAAGGGTACTTCCTTACTTTTTGCAATACCGTTTACGATGTTTTCAGCCGATTTCTGTCCCATTCGGTCAAGCTGCTTGATATCATCCACAGTTAATGTGTAAAGATCGGAGACATCTTTTATCAAATGGGAATTATAAAAGGCATCAACCTTTTCAGGCCCCAAACTATCTATATTCATTGCCTTTCTACTGATAAAATGCTCTATCTTACCTTTAATCTGAGGTGGGCAAGCCGTCTCATTGGTGCAATAGTGCGCAGCTTCACCTTCATAGCGTAACAGATTGCTACCACATGCCGGACATCTAGTGATAAACCTCACTTTTTCTCCTAAAAGCATTCCTCTGGCATCTTTATCCACACCGGTTATTTTGGGGATAATCTCTCCACCTTTTTCCACATAAACCATATCGCCTATATGCAAATCAAGATTCTCAATAATATCCGCATTATGAAGTGAAGCTCGTTTTACTACCGTTCCGGCCAATTGCACCGGATCAAGGTTAGCCACTGGAGTTATTGCTCCCGTTCTTCCCACCTGGTATGTCACCTTATTTAAGCGTGTCAAGGCACGTTCGGCTTGAAACTTATAAGCAATAGCCCATCGTGGGGATTTAGCGGTAAATCCTAAATTTCTTTGCTGTCTGATGCTATTTACTTTCAGAACAATTCCGTCGGTAGCTACCGGCAAATTCTTCCTTTCGACATCCCAATAGTTGATGTATTCAAAAATATCTGCCAAGCTATGACATTTTTTCATGTGGCTTGATATTTTAAAGCCCCATTTTGAAGCTTCCTGCAAATTTTCATAATGTCCATCATACGGAAGTTCTTCGCCAAGTAAGTAATAGAGATAGGCATCGAGCTTTCTTGATGCTACAACCGAAGAGTTTTGGGATTTTAATGTTCCAGATGCCGCATTACGAGGATTAGCGAATAAAGGTTCTTCGCGAGCTTCACGTTGTTCATTCAATTTTTCGAAAACAACCCACGGTAAAAGTATTTCTCCTCTCATCTCAAAGAGAGATGGATAGTTGTTACCATGTAAAATCAACGGTATCGTTCTTATCGTTTTCACATTGTCCGTTACATCGTCACCTTTTTCTCCATCACCACGAGTTACAGCCCTTATTAATTTACCATTTTCGTATGTCAGCGATATTGATGTGCCATCATATTTCAGCTCCGCACAGATTTCAAAGTCTTCATTCAGTCCTTTCTGCACTCTTTCATAAAAATCGGCAACTTCACTTTCCGAATAAGTATTACCTAACGAAAGCATAGGATATCGATGCTCAACTTGGGTAAAATTCTTATTCAAATCACTACCCACGCGCATTGTAGGAGAATTATCGTCTTGATATTCAGGATTCTCTCGTTCCAAGTTCTGCAATTCATGCATCATATCGTCAAATTCCTTATCCGATATCTCTGGGGAATTCAATACGTAATAATTATAATTATGCCGGTGCAGTTCGAAGCGAAGCCGGTCTATGTTTTCTTTTACAGTCATAGTTAATTGCAGATTGTTTGAACACAAAAATACGGTTTATCCCCGAATATTCGTATTTTTGCCAAAAATAAAGATAGTATGCGTATTGATATTATAACGGTATTACCCGAAATGATTGAAGGCTTTTTCAACTGCTCCATTCTGAAACGTGCTCAGGATAAAGGGCTTGCTGAAATATATATTCATAACTTAAGAGAATATACGGAAGATAAGTATCGCCGGGTTGACGATTACCCTTTTGGAGGTTTTGCAGGAATGGTCATGAAAATAGAACCCATCGAACGGTGCATAGAAGCTCTTAAGGCCGAGCGTGAATACGATGAAGTGATCTTCACAACTCCTGACGGAGATAAATTTGATCAAAAGATGGCAAATACCTTGTCGCTAACTAAAAATCTGATTATTCTTTGCGGGCATTTTAAAGGAATAGACTACCGAATAAGGGAGCATTTCATCACTAAAGAAGTGAGCATAGGCGATTTCGTTTTGACCGGTGGTGAATTAGCTGCTGCAGTCATGGCAGATGCTATCATTCGAATTATCCCTGGGGTAATATCCGACGAGCAATCCGCATTATCCGATTCATTCCAAGACAATTTATTGGCAGCACCAGTCTATACTCGTCCGGCAGAATATAAAGGTTGGAAAGTTCCTGATATTTTACTTTCTGGACACGAGGCAAAGATTAAAGAGTGGGAATTACAGCAATCACTTGAACGAACAAAAAGGTTACGTCCGGATTTACTAAACGAATAAAACGAAAAGAAAAACAGATTTTTTATAATGTAAATAAATAAAAAAATGACATCAATAAGTGATGTCATTTTTTATGTATATATGGTGCGAATGATATTTCTTTGTTATCATTTATACTTCCAGTGCACCGATAATTTCTTGCACAGACTTATATCCATGTCTATTCAGATAATCATCTATACCATCAACAACCTTTGCTGTAATACTCGGATCGATAAAATTTGCCGTACCTATTTGCACAGCCGAAGCCCCGGCAAGCATAAATTCAACTGCATCTTTCCAGTTCATTATTCCTCCCATTCCGATGACAGGAACTTTTACTGCATTAGCAACTTGCCATACCATACGTAAAGCAATAGGCTTCACAGCAGGCCCGGATAGTCCTCCCGTTATGGTAGAGAGTAAAGGACGCCTGCGTTCGGCATCAATAGCCATTCCTAGGAGTGTATTAATGAGCGATATGCTGTTTGCACCGGCATTTTCAACGGCAAGAGCAATCTCCGTGATGTCTGTCACATTAGGCGAAAGCTTCACTATTAATGTTTTATCGTATACTGCACGCACTGCTTTAGTTACTTCTTCAGCTCCTTTAGCTGAGATTCCAAAAGCCATTCCACCTTGCTTTACATTAGGACATGATATGTTCAATTCTATAGCAGAAATTTTGTCAAGTCCATTAATTATTTCGGCGGTTTCCACATAATCTTCAATAGCGGAACCCGATACATTTACAATAATATCGGTCTGTACATCTTTAATGCGTGGGTAAATGTGATCTGCGAAGTATTTTACCCCTTTATTTTGTAATCCAACTGCGTTTAGCATACCTGAAGGGGTCTCTGCCATACGAGGATATGGGTTACCTTCACGTTTGTGAAGAGTAGTTCCCTTTACAATTATACTGCCTATTCGCGCTAAATCAACAAAATCCTCAAACTCTTCTCCGTAACCAAATGTTCCAGATGCAGTCATCACCGGATTCTTCAATTGTAATTCTCCAATATTTACATTTAAATCTGCCATAATAGTTTATTTATATTAAATACCGGCCCTTCTTTACACACACAAATATTCCCTTCATCCGTATCTTCTACACAGCAGAGGCAAGCACCTATACCACACGCCATAGTGTTTTCAAGAGAAACTTCACAGGCTATATTTTTATTTTTGGCATATTTTGCCACAGCCATCATCATTGGCTTGGGACCACAAGTATAAATTTGGTCGAAATCAGCGCTTTTTAAGACAGAATGTTGAGTGACATAGCCCTTTTCGCCATGCGTTCCATCTTCAGTTGTAGTGTATACGTCACCATATATTTCAAACTGATCTAGTTGCAAAAGGTCCTTTTTACTTCTTGCACCTAACAGAAAGGTAGGTTTAATACCTTTTAGAGCTAATTGCTCGCCTAAATAGAGCATTGGAGCTGTACCAACTCCACCGCCAACTAATAACACCTTGCATGAAGCGTTATCAGGCATGCTGAAGCTATTTCCAAGAGGTAATACCACATTTAGTATATCACCAACTCTAAGTTCAGCCAAATGCTTGGTTCCATCACCGACTATTTGTATAAGAAACCATAACTCATTAGCTTTCTGGTCTACAAAATTGATAGAAATAGGGCGTCTAAGGAAAGTTGTAGAAGATCCGTCTACGCGCAATTCAGCAAATTGTCCCGGTAGCATTTCCGGCAGTGGAGAAGAATGAGTTAACTTTAGTAAAACGTAATTATCGTTTAATCTTGCATTTTGGGTAACCGTAAGGTCTAAAATAAATTTCTTCATATCTTAAATTGGAGAGATTCTTCTTTGAGCAACAAAGATACAGCAAATTAAGTATAAGAGAAGAACCTAACGACTATTTTTCGGGTCTGAATATCTCAAAGGTATTATCATCAAAGAAAATACGTATTTCCGTGATTTTCCTCACAGGTTGTTCCTTGTAGATAATCTCCTGTTTTACAGGCTCTTTCTGTACTTTTTTAGTGGTATCTAAGGGTATTTCCTTGCGATTTTCATACTCTTCTGTAGAATTAGGCGCATTTACAGCATTCTCGGCAAATAAAGGATATTCTATTTCACCATTTATTGTTGGTTCCGTAGATAAGCCAGTACCTTCATTGCCATTTACATTACTCATACTACCAAGTCCGGTCAATAGCCATTCCAAATTTACATCCGAATATCTTTGATGCAATCTTAGTATAACTTCGGTACTAGGATATTTGTTACGAGGACCTAAAATATGGGAAATTGTAGCTTGAGCAACCCCAATACTTTCAGCAAAAGCTCCTGCGGTAAGCTTTTCACGGTCCATTATCATTTTGAATCTATCTTTGATAGTCATAATGAGTTTACATTTATAATAATGATGAATATTTAATTTCATTACAAAGGTAAATATTAATATTCACAACTGCAAATCGATATTGTAATATTGGAATATTTCAAACGTGATCAGGGTGTTTACTTATGTGATTAAAATTGGGGATATGCCGATAAATGTAGAAAAATACAGTTGTAATACACTTTATCAAAATACTATATATATCTCTTTATCAACTATTTAATATTTACAAAAAGCCACATGTATCAATATATTCACCATTGTTATATATAGAACATGCAGCCTTTACATGTAAACTTTATATAACACACATATATAGCTGGTAAACAATGATTTATATTGATATATATAATTTGTTTACATAACCAATACTAATCTTGTAATTCCTTAATTTATATATGTGAAATAGATATTTTACAATCGTATACTTAACTTTTGTACTCTCACAAAAGCTTATTATGCCGGATGTGATAATATTACATTGGTTATATATTACATATGAAAAACACATAATAGTTTAAATGACAACTTATGGAAGTAGCAACGAGAAATATTACAAATGGATTGTATTAATAGAAGCGAATTATTTCTTACATTTTATTTTGAAGACTTTAAAAAGTACCAGGATGAGGTTATAATGATAAATCCTTCCCAAAAATCCGTATCAAATATCGATTTGAATATAAAAAACGATTCTAAAGACGTTAAATATCAAATAATCATCTAAATATCAACCTACTACGGCTGTTTTATAGAATTATAAAGACGAGCTAAAAAATGAAAAACTACAAAAATGAGATTTGGGAGTATATTGTAAAGACAAGAGAGCAATTAATGTAAAATTTGGAAGATTAATTCGCGTAAAATATCACCATCATTCGAAGAAGCATTATTTACGCCTTTTGATTTTGCATCAGCACATCTGATGGCACTAATTATCTCCATAGTTTTAAAAGCGGAATATTTTCGCATAGCAATCATATAATCTTTCGATTGCCAAGCAGATCGCAATCCTAACATTGTTGCTATGCCCTGCTCCGACTTTTCAGGAGCATAATATGCTAACATTAAATTGGAGAAGAAATTAAAGAGTAAAGATAAAGTCATTTGAACAGGGTTCGTTTTAGGATTCTCTTCAAAATATTTTATTATCTTATTTGCTTTAAGAATATCTTTTTCGACAAGAGCACTTCGTAATTCAAAATTATTATAGTCTTTACTAATTCCGATATTCTTTTCTATTTGATCAGGCGTAACCCTAGTAGATCCTTTCGGAAGTGTAATGATTAATTTTTCCAATTCCCCAGTTAATCTACTCAAATCAGTACCAACAAAATCAGCAATCATGGTGGTAGCTTTGGGGTCGAGATCTACACCTTTACGCTTCATATAAGAGTTAATAAAAGCAGGGAGTTGCGTATCTTTGATTTTACTGGATTCAAATAGTACCCCATTCTTTTCTACTTCGGCTACGAGTTTTTTCCTACGATCCAAAACGCCATGTTTATGGCATAATACCAAGATTGTAGAGGACAGAGGCTTCTGCAAATAAAAAGCAAGTTCCTCCATATTGCGTACGTTTTGCGCTTCTTTTACAATAACGACCTGATATTCGGACATCATCGGATAGCGTTTCGCCGTATTAATAATTGTAGAGATATCTACATCAGCACCATACACTACGGAGAGATTGAACTCTTTTTCTGTGTCGGTTAGTACATTCTCGGCAATATAATCAGAGATTTTATCAATATAATAAGACTCTTCCCCCATGAGGTAGTACACAGGATAATAATGTTTGGCTTTGAGGTCTTTTACTATTTCATCGTATGTCAGAGTCTGTTTAGCCATGTCTTATTTAGTATCTATAGTGAATTAAAAAGAATATTTTAGCAATATTCAGAGGGTGTAAGTTGATTAGAGAAGTGTATTTACCAGTCAAATTTCAAGTGTTTGACAGTCTTCTTTTCATCAATAATCATTTTTAATGATTCTATGCCTATTTCAACATGCTCATTTACATAGTTTTGGGTAACCATTGTGTCGCTTTTATCTGTTTTAACTCCATCTGGAATCATCGGCTGATCAGAGACCAATAGCAAAGCTCCGGTGGGAATATGATTAGCAAAACCGCAACTAAATATGGTAGCAGTCTCCATATCGACAGCCATCGCCCGGGTTCTTTTCAAGTATTCTTTAAATTGATCATCATGTTCCCAAATACGTCGGTTGGTAGTGTAGACAGTACCTGTCCAATAATCACGGGCATGATCACGGATGGCCGATGAAACGGCACGCTGTAGCATAAACGCAGGTAGCGATGGGACTTCAGGTGGAAAATAGTCGTTTGATGTTCCTTCACCACGAATTGCAGCTATAGGAAGAATTAAATCCCCTATTCTATTCTTTTTATCTATACCCCCACACTTACCTAAAAATAAACAGGCTTTCGGACTTATAGCACTGAGTAAATCCATGATAATTGCAGCGTTAGGACTCCCCATACCAAAATTAATAATAGTAATTCCTTCGGCCGAAGCAGATATCATATTTGCGTCCTTCCCAAATACAGGCACATTAAATTTTTCAGCAAAGATATCGACGTATTTATTAAAGTTAGTGAGCAGAATATATTCTCCAAAGTCTTCTAATTGACGTTTGGTGTAGCGAGGTAACCAATTAGCTACGATTTCTTCTTTTGTTTTCATAAAGTTTTATTAAATTTGTTCCCTTAGCTATGATTCCGAGGGATTATTTAACACACAAATTTAAGAGATAATTTCTTAATTCGCAAATTCGCGTGTCAAAATGATATTAAGCTCAGATTTATTTTACCATAAAATAAGGTCATTAATTGGAGTCATTAAAAGATATACTTTCATAAGCTTCGAAACCAAGCTTAAAGAAATCCGTTACTGAAATATAATTGACTTAAAAAGAAATATATGTTGGCATTGAATTTACCCGCATTTAATATTAAAACAGACCAACGGGAAGGTAAACATGTAGTCTTTGACGAAATTCGCCGACGCTATGTAGCACTGACTCCGGAAGAATGGGTCCGTCAACATTTTATAAACTTTTTAATAGAATATAAAGGTTATCCCAAGTCATTACTCGCCAACGAAGTACAGATTAACCTGAATGGCACGAAAAAACGTTGTGATACCGTACTTTATCGAAGAGATTTCACTGCCAGAATGATTATAGAATATAAAGCTCCGGATGTAGAAATTACACAAGCTGTTTTTAATCAAATCACTCGTTATAATATGGTACTGAGGGTCGATTACCTTATTGTGAGTAATGGAATACACCATTACTGTTGCCAGATGGATTACAATAATAATACCTACTCCTTCCTGAAGGATGTACCCGAATATACAGAATTGTAATAATTTACAACTATAAATAAACGTCATATCCGATCGTTTTTTAAAGAATAAAATTACACAATTGTAATTTTTAGAGAAGCTGAAGAATATTTTGGGATCAATACTTAAAATTGAATATTTCTTAGCATTTAGTACAATTACATCGCCAAATATTGATATTCCAATATTAATACTGTCATGATAATATTATATTTTCATAATGCACCACATAAGTCTTTAAGTTATTCGGTAATCCATAAAGTAATTTTTACTTATTAACAAACAAGCATTACCAACGAGATATGTATAATCTAAGGATAAAAAAACACTTCCTTCAAGTTCATAAATGACAACTTCCATAGTCATTAAAAAATGAGTAAAAATAGAAGTAGAGCCTTACTACTTATAAGAGAAAACGTATTTTCATTTTGCGCCCAACTATCATAAACGCAAAACTATTTATATTAAAATTGATATAGACATTCGGTCAAGGGGACAAAGCAAGGTAATAAAACAAAGGATACCCCAGGCAGAATAAAAGAGAGATGGGGAGGAATAAGCACATAATAATGCGTTATCCCTCCCCGTCTTGAGTATTATAAAAAGTGTGTGATTAATCTTCGCTTACAACTTTCTTTTTGCGAGTTGTCTTTTCCTTTGGTTCCTCTTTGCGAACTTCCAAAGTAACACCTGCCAATTCCGGGTCAATAATTATACGCCCACAATATTCACAAACAATAATTTTTTTACGAGAACGGATATCCAACTGTCTCTGTGGTGGAATTTTATTGAAACAACCTCCACATGCATCACGTTGAACGTATACGATACCCAAACCATTACGAGAATTCTTGCGAATACGCTTGAAAGATTGTAAAAGTCTTGGCTCTATTCTAGTTTCCAAATCCTTAGCCTTATCTCTCAATTTTTCTTCTTCCTGCTTAGTTTCAGAAACAATTTCGTCCAATTCGCTCTTCTTCACTTCAAGGTCTTTCAGTCTCTCATCAAGTGTAGCCGAACTCTTTTCCAGCTCTGCAGATTTTTCCTGCTCCTGAGCTTGAAATTCTTTAATTTTCTTTTCGCAAAGTTCCATTTCAAGAGTCTGAAATTCAATTTCTTTACTCAAGAAATCATATTCGCGGTTGTTGCGTACATTATCCTGTTGGTCTTTGTATTTTGCTACAGAAGATTTTGAAGTTTCAATCTCAACTTTCTTTCCTGCAATAGCAGATTTCAACTCAGCGATCTCAGCCTTTATTCTCTCAATACGAGTAGTCAATCCGGCAACTTCATCTTCCAAGTCCTGAACTTCAAGAGGAAGTTCTCCGCGAAGAGTTTTGATTTCATCAATTTTGGATAGCATGGTCTGCAACTGGTACAAAGCCTTCAGCTTTTCTTCCACCGTCAATTCTTGAGGGTCTTTTTTTGATTCTTTAGCCATAATATTTACTAGATGTATTTTATGGGATTTGTATTTACTTTACTCATAAACAAAGTAAAATTAGGATATAAATCCCGAATTATTGTATAGAAAATTTCTTTTGTATATTGTTCACTTTCATAGTGCCCTATCTCCGCTAAAAGGATATTGTTGTCATATCCGAAATAATCGTGATATTTTATTTCTCCGGTAATAAAAACATCCGCTTCATTACGCAAAGCAAGCGGAATAAGAAAAGAACCGGAGCCACCACACAAAGCGACCTTTTTAATCATTTTCCCACTTAAAGCATTATGCTTCACACAACTCAAATTGAACGTATCCTTTAAACGCATCAGAAAATCAAGTTCCACCTCGGATGTACTCAATTCGCCAATTATTCCAGATCCTGCTTGCATCCAACTATTCTGTAAAGAATAGAGATCAAAAGCAGGTTCTTCATAGGGATGTGTAAGAAGCAATGCTTTAACAGCATCATTCCTCTTATACGCGGGTAAAACCGTTTCTATGCGTACCTCTTTTTCACGATGCAAATTTCCGATTTCACCACAAAACGGATGGGTGTTTTCTAGAGCACGGAAAGTCCCCTCCCCGCCTACATTATAGCTACACGAATCATAGTTTCCTATGTTGCCACATCCCGACTCAAAAAGAGCATTACGTACTTTTTCAGCATGAGATTCCGGTACAAATGTTACTAGCTTCAATAGCATACCCGACTTAGGATCAAGTATTTCAACATGTTCCAGTCCTAACTTTTCAGCAATTTTATAATTAACTCCACCCTGCACATTATCTAAATTTGTGTGAGCAGAGTAAATTACAATATCATTTTTTATTGCTTTCAAGATACACCGTTCCACATAATCTTTTCCGGTTATCGATTTATATCCTTTAAAGATAAGGGGATGATGGGATATGACCATATTACACCCTAGAGCAATGGCTTCGTCAAGTACTGATTCGGTTACGTCCAAACACAACAAAGCCCCTGTTGCTTCCGCATCTGTCAATCCTATTTGCAAGCCGGCATTATCAAATCCATCCTGCAATGGCAGAGGCGCGAATCGTTCAAGGGCGCTTACTATTTCCTTAATTTTCA
This sequence comes from Bacteroides sp., assembly GCA_041907545.1. GTDB lineage: Bacteria > Bacteroidota > Bacteroidia > Bacteroidales > Bacteroidaceae > Bacteroides. The sequence continues at coordinate 59,056 of JAYRGX010000016.1, forward strand.
TGATATGAACAGAAAATTCTGTGCAAAGATAATAAAAAAGATGTTTCCACGACTCTTCCATGCTCATTTTATTGTAAAAGTAGAAAATAAAACGATGAAAGAAATTTGCTCCTTAAGTCCTGCACTTCCAATAATCAGATATCTCTACTATAGTGTAAAACCCATCTTGCTATAATATCAAGCAATGCAATCAGAATGAAGGAATTGGAAGTTCAGGCTACGAAACTCATCTTGCTATAATATCAAGTAATGCAATCTATCATAACAAGTAATGTAATGCACCTTTACAAGTAATCTAAAATTCACATGAATTAATATCGTTTTTAGAATGTGTTTTGAACGGACACAGCACACACTTTAAACAAATCAACTGATTATGAAAATGATACAAAACACTTTAGATAAAAGTACATCTCACCAAGCATTTATATAAAAGAATGCAGCCGTAGTTCAAATCAAGAAACTCCCCCAGAAGCTATTTTGGCATTAACTTTATCAGATAAAGTTTTCAAATATGCATGCACTTTATCTAATATATATACATTGAATTCTTACCAACTAATAATTAGAATAAGCATCAAAAATAATGATGTGTATTCAGAATATATCATTTACGGTCAAAAGCATATATTATAGTTAGAGCAATATTAATCAGGTCATATCACTTAAGTCATATTTAGAAATAAGCCCTGCTATTTATACATTTATATTGAGTAGAATGATATAATTAAAATGCTATTAAAATAAAAATATGTGGCATATCTTTCGACATTTAACAGTCAAATCAATATAAATTAAATTACATCCCATCAAAGAGTACTCTCATATCATCTCGGAGAATTAAATGCCGATTCACAAGATGATTTGGGAATTAAAAACAATAATGGAAAAATTAAATGTTATATAATTCTAGTCGCATGCACCTCTTTTTATATTCAACCCGAATAGCAAATAGGGGATGTGTAAAAAGCCCCTATTTCATAAAAACGCCCTTGTTACAGCATGTTGTAGCAAGGGCGTTCTGCTATTTTTTTGCCTTTTGACACACCTTCCCTAACTTATGCCAAAAGTAGACTGATTGCCAACAAAATAACAAGAATCCCATAAACATCAAAAGGTAGATTAACGAAAGTAGTGGAATGCTAATAAAAAGAATCTTGATTGAAATACGTATATTTGTCGAGTATTTGACTAAAATGAGTGAATTATGATACAGAATGAAAGAGCTTCTCGCCACGAACATGTATTGAATGTTGCTAGACAGATGATGACTGCAGCACGAACAGCCCCTAAAGGTAAAGGAATTGATGTTATTGAAATAGCACTTATTTCGGGTGAAGATTTGAGACGATTGTCTGAAAAAATGATTGCTATGGTCCAAGAACATGGCATGAAATTTTTTCTTCGTGACGCCGATAATATACTGGAAGCCGAATGTGTTATAATAATTGGTACTCGCGAAAAAGCTCAATTACTAAATTGCGGATACTGCGGTTTTGCTAAATGCGTAGACCGTCCATTTGGCGTTCCTTGTGCCCTGAATACTGTCGACATTGGCATTGCTATTGGTTCGGCATGTGCTACTGCCGCTGATTTTCGTGTAGACACGCGTGTTATGTTCTCGGCAGGAAATGCAGCAGAACAATTAGGCCTGTTACCTGATTGCAGAAATGTTTTTGCCATTCCCGTAAGTGCTTCATCTAAAAATCCATTCTTTGACCGTAAGCGGAAAGAAGAAAAAGCAGAATAATGAATAGTAAAGATATATCATTGGAAGCCAACATTTTGCACTTACCCGCCGAATGGACTTTGCAAAGTGGAATCCAGCTTACTTGGCCCCATGCTGAAACAGATTGGGCACACATGCTAAAAGAAGTCCAGGAATGTTTTTTGAATATTGCCCGTGAAATTGCAGAAAGAGAAATTCTGCTTATTGTAACTCCGGAAGTCGATGAAGTAAAAAAACAAATTTCCAGCACTGTAAACATGTCTAATGTTCGTTTTTTGGAATGTAAAACAAATGATACTTGGGCTCGTGATCATGGTGCTATCACATTGTTGGACGAAGAAGGCAATGCTTCCCTACTCGACTTCAAGTTTAATGGCTGGGGACTTAAGTTCGCATCTGATAAAGACAATCTGATAACTCGGACTGCCTTTGAATCAGGATTTTTACACGGTCAGTACATTAATCGTCTGGGATTTGTTCTTGAAGGTGGTTCGATTGAAAGCGATGGAATGGGCACTCTGCTGACTACTGCCGAATGCTTGTTGTCACCCAATCGCAACGGAGAAATGAATAAGACGGAAATAGAAGAATATTTATGCTCTGCATTTCATACAAGTCGCGTTCTATGGCTAAATCATGGCTATTTAGCGGGAGATGACACTGATAGCCACATTGATACTTTAGCTCGTCTTTGTTCCCCGGACACCATAGCATACGTGCAATGTACCGATCAAAATGATGAGCACTATGAAGCACTTCAATTGATGGAGGATGAGTTGAAGGGCTTTAGCACTGCAAACGGAACCCCCTATCGACTATTAGCATTGCCTATGGTTGATAAAATAGAAGAAGAAGGTGAACGTCTTCCCGCTACATACGCCAACTTTTTGATTATGGATAAAGTAGTATTATATCCTACTTATAATCAACTAGAGAATGATGCTTGTGCCAAAAGTGTTTTAGAAGAAGCATTCCCTAACCATGAGATTGTTGGCATTGATTGCCGAGCTCTAATTCGTCAGCATGGTTCATTACACTGTGTAACGATGCAGTACCCTGCCGGAGTATTGAAATAATGACATTTGCATAAAATGCAAATGATAATAGATATACTGAAAAGAATCATATTTTTTAGAATTTATTATTACGTTTGCAATAAATAATAATAGAACAACAATATGAAAACAATAAAAGTCGGACTGGTTCAGCAAACCAACACCTCTGATATAAAACACAATATGGAAAATCTATCAAAGGGAGTTTCATATTGTGCGGCACAGGGAGCAAGACTAGTCGTATTACAAGAATTACATAATTCTTTATATTTCTGCCAGACAGAAGATACAGCATTGTTCGACTTGGCTGAAACAATTCCGGGACCATCTACCGATTATTATTCCGAACTGGCAGCAAAACACCAGATCGTTTTAATAACTTCTCTTTTTGAAAAGCGTGCTCCGGGACTATATCACAACACTGCAGTCATCTTTGATACAGACGGAAGTATTGCCGGGAAATATCGTAAAATGCATATACCAGATGATCCTGCTTATTATGAAAAATTCTATTTCACACCAGGTGATTTGGGTTTTGAACCTATAAAGACATCCATAGGTAAGATTGGGCTTTTAGTATGTTGGGATCAATGGTACCCCGAAGCAGCCCGCTTAATGGCATTAAAAGGTGCTGAGATGTTGATCTACCCTACAGCTATTGGTTGGGAAAGTACTGACACTCCCGAGGAGAAGTCACGCCAACTTAATGCATGGATCATCTCGCAGCGTGGACATGCTGTTGCCAATGGATTACCCGTTATCTCAGTTAATCGTGTAGGACACGAACCCGATCCATCCGGACAGACAAACGGTATCCAGTTTTGGGGGAATAGTTTTGTTGTGGGGCCACAAGGAGAATTCTTGGCACAAGCCGGCAATGATGCTCCTCAAAACATTGTGGTTGAGATAGATTTGGAACGTTCTGAGAACGTACGCCGTTGGTGGCCTTTCCTCCGTGATCGACGCATTGATGCTTATGAAGGCATAACAAAACGATTCTTGGATTAATATCTCTTAGGATATCATTTATCATAATGAGCATATTTTATTATAATCATTACAATAAATGCAGTTTTAATTCTACGATTATTAGGAAATATAAAACGTCATAAAACAGGCATGAGATACAACATACATATTTTATATCTAAAAAAAGTCTTTAAATTCAATCTAAAATTGCATTTCATAGCTATAGTAACATGCCTAGCTATTAATACTTGTTCTATTAAAGCTCAAAACTCCCTACCAATGAAGGATGTTTTTTCTTTAGGTGGAGGGATTATGGGTGGGCTGTCTCAAGGAAAAGGTGACTATATGGATATTGCAAACAAACCTGTATGTTTTAATCTTGAAGGTAGTTATAAGCATTTCTTTTCTCCAATAGCAGCTTTCGGAGGAACTTATGAATATATCACAAGCTCTAAAGAGGAAAACAGAATGTGCAATCATTATATAGCTCCCACCATCACATTACGTTATTTGATGGATCAAGGGACTAATGCAGTATCTACTTCATTAGGTACTGGTCTTTTGCTTTACAGTGACCGTGTACGGGAATCTAAGTATTATAGTTCTATTAGTACATTTAATAAAGCATATTTTTGCGTATCGTGGGATGTAAGTTATGACGTTGTCATAGCCAGAAACACGGGAATGCAGTTTAAATTCCAATTCTTATTCGCTGACTGGCATTTCAATCCCGATTACACTCCTAAATTCATGCGGCAAGATCCTGACGATTATCAAACTGTTTTTGATAATAATATCACATATATATCTTTAGGCATTGCATTACAATTTGGGAAGTGACTCGCGATTCCTTGATGTGGCTAAGAACCTCTTCCTAGGGTCAAAAGCAATAAAATACATTGCCTAATTTTTCTTGATTCTGCCATGTTCGAATAAAATATGCTTTTTTCACCATTTTACCGGCTAAAACTTCGTGTTATAAGCAAGTATATAAAAGAAAGAGGATCACTCCAATCGGGAGATGATCCTCTTTCTTTTATATTAATAGTATGCTTATTCTTTTACATCCACAATTAAATTCAATTCATCCAATTGGGAAGGATCCAATTGGGAAGGAGCATCAAGCATTACATCACGTCCGCTATTGTTTTTCGGGAAAGCGATACAATCGCGAATGCTATCCAAACCGGCAAATAATGACACCCAACGATCAAGACCATAAGCTAAACCACCATGAGGCGGTGCTCCATATTTAAACGCATTCATCAGGAATCCAAATTGAGCTTGGGCCTTTTCAGGAGTAAACCCTAGAATCTCAAACATTTGTGCTTGAAGTTTAGGATCGTGAATACGGATAGATCCTCCTCCTACTTCCACACCATTGATAACCATATCATAAGCGTTGGCACGTACAGCAGCCGGATCAGTCTCAAGCAAAGGTATATCCTCGGGTTTTGGTGAAGTAAACGGATGATGCATAGCCATGAGACGGCCTTCTTCTTCACTCCATTCAAAGAGCGGGAAATCCATCACCCACAGACAAACAAAGTTATTCTTATCCCTTAAACCCAATTGATTACCCATCTCAAGGCGCAATTCGCACAATTGCTTACGAGCCTTCATTGCATCATCGCCACTGAGAATCAAGATAAGATCACCCTCTTTTGCACCAAATGCAGCTTTAAGCTGTTGCAAAACCTCCTGTGTATAAAACTTATCCACGCTCGATTTTACACTACCATCAGCTTCCACACGAGCATAAACCAATCCCTTGGCTCCAATTTGAGGTCTCTTGACAAATTCTGTCAACGCATCAATCTGTTTACGGGTATAGTGAGCAGCACCTTCTGCACAAATACCGCCAATATAAGCCGCATTATCGAACACCGAAAATCCATGTCCCTTAAGCACATTCATCAATTCGACGAACTTCATACCAAAACGAAGATCCGGCTTATCACTACCATAATACTTCATAGCATCACTCCAAGGCATACGCAAGAATGGTTCAGTGAGCTCAATGCCACGAATACTTTTGAATAAATGCTTAGCCATACCTTCAAAAGTCGTAATCACATCCTCTTGTTCCACAAAACTCATTTCACAGTCAATCTGCGTGAATTCAGGTTGACGGTCTGCACGTAAATCTTCGTCGCGGAAGCACTTGGCTATCTGAAAGTAACGATCGAAACCGGATACCATAAGCAACTGTTTCAGAGTCTGCGGAGACTGAGGCAATGCATAGAACTGTCCCGGATTCATACGCGAGGGAACCACAAAATCACGGGCACCTTCGGGTGTAGAACCTATTAACACAGGAGTCTCAACCTCCAAGAAACCTTGTTCATCCAAATATTTGCGCACCTCTATTGTCATCTTGTGGCGGAGTTCCAAATTGGCACGTACCGCGTTGCGACGTAAATCGAGATAGCGATATTTCATACGGATATCATCGCCACCATCTGTATTATCCTCAATAGTAAACGGAGGAGTCAATGAAGCATTCAATACGGTTAATCCGGAAACAATAATTTCAATATCCCCCGTGGGAAGATTGCTATTCTTACTGAAACGCTCGTTTACGACACCATTAATCTGAATGACAAACTCACGTCCCAAACGGTTGGCCGCTTCGCAAAGCGTAGCATCCACTTCTTCATTGAATACCAACTGAGTGATGCCGTAGCGGTCACGAAGATCTATAAAAGTCATCCCGCCCATTTTACGACTACGTTGTACCCAGCCTGAAAGTGTTACTTGTTTATTGACATCGGAAAGACGAAGCTCTCCGCAAGTGTGCGATCTAAACATTTTTATTTATATTATAAAATTGGTTTATTATATTTTCTTCAATTTATTTATCTGCTTCTTTCCCTTATCCAATATCATCCGGTTCTTGTGCGCTATATCTTCAACTATAGCATCATTTATTTGCTTCAGTCCATTGATATACTCCTGAGCACGTTGTAGGACATTCGACGTGTCTTTTTCCACATGAGGAGGAACGATCACTTTAAGCCCGTCTTGGATAATTTTCACGCTGACATCCTCTCCCATCATCATGGGATCACCATCAAAATGTACCACTCCCGGTTTACCTCGATGGATACATAACTTCTTACAACGAAACGTTTTAATCCGACTATTCTGATCAATTGTCTTATTAAACAACTGGAAAGCAAGCGAAGGAACGTCTAAAACCGTAAAAGGTTCCAGTATTGTCACATCCAATAATCCGTCAGTCAGCATCGCTTGTGGAGTAATGTAGGCATTATTACCATATTGTGATGCATTGCCGCAAGCTATAAGGAAAGCTTTGTATCGGTGGGTACCATCTTCAGTTTCCAGTTCGTAGGTCTCCGGCTGATACTTCAGACTTTCCAGCAAAGTTTTCTCCAAATAAGTCAGAGGGCCTCTCTTGCCCGATTGTGCAAATTTCAAGCTGACAAAAGCATCAAATCCGACTCCGCAGGTACAAAAGAAAGGTATGTCATTAATCTTACCATAATCTATCACATCGATATTCCCGGCATTAATAATATCCATTGCTTTTAATGCATCCATGGGAATTTGCAGATGACGCGCAAGTCCGTTTCCAGAACCGGAAGGTATGATACCTAACGCTGTATCGGAATGTACCAGCGAACGCGCAACCTCATTGATTGTACCGTCACCACCTATGGCTATCACCGCATACACACCTTCCTCAGCTTTTTCAGCCGCAATATCTGCAGCATGCCCGGCATATTCGGTATAAACCAGGTCCATATCATATTTATTATTATCGAATTTTTCATTCAATAAATGTAAAATGGAATCCTTGCTTTGAGTGCCGGATATAGGATTGATAATAAATGATATTTTTCTCTTTTTTTCGTCCATATAGGAAGAATCTAAATGCACATTTCTAACCGGCAAAAGTAATATAAATACTTTAAATCTGACTCATAGCAACCCCCATAATTATGAAGCGATTTATTTTTTAAAGGAAAAGGAATAGATAAATATATATTTTGTTATCTTTGCCCCCTGTTTTAAAGATTAAAATTAAAACTACATATTATACTATAATATAAATACATTTCATGGGATTACTACAAGACAAATTGGCGAAATACGACGCACCTCAACAGTTTATGGAAAAAGGCGTTTACCCCTATTTTCGCACAATTGACAGTCATCAGGACACTGAAGTGCTAATGAGCGGCAAAAAAGTTCTGATGTTCGGCTCAAACGCATATACAGGATTGACTTACGACAAAAGGATCATTGAAGCTGCTAAAGCTGCTACCGATAAGTATGGAACAGGTTGCGCAGGTTCACGCTTTTTAAATGGAACATTGGATATCCATGTTGAGTTGGAAAAAGAACTTGCTGCATTTGTAGGCAAGGAAGAAGCGCTGGTTTATTCCACCGGATTTACAGTAAATGAAGGTGTGGTATCTTGTCTGACCGATCGCAATGATTATATCATCTGTGATGATCGTGACCATGCGTCAATTGTAGACGGTCGCCGCCTGTCTTTTTCAACTTGCCTGAAGTATAAGCACAATGATATGGAAGCTCTTGAGAAAGAACTTCAAAAGTGTAAACCGGAATCGGTGAAACTTATCGTTGTGGATGGAGTGTTCTCTATGGAAGGAGATTTGGCCAACCTACCCGAAATTGTTCGTCTGAAAAAGAAATACAATGCAACCATTATGGTTGACGAGGCACATGGTCTAGGTGTATTCGGCAAACAAGGTCGTGGAGTTTGTGATCACTTCGGCGTAACGGAAGATATTGATTTAATTATGGGGACATTCAGTAAATCTTTGGCTTCAATCGGTGGATTCATTGCTGCCGATAAAGCAACGATCAACTGGCTCCGTCATAACTCACGTTCATACATCTTCAGTGCCAGCAATACTCCTGCAGCAACAGCTGCTGCCCGCGAAGCACTCCACATCATCATGAACGAACCGGAACGTCAAGAACGTTTATGGAAAATCACGAACTATGCTTTAAAGAGCTTCCGTGATGCCGGATTTGAAATTGGTGAAACAGAATCACCTATCATTCCGTTGTACGTACGCGATACGGAAAAGACATTCATAGTTACAAAGATGGCATTCGACGAAGGTATTTTCATTAACCCTGTTATACCTCCTGCTTGTGCGCCGCAAGATACTTTGGTGCGTGTTGCACTTATGGCTACACATACTAAAGATCAAGTTGACTATGCCGTTGAAAAGCTAACAAAATGCTTTAAAGAACTTGGATTGATTAAATAATCAACAGATATATTTCCTTGAAAGCTGTTCCTATCCGGAGCAGCTTTTTTTATGCCTTAACCTGCCTTTTTTTATCCAAACCTAATACTTCTTTAAAATATTTAGCAAGACAGATCAGTGTTATAATAATTATGCCTATCTTTGTTTAGACAAATTATAAATAACACATGAAATACAGACAATATCCCTATCCATCTGCATGTGCGGAAGTAGCTTCATTTAATTCATCAAAAGACGTTGCAGAGCATCATCTTATAATATATGCTATTGATTCTACGCAGACATTCGACGAACAACTAAATTCTTTATTTAACGCATATTCCTCATTATTATCGGAGGAATTACAAGGAAGTGTTGCTATTTTTAAACGCTTTTTTATTAGTGATGCTGCCAACCAGTCCGACAGATTGCAAGCTATCCTGGCAGAAGAATCGGATTGTGCGATTTCAATTGTAGAACAGCCACCGCTGAATGGTACCAAAGTAGCACTATGGGCCTATTTACAGACCAACGTACAAGCTACCACTCTACCCAATGGTCTATTCAAAGTGTCGCACGGGCAATACAGACATTATTGGATGGGAGGTGCATTCAATCGTGCGGCAAATTCGGAATATCAAATGCGACTGTTGTTCAACGATTATATCATGCAACTGGCCACCGAAGGTTGTAAATTGTCGGAGAACTGCATTCGCACTTGGATCTATGTACAGAATGTCGATACAAACTATGCCGGCGTGGTAAAAGCCAGGAATGAAGTATTTGTCACCCAAAATCTAACGGAAAAGACGCATTATATAGCAAGTACTGGTATTGGAGGCCGGCACGCCGATCCCAAAGTATTGGTCATGCTCGATGCATACGCAACAGCCGGATTAAGTACCGAACAAGTTCATTATTTATATGCACCGACACATCTCAACCCGACATACGAATACGGGGTAAGCTTTGAAAGAGGAACTTATGTGGATTATGGCGATCGCCGACATGTCTTCATCTCGGGTACGGCCAGCATTAATAACAGGGGCGAAATTATGTATCCCGATGATATACGCAAGCAGACCGAACGGATGTGGGAAAATGTAGGTGCTCTATTAAATGAAGCTGATTGTGACTTTAGCAACTTAGGATATATGATTGTCTATCTGAGAGATATATCGGACTATAAAGTGGTAAAAGAGTTATTTGATATACGCTTCCCCAATACGCCAAAAGTAATAACTCTAGCTCCGGTGTGCCGTCCGGGATGGCTCATCGAAATGGAGTGCATGGGAGTGAAAGAAATGATAAATACCAAGTTTGCCGATTACTAAAATACTCCCCTCCTGATTTACCATACAGTATAAATTATACCATTCGAGTGAATTCTCAGAAAGGACCGAAAGCTAAAGGCGCTTTTGAGATGTAGTATCAATTATACTATTTGACTTAATTCCCCTGTTGTGGAGTTGATTATGAAGCCATACACCTTTACGTCTTTAGGAATTAAAGGATGATTAATGATGGAATCCACCGTTCCCCTCACCGACTTTTCGGTATCTGAGAACCCATCTAGCCAAGCTGCAAAATCAACTCCGCAATAATGGATCATATCAATAGTCTCGGATTTGATCCCCCTAGCCTTCATCCTCTCGATAATTTTATCACTATTCATTTTACAAGCTCCACAATCGGAATGTGCAATCACCATTATTTCTTCAACACCAAGCTCATAAATAGCCACCAGTAGGCTTCGGATGACACTTCCAAACGGATGGGATATGACAGCCCCCGCATTCTTTATAAACTTTACATCACCATTCTTCAACCCCAAAGCTGCCGGGAGAAGCTCCGTCAGACGGGTATCCATGCACGAAAGAATAGCAATTTTCTTATCTGGAAACTTATCGGTAATGAATTTGACGTACTCTTTGTTTTCTACAAAGCGTTTGTTGTATGCTATAAGTTCTTCTACCATATTCATTGAATCATTCATAAGTGCGAAATAATAAACAAAAATAGAGACTGCTTGGTTTTTTCCTTTCCTATTTCATCAACACTTTTACATTTCAATAAGTTCATTGCAAAAAGCCGGCTTATATTGCAAAAAAGCACTATAATTATTCATAAACTTATCTTTATGCAAAGATATATGCTTTTTTTATTTCTATGTGATCTAAACATAAGATAGTTTTTAGTATGTTTGTCACAAGTATTAATGAAAAACACCTTACTCCGAATGAAAAAACAAGATTTATTCTTTGCCTTGCTATTAATCGCTATTTTTCTGCCTTTCTTTTTAAGCAACACCATTTATGAAAGTTATAAATCGTTCAACATGTCCCATGGCATGATTATGAGTTTCTTAAAGTTTGCCGTCTTAGCCACTTTAGGTGAAATATTAGGATTGCGTATCAGTGCAGGAATATATAACCGGAAGGGTTTTGGTATCCTTCCCCGCATGGTGGTATGGGGCCTTCTCGGAATGGTGATAAACATGGCCATGATTGTTTTTTCAAAAGGAGTACCTCTTTTTATGGAATACATGGGCATGGCAGACGCTTCATCCATACTTGGCGGCTCGATGTGTTTGGACAAAATACTTGTAGCTTTAGCCATATCCATTTCGATGAACACAATCTTTGCACCGGTCTTTATGACCTTCCATAAAATCACCGATACCCATATATTGATGTGTGGAGGAAAAACAAAAAGTCTGGTCACTCCTATCCCAATGACTAAAATCATTACCGGGCTAAACTGGGATGTTCAATGGAACTTTGTATTCAAAAAGACCATTCCTTTCTTTTGGTATCCCGCACATACTATAACGTTCCTTTTACCTGCCGAAATGCGTGTACTATTTGCCGCCATACTAGGTATTGTCTTGGGAGTATTACTTGCCATTGCAGCTCGAAAGAAGTGAACATGAAGGCAGAAAGAAAGAAATTATTTAATCCATTCCTTTAACTTCATTTGAATATTCCCTTTCCCGTATCCTTCCCATACATGTATCAGCTTTCCTTCGGGAGAAGCCAAAACGTAATGAGGGATACCTCTGATGCCATAATGAGCATATATACCGACAGTTTCTTTAAAATCATTCAGATTGGGCCAAGTCATCTTTTCTTCTTGGGAGGCCTTTTCCCACATCTTTTTATTGTCGGAACTTATGCTTATTATGGTTAACTTGTCTTTCCATATTTCGGCCATCTCCCGCATCTCGGGGATTGCATTTATACAAGGGCCACAACTGGAACTCCAGAAGTCTAAAAGCAGATACTTCCCTTTATAATCCTTCAAGTGATGTAAATAGCCTTGTGGATCGTACAAATCCGCATCATAGAGTTCATTACCGACTTCCACTTTCTTATAGGGGAAAAGCTGAACAGAGATTTGTTTTCCGAGGGTACTTTCACGCTGTTCAGAAGTTAACATTTCATAGCGTATTTTTGCCTCATTGATGAGTATGGAATCCTTTTCATATACGGCATGTAAGCAGGCATCTCTTAATTTATTCAACCATACGGCGTTGACCGGCATTTCTTTCATCAACTCCAGCTCTTTTTTTGTGATAAGCGTCTGAAGAGAATCCTGAAGCGGATAATAATAATGCCGTATGCTGTCTGCCAGCACGTCTCTATCCCGTCTAGACTGTAATGTATCTATTCGCATCCATAAAGCGGTAGTAATGCATGACAATTCCTGCCAGCGGTCCAAGTATTTACGATTGGCACTTACATATGTATTCTGATATTTCTGTTCGAGAATGTCACTTGCTACATTCCAAGTACACAGTAATTTATTCTTTCCCCTAATTGTAACTGTCTTACCTGGCATGAGGTAAAGATCCAACATATTATTAGGAAATCCCTCCCCTCGTGCCATTAACATGACATGCTCAGCCCCATTGTTTTTTTCTGTCTTTACCTTAAAGAAAAACTTCTCAGATTTCACTGTATCGGTGTCAAAGGGTGACAATGTCATTTCCTCTCCCCGGTATAAGCTAATTAACGTTCCATCAGACAATCCCTTGACTGAGCCCTGAAGAATGCATTCGTCTTGGGCATGCAGAGATAATTTACTCAGAAGTAATAAAAATACGAACAATAACTGTGCTTTCATCTTTATATTAAGTTTTGACTTTACATTATTCAGAGATAGGACATGAAAGCTTAATGGTATTGGCTTTGCTGAATTGTTGCTTACAAAAATAGCATTTTTATTTATATGGCATATTATCATTCACAAGAAAACTACATATCAAGAATCTAAGCCCCAACCTTTTACTTGATATGAGTAGGCTTTACCACATAGTATAATTTTTATTATACGCTCAATGTGCACTCCCCGCGGAACAATATTCATGTAGCCGTCAAGTAAAACAGAAGAAGAAGGTGCTAAACTTTGTGTCGCTAATATTTGATCGCCACATCAAACAGCTGCTTAAATAGACATTCTGTATCCGACAAGAAAAATAGTTCATATAACCCACTTTATTAGAAATTAATTAGAATATGATTAGAAACCTATTAAATTATCAATTAGATTATTAGAGTGAATTATTTCTGTTGATTAAAAAATATAAATATTAAATAAACGAAAACATTAGGCATTATATTTTACCACTTTTAACAGCCGTTTTTTTCTCTAGTTTTTATTTTTGCAGCGTTTAAAATTTGATCATTCATATTTAAATAACCATTAAGTTTTATTGACTATGCGAACAAATTTTTTGCTGCTCACTGTAGCTTTACTGGGGCTAATGCCCATGAATTACACACACGCCGCCGACAATACAAAAACCGAGACCAAACCGCATGGTGGTGGTGTGTATCTCTACTCACCTTATACAAAAATTGCAGTCGCACCGGGCGCGACAATCGACTACAAAGTATCATTGGTAAATAATTCGTCAGGGATGATCAACACCGGACTATCACTGAGGGGAATACCCCGCACATGGAAGTATGAAATGAAGTCAGGCGGATGGAGTATCAGTAAATTGGCTGTGCTGCCGAAAGATAAACAAGAATTTGACCTGACAGTGAATGTCCCGTTACAAATAAACAAGGGAAGCTATACTTTCTACGTCTCCTCGGGATACGGCAGTCTGCCACTCACGGTAATTGTGTCACAGCAAGGTACCTACCAGACGGAATTCACAACTGATCAACCTAACATGCAAGGCAACTCAAAGTCTACGTTCACTTTCAGCGCCCTATTAAAGAACCAGACCGCAGACAAGCAGTTGTATGCCTTAATGGCAAATGCTCCAAGAGGTTGGAATGTAATTTTTAAACCTAACTTCAAGCAAGCTACTTCCGCGCAAGTTGAACCAAACAGTAGTCAAAGCGTATCCATAGAAATCACTCCTCCCGCTAATGTTGAAGCCGGCAACTACAAGATTCCTACACGGGCCGTTGCCGGAAATACGTCTGCCAATCTTGATTTGGAGGTGGTAGTAACCGGCTCATATCAAATGGAACTGACTACTCCACAAGGCTTATTGAGTGCTGAAGTCACAGCCGGTAGTGAAAAACGCATCGAACTTGAAATCCGTAACACAGGTTCTTCCATATTGAAAGATATCCAACTTTCCGCAAACAAGCCAGGCGATTGGGAAGTTTCTTTTGAACCGTCACGAATAGATATGATCAAGGCTGGTGAAATGCGTCCGGTTACTGCTATACTGAAAGCTTCGAAGAAAGCACTTCCGGGTGATTATGTAACCAGCATAGAAGCCAAGACTCCGGAAGTCAATGCCGCCGCCCAATTCAGAATAACGGTTAAGACTTCTGTACTTTGGGGATGGACGGGCATTTTAATCATTATTGTAGCCATAGGAGGAGTATATTACCTCTTCCGCAAATATGGAAGGAGATAAAGATATGGGCGAACACGTGATCGTACTTACCGACTTGACCAAACAATATGGTAAATTTACTGCTGTTGACCACATTTGCCTATCCATTCAAAAAGGAGAAATATTTGGATTACTGGGTCCCAATGGTGCGGGAAAATCGACCACAATATTAATGATGCTAGGATTAACAGAGCCTACGGCAGGAAGTGTGGAGATTTGCGGAATCAATTCCACCACACATCCCATAGAAGTAAAGCAAAAAATAGGCTACTTACCTGAAGATCTTGGCTTTTATGATAATATGAGTGGATTGGATAACTTAGTCTATACGGCTCTATTGAATGGCTATAACAAAAATGAAGCCATTGAAAAGGCTAAAGAACTGATGATACGTGTAGGACTCGAAGAACAAATGTCGAAAAAGACAGGCAAATACTCCCGCGGTATGAGGCAAAGACTAGGATTGGCAGATGTACTTATCAAGAATCCGGAGATCGTCATTTTGGATGAGCCTACTTCGGGCATCGACCCTGCAGGTATTCAAGAGTTTATCGATATGATTCGCAATTTGAGCAGGCTGCATTCGCTAACGGTTTTATTCTCTTCCCATAATTTGGATCAGGTGCAGCAAGCCTGTGACAGGGTAGGGATATTCAATCGTGGCAAACTCATGCGTGAACTTGATCTTGCAGAAATGGAGAAAAGGAATGAGAAACTTCTCGATGTGTATAATGAATCTATCAAAGAAGGAGGAGAACGGCATGAACACAGCTAGCGAACCTTTATGGGTGATAGTAAATAAAGAAATAGCCGACCATGTACGTAGCTGGCGCTTCATTATTCTACTTGCAATCATTAGCCTGACATGCATGGGAGCGCTTTATACCGCATTGACAAGCATGCACGAAGCTATAAAGTCGGGCAATGTAGACAACTCATTCTTATTTTTAAAGTTGTTCACCGTCTCTGATGGGACACTGCCCTCCTTTGTCATGTTCATCAACTTCTTGGGGCCGTTATTGGGAATTGCATTGGGTTTTGATGCGATGAATTCGGAACAGAATAAAGGGACTTTATGCCGCATTTTATCACAGCCCATACATCGTGATTGTCTGATTAATGCAAAATTTATTGCAGCATTGGTAATTATAGCCATCATGCTATTTGTGCTTGGTTTCATGGTTATGGGAATGGGATTGATTGCAACAGGGCTTCCCCTTACACCCGAGGAATTTTGCAGGATTATAGCTTTTCTTATACTCGCGGTATTCTATGTGGGGCTCTGGCTAAATCTTGCCATACTGTTTTCCTTGTGCTTTAGGCAAGCAGCGACATCAGCTTTGGCAGCAATCGCTATCTGGCTGTTCTTTAGTATTTTCTACACGATGATTGTGAGCTGGACAGCCAAGCTTATGATGCCCAAAGAAGCAATATCTCCAGACTTTAATCCTATCGGTTATCAGAAGCTTATTTGGGCTTTGATGTCATTTAATCCTTGCGAACTGTTCAATCAGGCTACTTCCGTACTATTGATGCCCAACATCCGCAGTCTGGCTCCCTTAGTCTCGGAACAAGTGGAAGGCGCAATTCCCAGCCCTCTCCCATTAGGACAAAGTCTGCTCGTCATCTGGCCGCAGCTCACCGGGCTGATTGCAGTAACCATAGTCTGCTTTGCACTTTCATACGTGACATTCATGCGACGGGAAATTCGTCCGAGATAGTCCGGTTTTAGCCAGTAGGAAATAAAGAAACGGCTATAAAACTGTATAAAAATCCCCTTATTCCATTCCTCTTTCACAAATTGAAAAGGTAGAATAAGGGGATTTTCTTATTTTGGGATAGAGCTTTGAAAACAAGCAAAAGAAGATAACATAAACATCGCATTTCCTACACTATATATGTAATTTTATTTCAATAGCAATTATTTATTTAGCTATTGTTCTGATTACTCAAATTATACCCCATTCAAAATACTCTCTCGAAGGGGGTACAATCAGGTAACGACTGAATATAGATAAGTATACGAGTGATCCCTATTCAGTCGTTACCTGAATAGGGATCAAATCACGACTGAAATAACGAAACCCGTAAACTCAGTCTTTAAATATCCATTTCCCCGAATAGCATGTCATAATAAAATAACATTTTACTACTATCATATTCTATGCCGGGAATCTAGGAGTCCTTCTCTACTTCCTGTATTTGCAGCAGCCCGGCAAAGAATCATAAGCCTTTTGGTCCGCTTTATTTTTCTCGGTGTCATGCCCTGCTTTAGCTACAGCCTTGCTGATGGCATTCATATCGGTTTGAGCAGCATCATAATTCAGATGAAGCATTTTCTTTTCGACATCCCAATTTGCTGTAGAGACTCCCTTCACGCTTTTTGCAGCAGCCTCAATACGCATTTTACACTGCTTACAGTTGCCTTCCACCTTAAGCATGCCGTGTTTCTCAGTCCCCGTGTTTACCATCACACTATGCGAAGTATTCGCCTTCTCCATTTTATCCATTTCAGAGTGATTAGCTCCGTTTGCCACAAAAGTAAATACACTCGTTGCAATAATTGCTAAAAATAACTTTTTCATCTTTTCTAAAAATAATAATGTTTATACTAATAACGAGCCTTTTACATGACTCATATTTAAAATTATACTTATTCAGAGGGCTTCAAAACCTTTAATAACCGATATCCACCTACCCAGATTATTTAGTATAAGGGTAAAGACCCGGAATATGACGTTTTGACGGAGCCCTCCTTGTTCAAGACATAAATCAGCCGACCTTATTTTCTATATTTACAGCACTCAGGCAAAGCATTATATGTCTTTTTGTCAGCTTTATATTGATCCGTGTCATGTCCAACCTTTGCTACAGCCTTACTAACGGCATCGACGGATGTTTTGGCAGGATCAATATTCAGATGAAGCTTTTTGGTGTTCTGATCCCAATCTGCCATAAGTACACCATTGACTCCTTTCGCCGCTTTTTCAATGCGTTCTTTACAAGTCTCGCAATTACCTTGGACGGTAATCATCACGTGTTTGCTGCTTTGTTTACTTTCTTTGGGCATCGACATCCCTTCCATATTCCCCATCGAAGAAGATGAGTGGGCTTTTTCTGAGTGTTGATGCTGTCCCTGCATACCCTGCATATTATGCTCCATCGAGTGGGTGCCGGAACCATTCATCATGCTCTGCTTGCCTTCAAGCTGTGCACTGGCGTCAATGGCAAAAACACCGTTTGTCACCACCTCTTCACCGTCACTCAATCCTGAGGCAACGACATAGGAATCACCCAACGAAGGGCCTAGCTCTATTTTACGCATTAAAAAGGCTGGAGTGGAAGTCCCGGGTTGTTTAACGTATATCACCGAACGCTGTCCCGTCCACAGTACCGCCGACTTCGGTATCACAACCTGATTATTGTACTGCTTCAACGATGCCTTCACAACAGCATCGGCATACATTTCCGGCTTAAGTTGCAGGCCCGGATTAGCTGCTTCCACGCGGATCTTTACCGTACGTGTTGCCGGATCAAGCATCGGACTTATGAATGAAATCCGTCCCGAGAATCGCTTTCCGGGAATTGATTTTAAGCCATATTCTAATAAATCCCCTACTTTCAAGAACGGCAGATCGGATTCATAAGCGTCAAACATGACCCAAACCCGCGACAAATTAGCCACATCAAACAATACACTGCCCTGCCCGATATAGTCGCCCTGGCTTACTCGTTTCCCTACCACTACGCCACTTGCAGTCGCCTTAATCTCAATAACCGGAGAATAGTTGTTGGAATGTTCCATTGCTGAAATCTGCGAATCGGTCAGCTTTAGCAACCTTAACTTTTCACGTGCAGCTTGCAGCAGTGCCGGTTGGATGGATTTCATTTTTGCAGCTTCCTGCAACTCACGCTGTGCATTTAGCAAATCCGGCGAATAAACGGCGGCAATAGTCTGCCCTTTCCGAATAGTTTCTCCCGTAAAATTCAAATAAAGCCTCTCGATGCGTCCATTGAAATAAGACACTTGCGATTGCAGCAATCGCTCGTCAGCCTGTACCGTACCATATAAATGAATATCCTTCACAGGGTTTTGTCTGTTGACCACAGTCGTTTGGATATTAGCCAAAGCCACCGCTTCCTCAGACAACTGAATGGCATTTGGATCTACAGCCTGACTTCCCGCATCGGAATTCCTCACCGGAATAAGGTCCATCCCACAGATGGGGCATTTTCCCGGTTTATCCATCTTTATTTGCGGATGCATGGCGCAAGTCCAGTACTTTATTCCGTCCTTATCGGCATGTATGCTATCAGCAGTAGCAACGCCTTCACCTTTTATTTCCTGCGAATGATTCCCGGAAAAGATCATCCAGCCAATCAATAACCCCGCAACGAAAATCAGACCGTATTTCACGGAGTTCTTTTGAATGAATTGCTTTATTTTATTAGTATCCATAATCATGTTATTTTTAAAATTCGATATCGTTGAAAGAAACCAGTTTCTGAATGGCGGCAACCATGGTGTTATACCCTGCTACTGCCTCCGATTTTTTGAGTTGATAATCCAACAACTGCCTTTCAAGCTGTATGACATTGTTCAGATCACTTTTTCCCGATATATATTCCCTGATAATCAATCCATAAGCACTTTGTGCCAATTGTTCCTGCCTTCCGTATAAAGCTATCTTTCTAGTTGCATCATCCAATTGGTGACGGGTCTTATAAAGCTCGGCTTCCAAGGTGTTCAAGGTATTGGCGTACTTCTCCTTGTTGGAGTCCTGCATAAACTTCGTCTCCCGCTGCATGGCTTTATACTTATTTCTATAAAGCGGAATGCTTACCGTCACCATAGGCATAATCATATCTTTGCCGTTCATATCGCCCATTGACAGCATTTCCTCGTTGGTTTTCTTATTGAGCATATACTCCATACCGATACCAAGCATCGGATAACCCATTTTCTTATCCGTCTTTAGTTTTGCTTCGTAACTCAATCCTTCCTCAAGAATCATCTTCAGCGTAGGATTCTGGCTCTCAATCTTGCTCAATACCGAAAGTTCATCCAATTGAAAGGGAACTTGTGTGATAGAATCGGGTATCTGCACAGCACTTTCGGGGGCTCTGTTTAGCAAAGAGTTGAACTTTGCCGTTTCGGCTTTAATTTCCGAAAGGAGGCTTTCGATATTATTATCCGTTTCGGCCATTTCTATTTGGATACGCAGTACATCGGACATCCCGGATGAAGCGCCTGCCATGCCTGAAGAGGAACTTCCCATACCGGACATTCCTCCCATCCCTGCATTTGACCCAACACCAGAACTACCCACGATATTTCCGGCAGAAACAGAACCTCCTCCCATAGACGAAGCGGCACCCGAGTTACCCATTCCAGACATTCCCCCCATAGAAGATGTTGATGAACCGGATGAAGGCATACTGCCGCCAGAAGCACCTATCTGGGTGGACATCCCGGATACACCCTGCTTAAGGGATGTGGGTGCGGGAATTGAATAACCACTGGAAGAGCTTACGGTTGGAGAAGAGAATCGTTGTATAGCCAACTCTTCCAACTGCTTCAACATCCGTTTGTTTTCGTGATTATTAATGAGTTGCTGCTTAAGATTCAGCAACAAATACCATTGAGTATATACGTTCAAATAGACATTATTACGGATCTCTCTGAATTGTTCATAAGCCATTTTAGCCCGATGGGTAGCTTCCGTTTGAGCCGACTTTTTCGTACCAAACCACGGAAACATTTGCATAAGCTTGAATTGGGCGACTTGCCGTCCGCCTACTATATCCATCGGCTCCAAGAAAAATCCCATCTCAAGTTCCGGATCCTGATAAGCCCCAGCCTGAGGAACTCTCTCCAAAGCAGCCTTATAGGAATGGAAAGACGACTTTACTTCGGGATTATTACCGGCAGCCACCTTTAAATAATAATTCAATGAATCGGCATTTTCGGCAAATACAGAAGACTGGGATATTCCTAGTCCGCTTATCAATAAAAATGCCGGAATCAAGTATTTTCGAATAGTTGTTCTCATAATCTATATCTTTATTCTTTTATACTTCCATGTTTCTCTATGACTTTTTCTCTCCACCAGCATTGCAGAACGGGGACAACAAACATTGTCATCGACTGTATCAGCATACCACCAAAAGTCGGTATGGCCATTGGTATCATGATGTCAGCCCCCTTACCAGTGGAAGTCAACACCGGCAGTAAAGCAATTAAGGCGGTGGCAGTAGTCATAGCTGCCGGACGAACTCTCTTCAAACCTGCATGCACTACGGCTTCCCGTATTTCTGCTTTGGTATGTGGATTTCGTTCAATGAAGGTATCATGAATATAGGTACCCATCAATACTCCATCGTTGGTGGCAATACCAAACAAGGCGATAAAGCCGACCCAAACGGCAATACTTAGATTGATAGGGTGCATCTGGAACATATCACGGAGATTAACCCCGCCAACGGTGAAGTTCATAAACCACGGCTCTCCATAAAGCCATAGTAAAATAAATCCTCCCGCAAAAGCCACAAATACACCGGAAAAATGAATAAATGAAGCCGTTATTGTCTTAAACCTGAAATACAGAATAAGAAGGATCATGATCAAACTTATCGGTATGACGATGAGTAAACGATCGGCTGCTCTGGCTTGTTGTTCATAATTTCCGGCAAATGTAAACGACACACCCTTAGGCAATTTAAGCTTACCTGCCTGAATCTTTTGTTTAATTATCCGGTCAGCCTCCTTCACCACATCCACTTCCGCTTTATCGGCTTGCTTATCGAAGATGACATAACCGATCAGGAAGGTATTCTCACTCTGTATCATTTGCGCTCCTTTGGTGTATTCTATATCGGCAACCTCGCTTAGAGGAACCTGCGCACCCGTTGCGGTGGGAATAATGATCTTGGCAAGTTCTTCAGGATTATCCCTTAATTCCCTCGGATATCTCAACCGGACAGGGAAACGCTCACGACCTTCGACGGTAGTGGTAAGGGGCATGCCTCCTACTGCCGCGCCAATCACCTCTTGCAAGTCGACTACCGTGATTCCATAACGTGCCATACTTTGCCTGTTCAACTTAATTTCCACGTAGGGAGCACCTACGGCACGGTCATAGAATACTGTTGAAGGAAGTACCGAAGGAACACTCTTCAATGCAGCTTCGAGTGCCTTTCCTCCTTGTTCTATTGACTCTAGATCGGGTCCTGAAACTTTTACCCCCATCGGAGCACGCATACCCGTAGATAACATCACCAGGCGGGCTTCAATAGGCTGTAATTTAGGAGCGGACGTCAATCCCGGTAAGTGAGTGACATTGACTATTCCCTGCCATATATCATTCGTGTTTTTAATTTCCGGTCGCCATTGCCTGAAATAATCTCCATGGGCATCCACAATAAGACTGTCTGCAGGTATTAACCTGAATCCTTTTGCCGGATTGTAGGTAGAGCCATCTATAAGTACGAATTCTCCTTTCCCATTGACCTTAAACTTTTCCCGATGTCCATTCTCATCCAAAATATACTCGGGACGATAGTTGATTGTATTCTCAAACATTTGTACCGGTGCAGGGTCGAGGGCGGAATTTACCCTTCCCCATTTACCGACACTACTTTCTATCTCGGGTATATTGGAGATGCGTTTATCCAGTGTCTCAATATAGTTCAAGTTCTGCTCAATACCCGTATGTGGCATACTTGTTGGCATCAGCAGGAAAGATCCTTCGTTAAGACTGGGCATAAACTCCTCGCCTACACCGGGAAACTTTTTAGTAGATGCCTGCCAGAAGTGGGTTTGCCGGAAGGTATCCCAGCCCACAACTTCAAATCCCTTAGCTACAAAACCAAACGTTTTATCGAACCCGATCCAAATAAGTGTTCCAAATAAAAGGGTAAACAGAGGGATAAGCATAAATTTCCAACGATGTGCCAGACACCAACGTAAAATACGCTCATAATAAAATACCAAAAACCAGAGTATGCCTAGTATAACAGCTATAACCAGTACGACAAACACCAGATTAATCGGTAACCGGGCTTGTGTCCCAACCGGTAACCACTCTACAGCAAGGTAATAGACCGCTGTAAAGAGCACTATTCCGATATTGATATAAGTGGCAATTTTTTTATTCTTCCAATGCGAAGCGAAATAATTGTTTGCTCCAAGTAGAGTTAAAGCCAAGCTAGCCCAATTGCCTGTAAGAATCAACAATCCTATACCACCTGCCATTAAGACAATATTTCCTGCTTTCCGCACTTGCTTCGAAGTGATTCTCCAAGAGAAGATGTAATAAGCAATAGTAGGCAGCATGGCAACTCCCAACATAAAAGCTGAAAGAAGAGCAAACGTTTTGGTATACGCCAATGGCTTAAATAGCTTACCCTCTTGTGCTTCCATGGCAAAAACAGGCAAGAAGCTGATTATTGTGGTCAGCATAGCTGTAGATAATGCACCGGAGACTTCACTCACACTGCTATAGATTAAAGCAGCCAATGCCTTTCCTTTGGGCACTCCTTTATCTTTTTCTTCTTCCAAGCGCCGGATAATGCTCTCGACGAACACTACGCCAATATCAACCATCACCCCAATGGCAATGGCAATACCGGATAAAGCCACAATATTGGCTTCCACTCCCACATATTTCATGATAATGAAAGTTGCAAGAACCGCTATGGGCAATATACTGGAAATAATAATGGATGCCCTAAGGTTGAGTACCAGCACAATTACGACAATAATACAGATAAGGATTTCATGAGAAAGAGCCGTTTCCAATGTTCCTACAGTTTCCCGTATCAAGCCGGAACGGTCGTAGAAAGGCACCACAGTAACCTTCGACACAGTTCCGTCGGCGAGTGTCTTTTGAGGAAGACCGGCCTCCATCTCTTTGATTTTATCTTTCACATTATTGATGACTTGCATGGGATTGGAACCATAACGGGCTACCACTACACCGCCTACTGCTTCCACGCCCTCTTTATCAAGTCCTCCGCGACGTGTAGCCGGTCCCAGATTGACAAAAGCCACATCTTTTACTCTTACCGGAACGCCATTGCGGACAGTGATCACGGCATTCTCAAGATCTGCTATATTCTTAATATACCCCAATCCTCTCACAAGGTATTCCACCTTATTCAGTTCGATGGTCTCCGCACCAATATCAAGGTTGCTCTTTTGCACCGCATTCATCACCTCCATGATCGACACCTTATATGCCCTCATAGCATCAGGGTTTATCTCTACTTGATATTCCTTCACATAGCCGCCAATAGATGCAACCTCGGAAACACCTTCGGCAGAAGATAGTGAATATTTGGCATAAAAGTCCTGAATTGTTCTAAGTTCTTCGGGGTCCCATCCACCTGTAGGCTTACCGGTCTTTGGATTTCGCCCTTCGAGTGTATACCAGAATATCTGCCCGAGAGCTGTGGCATCAGGACCTAATGCCGGTTGCACGCCGCTCGGTAAAGTACCGGCTGGAAGAGAGTTCAACTTCTCTAGAATTCTTGATCGGCTCCAATAAAATTCGACATTATCATTGAATATAATATAGATGAAGGACATGCCGAACATGGAACTACTTCTAATGGTCTTTACACCGGGTATTCCCAATAAAGCGGTGGTCAGCGGATAAGTGACTTGCTCCTGTATATCTTTAGGAGATCTTCCCATCCACTCGGTTGCTACAATTTGTTGGTTCTCACCTATATCGGGGATTGCATCCACAGGCACCGGATCACGTGGGAGTAAACCTCCATGCCAATTGAATGGTGCTGTCGATAAGCCCCACACTATAACTACGATAAGCAACAGAATGCTTATCAATCTGTTATCTAGAAAATATTTTATTATTCTATTAAGCATATCTCAGCTATTTAATTAATAGACATATTTATTTACTTGAAGTTCAGACTGAGATAAATTCTTATCTATCAATCTGATTATAGACACCCTGTATCTCCTTAAATAATAGTTTATCAACTATTTATGTTCAATCGAAGCATAGTAAATCATACCAATAAATAGTAGTTATTTACCATCTCAGAAAGAAATACGGGACACGGATGGATACGAAAAGGCGGTATTGCAGAAAATCATTATACGAATTCTGGCAATACAAAGAAAAAAATGAAAGAGTATCAAAGCTTCTAAGAACTGAAAATCGCCCTATCTAAAGCATTTGTAGAAGGAATAAAAACTCAGAAGATAGAGTTTTGACACATCTTTCTCCTAATTTTAAATTTGGAAAGTACAGATTAGAGCAAGTAAATCAACGCATTTCTTACTCAATTTATCGGGAGGAGAAAAAATATGAGCCTTTATTAGAGATTCGGGCTCTGTTATATTTATAAGATATTTAAATATCAAACCTACATAAACAAACGAAGGTAGCAATTTAGCTATGGAAAGTTCTACTTGCGAATTGAAGTTATCAGTAGCAACATATACCTTTTCGGTCTTACAGCAACTGTCATGATCGCTCACAAAATGAGACGTAGCAGAAACTTTCTTCGAGCTCTTCTCCATATCTGCATTCATGTCACCGCAGCATGAATGATCTCCGGTAGCTTTCAATAAGCTTACCGAAGACATCTTCCCCTGGCAAAAATGCATGCTCATCATTGGTCGTACACTAATGACCAACATCAAGAGAAGAAGTAATATGGAAATCGTTCGTTTCATATTTCAGGAACAAATATAATGGAAATATGTTCTCCTTTTTATATTTTAATTTATTTTGGGGCCCTTCGATATAAATAGAATGCAATAAATGCATAAAGTATATTTGGAATCCAAACTGCTATAAACGGTGGCACATTACCGTTAATGGCAAAAGTAGAAGCAATAGTCTGGAAAAGGATATACGAGAAACTTAAAGCCAAACCTATTCCCAAATGTAGTCCCATTCCTCCTTTTGTCCTTTTGGAAGAAAGCGAGACTCCGATTATCGTAAGAATAAAAGAGGCAAATGACATGGCTATTCGCTTATGATATTCTATTTCAAATTCTTTGATATTGGCAAACCCCCGTTGCCGTTGTCGATCGATATAATTGCTTAGTTGAGGACTGCTCAACATTTCTTGCTGATTCTTCATAATCAGGAAGTCCGCGGGCTCCATAAAGAGTGTGGTATCTATCTTTTCTCCTTTAGTGATATGCTCTCTCAGCCCGTTTATCTCACGAATCATGTAACCATTGACAATCCATTTATGCACGGATGTCGTATCATAAGTAATGGAATTTGCTGTTAAGTGTGAAACAAGCTGCTTGCCTTCAAATTTATCGAGAGAAAAATGATAACCGGTCTTGCTAAAATCTTCAAACCGCTCTATATAAGCTATTACCCCCGAATCAACTTCCAGCTGTATATTACGGGCTGTAGTACTTTTACGGGGTTTGTAATATTTATCTTCAAAATTAATACGGGTTACACTCCCTTTGGGTATAATATAAGATCCCAAGGCAAAGGTGACAATTGCAATGATAGCAGCAGATACCATGTATGGACGAAGCATGCGTTTGAAACTCATACCCGTCGAAAACATTGCGATAATCTCTGAATTTTCAGCTAATTTTGAGGTAAAGAAGATTACCGCAATAAACACAAATAATGGGCTAAACAGATTAGCGAAATAAGGAATAAAATTCAAATAATAATTAAAGACAATAGCCTTCCATGGCGCATTATGGGACATGAAGCGGTCCATCTTTTCATTAAAATCGAATACAACAGCAATGGAGATAATCAGTGCTATTGCAAAAACATAAGTGCCAAGAAACTTCTTAATAATGTAGTAATCAAGCTTCTTCAAAAACTTTCCCTCACCTTTAAACGGATTTCTGAGAAGTCTTTTAGCCCTCGCTTTTATATTCCAATTTGGTTTTTTCATAATCTGGTAGATACACGTTTCACCATCATCGGTTTCCACACAGAGAAATCTCCGGCAATTATATGTTTTCTTGCTTCACCAACGAGCCATAAATAAAATGCGAGGTTATGTATAGAAGCAATTTGCATAGCAAGTAACTCTTGTGCATGAAATAAATGCCTCAAATATGCTTTATTATAGAGAGTGTCTACAATAGAAGCTCCATCCACTTCAATGGGAGAGAAATCCATTTCCCATTTTTTATTCCTCATATTGATAATGCCGTCTTTGGTAAATAGCATCCCGTTTCGTCCATTGCGGGTAGGCATCACACAGTCGAACATGTCTACTCCCCGCTCTATACCTTCGAGTATGTTAACCGGAGTACCAACACCCATTAGATATCGTGGCTTGTCCTTCGGAAGAATTTCATTCACGACCTCTATCATTTCATACATCTTTTCTACAGGTTCACCAACAGCCAACCCTCCGATAGCATTTCCTTCGGCTTCCTTTGAAGCAACAAACTCAGCCGACTGTTTACGCAAATCCGGATAAACACACCCCTGTACTATAGGAAACAAAGCTTGATGATATCCATATTTAGGTTCGGTTTCATTAAATCTCTTTATGCAACGATCGAGCCAACGATGAGTCAATCCAAGAGATTTCTTTGCATATTGATAATCGGATGTTCCCGGTGGGCATTCATCAAATGCCATCATTATATCGGCTCCGATAGTACGCTCTATATCCATCACTTTTTCAGGAGTAAACACGTGTTTACTTCCATCAATATGTGAACGGAATTCAGCTCCTTCTTCCCTTAATTTACGGATACTTGACAGAGAAAAGACTTGAAAGCCCCCACTATCTGTCAGCATGGGGCGATCAAAGCCATTAAACTTATGTAAACCACCAGCATTCTCAATAACATCGAGCCCCGGGCGCAAATATAAATGATAAGTATTACCCAATATGATTTGCGCCTTAATATCCTCTTTCAATTCGGTCTGGTGAACTCCCTTTACAGTACCTGCAGTACCTACAGGCATAAATATAGGAGTTTGAATCTGACCATGGTCAGTTGATATCAATCCGGCACGAGCATTGCTCTTGCTGTCTGTGTATTGTAATTCAAATGTCATGCTTCCTTACTTTCTGTCTTTTCTTTCTTTGTAGAGAGATTAATGGCATCAGTGACTTTCTCATCTGTCAACGCAAGCGCAAATACCTCTTTAATGTCTCTTACATAATGGAACACAAGTCCTTTTATATAAAGCTCCTGAATTTCCTCTATGTTCTTCTTATTTTCTTCACTCAGAATGATCTCCTTAATACCCGCACGTTTAGCAGCCAGTATCTTTTCTTTAATACCACCAACAGGAAGCACCTTTCCGCGAAGAGTAATCTCACCGGTCATAGCAATATTAGCTTTTACTTTGCGCTGGGTCAATGCAGATGCTAAAGATGTTGCCATCGTTATACCGGCAGAAGGCCCGTCTTTAGGTATTGCACCTTCGGGTACATGCACATGAATATTCCAATTATCGAATACATCTTCATCCAAATCAAGTATGGAAGCATGCGCTTTAATATATTCCAAAGCCAGCATAGCGGATTCTTTCATTACATCGCCAAGATTACCGGTCAATGTGAGTCTTCCACCCTTACCGCGACTTAAACTGGTTTCAACGAATAAAATCTCTCCTCCAACAGCAGTCCATGCAAGACCTGTCACAACCCCGGCATATTCATTACCTTGATATTTATCGCGTGAATATTCCGGCGAACCTAAGAATTCATATAAGTCGGAAGGCTTAATCTCCTGTTTTTTAAACACTCCATCAGTTGCATACTGACGAGCAGCTTTTCTAAGTATTTTGCTGATTTTCTTTTCCAGTTCGCGTACACCGCTTTCACGGGTATATGACTCGATAATGACTTCAAGAGTATTTCTGGGTATTTTTATATCATTCTTCTTCAACCCGTTATTTTCCAATTCTTTTGGCAAAAGATGTCGACGGGCTATTTCTATCTTTTCTTCTGTAATATAACCACTTACCTCTATCAATTCCATACGATCAAGCAATGGACCTGGTATGGTATTAAGATTGTTTGCCGTAGCAATAAACATTACTTTGGATAGATCGTAATCCACATCAAGGAAATTGTCATGGAATGTGGAGTTTTGTTCCGGATCCAATACCTCAAGTAGTGCAGAAGAAGGATCTCCCTGTCTGTCAGCGCTGACTTTATCTATTTCATCAAGAATGAATACAGGATTTGAGGATCCTGCCTTGATCAAACTCTTGATAATACGCCCCGGCATGGCACCAATATAAGTTTTACGATGTCCTCGTATTTCAGCTTCGTCATGTACTCCACCTAAAGACATTCGTATATATTTCCGTTTTAATGCTGCTGCAATAGAACGTCCCAAAGAGGTTTTACCTACTCCCGGAGGGCCATATAGACAGATAATAGGTGACTTCATGTCCCCTTTTAGCTTCAAGACAGCCAAATGTTCCAATATGCGTTCTTTAACCTTTTCCAGGCCGTAATGATCTTTGTTCAAAGTCTTCTCAGCATTAATCAAATTCAAGTTGTCAGTAGAATAAATACCCCACGGCAAACTGAGCATTGTCTGCAAATAATTCAGCTGAACACTATAATCAGGTGATTGAGGATGAGTACGTTCTAATTTATCAACTTCCTTCAAAAAAGCGTCTCTAACCTCTTTGCTCCATTTTACAGAGTTGGCTTTCTTACGCATTTCTTCTATTTCCTGTTCTTGAGTCCCTCCACCTAATTCATCTTGAATTGTTTTGATTTGCTGTTGAAGGAAATATTCACGCTGTTGCTGATCTATATCTTCACGAGCTCGCAACTGGATGGATTCCTTTATTTCGGCAAGCTGTACTTCCCTATTTAATATTTCCAATAAACGGTAGGTACGTTCCCGCAAAGAATTTATCTGAAGTAATTCTATTTTTTCATCTTTCTTTAAAGGCAAGTTTGTACAAATGAAATCCACTAAGAACATCGGACTGGAAATATTTTTAATTGCAAAAGCCGAATCTTGCGGAAACATATCAGAAGACTTTATATATCGTACAGTCAAATCCTTGCATGCTTCAACGAGTGCCAGAAACTCACTATCTTCTTTACCTGGAATCTCTTCTTGCAAAGTAAGCACGTTACCTTTTAAATAAGGCTCTGTTTCAACGATGCTTTCCAGTTTCATGCGTTTTACGCCCTGAATAATGACAGTAGTTGATTGATCCGGCATTTCAAGAATGCGAATAATCTTTCCTACCGTACCAATATTGTGTAAATCATCTAAGAGAGGAGATTCTGTATCGGCTGTTTTTTGGCATACAACCCCTATATATGCTTCCTTTTTATTCGCTTCACGAACCAATTTTAAGGAAGACTTACGACCAACAGAAACCGGCATAAAGACTCCTGGAAACAAAACCATATTGCGTAAAGGCAGTATAGGAAGTATCTCGTCGACCTTTATATCCATTAATTGTTCTTCATTTCCCTCAAAATCAGCTATAACCGAAAAACCGTTTCCCTCTGCCTCTTCTGTATCTCTTAGGTAAAATCTTTTCTTCATTTTTTTCTTTTTAAGTTTTATGTCATACTGACAGGGCCTATAAAGCGCCTGCAAAGTTAAGCTATTCTTCATTATGTAGAAAGCACTTTCCCTATAAAAACACAAAAACAATGCCAAAATTGCAGAGATATAGCAGCATTTCTATAATTTTGGTGCTACTAAACAATAACAGATATGCCAAATCCTTACTTTAAGTTTAAACAATTTACTATATGGCATGATAAATGTGCAATGAAGGTCGGCACAGACGGCGTTCTATTGGGAGCATGGGCTAACACAGATAATATAAAAAGAGTATTAGATATAGGAACAGGCACGGGACTTATCAGTTTAATGATTGCACAAAGAAACGCAGATACATTAATAGATGCTATTGAGATTGATGAGATAGCATTCCTACAGGCGAAAAACAACTTCTTGAACTCTAGATGGTCCGATCGGATAAATGCTATATGTTGTGATTTTAAAAAATATATTTCGCAAGAAAAATATGACTTAATTGTTTCCAATCCTCCCTATTTTGTTGATGCATTAAAAAGCCCTGATCAACAACGTTCATTAGCCCGTCATGTCGGAAGTCTAAATTATGAATCACTATTTGCTAACGCATCAAAATTTCTTTCGGAAACGGGAACTATTGATATTATTATCCCGGCAGAAGCGGGAAATAGCATAATAGATATCGCATGGAAGCACAAACTTTTTCCCGTTAAAAAGCTCAATGTATACACAAACCCATCAAAGCAATGTCGCCGAATACTTTTTTCTTTTAGTTTCAAAGAAAAAAAATGCGAAGATCAAGATTTACATATCAGACTGACAGACAATCAGTTTAGCTACGAATATAACCTTCTAACACGCGATTTCTACCTAAAAATGTGATTTTATAAGCAACAAAAATCGCAGAATTATTTTGGTATTAAGAAAATTGTTATACCTTTGCACTCGCTAAAAAAAACAAACACTCGGGGTGTAGCGCAGTCCGGTTAGCGCACCTGCTTTGGGAGCAGGGGGTCGTGGGTTCGAATCCCGCTACCCCGACAGAGTTGTAAAAAACTGAAAATAAGCAATTTAAGACGACGTAGAGCTGATGCAATTTGCATCGGCTTTTGTCATTTATAGACATTTGCATGTTATTTGATGCCGTTCTGGGTCAAATAAGGGATCATACCGAAATTCTGAGGGATTACGATTTTAAGCATAAATTTTCGATAATCTGAATAAGAAGAAGGACACATCCCTGACTCCTCTGAGTAGTGCTCTGAACTGCTTAATTTTTGCATTAAAAGACTCGCTAGC
>JAYRGX010000017.1:0-90361 GCA_041907545.1 Bacteroides sp.
GAAAGAACATTTGCATGGTTTGACAATTATAGAAGGCTTTGCCGAAACTATGAATTCACATTCGATTCGGCAGAGGAAATGGTAAAACTGGCATCCATTAGGATGCTATTGAATAAAATTTAAACAGGCTCTAAAGAGATGGTTAAAAAATACTATCTATGGAAAACCAAATAAATGATCAAAGCAAGCAGCAATGGAAGTTGTTTATTGAAGGGAATAATGATGCCTATGCTTGGTTATATTCGCATTATGTCCAACATCTTTATCAGTTCGGGTGTCGTTTTACCGACGATTCGGAATTAGTGAAAGATTGTATTCAGGACGTCTTTATTCAGATTTACCAAAATCATAAAAATCTTTCCTTACCCGAAAATGTGAAAGTCTACTTTATGGCTGCACTAAAGAATTGCTTATTTAATTCTTTTACAAGGAAGCAACGGTTTGATGCTTACATGTCTACTATTTCCGGTGAAGAAGAATATAGCTTTGATCTTTCGGTTGAAGAATCGTTTATAGCCGATGAGACATTGACTTTGCAAGGAGCAGCTGTGTCACGGATGCTCGACAGTTTGTCTGCCCGTCAAAGAGAAATTATCTACTATCGTTTTTATGAGGAACTTGGATATGAAGAAATATGCAAGCTGATGGATTTGAATTATCAATCCGCTTGTAATTTAATTCAAAGAGCGCTGACAAAGCTACGGGTTGTATAGGGTAGCAGTGTCTTCAGTAATACGAAATCATAAAAAATGTTTTTTCTGGATTCTTATTATTGGGTAAATGAGTAGATATTCGGAATAAACTTGCCTATTAAACAAAGATTAGAAATGAAGGATTTATCAACATATTCAGGTTATACAGTAGTTGAATTGCTCAATGACGATTATTTTTTGGAGTCCGAAAGGACTCCAACCGAGGATAGTCGGAAATTCTGGGAGGAATTGGAGTCGCATGATGAGCAATTGCGAATGGAAATAGCGCAAGCCCGGGATTTTTTGAATACGGTGTCTTTGTGTTCAGGGAAAAGAATGGCGAGTGATGATGCAGATGAATTATGGAAGCGCATAGAATGTAAGAATGCGAATCTTAAAAGAACACATAAGAAAAGAGAGATTTTCTATAAGGTAATGGGTGTTGCGGCATGTCTGGCTATATTAGTTGTGTGTACTATTTGGCTTGATAAGATGACCTCGGTACCTTCAGCAATCGATTCCATTATGGCCGTAAAACGACCCAGCGGGGGGACTAATACAGATATACAACTGATATTGTCGGAAAAAGAAAACCTTAAAATAGCCGGTAAGGAGAGCCAACTGAAGTATACTAAGAATGGTAAATTCTCAATCAATTCGAATGTAGAGCAGAAATTGGATGATGGAGAGGATACTTATAACCAACTGATTGTTCCTGCCGGAAAAAGATCGTCCATCATATTTTCCGATGGTACGCGGATGGATGTGAATGCCAATACCAGAGTGGTATATCCTGTCGTATTCTCGCATAATAAACGTGAGATATATGTTGAAGGAGAAGTCTATCTGCAAGTTTCGCCCGATAAGTCCAGACCTTTTATTGTCCGAACCGATCGTATGGATGTGCAAGTGTTGGGAACTGCTTTCGATGTCTGCACTAATCCTGATAGAACGCTTTCTACTGTAGTGTTGGTACATGGGAAAGTTTGGGTACAGACTTCCGACAAACAACAAAAAATTCTAAGCCCGGGTGAGATGCTTTCTTATATTGAAAACAATGAAATCGGAGTTAAAAATGTTGATGTATCGGAATATATCAGTTGGGCTGAAGGTTACTATGAATTTCACAAAGAGCCTATTCGAAATATTGTGAATAAGCTGACAAGATATTACGGTAAGAAGATAGCAATAGCTTCTGAATTATTAAATATAACTTTTAGCGGAAAGCTTGATTTAAGAGATGATTTGCAGGATGTGTTGGAATCTATAGCCGGCACAATGCCCGCAGATGTAATCACGACAAAAGATGGGGGCTACCAGTTAGGTCGTGATTGAGTGTTAACCTTATAAATTAAATTATTACAAAATTACTATGAAAAACGGGCCTTAGACACAAAAAGCAGGTTGGAGTGAAACTGCAATTATCACATCCAACCTGGAATCTTAAATAAAGAAAATAGTGTTAACTAAATTCATTACAAAGATATGATAAATCACGTAATTCATAGCCATAACAGGCCTATGAAAGGGTATTTATTACCAATTAAAAGTATTTTTTTGTTTTTTTTGTTATCCTTATTTCATACGGTGAGTGTATCTGCAACTGAATTTTATACAGATTATAAAATTAGTTCTACTCAAGATGAAATGACTGTACTACAGGTTTTTAATTATATTGAAAAAAATGGCAAATACTTTATTTTCTATAAAGATGCTGCTGTTGATTTGAATCGTAAAGTGCAGGTAAATATAGTTGATAAATCTCCTGCTGAAATCTTAAATGCTCTTTTCTCCGGAACAGATAATTCTTATGTCATAAAAGGAAGGCAAATTACAGTTTTCAAAAAGCCCGCACCTTCTCAAAAAAAAGAAAAAACCATTCGCGTCTCCGGTACGGTGACCGATAAAGAGAAGGCTGCCTTACCTGGGGTGAATGTGAAAATTTCCGGTGAAAGTAATAATGCAGGTACAATAACAGATCTCGACGGACATTTCTATTTGAATATTTCTGATAAAAATGCTATTATCGAAATATCATATATTGGATTTAAAACTCAAAAAATAAGAGTGGGAAATGCGATTAACTTCGATGTAATACTAGAAGAAGACATTAGCGCATTAAATGAAGTGGTTGTAACCGGCTATGGTACGCAGAAAAAGGTATCTATCGTTGGTGCTATTGACAATATTTCCCCTTCAAAGCTTCAAGTTGGTTCAACCCGTTCACTTTCTAATAATCTAGCGGGACAGATTGCCGGTGTCATAGCCGTAACACGTTCGGGAGAGCCGGGATATGATAATTCCAACTTTTGGATTCGGGGTATTTCAACTTTCTCAGGCACGACAACTCCTTTAGTTTTGGTTGATGGAATTGAGAGGGATTTGAATAATATTGATCCTGCTGAAATTGAATCTTTTTCTGTATTGAAGGATGCTTCGGCTACTGCAATGTATGGTGTGCGCGGAGCTAATGGGGTTATCATTATCAATACAAGACGGGGTCAGGTTGGTCCTCCGAGTGTGGATGTAAGAGTGGAACATTCAATTTCCGAGCCGACTAAATTACCTGGATTTATTGGTGGAGCCGATTATATGGAACTTTTGAACGAACTGAAAGAAAATAAATCACAGCTCCCTTATTCTCAAGAGCAGATTGATAAAACAAGATATGGCTACGATAAAGATTTATATCCGGATGTGAACTGGATTGATCAAATAACGAAGAACTATGCTTATTCTACAAGAGCCAATATGTCGGTTGCCGGTGGCTCCGATTTCCTCCGTTATTCGTTAGTTGCCTCATGGTATAATGAACAGGGTATTATTGCAACGGATAAAACATTACCATATGACACAGGCATTAACCTGAATCGTTATAATATGCGCGCTAATGTGGATTTGGATATCACGAAAACCACAACTATGCGACTTAATGTGGGTGGATATATGCAAAACCGCCATGCTCCAAACCACAGTATTGACGATTTGTTTTCGCAAGCCTTTGTTACTAGTCCTATAGTATATCCTACGCGTTATTCTGACGGTACAATTCCACTCGTTTCATATCGAAGCAATCCTTGGGCTACTGCAACTCAATCAGGTTATACAGTAGGTATTAATACACAACTTCAATCTCTTATCTCTCTGGAGCAGAATTTAAGAATGATTACTCCCGGTTTAAAGGCTAAAATGTCATTCTCTTTCGACTCTTTTAATTATAGCGGGCGTATCAGATCAATGAGTCCAAGTTATTATAATGTAGCTACCGGACGTGATGCCGAAGGTAATTTGATACATGATATTTTAAGTTATGGCGATGACGCTTTAAGTTTCTCTAATGAAAGTAATTATGGAACGAAGAGAACCTATCTTGAAGGTACTCTGACTTATAACCGGACATTCGGAAAGAGTGATATTGATGCATTATTCCTTTATAACCAACAGAGTTATGACGATGGTAGTGTACAACCTTATAGAAAGCAAGGATTTGCCGGTCGACTTTCATACGTGTATGGCGGACGTTATATCGGTGAGTTCAATTTCGGTTATAATGGCTCGGAAAACTTTGCTAAAGGAAAGCGGTTTGGCTTCTTCCCTTCAATAGCATTGGGCTGGCTTGTTTCCGAAGAGCACTTTATGGAAAAGTATAAGAATACGCTGAATAAACTCAAACTGAGAGCTTCGTATGGTAAAGTGGGAAATGATAATATCGGCGGACGTAGATTTGCTTACATTACTACTGTTTATACGGGACAAGGATCATACCAATGGGGAGATCAAGGTCAGATTGACAGAGGTGGTATTACAGAAGGTGACATCGGTGTTGCCGACTTGACTTGGGAAACTGCATGGAAAACAAATATAGGTATGGAACTTGGGTTGTGGAATGCATTGGAAATGCAAGTTGACGTCTTTAATGAGAAACGTTCCAATATTTTCATGCAACGTAGCACTATTCCTACCCAGACCGGGTTTATCACTTCTCCTTGGGCTAATTATGGAAAAGTCACCAATAAAGGGGTGGATGCTTCTTTGAACTATAATACTAAGATAAATAAGGACTGGAGTGCCGGATTACGCTCTACATTCTCCTATGCAATCAATAAGGTGACTGAAAAAGACGAACCGATGGAACGTATCGGTACTTATCGTGGACTGACAGGACGGTCAATGAATACGCTTTGGGGACTTCAGGCCGAGCGCTTGTTTACAAAAGATGATTTTGATGCCAATGGTAATTTGAAATTCGGTATTCCTACTCAGGAAGTGGGATCATCGACTATTCGTCCCGGAGATATTAAATATAAAGATATGGATGGAGATGGCAAGATTACAGATGCGGATGAAGGATATATTGGTGGAACGAATGACCCCAGAATCGTTTATGGATTTGGTGGCAATCTTGTCTTTCGCCAATGGGATTTGAATATTTTCTTCCAAGGTATTGCAGATACACATCGTATAATAGGAGGATCATCCTACTTTATTCCGGGTAGTGGCCAAGGATTGTTAGGTAATATCTACGATAATTATAAGGATAGATGGACGGAAGAAAATCCTAGCCAAGATGTGTTTTGGCCTCGTCTTTCCGAATCTCCCAATAAGCAGAATTACCGTTCTTCTACCTGGTGGAAAAAAGATATGAGTTTCTTGCGTTGCAAAACGATAGAATTAGGATATACTTTACCCAAAAATATTACTGACAAGTTTCATGCAAAAGGTGTTCGCTTATATTTAAGTGGAAACAATCTGTTTTGTTTCTCTAAATTCAAATTGTGGGATCCAGAATTAGATTCGGGTGATGGATTAAGGTATCCACCTATGCGCTCCTTATTAATGGGTATTGATGTTAACTTTTAAATAAAAAAGAAAATGAAAAGGTTTGAAACAATAAATATTTTTGCAGGACTTTTCGGCTTGTTCTCTTTCTTCTCTTGTAACTATTTGGATAAGGAGCCTGATACGGAACTGAATATGGATATGGTTTATGAAAATAAGACCAAAGTAGAAGATGTATTGGCTTATGTATATGCCGGACTGCCGAATCCGTCAAAAGCTTGGCTGAATGACATTGGCTGGGAAATTTATGGGGATGATGTGACTCCCTCTAAAAGATGGCAGCAATGGGATTGGGGTAACATTCCTAAAATATTTGGGGAGTGGACTCCAAACACCGGATGGAGTGGAAACTTTTGGGCTGATTATCCAAAAAGAATTCGTGAATCGTATCTTTTTAGGAAATATGTACATGCATTGCCTGATTCGGATTTACCTCAAGCTGAAGTAGATCGCATGAAGGCGGAATGTCGTTTTCTTGCCGCTTATTATTGGTGGGGGTTGACGGAGACTTACGGACCGATTCCATTTAAGCCCGATTATATTGCTCCTTCCGATTTTAAACTATCCGATCTGTTGGTTGGTCGTACGCCTTTTGATGATATTGTGAATTATTTGGACAAGGAAATGCTTGATGCTTCCAAAGAGCTACCGGCTACTTATGAAAATGTAGAGAAATATGGGCGTATTACGTCTATTATGTGTCTCACTGTTCGGGCAAAAATGTTACTTTTTGCAGCCAGCCCCTTGGTTAATGGAAATGATTGGTATAAGAGTTACACAAACAAAGATGGTACGCCGTTATTTAACTCGACTTATGATCCTAATAAATGGATTAAAGCGGCAGACGCTTGTAAACTTTTAATAGATGAAGCCGAAAAAGCCGGCCATAAATTGTATACTGTTTATAATGCAGATGGTACAGTCGATCCGTTTATGTCTACGGAAAATATGTTCTTTACCAAATATCAGGAAGGAAATAAAGAAATCTTGTTCCCTTATACCAGGACAAGTGATGCCAATGCTAACTATAAATTTTATACACTTAAAGCCGTCACACCCGAATTTGGTGGTGGTGGTGGTATGGGCGTTTATCAAGGATTGGTTGATGCTTTCTTTACTGATAATGGTTTGCCGATAAAAGACCCGAATAGTGGCTACTCTGAAGCTGGTTTCTCTTCAGAAAAGGAGGTTCGTAATACGATATGGACAGAAGGTACGGGTAAAAAAGGTGAAGTTACTGATGTCGGCACATACAATATGTACTGCCACAGGGAACCTCGTTTTTATACTACAGTAAGTTATAATGGTTCTTGGTATGCATTGGCGGGAAGAAAATATGATTTCTTAAAAAATCATAAGGACAATGGTTTTACGCATGATGCTCCACAAAATGGCTATTTGGTGCGCAAAAAAATATATCCTACCGATAACCCTAAAACAAACAGTTGGAAGACTTCCCGCCCACTTTGGCTTTATAGGTTAGGTGGCGCTTATTTGGATTATGCTGAGGCTGAAAATGAGGCTTATGATAATGGAACTGCAAGAGCCGAGGCGTTGAAGTATCTTAATATGATACGTGTACGTGCGGGTGTCCGCCAATATACCACTTCTGCTGTTGCTGTAAACGATCCGAATTACATCCATGTGGATGATACTCAAGATGCCGTGCGTAAGATTGTGCGGATGGAACGTCGAGTGGAACTATGTTGTGAAGGAACACGTTGGGAGGACATTCGCCGTTGGAGGATAATAGAAGAAATTCCGGAAATGACAGGTGATAATTATGGAATGAATTTCGCTGGAAGTAATGCGGGTGAATTCTATCAACGTGTGGTTTTCCAGACAAGAGTTTGGAAGAAGGCTTATTACTGGTTCCCGATTTATGTCGATGAAGTGGAAAAGAACCCGAACCTGGTTCAATCTCCTTTTTGGAATTAATATTATGGACAATCTAATATTTATGAAGATATGAAAGTCAAAAAACAAATATACTTGTGCTTATTCTTGCTTTTACTGCCTTTCGTTACAGGCTGTAACTCGGATCCTGAGTACTATACGTTAAATTCACCGGATGACCAGATGAAGCTGACCACTTCAGCGGATAGTCTTGTGCTTGAAAGAGTAGATGCCGATAAGCAGGTGGTTACTTTTACTTGGAACGAAGCAACAGATCGTGGGGCTGATACCAAATTGAGCTACTATTTCAGATTGTATCAGGCTGATAATAAAAGTAATCAAAGTGAGTTAATCAAAATAGAGCCGGGGGCACATTCCATCAGTTGGACTGCGCGCGAGATTAATGATCTGTTGACATCATGGAATGTAAGTGTTGGTGATGTGACGACTCTTGTTGGTGAAGTTATTGCCGAAGTAACAGCGTCGAAAAAATACTTAAAACCTGAAATGTCGAAAGTCCAGGTTAAAGTTTCCGGTTACGACTCTTCGGACATTATGTATATTATGGCTAACGTTGCGGGACAGAGTCGTGCAATTTCTATGGAATCGACTGACCAGGAAGGTGTTTATCATTGGAAAGGGCAGCTTGACCCATGCGAATATTGGTTTACCACAAATAAAGATAACGGATATCCGGCTTATCTAAAAGGTACCGATGGCAATGCTATTGTCTATTCGAAAGATGGTAGCGGTGAACACTTCTCCACAGATAAACAGGGAGTATTCGATATTGTGGTGGATTTGAATCAAATGACTGTGACAACAACGATTATTCCTATATACCATCTTTATATGGTTACAGCTGTCGGTGGTCAGGAGACTGTAACGGCATTGACAGATCTTGAATTGGGATCGGATGTTTTCCATTGGAGTGGTACGTTGGATGCCGGTACTGAAATTCGTTTTTCACGTGATAAGAATACGACTTGGCCGGCGTATATTCCTGGAAGCGATGCCGGTTCTTTGGTGGAATCACAATCGGGAAGCATGCTTAAGATAACCAAAACTGCATCTTACGAGATAACAGCCAATGTGGCAGATATGAAATTGATTTGCCTTGATGTATACACATTACCTTATGGTGGATTATGGGGTATTGGTGATGCGTTGGTGAAAGCCGGTTGGAATCTTTCACAAGCATACACTAATTGCGGTTTTAAGCAAGCCGATTTAAAGAATCATCCGGAGATATGGAGCTTGGCGACCGATTTCCAGGTATCGGGAGAAAGTACCTTCAAGATTCTGACTAATCCTAATCAATACGCATCGGAAATCGTTTCTGCCAATCCTTCATCCTTAAACCCATGCAATATATGGTTGGATGCCGCAGTCAGAGCAAATGGTATTGGTGATAATAAATTTAAGCCGGGCGTAACAGGTCGTTGGACAGTTAAGCTTGATCTTCACTCCATGAAGATAACGATGGTTCAGTGAAGATAGATTGAACTTGTTTAACTTAATAGTAAAAAAAATGAATAGATATAAATTCGTATTACTTATAGTTTTGCTGGGGTCTCTTTGGGGATGTTCGAGTTCAAAGAACGAAGATACTCCGATATTCGGAGGGGCAGTATCCAGCCGTTATACTAATCCTGTAATAAAATTGAGTACCCCTGATCCAACTGTGATCAGGGCCCGCGATGGTCTGTTTTATGCTTACTCTACCGAGGATACTCATAATATACCGATATATCAATCTAAAGATATGGTTAATTGGACACAAGTAGGTACTGCTTTTACAAATGATACCCGTCCTTCATTTTTATCTGGAGGTGCTCTTTGGGCGCCGGACATTCGGTATATAAATGGAAAGTATGTACTCTACTATTCCCTTTCGAAGTGGGGTGAAATTAATAATAATGGCATAGGTGTAGCTACATCGTTGAAGCCGGGAGGCCCTTTCATCGATCAAGGCAGCTTGCTGATAAGTAAAAACATCGGAGTATTGAACAGTATAGATCAGTGTTTCTTCGAAGAAGACGGGCATAAATACTTGATATGGGGTAGCTTTCAAGGTATTTATTGCGTAGAACTTACCGATAATGGATTGAAAATTAAGTCGGGTAGTACTCCGATGAAGATTGCCGGTAAGGCCTTTGAAGGAACTTATATTTATAAACGTAATAATTATTATTATATGTTTGCTTCGGTGGGCTCTTGCTGCGAAGGATTGAATTCCACTTACCGCACTGTGGTGGGAAGATCCACTTCTTTGTTTGGCCCTTATGTGGATAAGGCGGGCAATAGTATGATGGACAATGCATACGAAGTTTTGATAGCAGGAAGTGATGCTTTCAAAGGAACCGGGCATAATTCGGGAATTATCACCGATGATAAAGGAGCAGATTGGATAATGTATCACGCTTTTCCCGTGGCCGATCCGGATGCTGGTCGTTGTCTGATGCTCGACCCTGTGGTATGGGTGGAAGACTGGCCTACGGTGAAAGACGGTATTCCTTCTTCTTCTCCAATGCAAGGCCCCTCTTTTAATAATTAATTTTATGACTTATTTAATACAAAGAATCATGAAGAAAAATGTTCTTTTTTATATCATGTTTGGTTTAGTCGGCATTTGTGTTTTGAATGCATGTGACGATAACGGAGTGGGAAAGCCATTGGTTACTAAAATGAAG
Organism: Bacteroides sp.; assembly: GCA_041907545.1. Lineage (GTDB taxonomy): Bacteria > Bacteroidota > Bacteroidia > Bacteroidales > Bacteroidaceae > Bacteroides. Next base: position 10,121 of record JAYRGX010000017.1, read on the forward strand.
ATGGAACTTTCGGATTATACGGTCAATATAGGTAAAGTTGCCGCCGACACCACAGTAGCTACCATTCGCTGGATTGACATCAATTCGCCTTCGTACACTTTGACTTTATCGAATACTACGAATGCTACGAAACTGTTACTTCCTGACAAGAGCAAACTGGGACAATATAATGTGAAAAGCATGACTCTGTCGGATAAACAGATTTTGGATTATTTGAGTCAGATGGAGTTAACCGATGAAACAACTCCCACATTACAACTGAAGATTGCAGGAACAAGAACCGATGGTGTGGCAGATAGTATTTCGGCGACAATCAATGTGACTTATGTTCCCGAAGTTATTCAGTGATTAACAATAGAATAGGTATAGGGTTATTATATATTTGGGGACCGTGCCTGTATGACACGGTCTCTTTCTTTTCACGCTTAACACTTATGGTTGCATGTGAAATCAATACAATATCTTTATGCTGTATACAATCGAAAAAAGTTGAGATAGGAACATCTACTATAATAGTGTGATATACAAAAAATAGTATTATTTTTACAGGGTCTAACTTTTTGTAGCAAAATCATCTAATACTTGATGATGAAGGATCTTGAAATAAGCAAAATAGACACTAAATGTTCTTTTTATCTCAGTCTGATTAAACTTAAACGAATACCTAATTATAAATATTTTTATATGAAACGAATCTCTTTTATTAAATTTCTTTCTTTATTATGCTTATTGCTTTTTGCCCGTAATGTTCAGGGGCAAACAAAAGCATCCAACATCGTTTACCAAGATAAAGAAGTACGTATTACATTAATTACAGATGGGGTTGTCCGTTTGGAGTGGGAACCCGGCGGTAAGTTTGTAGATAATGCCTCTTTTATTGCAGTGAACAGAGAAACTCCTTCTGTTAATTGCAAGGTGAAAAACAGCGGAAAAACCATTGAAGTACAAACATCCAAGATGATTGTGAAGTACTTGAAAAACAGTGGTAAGTTCACTGATGCCAACTTAAGCGTTATTTCGGCTAAGGGTGTGAAACCTTTTGCATGGAAACCGGGAGTTGCAAATACTGGAAATTTAAAAGGTACTTACCGTACTCTTGACGAATATAATGGAAATATTCATTGGGGAAGTAAAAAGCCAATGCCTATTGAGGATGGCTTACTCTCTACCGATGGATGGACTCTGATCGATGATTCTAACAGTTATTTATTCGATAAATCAGACTGGCCATGGGTGACGGAGCGTCAGACTTCAAATGGACAGGATTGGTATTTCATGGCTTATGGTCATAATTATAAGTCCGCTCTTAAAGACTTCACCTCTTTCTCGGGTAAGGTGCCATTGCCTCCTCGTTATGCCTTCGGATATTGGTGGTCTCGTTACTGGAGCTATTCCGACAATGAGCTTCGTTCATTAGTCGATAATTTCCATACTTACGATCTTCCGCTAGATGTATTAGTTGTCGATATGGATTGGCATTATACCGAACCGGGTAAAGGTGGTTGGACCGGATATACCTGGAACCGTCGTTTGTTCCCTGATCCTGATGGTTTCCTTAGCTATTTGAAAAAGAATAAATTGCAGGTGACATTGAATCTTCATCCTGCTGATGGTGTTGCTTCCTACGAAGATAATTATCCGGCTTTAGCTAAATGGATGGGAGTTGACACAACTACAACGAAAGTAATCCCTTATGAAGGATCGAACAAGCAATTTATGAGCGGATGGTTGAATACCATTCTTCGTCCTATGGAAAAGAAAGGTATTGATTTCTGGTGGCTAGATTGGCAGCAACGATTGAACGATGCAAAATACACTAATTTAAGTAATACTTGGTGGATTAATTATGTATTGTTCTCCAATATGGAACGTAATGGTGAGACCCGTCCTTTGTTGTATCATAGATGGGGTGGCTTAGGAAATCACCGTTATCAGATCGGTTTCTCCGGTGACTCATTTATCTCATGGGCTTCACTTGATTTTCAACCTTATTTTAATTCTACTGCATCCAATGTGCTTTACGGGTATTGGAGCCATGATATCGGTGGTCATACTGCTGCTAATCATATTGATCCGGAACTCTATGTGCGTTGGTTGCAATTCGGTGCATTAAGTCCCATTTTGCGTACCCACTCTACAAAGAATTCCAACTTGAATAAAGAACCTTGGGTGTTTAATAATGAGTATTTCACCGTTATACGCAATACCATACAGGAACGTTACCAAATAGCTCCTTATGTGTATGCGATGGCTCGTAAAACGTATGATGATGCTCTATCTCTTTGCCGTCCGATGTATTATGATTACCCTGAGAATAAAGAGGCTTATGATAATAAGAACGAATATATGTTTGGGGATAATATGTTGGTATATCCTATCACTGCTCCGATGGAGAACGGCAAGTCGAAAGTGAAAGTATGGCTTCCGGCCGGAAATGATTGGTATGAATGGCAGACCGGCACTCTGTTGAAAGGTGGACAAACCATTGAACGTACATTCCGTTTGGATGAATATCCTATCTATGTAAAAGCCGGTTCCGTACTTCCTTTCTATGATAAAGAAGTAAAGAATCTTCAAAACAATGAGGAACCTGTTATTGTAACCGTATTCCCGGGACAAAGCAGCTCGTTCAATATGTATGAGGATAACGGAAATGATAAGGATTATGCTACTAAGTATGCTACAACTTTATTGACTTCCGAGAAAGCAGGTAATGTACAAACAATAAAGATCGGTGCCCGTAAAGGTGAATATAAAGATATGCCTGCAAGCCGTAATTTTAAAGTAAGAGTAATGGCATCTGCCGTACCGGAAAAGGTTACGGTAAATGGTAATCCGGTTGCTTTCACTTATGATGGTAACGAACTGGCATTGACAATCGATGTTCCTGAAACAAATTGTTCGGTAGAAAAGACGGTGGTAATCACTTATCCGGTTGATGCTCCTGTAGTAAACGATGGACTCAGTGCTCAGTTACGTCACATGCAGCAAGCCGTACTTGCTTTAAAGAAGCGTCAGGCTGGGATTGTTTTAACTGAAGAATTGGGTACAATGGAATCTACGGGACGTGCAATTACTTATAAACCCGAGGAACTTAAACAACGCGTTGAAAGTTTCCGCAATAATTATACCCGTTTGCCGGAAGTCTTGAAAGGACAAAAACTTGATCAAGGTACGACAGATTGGTTTATGGAATATGTGAGATAGAACTCAATTATAAACCTAATGAAAATTAAACCTTTTATTCTATTAACTTTGATGACATGCTACTTCTCGGTAGCAAAAGCTCAACTTGTCACTGTCTCAGACAGTGACAAGGCTAGAGCCAAGGCCATCGTTTCGCAAATGACCCTGAGTGAAAAGTTGATGTATATCTCCGGATATCACGACTTCTACATTCGCTCAATCCCTCGTCTGGGTGTTCCTGAAATAAGAATGGCAGATGGACCACAAGGTGTACGTAATGATACAAAAAGTACGATGTATCCTGCGGGCATCCTATCCGCTGCAACTTGGAACAAAGATTTAGTCCGCCGATTGGGAGCATCTATAGGTATGGATGCAAAGGCTAGGGGAGTCAGCATCATGCTCGGCCCCGGAGTCAACATTTATTGTGCACCTATGTGCGGACGTAACTTTGAGTACTTCGGTGAAGATCCTTATCTGGCTAGTGAGGTGGCTAAGGAATACGTTATCGGTATGCAGTCGCAAGGAGTTATCTCTACGATAAAACACTTTGCGATGAACAATCAGGAATGGGACAGACACCATACCAGTTCCGATGCTGATGAGCGGACGATACAGGAAATCTATTTCGCCACATTCCGCAAGGCTGTTGAGCAAGCCCATGTAGGCGCTGTGATGAATAGCTACAATCTGCTTAATGGCGTACATGCTTCGGAAAACCGTTGGATGAATATTGATGTTCTTCGTAATCAATGGGGTTTTCAAGGTATCTTGATGTCCGACTGGGGCTCTGTTTACTCAGGTGTGGCTGCTGCCAATGGTGGCCTTGATTTGGAGATGCCTGATGGAGCATACATGAATGAGAAAAACCTTTTGCCCGCTATTCAAAACGGATTGGTTTCGGAAGCTACTATCGATTTGAAGGTGCAGCATATTTTGCAGACCTTGATTGCTTTTGGCATGCTCGACAGAGAGCTTATTGATAAGAGCATTCCTAAAGATAATCCCGTTACCCGTCAAACCGCTTTGGATCTGGCACGTGAAGGGGTTGTTTTGTTGAAAAACGATGCTCACATATTGCCTTTGCAGGGAGCTACCGCTTTTATCGGCCCCAATGCAAACCGTATCCCTACAGGTGGGGGAAGTGGATTCGTTGATCCATATTCTACAGCCACAGTATGGCAAGGTATGCAGGAGGTATATAAGAAGAAAGATCTTAAGCTGGTGGAAGATGCCATGTGGGTTAGAGAGATGAAAGAAGGAATTGCTCCATTCAAAGCTGAATACTTCGCTAACCAGAAACTGGAAGGTGCTCCTGCCGTAGTTCAGACTGAAAATGAAATCGATCATGACTGGAAAGATAAAGCTCCTTTGGAAGGGTTACCGGCAGATCATTTTTCAGCAAGATGGACATCGACCTATAAACCTCAAAAGAATGGCCTGTTAAAGTTGCAGATGCAGGGGGATGATGGCTATAGGCTCTATGTGAACGATCAATTGTTATTGGAAGATTGGGGAGATCATGGCCTGACCTCAAGAGATGCGCTGCTCAAAGTGGAAGCCGGCAAGGAATATGCATTCAGAATAGAATACTATGACAATGCCATGGATGCTGCTATTCGTTTCCACGCAAGCGCTTTGGATGAAGGACTCTTGAAATCATACTTATCTAAAGCAAAGAACATTGTTCTATGTTTAGGATTTGATAGCATGACTGAGTCTGAAGGTTTCGACCGTACTTTTGCATTACCTCAATGGCAGGAATTGCTTATTGATGAGATTGCTTCTTTCCACAATAATGTAGTCGTAGTGGTAAATGCAGGTGGTGGCATCAAATTCAAACCTTGGATAGATAAAGTAAAAGCTGTCGTAATGGCTTGGTATCCGGGTCAGGAAGGCGGTAAAGCAATTGCCGAAATCTTAACCGGTAAACTCTCACCAAGTGGTAAGTTACCTATTTCCATAGAAGAAAAGTGGGAAGATAACCCTGTATACAATTCGTATTATGATAAACGGGATGTCACTCATCGTCGTGTATTGTATTCCGAAGGTGTATTTACCGGATATCGTGGCTATGACAAGTCGGGTAAGAAACCATTATTTCCTTTTGGTTTCGGTTTGTCCTATACCACTTTCTCCTATAGCAATTTGTCGCTCGAAAAGTCCGGCGAGAATAAGGTGAAAGTTAGCTTCGACGTTAAGAATACAGGTAAGGTTGACGGCTCTGAAGTGGCTCAGATCTATGTACATGACGTTCAGGCTTCCGTGCCTCAGCCGTTAAAAGAATTGAAAGGTTACGAGAAAGTATATCTGAAACACGGTGAAACAAAACGTGTAACCGTTGAATTGGATGAAGAAGCTTTCTCTTTTTATGATGTGAACAAGCACGGTTTTGTAGTGGAACCGGGTGATTTCGACATTATGGTTGGTTCATCATCTGCGGAATTGCCTTTACATAAGGTGATTACGTTATAATAAAATTGTTTTGTTGTTTAAATTTTATCAGGAAGGACTTCTTGAAGTCCTGCTTTAACACAAGTAAGGCATCCCTTTGGGGATGCCTTCTTTCTTGTTATGTAACACGTAAAACACGTGTGCTCTGTAATATAGATCGCGCAGAATTTATTCCATTGCCGAAGCATCGAACGACAGTGGTAAAAGTGCGCTCATGTCTTTTATTTCATATATGCCTTCTTCTCCGTATAATAATATCCGCATGGGGTGTTTGAAACGCTTTTCCGTTTCGAGCATTACTTGGCGACAAGCGCCGCACGGTGGAATGGGGGAGCTTAAAAAGCCACGCTCATTGCGTGCTGCAATGGCAAGTGTTTCTACCGCTTGATCGGGATATTGCGAATTGGCATAAAACAATGTGGTTCGTTCGGCACAAGTACCCGATGGGTATGCTGCATTTTCCTGATTCGTTCCGCTCACAATGATACCATTCGAAAGTCTGGCGGCAGCTCCGACTGAAAAATGAGAATAAGGGGCATAGCTCCGGTTTGTTGCAGCCATAGCTTCATCCATTAGCTCACGGTCCGAAGAGCCCAATTCTTTATAATCGTATATTTTGATATCTATTTGTAGCGACAAATTCTTCATAAATGGGTAGTTTTTGGTAATTTGTGTTACAAAGTTAGGAAAGGGATTGCGATTTCCAATTCTTTTTAAGAATTTTGTAAACTCAACTGTTAAGGACATGAATAAAACCAAAATATCCCGTATCACAATTATCGCCATATTGTTGATTTTTTCCGTTGCAGCAGTAGCGCAACGTCGCAATGCCCGTTACATGGAGTACATTGAACGTTATGCCCCGCTGGCTGTGGAGCAAATGAAGCAACATAAAATACCGGCTAGTATCACCCTCTCTCAGGGACTTTTGGAGAGTGGAGCGGGATATAGCCAGTTGGCGCGTGAGAGTAATAATCACTTTGGCATAAAGTGTGGAGGCAGTTGGAATGGACGTTCGGTACGTCATGATGACGATGCTCCGCAGGAATGTTTCCGCGCTTACCGCAATCCGCAAGATTCTTATGATGATCATTCTACTTTTTTGAAGCGTGGTGCACGTTATGCTTTTCTTTTCAAATTGGATATTACCGATTACAAAGGATGGGCGCGTGGATTGAAGCAGGCGGGCTATGCCACTGATCCGTCTTATGCCAACAGGTTGATTACCATTATCGAAGACTATGAATTGTATAAATATGACCGTAAAGGTGCATTGGAACAAATCAGAAAACATGAGAATGATCCGGTTTACCAGCATCAGGTATATATAGCAAATGGTTTGGCATATATCATTGCACGTGATGGGGATACCTTCAAGAGCTTGAGTAAGGAGTTTGATATCAGCAGCCGCAAACTGGTGAAATATAACGATTTGCAACGCGATTATACATTGACAAACGGTGATATTATCTATCTGAAGGAGAAAAAGAAAAAAGCGTCCGACCAGTACACTGTATATGTAGTGAGAGACGGTGATTCCATGCATTCCATTTCGCAGAAATTTGGTATCCGTCTGAAGAACCTTTATAAGTTGAATGTGAAGGATGGAGAATATGTTCCTGAGATAGGCGATATGATTTGGCTTCGCTAAAAGGAACTGCTGCATTTTAGTTGAACTCAGAAAGTGCCTGGTTTTTTAATCGTATTATTTACTTTGAAACTATCCGAATTTCCGTTTCAACTCTCTATTAAACATTACTCCTGTGTACAGCAAATCGGGAACTCTCTGGAAGGCCTGTGAAGCAGAGCAGGAAGAACGTACATGGGATGTATAGCAAACAAGGAAGGCTTTCTGGTTTCTGTATAGTGAGGCAGGAAGTATTAATCATAAAGTGTGAACCATTTCCAGGCATAGTCAGTATACAGCAAATCAGTAAGTTTATGCCTCGTTCCCTTATATGGGAATTGTTGTTCCTCCTAATGTGCACTCCCGTTCCCCTATATGGGAATTGCCGTTTCTCTTAATGGAAACTTCGATTTCCCTATATGGGAATTCTCTTTCCCAAGGCAAGATACCGTCATACCTCCGCATTGGCATTCCGTTGGCAAGGTAAATGATGGAGCATTAAACAGCCTTTTGATACTCTAGAGGAGTCATTCCCGTCAGCCTCTTGAAGAACTTGCTAAAGAAAGAAGGGTTAGGGAAGTTTAGTTCGTCCGATATCTGGTAAATAAGCAGATCACTATGCTTCAATAGCACTTTGGCTTCGAGGATAACAGCTTGTTCAATCCAGTCCATGACTGTCTGCTGGGTAATTTGCCGGATAATAGTACCCAAATATTTCGGAGTCAGACAAAGTTTATCCGCATAAAAGCTCACATTCCGCTCTTTTTTGCAATTTTCATTAACTAGATTAATAAACCGGCGGAAGAGCTCCTCGTTACGGAGAGAACCGCTAGGGGCATTGCCGTAATTTTTATCTTGTAAATAACGAAGGTTGAATAGCATTGCAGTAAGAGTGTGCTGCACCACTTCCCTACGAAAAGGGACTTCATTCACTACCGCCCATAGCATGGAGAAATAAGCTTCTTCGAGTCTCCACTCTTTTTCTGTAAGATGAAGCGTGAAGCCTTGTTTCTGATAAGAGTCCGTCAGATTTTCTTTTTCATTGGTAGGAAGGAAATCATTGGTGAAAGCTACTCCTCTAAAATCATAGTTATCGTTGACTTCCATAAGTTCGACAATAGAATTTGGGGGGAGTACAACAATAGTATGCGTGGAGACAGTATATTCAATGAGGTTGATCAAAATACGTGCTGTGCCTTTGAGTACATAGAGCAGTCTTCCTTCTTTCAGCCGGTAGGGTTGCCCTATTTTAAGTATTTTGCTTTGCATGTTGGCAAAGCTGAGTACCACACCTATCTCATGATTAATAAAGCGGCACTCATTATTCTCCACAATACCGTAATTTTTCAACAAATCAAGTCCTAACTCAAGCGGTTTGCTCTTTTCCATCTTATAGTTGTTTTATTGGCTCGACAAACATAGGGAAAAAAAGGATCTATTCAGAGAAAAAACTTAAAATAGACAAGAAATTTATCTTTTTATTGCTTTTCTTATTGCATAATCGAACTAATCGAACATATTTGCAAACAAATGGAACCTGGTTGCATATCTTATCCCTCTATCTTTGCAACATCTTTCAAGATCACCTTTGGGGAATAGATCTTTATTGATATGGAATTCAAAAAATACATAATATGAAACGAACTATTATCTTCTTCTCTTTCTGCATCTGGGCCTCTTTGATGAGTGCTCAGCTTACCTTAGACCAATGCAGGAAAAAAGCTCAGGAGAACTATCCATTAGTACGTCAATACGGATTGATAGAGAAGTCGACGGAATATAATCTGTCGAATGCTTCGAAAGGGCATTTGCCTCAATTTGCCCTATCGGGTAAGGCCACATATCAAAGTGATGTGACCGAACTGCCTGTAAAGTTACCCGGAGTCGACTTAAAAGGAATGTCCAAGGATCAGTATCAATTGATGTTGGAAGTCAAGCAGGATATTTGGGACGGTGGCGAGATTCGCGCTAAAAAGCAACAGTTGAAAGCTTCGTCTGACGTGGAACGCGAGAAACTTAACGTAGATATGTATGCGTTGAATGATCGCATCAATCAGCTTTTCTTCGGCATATTGATGCTGGATGAACAATTGACACAGAACCAGTTGCTTCATGATGATTTGGAGCGAAGCCATAAACAGGTTTCCGCTTATATCGCAAATGGCATTGCCAATCAGTCCGATCTGGATGCCGTGAGTGTGGAACTGCTGAATACCAAACAAAAAAGAGTCGATCTGGAGTCATCCCGAAAAGCTTATGTGGAGATGCTTTCCTTGTTCTTAGGTGAGAGATTGTCGGATACAACGACGTTACAGAAGCCTTCTTTTGAAGATTCGGTAGCCCGACTTTCTTCGGCAACAGCATCTGTAAGTGAGTCCGATCTTTCCATATCTACCACAGGGAACATCAATTCCGACTCGTTATTACTACGGAAAAAATATGCCGGCATAGAAAGCAATCGCCCCGAATTGAATTGGTTTGATGCACAAGGTAAAAGTCTGCAAGTACAAAGAGCTGCATTAAACACCCGCTTGATGCCTCATTTGGGTTTGTTCGTACAAGGTGCTTACGGTAATCCGGGATTGAATATGCTGAAGAATGAATTTACTCCGTATTATGTCGCCGGTGTCCGCTTATCATGGAACTTTGGCAGCTTATATACTTTACGCAACGATCGTCGGTTGATTGATAACAGTTTCCGCCAATTGGAAAGTAACCGTGATGTCTTCCTCTTTAATACGACGTTGCAATCGGCACAGCAGACCAATGCGATACAGTCGATGCGAAAACAAATGGTGGATGATGATGAGATAATCCGTTTACGTAGCAATATCCGTAAGGCTGCCGAAGCGAAAGTCGCCAATGGCACGATGACCGTGACCGATATGCTTCGTGAAATAACTTCCGAGAATCTGGCCAGACAGGTTAAATCACTTCATGAAATTCAGTTGCTCATGAATGTATGGAATCTGAAATATACGTTGAATAAATAATATACATCCCGTAAAACAGAATAGAATATGAAAGCAAATAAATTGATCAACCTTTTTTCAGGATTGGGAGCATTGGGTCTTCTGGTTCTTGTTTCCTCTTGCGGGAATGGAACACCTAAATATGATGCTACAGGGACATTTGAAACTACAGAAGTGCTTGTCTCTTCGGAGGCTTCGGGCAAGTTATTGCATTTCGATGTAGAAGAAGGTAACGTGTTGAAAGCCGGTGAAGAGGTAGGTGTGGTAGACACCGTACAACTCTTTCTGAAGAAGATGCAATTGAGTGCGAATGTAAAGTCGGTACAGGAACAACGTCCCGATATTCTGAAGCAGGTGGCTGCAACAAAAGAGCAGATAGAGGTTGCCAAGCGCGAACTCAATCGTGTTCGTAACCTCATTAAAGCGGGTGCCGCCAATCAGAAACAAGTGGATGATGCCGAGTCGACGCTTAAAGTCCTTTATAAACAGCTTGCTGCACAAAACTCCAATTTACAGAATAGTCGCCAAAGTCTAACCTGGCAAAGTTCATCGGTCGGGATACAGGTGGCTCAAGTGGAAGATGAATTGAAGAAATGTCATGTTATCTCTCCCATAAGCGGTACCATATTGGCAAAATACGCAGAAGCAGGTGAACTGACCGCTGTCGGCAAGCCTTTGTTTAAAGTCGCCGATGTCAGTCTGATGTATCTGCGGGCTTATATTACGTCCGAACAATTGGGCAAAGTGAAGTTGGGGCAGAAAGTAACCGTTTATTCCGATTATGGCAATAAAGAACAGAAGAAATACGAAGGTTCTGTAACGTGGATATCCGATCGTTCGGAATTTACGCCGAAGACCATCCTGACCAATGACGAGCGTGCTAATCTTGTCTATGCCGTGAAGATTGCCGTGAAGAATGACGGATATCTTAAGATAGGCATGTACGGAGGAGTGAAATTCTCCTGATTTCTTCTTGAAGATATAGCAGAAAGAGTTTACGACTCCTTTTTCAATAGAATTGAGGAAGAACCTAAACAGGAATGAAATGAATGATATCGAATTGAACGGAATAGAGCAAGCCGTCTGCGTAAATGAACTGACTAAGCATTATGGAGCGGTTGAAGCGTTGAAAGGCGTTTCTTTTACAGTCGGCAAGGGAGAGCTATTTGGACTGATCGGGCCCGATGGAGCGGGTAAGACTACTCTTTTCCGCATCCTGACTACGCTTTTATTGGCGGATAGCGGGACGGCTACGGTCAATGGTAGTGACGTGGTGAAAGATTATAAATCCATCCGTAAGCGGGTAGGGTACATGCCCGGGCGTTTTTCTCTCTATCAGGACTTGACGGTAGAAGAAAACCTGAATTTCTTTGCAACCGTATTTCATACGACTATAGAAGAGAACTATGAGTTGGTGAAAGATATCTATCAGCAAATCGAGCCTTTCCGCAAGAGGCGGGCGGGTGCATTGTCCGGTGGTATGAAGCAGAAGTTGGCTTTGAGTTGCGCACTCATCCATAAGCCGGATGTCCTCTTTCTCGATGAACCGACTACCGGAGTAGATCCGGTGTCGCGCAAAGAGTTTTGGGAAATGCTTCGCAGACTCAAGGAACAAGGCATCACTATTCTGGCTTCCACTCCAATAATGGATGAGGCGCGGCAGTGTGATCGCATAGCCTTTATCAACGAAGGGCAGATACAGGGTATTGATACTCCGGAGCGTATTTTGTCCCGGTTTGCCGACATACTCTGTCCGCAAGGACTGGAGCATAATCAGCCTAAAGATGAGGGCGATTATGTGATCGAAGTAGACGGACTGACAAAGACCTTTGGCTCTTTTACGGCTGTCGATCACATTTCATTCAAGGTAAATAAAGGAGAGATTTTCGGATTCTTGGGAGCCAACGGAGCCGGGAAGACCACTGCCATGCGTATGCTTAGCGGATTGAGTAAACCAACTTCCGGAGCTGCTTCCGTGGCGGGCTTTGATGTGAAGAAGCAATCGGAAGAAGTGAAAAAGAGCATCGGTTATATGAGTCAGAAGTTCTCTTTATATGAAGACTTAAAGGTTTGGGAAAACATTCGCTTATTTGGAGGCATCTATGGTATGAGTGAAGTCGAGATAGCCCGCAAGACCGATGAACTGTTGGAGCGGCTCAATTTTACAGCGGAGCGTGATACCCTCGTTAAGAGTCTCCCTGTCGGTTGGAAACAGAAGCTGGCTTTCTCCGTATCCATCTTTCATGAACCACAAATCGTTTTTCTTGACGAACCGACCGGAGGAGTTGATCCGGCTACACGCCGACAATTCTGGGAATTGATTTATCAGGCGGCGGCTCGCGGTATCACGGTCTTTGTGACCACACACTATATGGATGAGGCTGAATATTGCGACAGGATATCCATCATGGTGGATGGACAAATTAAAGCGTTGGATACACCTGACAACTTGAAAAAACAGTTTGAGGCGGAATCTATGGATGACGTCTTTCAACAATTGGCCCGCAAGGCTGTCCGTAAAGCAGATTAGATATGAAACAGTTTATAGCATTTGTCCGCAAGGAGTTTTATCATATTTTCCGTGATCGGCGTACCATGTTGATTTTGCTGGGGATGCCCGTTGTGCAAATCATTATTTTTGGTTTCGCCATCTCCACCGAACTGAAGAACGCGAGGGTGGGAGTGATAGATCCTTCGAATGATGTGGTCACCCGTCAGGTTATAGACAGGCTCGACGCAAGTGAATACTTCACCGTGACCACCATGCTCCACTCTCCCGGTGAGATGCAGGAAGCTTTCAGGAAAGGGGATATCGATATGGCGATTGCTTTCGGCAATCAGTTTGCCAATCATCTTTATAGTGGAGATGCCCGCATTCAGATCGTATCGGATGCTACCGATCCCAATATGGCTACTACGCAGGCTAATTATGCTTCGGGCATCATTGATGCCATGAATCAGGAACTGATGGCTGGAACCGTAGATGGTACAGGCAAACTATTGAAAGCACCTTCGGGTATTGTGACCGATGTAAAGCTACTCTATAATCCCCAGATGAAAAGTGCCTACAACTTTGTACCGGGAGTGATGGGGCTGATCCTTATGCTGATCTGTGCCATGATGACTTCCATTTCGATAGTACGCGAAAAAGAGACCGGAACGATGGAAATATTATTGGTGTCACCTGTGAAGCCGTTGTTCTTTATCCTGTCCAAAGCCGTTCCTTATTTTGTGCTCTCTTTTGTCAACTTGGGGTCTATTCTTTTGCTATCGGTCTATGTATTGCATGTACCGGTTGCGGGGAGTCTCTTTTGGCTGGTTGTCGTCTCCATGCTATTTATTTTTGTGTCCTTATCATTGGGGTTACTTATTTCATCACTCACACGAACGCAAGTCGCCGCCATGCTGGTGTCGGGATTGATGCTGATGACGCCTACCATATTCCTGTCCGGAATGATTTTCCCAATAGAAAGTATGCCTTGGGTTTTGCGACTGATTGCCAATATAATGCCTGCCAGATGGTACATTCAAGCTGTGCGTAAATTGATGATCGAAGGTGTGGATATCTCACTGGTGCTTACTGAGATCAGTGTACTTGCAGCGATGGCGGTCGTACTGATAACGATCAGCTTTAAGAAATTCAAGAACCGTCTGGAATAGGTGCATAAGCTTGGACTATTTTAAGTGAATTGATATTTGTTTCAAAGGATTGAGATTAACTAAGATAAACTATGACAATAAAGTTTCTTATAGAGAAGGAATTCAAACAACTGTTTCGTAATCCTTTTTTGCCGAGGATGATACTTATATTTCCCTGTATGATCATGCTTTTAATGCCTTGGGCTGCAAGTCTGGAAATTAAAAATATCAACCTCAATGTGGTGGATAATGACCATTCCATACTTTCTCGAAAGCTGGTGGATAAGATAGGTGCATCCACTTATTTCCGGATGAATGGTGTTTCGCAGTCCTACAATGAAGGGCTGAAAGAGATAGAACGCGGTACAGCCGATATTATATTGGAGATTCCCCGTGACTTTGAAAAAGACTGGATCACGGGAAACAGCCCTCATGTATTGGTGGCGGCAAATGCGGTGAACGGTACAAAAGGAGGGTTGGGAAGCGCTTATCTTTCGGCCATTGTCGCAAGCTACTCCACCGAACTAATTGAAGCGCAAGGCTCGAAGTCTTTGGCAAAACCGATCAGCGTCAACAAGCAATCTTTAGCAAATGTGGAAGTCACCACGCTTAATCTTTTTAATCCGAACTTAGACTATAAGTTGTTTATGGTACCGGCTTTGATGGTAATGTTGCTCACTCTGCTTTGCGGTTTTCTACCTGCACTTAATATTGTAAGTGAAAAAGAGGTGGGAACCATCGAACAGATCAATGTGACTCCGATAGGGAAATTTACATTCATATTGGCTAAGCTAATACCTTACTGGGTGGTTGGCTTCTTGGTATTAACCCTTTGTTTTGCTTTAGGATGGTTTTTATACGGGATATTCCCTGCAGGAAGTTTTCTGATTATATATTTATTCGCCGTCTTATTTGTGTTGGGTATTTTAGGCTTCGGCATTGTAATCTCCAATTATTCAGCCACCATGCAGCAAGCCATGTTTGTGATGTGGTTTTTCCTGTTGATTCTCATTTTGATGAGTGGCTTGTTTACTCCGATACGCAGTATGCCGCAGTGGGCGCAATGGATCACCGTCCTTAATCCGTTGAAATACTTAATGCAAGTGATGCGGGCCGTATACTTGCGAGGCAGTGTGTTGTCGGAACTTTTCCCACAACTAATTGCATTGATTCTATTTGCCGTCTTCTTTAACTCGTGGGCCGTGAAGAGCTATCGTAAGAGTAAATAAGCGTAACAGAGTTTTTATGTTTAAGATATTAAAAAATATCAGCAAAAGATGAATTATCATTACTGTCCTTTTAAATGAAAATTATATCTTTGGCAGCAAAATTTAATATCATAAACCCTAATGAACACACAGAACACTTATCTTGCTTCCAAGCCTCACTATGAAATACTTGATGGTTTGCGTGGCGTGGCTGCGCTAATTGTTGTTGCTTTCCATTTGTTCGAGACGCACTCAGACGGTGATCATCTCGCGCAAATCATAAATCATGGTTATCTGGCAGTCGATTTCTTTTTCATGCTGTCCGGGTTTGTGATCGGTTATGCTTACGATGACCGTTGGAATAAGATGTCGTTGGGCGCATTCTTCAAACGCCGCCTTATCCGTTTGCATCCTATGGTGATAATGGGTAGTATAATCGGCGCTGCACTATATTATTTTCAGGATTCGTCTTGTTTTCCTCCGATTCACGATACTTCTGTGGGGACGATGCTGCTGGTTATGCTGCTGGGTTGTACTTTGCTGCCTCTTCCGGTAAGTATGGATATACGCGGATGGACTGAGATGCATCCGTTGAACGGTCCTGCATGGTCATTGTACTTTGAATATATTGCCAATATCCTCTACGCTTTTGTATTTCGTCGTTTGTCTAAAATATGGCTTGCCGTGTTTGTCTTTGTGGCAGGATGTGCTACGATGCACTTATGCGTTACATCTCCCAACGGTGACATTATCGGAGGATGGGCTCTCAATTGGGAACAACAGTACGTCGGTTTTGTCCGTCTGCTCTATCCGTTCTTTGCCGGCTTATTACTTTCCCGTCTGGGCTGGTTGATACCTATAAAGAAAGGCGCTTTCTGGTTTTGTAGCTTGGCTATCGCATTAGTACTCTTCTGTCCGCGTATCGGAGGAGAAGAAGGACTTTGGAAGAACGGCCTTTTTGAAGCGTTGTGCATCATATTTGTATTTCCTGCTATTGTTTCGATGGGTGCAGGCGGAAATGTAACCGGTCGTTCGGCTAAGGTATGTAAATTCCTGGGTGACATCTCATATCCTATCTATATCACCCATTATCCGTTGATATATGTCTATACAGCCTGGGTGTGCAAGACCGGAACAAAACTACCGGATGCCGTACCTTATATGATACTTACATTTATCGCTGCTGTACTGTTGGCATATGGCTGTCTCAAACTATACGATGAGCCGATTAGAAAGAAGCTCACTCAGAAATTCCTGATGAAGAAAAAGACCGTTTAAAAAACGGTCTCTTTCTCTAGTGCTTTTATTATTATGGTTTAATAAACCTTGAAGTCTGTTTATCTGTAGAGAACAGAGCTGCTGTATTGATTAATGCCAAGTGGGAATAGGCTTGCGGAAAATTCCCCAATTGTCGTTTAGTGGTAAAGTCAAGGTCTTCACTGAATAGTCCCAAGTGATTGGAATAGCTCAACAGTTGGTTGAATATATCTCGCGCTTCTTCGCGCTTTCCGGTCACATAGAGTGCGCGGACGAGCCAGAATGTACAAATGGTAAATGATGAAGTCGGTGCGCCAAAGTCATCGCTATTTTTATAACGGTACATTAATCCATTGTGGAATAATTCAGATTTTATTCGCTGTACCGTAGATATATATCTAGGATCATTAGCTTTAATAAATCCGTATTGTTCCATCAGTAGGAGTGAAGAGTCCATGTCGTAGCTGTCGTAGCTCTGAGTGAAACTTTGAATCTCAGCATTCCATCCATGTGTGAACACATCTTCTTTAATACGTTGCGCCTCCGCTTTCCATTGATTCTCATAATCTTTCATGCCAATGTATGCGGCGATATCGGTAGCCCGGTCCAAGGCTACCCAACACATTACTTTCGAAAAGACGAAATGCTTTTCTATGTTACGGAACTCCCAGATGCTTTGATCGGTGTTATGCCAACTTGCAATAACATCTTTCACTATCGTCTTAACAATGCCCCACATCTCTTCTATTTCGTTGAGTGTACCGGGGAAGTGCTTATAGTAGTGATAAATAACATCCATAAGATAGCCTAACGAATCATTTTGGCGTTGATTGTATGCAGCATTTCCAATCCGTACGGGGTTCGAATTTTCATATCCGGATAGATGAGGAAGTATTTCTTCTTTCAATAGACGGCTCCCGTCAATGCCATACATAATTTGAAATGAGTCCGATTTAGACTTTAATATACGTTGTATAAAGCCCATAAATCGGCGCGCCGCCGATTGATGTCCCATTTTGACTAAAGTTTCAATGGACATGGAAGCATCTCTAATCCAGCAGAAACGGTAATCCCAATTACGAACCTCACCAATTGTTTCGGGTATACTGGTGGTAAGCGCTGCAATGACTGCACCTGTATCTTGATAGGACATTAGTTTGAGAATAAGCAAACTGCGTGAAATGATATCGTTGTATTCATTATACTTTCTCGAGCGATTATTCCAGTTTAGCCAGTAAACTTTAGTGCGCTGATATTCAAGATATATCCTGTCTATATCAATAGGAATGAGCTTCTGATGATAGGAGAGTAGAAGAAACTCGTCCTTTTCGAGTGTGATTTCTGTTTCGTTCAAAATAGCGTCTGCTTTCAGACTAGAATAAAGAAACATATTGTCTCTTCCATTGGCTGAAGAAATGGTCTTGATGAATTTGGGAAAACTTTCATTTACGGATGTATCGGCGGCATAATTCATCGCCGGGCGATAGTTTATCTTGAAACGTGGCGCACCATTGACATATCGGATGTATCGATAGACTTCCGATGGAATATAATAATCATTATCTCCGGTGCGGTATCTCGGCATAAAATCTATTACTTCAAAAGAGCCTTCTTTCGAGACGAATGACGTGGAGAGAATATTAGTACTCTTTACATATCGTTGATTTGTCACATAGTCTTTATCTACTTCTATACCGAAGTACCCTCCTTTGTTTTTGTCCAATATACGCGCAAATACGGAAGGAGAATCGAATGAAGGCAGGCAGAGCCAGTCTATACTACCTTTACTTGAGACTAATGCTGCTGTCTTCCCGTTTCCTATTACTCCGTAATCTAAATTTTCCATATTCATTCTCTTTATGTTGTTTTTAAACCAGCCTTTTATGGTAATGCTTTATCTTCATCTATGAACTATTTATCTGACGGTTGACATGCGAATTTAATAAAAAATGATAAGTGTATCGCATTGTATTCCAGATAGATATATTTTAGAATTGAACAATGAAGCTCTAATGATGTTCTATTTCTAACCCCTTATTGTTAAGTACCTCAAAAATATGTCATTATGAAGATTATTATAATATCTAACAGATTGCCTTTAAAAATTGTTGAAGAGAGTGGAAAATATGAAGTTATACCTAGCCCGGGTGGATTATCCACCGGACTGGATTCCTTGGATGTAGTCCATGAAAGAGTTTGGGTAGGGTGGCCCGGTATGTACCTTGAAGATGGAGAAGAGAAAGACCTGATTAACGACACGCTAAAAGATAAAGGTTATACCCCTGTCTATCTGACCCCGGATCAAATAGAGAAATACTATGAAGGGTATAGTAATAACGTCTTATGGCCTCTTTGTCATTATTTCCCCAGCTATATTCATTATGAAGATGAATATTGGGAGACTTATAAGAATGTAAATGCTCTTTTTTGTGAAGCTGCTTTAACTGTTATTGAACCCGGTGATATAGTATGGGTTCAAGACTATCAATTGATGCTGTTGCCCAATATGCTACGGGAAAAAATGCCGGATATCAGTATAGGTTATTTTCATCACATTCCTTTTCCCTCTTATGAATTGTTTCGTACTTTGTCTCAAAGCGACGAGTTATTGCGAGGACTGTTGGGAGCTGATTTAATAGGTTTCCATACCCATGACTATATGCGGCACTTTATCAGTGCGGTGTACAGAGTCTTGAAACTTGAATGCAATCTGGATGAAATCCAACTGGAGGACAGAGTAGTGGATGTGGATGCTTTCCCTATGGGAATAAATTATGAGCGGTATCATAATGCGGTTCAGGATGCCGGAATCAGACAACATGCCGAAGAGCTGAGAAAGAGTCTTGGAAAAGGTAAATTGATGCTGGCTGTAGACCGACTCGATTATACCAAAGGCATTCCGATGAGACTTGATGCTTTTAATGCTTTATTGGAAGATTATCCCGAGTATCGCGGAAAAGTATCGCTGGTCATGATTGTGTCTCCATCACGCGATAATGTGGATATTTATTCGCAATTGAAAAATCGGGTGGATAAGATGGTGGGTGCCATTAACGGACGTTTTTCCACACTGGATTGGACGCCGGTTTACTACTTCTATCGTTCGTTTCAGTTTGAAGAGCTGGTGGCTTTATACCGCCTTTCGGATATTGCCTTAGTCACTCCTCTTCGCGATGGAATGAACTTGGTTGCTAAGGAATATCTGGCTACAAAAAGAGATGAACCCGGAGTGCTTGTCTTGAGTGAGATGGCAGGCGCAGCCATTGAATTATCCGACGCTTTGATTATAAACCCAACAAATGTGCGTGAGATTGAGCAGGCTATGGTAGGAGCATTGAGAATGCCTGTCGAAGAACAACGCAAGAGAATGGCTTCGATGCAGGCTTTAATTTCGGAACAGACTGTGGAACAATGGGCAAAAGATTTTATAGAAGAGTTACAACAGGTCAGAGATAAAAATGTGTCGCTACATCGTAAGATTGTTGGTCGGGATAACTTTGTCCGAATAAAGGTAGCTTATGATAATGCTCGTAAAAGACTTATTTTATTAGATTATGACGGTACATTAGCGCCGTTTAAGAATAATCCGCATGATGCTTTTCCAACTCCTGAATTATTGAAATTGCTGTCTGTACTTTCTGCAGATAAAGCCAACAAAATAGTAATAAGTAGTGGTCGTGATCGTTATACATTGGAAAAGTGGCTTGGACATTTGCCGATTGATCTTGCTGCCGAGCATGGAGCTTTCTACAGGGAGCATGGAGAATGGCATAAGAAACTGGATAAAATAGTCTGGGATAAAGAGATATTAGGCGTAGTACAACACATAGCCAAGAGGACTCCACGATCTAAGATAGAGATAAAAGATACTGCACTAGTTTGGCATTATAGGGATGTGGATAGCTGGTTGGCCGATTTGAGGGTGACGCAACTTATCAATGCACTAATCAACCCATCTTCCAGACATAATCTACAAATAATGAAAGGTAACAAAATTGTAGAAGTTAAAAATAATAATGTGACCAAAGGTTCCGAGGCCCTCAGATTATTGGCTAAAGAGCAATATGACTTTATAATGGCGGTAGGTGACGATACCACCGACGAAGATATGTTCATGGCACTACCGGAACAGGCCATTACTATTAAAGTGGGCCGAAACTCAAATGTGGCGAAATATAATATACCTACTCAGTCTCATACTTTAGGCTTTCTCTGGCAATTGAGTGAATAAATCTTCAAATTGAATAACCTTTTGGGATTGCTGCTTTTATAACTTTCCCGGCCAATTGGAGGAAGAAGTCGTGTGCTTGTTTCCCATGACTCTCGGGCCTTAAACCTTTTCTGTGGTATATCTGTTTCTTATGAGAAATAAAAAATAGAAAAATGAAAAAGCTATTCTCTCTCTTTATGTTTTGCATGCTGGCAACCATAGTGTTTGCCCAGCAAAAGCCTTCTTTGTACGATTTTAAAGTGACCGACATTGATGGCAAAGAATTTAATCTGGCTACCTTGAAAGGTAAGAAGGTCTTAGTGGTGAATGTTGCTTCTAAATGTGGTTTAACTCCCCAATATGAAAAGCTACAGCAGTTATATGAGAAGTACAAGGATAAAAACTTTGTGATCGTAGGTTTTCCGGCAAATAACTTCAATGGACAAGAGCCCGGTACGAATGAAGAAATCAAGCAGTTCTGTGTTGACAAATATGATGTGAGCTTTCCGATGATGAGCAAAATTGATGTAGTGGGAGAGAACAAGGCTCCTCTGTATAAATGGCTCACCGAGAAAGCTGTGAATGGAAAGCTTGAAGCCCCTGTACAGTGGAACTTCCAAAAGTTTATGATTGATGAGAAAGGACGGTTGGTTGATTTTGTTCCGCCACGTGAAGATCCATTCTCGGAGAAAATCATAAAGTGGATAGAAAAATAATATTAATATAAAGACAACTCCCGTCTGTATGACTTACAAACGGGAGTTGTGTGCATTTTATAATAAGACATTTATTGCTTCATACGTAATACCCGGATTCCCGTCCAGCTATTATTGTTCTTAAGCATTTGCGATAGAGCGATATTGGAAACTATCACTTTCTTTTCTTTAGAAGAAGCATGTATCAGACTCAATTTACCATCTACATAAAATGCTATGCCTAAATGAGCCACATCGAGCCCGGGAGTATTTGTGGTAATGGCAATGATATCACCATCATTAATCCAAGGCAACCCTTCATTAGGTAATTTATCTTTTGGCAGATAGCGAATTTCTTTTCCACTCAGTGCCTTTTCAATCTTCTTCATTTTAGCCACGTTACCGGGGGAATTACTTAATTGCTTGTACAATTGTGGGTGAGTGGACATGTATGTGATGGATAACTTTTGTGTATCGGTACACCGTGCTCCGCTGATATCCTGGATGAGGCCATAACGAACGCCATTGTTTATCCAGTCTGCAATATAATGTAAGCGTGAGGTATAGCCGTCAATCTTACCGTCACGGTACCGGATTTTCTGAAGATTATTCGCAAAATCACCTTCTGCTACCTGACCGTCTTCAAGAGGAGAGAGGGACATGGCCAGCACATATTCCACGAATGTGGTGCAATCCACTTCATCACAATTGATTACCAGTTCTTCGTTATCATTAACATCGAGCGTATGTGCTACATAAGGAACGTCCATAAAGCTAATGGCATTATTCAACATTACGTTTTTATTATCTTGTGCATGGACATTGCCGACTGTAAAACATAATGCACTAAACAGAATAGTTGTGAATGTTTTCATTGATCTTCAAATTATTAATGAGTATAAAAAAAGGATGTAGCAAATGTACTACATCCTTTCTATAAACCATTATATTTTCACGTTAATATTGGCGAACTCTTATTTACTTTGATCTGTAAAAACCAATCCTTCACGTAACCACTTTTCCAGTTCTTCCGTCCATTGGCGCTTGTAGGTGAAGCTATCCTTGAAACCCCATCCGTGTCCCCCTGTAGGGTAAACATGAAGTGTGGCACGGACTTTCTTGTCGAGAAGTGACTGGAAATAACTGATTCCATTGACCGGCGGAACAGTGGTGTCATCGGAGGAAAGCATGATAAATGCCTGAGGTGTGTTGGCGGTGACCTGACGCTCGAGCGAATAATGTTGTTCCATCTCTTTGCCCGGATTATTGCCAATTAAATTTTCACGTGAGCCTGCGTGAGTCACACCCTGTACCATCGAAATGACCGGATAAAATAAGATTTCAAAATCGGGACGGGTCTCTTTACTCGTGTAAAGTGTAGCTAATGAGGCTGCCAGATGTCCGCCTGCCGATGCTCCCATTATACCCACACGACCGGGATTGACTCCCCATTCGGCTGCATGTTGGCGTACCAAGCGGATAGCCTGCTCTGCATCAGATAACGGCACTTCATTATGTCCGTTAGGCATTCTGTATTTCAATACGACATAAGTAATCCCCATGGTATTCATCCATGCGGCCATGTCGTGACCTTCGTGACTCATTGCGAGACGTGCGTAGCCTCCTCCCGGACACATTATGATAGCCATTCCGTTGGGCTTGGTAGGGCGATAAACCGTGATGGAGGGGTTGACTACGTTTGCTACACGTCCACCGTTGAGGTCTTCTTGCTCTCCTTTCAGTCCGTTGGTATTCGGAGCTCCGTTTGGCCACAGTAGAATTTCAGCCGGCTTTTGTGCCGACAGTACAGTCGATATCATTAAGGCTGCTACAATTAGAACTTTTCTTATCATGATAGTTGATTTTTGGATTTTCTATCTTAAGCATCTTCCTCTTATTTCGCTTTCATCGATGCTTTGATGAAATAGAAGATAAGTGCGATGTAAGCTACGAGAGCGACAACTTCCGACCAGCTGTTGCTTACCCACGCTTCATTGACCAAATTTATTCCACCGAAGCGTAATGCTGCGCTGACTACTCCCATTAGGGCTCCACCAGCGATGAAACCGGATGCAAGAAGTGTTCCCTTCTCACCGCGGATACTATTGAGAGCGGCATCTTTACTGCGGGTAGTGACGTACCAGTTGATGGCACCACCTACTACTAACGGAACATTGAGTTCCAAGGGGATGAACATTCCCAATGCGAAGGCAAGTGCCGGTATTTTTAAGAAATTAAGTAAGATTGCGATTATAGCTCCAATGCCATAAAGTAACCATGGTGCGCCGACTCCGTTCATCAATGGCTCTATGACCGCTGCCATAGCGTTAGCCTGCGGTGCCGAAAGCTGACCGCTGGTAAAGCCGTAAGTCTTGTTGAGGATAATCATGACGCCGCCTACGGTAGCTGCCGAAACAAGTGTTCCAAGGAACTTCCACGACTCTTGCTTCACAGGAGTAGTTCCCAACCAATATCCTATTTTCAAGTCGGTGATAAAACCTCCCGCCATTGACAGTGCCGTACATACCACACCACCCATAACCAAAGCTGCAACCATTCCCGAAGGACCTTTCAAACCTACGGCAACCATAACCACCGAAGCAAGAATAAGCGTCATCAGTGTCATACCCGATACAGGATTGGTTCCGACAATTGCAATAGCATTCGCTGCCACCGTGGTGAATAAGAAAGCTATTCCCGCCACTAAAACAACCGCAACAACTGTATGGAGAATGTTACCTTGCATCACATCCAGGTAGAAGAACAGGATAATCAGCAACAAGGTGAGCAATGAACCGATAGCGATGATCTTCATGGACAAGTCGCGCTGGGTACGCTTTACCTGTACGTCGATAGCGCTATTTCCTTTCATTTCTTTTGCAGCAAGACCTACTGCACTCTTTATAATCCCCCATGACTTGATGATGCCGATGATTCCTGCCATGGCAATGCCACCTATACCGATGCTCTTTGCATAATATTTGAAGATTTCTTCAGGAGCCATGCTGCCTACGGTAGCTGTAATGCTGGGGTTCCATTGGTTCAGTACGCTATCGCCCCAAATAAAAGACATACCGGGAATGATGATCCACCATACAGCCAAAGAACCTGCACAGATAATGGATGCATATTTTAAACCGACGATATATCCCAGACCGAGTACTGCAGAACCGGTATTTACCTTAAATACCAATTTGGCTTTGTCTGCCAATGCTTCTCCGATGCCACATACTCTGGTGGTGAAGTTTTCATTCCACCATCCGAAAGTCGCTACAATAAAATCGTATAATCCTCCGATGATACCTGCAATTAAAAGAGGTTTTGCCTGATTACCGCCTTTCTCACCCGATACAAGTACCTGTGTGGTGGCTGTCGCTTCAGGAAAAGGATATTTACCGTGCATATCACTCACGAAATATTTACGGAAAGGAATGAGGAAGAGGATACCCAATATACCACCCAATAACGAGCTGATAAAGACTTGAGCGAAAGTGACGGTAATTTCCGCCGGATAAGCCTCTTGAAGTATGTATAAAGCAGGAAGAGTGAAAATGGCTCCGGCTACAATTACTCCCGAACTGGCGCCGATAGATTGGATAATGACATTCTCACCAAGTGCATTCTTGCGTTTGGCGGCACCGGACACCCCTACGGCAATAATGGCAATAGGAATGGCTGCTTCGAATACTTGTCCCACTTTCAATCCCAGATATGCAGCGGCAGCCGAAAAAAGAATTGCCATGGCAATTCCCCATGATACCGACCAGAAATTCACTTCCGAATACTTCTTGTCGGGACTCATCAAGGGATTGTACACTTCACCCGGCTTTAATTCGCGGAAGGCATTTTCCGGCAAACCGGTGACTTTCTCTTCTTCTTGTTTCATAAAATTACTTTCAGTTTATGTTGTATGATTAATGCAATGACTAATAGTCAGTTCAAAGGAAATAAAAAAAAGGAGAACTGTGAAATTCTCCTTTTATAATTTGCCATTATTTATATCAAAACAGTGGGAAGAGCAATTATTTTCCGTCTTTATCGGTCATTGTTCCTTCAATGAAAATTCTCATCATTTCTGTTTTGGAATTGGTGCGCAGAGTGATGGACTTCTTAAAATAGCCCGGGTATTTGCCAGCACCATTGTATGTCACTTTTATTTTTCCGCTCTTTCCCGGCATAACTGGTTCTTCCGTATATTCGGGAACAGTGCAACCACATGATGCTACCGCCTGATGAATGACCAACGGACCATCACCTACATTCGTAAATGTAAATACACAGCTCACCACAGGATTCTTCTCGGAAAACGTGCCGAAGTTATGAGTCGTTTTATCAAACTTGATGTCAGCCTTTCCTTGTGCTGAAGCGTAACTGATGCTTGCAACCAGCATCAACATATAAAAAACGAGCTTTTTCATTTTTAAGATCTTTTTGTTTAACACGTTGGCAAAGGTAAATGCTTTTTGTGAAAACGAATCAAATGAATTGCGAAATAGTATTAAATGATAGTATAAACTCCTTTCCGGTAGGTAGTTTACTATCTGAAAAGGCTAAAAACATGGTGCATAGGCGTGTTCAAATCATTAAAGGCTATGAATTCATTGTGCAAAAACAGTTAATTTACATAATGCCTATTTGTGTATTCGGGCGATTTTATTGAATTTTGCATCCGCTTTCAAGATCCTTTTTCCCAGGTATATTAAATTATTTTTTTTTCTTCGTAAAGCACTTTAATCGTCTTTTCCCATATTGTTTCCAATTGATCAATGGATGGGAATTTGAGACTAATCAAAATGATGAGTATGAAACATTCTGCCGAGAGTAACTATATCAATTTAACGACAGCTCCTGTTCCCCGTCTTATTATGTCATTGGCGGTACCCACTATTACTAGTATGTTGGTGACTTCTTTTTATGTCATGGTGGATACCTACTTTATGGGTAAGATTAATACCCAGTCCACTGCGGCTGTAGGTATTGTGTTTTCAATTATGGCCGTTATTCAGGCAGTCGGTTTTTTCTTCGGGCACGGTTCCGGTAACTATATTTCACGTAAATTGGGGGCTCACGAAACGGAGAAAGCTGAGAAGATGGCTTCCACAGGCTTCTTTTTTGCTCTTTTCACCGGCATCATTCTTTCCGCGTTAGGTCTTGTTTTCCTGACTCCTCTCTCCATAATGCTGGGGTCTACGCCGACAATTCTACCTTATACCGAAAAGTATCTTGGTATTATATTGTTGGGAGCGCCTTTCATGACTTCCTCCTTGGTTCTCAACAATCAGATTCGTTTTCAGGGTAATGCGATGTACGCCATGATTGGTATTGTCAGCGGTGCCGTGATGAATGTTTTCTTGGCTCCGATACTGATATTTGTTTTGAATCTGGGCATATCAGGGGCGGCTATTGCCACGGTAATCAGTCAGATTTTCAGTTTTATGCTGTTGCTCCGGATGTCCGGCAAAGGAGGGAACATCCGCATACGATATAAGAACTTTACTCCTACACGTACTTTTATAAAAGAGATCATCGGGGGAGGAACCCCTTCATTGGCACGTCAGGGACTCGCCAGTGTGGCTACCATCTTTCTAAATGTTGCTGCCGGGCGATATGGCGATGCTGCCATTGCCGGAATGTCTATTGTGACTCGCATCTCCATGTTCATAAATGCTTCCCTGATAGGTTTCGGTCAGGGATTCCAACCTGTATGCGGGTTCAATTATGGTGCCGGTCTGTATGCGCGGGTACGGCAGGGGTTCTGGTTTTGCGTTAAAGTAGGCTTCGTCTTTTTGTTATTGTTGGCAGTGGCAGGCATGGGGTATGCCGAGGAGATCGTGGCTATTTTCCGTAAAGGTGACCCGGATGTTATTGCTGTTGGTGCTGCTGCATTGCGCTGGCAATTCATCACTTATCCATTGGGATCATGGATTATCATCAGTAACATGATGTTGCAGACCATTCGGAAACCTATTCCGGCTACCACACTTTCTTCGGCTCGCCAAGGATTGTTCTTTATTCCTCTTATTCTTATCCTTCCTGCTTTTTGGGGATTGAAAGGTGTTGAAATCTGTCAAGCCGTAGCAGACAGCCTGACTTTTTTACTCGCTATTCCTTTGACAACGTATGCGTTACGCGAAATGAAGCGAAAAGAAGCAAACAAACTTTAGTTCCAGTTAGACTGATATGATAATGTGCTGATTATCATGCAGCAAAGAGAGTATCTTTATCCCACAATACAATAAAAAGAAACAGACCGTCAGTTGGGGTCGAACAGATGGTCTGTTGGAGCTTAACTGACGGTCTGTTCATACTCAACAGACCATGTCTTTTATAATAAAGAAATAGTGTCTTCTAGCGGATTATAATTTCTCCTGTTGAGGCTCATTATGAATATGTTGCTTCAAGTCGGCCTGCATCAGTAAGTTTTTCAGTTCCTCTTCGGTGTGTTCCTTTCTATACAACGGTACGGTTTCTACCATAGCTACCGAAGGATCCAAATCGTACATTTGCTTGTCGGATGTTGCTATCTGCTTAATGATATCATAACAGAACAGCGTAAATTGCTGAATAGGTTTGATGTTGATATTGCGTATCACACGACCTACCACCATATATTTAAACTCTCCGTGGTTATATTCTCCTCCTTGCAGTGAAGGGTAGCGCGATGATAGATCGACCATTCCTTTGCGCTCCATATCATTGGCAATAAGGTTGACGTACTTGTCGGTGTGGATTCCGAGCTTGAAGCCGGCTCTGATATCGAGTCGGAAAATCTTGCAAGGTACATACACTGTAGTCTCGTAACCGAACTCATAAGGCTCGTCCGTGCGGCGGATATTGATAAACCAATACGTATCAGCCCTTTTAGGCGTTTTGGTAAAGAGCGAATAAGTGATTTTGTTCTCTATATTGTCTTTGCGTTTTGCATTGGTGATGTACACCAGATGGGTTGCAGTCTTGGGTATGCTCTCGTCTCTACTGATTTTATCAATCTGGTTGATGTAGTTCTTGTTGACCACGTCGTATGTGGTGAACTTCTTTTTCAGCCATGTTCCCTTTATCCACGAGTACATTATAATGAATACCAATCCACCGATAAATACCGGGACGAAACCACCGTGACCGAATTTCTGCATATTGGCAATGAAGAAAGTAAACTCGAAGATGATGAAAAAGACCGTTACCGGAATGCTGAACCAGAGCGGACGGTTGTTTTTGATAAAGAAGAGGAAGAGTAGGATTGAAGTCATCATCATACTGATGGTGATGGCAAGTCCGTATGCCGCTTCCATTTTTGTAGAAGACCCCAGTACCACCATTACCATGAGGCAGAGCATCATTAGCATATAGTTGACCGAAGGAATATACATCTGTCCCTTAATAGTAGTAGGATATTCTATCTTCACGGGCGGCCATAAGTTCATGGAAATGGCTTCACTGATCACGCTATATGACCCGCTGATCAATGCCTGGCTGGCTATGATTGCAGCCGATGTAGCCATTAATACGCCTATAATGATAAACCACTGGGGCATCATCATGAAGAAAGGATTTGTTCCGTGAGTGATTTTCTCCGGATGGTTGATGATCCATGCAGCCTGTCCGAGATAATTTAAGATTAAAGCAATCTTCACGAAGATCCATGCGGCACGTATATTCTTTAATCCACAGTGCCCTAAATCGGAATATAATGCTTCGGCACCTGTAGTACAGAGGAATATAGACCCCATTATAATCAGTGCATCGGGGACTTCAATAATAAATCGGATTGCATAATATGGATTGAATGCCAATAGTACACTCCAGTCCTGAGCTAATTGGAGTAAGCCTACCGCTGCCATCATAATAAACCACAAGCACATGAACGGACCGAAATATTTGCCTAACGATCCCGTACCATAAGGTTGGAGTAAGAAAATGCCGACAACAATGATTAAAGCGATGGAGAGTGTCTGCATATTGGGGACAAGCACATCAAGCCCCTCTACAGCCGAGGTGACGGTCATTGCAGGAGTGATTACCCCGTCGGCAAGCAACATAGCAGCACCTATTGCGGCAATGAACAAAGCCCATTTGAATTTCTTGCGGATCAGAGCATATAAAGATAGAATTCCACCTTCACCTTTATTATCCGCTTTAAGCGTGAAAATAACATACTTCAAGGTGGTAAGGATGGTTAATGTCCAAATCACACAAGATACTGCTCCCATAATATACTCGGGTCTCGCTAATTGTCCGTCCGGTAAAGTATGGATTACAGCGCGCATTACATAAAGAGGCGATGTACCAATATCACCGAAGACGATGCCGATAGCCAAAACAATTCCCATTGCGCTGAAAGGCACCCGATATTTATTCTCCATAAAAAAATATAATAAATTATTCTTTTGCGGGCACAAATGTAGCTGTTTGTTTGATATGTATATACTATTTTTTAGAAATATTAGAGCGTCCCTGCCTATTTTGTCCTTCGTCAAGTCCTATTCTCTAACTTCCTACCACGCGTTTGTGCTATAAAAACATAAAAATAGTGCTTTGCTTGTGACTGTCCGTTACGAACCTTACAGCCATTGGCAAAGCACTATTCAATTCTTTTTCCGCTAAAGGATTAGCGGCTTTAATGGCGGTTTATAATCTGCTTCTGAGAATTTCTGCTACAGTCCCGTAACCAATATCTTGGCGCTCGCCCAGCAGTGTTTTTCTTTCTTTAAATCGTTCAGAGATCATTCCGATTGTCGTCTCATTTACATCATAGTCTTTCAGATGTGTGTTAATGCCGACAGATTCAAAGAAGTCTTCCGTCTTTTGTATGGCTTGGTTAATCCGTTCTTCGGATGAGCCGGCGGATATGTTCCAGATGCGATACGCATATTGTTCCAACTTGTCTCTTTTGGCATTCCGCATGACGTTCATTACACCCGGTAGCACGATGGCTAATGTGCGGGCATGGTCAATGTTGTGAAGGGCGGTCAGTTCATGTCCGATTTCGTGTGTAGCCCAGTCTTGTGGTACACCGCAACCGATAAGTCCGTTGAGCGCCATGGTAGCCGTCCACATAAAGTTGGCGCAATCGTCATATTCGGGCTGCTCTTTCATTACCTTTGGTGCAATCTCAATCAGGGTCTTCAATAATGACTCCGAGAAGTAATCTTGTACCATGGCGTTGACAGGATAAGTGAGATACTGCTCTATGGTATGTACAAATGCGTCTACAATCCCGTTAGCTACCTGGCGTTTGGGAAGAGAATAGCACACTTCGGGATCGAGTATAGAGAATTTTGGCATAACCCACGGGCTCATGAACGCATATTTTTCTTTAGTGGATATGCGTGAGATCACTGCTCCGGAGTTCATTTCACTGCCGGTAGCGGGTAATGTGAGGATTGTGCCTATCGGAACAGCTTTTTCCACCTCTGCATTTCCCAGCATAATATCCCATGGATCTCTTTCCATCGGTATCGCCGCAGCGATGAACTTAGTCCCGTCTATCACCGAGCCTCCGCCCACAGCTAACAGAAAGTCCACCTTCTCCTTTTTACCCAATGCTATCGCATTCATTAATGTCTCATATTTTGGGTTGGGTTCGATGCCGCCGAATTCGATGTAGCTGTACCCTTCAAGTGCTTTAACCACCTGATCGTACACCCCGTTCTTTTTGATGCTTCCACCACCATAAGTAATCATGATTTTGCTATCTTTTGCGAGTAGTTCGGATAGCTTTCCGATTTCATTTTTGCCAAAAACAATATTCACCGGATTTTGATAACTGAAATTGTACATACGTTTAGTCTTTTTGAAGTTAGTATTCAGTTTACTATAATCAATGTCCCACAAAGTTAGTATAAACTTTGACTGGAGCGTATAGCTACGGGGCATAAATTAGAACTTATGCTTGATGGGGTTGTCGGAAAGATGGAGGTGTGGAGAGTTGGGAAGTGGTTATAAAGCAAGACCGTCTCATTCAGAGGCGGTCTCGTTTGTGTGGTAATAGGCTTCCGCTTTGGCAAGAGTTTCCGGTTTGCCTATATCAAACCAGTTTTCACTGTCGAGCGGATATCCTTGTATCTGTGCCTTTTGACAGATGTCTACATAAAAAGGGATAATGGAAAACTTCCCTGTCCATTGCTCTTTCATATATCCGAAGATGGATGGTGAAAGTACGTGGACACATCCAAAAGCTTCAAGGGTATATTCTTCACTTGGGTAGTCCAAATTTTGGGGAAGAACTTCGCCTGTCGATAAATTGGTCCACCCACAAAGACGGTGCTCTTTATTCATCAGTAGATAGCGGGCAGTCTTGCGATGATTGGTGAGCAATGTTGCATCGGCGTTACCTGAAAGATGATGCCGATAGAATGCAGCAAGATCAAGATCCGATAAGATGTCGGCATTATGGATGAGGAAAGGCTCATTGCCATCGAGAAAAGGACGTGCCTTTTTTATTCCCCCGCCTGTATCCAACAACTCGCCCCGTTCATCGCTGATGTGAATGGTGATGCCGAAATTGTCGTTTGCACGAAGAAACTCTATAATCTGTTCCCCGAAATGGTGTATGTTTACCGTAATCTCATCGAAACCGGCTTCTTTAAGTCTGATGATCACCCTTTCCAACATTGGTTTTCCCGCTATCGGTACGAGTGCTTTCGGCATGTGGTCTGTAAGTGGCCGCAGGCGTGTGCCCATGCCTGCGGCGAATATCATAGCTTTCACGTAATGGAGAGATTAATGATGAACGATTGAAAATTAGCGGTTTGATTATTTCAATACCTGCTCTATGTTTTGCTCACGATGTACGAGGTTTACCCGCACTCCGAATTTCTTGTTCAAGTGTTCCGCCAGATGTTGGGCTGAATATACCGAACGATGTTGTCCTCCCGTACAGCCAAAGCATATCGAAAGGTTGGTGAACCCACGTTCCATATATCTTTTTACGGAAGCATCCACCAACGAATAAACATGCTCAAGGAAGGTGGTGATTTCTCCGTCTTCTTCAAGGAAGCTGATGACCGGTTCGTCTAGACCGGTAAATGGCTTATAGCGTTCGTACTTTCCCGGATTATTTACGGCACGGCAGTCGAATACAAAACCGCCTCCATTACCGGAAGAATCTTCGGGTATGCCTTTTTTATAGGCGAAGCTGGTCACCTTCACCACTAGACGACGCTTTTGCAATTCGTCGGTAAACTGGGTCAGTTCCGTCAGCTCCTTCAATACCTCAGATAGATAAGGATATTCTGGGTAAGGCTCACGAAGCAACTGGCGTAAGTTTTCCACTGCAAAAGGTACACTTTGGATGAAATGGGGTTTCTTCTCGAAGTATCCACGGAACCCGTATGCACCCAATACTTGCATCGTACGGAAAAGTACGAAGTGGCGGAGCTGGGCATAGAAGTAATTCTCGTCTACAGGCTGGTATTTCTTTAATGACTCCATATATTCGTGCAACAATTCCTCTCGAAGACTCTCCGGGTAGTTTGC
This sequence comes from Bacteroides sp., assembly GCA_041907545.1. Classification (GTDB taxonomy): domain Bacteria; phylum Bacteroidota; class Bacteroidia; order Bacteroidales; family Bacteroidaceae; genus Bacteroides. The sequence goes on from JAYRGX010000017.1 coordinate 42,844, forward strand.
TTTAGCTTGCCACAAGAACGAAGCTACATCATAATATACCGGCCCTTTGCGTCCTCCCTGAAAGTCGATCAACCAGGGTTCGCCATCTTTAACCATCACATTACGCGATTGGAAGTCGCGGTAAAGGAATGTAGCCGATGAACTGCGTAGCAAGACATCCGCCATCTTCTGAAAGTCGTCTTCCAGCCGGTCTTCTTGAAACTCCATTCCGGTAGCTTTCAGAAAGCAATATTTAAAATAGTTCAAGTCCCAAAGAATGGAACGGTGGTTAAACTCCGCTTGCGGATAACAATTGGAGAAGTCCATACCTTCCGCACCGGAGAATTGAATATCGGGAAGCAGACGCATTGTTTTGCGCAACAACATTTTTTCGTTTTCGTCGAAAATACTTGTCTTGCGTCCGTTTTCAATTGCATTGAAAAGCAATGTATCACCAAGATCTTCCTGAAGATAAAATTCATCATTTTCACTCTTAAGCAAGACCTTTGGTACAGGTAATCCTTTCTTTAGAAAATGATCGGCCATGTAAATGAAGGCACGGTTTTCTTCGGGAGATGTGCCGCATACCCCTATCAGAGTGGGGGTGCCGGATAAACGGAAATAGCGACGGTTCGATCCGGAAGAGGGAAGTTCGTCAATCGCTTCGGGCTCATTTCCGGTATAAGAATGATACAGTTTTTTAAGTTCTTCAATTATCATAAAATAGCATTTATTGAGGCAGCTAAGGTAAGGGTTTTGCAGCATATTTGCCATATCAAAGGGAAAAATAAGTACGACTGAACAATAGAAATGTTTGCGGGTTTCAAACTAATCACGTAGGTTTGCACCAATGAAACCACTTTTTAGTGGCAAACCAACTGAAAAATGAACAACTCTGATAGATTGCATCCTGTCATGTTTGTCGGAACAGGCAGCGATGTAGGAAAAAGTATAATAGCTGCGGCATTCTGCCGTATTTTTAAACAGGATGGCTTTAATCCTGCACCTTTCAAAGCTCAGAATATGGCACTTAACTCTTTTGCTACACCCGATGGACTGGAAATCGGACGTGCACAAGCTGTTCAGGCCGAAGCGGCGGGAGTGCCCTGCCATACGGATATGAATCCTATTCTGTTGAAGCCTTCTTCCGATATGACATCACAGGTCGTACTGAATGGCCGTCCCGTGGGAAACAGAAGTGCATACGAATTCTTTCGGCGTAAAAGAGAGGTTAAATCCGGGGATGGCAACCTTTCTATGCAGGAGAGTGGGGAGGACCGGGTCAATGAGGTACAGGAAGAGATTGATTTCCGGAGTGAAGTCTTTGCAGCTTACGACCGACTCGAATCGCGTCATAATCCTGTGGTGATGGAAGGAGCGGGGAGTATATCAGAGATTAACCTCAGAGATACAGATTTGGTGAACTTACCCATGGCTGCACATGCCAAAGCGGATGTCATCCTGATTGGTGACATCGACAGGGGAGGTGTTTTTGCGAGTGTATATGGTTCGTTGATGCTGCTTACTCCCGATGAACGTAAATTGGTTAAGGGTGTACTGATCAATAAATTTCGCGGCGATCTCCGTCTGTTCGATAGTGGAGTGAAGATGCTGGAGGAACTTTGCGGCATTCCTGTGCTCGGAGTTGTTCCTTATTACCGCGACATCTTTATTGAAGAGGAAGACTCGGTGGCATTGAGTACAAAATCCATACATGCCGAACGTGGAAAAATCAATGTAGCTGTGGTATTGTTGCGCCATTTGAGCAATTTTACCGACTTTAATGTGTTGGAGCATGATCCGCGTGTTCATTTGTTCTATACCAATAATGTGGATGAACTTGCTAAAGCCGATATCATATTACTTCCGGGATCGAAAAGTACAATTGCTGATTTGCATGAATTGCGCCGTAATGGAGTGGCTCAGGCAATAGTCCGTGCACACCGCGAAGGAACGACTGTGATGGGAATCTGCGGGGGATATCAGATGATGGGAATGGAAATACTCGACCCCGATCGTGTGGAAGGGGATATTGAATTCTTACCGGGTTTGGGTTTATTACCGGTGACTACCCGCATGATGGGCGAGAAAGTGACTAAACAAGTACGCTTTCATTTCCGAAAGGATGAACCGGGCAATACCGTAAACGGTGCGGCAGCTTTTAATAGGGAAGCGTCCGATTGTTGTGAAGGGTACGAAATACACATGGGCAGTACGAATCCCGTTAAAGACGCTCTTCCTTCTCCGTTGAATCTATTGGAAGACGGGCGCTCCGACGGTTATTTTGTCGATCATACCTGTATGGGAACATACGTCCATGGTATTCTCGATAATCCATCATTCATCAATTTCCTGTTGCAACCTTTTGCCGATAAATTGACGGAGCGGATGGATTTCGACTATAAAGCATTTAAAGAAGAACAATATAATAAGTTGGCCGATCACGTGCGTAGTCATGTGGATATGTCTCTTGTCTATAAAATACTGAAGGAGAATGATTGAGGGACACGGAGACGATTCGTATAAGTATGGAAGTGCGATCAATATCGATTTCAGTTCGAATATCTCCCGAAGCATTGATCTATCGGGACTGAAGACTCATTTGGCTGGATGTATAGCATCTTCCGGCAGACTAGGGAAAACATCGGATATTCTTTCTTCTTATCCCGAGCCGGAGCCATATAGCTTGGAAGCCTGTCTGGCAAAGAAGCTCGGTCTGCCATCGAGTTCCGTATGCGTGACAAACGGTGCTACCGAAGCGATTTATCTTATTGCCCAGACTTTCAGAGGGACGAACTCTGCAATTTTGCAACCTACATTCAGTGAATATTCCGATGCGTGCCGTATGCATGCCCATCGGGTAAGTTCCATCTATCGCTTGCCGGCTTGTCCCGGTAAAAGTTCGGACAATATAGTTTTGCCGGATGAGGTAAGAATGCTGTGGCTTTGCAATCCGAACAATCCCACGGGAACCGTTTACGATAAGCAGGAACTTATCGACTTGATTACAGCTTACCCCGAAGTCTGCTTCGTGATGGATCAGTCGTACGAGTGTTTTACGCTCAGACCCCTGTTTACTGCTGCCGAAGCGGCTTCTTATCCCAATGTTTTGCTCCTGCATTCCATGACCAAAAACTATGCCATACCGGGGTTACGTTTAGGATATGTCACTGGAGATGAAGGTCTGCTGAACCGTTTACGGACAAACCGCATGCCTTGGTCTGTCAATAGAATAGCTATTGAAGCCGGACTATACCTCATTAAGTCGAGCCCGTCGGGGTATTCAAGTCAATACCCATTCAATGTAGCTGAATATTTGGAAGAGACCGCCCGTTTGCAGTCCGCATTAAAGCGCTTGCATGGTTTGGAAGTATGGGATACGCATACACACTTTTTTCTGGTTCGTCTTCGTTATGGCAAAGCCTCCGCATTAAAAGAATACCTCGTAAAGAAGCACGGCATATTGATTCGTGATGCTTCCAACTTTGAAGGACTGGATGAACACTTTTTCCGTATTTCACCTCAAACTTCCGAAGAAAATGATGCTTTGGTGAGTGCCATTGAGGAATGGATCAATAATGTTTAAACAGGATTCATTGTAAACTCGTGGGGTTTATTTATTTTTGCAATAATGGAACAAGTCTTAATTGTCATAGGAATAGCTTTTAGTGCTAATCTGCCTTTGCTTGCAGCATGGCTGTTCGATCGTTGGTTGGGTGACCCTGCCTGGTTACCTCATCCTGTAGTGGCATTTGGTAAATCGATTGCTTTCTTTGAACATCGGTTGAATAAGGGGGAAGCCCGTTTTTTTAAAGGAACGGTAATGGCCTCCGGTCTGATACTGGGTACATATTTGCTTACCGCGTTGGCCTTACATTGGGCTAAAGTCGTTTCACCCGAATTTCTGCTTGGCGTACAAATTGTCATGATATTCTTCTGTCTCGCCGGAACCACTCTGATACGCGAGGTGCGCATGGTGTTTGAAGCTTTGGATAATTCATTGGAAGAAGGTCGGAAGCAAGTGGCTCGTATTGTCGGACGCGATACTTCGGAACTTTCTGCGCAGGAAGTCCGTACGGCTGCTCTTGAAACATTGGCTGAGAACTTGAGTGATGGAGTTATTGCTCCTCTTTTCTGGTATCTTATTCTCGGCATACCCGGAATGTTGGCCTATAAGATGGTAAATACGCTTGATTCGATGATAGGGTATAAGAATGAACGTTACGGTGAGTTCGGTCGCTTTGCAGCCAAACTGGATGATGTGGCAAATTATATCCCTGCCCGGTTGACAGCCTTTCTGATGATTCTATCCTATTCTTCGGGTCTTTACCGGAAATTGAAAAGAATACCCGTTAGCAATCCGACTATTGACTCCACTTCAGTCGATCCAACCGCTATAAACTCCGGTAAAGGCTTACCCAAAAAGAGACCCGGGTTTATGGAACTACTCAGCTTTGTGAGCGAATATGGAAAAGAACATGCCAGTCCGAATTCCGGATATCCCGAAGCCGCATTAGCAGGCATGTTGGGATGTCGCTTCGGTGGCCCGCATAACTATTTCGGTAAGTTGGTCTGGAAACCTTATATCGGGCGGAATGAACGCCCTTTGGTCACCGAAGATATGAAATTTGCCACTCACATCAATCATCGTTCCGAAGATATCATGATTGTGGCGATTATGTTTATCACCGCCTTACTCTCACGGGGATTATAATGTTATAATAGGGCCTCTATGTCGTTGCCATCAGATTTAGCCCAATTGTATCTTAATTATTCCACCGTATGGAGTTAATGCGCTGAATGCTTCCTCGGGTTTGATAAGACCCGCATATAGTTGTGCGCAGATTAGCACCCCACCATGTGCAAAGATCACTACACGGTTATATTCTTTCTTTCTCAGTTCATCAAGAAACTCACTGACCCGTTTGAACTGCATCATAAAAGATTCTCCTCCCGTAGCGGGGACATTGATATAATCGGCGTACCACTCTTCAATTCTCGGATCTTTTATTGCTTCATAAGGCTGCATTTCCCATTCTCCAAAATTGATCTCCATGATACGTTCGTCACGCGTAGCATCGGGGTGACCACAATACGAAGCCAGTCGTACGCACCGCGTTAAAGGACTTGTATAGAAACGATCGACCTGTTGGTGTTCTCCAATGTGTAACTTTAAGTTTTCGGCTGTTACCGCAGCTTCCTGTTCGAAGGTATCACGCAACGGCACATCCGTTTGTCCGTAGCATACCCCTTGAGGTACGTCTACCGATGTATGTCTGATCAGAATAATTTCCATTTACTTATTGCATATAATTGAAATTGATAATAATGCTGCTCAATAAAGAGACTGTTCGCGAAGTAAAGATGTGCCTTCACTCACTTATTGCATATAATTAAAGATATATAATAACTGCCGTTCATGAAAAGAAAACTCATAGTGTATAGGTTGCCTTCACTCACTTATTGTATATAATAATTGCACTTGATAAAAATACAATTCGCAAAATCAATAATGCTGCTTCACTTACTTATTGCATATAATTAAGATATATAATAACTGCTGCGAGATAAAAAGACAACTCACAAAGTAAGAATGTGGCTCCACAACAGTCGCCGGTATAGCCTTGTATTCTTCGCTTAATCAACCGATATAATCCAAAGAATGTCAGTATCGGCATTAAGCAGGCAATCCACAGTGGCAAAGGGAGGAATAGCGCAGCAGGTAAAATGCCGCATCCTAAATCGATGATCAACTCTTTTGCCGTCATTCGTTCGTACACCACCTTAGCCTTGCTCTCTTCCTCTTTGCGAGCATAAGGGAGCACATTGATCAAATGAGAGGCACAAAACTTACTCCAACAATCACCGCAGAACACTACTATACATGCCAAATGTAGAGGCAATAGTGGAATAAGCATCCATAACATCGCAAAATAGCCGATTAGACCGATTACTCCATAACTGCCAATGTGCGAATCTTTCATTATGGCAAGTGTACGTTCGCGAGTTGTTCCTCCACCAAAAGCATCGAAGCAATCGGCTAAACCGTCTTCGTGCAAGCATCCGGTGACGAACAGACGTGAAAAGACTGCTAATGTCCATGCCAATGGTAAGGGTAGAAACTGAGCCGTGAGCCAAAGAACCCCAGCCATAATTCCTCCTGTGAGCCATCCCGCAAGAGGCCAATAGGGGACAATCCGTTTAAAATAGTCTCCTGGTACCTGACAAATCCGCCAAAAAGGAAGCCGCGTAAAGAAAATCAATGCCGCAAGTAACTTCATCTGATGATAAGCGTTAGTTTAAAAATATTTCGTGATGGAAGCATGAGCAAAGTTATCCATTTCATTAATCATCCTCACAGCCGATTGAATAATAGGGTAGGCGCAAATAGCTCCCGTCCCTTCTCCAAGTCGTAAGCTCAAGTTTAACACAGTTTTTGCACCCATGCTGTCCAACAATAACTTATGCCCACTTTCATCTCCACAATGCCCATATATAGCATAATCCATAACTTCCGGGTACAATTTGCTTGCAGCAAGCAGGCAACTTGTCATAATGAAGCCATCCACAAGGATAACCATTTTCAGTTCTGCCGCCTGCAACATTCCGCCTATTGCCATAACCATTTCCAATCCGCCAAAGTAGCGAATGATATCATGAGCCGAATTATCGCCTTTATAATTCTCAATCGATTGCTTTAATATCTCATATTTATGTCGGATACCCTTGTTGTCCAATCCGCTTCCTGCACCCACACATTTGTCCAATGGCAGTCCGGTGAACAAGCTCGTCCATACCGATGAGGCTGAAGTGTTACCTATTCCCATTTCTCCGAAACTGATCACATTTGTACCTTCTTCGTGACATTGACGTACGACTGCCGCACCACGTTCCATACAAAGATTCATCTCTTCTTCCGTCATGGCTGCTTCGTGTAAGTAGTTGCGAGTACCCCTACGCACTTTCATGTTGATAATACCTTTCTCGTAGGGTAAATCATAATCCACTCCTGCATCCACTATTTTTAGTTTAAAACCATGCTGACGACAAAGAAAGTTTACTCCGGCCCCTCCATGTAGGAAGTTGCTGATCTGCTGCCAGGTTATTTCCTTTGGGGAAAGACTTACTCCTTCTTCCACTATGCCATGATCGGCGGCAAATATAATATTCTGAGGTTGTTGAAGTGAAGGCGATAAAGTTTGCTGTATCCAGCCAATCTGTAAAGCTAGCTCTTCGAGCATACCCAACGAACCTTTAGGCTTGGTCAGATTATTGATCTTATCTATTAAAAGATCCCGAATGGCTTCATCCGGACGTGCAATATGAAATGTTTTCATTGTGTTGTGAATCAATTGTTTATTTTATTTTTACCGGTATTCCCGAAACCATAAGTATCACTTCATCAGCCTTTTGAGCTATGTATTGGTTTAGCCAACCTTGCATATCGGTGAACTTCCTTTGCAGTTCATTTTCGGATATGCCGCACATGCCGATTTCATTTGTCACAAAAATGAAGGTAGCCTCTTGTGAGGTGAAGCGTTCGAATTCCTCCTTAACAGCAGTCAGCGTTTCATCAACATTGGCATTCGAATCGAAGAAGTAATTTGTGCACCATAACGTCACACAGTCAATCACCACGGTTCTGCCTTTTAATGAATGCTTACTGAGTGCTTTTTCTTCCTCTATATTCGTCCATTCTTCGCCTCTCCGTTGTTGGTGCTTTATGACACGTTCCCGAAACTCCTCATCCCAGATTCGTGCCGTGGCCAGATATACAGGGTTGGGGGAGAGTGACAGTGCCAACTTCTCTGCATGAGTACTTTTACCCGAGCGGGTACCTCCTGTGATAAGGATAATCTTTTTCATCTTTGTGAGTATCAAAATAATGCCATTTTCCCCTGTCATGCCTTTGTAGAAGGAGTTTTCGGCTTTTTACACTTTGCAGCAAGCAAAATTACGTGATTATTTTGAATATAAAAAAAGTTCTTTTACCTTTGCAACGTTTTTGTAAGAAGTGCGGCAGTAGCTCAGTTGGTAGAGCATCAGCTTCCCAAGCTGAGGGTCGCGAGTTCGAGCCTCGTTTGCCGCTCTCCATTTCATTATTCAGCAGTTACATTAAGTTGTGACTGCTTTTTTTATGCGATATCATTTCTATCTTGTTGATTACGGATCATATTGGAATGCTGAGAGATTACAAGTTAATCTTATCTATTTAGTTTATTATATAAGCATAAATAAAAAGGCTACTCATCACGAGCAGCCTTTATTCTATTAGTTAATCTTAAATTATAAATCTATGAAAAGTGATACAAATATACTGATATATAATGCTATTGCAAATTATTTCAGCAGATCACATTGATTTATAACAAGGTTTAGTATTACTCATGAAGTTGTTAACTATTTAATTAAATTAATATATCGTTTAACTAAAATGTATGATGAAAATTAAAAGAATGCTCATTTTAGCTACCAGCATGGATTAAAGACTATATCATACCTCTGCCATGCCGGTAAGAATATAATCACCTTTCATGCCATTTTTCGCCATGTAAATGCGAACCTCTTCCCGGCAAGCTTTCACAAGAGAATACCCTGATAACCTGGAGTTCATTGGCTTAATAAATGAATACTCTGTATCATTATGGATAAAAGATATGCGATGATCTATCATATAAGCGGAGTATTAGTTACTCAAATATATGAATAAATGATTAAAATGCAAGTGATTTACCCGTTGTTTAATCATTTATGCAATATCGTCCCCATTCGTGCATTGCCTCGTAGCAGAACCAATACACATTTATCACTACAAATAAAATAGAGAGAGCGCATAAAGTCTATCAGCTTATCCAAGCCCCTCAAATCATCTTCATCTTGCATAGTCGTAAAGAATAAATTGTTATTATTAAAAAAATATTTTTACCTGTATATCTGCATTGCCCTGCTATTCTTATCTTTGCATACATGAGAATAGCTATTACAGGCACCCACAGGGTTGGAAAAACTACATTAGCTGAAAAATTGCAGGAGCTTTTTTCTGACTACGAATATTACACCGAACCTTATTTTGAGTTGGAAGAAGTAGGATACATCTTTCCCGAAACACCTACCGCCGACGATTATCTGGCGCAACTCGAATACTCCATAAAGCAAATAGCGAAAAGTGATAATAATGCTATTTTTGACAGATGCCCTGTTGATTTGTTAGCATACATTCAAGCCACTGATGATACGCTAAATCTTCAATCAATATTTGGTAAGGTTCAAAATATAATGGAGGAAATTGACCTTCTCATATTCGTTCCTATTGAAGAACTTGATATAATTTCGTGTTCTGTATCCGAATTGCCGGAACTCAGGTGTCAGGTAGACGATATTCTTCGCGATCTTATCAGTGATTTTGATATAGAAATGATAGAAGTTAAAGGCAATCTGTCTGAGCGTCTGAACCAAATTCAAAATAAAATAGATCAAATAAATTCGCATTACCATATAAATAAACAAAATGATTTATCTTTGTGATAAAGTTGTTTGAAGCAATGGAAAAGTAGAATAGACTAAAGTCGTTCGTTTCTACGTCGTTACCCATTGTTATACTATTCTTCTTCAAAATAACGATTATTCAATAGATTACAGTCACATTTCTTGTTTCAGAAAATAATAGAAATTGGTATGAATGCGTTAAGACTAATCATTATCGGGTTGTTGTTGTGCACAGCACAATCTTATGCCCAGAATGTTGATTTAGTAATAAAGGAAAAGTGCTACAGAAGCTATTACTCTTATGAAGTAAAAGCACCTTTATTTGTGGTATATAAACTTTATAAAGGTGGTGGTGATGAATCGAGAAAGGGTATGAGTTTTAAAGGCAAATATCCGCACTTTAAATATGCACATAGTGGATATGATAAAGGGCACATGGCTAATGCCGAAGATTTTGCTTATGACAAAATTCTATTGGAAAACACATTCCGCTATCACAACGCACTGCCGCAAACTCCAAAACAGAATAGGGGAATATGGAAGATTTGGGAGGAAAAAATAAGGAAAGACAGCCAGACTGATAGCTTGCTTATTATTTGTGGTGGGAAAGATTTTGATAAATATGTTCCAAAAGAATTGTTTAAGGTTGTCTATTCGCTGACGGACAAACATCTTAAATATTCTGTTGGATTTATCGACGATTCAGTATTTGTCATAAAACCCCAAGAGGTAAATATAGACTTTGATAAATTCTACTATAAATAGTAAACGATATTAGCACTAATATTGTGAAATAAAGATACTTTTCTTATGAAGTAAAGTGCCTTTATCGAGGTATATATATTTTATAAAAGAGATGGTTATGAAATCGTTTTGTTGTCAATAGAATTCTTTTTTCTTTTCTTTATCGCTACCCGGATAATCAGTGCCAAGCCAAATCCAATGAGTATGCCACGAATAAGATCAATAGAGTTCATGGCTTCGGGCACATACTCTGATACATATTTCAAAATAATTGATGCTCCAATAGCTATCAATCCCCAAGCTAGTTTTTTATCCATACTTTCTATCATTTTTATATTGCTCTAATAGTTTTAATCCATACTGTTCAAAATCTGATCAGATAATGGACGTTAGTTAAGTCCGGAGAACATGTTTTTTGTTATCTGAGATAAAAATAAAGCATAATTCGTTGCATCAGACCCTCCGGAGTTATTTTTAATGTAGCTCTTATAAGGCTCAAGGGCAGAATGGCTACGCTTGATTATCTTATTCTTTTCCGTGTTGACTAGCCAACCATATAAACTGCAGTTTGAGTGCATCACAAAACCTCTACTGTTTTTTTGAGGAGATCCAATAGCTGTGATCAAGAATGATTTGTTAAGACCTGGAGCTGGTAATATGAAACTGAAATTTGTTTCTGTCTCGGCATAGTATACAATCAGATATGTTTTGCAATTATTTTCTTTAGCGCATTCGCCAATCATCTTATCATTTATATAGAAGCCTCCAAATGGCTTTTTAAATGCTTTCTTGTATTGAACAAGATTGTTCAAGTTTACTATTTTGTATTTCTCTCCTAAGAGGCTTTCGAAAGTATCAAATGAGTTTTGTATGACAAAATCTCTATGTGCAGTATTCTTGTCATCCAGAATTTGAGTGGAAGCACAGACAAAAAGTCCGATGGGTGAGATGCTCTCTTTTATTTGGTTATCAATTATCATAGTATTGCTGGCACATCCTGTGAGGAGTAATACTAATATGCCAATAAATATCGCTTTATTCATTTTTGTATAAACGAGTTTTTTCATAAATCATTAAGAATATAATCGTTGTAAAATATATTTGTGCTATGTAGTATTTGCAAATGTACGGCTTTTTTTATTATCCTGTTCATTAAATCAATAATAATAAGAACTTAGAGGTTCTTTAAATTTAGTGCATTGAAATAAAAGGGTGTTTCCTCTTCTCTTAATATATCGTACTTTTATTTTAATTGGATATTTCTTTCTTTCAATCTAAATCAGGAAGCTACATGTACCTGCAATAACACTCCTTATTTACAGCTATGCCAAGCGCTTGGCACAACCATGCCTTCATATTGGCAATCTTGTGCCACTATACAGGCATTGTTTTGCCAGCCTAGTGGCACGAATAATTGTCTTTCTTCTCTTCCAACTGATAGTTTGTTGACCTCCAACAGACCATTTGTTTGAATCAAACGAACCATGTGTCTGACATAAAGTGATGGTCAGTTATTGGTAATAAGCACACTGTTGGCAAAAATCACGGCAATATGACTGATACATATAGAATGAGAAAATATGCTTAATTGTTTTATTATGAAATAATTACGAGTATGCTACCTAAACGGAGTATGAGAGCATAAGGCTTACCCTCATACTCCTCCCACTGCCAGTATCATGCCTATATCTCCTATGAATAAAGGGATACAGAGATTTATTAGAGCACGAGGGTAAAAATGATAGAAAACTATATTTAGTATTGCTTGAGTTCAAGTTATAAAAGTGGCGGTTGCTAGATAATGTGTTGTGATCAGGAATGAAAGGGAGAATAAAATTAAAGCGCATGTGAATAAAAAGTTTTGTATATATTTGTACTACTATAATTACACGATAAACATGAAATACGTTGAAAGATATACTATTATACTATTCCTGATGATAATTCCCTTATTTATTTCTTGCGACAACCAGGGAGGAATGGCTGATAAGATTATGTTCAATGCTGAGAAGATAGTGGAAACTTACCCCGATAGTGTGCTAACCTTATTGGACTCTATTGCAAAACCTTTAGCCCTCAACGACGTGCGATATCATCGCTATATGTTGCTTATGCTACAAGCTAAAGATAAGAGTTATCGGGATATTACCGGTGATACTGCAATTTTCGCTACCAAGCACTATTATACCGAAAAAAATGATCTGCCCCATGCTGCTATGGCAGCCTATTATTGCGGGCGGGTCAGATTCGAGCAAAAAGACGATAAAGGTGCTATGACTCAATACGTGGAAGCTGAAAAATATGCAACTGATATTTCTAATACAAATTTGAAAGGTCTAATCCAGAGTGCCATGGGCGAAGCGTTATCAAGGCAAATGTTGTCTGCCCAAGCTTTACCTCATTTCCTACATGCGGTGGATTATTTTCATCAGGCTGGAAATCGAAAAAACGAAATGATTTCATACCAATCTGTTGGAGATAGTTATCTGGTTAAAGAGATTCCAGACAGTGCTCTACTCTTTTTTAATAAAGCGTTACACATGGCACAAAATTTGGGGGACTCTGCAAATATAGCCGGTGTTAAGCGAAATATAGGCATACTTTATAAAGAAGCAGTATGTGATAATGCATTAGCAAAAAAGTGTTTTTTTTGAAGCATTGCATTATGCCGATACTGATCAATATGCTTATATCTGTTTTAAATTGGCGGATATTTATAGTATGGAAGCCCAAACAGATTCTGCCGAATGGTATCTTCGTCAGTCTGTATCACATTTACAAGATAGAAAGAATTTGTATTTAATGGCTAACTTTTATTATGTCTCTACTTCTCTTAAAGAGAGGAAGCATGACTATAAAGGTGCTTTAAGTAACTATAAACTGTATACCGACTATGTCGATTCTATCTTCGGACAAACACAAGATGCTGCATTACTTAGTATAGAGAAGAAATATAAATTGGAACAACTCCAAAAAGAAAATATTTCTTTAGCATTTGAAAAACAAAAGACTCAGCTATACTCTACTGTTGCTGTTCTATGTCTAGTGCTTATCGGGCTTTACTATTATAGGAGATATACAATAAGTAAGCGTCATGAACTGCAAGCAGAACAAAATATATACCGTCTTATGGAAATGGCGAAAACTTTCAATGAAAAAGAGCATTCATTGCGCAGTGCATTGCTTCGCCAATTTGATATTGTGAAGAAGACGGCTATATTGAGTAGTTATATTCCCAAAGAAGATGAGAAATCAAATAGGCTTTTGAAAAAGTTTAATGAGATTGTTTATGGTAAAGAAGGGCTCAACTGGAATGTTCTTTATGCAACATTAAATGATTTGCAAGATGGCTTCTTTGAACGCTTAAGGGAGAAGTTTTGCGATTTAAGTGAAGTTGAATTTCGTATTTGTTGTCTGACTTATGCCGATTTTAGTCGCGAAGAAATTAGCATCATAATGGAAATGAGTGTTAGCACCGTGCAATCTAAGCGGAACGTGATTCGCAAGAAATTGGGTATTCCTTCAACAGGAAATATTAAGAGCTTTTTCGAAAAAGAAGTACCTCTTTCGTAATGTATACCCGCAAAAAGTAATATTATAGCAACATCTTATCTTTTTTAATTTATTCATTCGCAGTGACTTATCGTTTTCTTAAAGAGGAAAAAGTAACATCACGGTAACTGCTTGTTGATTTGACTGATAATAGTAAATAGCTTTGCAATAAAAATCAACAGATTGATATGGTAAAGATTATTTCCATATTAACTTCTATGATTATTTACAGGTTCAGGAAATTCAATTTTAATCATTTCAAATTATAAATTTTATTATTATGAAAGTAGTTCAATTAATATTGGTTGTCTCTCTCTGTCTGCTATTTTTTAATTGTGGAGACGATGATAAGGATGGTATAAATTTTAGCGGGGCGGGATTAAAGCAAACTCTCTGGACCGGAACTTTTTATAAATCGTATATGACGAATGGTAAGGTGTCTGAAAACCTATACGATATTGGTGTTATTTTCTATTCCGAAACAGAAGGTAAAACGACTGTTACACCTCGGACAACTCCCGAAAATCTGTATGAGTCTAACTTTAGCTTTTCCATTAATGAAAAGTTGTTGAGCATTACTAATGGTGGTGATATAGAAGGGCAATGGCTATTAGTTGAATCTAATAGTAGTTATATAAAACTGGTGCAGGGGACTGGTGGTGAGAATGCATCTGAAAAAGTGTTGAATCTGAATAGAGTCTATTAATACTTTTTGTGCATATAGACATAGCAGAGTGTAAGTTTGATTATTTGCACTCTGCTGTCCTCTTTATGCTTAAGCCTAAAAGGCGAAATAGAATTGAAAGTAAAAATTCCTACAGAAAAAGCTGATACTTTATTAAATATTAAAGGAGAATTCAATGTGCTCTTAGATAACTATACTCTTTTACGAAACTAGAAGAAAATACTCATAAAGATATAACCTGCCTCTTATCCTGACTCTCGTAACAAGCTTCTATGACTTTGATAACATCTAAAACGCCTTTGGCATCAGTCTTCAAGGGTTTGTTTAAGCGTAAGTGTTCGTAGATGTTCTCATAGAAACCAGCGTAATGACCGGGAATGCTTGGATATTTCTCGCAAATTTCTTTTCCATCCAGTTCAGTATGTAGCAAGCCCCATTCTTCGGGACTCTCTTCTCCCCAATGAGGCTGATTGGGCATTTCGCCTGCCAATAGAGCGGCTTCTTGTTTATCTACTCCATACTTTATGTAAGATCCCAATGTGCCGTGCAGGGTGAACCGCGGTTCCGCCTCACGCATCAGGTAGCTGGCTTTTAATGTGACTTTCAGTTCGGGTGTGGATGCCGGTTCAATAAAATTAATCAGGAAGTAATCGTCTACCTTTCCATTGGTGCGTATAGTGCCTATATTGGCATAGATGGCTTTGGGCATACCAAACAGTTGGATGGCCTGATCGATGAGATGTGAGCCTAAATTATAAGTAAGCCCTCCTCCGAACATGCCCGTCTCTTTCCAAGTATCCGGTTTTATGAAGTTACGATAGCGGGCAAAGGTTGATTCGAACTCGACTAAACGTCCCAGTAATTGTTGGTTTATGATGGATTGCGCGGTCTGGAAGTCTGCATCCCACCGACGATTCTGATACACGCTCAACATCAATCCCTTCTTTTTTGCGAGAGCTATCAGTTCTTCACCTTGTGCTATGGTGGTGGTGAAAGGTTTCTCTACTATTACATTCTTACCTGCTTCCAAAGCCATGCGGGTGTATTCGTAATGAGTACTGTCCGGAGTGTTGACAACAATTAATTCCAGATCCGTATCGTTCAACATCTCTTCGTAGCTACGTACTATGGTGGCATCGGGGTAGTGGACTTTGGATAGTTCTTTGCTTCTTTCTACTATTTTAGATAGCTTGAAATGGGAGTCGGTACTGATAAAAGGCGCATGAAAGACTTGTCCTGACATACCGAAAGCTGCTATTCCCGTATTTATGATTTTCATATTTTTCATTTATTGAATATCGGATGCACAAATATAAAAATATATTTTCAACTGATATTGTTACTTTATATTATAGGGTATATTTTCTAAGAATTATCTTTGTGCTCTTGATTTCAATGAAAATGAATAAGTATTAAAATAGAATTGATTATGGCAGAAGATTTATACATCAGTGATGGCAGCAAAGAAGAGAAGTATGAAATGTTGCTGAAACAAATAAAGGGTTTGATAGAGGGAGAGAGTAATTTAGTCGCCAATCTGGCTAATGTGTCGGCGGCACTGAAAGAGACTTTCAACTTCTTTTGGGTTGGTTTCTACCTGGTTGACGGCGAAGAGCTGGTGTTGGGGCCTTTTCAAGGACCTATAGCCTGCACGCGAATCAGAAAGGGTAAAGGAGTATGTGGTACGGCTTGGAGTGAGGGACGGACAATTGTAGTGCCGGATGTAGATGCTTTTCCCGGTCATATCGCATGCAGCTCATTGTCCCGCTCCGAAATTGTAGTTCCGCTTATTGATCATGAAAACAAGGTGTGGGGCGTGCTCGATGTAGATAGCGAGCAACTGGACACCTTTAATGACACCGATGCTCGCTTTCTGGAAGAGCTGTGCCGGAACTTTTAATGCAAACGATTGTTTTTAAATATATTATCAGAATCTTTTGTATGAAGTTTATTTTTCAAAGAATAATGTTACTTTTGTAAATGGTATTAGATAGTTGTGACTGACAGAGTATGGCTGAACAAATGTTAACTCCCGATTACATCTTCGAAGCAAGTTGGGAAGTATGTAATAAGGTAGGGGGAATATATACGGTGTTGTCTACAAGGGCGAACACTTTACAGGATAAATTTCGTGATAGATTGTTTTTTATAGGTCCCGATTTGTGGGATGGAAAAGATAACAACTTATTCATAGAGTCTGAAACTTTGTGTGCGGAATGGAAGCTGTATGCTGCAAAAGAAGATAAGCTGAAGATAAGGATAGGACGGTGGAATATACCGGGTAGTCCGATAGTCTTTCTGGTTGATTTTCAACCCTTCTTTGCAATTAAAAATGATATATATACCGAGATGTGGAATCGTTATCAAGTTGATTCATTGCATGCCTATGGCGATTATGATGAAGCTTCCATGTTTTCGTATGCAGCCGGTAAGGTGGTGGAAAGTTACTACCGCTATAATCTGACTGCTACGGATAAGGTGATTTATCAAGCGCACGAGTGGATGACAGGTATGGGAGCACTTTATGTGCAGAGTGCCGTCCCCGAAATCGCAACGATTTTCACTACACATGCCACTTCCATAGGGCGTTCCATAGCCGGAAACAATAAACCTCTTTACGATTATCTGTTTGCATACAACGGCGATCAGATGGCGGGAGAGTTGAATATGCAGTCCAAGCATTCTATTGAAAAGCAGACGGCGCATAATGTCGATTGCTTTACTACCGTAAGCGAAATTACCGATACCGAATGTAAGCAATTACTTGAAAAGCCGGCCGATGTGGTGTTGATGAACGGCTTTGAAGATGACTTTGTGCCCAAAGGTTCTACCTTTGCCGGTAAACGTAAGCGCGCACGCGCTGCGATGCTGCGGGTTGCAAATAGTTTGTTGGGTACCGATTTGGATGACAATACATTGATATTGGGAACCAGTGGACGGTATGAGTTTAAGAATAAAGGTATTGATGTCTTTATAGAATCTCTACAGCAGTTGAATAATGACGAAACGCTGACACGGAATGTGCTGGCCTTTATCAATGTCCCTGCATGGATGAAGGAACCCCGTAAGGATCTGCACGATCGGTTGAAGAGCCGTGAGCATTATGATACACCGCTCGATATGCCATACCTCACGC
Organism: Bacteroides sp.; assembly: GCA_041907545.1. Classification (GTDB taxonomy): domain Bacteria; phylum Bacteroidota; class Bacteroidia; order Bacteroidales; family Bacteroidaceae; genus Bacteroides. The sequence goes on from JAYRGX010000017.1 coordinate 60,426, forward strand.
ATTGGCTGAATGATGCAAATAATGATCGGGTATTGGGATTGATCAATAGCCTGGGTATTGCGAACAGCAAAGAGGATAAAGTAAAATTGATATTTGTTCCATGTTATCTTGACGGTAAAGATGGTATATTCGATAAACAATATTATGATCTTCTCTTAGGACAGGATATGAGCATTTATCCTTCTTATTACGAACCTTGGGGATACACTCCTTTGGAAAGTATTGCTTTTGCCGTTCCTACCGTTACTACCGATTTAGCCGGATTTGGACTTTGGGTCAACAGTCTTGGTAAGTATAATGGTATTGAACATGGAGTAGAGGTGATTCACCGCACCGACACCAATTATTATAATGTGGCGGAAGAAATAAAAGAGACCGTGGTTCTCTTTTCAAAAATGACCGGTGAGGAGGTGGATCGTACTTGTAAAAGTGCTGTGGAAATAGCAGAGAAAGCTCTTTGGAAGCATTTCATCTCTTATTATTATGAAGCTTATGATTTTGCATTACGTCGGGCTGAGGAGCGCCGGTAATGTGAACCTGAAATAAAAGAATTTTTATTAATTAATTAATCATACAATGAAGATTAAAGTTAGTAATGTGAACGCTCCGAATTGGAGAGACGTGAATGTAACTTCTCAGATTCCCGCTGAGTTGGAGAATCTATCGGAATTGGCGAAAAATATTTGGTGGTCGTGGAACTTTGAGGCCATTGAATTGTTCAAAAGCCTTGATCCGGCTCTCTGGAAGGAAGTAGGGCAAAATCCGGTGCTCTTATTGGAGCGGATGAGCTATGCAAAACTTGAAGCGCTTGCACAGGATAAGGTGATCTTGAAGCGAATGAATGATGTCTACTCCAAATTCCGGTTGTATATGGATGTGGAGCCTGATAAAAATCGTCCTTCAGTGGCTTATTTTAGCATGGAGTATGGTCTGAACCAGATATTGAAAATCTATTCAGGTGGTTTGGGCGTTCTTGCCGGCGATTACCTGAAAGAAGCTTCTGATAGCAATGTGAATCTTTGTGCCGTTGGTTTCCTTTACAGATATGGCTATTTTACTCAAACATTGGCCATGGATGGTCAGCAAATAGCCAATTATGAGGTGCAAAATTTCGGTCAGTTGCCTATTGAACGCGTGTTTGATGAAAAAGGTAACCAATTGGTTATTGATGTGCCTTATATGGATTACTTTGTACACGCATATTTGTGGCGTGTTAATGTAGGGCGTATATCTTTATATTTACTTGATACGGACAATGATTTGAATAGCGAATTCGATCGTCCTATCACTCACCAACTTTATGGCGGAGATTGGGAAAACCGCTTGAAGCAAGAGATATTGCTGGGTATCGGTGGTATTCTAGCTCTTAAGAAACTTGGAATCAAGAAGGATATATATCATTGTAATGAAGGACATGCCGCTTTAATCAATGTGCAACGTCTTTGTGATTACGTAGCTGAAGGGCTGACATTCGATCAGGCTATTGAGCTGGTACGTGCTTCTTCGCTCTATACCGTTCATACTCCTGTTCCTGCCGGGCATGACTATTTTGACGAAGGTTTGTTTGGAAAATATATGGGTGGATATCCAGGTAAAATGGGCATCACTTGGGATGATCTTATGGATATGGGACGTAATAACCCCGGAGATAAGGCGGAGCGTTTTTGTATGTCAGTGTTTGCTTGTAATACTTCGCAGGAAGTGAACGGGGTGAGCTGGTTGCACGGAAAAGTTTCACAAGAGATGTTTTCGACTATCTGGAAAGGCTATTTCCCCGAAGAATTGCATGTGGGTTATGTGACAAACGGTGTTCACTTCCCGACGTGGAGTGCTACGGAATGGAAGAATTTGTATGCCACTCACTTTGACGAGAACTTTGTTTATGATCAGTCCAATCCGAAGATATGGGAAGCTATTTACGATGTGCCCGATGAGGAAATCTGGAAGACCCGTATGGGATTGAAGAATAAGCTGGTCGACTATATCCGTAAGCAATTCCGCGAGACTTGGTTGAACAATCAAGGTGATCCTTCACGTATTGTTTCGTTGATGGATAAAATTAATCCGAATGCTTTGCTTATAGGCTTTGGCCGTCGTTTCGCAACTTACAAGCGTGCCCACTTACTTTTCACTGATTTGGATCGTTTGGCTAAGATCGTGAATAATCCCGACTATCCGGTGCAATTCCTCTTCACAGGAAAAGCGCATCCACATGATGGAGCAGGACAGGGACTTATTAAACGAATTGTAGAAATTTCCCATCGCCCCGAGTTCCTTGGCAAGATTATCTTCCTGGAGAATTATGATATGCAATTGGCGCGTCGTTTGGTGACTGGTGTGGATATTTGGTTAAATACTCCGACCCGTCCGCTTGAGGCTTCGGGAACATCCGGTGAAAAAGCTTTGATGAATGGTGTGCTCAACTTCTCCGTCTTAGACGGTTGGTGGCTTGAGGGTTATCGTGAAGGTGCCGGTTGGGCTTTGAGTGAGAAGATTACTTACCAAAACCAGGAGCATCAGGATCAACTTGATGCCGCAACGATCTACAGTATTCTTGAAACTGAAATACTTCCGTTGTTCTATGCCCGCAATAAGAAAGGTTTCTCCGAAGGGTGGGTGAGAACGATTAAGAATTCCATTGCCCAAATTGCACCTCACTATACAATGAAGCGTCAGTTGGATGATTATTATACCAAATTCTATAATAAACAAGCTAAACGTTTCCATAGCCTGACTGACAATGGATATGCTAAAGCCAAGGAAATAGCTGCTTGGAAAGAAGAAGTGGTTGAGAAATGGGATAGCATTGAGGTGGTAACTTTTAGCAAGGAAGAAGACGTAAAAAAAGGCGTACTCAATAGTGGTAAAGAATATACCATAACCTATGTGATTGATGAAAGAGGTTTGGATGATGCAATTGGCCTTGAGTTGGTAACGACCTCTGTTGCCGCTGATGGAAAGCAATACATCTATTCGGTAGAGCCATTTGATCTGGTTAAGAGAGAAGGGAACCTGTACACGTTCCAGGTGAAGCATAAATTGGAGAATGCAGGTAGCTTTAAAGTGGCATACCGTATGTTCCCAAAGCATCCTGATCTTCCCCACCGTCAAGACTTTTGCTACGTTCGCTGGTTTAATTGATTATTACTACCAGTTTTAATATTTCGACCGCCGGAAAGATATTTATATCTTTTCGGCGGTCTTCCGTTGTCTTGCTTTAATTGTGATTCTGTTACTCCTTCTTAAGTAATCTAAATGAGAGGCAGTTGTGGTGAACAACTTTTCATTCAGGAGTGTTTTATCTACACGATTATAATAAAACAAATGATATGAAAAAGATTGTATTACTTCGCCATGGCGAAAGTGCATGGAATAAAGAAAACCGCTTTACAGGATGGACGGATGTGGATTTGACTGAAAAAGGTGTTGCCGAAGCCACAAAAGCCGGAAAGTTGCTTCGAGAGAATGGCTTTCATTTTGAAAAGGCTTATACTTCCTACCTCAAGAGAGCAGTAAAGACATTGAATGTGGTACTTGATAATATGGATCTGGATTGGATACCCGTTGAAAAATCATGGCGATTGAATGAGAAGCATTACGGGCAGTTGCAAGGTTTGAATAAAGCTGAAACAGCAGCCAAATATGGTGATGAGCAAGTATTGGTATGGCGCCGTAGCTACGACGTGGCTCCTCATCCTTTGGCTGAGGATGATGAACGTAATCCACGCTTTGAAGCTCGTTATCGAGAAGTTCCTGATGCTGAATTGCCACGCACCGAGGCTCTGAAGGATACTATTGAACGCATCATGCCTTATTGGCATTGTGTGATATTCCCCAATTTAAAGAAGGCGGATGAGTTGCTGGTAGTTGCCCATGGTAATAGTTTGCGTGGTATTATCAAGCATCTCAAGGGTATTTCCGATGAGAATATTGTGTCCTTAAACCTGCCTACCGCTGTACCTTATGTTTTTGAATTCGATGATGATCTGAATTTCACCAAAGATTATTTCCTTGGCGATCCTGAAGAGATTAAGAAATTGATGGATGCTGTGGCAAACCAAGGCAAGAAACAGTAATTTGATTTGTTAAGTAGTTTGATTTGATTTGTAAATAGTGTGTGAGGTCGTCTTAAGTGTATAAACGAGACGACCTTTTTTTAGCAAATAGCCTCGGAGTGAAACGAATCAACACCGAGGCTACGATCATATAATACAACAACAAAGTCTAAATGAATGAAAGTAATCAGCCTTTATAGAGGCATATTACCATGCTTTTTGGGTGGGTTGCTTTGCATTTTATTCTCCGTCATTTCCAAAGCTTGAATCAGGCGTTTCCGGGTCATCCGCGGTTGGATGATTTCATCTATGAATCCTAATTCGGCAGCTTGGAAAGGAGTCGCAAATTTCTCTTTATATTTTTCTAATTCTTTAGTCTTTTGTTCTTCGTCAGCCTTGCGGAAGAGAATGTTTACCGCACCGTCGGCGCCCATTACTGCAATTTCAGCAGTGGGGTAGGCAAAGTTCATGTCTGCTCCGGTCTGCTTGCTATTCATCACAATATATGCACCTCCGTAAGCTTTGCGGGTGATTACTGTAATTTTGGGTACGGTAGCCTCTGCAAACGCATAAACAATCTTTGCTCCATGACGAATGATCCCGTTATTTTCTTGTGTATATCCAGGCAAGAATCCGGGTACATCCTCAAATGTGATCAATGGAATATTGAAGCAATCGCAGAAGCGGACAAAGCGACTTGCTTTATCACTCGCATCAATATCGAGTACTCCTGCAAGAAACATCGGCTGATTGGCTACAATTCCTACCGGACGACCACCCAAACGTGCAAAACCTATGATGATGTTTTGAGCAAAGCCTTGCATTACTTCAAAGAAATAATGATTGTCCACCACTGTTTCAATAATATCCTTCATATTATAAGGCTCATTGGGGTTGGTTGGCACGATCTTCTCCAACGAATCGTCTTCACGGTTTATATCATCGTTGCAATTGGATAGATTAATATCATCCATATTGTTTTGGGGTAGGAAAGACAGCAATTCACGAATGCCTAATAACAGTTCTTCTTCGCTATTACACATAAAGTGTGTTACACCACTTTTGGTGCTATGTACTTTTGCTCCACCCAAGTCTTCTTTACTTACTTCTTCGTGAAGTACGGTCTTTACTACATCGGGCCCTGTCACAAACATGTGGCTTTTATCTTTCACCATAAAGATGAAGTCGGTGAGGGCGGGAGAGTAGCAAGCACCTCCTGCACACGGGCCGAGTATGGCAGAGATTTGCGGAATCACTCCGCTGGCTATGGTATTCTGATAGAAGATATCGGCATATCCGCTCAGACTTTCAATGCCTTCCTGAATACGCGCACCGCCGGAATCATTTAGTGCTATAATAGGTGCGCCGTTCTTTAAAGCCAATTGCTGCACCTTTACAATCTTTTTTGCATTGGCCGCTGATAATGACCCTCCGGATACAGTGAAATCGTAAGCATACACAAAGACTTGTTGTCCATTCACTTTTCCATATCCTGACACAACGCCGTCTCCCGGAATATGGTTTTTATCCATTCCGTAGTTTGTGCAACGGTGTATCATCAACTTATCCAGCTCTACAAATGTGCCTTTGTCCAATAGCATATCAATTCGTTCACGGGCTGTCATTTTGCCTGAGGCGTGCTGCGTTTCTATTTTATCAACGCCACCACCCAACTCTGCGGCTTTGTCGCGTTTGAGGAATTCAGCATACGTTTTATTCTTTTCCATACTTGTTTCTGATATAATGCAGCTCACAATTCAAAATAAGTGGGCTTATTAAAATTCATAAATAATAAATATAACACTTTTCTACGGTTGCATGTTCGGAATATTTCGCACTGTAATTCACGCAACCGTTTATCTAGCTTATTCGCAGAAAAGCTTATAAATCATCTTCTTCCGATTCTACCGTAATAAGTGGTTGATTGGCGGTGATAGAGTCGCCTTCCGCTACCAAAATCTCTTTGATCCGACAGTCTCCTTTCACTTTATAATTGCTCTGCATTTTCATCGCTTCAATGACGATAACGGTATCATTCGCTTTCATCACCTGACCGACAGATACAGGTATCTTCACTACTTTTCCGGGCATTGGTGAAGTGATGCTATCGTCTTGCTTTTCCTCCGTCTTTTGGCGCATACGCAAGTATTTGGCTTGTGTATCAACCACTTCAACATCAAAGCTTGAGTAGTGTGTATTTACTTTATACTTTTTCCCGTTATCATTTCGTAGCAATTCTGCATTATAGCTCTTACCTTCATTCAAGATAGAGCATGCACCGTTTTCTACTATTACAATGTTGACATCGAATGGTTTACCATCAATAGTGAGAGAAACATTATTCCCTTCTTTATTGACCAGTTCAATGTCTGCTATGCGATTTCCTATATGTATTTCCATTATTGTAGCGCTTTAAATTCTTAATACTCCCTTATGTAAGCCGAATGCCCGCCATTTACTGATTGGTCGGTTATCGGTGTCGTTGGGTGAAGCATTTTCTTCAAGGTTCATCAGATAGTCGATGTATGCGGCTATCATTGCAATGTTTTCATCTTCCTCGTCGGTGGATGAAACTTCTTTGAGCAGATGGTCTCCATTTTTACCGATGAAGCCTGTGTCATACTTGCCTTCAATAAAATCGGGAGTATCCATAATGCAACGCAGATAGCTGATATTAGTCATGATACCGGTTATTTTGTATTCATGAAGTACACGACGCATACGTTCGATGGCGTACTCACGAGTTACCGCCCATACAATCAGTTTGCCAATCATCGGGTCGTAATATACGGGTATTTCGTAGCCTTCATATACATAGCTGTCAATACGGACACCAATTCCGTTAGGTTCGATTATCTGTTTGATAATACCCGGAGAAGGCATGAAATTGTTTTGAGGATCTTCAGCGCAGATACGACACTCAATGGCATGTCCGCGTTGCTTTAAGTCCTCCTGTCGAAAACGCAGCGGATGTCCTTCGGCTACTTTGATCTGCTCTTTTACAAGGTCTACTCCCAATACTTCTTCCGTGATGGGATGTTCTACTTGTAAACGGGTATTCATCTCAAGAAAGTAGTAATTATAATGCTTGTCAACGAGGAATTCAATAGTCCCTGCTCCAATATATCCCACCGCTTTAGCAGCTGCAATGGCTTTCTCACCCATCGATTTACGAATCTCCTCTGTAATGAATGGAGAAGGGCTTTCTTCAAGTATTTTTTGATTACGGCGCTGTATTGAGCATTCACGTTCATAAAGATGGACGACATTGCCATGCTTGTCACCTAAGATCTGAAATTCAATATGATGAGGTTCTTCAACGAACTTCTCCAAATATACGGTATCGTCACCAAAAGATGATAAAGATTCACTTTTGGCTGTGGTGTAGGCTTCTTCCACTTCATCTTCATTGTGTATGAGGCGCATACCTTTTCCTCCACCACCCATCGAAGCTTTTAGCATGACGGGGTAACCTATCTCGTTGCAAAGCTTACGTGCTTCTTCAATACTTTTTAAATCTTCATGAGTCCCCGGAACAACAGGTACACCGGCTTCAATCATGCGAATGCGAGCGGATATCTTATCTCCCATGGCATCCATGGTTTCAGGTTTTGGCCCAATGAAGATAATATTCTCGATTTCACAGCGGCGTGCAAATTCGGCATTTTCCGATAGAAAGCCGTATCCCGGATGTATTGCATCGACATGATGCTCTTTTGCGACTTTGATAATGTTTTCTATGTTCAAATAACTCTCACGCGAGGCGGCAGGGCCAATGCAATAAGCTTCATCTGCATATAAGACATGTTTAGCTGTACGATCAGCTTCAGAAAAGACAGCGACGGAAGTAATTTCCATTTCACGACAGGAACGCATAATGCGTATAGCTATCTCTCCACGGTTTGCTACTAAAATTTTCTTTATCATTTTCTACTTTAGATAAACAGGACACAGATATTACTCTGGTAGGAGATTCCCACCTTTATAACAGAGCTTAATCCTGAATTAATTTATAAAGTTACTGAACACAAATTACCTAACCCACGAGGTAAATGGCTATTTATGAATGGCAGGTCTTCTGACTTTGCTTCCGTTCCGATTGCCTTCCCAATAGCATTACCATTAGTGGCGAGAGTAATATCGAATCGTTTGATATAAAGCTTCACAGCAGCGGGACTGTCGGGGATTTTCACCCTGTTCCCTTTTAATCGCAGCGTTGTAATAAATGGAACGCATGCAAACCAATCCGGCGCAAAGTTATGTAATAATTTGGAATATGAAATGATTTTTGCACTTTTGTTGTGATAATGTGCATTTTTATGTCAGAAAAAGGGCGGAGCACAAAGTGTCCGCCAAGGATATATAGTCTTAATATTTTGATGTTAATGTGTTGTGAAATAGATTATTACTGATTGTTTCTTATTAAATCACTTCATTGATAAGTGTGATTCCTAGAAATACCCCGATGACAATGCACAAAACAATAAGAATCCAATTGGTATACTTGGCGCTGGGTTTGGTTTCTTTATGGAGGTTTTGGTCGAAGTAATTTTTAAAGAACAGATAGATAGCCGGTACGGTTGCACTTGCCAACAATAGGTCTTCGGGTATTTTAAATAAATATACTTTAGAGAAAGAAATAAGCGCCCAATGGCATAGGAACAAGATCACAAGGAGGTTTACTTTACGTGAGAAAGCCAAGAGTAAACCAATTGAGAATACTGCAACCGAACAAGGCATCACAGTAGTCGTCATCATGGGAAAATCCATGCCGCGTCCCCACGATAGCAGAGGATATAGAAACGGCATTGCATATAGCACATAGGTCAGTTTATCATATTTCCGAGAGCGTTCAAAGGTAGTGTATCCGGTGATCAAATCCCATAACCAAATTAGCGTTATAGCTGCCCAAAAGATAGCCAATATATAATTATAATCTCTTTCGCTGCAGTAAATCATGTAGTATACAATTGATATCCATCCGTTTAAGAATATCATGTAACTTTTTACCAAACGCTTTACTGTTAATGTGGGCTTCTGATATAGGAGTGTGGTCAATACAATGCCAATAACAGTTATAATCAACTGTCCAACCCATGTTCCTTCATTGTACTCGGCAATTGTTCTCCAAAAAACTTCCATATTCTATATTTTTATCCTTAACTTATTGAATCTTTCTTATGCCTGGTCATCGAAAATGCTTTGTTTACAAATAAGAATAGAGGAATAGTAGCTCCGATTGCCAGCATAAAAATGACGCTACAAGTCACAATACTGTTTGTAAATAAGTCAATAAGGTATTTCTCTTGTAATTCGGGAACTTTCATGTTTTGCATAAACATGATTAGTGACAATACTATTTTGTAGGCAAACATTCCCGGAATCATAGGTAGTAAAGCCGGAATATATAATACGGTCATGGGGCAGTAAATGCGTTTGCCTAAGAACAAACTCCCCATTCCTATAGAGAATGAAGCACAAAGTGATGCCGTAGCAATATCCGCTCCAAGGTAGTGCATTAAGCAAAAACGTATGGCGTGTCCAATACCACCAAGTATGGCTATTGAAGGGAAAGCTCGCAATGGAGGATCGGAGATTGCGCCGAAACCAATAGCGGCAATAGCTCCAAATATAGCGTCGGTAAGAATATCGAGTATGATCATAATAAGCTGTTTCTAATTAACATTAGTGTACATGAAAGACCTATGGCAATGCAGAGTATTAATAGCAAAGCTTGAATGAGACGGGTACATCCTATGACGACATGTCCTTCTACCACATCGATTACTCCATTGAGTAAAGGCACTCCGGGTACGAGATAAAGCACGCTCGTTCCTATAGCTATTTCGGCAGTGGTATTGAGTGTCAGTGCCGAAGATGCAACTAAAGATGCGATAAATGCAGATATTACAAAAATGATATAGTGATTAACTTTCTTCTTTTGCAATACTTGACGGATATAGAATCCTATCAAGGTGGCTGAGAAGACTATGATTCGTGCAGTCCAGTCACCTCCAAATAGTGCACAAAATGAGGCATTGGCAAAGCCCACTAAGAAAAGAGTGCATAGCGGATCCATTTTGGGGCGGGATATAATTTGCTGGTATTTTTCCCACAACTCCTCCAATGATAAGTGACTGTCAAATGCATCCCAGCTAAGCGCACTCAGTTCTGCATTCAGTTCGAAGCTAATGGGATATACCGGGATAATGGTAACTTCGTTGTAGACTTCCTGCGTCGTATTATCGCAGACACTCATTACCATCGTCTTTTGGAAGAGACTCATTTTGACATCTACGTCAAGTGATTTTCCTATACGTCGGGTATTTCTGATAACCCGTGAAGTGTGAACACCCGATCCCATAAGTCGATTGGCATATTCCATGAGGAAGCGGGTGATGTCTTTCAAATTGTTTGGTGAGTTCATACTTAAAAGTGTTATCCTAAAGCTTACCTGGAAAAAACGTCACAAAGGTAGACTTTTTTTCGATATACTGGTTTTAAATTATTGGATTATAGTCATATAACACTGCCCTCCTTGCTTTTAACGAAGCGGGTACATCTATTAAACGTTGATTGCTACTTCCGCGAAAATAGAGGGATTCATCTTGCAGTTTTTCTTCAAATTTGCCATCTACCAACACGTCTATATATTCTAAAAGCTTATTCTGTGATGGGTTATGCAATAAGTTTTCAAATAGATAGCCGGTATAACACCAGATATTTTTATTACTACTCGACTTGATTGCATTTGCCAGTTCGGTAAATCCTTCGGGTTGAAACATGGGATCTCCTCCGCTGAATGTTACATCAGCAAAGGAGTCAGCCAAAATTTTATCCAAAATATCATCTGTAGACATCCAATGCCCGTTGTGAATATTCCACGATGATGGGTTATGGCATCCGGGACAATTATTCGAGCAGCCTGCTGCATAGACAGCAGTCCTGAAACCGGGACCGTCTACAGTTGTATCTTCTAATATGTCTAAAATAGAGATCATTTTGCGTTTTAGTTATGTACGACACGATCATTCAACTCAGCCAACTTTGCATTGTTCCAACGATCGGTGGTTCCCACCAAGTAACCCGTTATGCGTTGTAGTTTATCGATATGCGTACTGCCACATTTAGGGCAAGCTTCCAGATTGGCTGTTGAATTTTCGTATCCGCATTCCAAACAACGATTGCGGTTGTGATTCACCGATCCATATCCGATATTATACTGATCCATCATATCAACTACTCTCATTATCACCTCTGGATTGTGAGTTGCGTCCCCATCCATTTCTACGTAAAAGATATGTCCTCCACGGGTTAAATCGTGGTAGGGAGCTTCTATTTCGGCTTTATGACGGGCACTACATTTGTAGTATACCGGTACGTGATTGGAGTTGGTATAATAATCACGGTCCGTAATGCCATTGAGTATACCGAATTGTTTACGGTCTACTTGGGTGAATTTACCCGATAAACCTTCTGCAGGAGTGGCTAATACACTATAATTATGTTGATATTGCTCGGAGAACTGATTTACGCGATCACGCATATAAGTCACGATTCTCAGTCCCAATTGCTGAGCTTCTTCCGACTCTCCATGATGTTTTCCGGTTAAAGCGACAAGACATTCTGCCAACCCAATAAATCCTACCCCCAATGTCCCTTGATTAATAACAGAGGCGATAGTATCATTAGGACCTAACTTTTCACAACCGATCCATAATGCAGACATGAGCAATGGAAACTGTTTGGCAAATGCTGTTTTTTGAAATTCCATACGTTCATGCAATTGTCTTGCTGTTATTTCAAGCATGGAATCTAATTTGGCAAAGAATTTGGATATACGTAATTTATCATCTTTTATATCCATACATTCTATTGCCAGACGGACAATGTTGATTGTAGAGAAAGAAATGTTTCCTCTTCCAACGGATGTTTTGGGACCAAATTTATTTTCGAAAACGCGGGTACGGCATCCCATTGTCGCCACTTCATATTCGTAGCGTTTTGGGTCATCACTTTTCCACTCCTCGCTTTGATTGAAGGTGGCATCCAAATTTAAGAAGTTCGGGAAGAAACGTCTTGCCGTTACCTTACATGCCAATTGATAAAGGTCGTAGTTTCTGTCTTCCGGCAAATAGCTTATTCCTCGTTTTTTCTTCCATATTTGAATGGGGAAAATAGCTGTTTCCCCGTTTCCAACTCCTTGGTAAGTGCTTTTCAGAAGCTCACGTATAATACAACGCCCTTCAGCCGAAGTATCTGTACCGTAATTTATCGAACTGAACACGACTTGATTTCCTCCGCGAGAATGGATGGTATTCATATTATGGATAAATGCTTCCATAGACTGATGTACGCGAGATACGGTTTTATTAACCGCATGCTGTACAATTCGTTTCTCGTCCGATAAACCATCTAGGGGTTGCTGTAGATAATCGGTCAGGTCTTTATTGTAGAGGTGGGAATAGTCTTTCCCATTCAATTCCTCTAGATTCTTAATTTCTTCTATGTAGCTGTTCCGCACATAGGGTGCGAGGTAAAAATCGAATGCAGGAATGGCTTGTCCACCGTGCATCTCATTTTGAGCAGTCTCTAAAGATATACATCCCAGGATACTGGCGGTTTCAATACGCTTTGCTGGTCGTGATTCGCCGTGTCCGGCAGAAAAGCCATATTTTAAGATGCGATCAAGAGGGTGCTGTACGCAAGTTAAGCTTTTCGTTGGATAATAATCTTTATCGTGGATGTGCAAATAATTATCTTGTACGGCTGCCAATACTTCATCACTTAGCAGATAATCATCCACAAAAGGCTTTGTTGTCTCGCTAGCAAACTTCATCATCATTCCAGCGGGCGTATCTGCGTTCATATTTGCATTTTCCCTAGTGATATCGTTGGATTTAATATTAATGATTTCCAAAAACATATCACGAGTTTTTGCTTTTCGTGCAATGCTGCGTTGATTTCTGTAGGCTATATATCTTTGCGCCACATCTTTGCGGCTACTTTTCATTAATTCTAATTCTACCGCGTCTTGGATAGTTTCCACTGTCATCTGAGCGTCGCCTTTAATAAAAATATGGTCTGTAATCTGGCGTATAAGTTGCATGTCCTCTCCTTTATCGGTATGGAGCATTGCCTTGCGAATAGCAGCTACAATTTTATCTTCATTAAAGCCTACGATGCGTCCGTCTCTTTTGACTACTGTTTGTATCATGATTAATTTATCTTTTATAGAATTTCTTATTGAAGTTTCTTCTACAAAGGTAGAAATATCGATGCATGGTTATTCTTTTTGGATAACTTTTGCTGTTTTAAAATATGTTAATCAAAAGATATACAATGTGTTATGTGCGTGTTTTGGAAAACTTGTATATCTTGCTGATGATATTGTAAGAGTTGTTGATGGAAATGTTTGTGTATCAGAACTATAAACAAGAATCCCCGAATATGGAGTACATATCCGGGGATTGCTCTATCAAATCATTGAGCTGATTTTTATTTTTTCAGGATTACCATAATGCTTATTTTATGATTTCGGCAAGCTTCTTTTGTAGTTCTTCTCCATGTAAGCCTCTTGCAAGTATTGTCCCATTTTTACCAATAAGTACGGTGTGAGGGATGCTACTTACTGCATACAATTTAGCGCCTTCACAATTCCAATATTTCAAATCGGACATTTGCGGCCAGGTTATTTTTAATTGCTTGATACCGCTTTTCCATGCATCGGCAGTTTGGTCGAGTGATACTCCTACAATTTCAAGCCCTTTACTCTTATATTTGGCGTAAGCACTCACTAAATTTGGCATTTCTTGCCGACAAGGACCGCACCAACTTGCCCAAAAGTCAATCAATACAATTTTGCCTTTTCCTGCGTAATCCGATAATTTAATGCTTTTGCCCTCCGGAGTTAACATTGAGAAATCTGTGAATTTTTGACCCACGGCTGTGGCTTTCATTTTCTCCACATTCTCTTTGATCTTCACGATGGTTTCATCCTTTTGATACTGAGAAGGAATCTTCGGGAGTAGTGGATCCAAGTCCTTTACTTCAAGGTAATAGAAATTATTTTTCAGTAAATGTACGCCTACCGGGTTTTCAATATTCTTTGCAATACCATCTTTAATGACACTGATCATTTTTTCCTGTAACGCATTCATTTCATCTGATTTCGCTTCCCTTTGCTTATCTGTAAGTGCAGCGTCGGACATCGATTCATAAGCAGTATTCATTTTACTGCTTAACTCGTTTACCTGTTCGCGTACCTTTTGATACGCATCGTTGTTAGGAGTTCCGGTAGCTGAATCATTGTTTTTGGTTAGGCTGATTTTAATTTTACCGTTCTCAAGGAAGAAGTCCATTAACAAACCTTCTTTTCCTGCCGGGTTATAGGTGACATAGCGATTGTCTACACTATCTTGCTTTCCTTTAAAAGTGAAAGTCCCTTTAGAAATTACAGCGGAATCTAACTTAATGAGTTGGCGACCTTCTATTTTTTGCAGGTATACAGTGTCACCGTCACTTCCTCCTTCTACTGTTCCGGTTACTGTGTAACCTTTATTTCCGGTACACGCCATTAAGAAGGCGGCAATGGAAAATAAGTAAGCTAATTTTTTCATTGGCAATATTTTTTAGTGATACTACAATTACAAACATACGTAAAAAATATAACTTATTCAGTCTTTTCTCGTGAAAACAAGAAACCCATAAAGAGTGGTGTATAAAAAAATCCCCTTCGGCTTACCGAAGAGGATTCTGGATTTTCATCCCAATTTTTTAGAAAATAAAGCCAACCGCCTTGTTTATTCAGCAGCAGGAGTCTCAGTAGCAGGAGTCTCAGTAGCAGGAGCTTCTTCAACCGGTGCTTCTTCAGCAGGAGCCTTAGCAGCTTCTTCAGCAGCTTTCTTTTCTGCTAATGCTTTAGCTTTTTCTTCATTAATTTTCTTTTCTGCGTCTAAACGAGCTTTTGCTTCAGCTTTCTTAGCAGCATCTTCTTTAGCTTTTAAAGCAGCTAAGCCGCTTTGTTTGTTGCTTTTCCATGCTTCAAATTTAGCATCTGCTTCTGCTTCGCCAAATGCGCCTTTGTTCACGCCACCCAAAAGATGTTTTTTCATGTAAATCCCTTCGCGAGAGAGGATGTTACGTACAGTGTCGGTAGGTTGTGCACCTTTCAACACCCAGTCAAGTGCGCGATCAAATTTCAAATCTACTGTGGCTGGATTGGTGTTAGGATTGTAAGTACCAATCTTCTCAATAAATTTACCATCACGTGGTGCTCTTACGTCTGCAATTACGATGGAGTAGAAAGCGTAGCTCTTGCGACCATTTCTTTGCAATCTGATTTTAGTTGCCATTTTTAATTATTTTTTAAATGATTTGAATATGCTATTAACTCGTAATAGCGGCGCGAATTTACATCATTTTTTTGAGTTATGAAAAAGATCCTTTTATTTTCTTTTCATTTTCAATTAGATAGCTTGATTATATGCCTATATATTCGGTTACAATGTAACTCCTGTTTTGAAGATAGCTATTTCTTTATAGCCTTTCTTTTCATTGTTTACAAGCTCACCGCTAGCTACTTGAATGACATATTCGATAAATCTCTCACAGGTCTTTTCCATAGGCTCATTTTCCACAATCACTCCGGCGTTAAAGTCTATCCATCCGGGTTTGTTTTTAGCAAGAGTGGAGTTGGTCGATATCTTCATTGTTGGCACGTATGTACCAAACGGAGTGCCGCGACCTGTTGTGAATAACACCATGTGGCAGCCACAAGAGGCTAGGGCAGTGGAGGCAACAAGGTCATTTCCCGGAGCCGAAAGCAAGTTAAGCCCTTTAACGTTTAGCCGTTCGCCATAAGGTAATACTCCACTCACATAACTTTTGCCGCATTTTTGTGTACACCCTAACGCTTTCTCTTCCAGAGTAGAGATACCTCCGGCTTTATTACCGGGCGACGGATTTTCACCGACAGGTTCACCATGTGATAAAAAGTATTCTTTAAAGTCGTTGATTAAATGAACGGTCTGGTTGAATAGCTCTTTGTTTTCGCAACGATTCATCAAAATGGTTTCGGCACCAAACATTTCGGGAACTTCCGTCAAGACACTTGTACCTCCTTGGGCAATGAGAAAATCGGAAAACATACCTAGTAGCGGATTAGCTGTAATTCCTGAGAATCCATCCGATCCACCGCATTTAAGCCCAATGCGAAGTTCACTTACAGGTACATCCTCGCGAGTGTCATGTTTAGCGATTTCGTATAATTCACGCATCAACTTCATGCCTTCTTCATATTCATCCCCAACTTTTTGAGTTACTAAAAACTTTACCCGATCTTGATCGAAGTCGCCTAAGAACTCGCGGAAAGCATCCGGCTGGTTATTTTCACATCCCAGGCCGACAACAAGTACTGCCCCGGCATTAGGGTGTAGCACCATATCGCGAAGAATTTTCTTTGTGTTTTCGTGGTCATCTCCCAATTGAGAACACCCGTAGTTATGTGTGTAAGCTACGATATCGTCTATTCCTTCATTGCCGGTTTCGCGTCGCAATCCTTCTGCTAATTTATTGATTATGCCGTTTACACAGCCTACTGTCGGAATCACCCAAATTTCATTTCGTATACCTACATCTCCATTTTTGCGTCGATAGCCTTTGAAGGTAAGGTCTTTCTTTGGAATATCCAGCGATACGTTTATCGGGTTGTAGGTATAATCCAATAAACCGGCCAGATTAGTTTTAATGTTGGTTTCATTTATCCAGTCACCTTGCTTCTTGGCTGTACGTGCATGTCCAATAGGGTAACCATATTTAATGATATCTTCTCCTTCTGCAAAGTCTTTTAATGCAAATTTGTGACCGGCAGGTACATCCTCATTTAGTGCGATTCGTACGCCGTCTACTGTAATTTCTTCTCCTGCAGATAGTGGCGAAATAGCAACAGCCACATTATCTATCGGGTTAATTTTAAGATACTTTGTTTCCATATATTCAGTTTGTAATTGTCTTTAATCTTTTCTTTTGCATCAAGACGAAAGAAAGAGTAAACCACTATTTATTATAGTAAAACTCAATATTTTCTTTAGTCAGCAAATCGATTGGCATAAAATGCTCCCTTTGCACCTCTTTTTTCAAGATGAGGTAATCACATAAAGTCTTAATGCCATTGTATCCTTGTAAGACAGG
Source organism: Bacteroides sp. (assembly GCA_041907545.1). Taxonomy (GTDB): domain Bacteria; phylum Bacteroidota; class Bacteroidia; order Bacteroidales; family Bacteroidaceae; genus Bacteroides. Next base: position 77,672 of record JAYRGX010000017.1, read on the forward strand.
CTGTTGGGCTATAAGAAAAAATACACTTCCTTCCTTTAAGCAGTCAACGTTTCTTTGCAGTAAATCATATCCCATCAAGTTAAAGTCTGATATGTTCCGTTTTAGTAAATACTCGCCTATGATATATACTTTTGAGTTAAACGTAATACCATTCTTTACTTTGGGGTGTTTAGCAAAAAAGTCATCTAGCATTTGCGTATCTTCCGAGTCTCTTTTGGCATGTAAGTCGAGTTCCCAGATTAAGCAGTCCGGGTGATGTTCCTTCATATATTCACGGAATCCAACTTCTCTTCTTTCCTGCTGGTTAGACCCAACAATGCCTTCATTTATTTTGCGGAAAATAACAATCTCGTCTTCCTCACCGGCAAGTAGCATCAACATTCGAGCCGCAAAATAACCGCTCTGATTGGAATCTTGACCAAAGAAAGAGAGTGCAGGTTGATCTCTTAAGTTAGAGTCGATATATATATAAGGAGTTTCCCGTTTTCTCAGCTCTTCTGTAAAAGGCTTGGTATATTGAGGTGCTGTCGGTGCAAACATAATGCCATCCGGAGCTTCTTCGAGTATTGCTTTTGCTGCGTCTGTAAATGAATGATAATCATACGGGTCATAATATGATAATGTTATACTCACATTAAAGTCAGAGTATGCTATTAGTGCATCGTTAATTCCAATCTCCACTGCAGTCCAATATTCTCCGACTTCATGTTGCGGTAATAAACAGGCAAAGACATACTTCTTGTTTGAAGCCAAGGCGCTGGCATACATATTAGGCTGATAATCCAGCTGCTTTAATATCTCTTCCACCCGTTTGCGGCTGGATTCCGATACTCCGTTTCGTCCATGTAAGACGCGATCCACCGTTCCAACCGATACTTCTGCCAGTTTGGCGATGTCCTTTATTCGTATTCTGTCCGGATTGCTCACAATGTTGTTGTTTTTATAATTGAATTAACAAAAAAAGATTTGTTGTGTTCGAGCACAATAATAATATTATAATTTTAAGCACAAATATATGACAATTTTTGTAATTACGAAATTTGTTGTATCTTTGTGCCCGCACACGAAGGTGTGGCTGGATATTATATGTTTAGTGTAATATGCATTTAATCAGTCGTTTATATGCTATTTTGAGCTAAATGATAATTTGAAAGGAATTACTAATCACATATATATAAAGACATAATAATTATGGGAAAGAAGATCGTTACATTAGGTGAAATCATGTTGAGACTGTCCACTCCCGGTAATACCCGTTTTGTTCAGTCGGATGCATTTGATGTAGTATACGGTGGTGGCGAAGCAAATGTTGCGGTAAGCTGTGCCAACTACGGACATGACGCTTATTTTGTAACTAAATTGCCAAAGCACGAAATTGGTCAATCTGCTGTGAATTCATTGCGTAAATACGGCGTGAAGACAGACTTTATAGCGCGCGGTGGCGATAGGGTAGGTATTTATTATCTTGAAACCGGTGCATCTATGCGTCCTAGCAAGGTGATATACGATCGTGCACATTCTGCTATTGCTGAAGCTGACGCTTCAGATTTCGATTTTGATGCGGTAATGGAAGGAGCCGATTGGTTTCATTGGTCGGGAATAACTCCAGCTATTTCTGATAAAGCAGCTGAGTTAACCCGTTTAGCTTGTGAAGCAGCAAAGCGCCACGGCGTTACAGTATCAGTAGACTTGAATTTCCGCAAGAAACTTTGGACAAAAGAGAAAGCTCAATCTATAATGAAACCATTGATGCAATATGTTGATGTATGTATCGGCAATGAAGAAGATGCAGAACTTTGCTTAGGCTTCAAACCGGATGCAGATGTTGAAAGCGGTCATACGGATGCCGAAGGTTATAAAGGCATTTTTAAAGCTATGGCTAAAGAATTCGGATTTAAATATGTCATCTCGACTCTTCGCGAGTCATTCTCTGCAACCCACAATGGATGGAAAGCTATGATTTATAATGGTGAAGAGTTCTATGAGTCGAAGCGCTATGATATAGATCCTATAATCGACCGTGTAGGCGGAGGTGATTCTTTTTCAGGTGGTATCATTCATGGATTGCTGACTAAATCGAACCAAGGTGCCGCTTTGGAATTTGCAGTAGCAGCATCAGCATTGAAGCACACTATAAACGGTGACTTCAACTTGGTATCTGCTGAAGAAGTTGAAGCATTGGCCGGTGGCGATGCAAGCGGTCGCGTACAACGTTAAAGAATTCTCTTTTTACTCTTTTTTTGAAAAATGGCGATAGTATTGCTATTTCGCATTGAGGGTTAGAAGAACAACTAAGAGGTTTTAAAACTTTAGTTGAATCTTCTTTAATAGTGAAAAACCAATGGAAGATTAACAAACAAATGCTCTGTGATACTCTGTGTCGCTCTGCGGTGAAATTAATAGAAAAATAAAATGGCTAAATTTGATAAAATTACAGTATTAAATAAGATTGGTCAAACCGCTATGGTTCCGGTCTTTTATCATAAAGATATCGAAACAGCAAAGCAAGTTGTTAAGGCTTGCTATGAAGGAGGCGTACGCGCTTTTGAATTTACAAATCGTGGAGATTTTGCCCATGAAGTATTTGGTGAAGTTGCTAAATTTGTAGCGAAAGAATGTCCTGAGATGGCTTTTGGAGTGGGTACTGTTGTTGATCCTGCTACGGCAGCTCTCTTTCTTCAGTTGGGTGCTGATTTTGTAGTTGGTCCATTGTTTAACCCCGAAGTAGCAAAAGTCTGTAACCGTCGCCTGGTGCCCTATACACCAGGATGCGGTACAATCAGTGAAGTTGGTTTTGCTCAAGAAGTAGGATGCGATTTGTGCAAAGTATTTCCGGGCGATGTACTTGGCGAGAAGTTTGTAAAAGGATTATTAGCTCCTATGCCATGGTCAAAACTAATGGTAACCGGAGGTGTGGAGCCTACTAAAGAAAATCTGACTTCATGGATTAAAGCTGGAGTGTTTAGTGTGGGTATGGGGTCAAAACTCTTCCCTAAAGAAGTCATTGTAGCTAAGAATTGGTCAGCTATTGCGGATAAATGCCGTGAAGCTTTGGGTTATATTGCTGAAGCTAGAAAGTAGAACGTTTTTAAAATTCGTTATATTATCATTTTGTTTAAAGGTGTTTTAAAGGGGAAGCCATCGGAGTGCTATTACAGTCACTTCGGTGGTTTTTTACATTTATTTTGTAAACAAATGGCTATAAAGTTAAATATGTGTTATAAAACATACATTTCTTATTTCTAAACTTGGAGCGTATATGTAAACTCCTTACATTTGCAATGTAGTTGTGAAACTACTTATGATTTTGATAAAAATAGGTAAAAAGATTGATTAAGAGTTTTTTCATAGGCTTAAGATTTGGATTAAAATTAGGTAAAAAGGAAAAAGATTAAGTTTTCAGTAGGATTGATAGTTTTTTTTGATAGGTAAAAAGAAGATTTGTTTTTAGGTTACAATTTAGATGAAATCAAAAGAAAAGCCCTTTGGCTTTTCTTCCTTGGAGGCGGGAAAGTTCTGAAGAACTTGCTCGTTTTTTTTTGCTTACTTTTCCGCAAAATGACTTCTTGTAATAGCTTAGTTTAAATCAAACTTACTATATTTGCGTTATAACCCTTGTAAACAGAATGATTTTGGAAAATGTCATATATATCATAGATTGGATACTTTTTATATTGCTGGCAATCAATGTGTTCTATCTATTTGTATTCAGTTTGGCTTCCCTCTTCCCGAAACCACGCAAACCTCAACCAGCCACATCATATAAACGTTTTGCAATATTGATTGCAGCCTATCGTGAAGATGCCGTAATTCATGAATGCGTTCGTTCATGCATTACTCAGCAATATCCTTCGGAATATTTTGATACGGTGGTGATTTCAGACAGTATGCGCCCCGAAACCAATGTTGCTTTGGGGTCACTTCCCATAAGGCTGGTTGAAGTACATTTTGAAAACAGTACGAAGTCCAAATCTCTTAATGCTGGCATGGAAGCTATTGGTAATGACTATGATGTTGCTGTAATACTCGATGCCGATAATGTCATTCCCGGCAATTATCTTTTAGATATTAATGATAAATTTGCCCAATCCGGTGTGGAGATTGTGCAGACCCACCGCATTGCCAAGAATCTTAATAGTAATATGGCATTGTTGGATGCCGTTAGCGAAGAAATCAATAATTCTATTTTCCGTCTCGGACATGCCAATATGAAAATGTCTGCTGCTCTTATCGGCTCTGGCATGGCATTTAGTTATAGATTATTTTATAATATCATGTCCAGAGTGCGTGCAGTGGGTGGATTCGACCGTGAATTGGAGCTCCGTCTGTTATACAGTGGAAAGTTTATTCACTATCTGCCCGATACTTATGTGCAAGATGAAAAAATTCAGAGTCAAGATGGATTCTCTCGTCAGCGTAGACGTTGGTTATCAGCTCAATGGGTTTATTTTGTAGCTTCTTCACCCTATTTTATGAAAGGTCTTATTACGGCACGTTGGAATTTTTGTGATAAGTTTTTCCAGCAAATTTCACTTCCTCGTTTGCTATTGATTGGGTTTGTATTTATACTATCTGTTATATGTACAATAATTAGCCCCTCTTCATCCATCAAATGGTGGTTGCTCTTTGGCGTTACCGCTCTGGCGCTATTTATTGCCATACCTAAGCGCTATTTCAACAAACGCTTTTTCATTGCATTGTTATCATTACCTTATACATTTTGCATTATGCTGGGGAACTTGTTCAAGCTTCGCCATGCAAACAAAAAGTTTATTCACACTAAACACGGAACGAGAGGATGATGTCAAAATAAAGAAAATAATAAAATAGAAGAATTATGATTTCTGGGAAACTGCAGTTGGAAGATTGGCAAATCGTGAGTGTCAATGGGGAGACACCGGACTCTATTTTTGAGAGCGACAATTTGCGTCTGTTCTTTTATGGGACATTGTATAATCGTGACGTGCTTCAGGCGTACACCACCGATACCAATGCAAAAATTGCAGCAGATGTTTATTTCAAAGATAATATTTGCGGATTTCGTCATCTGGATGGTTCGTACACTATTGTCTACTTTTCCAAAGGAGAATGTGGCATAGTTCGTGACCATCATGGCACTCATTATCCTATCTATTATACATACGATGGCATTTTTTCCACTTCGTGGGCCGACTTGAATGTTCAAAAGAACAGGTCTACTGAACTTGATTTTCAGTCTCTTGCTCATTTCTTGCAACGAGGCCTTTTGCCTAAATCATTCTCCACCATATCTCGTGTTTTCCGGCTTGAAGCGGGAGAGGTTTGTTCTAAAAAGAGTCTTGATTCGGTTAGTGTTCAGTCCTGCTATTTATCCGATTACATGGAATGCAAACCTTTTGTAGAACAGAATCCCAATATAGATACATATTCCCGTCAGTATGGAGAACTTCACCAGGCAGCCATTCGTCGGCGTATCGGTGACAGCCAGCGAATAGGAATACTCTTGAGTGGAGGTTACGATTCCGGCGCCAATCTCGCTGCGTTGCGCAGTCTTTACGATGGTCCTGTAGACTCTTATTCTATCGGTTTTAAGGGTGACAATTGGACAGAACTTCCCTTGACTCGCCTGATGTCTAAACAATTCGGTACGCGTTATCACGAATATGAGATAGACGGTAGCGAGATCTCCGCTTTGCCCGATATTATAGACTTTCTAGGCGAGCCGTTTGTTGAGGGTGGTCTGATGGTGAATTACTGTGCTATGCGCTTGATTGGAGATGACAAACCCGATGTGATACTTGGTGGTGACGGTAGTGATCAGTATTTTGGTACTTCCGGTCGTGAAGTCGCGCTACATTATCTTGCTGCCCGTTCTGGCCTTCGTCCGTTATTGAAAAGTATGTATAACCTTCTTGATCGGGAATCATTTGATAAAGATGGTAAACTTTATCGGGTGCGTTTTCACTTGGATAAAATACTGCATATCTTGCAAGCCGATTGCTTCGGCTATCCTGATTTTCGAATGCATGAGATGCTTCAGAATTCTCAAATAGATTTTCATTCGGAGTTTGTACCCCATATAAATACTCGCAGTTTCCCGGAACTGTATGCGCAGCATGCCTATTATTCTGATATAGATATATCCATCAACCGCGTCATCCTTTACAAAGCGTCGCGTATGGCATCCATGTTCGGGAATAACCTTGTTTTTCCTTATATGGATACCGATCTTTATCAGTTCCTACAGAAGTTGCCGGTTAATCTGAAGTGTAAAGGAGATAGTGTTTTTGATATAGCCCGTGGACGTTCTACAGCTAAGTATTTGCTGAAGCATCATTATAAGCCGTTGCTTCCTTCTGAGATTACCTCTAAAAAGAAGCAGGGAGGGTTTGCTCCCATGCCTTTATTTTTCCGCGAGTCCGTGCAACGTGAACGCCTAAAAGATTTTATTCTTTCCTCTTCTGTAAATGATGAATTTCTTTGTCGTAATGTGATTGAGCGTTTTCTTACTCGTTATGACCGTGAGTCCTCTTCTGAGGGGAGTTGGTTTTGGTATCGTCAGAACCATGCGTTGCAGTATTTCAATCTGCTGACGCTTGCTGTATGGTGGGAGAGATTTGTAGAGAAAAGAAAGGTGGATATATAGCTCTCGTTGCGTAAATATTTGGGTATTTATTATAAATAATATGTTGAATGTCAGTCAAAGAACAAGCTGTAAAAGGTATATTTTGGAATACTATTGAACGTTTTTCATCACAGGGAATACAACTAATATTAACTATTCTTATAGCACGTATTCTATCTCCTAGTGATTATGGTTTGGTTGCAATGCTAGGTGTTTTTATGGCAATAGCGCAAACTTTGGTTGATAATGGTTTTTATAATGCATTAGTTCAGCATAATCAGTGTACTCAAGTAGATTATAATACTGCTTTTTTATTTAATTTGCTCTTGGCTATTCTTGTATACTTGGCTTTGTACTTATTCTCCCCACTTATAGCTTCTTTCTATCATCAACCCCAATTAGTTAAAATTACGAGATATTATAGTCTTGTGCTTATTTTTAACGCTTTAAGTATTGTACAAAGGGCTAGATTAACAATAATGCTTGATTTTAAGAAACAAGCATTTGCTTCACTATATGCAGTTATTTTAAGTGGTCTTATTGGAATTTATATGGCATATCTTAATTTGGGAGTATGGGCTTTAGTTGGACAGTCGTTGAGCTTGAGTTTCTTTTTCTCTTTATTTCTATGGATTTACGCCAAATGGCACCCTACTTTTGTTTTTTCTTTGGTTTCTTTTCATCGTTTGTTTTCATTTGGCTCTAAACTAATGTTAACAGGTATGCTTCAAACTATTTATGTAAATATGTATTCTCTACTTATTGGGAAATATTTTAAGCCTAATATGTTGGGCTATTTTAATAGAGCATATTCTCTCGGACAGTTTCCTGTGCAAAACTATTCTTCGATTATGTTGAGAGTATTATATCCAATTTTATGTCGTTATCAAAATGATCAAGAAAAATTTTCCAAAGTTTTTCTTGATTATCTACGTTTATCAGTTTTTATATTATTTCCTGTAATGATTGGATTCGCTGTTTTGGCTAAGCCGCTGATAGTGTTACTGCTTACTGACAAATGGTCACCCTGCATTCCTTTATTACAAATTATTTGTTTTTCTCAAATGTGGGATCCTATAATGAAATTTAATTCAGTGGTATTAGATGCAAAAGGAAAAGCTAATTATAGGTTATCATCCGAGATTATAAAGAAGGCAGCAGCTTTTTCCATCTTATTTTTTAGCTTATCATTTGGGCTAACTGCTATGTGCTGGGGGCTTGCTCTATATTCTTTGGTAGACATACTTATTATAATTGGATACTCTCGTAAGGTTATGTCAATTGGATATTTGAAGCAATTTGAGTCTATTTGGCCAGTGCTTTTATTGAGTGTCTCTGTTGGTGGGTTAGTTTATTTGCTATTAATGTTTATAGATGGGAAATATGCACAATTGCTTTTAGGTGCTATAGTAGGAATTCTGTTGTACATAGCTGGGTCTTATCTCTTTTGCCGCGAAGAGTGGAAACTGTTAAAAAAGTTGTTGGAAACAATTAAAGCGATGAAGCGTTAATAAAGTACTTTTATTTATTTTCCACTAGATTTCATTAAAAATGAAAAATTATTTTTATTTGTATATTTAGAAAACTATATTTGTAATACAAATATATATGAGACTTGTCTTTCACTAATTCTAAGATATAATAATATACTTAGTTTTTAATGAAAGAAAGTATATTAATTGAATTTCCTATTTTAGGTATATGAAGAAGAAGGCTTGGTTTGAAAAATATTTAATGGTATATGAGAAACCATATTCTCAAATATCACAAACGTTAAAAGATGAAGTTATAGCTAAACTTTCTAAGCGATCTTCCTCATCTCCGTTAGCCTCTATTGTTGTAATTGCTTATAATGAGGCTAGCCATCTCTTTTCGAATTTATGGTCTTTGGCTGATAATATTTGTGATTTTCCGATTGAAATAATAGTGGTGAATAATGCCTCTACTGATAATACTAAAATGATATTGGATGAGCTAGGAGTAGTATGGTATAATGAAGAGAACAAAGGCCCAGGATTTGCAAGGCAATGTGGATTAGATCATGCACGTGGTAAATATTGTATTTGTATAGATGCTGATACAATCTATCCTGCTTTTTATATTTCTACACATATCCATTTCTTATTAAATAAGGATGTTATTTGTACTTACACGCTGTGGAAGTTTATCCCAAGTGAAAGATATTCGAGAGCAAATCTTTTTTTGTATGAATGCTTTAGAGATTTGTTTTTATATTTGCAAAATATAAAACGTCCGGAACTTTGTGTAAGAGGGATGACTATGGCTTTTGATGTGAATTGGGGACAGAAAGTGGGGTTTCGCACGGATATAATACGTGGTGAGGATGGTATGATGGCTTTTAAGCTTAAAGAGTATGGCAAGCTGTTATTGATAAAGAAAAGAGATATTAGACCGATGACGAATAGCGTCTCAATCTCTCATGCGGGTGGTATTTGGAAAAATATTATAAAACGTTTGCGTGGGATAAGATTATATGTTGGAAGAATATTCACATCTAAATCTTTCTATAAAGATAGAGATTATAATTTAATAGATAAAAAATGAATTCCAAAGTACAATGATACCAAAGATTATTCACTATTGCTGGTTTAATGACAGCCCTATACCAAAGAGTCTTAGAATATGTATGGAGTCATGGAAAAAAGTATTACCTGATTATGAATGGCGTCTATGGGATATTCACTCTTTTGATATTCAATCACTAGTGTGGACTAAAGAAGCATACAATGTAGGTGCTCTGGCATTTGTGTCTGATTATGTGCGTCTTTTTGCTTTGTACAATGAAGGGGGAATTTATTTAGATACAGATGTTTTTGTGAGAAAAACTTTTGATCCTTTATTGTCTAATGGTTTCTTTACTTCTATAGAATATCATCCAGAAGTTATCGCATTAGATAAATTGTCCGGTGAACGATTAAATGAGAAAAGAGAAAATATTTTTAATGGAGAACCTGTTCCAGGCATTCAGCTCTTATCTGCTGTGCTTGGTGCCCAGAAAGGGCATCCTTTTGTTAAAGATGTTATGACTTTTTATGAAGATAAAAGTTTCATAAGAGAAGATGGACGCTGGTATACTCATCTAATTGCTCCTGATATACTTGCTTTAATCGGAGAAAAATACGGATTGAAATATGACAAAGATATGGAACAACATTTGGATAGTAATATTACTATTTATCCTTCTTCTGTATTAGCTGCTTCATATGTTCAGATTACTGATAGTACTATCGCTGTTCATTTGAGCAAAGGAAGCTGGAGAAAGCGTTCATGGTTGCGTGGTATGCTAACTAAAATTAATTTTTATCGGAAGATATATGGTGCAAGATAAGCGTCTTTTGATTAAATATTAATGATATAAAATGAATGATTTACCTCTGATTACGTTAGGCATTCCTATTTATAATGCTGAAAATATGATTGAGAAGACTATTTTGTCAGCCTTAGATCAAACGTATCCTAATATAGAATATCTTTTTATTGATGATAAGGGCAATAGTATGGCTATTGTTTATCATTTGCTGGAGAGGCATCCGCGTGCAAATTCTGTCCGTATTATAGATCAAAAATATAATCAAGGGACAGGAGCTTCTCGTAATGCTATTGTATCGAATGCAGCTGGGGAGTATTTATTCACAATGGACTGTGATGATGTTATTACTCCAAATTGTATAGAAATTCTTTATAATAAAATGAAAGAATATCCTGTTGATTTTGTTTCTGCTTCATTTGTTCGTTCTGATTTGCAAGGTAATCCATGCTCTGCTATCTTTAAGAATGAAGATATTTTGATTAAAGATGGGAATTTTGCTGTGGCTAAATATCGATATGCTAGAGGAAAATATATATCTGTACCAACTTGGAATAAGCTCTATCGGACATCTTTTCTTAGAAAAAATCAGATTTATTGTATTCCACATTTTCTTATAGACGATACTTGGTTTATTTATCAAGTAATTCTTAGGGCTCAATCTTGTCGTTTAATACCTGATTGCACATTATATTTTACGTATAATCCCTCGTCTATAACTACTGTTAAAGATGAGGAAGGATATACTGAATCTCTAATAGAACAATACCTCTATACAGAACAGTTAAAGGTTGATTATATAAAACCGTTAATTAATGAGACGTTTTATCAGGGGCTATTGTTTGATATAATGAAAATGAGTTTTTATCATTTATATAGAGCTTATGCGTCTAATCGAATAATGCAGGGTAAAAAGATGGAATATCTGGTTGCATTCTCAAAATTAAATTTTTCTTATCCTAAACATTGGAACTATTTTGATTGTAATTTATATAAATTAATTCCTTTCCTTTTTTATTATTCTTTCCCTATAAAGATACAGCATATAATTATATGCTGTATGGTAAAGATAAATTTGCGCCGAATTTTGGGACGCTGGTTTCAACTTTAAAAAATAGTTCTAATCTCTATTGTTATGGTATCTATTATTACAATTAATTATAACGGTTGGCAAGATACTTGCGAGCTTATCAAATCGATAAAAAGATATGAGTCTTATCCTCATGAAATTATTGTAGTGGATAATGCCTCGAAGGATAATGATGTGATACATATTCGATCCTCATATCCGGAAGTGATTGTTATAGAGAGTAGTCAGAATTTGGGTTTTGCCGGCGGTAATAATTTGGGATATGCTCATGCAAGGGGAGAGTATCTGTTTTTTCTTAATAATGATATGGTTATTAAAAGTTCAATTTTGGAGCCAATGATAGATTGTCTTTTAGAAAATAAGATAGGTGGAGTTTCTCCTTGCATTGTATCTTTATATCACCCTCAAATACTACAATATTATGGTTATCAAGAACTTTCATCTATAACTTTACGGCATACGACTTTGACTTATGATCCTTTAAAAAGGGAAATGTTCCTTATTCCAAAGGTGACTCAGGTTCTTCATGGTGGAGCGATGATGGTGAGGCGAGATGTAATTGAGTGTGTAGGTAGAATGACGGAAGATTATTTCCTTTTTTTTGAAGAGTTTGATTGGAGTAAGCGTATTAGAGAAGCTGGATATAAGCTATATTATGAGCCTAGGGCTATTGTATATCATAAAGAGAGTATGACAATTAAACCTCAGACCCCTTTGCGTGAATATTATCTAGCACGTAGTAGAATGATTTTTGCTAGACGCAATTGTCATGGTATCTATAAATACTTGTCTTGCTGCTATCAATTACTATTTGCCATGCCTAAAAAGATTCTTTTATATTTAAAAAAGAAAAGGTTTGATTTGATTAAAGCAATATGGCAAGGTACATGGAGTGGATTGTTTTTTGTATCGTCTGAGAATGAAAATTCTTTTTAATTAAAACATGTTCTATCTTGAGTTCATAGCTATTCTTTTCTAGAAAAAAGAATAGCTATGAACTACTATGTCGTAAAATTAAAAACTTTAGATAATGGATTCTATGAAAGAATAGTTTAATCATAAAGAATATATCGAAAAAACAATTAGGCAGCTCGTTGTAAAAACTGTTTTTAAAATCCGTGTTTTTGATAATGCAATTCATTTGATAGCCATTTTTTCACCTCAAAACAAGGACATTGCTTAGTCCATTCCATCGGTTCTATTTCTCCGTTATGGTTGAGGTCGGGACTGAGATCGCGGTGGCCGACCACGCTGGCACCGGGATGGTCGGAGAGTAGGACGCGGACAAGGACGCGGAGGGAATGACGCTGCCAGGAGGTGCGTGTGTCTTTGGCTAGGCCGTGGCTGTCCAAGCCACCTTCGTAACAGATGCCAATGCTATGGGCATTGTAGCCGCGAGCATGGGCACCGGGCTTTTCTATAGGACGGGTGGATCTGATGTCGCCGTTACGACGGATGTAGAAATGATAGCCTATGCCGTCTATTCCACGCTGACGGTGTGCAGCTTCAAGAGCTTGTTGGCTGAAGGAGCGGTCTTCGCGTGAATATATCACACCAAATGTGCCACTTGTATCACTCACAAATGTGCCGGATATATCACTCTTAAATGTGCCACTTTTCACAGGCTGTAATTAGATTGCTAAAGTAATTATTTATTTTATTTTTTAC
>JAYRGX010000018.1:0-89011 GCA_041907545.1 Bacteroides sp.
ACAAAAAATCAAATTAGAACAAACTTGGAAGAAATAGTACCAATTTGAATCAACTCGTTAAGAGTTGGGCAAACTTGATACAAGTTGGCACTAATTCATTTTTTAATGTACTTTACGGGAGGCTTACATTTGAGCTATCGTAATATTAAACCGATCCACCAGATGAAAATAAAAAAGTTCCGCTACGAACAGCAGAACTACTACAACTACATAATACATCATGAAAATAAATATAGAATTTATTCTTTAAAAAAACCAGACAATGAAAACTTACAAGGCTCTTTATTATTATTTAGTAAGAAAATTTATAAGAAGATTTTGTAATTGATGAAGATCCTGTCGCCCAAGCTAAATCAGACCACACTACTTCACCCCAGTCTGTCAGCTAATAATCTTATACTTGGCTATTAGGAATTACTCGTTCATTCTCACGAGCAATTTGAGCATATATTATTGCTCCAATTATGATTTCATACGATAAGAACTTTACTTCTTTCATAACATCAGATGAGCGATACTCCATCATAGGTCCTTTACAAAAGTAAATTACAACATCGAAATAATATAATAGCTATTTTATATCAACTATGATTTTCTTAATTGTTTCTAGCATTTGAGGAAGATTATCTTTCACTACATTATATACAATTTCCGCATCCAAATCAAAATAATGATGAGCAATAATATCTCGAATACCCATAGCTCCTTTCCAATCTATTTCAGGATAATGAGGCAGCAACTGTTTTTCCGTTATTTTATCTATTCCCTTTAAACTTTCACCGACAGCCATTAGCAACATACATGTACTTTCCAATCTCTCCATTCCGCCCGGAGATGAATAATAATATTGATAGGAATCAATTTTCACCGAATTATCAATAATACGTTCAATAGCTTGTTCTATTTTCCGCAATGAAGAAAGCAGTAACTCTTTTTTATGCATAAACCCCATCCTCCATAATACTATGTTGCAACAAAGAATCCATGTTCTGCCTCAAACGTACAATATCCACCGGACAGCCAAATAACTGCTGTAATTCATCCTTAATGTGCACCAAATTAAACAAGTTAGGCGAAGTCATATCAACATAAACATCCACGTCACTATCTGCAGTTTGTTCACCACGAGCTACAGAGCCAAAAATACCAATGCTAACAATTCCATATTGAACTGCCTTTAAAGCCTTATATTCTTTCAGAATTTGTAAATACTCTATAGTTGTTTTCATATAGCTTCAAATTTAGTAATTACTAAATACACTGCATTTTATATTAGCCACTATATCACAAAGATACCAATATTTAGGTAATTCACAAACAACCAATCAATTTATCGTCTATCAACATTTCCTCCTCAATATCTCTTCATGCAACCACCATAAAATAATTCCTATTATATTTTTATAATATATGCGAATCAGAGTTCAACTACTGATTCGCATTAATAATAGAAAGAGAATCAGAACGATGTGAATAATCCCAAGGTCATTTTCTGTATTTGAAGGCTTCGGACAAACGGATATTGTTTTATAATCAAAATCTAGCATTATTACTTACCATATTTTTCTTTTAACAGCGCTGCAATAGCTCTAGTTTCCTGAATATTCCTACCAGTCGTTTTAACCCGCATAGAAAGACCGGAATCCGTCCAATAGAGCACAACATCCACCAAACCATCAGGAGTCACCCTATCGACATATTCTCTGGAAGAGGGATTAAAGGGAAGGGATGTGAGCACGCCTTCCACATATTCATTATGCATCAAGCTTTTTGCATGTGTTTCCAGAATCTCTTTTCCATGATCATCTCGCAAGTGAATTTGTTTGTTAGCTATGGGCAAGGTGGTCTTTACGAGTTTAACTTCAGAATGCTCTTGCATCCAATGTTTGAAGTCATCTTGTAGCAGGTGTTCGGGGCTTGTAAGGCAAGGCCACTTTATATCCATCTCCTTCCCCCCTGAAATTACGTGGACATCATGCATTACTTTACGCCAATATTCATCTGAATTAAAGCCTATAGAGGAAGTATCGTAAACATATGCCGCAGTCATACCGTCAGCATCTACACTTATCCCATCCTTTTGCAAGCTTACACGAGTATCGACGTATTTGTCGAGATATGCTTCATCCTTTTCATCTATCTGTGGCATTGTTTGACTGGAGAGAATAGCAACGACACCTGGTTCATGAAGGTGCTTATTGCAATAATCTTGCAAAGAGGTTAATTTATCAAGTTGAATATTGCAAAGATTTTCGTAATAGCGCACCCATTTGGTACCACATACCTCTTGGGCGGCCTTCAGTGTCTTGGTATAACCGGATATACGATCCACCATATCTTTCTCATCCTTGCATAATGGTTCCAATGAAAGTTCATTAAAACATAGTTGTTTAAATTTTCCGTCAGCCATACATTATACTAATTTCAACATTTGGAGAGTCCACTCATCCAAGAAATCGTCAGGATAATCACTTAATGTACCATTTTTATCACTAGTGATAATCTTTACCTTAATATTGTCATTCTCGCTTGAGAAATAAACGATGTGCCCGTCCTTAGTACCTATTGTTCCCTCTTTCATAGCGATACGTAATCCATTTACCACGTGGTCGCTATGAGTCTCAATAATTACTTGAAGCTCATTCTGCTTTGCTACCTCTATGAGAAACTTCATCAATTTGGACTGCGCACCTGGATGCAAGTGTGCTTCCGGATTCTCAACAATTAGCAAACTCCCTTTTTTAGCTAATAATGCCGAAACAATCACAGGTAATACAAAGCTATAACCAAAACCTACATTTTTGGGACGAAAGGCTTGTTCTCCATCCTTTGAATTGAGTAATAATTCTATGCGATCAGGATCATCTGTATTTACTCTAAGGGCAGCCCCGGAAAGTATTTCCGATAATTTCTGACGTACCACGTGCTGGAAATCTTCACCTTGTGAAGATAGTACATTAATAACATATTCTCCATCTACACCAACCCAATCTGATTCCAGATTGTCTTTGCGAAATGATGCATTCCGGGGTCCAAAGCGTTCAGCAGCCACATAGCGCAGTGACTTCAAGTTTTGCAGCGCCATAATATCAGACAATGTGGTGACCTGTTCCTCGCTTTCAGTTTGTTCTACATTAGCTTCGTCTTCTGTCGTTTTTACGTCAAAACGATTTGAATCATTCAGCCATAGTTTACTCAAGCGACCCAATTGTCTCTTTTGAGGCATTTCACTAAACCCCATCTCCACTTTTTCTGCCTCCGACTGAAGAGTAATATAAAATGCACCATCGTTACCAAACGCACTCAACAGTTCGTCGAAGTTACCCAATGATATAAGTTTCCCCATCAATTGAAGTTCACGAATATCATTACTCTCCTGCATCGTTTGTGCCAACAATAATAGTGACTGAGCCACAGTCGATTTACCACGCCCATTCTTACCATACATAATGGTAACTTGAGAAAGAGGTACTTCCTGTTCCTCACAAAAGCATTTGAAATTTTTTAAACAGATACTCTTAAGCATAAGATTATTCATTAAGCCATGTCCAAAAAGTCTTAGCCAACCACCCCTGTCGGTCTTGCTTGGTAATCTCTACAACAAAAAGGAAGTCATTTTGGTCTATTTTCGGACGCAATCGTTCATAGATATTATTAGCTGTGGCAAATGAGCCAACCTTCACTACCCATGTAGATTCCAACGGGTGCTGCCAATCACCTTCATTTTTGATAGCCGCATAAAGTTCGGAATAATTTTGCCCCGGCTTCTTTAAATCGTATGTAATTAGGTATGTTTTAGACATAACTATTTTTCTATATATACTAAAATATACTGCAAAGATAATGAAACATATTGAAGTACATTATTATATTTATCTTTTTACCTCTTCATGTAATCCATAAAACTTCTTCATGAACCACACATATATGACACTCAGTACCATTACTATCACCGCTAAGTACCAATACCCATGCTGCATGAAGCATAAATAGCCTAATGTCACTAATGCCTGTGCTATCATGTATATAGCAGAGACCACTACATGCGGCATTTTCAATTCATTGGCCATAAGTTGGTACAAATGCTTACGATGCGGTAAACCAATGTTTTCGTGTAGCATCAACCGATGCTGACCGGCCCCACATTACCTGCAAAACATTTCGCGCGCTTACGGAAGTTGAATCAATATATAAGAATTTTTATATCTAAAAAATAACAAAACCACTTTAAGAAAAATCATCAAATAAAGACTATTCTTAAAATGGTTTTGTTCGCAAAAGTAATAGGTTATCTCTTTAAATACCCTTCAACTGCAGCTGCAGATGTTCCAACAGCAGCGACAGCTCTTCTTAATTCTGCTTCCGTACAATGGAACCTTCCACACCAATACTGAATTTCCCATGCCTCATTGATGTTAACTCTAGTAGCATCCAAAGGTCTTTTTTTGTTTAAATCATCTGGCATAATAAATAAATTTACAATTAATAATTAAAATATATAAATAGCAGCAATTAATTATTATGCATATTATAAGACATCTTAGAGAAAAAAGTCATTTGCATATTTACTTAAGTGCCTATATGCAATTGATATATACTTTTCACTACACAACCTATTTTTTCTATCCGACCACTTCTTAATCCGGAGAATTGCATCCTCCTCACTTATATTCATATTCTCAGACCTAATGAAATCAACCGAGGCTAATATTTCAAGAGATAAAGCCGATTGAAAGCCATCAATAAGCTTTATTAATTTTTTCAATCGTTCTATCTGCTCCGATTTCAGTTTTGTTCTAACATATTCACTTACTTCTTGCTTCTTACCATAGTCCAATTCTAACCTCTCAAAAGGTTTCGCAGTCATTTGTTCCATACCTTTCAAATATTTACCATTCAGTGACTTAATCAGATGATCCACCCCTACAGAGTAAGGACCATAGAAATCTTGCACAAAAGTAAGTTTGGCAAACGAGGGTTCTTTTAACCTTTTAAAAAAGAAAGCTATTTTGTTAGCAACAAACAAGCTACTATACTCACCCGCAGTTTCATAATAAAATAGAGCATACAAAATCAGGGCTCTGGCCTGCGTCAACTTTATGTCAGGATTATTACTTTGTTTTTTTAAGACTTCTCTGATTGTGTTACTCGGCTCATATATCAGAATATCAACGTCATCTAATTTATTTAAATGATTTTCCATCATCTCTTTAATCTTAGTCCATTGCAATCCACCATTTCCACAACCTAAAGGCGGTATAGCAATGCTTTTGATATTATATTCCACAATTGTTTTTACCAATTCTTTCAACCCCAATTCAATGTATTCATACTTCGATTTAAGATGCCATTCTGTTTTAGTCGGGAAATTAATGATTATTCTTTCCGGAGTATCAATAGTAGCTTCTTTTGAAATTATAAAATGTCCTGGAGTTAACTCTTTTTGTTTGCAAGCAAGTGCATATTTCAAAAAGTTATTAGGGTACTTCTCTTTAAATTGCAGAGCTATACCTTTACCCATTACTCCGACAGTATTCACTGTGTTTACTAAAGCTTGAGTATCGGCAGATAACAAATCACCTGTTACATATTTAATCATCGTAGTATAATTTATGAGATTCATCAACTTCCACAGGAATCGTTAATCCAAGAGTTTTTAAGATATTCTCAACTTCTATCTTTCTTTCATTTGTGTAAACACAAATTTTCGTGATACAATTACAAGGAACAAAACCTTTCACCAAAAATTCAGCCTGCTTACGTCTCATACGATCCGGATCTTCTGGTGTAGGATACCAATATTGCAACGATATTACACTCCAATCTAAATATTTTAAATCTGAAACACGATTATAATATTCAGTTAGATGATCAATCGGATGTCCATCAGTAAAACACCATTCATTACATTGTTTTATTACATTATAAAATTCGAGACATAAGAAAACAAGATTTTCCTGAGGCTGTTTTTCTATATCCCGATATCCGGTCTTTATATTAAGCAACATAGGAGAATGCCCACCAAAATAAAAAGGGATATAATCACTCAGTTTACCTCCAAAAGGCAGACTAACTGGATAATTCTTCCGTTTATTTATTAAATCACCGTCCCCTATGTTAACATATTCTTTACACGCGCCTGCATGATCCTGAGTACAAATTCCATTCGATAGAATATATTGTATATTATCAAAATGAACCATTCGGTATATATATAACGGCTGTTCAGGAATATTGCTCATTTTAAAATTTTATCTGTATCAAAATTAATGATTTATTTCATTGATGCTTAAGATATTCTATTATTTAACAATTATAGAAGCTAATGTCTCTTCATGCAGCCTGTAATACTTCCGCATGAAAGCGACGTAGATGGATTCGCCGGAGCCTTCCATACACCGCGGCTATTATCCACCATGGTATAAATACCCGCCATGGCAGCCGATGGAGACAATGTAACAAGGGCCTCCGCCATTCAGAAAAAACATCATCATCTGAAAATACAAGGAGAACGATACCCCGTCTTCCTTCGGTGGCAAAGCAGACGGAGACACAGGAGCACCACCAAAGTACGTGCGAAATTCCGCCATCGATGAAATGCGGAAAGGCTTGTTCAGCAAAGAAGTGCTTCCCTTCATCGCCTTCTCCGTATATCCAATAAAAGCAGGCACCGCGGTGGCAACCTCCACTACGGAAACCGGAAAATCATTTTCCTCCACAAGATAAACACCCGGAGTTTTCATTTCATTACTTAATGATCCATATTGCAAGCCCAAATATCCGCAATATAAACCGTATTATTTTCTATATAATAAATTATCTTATGATTCTTATGCTCAACAAATGCTCGAAATTCTATACTATCATCCCATTGTTTCTCACACACACTACCCACATTGGGATATGTCTTCAATAATTTTACTGCATCATAAATTGAAAGCTTCACATTATTTGCAACCTTAGAATTAAAGTGCTTTTTATAATAAAAATAGATTTGAGATAATTGAAATTGAGCTTCTTTACTCCAAATAAGTTTCATTAAACTAATGCTTGAAAAAATTGATCCATTTCTTCTTCACTAATGCCCCCCCCCTCATGGAAAGACTTTACGGCTGCTTTCAGTCGGTTTTTCTTCTCCTGTTCTGTAAACTGTCCCGGGAAATCACCCTTACTGATTTCTTTTTTATGAGATAATCCTGCATTTGTATCATGAGAAAGATGGTACAATGATTCAGGTTCCTGTGCAAATAAAGCATCCGATTCTTTTTCCTTATATGATTTCGATTTTTTCATAAGATGAGTAATTAATAACAATCGCGAAATTAAGAAAAAACTTCCTTAATTCCGCGATTGCTCATAATTTTTATGTCGTAAAGTATCTTTACCATACCGTTCAAAAAAAACAATTACTTTCTTTTTCAACTTAGTATGTATGTTTCATGTCTTTATTTATGCAAAGTGTGGGCCTCTTTTCCATCATTAGACAGACTTGTATTCTTGCTGAGCTTTTAGATAAGCTATTTTCTTAGCAGTTTCCTGCATACGACGTTTCAACTCTAGCTTAGCATTACGTGAACTTTTGCGAGCTTCAATTGCTACTCGTTCCATCAATTGATGAAGGATTTCATCCGATGGTTCTTCCATCGAATTTAAACGATAAATATTCAGTTCCATAGCATACTGTTTAATCAACGAAACAAAAATAGGCATATTTTGTTGAATGAACAAAACAACCAATCAATTTATCCTCTATCACTATTTACTCCTCAATGTCTCTTCATGCAACCGATAATACTCCGTGCCACCATATAAATCAACGAGACCACCACATGCGGCAAGTGCAACTCATTCACCATAATCTGATACATGTGCTTGCGGTGCGGCAAACCGATCCGCCAGGCGAAAATAAAAAAGTTCCGCTACGAACAGCAGAACCACTACAATCAAATAATACATTATAAAAGGCTATAATAAAACTCGACCTTATCGCTCTTCAATGTTCTATTTTCCTCTTTACTCTTAAGCAAGGCAGGCGGAACAAGCCCGTCAGCCATACACTATACTAATTTCAACATTTGGAGAGTCCACTCATCCAAGAAATCGTCAGGATAATCACTCAATGTACCATTTTTATCACTAGTGATAATCTTTACCTTAATATTGTCATTCTCGCTTGAGAAATAAACGATGTGCCCGTCCTTAGTACCTATTGTTCCCTCTTTCATAGCGATACGTAATCCATTTACCACGTGGTCGCTATGAGTCTCAATAATTACTTGAAGCTCATTCTGCTTTGCTACCTCTATGAGAAACTTCATCAATTTGGACTGCGCACCTGGATGCAAGTGTGCTTCCGGATTCTCAACAATTAGCAAACTCCCTTTTTTAGCTAATAATGCCGAAACAATCACAGGTAATACAAAGCTATAACCAAAGCCTACATTTTTGGGACGAAAGGCTTGTGTTCCATCCTTTGAATTGAGTAACAATTCTATGCGATCAGGATCATCAGTATTTATTCTAAGGGCAGCCCCGGAAAGTATTTCCGATAATTTCTGACGTACCACGTGCTGGAAATCTTCACCTTGTGAAGATAGTACATTAA
The DNA here is from genome assembly GCA_041907545.1 of Bacteroides sp. GTDB lineage: Bacteria > Bacteroidota > Bacteroidia > Bacteroidales > Bacteroidaceae > Bacteroides. Next base: position 8,606 of record JAYRGX010000018.1, read on the forward strand.
TAACATATTCTCCATCTACACCAATCCAATCTGATTCCAGATTGTCTTTGCGAAGTGATGCATTCCGGGGTCCAAAGCGTTCAGCAGCTACATAGCGCAGTGACTTCAAGTTTTGCAGCGCCATAATATCAGACAATGTGGTGACCTGTTCCTCGCTTTCAGTTTGTTCCGCATTAGCTTCGTCTTCTGTCGTTTTTACGTCAAAACGATTTGAATCATTCAGCCATAGTTTACTCAAGCGGCCCAATTGTCTCTTTTGAGGCATTTCACTAAAACCCATCTCCACTTTTTCCGCCTCCGACTGAAGGGTAATATAAAATGCACCATCGTTACCAAACGCACTCAACAGTTCGTCGAAGTTACCCAATGATATAAGTTTCCCCATCAATTGAAGTTCACGAATATCATTACTCTCCTGCATCGTTTGTGCCAACAATAATAGTGACTGAGCCACAGTCGATTTACCACGTCCATTCTTACCATACATAATGGTAACTTGAGAAAGAGGTACTTCCTGTTCCTCACGAAAGCATTTGAAATTTTTTAAACTGATACTCTTAAGCATAAGATTATTCATTAAGCCACGTCCAAAAAGTCTTAGCCAACCACCCCTGTCGGTCTTGCTTAGTAATCTCTACAACAAAAAGGAAGTCATTTGGATCTATTTTCGGACGTAATCGTTCATAGATATTATTAGCTGTGGTAAATGAGCCAACCTTCACTACCCATGTAGATTCCAACGGGTGCTGCCAATCGCCTTCATTTTTGATAGCCGCATAAAGTTCGGAATAATTTTGCCCCGGCTTCTTTAAATCGTATGTAATTAGGTATGTTTTAGACATAACTTTTTCTCTGTATATACCAAAATATATCGCAAAGATAATGAAACATATTGAAGTACGTTATTATATTTATCTTTTTACCTCTTCATGCAGCCGGTAATACTTCCGCATGAAAACAACGTAGATCGTGCCCAGCACCAGCACCATGGTTCCCAGATACCAGTAACCGTAAGCCCTGCAACATAAATAGCCTAATGTCACTAAAGTCTGTGCTATCATGTATATAGCAGACACCACTACATGTGGCATTTTCAATTCATTCGCCATAAGTTGGTACAAATGCTTACGATGCGGTAAACCAATGTTTTCGTGTAGCATCAACCGATGTATAATCGTCAGCACACTATCCACTCCATACACCGATAATAAAACAATCCAACTAAAGTCACCGGTAGCCAGCACCAGTCTGCCTATTAAAAACAAAAGAATGAAAGCGATGCTGACCGAACCCACATCACCTGCAAAACAACGCGCTTTCCTTCTGAAATTAAAGAAGCAGAACACCACTACCGCACAGATCACCGTATAAATCATTCCCGGCTCCACAAATTCGCTTATCCTACTATTCACATAGGCTAAAGCAGCAAGTATTATAAGTGAATAGCCTCCCGTAATGCCGTTAATGCCATCCATAAAGTTATAAGCATTAATGATACCCGTACACACTATCAGAGCTACCACGATAGTCCACCAAGGCAAAGCAAAGAGCCCCCATTCGTAAAACATCAAAGCCATAGCAGCGAAATGAAATACCAGTCTGAGCTTTTGTGATACCGAGCGGATATCATCCACGAAACTGATCAAGGTGATCAATGTCAACCCTATTGTGAACCACGGGTAAGCACCACCGCTAGCTGTGAAATACGCCAAAGCACCGAAATAGAAGATTATTCCCCCACCCCGCAACGTGATTCGCTTGTGTGAGCTTCGCTCATTCGGTTTATCTATAATATTAAACCGATCGGCCAATCGGAAATAAAAAAGTTCCGCTGCGAACAACAGAACCAATACAATCAAATAATACATTATCTCCAAAATTATATTTTCATCATGTCTTCATCAACCAGAGGCGCATACGGTCCATCTTTTGTTTCAAAGATTACCGTATCCGGCTCCAGCACCTCTATCGTGTGCCACTGGCCAGCAGGGATATTTATGCCATAAACTCCATTCCCGGGATTTAATATAGCCGTTTCCGTCACTTCCTTTTTATCATTGTAGAACAATACCCGCAGACTACCCTTTAATAGTACATACGTCTCCGCTGTATATCGATGTCTATGCACAGGTAATACTGTGCCCGGCTGCATAGCATTCAGCATTCGTTGAGACTTAGCTTCGAGTGACGTATGGAAGTTATAGTTTTTCCTTAGGCGAGCATTCTCTTGTGCCTCTTTTGAAACCTTATCCAATAAGTTCTGATCAATCAGTTCCATAACTATAACACTAACTTATTTTAAAATTATCCAATACACTCATAGGCTCCCATCCAAGCTCTTTTCTCGCTTTCTCATTACTGAAAGTTAGAGAATCGGTTATTTTTTTCAATTTCAATGAATTAATTGGAGCCTTCTTACCTAAGCGATCACCTATAATACCCAACAGCTTTGCCATCCAAAGGGGGATAGACAGAGGCATGCTTTTCCCTAATTGTTTACATATAATAGATTCCAGTTCTCTGAAAGTTGGTTGATAAGTATCGCAAACGTTATATGTTCCACCTTTCTCAGCCAATATTGGTACGAGTCTGGCAATATCTTCCACCATTAATACACTCTTTCTAGTTTGTCCGCCACCAATGCTTAAATACTTTCCCGTGCGAATACCATTAATCATAGCCCCTAAATTACCCGGAGGATTAGGTCCTGCTATGAGTGATGGACGTATTATACCAAGAATAACCCTATGTTCGTTGCACCAATCCTTTAAAAATGCCTCCGCTTGTATTTTACTCAAAGCATAAGGAGTATCACCATTTAGGGGGTATTCTTCTGTAATATTCTCACCAAAATCACAACCATATACAGCTACAGTCGAAATAAATATAAAAGACTTCGGCATACCTGACTTTTCCAATGCTGCACAAAGATTCTTTGTACCTTGTAAGTTCACGTCGAAAAACGACTGTTTTTCAGCTTCCGTTTTAGGTACAACGTGAGCTTTTCCAGCAGCGTGTAGTACAATATCATATTGCTCTGATAAAGCAGGAATACCATGAGCTATATTAACGATATAATTGTCTTGATCTGTTAGACCAACAGTCGTCACTCTGTATTCTTTATCCAATATACATCGTGTGTTATTGCCTAAAAAGCCAGAAGCACCTGTATATAATAGATTCATAGTGCTACTTTATTTGATAGCATATAAAGCTTTTGTTTCTTTATTAATTCGTTCACGTTCCTTGTCAAAAAACCACCCCCATTTATTCAAATAGTATATAGCAGCTTTTACATGTATCCAAAACAAACGCAAGTTCTTATGTGATCCTTTTTCAAAAGCATGGACAGCTGTTACTTTCGGGTAATAAATCGTTCTATATTTCTGATGAATGCGTCGATTCAAATCCGTATCTTCTCCATACATAAAAATATTCTCATCAAAAACTCCGATTTCTTCTATTACTGATTTTCTAAGGAACATAAAGCAACCTGACAAATACGGTACATTCATTTCTTTATTATAATCAGCAAATCGCATTTCAAAGTTGCTATTTATTTTACGTTTTATACTTTTTATTGGGATAAATATTCTCCCTATCCAATCCAACGGAGTAGGGAGAAGTTTGCACAAATATTGCAAATCTCCATTGGGATAAATAATACGAGGCATTACATTACCTGCATCTTTATTGGATTCCATATAGTTGTATAACTTTTCTAAAACGCCTTCTTCAAAATAAATATCTGGATTTAGTATTAAATGATACTGTCCCATTTTCTCTGGATTTCTCAATATAACGTTGTGGCCAGCCCCAAAACCGTTGTTAGAGTTCATGAATATATAGTCTATTCTCTTATCACAAAGATACGATTCTATTGTATTAACAGGGGAATTATCAATAATGTACAATCGCACATTAAGGTTCGTATTTAAAAAACAAGTAATTGTTTTTAGCAGCATTTCTTTATTGTTTATATAAGTAACAATTGATGCTGTTATATCCATTTTCATAAAATATTTTGTATTTTTTTGTAGCAATAATATATAGTATTAAAAAAAAATATAAATAAATCAAAAGGCATATATAACAAAATTGAATATATGCCAAACGATTGATAATTTTTCAATTGGCTACTATTTATTTTGTTAAATAGCATCTTTCGTTCAATAATATCTCCATTGTAATTTACTAAAAGAAGTGAAGCGTTAAATCTCCAAAATGTAATAAACTGACAAAATGATTTTTTATATTTAGTATTTATAGCTCCAGAATTCCAATCATTAATTATCTCTGAGAGAATATATAATATACTATCTATCTTCTTTCTATCGTTTTTTTTTGTCGTTATTGAATTCCTTCTAATAATATAATTATATGTTTTATCAGGTAAAATTCCAACACGATTAGTGTGTATACAGAGTTTATATGTCCAGAAAATATCTTCAAATGTTAATTCATTGCAAAACCCTAGTCCGTATTTATCTAAAAATTTTTTCGAGTATAGTTTATTACATGCACTTACGTTCCATTTTCGCTGAAAAAAAGACAACAAGGGTGAAATGGAATTTTGGTCAATAGAAAGATCTTTAATATGTATTGATCTAGCACCAACTAAATTCATGTTAGATACAGTAAAATCAAAATTGTTATTTGATAGAAGATTGTAATGTTTTTCGATGGAATCCAGAGGAATGGTATCATCCGAATCCATAAAAAACACGTATTTGCCAGTAGCCTTTTTTAAACCTGTATTTCTAGCGGCAGATAGCCCAGAGTTTGTTATATGTTTATAAATATATATATCTTTTTTCCTTTGATGAGTCTTTATTATTGAATAAGCAATGCTCATACTTAAATCTGTTGCACAATCATCCACTAAAATAAATTCAATGGATTTAAAAGTTTGGTTAAGCGCAGATATTAATGATTTTTCAATAAAATCAGCTACATTATATATAGGGATTATTAGTGATACACTATACATAAATTTATATATTAAATTATTTATATTATTGACATAAGAAACATTCATTTTATTGATCATTATTTGATAACATATTATCAAATAATGATCAATAAAATAATCTAGCCAATTTAGAAAAAAGAATACATATTATTTTATTTATTCCTATTTTTGGAAGAATAGAGCAAATTTTCAACAAAGAATTAACTATTATTTGAAACTTATTGGATTTTAATAAATGTAAATAAAGTAGCATTCTTTTTTCATAAAGAAATATTTGAATTTCTTTCATTTCTTCATGCGAAGCTGCATGCATAAATCGTCTTTTTATAAGAGATATGTCTTTGTTAATTCTTACAAATATATCAATATCAACATTTTTTATAGATTTTAGATCATTATATATTAAAATTTTATTCACTTGTTCATCTATAGCTTTTCCTAAAAAAAAAAATTGCTGTTTTATGGCTATTGCCATATGGTTATCAAGCATTATATTTTTTTTTGCTGCACTTTCACTATGCTTAGATATTCTATATTTTAATAACACTTTAGGGACTATTCCTATTTTTATATTATCTCTTATTAGTCTGCACCACAAATCATAGTCTTCAGCCACATAACACGAACTATCATCAATATAATAATATTTATTTAGTATTTCTTTCTTTATAAGAATTGAAGGGTGAATTAATGGCGAGCTAAAGAGCGAACAGACTTGTATAGATCGAGGTAATCTACATCTTTGATGTAGATTACCATAATGTCTTCCATTTTGATTTATTAATTCGGCAAGTGTTCCACAGGCATCTAATTTATTATATGTCAGGTATTGCAATTGGAGTTCTAATCTATCTAGGTACGATATATCATCAGCATCCATTCTAGCTATATATTCACCAGTAGCTAAACTAATAGCTTTATTTAAAGTTTTAATCAGTCTTAAGTTTTCATGATTTCTGAAAATTTTAACATGATTATATTTACTTTTAAATTCATTCAAGATATTCCATGTTGAATCAACAGATCCATCATCAATACATATAATCTCAATATTTTCATATGTTTGTTGAACAATAGAATCTAATGCTTCTCTCAAATAGAACTCTGCATTAAAACATGGTATTATGACACTTATCTTTGCACTTTGTTTATTCATTCGATAATTTCAACCATTTATTATCAAAAACATTAGGATCAGGTAACTTGGAGTTAAACCATTTATTAGGCATTATTACTATTTTATTCTTATTTTTATTTAAGTATGCTCCCCACCAACTAAAAGAACTATTTGCTATAATATTATGTTTACATATACTCATCAAATACATATCTAAAAAGCTATTAATACCATTATTATTAGATACAAATATGGCATTATTTACAGTTATATTATTTTTTACCCATTCGATGTCATCAGAAAAAACAAAAAAAGTAGGATTATCGACTGTTTGTATTATATATTCTATGGCCCTTTTATAATACTCTATAGTACAGATTCCACCGTATATTGAAACATATTTTGGTGAAAGATAATCTCCACATCTAACGTGTATGCTTACAGAATTCATCTTTAATATCTTGTTTTTTAAATCCTCGTTCACTAAATCTAATTTTGATGGAAGTATAAACTCTATATTAAAATTTTCAATGAGAAAAGAAATATCTTGCCAATAACCTTCATAAAGAATACTGTTTATATCAAAAGAATAGTCATTTGATATAAGCTTCCATTTGGGTAAGATAACATTTAATGCCTTTATGAGAATAACATATATGGAAATTACCTTATTTGATGCAGGCAATTTTACTTTAAATTTTTCTTCTATTTCAAGTCCATTATGTCCTTTGAGACCTGAGATTGGATAATATCCCCATATTCTTTTGTTTTTAGTATTTTTTTTTAGCCATAGATAAAAGACATATTGAAACAATTGATTACCTAAACCGCCTTGAAACGTAATAATTCTCATTAAAAATTGTTTTAAATTTAAGAATTCCAAATAGAAAGAGAAAAGCCACTAAAATAAATATTTCAAATATTTTTTGAATTAAATTATCACCAAAACTAGGTGTTAATATTAGCTGTGGAAAATACAATAAATTAAAACCTATAGCTTTTACCCAATATGAATTATTTGTAAATAAAGCTAAAATTATCCTTAAGTAAATAACATTTATCAATAAAGCCAATAATACAAAAAAAACACCTTGCCATAACGAAACTGTAAAAGCTGATACTCCAACATTTGCGTATTCCACATCCTGAAAATTCAATAGAGTAGGAATACGCCTAGAAGGGGTACCTGCAATCGTTCCATCATAACTTGTAGGAGTTGGTTTGTTTGTCCAGACAGCACGAGGAATATATTTAAATAAACTTCCAATGTAAGGTTTATAGCTAGCAAATCCCTCTCCATCATATGTTATGAGGGCAGTACTATAAGCAATGCTGTTTAGTTTTAAATTTAGATGGAATAAAGTCAAATTTCCAACGGAACTCCAATCTAGAGAATTATTTTCATTTCCTGTGCGTTTGTTGGCTAGAAAAGGTAGAAGAAAAGAAATACATAAGATTAAAATGAGTACAGGGAAAAATAATTTCATTTTTTTTTTCTCTCTAATATATTTCCATTTTTTTGCAACATATAACCAAATAAAAACTATTAAATAAATTCTAGCACCCGCTACAAACACACTATAAACAGAAAAGATTATTATTAATGCTAAAAACAACGAATTTCTCTTATTTGAGCTATTTAAAAATATATTAACATAAAAATATGAAGTTAAATAAGAAGCAAAAAAATAAAATAAGACAAATATTCCATTTTGAGCTTCTGATATATCATTATTCTTAATATAATTAGAGTTAAAAATAAAATTGTAAATCAAAAATAGTATTGAATATATAATAAGAAACAATTCTTTATTTCGAAGATGAGGACGCTCTTTTATTGTAATTATATTTCTTATTCTATATTTTAATGAATATTTAAAGATGCAAAGTATTAGAATAAAAAAAGAAATCTCGCCTATCGCAAATAAATTATATTCATTTATAGAAATCTTTACCATTGACTCAAATATAAACCAATAGCCTATATTACTCAATAGCACTGGTATCGTATACCAAAAGGAAAATGAGACGCCTAGTATTACCAATAAAAAAGAGGGGATAAACTTTTTTTTCCTCAATGAATATATAAACCAATACGCAAAGATTGTTTCGATTAATAATATAACTTGAGAAGCTGACATATTAGAGTATGCTAGATAAGGAAAATGCTTTTTTCTTTACTCGGATAAAAATAGATTTGAGAACCAAGATCTTCTTTCTTCTAAGTGCTAGTAATAGAAAATGAATAAAATACTTCATATTGTGACCTTTCAAAGCCATATATGCAAAAGAGAGGGCAGCTGAAATATATTGTTCACATAATAAACCTCTAACTTTTGTATACACTCTAGACATTTTTTCTATTTGATTTAAGAAAGCGTCTTGTGAAACCATTTTTGCCAATGAAATAGATGTTATTCCATTAGAATGTATACGGTAAACTCCCATTATTGAATTTATATAATGAATTCTTCCATTCTGGGAAAGATTTATAAATAAGTTAAAATCGCCTACAACACACAAAACTTTATGATAATCATCGATATTGAAGCAATTCCTCCTAAATAAAACACTGCATGTAGGAACAATCCAATCATTTATAATATCACTTGCATAAATTTCTTCTTTTCGTAAAAATGAAAATTTATTCATTTTTGAATTTTCTAACTTCCACACATTATGAAAACACATAGAATAATCTTCATGGCTTTCCATAAATACCACTTGCTTCTGCAATTTGAGAGGATCAATCCAATAGTCATCTCCTTCACACCATGCTATATATCTACTATTCAAATGAGGAAAAATATATATAGAAACATCTATCCCTTTAGAATATTGATTTTCTTTTTGATATATTGGTTTAATTATATTTGGATACTCTTCTTCATATTCACGAATAATATCAACTGTTCCATCAGTTGATGCGTCATCATGAATTAGGACTTCAAAAGCAAAATCGGTTTTTTGCATCATAAAACCATCAATACATTGCCTTATATATGATTTATGATTATATGTAGTACATACTATTGTTACTAACGACTTATACATATTTATATTAAGTAAACATTATTTTTTTGATATAGTCAAGATTCTCTCATTAGCACATGATCAAACAGATTTTCAACTTTAAATCCATAGTGTTCATAGCGTTTAATCGCGTTATTATTGTTGGCAATTACCCAAAACAACTGTCTTTTGGTACTTCTTCCTTCGTACATAAAAGAATTGAAAAGTTTGGAACCAATACGCAGATTCCGAAATGAGGGAGCAACAAACCAATATCGAAGATAAAGAGTGAGTCCTATTAATTCGAATATAATAAAGCCATATATTTTTTTATCACTTTTATAAACTAAAATTTTATTCTCTGATATCAGTTTTTCTATTTCTTCTTTTTCAGGTATCTGCTCTGATAACGGATTAAAGTATTTACATAATAGTAAATAAATAGTATCTAAATTTTCTATTGAAGCGTATTGAACGTGGGGATCAAGCGCTGAATATTTAGGAAATCCTATTCTATTCATTCGGTAAATTATTTCGAACTCACTAAACCCATTTTCAAGAAACAATTGTTTCAATGGTTCAACTTTCATATTTCCTACTATATCTATCATCACTCGAAAAGTAATTTTAGGAAGAATCTCTTTCAATCCGTTTGCCAACTGTCTGGTATTAGTCGCTATAAAAAACAAGTGATTCACTAATTCACTTTTGCGAATAATAAAATAACAATCATCTGTAACTACAGAATGAAGCTCCCCTTTTTCAATCCAAAGCGAATGTTTTAGTGGATTTAAAAAAAAGTTTGTAATAAGTCCCTCGTTTTTCTGCCTTATGGTATTAAAATATTTATTCAAAGCATCTATAGAATAAACTTTATTCATCTAATTATTCTTTTGTGATGATGGTCGATAAGCTTCTTAAATACTTACTCAATTTTCAATTATTTAAAATGAGTGCTTATATATAATTATCCATTGACTTGTTTACTATAAAACAGACGATCTATCTTTCCGTTATTGTTCTGCTTAATAGATTCTATTCGATGATATTCAGAAGGCATCATATATTTGGGGATATGAGTAAGGATAAATTTCCTAAATTCAGCCATATTTAACTCTTCATTTGACTGGTAGAAAAGTACAATTTTCTTCTGCGTAAAATTATATATTACACAGCAATTATCTACAATATGATTACTCAATATAGCGGTTTCAATCTCACCCAACTCAATACGGTAGCCATTGTGCTTTATTTGGGAATCTTTTCTGCCTACATATATAATTTCACTAAGTTCATTGCGATACACAATATCTCCGGTACAATAGATAGTTTCAGGATAATGAGTGTTAAGTGGATTCTGTACAAAAGCTTGACGAGTCTTCTCCTCATCATTATAATAGCCCAAAGCCAAAGAAGTTCCTCGTACACAAAGTTCTCCTTGCTCATTAACAACAGCTTCACGTTTCCCATCGACTAAAATAAGTACATCGCTGTTTTTGCAAGCAAAACCTATTGGTAATGACTCATCATCGGAAAAAGCACGTCCAACTATATAATAAGTACAATCCACGGTAATTTCAGTGGGACCATACAAATTAACATAGCGACATTGAGGTAAATGTTTTCTCCAATAATTGAGGTGCTTGTTAGGCATCACTTCACCGGCGAAAAATACATCTTTCAAATATAGCGGTAATTTTATATCGAATATCTTAAAGTTAGCAACATTGATTAAAACAAAAGGAACCCAGAAAACAAATGATATTTTGTTGTCATTCAAGTAATCTATCAACTTAGTGGGGAATATAAAGTTCTCTTCAGGGATAATATTTAGAGTTGCTCCTGTAGCATACATCAAATAAATATCTAGTGTAGAATTATCAAAGTAAAAAGGAGCTTGATTCCCTATCGTAGCCGTGCTATCTATTTTAAATGTTTCAACTGCCCAATCAATGTAGTCAATTACCCCACGATGAGAGATAACAACGCCTTTTGGAATTCCTGTTGAACCAGAAGTAAAAATAGAATACACAGGATCGGCATCAATCTGTGTACTAAGCTCCATATCAACAGAATGTATATCATACATGTCATCCAATATATCTTCTATGACTATTATTGTTTTGTGGTATATTGAATATATTTTTTCATAGTGTTCTCTATCGGTGATTATTAAAGAAGAGTCAAGTACATTTACAATAGATAATATTCTAGTATCAGGCGATTTGGTATCTAATGGAACATAAAAATTGCCACTCATATTTATTCCTGCAAAAGCTTGTATGGCTTTATATCCTTTGGGTATATATACTCCAATAGGAGTATTTTTAATATTATATGACGTAATTCGAGAGGCAATACGGCATGCCGCCATATAAAGCTGATTGAAAGTTATTTCAGTACCCATATCATGCACTGCTATTTTATCAGGGTGCAACGATACAGTTCTTATCAAATATTCAATTACATTTTTTTGCATATATAGTTACTATCTTTAATTACTGTATTTGGTATTAATATTTACCAATACTGGTTAATACATTTTCTCTATTATTACTTCTTTCAAATAACACATTTCCTCATGACCTGGGCAAATAACAGTATCTCCACTAAATGTTTTTTTTATGTTAAGCACTGTTTGTTTAGCTTCTTCTTTATTTCCTCCCTTCAATTTAGATACCGTCCTAATATTAGGTATAAATGAATCCCCAGTAAACAAGTAATTAGCAAACTCGAAACAGACCGAATCTTGACTATGCCCTTTCATGAAATGACAACTTCCTTTGATATCCTTCCAAAGAATAATATCTTCATCTACATTTTGCAATAAATATACGTTTATATTATCTGCCAAAACAAAAGGAATTTCGGCATACTTGGATCCATTTTGCTTTATATCATATAACGCATCCTTGCCTTCTTTATTAGCAACATAAACATTGATATTCAGAAATTTTTCTGAGAGATTATTCAAACCATAAATATGATCGAAATGAGAATGAGTAAGGAGAACTCCTGTTACATTTGTTTTTCCATTTTTTTCCATCCAATCGTAGATAGGCTTGATATCACCACAATCCACAAGCCATATTTCTTGTGAATCAGATATGGACAGTATATAAGTATTAGAATTGAAATAAGTGTTTTTGATTTTTGTTACCTCCATAGCCCTTAAATAGAATGAGGGTAATCTACAAATTTGCAGTTTTTGAATTTAGGGAGTTCCATATATACCGCTCCTAACGACATACCTGTACCAAAAGAAGCAAACAAAATAGTTTGTTTATTTTTTTTCGCATACATTTCGTTGTAGTGTTCGCACAGAGTAACAGGAATTGAAGCGCTACTTGAATTGCCATATTTAGGAACAATATCACGTGGCAAACGTTCTTGTGAAACACCTAATCGTTGAGCCAATTTCTTCAATGTAAAAGAACTAGACTGGTGACATATGAAATAGTCCACATCAGCAATTTGAGTATTTGCATATTTTAAAAGTTCCTCAATCATTATTGGGGTCATATTAATAATAATATTGAAGACTTGATCACCTTGCATTACAAGGTGCTGTTTCCCTCTCCAATTACCAAACTCATCTGATTCTTCAATTATATTTTCTTGTGTAATAGGCATTCTTGAACCACCAGCAGGTATATAAACGGCAAAAGCATCTTTACCATCATTCTTTAAGGAACAATAAACCTTGTTCTCATAATGCGTATTCTCCACCACGCTAATGGATACAGCATCACCCACAATGGGGCGGCTTGCTCGATCACGAGTAGAAACTTTAAATGAAAGAACATCGCCAGTTATAAGTAATACTTTTTTGTCTTTAATAGAATTCAGAGTCATAAATGAATAGACCAAACCTACTGTATAGCCACAACATCCTTGTGAAATATCAATGCAGATGGTATCCTCATTAAAATTGAATTTACCTTGAATAATATTAGAAATAGGTGGAATGAAATGATCTGGGGAAGTAGTGGTTACGATGATAGCTCCTATTTCTTCCTCTTTAAATACACTGTCAATTAGCATCTGCTTTATGCCATAAATAGCATAATCAGCAACAGTTTCCCCTTCTTTGGCAACCCTTCTAGTACCAAATCCCATTACTTTCTTCAGTTTTAGCATTTGAGTTTCTGAAAAAGCATAGTTCTGAGCTTCGTCCAGAAAATCCACTTCTTGTGAAGGCATTACAGAATAAACTGAAGAAATAGTCTTGTTATCGAATGAAGTAACCATAATTATACCTTACTTTTCTCAATAATATTAATAATAGCATCAATACTACAAAAATTCTCAGGCAGAATATCAGAGCCTAAAATAGCTACAGCACATTCTTCCTCAATAGCATCTACCAATGTTACAATATCAAATGAGTCGAGCATACCCTCTTTGATAAAATCGACATTCTGACTAAAGTCAAACTCCGGACGTATATCCGATAATATTTTAATTATTTTTTCCTTCATAATTTTCTTTTTATTTGGTTGCTAGCAAAGAATTAGCTATAATCAGTCAATTCAACAAATATCCTCCATCAATTACTAAATTAGTGCCGGTTACCCAACTTGAAGCATCTGAGAGTAAGTATATTACACCATAAGCAATATCTTCAGGCTTTCCGAATCTCTTCAAGGGATATCTATTTAACATAATATTAGTATGATGTTCTTCCGCAAATATCGCATTACTTAGATTTAATATATTAGTTGGAACTAAACCTGGATTGACTGCATTTATGCGAATACCCTGCAAAGCAAACTCTGATGCAGCCCCTTTTACGAAGCCATTTAATGCTGCTTTTGAAGCATTATAAGAAACATCGCCTGGAGTACCAACATATATACCCGAAATAGACTCAATAAAAACCAAAGAAGCGCCTTTAGTAATTTTCTTGCGTTTGGCAAGTTCTGAAGTCATCATAATAGGAGCTATGGTGTTAACACTAAAGATATCTTCTATATTTTCTCTCTTAAAATGCTTTACGGGGCAAACTTGCGGAATACCTGCACAAAATACACATCCATCAATTTGAGGAATTGCTTGAACCAATTTTTCAATTTCAGACTGTTGAGACAAGTCAGCTTCAATTATCCTATGATTATTACCAATTAATAATGCCATTGTTTCTCCTAAACGCTGCTTATTTCTGCCATTTATAATAATTGTTGCTCCCATCTTAGAGCATTCAATAGCAATTCCTCTTCCAATCCCGGATGAAGCTCCTGTTATTAAAATTATCTTTCCTTCTAAGGAAAATGGATTTATCATAAAGACTTTACATAATTAAACAAGTCTTCAATTGTTATATGGTTTCTCAAATCAGCACCTGTTATTGTTTTTTCATAATTTTCATCTATCATAGAAATAATAGAAAGAGCTGTTAGTGAGTTCCATTCATCAAGCGATTTAAAATTAGTCTTTGCTTCAAACATTTCTTTTGGAGTTTCATCAAATTCTGCTGAAAAATTCTCTATAAAATTTTGTAAATTCATAATTCAATAATTTAAACATTAGTAATAGAATAATCTTTTATCTTTCCTTCGTATATTGGTATATGCAATAATGACATCACTTCAGTTGTCGGTTCCATCCTCTTAACTATTTTCTGGAGGGTATCATCAGTCCCTATTTCATAAAATTGATTTATACCATTTTTAGTCATATTTTTCACCATGTCAGTCCATAACACAGGATGGGTTATATGCATTATTAAATTTTCTTTTAATTCATCTGGATCTGTATGAGGCAAAGCGTCTACACACTGATAGACGGGTATGCTTGTCCGGTTAAAACGAATATCATTTATTATCTCACCTAATTCTTTTTGGGCATCATTCATATAAGGAGAATGAAAAGAGCCTCCTATTGCTAATGGTACGGCTTTCTTGGCACCTTCATTCTTTAATGTCTTACAAGCGATGCGTATTCCTTTCTTTGAGCCAGTTATGACTACTTGCCCTGGCCCATTATAATTCGCAAAATAAATAGGCTCACCAGATTCATCCCATATTTCTTTTATTCTTCGAGCCACATATTCATCAGGCAAACCAATTATCGCACCCATGCCTGTCGGGTATAGATTACAAGCTTTTTGCCCAATAATGGCACGATTCAAAACTAAATTTAGACCATCTTCAAAGCTTATTGCTCCAGCTACAACCAAAGCTGCGAATTCACCTAAAGAATGACCGGCTACAGCATCAGGTATAACTTCTTTTTGTGAAAGAGCCAATCCTACTTCATAAAGGAAAACTGAAGGTTGGGTGTTCTTCGTCTGCATTAATTCTTCTTCTGATCCATAAAACATCACATCAGTAATTTTCCACCCTAAAAAATCATCTGCTCTATCAAAAAGATTTTTAGCTTGTGGAAATTTGTCATAAAGATCTTTACCCATTCCTTGTTTCTGACATCCCTGACCGGGAAATATAAATGTGTTCATCGTTTTTTTTCTTTTTTTAGCTTAATGCATCTTTTTACTAAAGACATTATAGAATATCCACCTTCCGATGTGATTTTATCATAATCCTTTCGTAGTAAAGCATACAAATCCATATCTTGGTAACTACCATTTTTATAGATACACTCACACATCCTTCCTTCCTTTTTAAATCCAAATGCTCCCAATGAATAGGGTGCGAGAAAATGTTCAGGAAGACAAGTTGCTGTAATACGATTCATATTTAATTGAAAAAAAGCATAATCCAATAAGAGTTTTAATGATTCAAAGATAGAAAAACCATCCTGGCAGTCTTTTTCGCCTATAACAGTGCCACCTGCATCAGCAGTTTTATTCAGATGATCTATATTATTTAGTGATATGTAACCAATCATTCTGTGAGAGCCATCATTCAGACATATTGCTAAATATAAATCTTTCACATTATTCATCATTTTTTGATGCACCCATTCACGTTCCATTTCTAATGAAACATATTTAATTAACCCTCCTGTCATTTTTTGTAAATCATAATCATTGCGCCATTTATTTATTAGAAGATAATCATCTTCAGCAAAAGGCCTCAAATATATACTATATTTTTCCATTTTGGATTATTTTTATTATCCGATTCATATCATCTTCTCCGTACCTTTGATCTATGGGGAGAGGGATAATATTTTGGGCTAATGAGTATTCAATATTTTTAGGATCGCACCACTCGAGTACATTCAACCAATACGTAGCTACAAATACTTTTTCTTTCAATAAAGACTCGCGTGTATTAAAACCATTCTTACTCCAATATGGATAACACATTGGAACAGTATCTTGTTCGAGGCTAATACTTAAGAAATTATTGTCAGATAGTGTTTTATGGAGATAATTAAAATTATTCTTGCGTTTGATTTTTATCAATTCATAATTGATAGATGATAATATACGTTCTGTTAATAATGACATCTGTTTTATTGGCTGATGACAAAGTAATTGTTCGTTTTTTTTGAAATCTAAATAACCGTCTTCAGGTGATAGTTCTAAGCGTTTTAATAAATGAGACATACGAGAAATTGAACTATCTTTCTCAATATTAATATCTAAATATTTATCAATATATAAATACGCTCCATCTGGAACTCCAAAAAATTTTCGCGCAGAATAAAACGTATCAACATGGTGCATTGGTTTTGCAAAAAAAGCTTGAGAATTATCCACAATGAGTTTAGAACCATATCGTTCATATAAATTTATGATGCAATTTTGCTGCAGTCCAAAGTAATTAGTATATAAAAATGCTTCATTATCACTTAAGGAATAATCAAAAATTGGTTCGAACTTTATATTTATATGGTAAAACTCCCACTTTATTTTACATTTTATTAATGGTTCTAGTATTGCATCACACGTATAATAGGGGATATATATTTTTTTATACTTGCGTACAAGAAGTATATATTCTAAACAGTTGCGCGCTGTATTTAACATTAGAGCATTAGCATGAAAATGATTTCCATGCTGTAAATCCAATTCGAAATATCCACCTATTGAATTCATTTCAGATTATATGAATCAAGTAATAAATTTACTTCTTCTTTTGAATTATTCATTAATACATCTATTATAGACAAATAAGGTACAAAAGAGCTTGATAATTGAGGATATTCTTTGACTTGAGTATCTATAAAATTCAAAGTTATACCATAATTTTTGAAATCTTTTTTGTCGTATAGTATTTCTCCTCCTATAGCATTATAATATGAGTCAGCACCTAAAAGTTGGCATATATTTAGAACTTTATTTTTACCTTTTAATTCATTATTTTTAGATAAGGTTGAAGATATAATAATATCTGTATCAATGGCTAAATAATTTAATATTTCTTGGATGCTATTAGCTATAAAAAGGGCAAATTGTTTATTGGGATAAGATATAATATTTTCCATTAATGCCATTGTCGGTTCAAAATATAGAGATCTTGAATAATTAAAATAAAGAGTCTTCATCAATTTTTTGAAATCATCTCCTATATATACTTCATTAAATAATTTGTTACAACTAGCCCCTTTTAGTATAATAGTAAACATTTTTTTTTCACCATTAACTAAAATATTATTACGACTAACCCAGCCACCTTTTATATAATTCACATCATCGTAAACAACATATTTATCAACAGCTTTAATTAACTGAAAATATCCAATATATGGCATAAAGTAGGGTTGCATTATTCCCAATTTCATTTTCGAATTTGATTTAAAATTAATTCAACTTCTAATTTTGATAGATTATGATATATTGGTAAACAGATTACGCTATTTGCAATTTTTGTTGCTGCAGGAAGATTATCTGATTTAGCTGATTCTATTCCCCTATAAGTAGGAAAATCACTTATCAATGGATAAAAATAGCGCCTTCCAAGTATATTATGTTCTTTCATTTTGAAATAAAGCTCATCGCGCGTCATTCCATATTCATCAGCATTTACAAATATAGGAAAATATGAATAGTTATGACGCACTCCTGATATATCATCCATTAAACTAATTCCTTTTGTTTCTCTTAGCTCTTTGCGATATTGGGAGACAATCTGCTGACGAGCTTTAATAGCATTGTCTACTTGCTTCAGATTTAATAGACCATATGCTGATCTTATTTCATCCATTTTTCCGTTAATTCCAGGAGCAATGACAGTTGTTTCATCTGCAAAACCAAAATTCTTCAGGTAGTCAATGCGCTTTTTCATCTTTTCATCATGACATACTAGAGCTCCCCCCTCAATCGTATTAAAAACTTTTGTGGCATGAAAACTTAATGTAGACATGTCTCCAGTTTCGAGAATCGATCTACCATTGATTTCCACACCAAACGCATGGGCAGCATCATATATTACTTTTAGCCCATATTTATCAGCTATTTCCTGAATACGTTGACTATCACATGGAGTTCCATAGACATGTACAGGCATTATTGCTGTTGTTCTAGGAGTAATCGCAGCTTCTATTTTATCGGGATCAATGTTACATGTTATCGGATCAATATCAACAAATACAGGCTTAATCCCGTTCCACCACAAAGAATGCGTAGTGGCCACAAAACTATATGGGGTTGTTATAACTTCACCTGTAATGCGTAATGCCTGTAGTGCACAAATTAAAGGTAAAGTCCCATTTGTGAAAAGACTAATGTAGGGGACTTTTAAATAATCACATAACGCTTTTTCTAAGGCTTGGTGGTAGTGTCCATTATTTGTTAACCATTTACGATCCCAAATATCTTGTAGATATGGTATAAACTCATCTAAAGACGGTAATAAAGGAGATGTAACTGTTATTTGTTTTTCATTTTTATCTTCCATATTTCATTTTCTTTTTAACACGGAAAAAAGTAGTTTTTTTATTTCGATATATTCATCTAATTTCATTTTTTCATAAATAAAAATCGCTAAAAATATTCCCAAAAGACATTGCAGAGGCAAAAGAATAAATGCTGATATCTTTAGAAAAGTCATTCCCCACATACAAATTGCCACAAAAAAAGAAATGAAGAAAGATGGTAATAAATCTTTTATCTGATTTTGAGTAGAGTACCCTATAAGAGTCGAAGAATAATAGCTATTCATGAGGTATGCTATACATGAAATTAAAAAACTACTCCATAGCATTGTCTCTATTCCCCAAAATACACCCAAAATTATGGGAATAATTGCTATAATCTTTTTTAATATTTCAAGTTTTAAAAAGAGATCAGAACGTCCTTTTACTTGTAATATATTCAAATTTATAGCATGCAATGGATATAACATACCTGAAAAACAAATAATAGACAAATATGAAGCTGCAACTGACCATTTTTCGCCTATTAAAACAATAATGAGTGGTTTAGCCACTGCAGCAAGCCCAAGCATGCAAGCAAAGGTTACTAACATAGTATTTCTTATAATCTTTCTATACGCCTCTCGTATACGCTTAGGCTCATCTTGAATGGAACTGAGAACAGGGTAGCTGACACGTTGTACGACCGATGTCAGATTACTTGAGAAAACAGAGTTAAATTGCTCGGAGCGAGTATATTGCCCCAATTGGGCTGAGCTATAGAAGCGACCTATTACAAGATAATATATATTATTATATATAGTATCTAATAATCCCGATAATAATAACTTTGAACCGAAACCAAACATCTCTTTAAAACTACTTATCGAAAACTCCCATAGTGGCTTCCATTTACAGTATATCCATAAAAAGAATGTATTTAGAAGTTGACGAGCAAGCTGCTGACCAACTAAACTCCAAACTCCCATTCCACTTAACGCCATACCAACACCGACCACTCCACTTAATACAGATGAAATTATGGAAACTTTTGTTTGCGTTTTAAAATCTACTTGCCGAACAAAGATTGTTCGTGGTATAATTGCTAAAGCATTTATAATAAGAATACAACCAATAACCCTAGTTATTCCAATTAGGATTGGCTCTTTAAAAAATATACTAATAGAAGGTGATAGTACGTACAAAATACAGTATAAAACGAAACTTACAACCAAATTGAAATAAAAGACCGTATTGTAATCTATAGGCTTTATATCAGTCTTTCGAATCAATGCACTAGAAAATCCACTGTCAACTATTGAATTGGATATTGCAATAAATATTGTTATCATTGCCATTATTCCATATTCTTCGGGAGTTAATAATCTAGCAAGAATTAATCCTATTAAAAATGTAATACCAGAACTTGCAATATTATCTAAAAAGCTCCATGCCACTCCTTTAACAGCTTTTGTTTTTAGCGATCTCTCTTGCATCTTTATTCTATTACTTCAATTATTGACGGATGCACAAATGTAGTAGCCACTGCCATCACTCCCTGAATAGCCACCACCACTCTCCTATCTCCTTTCACACGTACAAACTCCCCTTCCACACCGGCAAAGATACCATCGGTGATGCGCACGCGGTCGCCTTTTTTCAAGGCTACGGTAGTGGCATCAAGGTATACGATCTGCTCGTCGTAGTTTCCGGCTACGGCTATAAAACTTTGCATCTGACGTTCGGGAATGGTTAGTGGACGACGGGTCTCGCGGTCCATAAAGTAACGGATGGGAAGGGTCAGCGCTTTGGCTGTCTTGATCTCGTCCAGTTGCGCACGGGTGGAGCGGACAAAGACCAGATTGTGGATGGCGGGAACAAGCTTGCGGGATTTACGTTCTTCGTGTACCACGATTTTGTAGCGCATGGGAATGAAACTCTCTATACCCTGAAGATCCAGGTAGTTTTTCAACGCCAGTTCGCGACTATAAGTGACACGCAGTACGTACCAATGTATATCGTCAGCCGATGGTTTGTTTGCTACAGGACATTCTTTGGGGACACCGGGGGAGTGAAAAACCCTTCCGGTCAAGTCGTTTTTTATGCAGGTTTGCTCTTCAGCGTTCATGTTTTCAGGTCCCCCCTATCGCAGGAGGTTCGTTTTCATGATTACAACATGTGATACGACGAACGGATGGGAATGCGTTTTCGATTTATAAAGCCCAGTTCGTCAAGATCACTATACAACAGTTTCTACTCGAGCCGTTCTTTTTATTGACAGTGCTTTCATATAATGTTGTACTTGGCAAAGGTAACTTTTACATCTCAAAAAACAAAGCTTTTTGTGATGCAAATATATTCCATTTCTTGAATTATATTGTTAACTTTTTGATTATAAACAACATATAAATGTGTGAAAATGATAAATTTAACATTTAAACTTGTTTATTCATTTTAACAGAAAAGACTTATTGCTTGCGTATAAAATATTCCTTTTTTCATGAATAAACTGCATGTTTGCGCATACATTATGCACAATTCGGTAATTATCCTGCAAATCAGCTTTTAGCGCTCTCGCATACGTCCGCTTATATTCTCATTTTTTTAAAATGAGTGATTTCTATTGATTTATACATAATTTCGTGCGACTGCCTGAGTTGACAGCTAATAAAGTTAAATTATGACTTATAAAAATAGAAGTTATTTTATGAGTGTAAAAAAGTCAGTGATAGAGGAAGAATTGATGCGAGGTATAACAATAGCCTATGCTGTTTTCACCTACTATGTCAGCATATTTAACTGGATAAAAAAATAGTGAAGAGTGGAAAGGCAGTGTATAATAGAGTCAGACCATCTCCATACCTTCTCCGTACCTCCTCCATACCATCTCCACTATAACTTTATCTATTCAAGCCTTAGCTGGAGCGTAAAAAAGTGGAGAATATATGGAGATGGTATTAAGGAAGTATTACTATGATTAGGCACCCAACTCTATATTTTGCCCCATTGTGCCTCTAAAAGCCATTTCCAGGCAGGAAGGATATGAACGGACTTGCCTTCTCTTGTAACTTCTTCCGCAAAAGCGTTTGTTACAATAGTACCTTCGGAGAGATTATAAGCGTTAAGAGCATCAAACAATCCGCGAAGTTCACGTTCACGAGTATCGGGGTCATCCATCAGAAAACAAACCTGAATAGCCTGACAAACACGGAATCCATCACGCACCACAAAATCACATTCAGCCTTACCGGAATTATGATAGAATATTTCGCCACCCCGACGCCGCAATTCCACATAGACAAGATTTTCCAGTAAACGTCCTTCTTCACCTGAAAAATGAAAGCCAAGTCGACGTATTAAAGCATTGTCCACAGCATATACTTTCTTGGGGTTACGTAGTTGCGTCTTTACCGAATTATCCAGTTGGGAAAGGGGAAACAGCAAGTAAGTGTTCTCAATATATTCCAGATAGTTTTTCACTGTGGTAGGATTCTTGACACCAATCACTTTAGCCAAAGATGTATAGGTGAGCGGCTTACCAATATTACTGACTGTATAGTACACCAATTCTTTCACTTGGCGTTCGTTAACAAGTTGGTTGCGTACCATGACGTCCTTGTACAGTATATTGTCATATAATGTTTTCAGTACAATATCATCATTCGATTTGAGATACATGGGAAAGCCTCCCTCTACGAAATAAGCGCCGAACAACGACTGTATTTCTCCACGCTCCACCGTACCCGATACGGATTTAAGTAATTTATCTCTACCGCGAAAAGTAAGATACTCGGCAAAAGAAAAGGGATAGAGTTCAATAGCAATATAGCAACCCGTAAGATAGGTGCCCAACTCTTTGCTTAACATCCGTGCATTGGAGCCAGTGATAAATACCTTCTTACCCGAATTGTACAAGCGTTTAACAAAATGTTCCCAACCCGGAATATTCTGTATTTCATCAAAATAAAAAGTGTTCTGTTCACCGTAAAGTTCTACAAAGACTTCATATAACTCTTGAAAGTGCTCTACCCTGAACTGTGTCAGACGATCATCATCAAAGTTGAAGAAGTAATCTTGCTGCGGCATCTTTCGCCGTATCTGCTGAAGGAGAACAGATTTACCACAACGACGAACTCCTGAAACAATAATGATTTCTTCGTTATTCAGATAACTTTCGGAAAAGTAACGCGGGATGGTATCCCTACCTGCCAAAAAAGTCTTTTGATCGGTGATAATGTCTTTCAGTAATTGTTTCATATTACGGATAAATAATATATTTCTAGCAAATATATTATTTATTTCTATTTGAAATAGAATAAAAGAGAGATTTTCTCTATTACAAATAGAAGAACACACAACTGTTTTGAATAATAAAACAATGCATCTATTTATTACATCAGTAGCTATTCTTTATGCAGTTCCGACATCCGTTTTACTCATTTCGTCTACTACGTCAGCATATTTAACCAGATAAAAAATATCGTGAAGATAGATACCCAACTCTTTATTTTGCTCCATCATGCCTTTAAAAGCCATTTCCAGGCAGGAAGAATTTCAATCGTCTGATTCTTAAAATTCAGCATTTGCTCGGTATCCCTTGTGATAATCAATAGCTTTTTACATTCCAGTACACCGGATAATTTTAACAAAGCACTCACTTCCCTGTCAAATGTGCCTTCACTGTTATTGAGGTTATAGCAGACCTGAATGGCAATAGCCTGTTCGGGAATATAGAAATCAACTTCAATATCCTTATTATAGAAATAAACCGCATTGTCGCGACCATATCGACGTACAAGGGTGACGGCAACCAGATTTTCTAACAGTGAAGTATTTCCATCGAGAAGAAAAAGGTTTAAAATGCCATTGTCTGTGAAATAATATTTGGGATTGGTTTCCTTATCGGTCAATTTGCCGGCAATGTTTTGTATAGAAGTGATGAGCCAGGCGTCTTTGGCATATTCTATATAATTAATTACGGTATTCGTCCCTACTTTTGCCCCCGTAGATGACACTACGTTTGCTATCCGACTGAACGACATAGGTTGCTTGACACTTTCAGCTAATTTCTTAAACAGGACGCGCAATGCAAACGTATTGTCTACAGCATGCCGGGCGGCAATATCTCCCAAATAGATTTTCTGATAGACACTGGTAAGATAGTCTCTTTTTGCAGAAAAATCAGCACCTTCAGGAAATCCTCCGAAATAGAAATAGTCATTGAATTTTCTAAGAACAGCAGCCTTTCCTTTCGTAGAAGCTAATGAAATATTGTCAGTACTGATGCCGTTTGCAACCAAAAACTCTTTAAAATCATAAGGATAAACATCAATCGGAATATACCGTCCTCCAAGAGTGCTTTGAATATCCTGACTTAGCATTTTTGCATTACTTCCCGTGATATAAGTTTGATGTTTAGTGTCGGCCATACGGCGGGCAAACTTTTCCCATCCCTCAATATTTTGTATTTCATCAAGAAAAAGAATGGGATTCTTTCCGTAGAGTTCCAAATGAATCTCCAGTAATAAATTCAACTCTTCAGCCGACATCCCTATAAGGCGTTCATCCTCAAAATTAATATATAACATCTCGTCCCAACCAATGCCTTGAGCCAGAAGTTGTTGAATGCGCTGATAAAGCAAATAAGATTTTCCAGCCCTTCTTATGCCCACAAAAACATAATTACCATACTCTTCAAAGGTAAAGGCTCTTGGAATGACTTTGTATTTAGGAATTTCCAGCTGATTATCAGCAAGAACTGTTTTTAATATGTTTTTATCCATAAGTCATTTTGTTTTATGCATAGAACAAAAATAGATGTTTTTTATTCCATACGCAAAACAAATTTCATATAAATATGGATTTCATTTTTTTTCTGTAATTTCCAAAATCCGACCGCAAGCTTTATAAAAGCTGTCATATCTTTGTAACCAACGTATATCTTGACTTTCCATTTTTATAATTTTATTTGATACAAAAACACACAACTGTTTTGAATAATAAAACAATGCATCTATTTATTACATCAGTAGCTATTCTTGATATAGTTCCGGCATCCGGCCAGTAAAAAGGCTCCTACTCCATATACTTCTGTCATATCCCGACCGTTAGTGATGCCGTATCATATTAACTCATACACAATATACCTTAAAAAAATAATTAATTTATATTCGACTTAGTAAAATCGCTGTTTTCAGCCAACAAAGAGCAGCTAAACGTTGTTATTTTCATATTACATAGTGATTATAATCAATATTATTTACAAAGACATTTCACGGAAATGAAGACTAATTTGTTGATTTTAATAGGAGTTCTTTTGAGTTCCATGAGCCTTTTTGGACAGGCTAAAAGTCTGGGTGATGCGGAGGCACAGGCAAAGGACGAACATAAACTAATCTTGCTGAAGTTCTCCGGTTCCGATTGGTGCATCCCCTGTATCCAGTTGAGCAAGACGATTTTTGAGGACAGCACCTTTCAGGATTTTGCACACCAAAAGCTTGTGATTCTGCTTGCAGACTTTCCGCGCCAGAAGAAGCATCAGTTGCCTAAAGCCGAACAGGAAGCGAACGATAAGCTGGCGGAGGTGTATAATCCACAGGGTGAGTTCCCGCAGATGGTGTTGTTGGATGCAGAAGGCAAGGTTCTCTATCAATGGCACGGCTACAATAAAAAACTTACCGTACAGGATTATATTGCCGACATCAACCGCTACGTAAAGAACTTGTAAGCATGTCTGTAGCGAGGGTACAAACCAAATTGATGGGAAACATGTTCGACTTTGCCGTAATAGCGAACAGCGAAAAGATCGGCAAGGAACAAATCCAAACTGGCATAGACGAAATAAGGCGGATTGAAGAAGTATTCACCACCTTTAGCGATAATAGTATGACAAATAAGGTCAATGAAATGGCTGGAATAGAAGCTGTGGAAGTGTCGGACGAATTCTTTAATTTGGTGACACGTGCACAACGTATTTCTGATTTGACAGAAGGATATTTTGACTTGTCATACGGTTCGGTGGATCGTGATTTTTGGAATTTTAACCGGAGTATGAAAAAACTACCGGATAAAATGGTTGCTAAAAATTCAGTGGCATTGGTAAATTATAAAAACATAGTGCTAAACCCTGATGATAGAACAATATTTCTGCGTAAGAAAGGAATGCGTATAGGCTTTGGTGGTATCGGAAAAGGTTATGCCGCCGATCGTGCCAAAAAGGTGATGATGGACGCCGGTGTGGAAAATGGCATAGTGAATGCATCGGGCGACTTAAATGCTTGGGGATATCAGGAAGATGGCTCTCCATGGACCATTGGTATTGCAAACCCTAATTTACGCAATAGCTATTTTTCGGCATTGAACGTAACGAACAAGTCTATTGCAACTTCCGGTAACTATGAAAAATTTGTGATTATCGATGATCAGCTCTACTCCCACACCATAAATCCGCGGACGGGCTACCCTATACACGGGATTAAAAGTGTAACCGTAATAACGAGCAATGCGGAACTTGCTGACGCTATGGCAACTCCCATTTCGATTATGGGCGTAAGCGAAGGATTGGATTTTATCAATCAAATGAGAGGGATAGAATGTATCATGGTGAATGATGCAAATAAACTTTATGTATCGAATAATATCAATTTAATAAAATGATGAAGTATTGGTTTTGGATATTCTGGCTAAGCATGACTTTATTTATGACGTGCTCGTGCTCAAGTGTGAAGCCTTATCAGAAAGCAAAGCTCAATGATGCCGAAATGGCATTGGCACCTCGTGGCATAGAGAAGTTTCAGAATAATTTTCTGATGTATCGCGAGGGTGCAACGGGAGGTAACGGCGGACGTACAGGTGGCGGCTGCGGTTGTAACTAATCATTGAAGCAAGATGAAAAAAGTGGTGTTAACAGTGGCTACCGTTTTATTGATGTTGAGCGGGGCAAAGGCTCAGACGGACAGTACCAAGTACAGGAAGCTGAAGGTGGATGAGATCAACTTCGTATCGAGTTATTACAGTCAGACGGGCGACCATTCGGCGGTGACCGGTGGCGTGGGGACTGAAAAGCTGACGGATTTTGGCAACAGTATCGATCTGCATCTGATCCGTTATGACAAGCGTCTGAACAAGCACAGTCTGTCTTTTGAGCTTGGTATTGACACGTACAGTTCGGCTTCATCGGATAATATCGACAAGGTGAAGAATCCGGCTTCGGGCGATATGCATATCACTTCGGCTTCACGAAGTGATGCACGGGTCTCTCCCGCGGCCAGTTACTTGTTTGAAAATGTGGAGAAGAAGTATTCGTTGGGTGGCGGGTTATCGTTCTCACAAGAGTTCGATTATACCTCTTTGGGTGGAAACGTATTATTTGCCCAATTGCTCAATCAGGGCAATACGGAGTTGTCCGCCAAGGCTTCGGTATTTCTGGATCACTGGAAGATTATTCTGCCTGTGGAGCTTAGGGATCAGGAGAATAACGGTTTCAAGTATAAGCAGGGAGATAGTGCTCCGCGTAACTCATATAATCTTGCACTGAGCTGGAGTCAGGTGATAAACAAAGAATTACAAATGGCTTTGCTGGCAGATATCGGTTATCAGACCGGTCAGTTGGGTACGGCTTATCAGCGGGTCTACTTTAAAGACGGCGATGCCAATGCAGATAATGATCCGGTATTCTCCGAGAAGATGCCCGATCATCGATTTAAGTTGCCTGTGGGGTTGCGACTGAATTACTTCATGTCCGATCACTTCATTCTGCGCAGTTTCTATCGTTATTATCACGACAGTTGGGGGCTCAATGCGCATACGCTGGAATTGGAACTACCCTACAAGGTGACTCCGTTCTTATCCATTTCACCGTTCTACCGCTTCTACTCGCAAAACGGAGTGAAATATTTCAAGCCGTATGGGGAACATCTGCTGACGGACGAATATTACACGAGTGACTATGATCTGTCGAAGTTCAACAGCAACATGTTCGGGGTGAATTTCCGTCTCGTGTCCGGTACAGGTATCTTAGGTATCAAGCCATTGAACACCTTGGAGTTGCGGTATAATTATTACGACCGGAACGACGGACTGAAATCACATCTGGTGACTTTGGCGTTGAAGTTTAAGTAAACTGACGAATAAATTGCAGCTAAATGAGCGACCTTCTTTTAGCAGTATGGCTTTTTCATAGATTTCTAAAGACACAAGCCCCGCAGTTAATGCTTGATAAAAGCGTTTCTGCGGGGCTTTTAAAAAAGAGGAACCTCTCTCTCTTCTTTAATTGTTTATTTGTTCCGGCCTTTTCGGGCTTGATCGGGTGAATCTTTACTCGTCCTTTATTTGCTCTATTCTTTTAAGTGCTTCTTCTTCCTCTTCCTGAATTCATTGGGTGTCATTCCGGTGACATTGGCAAACTGACGGAAAAAGCTGCTCTTATTGAGTATACCCACCAACTCACCAACGTAACTTACAGCATAATCGGGATGGGCATCGAGCAATATCTCGGCTTCTTCAATGCGCATACGACTGATCCAGTTACGAAAGTTCTGACCAGTGGCTGCATTGATATAATTTGAAAGATAAGTTTGATTGGTATTAAGTTCGGCAGCAAGCGTACGCAAAGTTATATCTGATCTCACAAATCCTTTGGCTAAAATCCATTTTTCCAAAGCTGGGACAAAGGCTTCCGTGCCACATGGTGTGACCGTAACGTTTTCATTATCCCCTCCCGAAACCGCTACGGCATACTGACCATAAACAGAGAAATAGTTGAATATCTTAACGGCAAAATAGATGTAGAAAAGGGTATAAAAACAGGTATACCCAAAGTACAGGTACGGCGAACACAGCAAGACAAGGAATGAAGTAAACCCGATGCATAACACTCCCAAATAGGAACGACGTATCCACTTCATGTGGGATACTTCATCACCTGCAAAATAGTTATTGAGCTTATATCGGAAACATTTATCTTCGCGGATAAACCTATAGCTGTAGTAAATAAGCTGGATGGCGTACGCAGCAAGGCAGATAGCGGATATCAAATCGAATATGAGGAACGGAAAAATAAACCGGGACAGATAAATTAAAACCGAAAAGAACGTAATAACCCCAATCTGTCCTCCAAACTCCCGACGACTAATGGGAGTGCTGCTGATAAGTGTCATCAGTGCTCCGTAAAATAGAAATGCTTGGATTGAAGTTATAATTAAAGTAAGTGCAAAACGGATACCGGTAATATCGGAACAAATACCGAAGAATAATTCTGCAAGATGGGTGGCTACTATAAGAAAATAAGCGAAAACAAGATAGTTTCTTGAAATACGGCAATTATCTCCGATTTCGTCGGTCGATATGGGAGCTCTACAGAGCATGAATCCAGCTGTTCCGATAGCTGAAAGTGATAAAAGCGCCACAACGAAATAGAGATGGTCCATTTTTAGTTTCTTTGACGGACAAAGGTATATTATTTTTTTATATGATACAAACTATTTTAACAGACTTTGAAAGATGATATCGGAATAAATTACGGCACACCCAAGTATTTGAAGAGAAGACGGACTTCGAGCGGAGTAAAGCTTCGCCTAAATTTATTATAACCTACCGCATTTAACTCCATTGACAATTTTTCATTATAACGTATCCACTTTGACAGGGTATGTAATGCATTGTCAACGCACTGATCAGGATTGTACATCATCGCCAGTTCCACCTTTGTATAGGTGCGTATTGACGTACTGTATTCGCTTTCTTCTTCCTCTTCCATTATGGTAAATTGCTTTAATCGTTACATCACAACATTCCATAAAGTTAATAATTTTTGATTGAACACACAACTATTCAATCGTTTATAAAAAGGGAATGGTGAACAAAAACAACAATAAATATTAAACGCCCGGCTTATATTTATATAGCGAAATCCCCGGCAGAACATACGAAACTCTGTCGGGGATTTGTTATTATAAAAGAGAATTAGTGGGGTTAATTCTGTCTGAACTTAGCCAGTTTATTGCGATAATAGGCTTCGATATCTTTCCAGTGATAATAAGGTGCAAGAACACTCTTTACCGGCAGACTGACTTCATGTTCGTTGAGTAAAGCCTTAACAAGAATATCTTTATCGCCCAGCTTACGGTAGAACACCCATTGAATGTTGCTTGCCATCATAAAAATATCGTAGTTACGCCAGTTGTTGGCTAAAGAGTCGGGGTTATTGATGATGCGGTTGGAACTGCCCAACTCCATCAATGCGGCAAGAGGCAGTACGCATACTTCGTGTCCGAAACGCATAGTGGCTCCGTTACCCTTATTGACTACGCAGGTATCGGCGGTATTCAAAAAATTTTCTAATAAATTGGCTTCCAGATAAGGCATTTTACCTTCTGTCAAAGGAGAAGGTCCGTAATTGACATACCATCCCAGGTTTTGCACCTGCCAAAGGTCATAACATTCTTCTTTTGTGAAGAGTGGATAGAGATCAATTGATGTCTGTCCCTTATGGCTCTGCATATTGGAAGCTACCTTGAAAAGATTTTCCATCAACTTATCGGCTTTAATATTGCTTTTTACGTAATCAGCATCAGTGAATAGAGTAGCCATCAAGCGATCGGGACGGGTATGTTCGTCTCTGAACTTTTTCAATGCTGCTTGGGCTTTAGGCTGTTTGCGTAATTTGGTGAGCTCCTTATCGCTGTAATTCATATAATACATATCGTGTTCGCTCGCATCGCTTTTCACTTCTATCGCAGGGTTCATAGCTCTGAGTTGCATGCATTCGTTCATCATGGAAAGGATGCAACGGATCACAATCGTTGAGCGGGCATCAATTTTGGCATTTCCTTTAAAGACTTCGGGAAAGTTGGTGTACATCCGTTTAGCAACTCCTGTATGTTGAATCGCTCCTAACGGGGTAAGCTCCCCCAGCCTGCCGGCGGACATTTGCGCCATGACTTGCAAATCGGCCATCACCTTCTTGCCCAATGGAGTGAGTTTACCCAGGCTATCGGCCTTTTGAAAGATCTGTATCGGAACGGTGTAGTCTTCGCTCTCGATAAGGAAACGGGAACCATGTCGGTGATAGGTACTGATATAAAAAGGCTTATATCCTGCCGGAGCGGGTGTAAGTTTCACATTTCCGGGTTCGGGATATGCATAATAATTGCTGGCCGAACGATGGACATCAGCAAAAATTTCTTCTTTAGCGGTCTGGGCATTCAATCCAAGACTTAAAAGTAGAAAGAAGACAAGAATCAGGTTCTTCTTCATAAGGAATAGTGTATATGTTTATTTCAAACAAAAATATATATATCGAATGAGATAACAGGCTTCTTTTATCTATTACTTTTTGAATTTAACCTTTTCCCAACCGGACGTAACCGATCATAACCGCTCGTAACCGGATGAAACCGGACATAACCGGAGAAGACCAAAAATAGCAGACCTATCTTTGTAACGCAATAAGGAAATAGATCTGATACCCGGGAATCGCCATGCCGATGATGCATGACGGTATAGATGAACAGAGTGTTATGGAAACGTAACCTTACACTCTGTTTTTTTACTTAAAGTGGATTAAAAACATCGTATAAATATAGTATTTTTCTTAAAAAGAGATACAGCGAACTAAAATTCAGATTTTCTACAAAGTTGAGAGATAATTTTGAATCGGTAAAAAGATATAGTTGCTTATGATTTTGAACATGCTTGATAAGATGATTCCATACGAAGAAAATCTGTTCTTTGTAATCAATGGAGCACATTCTAATTTTATGGATGGCATGATGTGGCTGTTTTCGGGATTTCCACTTTGGATATTTCCTTTGACCGTATTTATTTTCATTCTCGTACACAAGGTAAACCGGAGACAATGGATTCCAGTGTTGCTGGCCATCATATTGGTATTTGTGCTGTGCGACCAATTCTCAAGCCATCTGATCAAGCCGCTATTTCAAAGAGAACGCCCCACCCACTACCCCGAAATCATGGAACATGTTCGTACACTTTATGGCTATAAAGGCGGACGATATGGCTTTATCTCCGGCCATGCCACTAATAGTTTCGGCTTTGCCCTGTTCACCAGCCTCTTGCTGCGTAATAAATATTATACCCTATTCATTATGTCAGTAGCATTTGTTATATCTTATTCTCGAATATACCTCGGGGTCCATTTCATATCGGACGTTATAGGTGGTGCAACAGCAGGAATACTCATCGGATATATTGTATATAAATTATACTCCGTAATAGGAAGTAAATCTGGCTACTACTGCATTGAGAGCCATTATACAAGAGTCCGAATAAACCGGATGACTATAATTTTAACAGGCTATTTAGTGTTATCTTCTTTACTGGGAGAAGCAATCATTAGCACCTTATAATATTAAAATCAAGTCAATATTTGTAAATATCAGACTAATCATGTAGCTTTGTTCGCATTAAGTATATTTAACTAATTTGAAAATATGAAGTTACTGGTTATTGAAGATGAAAGGGCTCTGTCACAAAGCATTGTCCGATTCTTGAATGAAGAGGAGTACCTTTGCGAACAAGCGTTCACGTATCATGATGCAATGATGAAAGTAAAGCTTTACGATTATGATTGCATTCTGCTGGATTTAATGCTACCGGAGGGAGACGGCTTGGGCATCCTGACCGTTATAAAAAAAGAGAAGCCGGAAACCGGGGTGATTATTATCTCAGCCAAAGACTCATTGGATAGCAAGATTGAAGGATTGAAAATAGGTGCCGATGACTATCTGGCAAAACCTTTCCACCTACCCGAATTAAGTATAAGAATCTACGCATTGATGCGCAGAAGAAACTTCACTAACAAGAACTTCATTGAAAGCGGAGAAATCTCAATTGATTTATTGTCTAAAGAGGTTAAGGCTCATGGAACTGTACTCGATTTGACCCGGACGGAATTCCAACTTTTATTGTTTCTCGTAGAAAACCATAAAAAAGTAGTCTCTAAAAGTGCACTTGCCGAACATTTAAGCGGGGATATGGCCGATATGATGGACGATTACGGATTTGTATATACACACATTAAAAATTTAAAAGCTAAATTGAGTGTGGCAGGCTGCAATGACTGCATAAAAACAATTTATGGGATGGGTTATAAATGGGTCGAAAAATGAGAATGAGAAGTTTACTAAACAAAACCCTTACCCAGTATATAGGATGCACAGCGATATTATTACTACTGACTGCACCTCTATTTTACTGGCTCACCAAGCAATATTACGCAGAAGACTTGGCGGATGTAATGGAGCATATCCGGCTGGGAATACCTCTCCCGGATCTTGATTTGGAAGCAGACATCGTGAAAGGTGTGATGATACAGTTCGTAATGATTTTCTCGGTGCTGAGTCTATCGTTATTGGTCACCATGCGTTTTATTACCAAAAAACTTTGGAGACCTTTCGATACCACCTTGACTAAAATAGAGCATTTTAATTTGGAGCATAGTAAGGTGCCCAACTTTTCTTCAACTGATATTAAGGAGTTTGCGCGACTGAATATAGCCACACAGGAATTGATGAGCAGGGATAAACAAAGTTATATTATCCAGAAAGAGTTTACAGAAAATGCATCACACGAATTGCAGACTCCCATTGCTGTCTTTCAAAGCAAACTGGACTTGCTGCTGCAAGAGGAGCTTACCGAAAAACAGGCTGAGATTGTGAATGAGTTGTATGCCGTGAGTAACCGGCTCAGTCGTCTCAATAAAGACTTACTGCTACTCGCCCGAATAGACAATGATCAATTGGGAGAACAGACTAGAGTGAATGCCATCTATGCCATAGGCAAAAACATTGCATTATACAAGGAGTTGTATCATAAACACAAGGTTGAAGTGATAAGCAAAAGTAGTAGTCCTTTATACTTGAATGTCAATGTTTTATTATTTGATAGTTTAATCAACAATCTGATTGTAAACGCCATCCGTCACAGTCCTGACGGCAGTAAGATAGAGATAGAAATTGATGATAATGAAATGACTGTATCCAATCCTGCTTTAGGAAAGAAACTGGATGAAAGGAGTCTTTTTCAACGTTTCAGTACTTCTCCACAAGAGGATAGCAAACGGGGAAACGGATTAGGGTTAGCTATCGTTAAGGCAATATGCGACTATCATGATTGGGAAATCGGTTATCAGTTTGAACATAACCGACATCTATTCCGAATCAAACTTAGATAATTGAAGCATCTTTTTACATTGCCTATATTCTAATACATATTCTCCACTGCCCGGATTGGGCATGTTATTCACTTGTTTACAGACATTGTAATCTGCTGTATGCGATTTTGAGAATGGTCGTAATAACTATTATCATAATTTTCGCTAAATTATTCCGAAACATCTTTAGTAATAGGCTTTCTACAGATTTTCTTCAAAGTCGGGACTTTCATTTGTATCAACAAATAGGTGTGATAAATGAATAGGACAATAAAATATCCGACAATTCTACTGCTTGCGATCATTATTATGCTTCCTATAGAAGTCCATGGACAACAGAATGGAAAAGAGGATTTTCGGAACGGCAAAACAGGATGGAATACCGGTGTAAAAAGTGGAAATAAAATTGGAGCCGACTTAAAAGCTCCTGCTACAAGTATACCCAACATTTGCCTGCAAGATGTTGACAGCCTTGGAAACAAAGGCTTAGCGGACAATAAAGACTTTTTCCGCCAGGATAAATTATTGGGGAAGGATATGGATAAATACCCCGGCAGGTACCCATTGAAATACGGGTAACTCATCGTCCCCACCCTGCTGATAGGAACCGGCCTGATAGGTATCGAAAGCGATTGGCTGAAATATCAGAACCGTGAGATAAGGGATGAACTACAAGAGAACATAGACCGGAAAACAACGCTTGACGACTTCTCGCAATACGTGCCCATGGCAGCAGTATATGGACTGAATCTGGCAGGTATCAAAGGCAAGAATAACTTTCGTGACCGGACAATGATACTGGCAACTTCATATCTTATAATGGGAGTAACGGTGGAGAGTCTGAAAAACATAACCCGCGTGGAACGCCCGGACGGTTCAAGCAGAAACTCTTTCCCTTCGGGGCATACTGCCACAGCATTTATGGGTGCGGAATTCTTATGGCAGGAATACAAAGACGTATCGCCTTGGATAGGCGTAGCAGGGTATGGTGTGGCAGCCGGAACAGGCTTCTTCAGGATGTACAACAACCGCCATTGGCTGACCGACGTAATGGCCGGTGCCGGAATAGGCATACTGAGCGCTAAAATGGCTTACTGGGCTTATCCATATATACAAAAGAAATTATTTGGTCATACACGACTGAAGAATGTGGCTGCAATGCCTTTTTATTCAAATGAAGGAAAAGGATTGAGTTGTATGATCACTTTCTAGGTATTTTATGTGAAAAATAGCTTGAGTCTGTTTAAATTTGCACAGCACTTTATAGAAACAATCTCAAAAAAATAGTGAAATGAACGAGGATTTGTTGAAACAAAAGGTACAACGGGTAATTGTATGCTTATCTATACTGATTTTATGTGGCAAGTTTGCCGCCTTCTTTCTAACGAACTCTGTGGGTATCCTAACTGATGCCATGGAAAGCATAGTGAATGTTGTAGCTGGTTTCATCGCTTTGTTCAGCCTGAGATGGGCGGCTAAGCCTAAAGATAAAGAACATCCTTTCGGTCATGGAAAAATGGAACTGATATCGGCTTCGAGCGAAGGTCTGCTCATCTCAATAGCAGGGCTATTGATTATCTACGAAGGGATACAACGCCTTTTTACTCCGGGGACTATAGGTAAGCTTGATATTGGTATTGTAGTAGTGGCTATTTCGGGAGTACTGAACTACCTTATGGGATGGTATAGCATTAAAAAAGGTAAGAAATACCAGTCAATGGCTCTGATAGCCGGAGGTAAGCACCTGCAATCGGATACTTACTCCACTGTGGGACTTGTCATCGGTCTGCTCCTACTCTATTTTACAGGCATTCTATGGATAGACAGCGCACTGGCCCTGATATTCGGATCAATTATTATTGCCACCGGAATATCCATTTTACGAAAGACCATTGCCAATTTGCTGGATAAAGCGGATGAAAAATTACTCGACGAAATAGCGGATTGTATCAACCGTCACCGGCATGCCGACTGGATAGATGTGCACAATACCAAAATCATTAAAAACGGAAGTTTTCTCTATATCGACTGTGACCTGACCCTACCTTGGTATTACAATATAGTGGAAGGACATGAAGCCTGCGAGAAACTCCAAAATACTCTAATCTCTAATTTTTCGGACAAAATACAACTATCAATCCATTCGGATCCTTGCCTGATGGAACATTGCAGACACTGTATACTAACAGAATGCACCTCCAGAAAAACGAACTTTATTGCATCGGAAAATATCAATTTATTGAATCTGACCGAAAGCGATGATGAAAGAAAAGAATAAATATTATAGAAAAAAAACAATAATATCGGGAAAAAGCCGTATCTTTGCAGTCAAACAATAAAGTTTATTTGAATCTGTCTTAGCAATGCTATGCTCCGCTGCTGTCTGGCGGGGGCTTTCCATCGTCAAAATCGACCTCAAAATCAACTTGCCTTGTTCAGTATTAATGGTCGCACGGATGAATATTTTTAGAAAAGCCGCGACACAGTTTTGACAAATATGATGAAATCATTTTTTATTGGAGAGAAAGAAATTCGGTTACCAATCATCCAAGGTGGTATGGGAGTTGGAGTTTCACTATCCGGTTTAGCTTCTGCCGTAGCCAATGAAGGCGGTGTAGGTGTAATTTCATGTGCCGGTTTAGGCTTACTATATAAACAAACGCCAAGTAATTACTTAAGAGACTGCATTTGGGGGCTTAAGGAAGAGCTTCGCAAAACACGTGAAAAAACAAAAGGCATTGTAGGAGTGAACATTATGGTGGCACTATCTAACTTTACCGACATGGTGCGTACCGCAATAACCGAAAAGGCGGATATAATCTTTTCAGGTGCAGGTTTACCTCTTGACTTACCTTCATTTTTGACTCCCGATAGCAAAACTCTTTTAGTCCCAATTGTATCTTCGGCACGTGCCGCGCAAATAATTTGTAAAAAATGGCATACAAATTACAACTATTTACCCGATGCAATTGTTGTAGAAGGACCGAAGGCCGGTGGACATTTGGGTTTTAAGAAGAATGAAATAGACGATGAAAACTATTCACTTGAACGTTTGATACCTGAAGTGCTTGCAGTTACCAATCAGTATAGTGAGAAAAAGAATATTCCGGTCATAGCCGCCGGAGGAATTTCAACAGGTGAAGATATTCTGCGTTTTATTCAACTTGGTGCAACAGGGGTGCAATTAGCGAGCATTTTTGTTCCGACCGATGAATGTGATGCTTCTCCTGTATTTAAACAAGTCTATGTCAGTTCGTCAAAAAAGGATGCAATGATCATTCAGAGCCCTGTAGGAATGCCGGGACGTGCTTTTGACGGTGAATTTATCCGCAGTGTAAACGAAGGCAATGAAAGGCCTCGTAATTGCTCGTTCCACTGCATCAAGACATGTGATTATAGTAAAAGTCCATATTGCATTATCAAAGCGCTCTATAATGCTGCTAAAGGAAAAATGGACAAAGGTTATGCATTTGCCGGAGCAAATGCGTATCTTGCGAACAAAATCAGTAGCGTAAAGGAAGTTATAGCAAAATTGAAAAACGAATTCGAAGTTGCTTCCAAGTAATTAGTAATAAAATACTGCGATATAAAGCAGTAAAAAGCGATTTATGACATTTAAAGAATTAAATATTTCCGAGCCTATATTGAAGGCTCTTCGTGACAAAAAATATGAAACACCTACCCCTATACAAGAACAGGCAATACCTGTAGTGTCTGGTGGTAAAGATTTACTGGGAATAGCGCAAACTGGAACGGGTAAAACCGCAGCATTTGCCATCCCTATTATCCAGCAAATAAGCCGACTTAGTGCTAAAGAACGGGGACGCGAGATAAAAGCGCTCATCCTTACTCCTACACGCGAGCTGGCAATACAGATTGATGAGTGTTTCAAGGATTATACCCGTTATACCGATATTCGTCATACAGTGATTTTCGGCGGGGTAAATCAGAAACCTCAGGTTGAAGCTCTAAAGCGGGGTACAGATGTGCTGATTGCAACCCCGGGACGATTACTTGATTTGATCAGTCAGAAATATATTAAGCTGGATCATCTCCGGCATTTTATACTTGATGAAGCGGACCGAATGCTCGATATGGGTTTTATACACGATATCAAACGCTTATTGGTAATATTACCGAAGCAGCGCCAAACGTTATTTTTCTCGGCAACTATGCCTGTTAAAATCGCGAGCTTGGCAAAAGATATGCTAAAGAATCCTGCTACAGTGGAGATAAAGCCTGTGGATAAGATGAAAAATAAGATTGAGCAAGGAATATATCTAGTTGAGAAACCGGAAAAAAGCAATCTCCTTATTAATATCTTAAAAAAAGAACAGGCTAAAACAATACTTGTTTTTTCACGTACCAAACATGGAGCGGACAAGATTGCGAAAGCATTAAATAAAACCGGTATCAATTGTGAGGCTATTCACGGCAATAAAACCCAGGTAGCCAGACAAAGGGCATTGGAGAATTTTAGATCGGGAAAAACGCGAATAATAGTTGCGACTGACATTGCAGCGCGAGGAATAGATATTGCAAACCTGGGAATGGTTATCAACTACGACCTGCCTGATACAGCCGAAACTTATGTACACCGCATAGGACGTACAGGACGTGCTGGTCAAGATGGAACTGCCCTGACATTCTGCTCGAAAGATGAAAATGCAATGCTTAACAGCATTCAGAAACTGATTGGGAAAAAGATAAGTAGATTATCGGTAAGCGCATAATTAAATCTAAATAATCAATTATAAAACAACTATAAATGGCAGTATCTTATAACAAGAAAGAATTAGAGAAGAAGAGACAGAGTAAGAAAGTTGAAAAGCAAAAACGCAAAGAAGAGCGTAAAGCTGGCGGTAGTTCATCATTTGATGACATGATAGCCTATGTGGATGAAAATGGAATGTTAACTAGCACTCCACCCGATCAGAGTCAGAAAGAAAAGATAGATCCAGAAACCATCTTAATTTCGACTCCAAAAAAAGAAGATATAGAAATACTTCCTTTAAGAGGACGTGTAGAGCATTTCGATGCGAATAAAGGATATGGTTTTATAAAAGATACTTCCAATGCGGAAAAATATTTCTTTCATATCAGCAATGCTTTTGCCGATATCAAAGAAGGTAATTTGGTTACATTTGAACTTGAACGAGGAAAGAAGGGCATGAATGCCGTGAAAATCGTTCTTACAAAGTAATATATATAAAAATTAATTATTTACATTAAGAACAAAAGCAAAAAAAAATGAACATTTTTGTTTCTAATTTAAGCTACAACACTGATGGTGAGAGCTTACAGCAATTATTTACTGAATACGGCGAAGTGACTTCTGCTAACGTTGTAACAGACAGAGAAACCGGACGTTCTCGTGGCTTTGGCTTCGTTGAAATGCCAAATGACGAGGAAGCTGAAAATGCAATTAAGGGACTAAACGAAAGCGAACTTGACGGCAGAAATATTTCTGTAAATGTAGCCCGTCCCAAAGGTGAAAAGACCAGCCGTGGTGGCAACCGTGGTGGTGGCGGTTTCAACCGTAACGGAGGTGGATATAACAGAAATCGTTATTAATACTCCGATATGGTAAATTCTCCGAATCAATTTGTTTCGGAGAAAACACAATATTATAAAAATAGCCGGCTGATAAAGTCGGCTATTTTTATAATTATCATATAACCATTTGGACACGTCTCATGTTGCTTGTGGCATTGAGTTAATGCGATCACGTACCTTAGTCCATGCAGGAGTGTCGAACAAACAACTCTGGGACATTGTGTCATACATTTCCTTGAATCGGGACATCGGTATGGCAAAACTTAATATATCGGATTCGACATAGCGACGGGCCGATGGATCGAAAAAGCCTAAGAATGTTCTCCGACCATCCTTGGCATTCTCTCCCGCTGTTTCCGCAAATACAGAAGAGCAGCCCGACCCAAACTTTGTAGTTACGGCATCTTCTGAATTATTGTCGAAGAATGTCCAAGCTGTTAGCCCTGAAAGAATGTCGGGAGTGGCGAAGAATATTATACCGATAATATCCTGAAAACTGTCTATCTTATTGATAGGCGCCAGGTTTAAATATTTTTTGTCCAACAACGATATTCCCAGCTTATCAATAAAATCGAGCACCATTTTGGGGGTCTCCTTATATCGCTCCTTTAAAGAGACAAAGTTTGGGATCCTTTCATTCATCTCTGAAAAACCGGTATAGAGCTTTCCTCCTATACATCCTATTATATCAAGGGTGAGCGATATGGGTGTACCTTTTCTTAAAGTTTCGAATTCTTTGAATAAACATCCGTTGATTTTTTCTGTAGCATCACCAACCGGAGTATCTGAATACCAAAATACAACGGGCAATTCGGCTGTCTCACCAAATGCTTTCTTGAAATTGCTGATAAATGTTCCGACTTCCATTTGCTATTATTTTAATTACGTTTATATTTGTCGTGACAAATATAAATTATTTATTTGTCATAGCAAACTGTCGTATTTATGGGATGAAAATGGATTGACAATAGGTGAAATAGCTTTGAGATCACGGAAAGACTTTGCAAATATTACCCGGATAGTAGATAAACTGCAGAAACAGGATTATATTTTAAAAAAGAAACACGAGAAAGATGGCCGGAGCTATATGGTCTATTACACAGAAAAGGCTGAAAATATAAGAAGCAGGATTGAAGAATGTCAAAAGCGCTCTTCCGACATATCACTGAATGGCATATCGGAAGAGGAACAGCGCTATATTATGGACATTATAGACAAAATGGAAAAGAACAGTCTAGACTTTTTAAATAAATAAATAAGCCATACTGATCAACTTCTGCGGGAATTTATCGTGGATTGTTCCACTCCTCTACTGTGATTACCGTAGCTTGCCGGGGAAAGACTTTTTCAGTCAGAACACGATAGATTTCATCATCGGCATCGGCACAAGGATTTACTTATAACTGTTATCAGGAAATCTTTGTCGGCGATAAAAATCTTCTCCCTCTTGGGTTAGCAAAAGGTGTACGAAACTTATTAGTTTAACTTATAAATTTGGAGACAATACCTGAATTAGGAAATTATATTAAGCTTTTTTCAAATAACCTAAGTAAAATGAAGGGAGAAAAAGAAAAAGGGCTGCCGTATGGCAGCCCCCCCGAAACTTAAATCCGCGTGAGCGAATTATCCTCGTATCAACAGCTCCGGGAATGCAAATCCTTGCATAGCAAAGCAGATAGAGAATACAGCCATGCTTACAATCCAAAGAACAAGCAGCGTCCACTTCAACCCCGAGGACATGGGTTGCCAAGTAAATAGTTGACGGAATATCACAAAGACAATACTTACCAACGGTATACCTACGAGCAAAATACCTGCAATATACATTACAATGGCTGATAATGGAGACACAGGCATGATTACATCATGCAAAGGAAACCAAGATAACAGTGCGGCGCCACCGCCCACTGCAACAGCAACTGCAGCAATGAGAAGGGCTATAAAGACAATGCCGAAAACAAAAAGTAAGGGACTGCATACCACTGCAAAGATAACCAGACAGACTTTCAATATAAAGCCTGCAATCATCACAAAGGCATCTCCGACTTTCTGAAGGAGTGTTCGCGGCGTATCGGATTTCATGAAGTCATTCACGCTATTTGCAGCTTTTTCAAAACCATCAGTCACTGTCTTGCCTATATTTTCAAGTGTCACGGCTTCACCACGCATATTCAGCTTTTCGGCTGCAGTACGGGCTTCGGGCACCACCAACCAGCACACAATATAAATAGGTATCAATGTGCCCCAGCCGCAAATTAAAATAACCAGGAATAGAATACGAAGGAGGGTGACATCCCAATCAAGATAAGCAGCTAAGCCACTGCAGACACCACCTAGCATTTTATCATCGGGATTGCGATAGAGACGCCGGTGACTGTATGCTCCACTCCCCATGCCTGATTTAGTATCTTTTGACGTAGCTTCTTCACTTCCCGCCCCACTATTAGCACCGGAAGCTGCTGATTCATCAAAAGCTCCTGAGGCATTTTCTCCGCTCTCTGTATCAAGTTCTTCGGGCTTACCCATACGTTTGATCACTTCTTCTACATGAGCAATGGTTATAACTTGTGCAACACCCGACAGCTTTTCAGAGAAAAGTTCGGATATACGGCGTTCCATATCATCGACTATTTCGTCAGCACCTGTTTCCTTGCGGAAGTGCGTTTTCAGATTACATAAGTAATTGTCTAACAGACGGTAGGCATCATCATCTATATTGAATACCGTCCCTCCTAAATTTACTGTTAATGTTTTTTTCATTGTTATTCGTTTTTTAATTTGTTGATACGAGGTTATTTCCTTTTTAGCTATTGGCTATATGATTGACTGTTTCGTTGAGTTCGTGCCATGAATTCTCCAACTCTCCTAGAAAAACTTCTCCTTTATCCGTCAATTTATAATACTTACGGGGAGGTCCTTGAGTAGACTCAATCCATTCATAACTTAGCAGATCGTCATTTTTCAGACGAGTAAGCAATGGATAGAGCGTACCTTCTACTACAATAAGACGGGCTTCTTTAAGCTTTTGGATAATGTCCGAAGCATAAGCAGGCTCTTTATGTAGCAGTAACATGATGCAATATTCCAGCATCCCTTTACGCATCTGCGATTTTACATTGTCTACATTCATCATAATCGTTGTTACTTTATTATCTTAAATCTATTATTTTAAGTACTGAGATATAGCAAGCATCTTTGCATGGCACAAATATATGTATTACATTGGTACTATGTATTACATAATACTATTATTTTGTATTATTTAACTAATAGAACGTAATTATGAGCTTAAAACACACTGTTTTAGTATACAAGGCCTATATTTTGAGGAATGAGTATTATTGCATACCTTTGCATAATCCGCAATAAAGAATAAGAAGCAGAGAACGTATGTTTACTTTAAGAAAAGCTTATATAGCAGATTGCAAATTGATTAATAAGTTGGCTTTGGAAGTCTTTCCGGCAACTTATCGCGACATTATTAGTCAGGCACAGATTGACTTTATGATGAACTGGATGTACTCACCTGAAAACATCCAAAAACAGATGGAAGAAGGGCATGTCTATTTTATTGCGTATGAAGAATGTGATGCGGCAGGATATGTATCTATACAGCAACAGGATGAGAATCTATTTCATTTGCACAAAATATACGTCCTACCCTATTATCAAAAAGCTCATTGCGGCAGTTTCCTATTCAGGGAGACTATGAAATATATAAAAGATATTCATCCAACTTCATGTTTGATGGAGCTTAACGTCAACCGGAATAATAAAGCGCTTTCCTTCTATGAACACATGGGAATGAAGAAGCTTCGTGAAGGGGATTTCGACATTGGCAATGGCTATTATATGAATGATTACATCATGGGCATTGAATTTTGATTATATAGAAATCAATCATGACGGTAAGATTAAGTCATAATCACAGTGCCTTCATTCAAAATCTAACTATTTCGAGATCAATTTATCTTCAAGCAGTATGCGGAATACTTCTTCGCGAAGATTACGCGCAACTGGAATTTTATGATTTCCAATAAGCAATTGATTACCTTCAATAGCTTGAATCATCGGCTTATTCACGATAAAAGAACGATGCACCTGTAAGAACTGTTGAGTGGGTAAATGTTCTAATAATGCTTTTAAAGACATATACACGACTTCTTTGGAAACATGAGTATGGATGACTATATAATTTTCCATACTTTCAACAAACAGAATATCTGTCAGCACTATCTTTTTGATCAATTTTAAAGTCATTGACTTTCTTTTGCAGATATTTGCGTATGCGCCAGTCGTAAAAATAACACACGATGGTGATGATAAGCAACTCCTCCAAATGCTGAACATATCGTCCTCGACCTCCCCAGAATTCATCTTTTAAAGGAAGATCGGTAAGCAAGCGAATGAAGTTGAGTATTACCAACGCAAGCAGAAAAGGCAATATATAACGGATAAAAGACTTCATTAATACAAAGTTATTCGTTTACTTTCAATTACACGATCTTCGGTGCGCAAATCTTTTACTTTTTCACCTTTCTGAAATTTATAGGAGAAGCTTATCCCTATATTTCTGAATCGTCGTTCTTTATAGCCGCCTTTCATACCAAGATACTCAATATCAACATGGAGATAGCGGGATGACAACGCATCGTCAGCAAATAAACGTATGCTTCCTTTATCGTGAAATAGACTTTTAGATAGACCTAAAGAGACAGACCAAAGAGTCTGTAATGTACCTTGCCCTAAAGGCGTACGGCCATTTAGATAACCATTGACTTCACTTTTCCATCCATGAGAAAGATCTAATTGATTACCGATATAAAGCATTGGGGTGATCAGGTTATTATGTTGACGAACTCCTTCTGTAACCCAAGAATAACTCATATATGTGGCAACAGCATTGGCTATGATTGTCCAACAAGGCATTGGATGTAGATTGATTCCTGTAAAACGAACTCCATAGGAATAATCAGATGAAAGATTCAACGGTCTAACCCATGCACGTTTTCCCTCTGTCTTTTCATAACTTTTCGTGATAGGATGATAAGTATAAGCACCAAAGAATACAAAACGATAACGATTCATGAGCATTAAGGTTAATTCAAGCTGATGACTGATCTCCGGTTTCAATGACACGTTCCCTTGATTATAGAGGTATTTATCATCCATTGTCACAGATGGATTTAAGTCACGGTAATTGGGGCGAACAATTCGATTTCCGTAGCTTACGCCTAAATTTATGTTTTTATTCCACTGGAAATCCCAACGGGCAAACGGAA
The DNA here is from genome assembly GCA_041907545.1 of Bacteroides sp. Classification (GTDB taxonomy): domain Bacteria; phylum Bacteroidota; class Bacteroidia; order Bacteroidales; family Bacteroidaceae; genus Bacteroides. Next base: position 53,482 of record JAYRGX010000018.1, read on the forward strand.
AGAGATTTGTATAATGATTGTTGTAGAACGAATCGGAGGCGAAAGAGTATTCCTTCATCCGACTGTTGACACAGGTATGCTCAATCCTTAGACCCAGTTCAAATTTATGATTATCACCTACTTGACCTTGAACCTGGGCATAGCCGGCATACACATCTTCATGATAAGAAAATTCATTGCTCAGTCTTAAATCGGGTACCCATAATCCGGATTCTTTATTTTTATAGCCCATGTCATTACTAATACGTACCCAAGCCGCCTTAACACCACCGGTAAAATGGATTTTATCGGTGAACGGCACCTCTACTCCGCTCTGCGTGGTATAGATATAAGTATCTAAATTCAGTTTACCGGATAGAGTATCGGGAGTAAGCGTGTTTAGTAGAGGATTCTCGAACAGATTATGCTGATTCTGCTCATTAGAGGCCTTATAACGTTGAAAATCGAATGTGGTGTTCCACTGTAAGTTCCGGGCAGATTGATATGTCAGATTAATTCCGCTTTGAATATTACTTTCATTGAATTTTTCTCTATTCCAAGTGTATAGTATTGAATCCGGCTGAGCCGACAGAGATTGAAATACCGAATTGATATGTGCCCTATTATGCCTGTCAGTCCACGTTGTTGTGCTGTACCCACCGACACTCCATCGTGTAGAAAACTCATATTCGCCCGCAACTCTGAGATAGTGGTGATTGTAACCGTATCTACGCTCAGGATATTGGAACATATAATAAGGGGATACCGGTTGAAGTTCATACTCGGTATAATCTCTGAAAATAGTAGTAGAATTAAGATCCACACCTTTGTAAAAACCATAGTTGAGGGAAATATCGAAGCGGTCTTTCCGATATTGAACTCCGCCACCTACGTTTCCTTTATCGTAGACATTCTGTTGTTGAAATCCGGTGAAGAATGAACCGATCATACCTTGAATAGTATTCTTGCTCATCTCAATCTTTATGATACCCGATTTACCGGATGCATCATACTGTGAAGAAGGGAGGGTCACCAATTCAATTTTACCCACTGAGGAAGCCGGAATAGCTTGTAGATAGCTCGCTAAAGAAGCACCGGAAAGGTATGAGGGTTTACCGTTTATCATCACCGTAGCACCGGCCTGTCCATTTAAAAGAATCGTACCGTCTTCTCTCATTTGTACTCCTGGAAGACGTTTCATTGCATCAAAAAGCGTACCTTGTGTACCTGCAATGGACGAGCTTAAGTTAACAACAGTTGTCGATGTGCTCATTTCGACCTGAGGCTTGTTAGTGGTAACAGTCACTCCTGATAAAAGGTAAGTATCTTCACTCAGCAATATGTCCTCCATGCGCTGATTGGATGTCCCAAGAAGAGTTATAACCGGTAAGTTTTTGCCGAAGCGGCGGTCGGGTACCAAATGTTCTGTCCCCTTTGGAGCAAGTAAAAAGTGCCTTCTTATATAACCTACGGAAGATAGCTGCAGAACGAAAGACCCTGATGAAGGAACTAAAAGTTGAAATTCCCCTCTATTGTCGGCAATGCCACCGCAAACATAGGATGAATCGGCAACATGAAGCAACACCACGCTGGTGCCTTCCAAAGGATTGTGATGGCTATCCGTTACTTTTCCAGAGATAATGGTTTTGCGGGAAGAATCAATAAGGATAGATTTCGGCCTCTGAATTTGTTTGATTCCGCCTAATGCAGTTATACACGAAATAGAAACTAAATAAAGGAAGAGAATGATAGATTTGGGTACCATACATTTTTAGTTGTTTTGGTTTTATACTAATTCCAAACAAATGTATGTACGACCGTAATAACGGTAAAATAAATAGGATGAGTGGTGATTTTTGCTTGATGAACGGAGCCATGTCTTATTTAATAGCACGAGTTGACAAACTACCCAAAACTGAAATGATAATACTATTTTTACGATTTAACCTGTAATAACTAATACAGTCTACCCTCCCGTGCAATATAACGACACAGCTCCGTCCCAAATTTTCTATGTTGAAAATAAAAATAACCGAGACAACGCTTTATCCCTTTTTATAAACTATAAATTAAGGCGATCAGATCATTGCGCATCAATGATTACCTCTGCCCCCTCCTCTTTGTCTTGATTTCATATCCTGAACCATTTTCTGATAATCAGCATATTGTTTATCAGTCAAAACAGCTTTGATTTCCTTATCTTTAGCATCCTGAAGATCACCGATTTCTTTCATCTTAGCGGCTCTGTCACCATCACCCTTAAAGATCTCTTCGTTCTTCTTGGCATACTTAAGATTAATGTCATAAACAGACTTTGTCTGTGTTTCGTCCAGAGATAAACTTGTTTTCATACGGTCGGTCATCATTTTGGCTCTATCTTCAGGACTTCTCATCCCTTGTGCAAAGCCTTGAGTGGTAAACAACAGACATGCAAACAGCATCATTGCAAAAACCCAATTCCCTTTCATTTTTGTTTTCATTGCTCTTACGATTAAAGTTTATACTAAAAAAATGATCACTAAATTCTTTATTATTCTCACTTCCAAAAGATTAATAATCGGGATCTAACAAACCGAAAATCTTACATTTGATGGAATGAATAACCAAAAGTTTAATGGGCTAATGTTAAATTAGTATTATATACAAAAAAACTTCGGAGATAAGCTAATGCCGATCTCCGAAGTCAGTATAGAAAAACTTTATTATTCTTATTTTGCTACACGTTCAAGCCATTTCAACATGAACAGCATGGTGAACATGGATATAGAACAGGCTATTACAAAAATCATCCAAGTCATCCAGATTGGGATACTTTCATATAGAACAGCACCAATAAACAATAGCTGGTTACCAAAAGCGGTTGCTCCCAACCATCCTCCTTGCATTAGTCCCTGGTACTTGGGAGGTGCCACTTTAGATACAAATGAAATGCCAAGGGGAGAGATATACAATTCGGCAACCGTCAGTATAAAATAAGTCGCCATCAAAAGCAATGGAGTAACTTTAACGGGTGAAGTACCCATAGCAACAATATCTTTGTGCAAAGGGAGATGTGATACATATGAAGTTACAGTCATGACTAAAAAGGCGGTAGCAGCAATACCCATACCAATAGCAATTTTTTTAGGAGTGGAAGGTTCCTTACCCCTCGCACGTTGCCAAGCAAATACACTCATAATAATCGGAGTGAGGGCCACTACAAAGAATGGATTCAATGACTGGAATAATTCGGCTCCTTCAAATTTTGTGAAGCCCAGATCGAAGCTGACTCCTGTCAAATCGGTGTATTCTTTAGCAAAGAAAGTCAGTGTCAATCCATTTTGGTGGAATGAAAACCAGAAGAATATTACAACAGCAAAAACAGCTAATAAAGCAAAAATACGTTGTCTTACTTCCTCTACACTCATTTCCACTAAAGCAGCACCGGTAACCGAGGCTTTCTTTGAAGGATCGGGAAATCTATTTTTATTTACTATGAATATGACTAGAGAAATAAGCATTGCTCCGATTGCCACACCAAAGGCATAGTGAAAACCAGTGGTAAATACATTGAGGTATTCTTTGGCAAAAACAGTAAGATCGGTCACAGGCGCCGAAGATGCTTTCGAGGCCAAATCGGTGAAGGTATGCATAGCTTCGGGAGTTAGCGTACCATTCAACTGTCCGTGGCATAAAGCCGGAAGATCGGCATTATAACTCAAGCCGAAAGTAGATAACCACCAGTTACGTACGAGTACCGCAGCAAATGGAGCAAAGATAGCTCCTATATTAATGAACATGTAGAAAAGAGAGAATCCCGAGTCACGCATCTTGGCATATTGCGGATCATCATACATCTGCCCTATCAATGCCTGGAGATTACCCTTAAACAGGCCGTTACCAAAAGCAATGACAAAAAGAGCAACACAAGTAATAGTGAGGAAAAAAGCCTTACTGGATACTGGTGTAGGCGATGGTACTGCAAGGATTAGATAACCTATTGCCATTAATGCAATTCCGGCAAGAATCGTTCCTTTGTAGTTTCGTGTCCTGTCGGCAATTATACCTCCAACTAATGCAAGAATGTAAATTGAGAAGTAAAAAGTAGAATAGATGATTCCGGCTCCTTTTCCATCCAATCCGAATTTAGCTTGTAGAAACAGCACCAAAATCGCCATCATGGTGTAGAAACCGAAGCGTTCTCCCAAATTGGCAAAAGAAGCTGCTATTAAACCCTGGGGGTGTTTGTTAAACATAGAAATCAAGTTTTAAAAGTGAATAAAAATTGTATTTTCTGCAAAGATATCATTTTTATTGAATTTTATTCAGTAAATAACACACACACGTCCGCTCTTACTTCTTTTATCAAATCATTTGGGCTTAATTTTAACTGCAAGCCCCGCTGACCCGCACTGATATAAATATAAGGATAGTTTTGGCAGGTTTCATGGATATAAGTGGGGAATTGTTTTTTCATACCTATAGGGGAACATCCTCCACGAATGTATCCGGTCAATGGTAACAATTCCTTCACCGGAATAAGATCACATTTCTTATTGCCGGAAACTTTGGCGGCGAGTTTCAAATCAACTTCATGCTCACCCGGAATGACACAAACAAAATAACCGTTTTTGTCACCATGCAAAATGAGTGTCTTGAATACCAAATCAATATCTTCTCCCAAATTGGCAGCTACATGCACAGCACTCAAGTCGTCTTCATCGACTTCATAAGGAATAAGCTCATAATCTATCTTTGCCTTATCCAGCAGACGGGCTGCATTGGTCTTATTGATTTTCATGTCTTTCTGCTTAAAATCTTATTTTGTCTTCAATTCCTCACGTAAAAACTTAGGGGTATAACCTTTTTTACTCTTGGCTACTTCTTCCGGCGTACCACAAGCTAGTAGCTCTCCCCCGCCCTTTCCGCCATCAGGACCCATATCTATGATGTAATCCGCCATTTTTATCACATCAAGGTTATGTTCAATCACAATGACGGTATTTCCTTTATCGACAAGCTTGTTGAGCACCCCCATCAATACACGGATATCTTCGAAATGGAGCCCGGTGGTAGGTTCGTCAAGAATATAGACGGTCTTTCCCGTATCACGTTTAGAAAGCTCCGTAGCAAGCTTCACACGCTGACTCTCACCTCCCGAAAGTGTAGTGGAGGATTGCCCCAATTTTATGTATCCCAAACCGACTTCCTGAATAACCTTAATTTTATGTAATATTTGAGGAACATTCTCAAAGAATTCGACGGCACGGTTTATCGTCATATCAAGCACATCGGCAATAGATTTACCTTTGAAGCGGACTTCCAGTGTTTCACGATTATAACGTTTGCCGTGGCATACCTCACAAGGTACATAAACATCCGGCAGGAAGTTCATTTCAATGGTCTTGTAGCCATTACCCTGACAAGCTTCACAACGTCCTCCCGATACATTAAAAGAGAATCTTCCCGGTTTATAGCCTCGTATTTTGGCTTCAGGCAGTTCCACAAACAAGCTTCGGATATCGGAGAATACTCCGGTATATGTAGCGGGATTTGAGCGGGGAGTACGTCCTAGAGGCGACTGGTCTACATTCACCACTTTATCGATGTGCTTCAGTCCATCTATACTTTCGTATGCCAAAGGATCTTGTAGTGAACGATAGAATTTTTGCGATAAGATAGGCTGTAAAGTTTCATTGATCAACGTTGACTTACCGCTACCGGATACTCCCGTCACACAAATGAGTTTACCCAGAGGAAACTCTATATCCACTCCTTTCAGATTATTTCCCTTGGCACCACGCAACCAGATGCTATGCCCATTTCCTTTTCGTCTCTCGACGGGGACTTCGATGGCACATTCTCCGTTAAGGTATTGTGAAGTTAGTGTATGAGTCTTCAACATCTCCTCAGGTGTACCCGCAAAGACGACTTCTCCACCCAAACGACCGGCTTTCGGCCCCATGTCGATGACATAATCGGCGGCAAGCATCATGTCTTTATCATGCTCCACCACAATAACGGTATTACCAAGATCGCGCAATTCCTTTAATGAATTAATCAAGCGTTGATTGTCCCGTTGATGCAGTCCAATACTGGGTTCATCAAGAATATAAAGTACATTGACCAACTGCGAACCAATTTGAGTAGCCAGACGGATACGTTGGCTTTCACCTCCCGAAAGACTCATTGAGCTCCGGTTGAGGGAAAGATAATCGAGTCCCACATCCAAAAGGAATTTCAAGCGGGTACGGATCTCTTTCAAAATTTCAGTCGCAATCTGCCGTTGTTTGTTATCTAGAAATTCCTCTACCTGCTGCAACCAGTCATACAACTCGTTGATGTCCATACTGGAGAGTTCGTGGATATTTTTATCGTGAATGCGGAACGACAAAGCTTCCTTATTCAGCTTTGCTCCGTGGCATTCCGGGCAGACGGAGGTCTTGGCAAACTGTTCAGCCCATTTTTGTGCAGTAGCCGAAGCATCTTTCTCCTGCAACATCTGAATGTATTTCACGATACCTTCAAAAGTGACGAAATAATCGGAAGAGGTACCGATAAGCGAACTTTTTATTTTGATACGATCGTCCGAACCGTACAGTATTTCATCTATGGCATCATCCGTCAGTTCATTAACGGGAGTTTTAAGATTGGCATCATATTTTTCTAACAAAGCAGCCAATTGCCAGAAAATCATGGCATTTTTATACTTCCCGAGCGGAACAATAGCACCTTCGTAAATAGATAGTGCTCTGTCCGGAATAACTTTGTCCACATCAATCTGATTGACCACTCCCAAGCCTTTACACTTAGGACATGCTCCCTGTGGAGAATTGAAAGAAAAATTATGCGGAGCCGGTTCACGATAAGATAATCCGGTGACCGGACACATCAATCGTTTACTATAATGGCGTACCTCATTGCTCTGCAGGTCGAGAATCATCAACAATCCGTCTCCTTGCTGCATGGCTGTAGCCACACTCTTCTTCAATCGTACGTCATCCTTATCCGAAGGTACCAGCTTATCAATCACCACTTCAATATCATGGTTTTTGTAGCGGTCGAGCTTCATACCGGGTAGCGCTTCTCTGACCTCACCATCGACTCTAACATACAGATATCCCTTCTTACGAATCTGCTCAAAGAGTTCTTTATAGTGCCCTTTACGAGTACGCACCAAAGGAGCCAATATATTGATACGTTTACCTTTATAATCCCTCAAAATCAGTTCAAGCACCTGTTCTTCAGTATACTTCACCATCTTCTCACCGGACAAATACGAATAAGCTATCCCAGCACGGGCATAGAGTAGACGGAGATAATCATATATTTCAGTCGTCGTACCCACCGTAGAGCGCGGATTCTTATTGGTCGTCTTCTGTTCAATGGAAATTACAGGACTCAATCCGGTTATTTTATCCACATCGGGACGTTCCAAATTACCCAGGAAGTTACGGGCATACGCAGAGAACGTTTCGATATAACGGCGTTGTCCTTCGGCAAATATCGTGTCGAAAGCAAGAGACGATTTGCCACTTCCACTTAAGCCGGTAATTACAGTGAGACTATTACGGGGAATTTCCGCGTCGATATTTTTAAGATTGTGTACGCGTGCACCGTACACATTGATATATGCTTTTTCTTCTTCAGCCATTTATCTTGATTGTTAAATCCGGAATCTTTTTACCTCAATTTATGTTATGTGCCAGAGTAAGTTATTGAGCATAATTATCGTAAAAACAGATCCCGAAACATAATTCCCGCAAAAATAACGTTTTCCGACTGAAAATAATTATAGAGTCTATTTAATTTTTTCCTTTTTAAGCTTTATACCGGCATAAGAAAGTGCAATATTATTTCTTAACGCATTCCGTTGGTTAATTATAGACAATATTCTTACCTTTGCGCATAATATTGGGATTTTGTAAATATAAACTAACGATAACGAATGAGAACATTTAAACGCTTGATGTACTGTGCATTGTTTGTTGTGATATTCACATTCAACACCAATGCGCAGGAAAACAAATCATACATCTTACATACGGTAGAAAAAGGTCAAAGCCTCTATTCCATCTCCAGCATGTACGGAGTAAGCCAATCGGATATCGTAAAACTGAACCCCGGAAGCGATGAAAAAATATTTGTAGGGGGTACCCTGCGTATTCCTATTACTCCTGCGAATTCACAAAAAGAAACCTTCCACACTATTGCTGCAGGTGAAACTTTATATAGGCTGACATTGAAATACGGCGTATCTGCACAGGATATATGTGATGCTAATCCAGGTCTGAGTGCTGATAATTTTCGTATCGGACAAGTCATAAGAATTCCCAACAGCAGCACGCCCGCATCTCCCGCCCGCGATGCAAACGACGGGGTAGCGCCGACTGCAAACACACAGATACCGGGACCGGTACAATCTCGCTGCCGCGAAATGCACAAGGTACAGAAAAAAGAATCCTTATTCAGTATCAGTCGTCAATATGGTGTAACTGAAGCCGATATCATAGCAGCTAACCCCGAGTTGAAAAGTGGAAACGTCAAAAAGGGTGACTTTCTCTGTATTCCCTACCCCACTGCTCAAATGCCCGTGCAAACCAAAACAACTCCAACCGATACCCAGTTGTTTAGCGAGAGTCGTAGAAAGCCCCAACGCATGTCCACCATAAAAGCAGCCATTATATTACCTTTCGTAGATAACGATCCTAGTGAAGCCGCCCGTATGACGGAATATTATGAAGGCTTTCTAATGGCTGTAGACAGCATGAAACGAAACGGAACATCCATGGATATTTATACCTATAATTCCGGATCCGATGTTTCTTCCTTGAATTCCATTCTGGCAAAAAGCGAAATGAAAAATATGGATATTATCTTCGGTCCACTCTATCAAGACCAAATTAAGCCATTGGCTGATTTTGCAGGAAAGAACAATATTCGTCTGGTCATTCCGTTTACCTCAAAGGACAACACCGTATTCCGTAACCCGACAATTTATCAAATCAATACTCCGCAATCATATCTTTATTCGGAAGTATACGAGCACTTCTTGCGTCAGTTTCAGAATGCCAATATTATTTTTATCGAAGCGACCAACGGTTCAAGAGATAAAGTGGAATTTCTTAAGGGGCTGAAAGATGAATTGAGAAGCCGTGCAATTGTTATAAGATCGGTGAAAGAAGATGCAACTCCCGCAGTATTAAAGTCTGTATTGAACCCCAATAAACCGAATATTTTCATACCTACATCCGGCAGCAATGTCACTCTAATAAAGATATTACCGCAACTCGTATTGCTAACTCGTGAAAACCCTGAAAGCAAAATCAGTCTATTTGGCTATCCCGAGTGGCAAACCTATACCAAAGACCACCTTGATGCTTTCTTTGAGTTAGATACTTATTTCTACAGTTCATTCTATACCAATAACCTTCTTCCTGCTGCGACTAATTTCACAAAAGATTATCGCAGATGGTTCAGAAAAGATATGGACGAACGCTATCCGAAATTCGGTATGTTAGGCTTCGACACAGGTTATTTCTTCCTAAAAGGCCTATCGCTATACGGATCGGATTTTGAAAAGAATATGCAACGCATGGATCTGATTCCGATACAGACCGGATTCAAATTCCAACGGGTAAACAATTGGGGAGGCTTCATCAATAAGAAAGTCTATTTTGTACACTTCACCCGCAATTACGAGTTATTGAAGCTCGATTTCGATTGATCAGGACAGACACAATATCAATGCAATGAATATAAAGAAAACTATAAGCCTTGTGCTCCTCGCGACATGTACTCTGGTTGCCCATGCACAGATAGGCGAACAACGACATAACCTTGCAGTGGGTTTCAGTGGCGGAATCACATCAAGTAGTGCAAGTTTCAATCCGACCATAAGACAAAAAAGCGAGTCGGGTATAACCGGAGGGTTTACAGCACGTTATATCTCGGAGAAATATTTCAAAATGACTTGTGGTGCCCAATTAGAGCTTAACTTTACGCAATATGGCTGGAGTGAGTATTATCAGGACTTCCCAACATTGAAGTACTCACGTGCTATGAACTACGTGGAAATACCTTTCTTGGCACATTTGGGTTTCGGTAAAGATCGTGGCGTACAGATTTTTGTTCATGCAGGACCCCAGATCGCTTTTTTCCTAGGTGACAAGAAGACCCAAAGTGGAGATTGGGCTAATGCCGAAAGCAATATTATACAGGAGCAGCATGACATGGCTATACAAAACAAATTCGACTATGGTATCACCGGAGGGCTAGGTATGGAACTTCACACGAAAGCCGGTAACTTTCTTGTAGAAGGGAGATATTACTACGCTCTATCCGATTTCTATAACACAACTAAAAGGGATTATTTCTCCCGTGCAGCCAATGGTGTCATTACAGCCAAACTCACTTACTTATTCGATATCACAAAATAGTACCCAACAGCGGCATCCCCAACTCTTCAGATAATTGTCCTGCAGGATAAATCTGATTAGAAGTAAAGCTCAATTAGAATAGTTTTTATCTCGATATCAATAGATGTATTGCCTCATTACAAGTAATGATAATTGCATCAAATTCTTAACAGAAAAACAACCGTTTTTTGAATTTAAAAAGAGCCGTTCAATATTACAAACAGATAAAGTTCTCATTCATACAAAAACTGCACCTCTAAAGTCTTATATTCAACTTTTGAGGTGCAGTTCACTAATACGGTGCTTAACCTATTCCAATTAAACACTATCGAAACGGTTTTATTCCTTTATTTTTTTCTTCTTAAAACAGTCTTGATTTAAGCTCCATTACTCACGTAATCTATCCGATGCCTTTACCAGCATTTCATCAGTATAGATAGCCCGTACAGCCATATAGTTAAATACGAGGGATATCAAGGGGAGTATCAATCCCCAGCCCAGCTGATATGTAGTTTCTTTATCTTTTAAAGCAAACATAAATACCAAAAAAACCACATAATAACACGTAATAAGTACGCTGTTGAATATGGTTATTCGTATTTGAAGATTACGATTACGAAAGAGAAATATAGAGCAAATGGAAACGATAGAACTCAAGAGAAGAATCCCGAACAAGCCCCAAGTGGAACGGAATCCCCCATCGGCCATAGTCACCCCAATTGGCTTGAAAATAGAAGTTAACCCTGTCGGAGTAATAAAATGTCCCACAGGAATAAACAAAGCTGCAATAAGCAAAGCTGTCACAATCAAAAGATAAACAGATTGTATTCGTTGTATCATAATAATAAGTACTTTATTCGTAAACACAAAAAAAGGTGTATTTCTAGCAGGATCATAATAAACCCTTCAGAAGTACACCCTAAATTTATATTATTCCTTTTACTGTAGTTTATCTTTTTCCTTGGAAGGATTGCGATAATATACCTTACCTTCAAGATATTCCTGAGTAGCTATCAAATTTGGCTTAGGTAATTTTTCGTAATAACGGGAAATTTCAATCTGCTCCCGGTTTTCGAATACTTCTTCAAGATTATCATTGTAAGATGCAAATTCAGCAAGTTTCTTAGAAAGATCATTCTTGATCTCTACGCTGATTTGATTAGAGCGCTTACCAATGATAGATACGGTTTCATATACATTACCGGTATCGGCACATAGTTCCATCATATCGCGAGTAACCGTGCTAGCAGGCGCATTCGTTTTCTTATAATCCATAAATATCAAATTAAATTTATCTAATTATTCCAGTTTATTTCAAAAGCTTTTCCGATTCATTAAAAATCCTGTCAGCTTCCTTCAGGTATTTACTTTCGGGAAACTCATTTTTGAAAGCATAATATTCGTCAACGGTTTCACGGTAACGATCCGCTCTCTTATCTTCAACGCTGTAAATAGCCATTTCATATTTAGCCCGCAAAATCAAGATAGACAAATCTTCGCGAAGCACAGTATAAGGATAGCTTTTCAATGCGTTCTGGGCTGTAATAACACACGAAAGGAAATTATTACCCATATAGTTTCCTAAGTTATAATACAATTTAGCCGAAAGGTACTCTTTCATAACAAGTTTATCCTGAAGGGCAAACAACATTTTCTGAGCTTCATCCTTTCTCGAACTGTTCGGGTAGAATTCAAGGAAGCTTTGCAATTGTTGAATGGCACTATATGTCGCACCTTGATCGAGGCGAGGATCAGGAGTATCCAAATACAACGCTTTTCCGGCATGGAAACGTGCCAGTTCAGAATATGTACCACGCGGATAGACATTACAATATTGGACAAAAGTCTGGGAGGCCGTCTGATAATCTTTCTGATTATAATAACACATTCCCAACATATAAAGTGATTCCTCAGCTTTGTCGGTTCCCTTTAATATCGTAATCAATTCATTAAGCAGAGTTGATGCACGATTGTACTGCCCCTTAGCGAAGTAGTTCTTTGCAGCCTCATACTTGTATTCATAATCGGTGCTTTTCAGCAATTTATTGTATTCTCCACATGAGGAGCAAAGCAAAGCTGCCAGCAAAGCTATTAGTAGATTTTTTTTCATTCTTATTTTAAAAAATAATGCGCAAAGATAGATGTTCGCATCGAATTATACAAAGATGCAAGCTTAATTTTTCAAAAACTCGACAAACAGGCTGTTTTTATAGTTTATATAAGTCACTGGCAGCCAATAAGTCTACTTTTTTTTCTGTCAGCACCCTTATACAATTGTCCATATCATTGGGTCGGATAATAACATTTGCCGTCTCTCCGTTTGCAAAAGAGTACATGTATTCAATGAAGACACCTTCATCCGAAAGGAAGCGTAACACTTTAGCCAAGGATCCGGGAACATTAGGGCAATTGATGCCGACAACATCAGTCACATTGACTGCAAAATGATTGTCTTTTAGAGCTTTATAAGCTTTTTCCGGTTCGGATACAATACCACGCAAAATGCCAAAATCTGCATTTTCGGCAATACAGAGGGCGGAAAGATTAATCTGTTCTTTCGCCAAAACTTCGGTGACTTCAGTCAGACGACCAGATTTGTTTTCCAAAAAGATGGAAAGTTGTTTTGCAATCATTGTTTTAAATTTTTCTATTATCTATTACACGTTTTGCCTTACCCGTGCTTCTCTCGATGCTACGCGGTTCTACCAAACGGACGGCAACTCCCAAACCGAGTACACTCTGTAGGCGTGCAGTCAACTTCTTTTTCAACTCCAACATTTTATTGATCTCATCCGAATAATATTCGGGACGGACTTCCACTTGCAACTCCATAGTATCAGTGTTGTTCTTGCGATCAACCAACAATAAATAGTGCGGTTCGAATTCCGGCAGTTCAAGTATGACAGATTCAATTTGGGTAGGAAATACATTCACACCACGAATGATAAGCATATCATCGCTGCGTCCCAAGATACGATCCATACGCACCAGCGTACGGCCACATGAGCATTTATCATAATGAAGTGCCGTCAAATCCTTAGTACGATACCGCAATAAAGGCATTCCTTCCTTAGTAAGGTGGGTAAACACTAATTCTCCGGTTTCGCCGGGAGCAACAGGCTGTAAGGTAACCGGATTGACGATTTCGGGGTAATAATGATCTTCGTTAAGGTGTGTGCCATGCTGACACTCACACTCGTATCCTACTCCGGGACCTGCTATTTCACTCAGTCCATAGATGTCATAAGCTTTAAGGCCGAGCTTTTCTTCAATTTCACGGCGCATGTTTTCTGTCCACGGTTCTGCTCCAAACACCCCAATACGGAGTTTAAATTCTTCACGTGGAAAACCGGAGTCTTTTATGGCATCCGCTAGAAATAGTGCATACGAAGGTGTGCAGCATAATACGCTGGAACCGAAATCGTGCATTAAAGTGATTTGTTTTTCGGTGTTTCCACTGGACATTGGAATGACGGAAGCACCTATATTCTCGGCACCTGCATGTGCACCCAGTCCACCGGTAAACAGTCCGTATCCGTAAGAGATGTGAAAGAAATCGGATTTTTCCGCACCATAGGCGGTATAAGCACGCGAAATACACTCAGTCCATGCCGAAAGATCTTTTCGTGTATAACCTACTACAGTCGGCTTACCAGTGGTACCTGATGAAGCATGAATACGGACAATCTGACTCATAGGCACCGCACAAAGTCCGAAAGGATAATTGTCACGTAAATCAAGTTTAGTAGTAAATGGTAGTTTTACAATGTCGTCAATGCTGTTGATATCATCGGGGGTAACCCCCAATTCCTGCATTTTTTTACGATAAAAGGGAGTGTTGTGGTAGACATGCTCCACTGTCTTCTTGAGTCGAATGCCCTGGATTTTGCGAAGATTTTCGCGATCCATACATTCGATGTTTTCATTCCAAATCATGTTCTTCGTTGTATTTGTATATTGTTAATTAGCAAATGATTAAATCTATTAGGCTAACTATTTAATTTAATTTGAAATCTGAAAATTGTTTGACTAAGCGATACCAACTTATTCCAATGAAGGAACCTGAAATGCATTGTAATGAGAAAGCAATATACTTTCATATAACATCCGCATAAACTCAATTAAAATAAATATTTATTATTAAAAGTAAGCTCTGGTATCCAGCATCTTATAAGTCTATCAAACGTCGCTTGTAAACGTATTGGAACATCTATCCTCGCAAAGGAAACAAAAAATTTTGTTTATCTCAAGTATTTTACCGAATATTGCCTTCCCTAAGAAGATAAAATGAACAAATTTGATTTAATATCCGCATATCAGCCGACAGGCGATCAGCCCGAAGCCATTTCACAATTGACACAAGGAATTCTCGAAGGTATACCGGCGCAGACTTTGCTCGGTGTCACCGGTTCGGGAAAAACTTTCACTGTAGCGAATGTCATAGCCCAAATTAATAAGCCTACACTGATCTTAAGTCATAATAAGACTTTGGCAGCCCAGCTATACAGTGAGTTCAAGTCCTTCTTTCCCAACAACGCCGTAGAGTATTATGTGTCCTACTACGATTATTATCAGCCGGAAGCTTATCTCCCATCGTCGGATACCTACATTGAAAAGGATTTGATGATTAATGATGAAATAGACAAGCTCCGTCTGGCTGCAACCTCGGCTCTACTTTCGGGTAGAAAAGACGTGGTAGTGGTTTCTTCCGTTTCATGTATCTACGGTATGGGAAATCCATCCGATTTCTACAGTAATGTGATAGAAGTGCAAAGAGGGAAAGTCGTTAACCGGAATGTATTCCTGCGAAGATTGGTAGAGAGTCTGTATGTACGGAACGATCTTGATCTGAACCGTGGTAATTTCCGTGTAAAAGGTGACACTGTAGATATTTATCTGGCTTATGCCGATCATTTACTCCGTATTATTTTCTGGGGTGATGAAGTAGACAGCATTGAAGAAGTTGATCCCATCAGCGGAGTGACCGTAGCCAATTTCGATGAATACAAGATATACCCAGCCAATCTTTTCATGACCACTAAGGAGGCTACATTGAGAGCTATCCATGACATTGAAGACGACCTGCACAAACAAGTACAGTGGTTTGAAGAACAGGGGCGCTCTTTCGAAGCCCGACGCATTCAGGAAAGGGTCACCTACGATATGGAGATGATTCGCGAGTTGGGGCATTGCTCGGGTATTGAGAATTACTCCAGGTATTTCGACGGTCGTGCGGCAGGCACCAGGCCTTACTGTCTGCTTGACTTTTTCCCGGATGATTTCCTGATTGTGATTGACGAGAGCCATGTTAGTGTTCCCCAAATAAGGGCAATGTACGGCGGAGACCGTGCGCGTAAGACTAATCTGGTGGAATATGGATTCCGCCTACCTGCAGCTATGGACAACCGTCCGTTAAAATTCGAAGAATTCGAGTCACTTGCCAAACAAGTGATCTATGTCAGCGCCACACCTGCGGATTATGAATTGGTCAGATCCGAAGGGATCATTGTGGAACAAGTTATCCGACCGACCGGGTTGCTCGATCCTGTAATCGAAATTCGCCCTAGTCATAATCAGATCGACGACCTCATGGAAGAGATACAATTGCGAATTGAGAAGGACGAGCGTACACTTGTGACGACACTGACCAAACGTATGGCAGAAGAATTAACCGAGTATCTACTCAATAATAACGTCAGGTGTAACTATATCCATAGCGATGTAGATACATTGGAACGGGTTAAAATCATGAGTGATTTGCGCGAAGGATTGTATGACGTACTTATTGGCGTCAATCTGTTGCGTGAAGGGCTCGACCTGCCCGAAGTTTCGCTTGTTGCTATTCTCGACGCAGATAAAGAAGGCTTTTTACGTTCACATCGCTCGCTGACACAGACGGCAGGTCGTGCTGCTCGTAACATAAACGGTATGGTTATTATGTATGCCGACCGTATTACGGATAGTATGAGACTGACCATTGATGAAACCAATCGTCGACGTGAAAAGCAGCTGGCCTATAACGAAGCGAATGGCATTACTCCCCAACAAATTAAGAAAGGAAAGAACCTCAACGTGTTTGCATCTTCCATTGCAGCGGAAGAGACAGCCTCAGCAACAGGCAAAGCGACTATTGCTCCACGGGCTTACATTGAGAAAGAAAGTAATGCCGGTATTGCAGCTGATCCTATCGTACAATACATGTCGCGTCCGCAATTGGAGAAAAGCATCGAACGTACCCGCCGCCTGATGCAAGAAGCAGCCAAAAAGCTGGATTTCATCGAAGCGGCGCAGTATCGTGACGAGCTAATAAAGCTAGAGGATTTATTGAAAGAAAAGGTTTAGACAAAACACTCAATCTTCATGCAAAGCTTCAGCGGGTTGTATCCTTGTTGCTTTACGTGCGGGGAACCAGATACCTAATAAAATCATTAATGCGATAAGTACCCAAGTTGCCAATATGGTCACGAAAAAGCGTATGGGTTCCAAATTAGTACCATTATATGTCGAATTCAATTCGGCATGAGCTAGATTATAATCGCCCACGATAGCCGGAATAGTGGCAATAGTGAGCAAGATTAGAGCTTCGCTCAACAACCTGCCGAATACACTGCGCTTTGTGCTTCCTAAAGCCAACTGTAAAGCGACTTCACTGCGACGTTGCTGTGTACGGAACCAAAACGTTCCTAAAAGTCCGAGGAAAATATTCAGCATTAAAAACCCCATACCGGTTGCATAATTGCGGATATTATTTACCCACATCTGCTGGTAGTTGCGGCGGATATCTTTAAACGAGCGAACCTCCGAAATAAACACATTACCGATACGAAATTGCTTCTCGCTATCCGCTTTTAAACGCTCGGGAAAATCAATATCCTGATCGGGTCTTACCCGCACACAGAGTTCCAGCCCCACGTTATAAAGAAATCTCGGCAACAACGCAACCATACACAAAGATTCACTCGCAGACTCGTAATCCATATAGCGAACCGTCTTAAGTGAAGCTGCCAAAGTATAGGTTTTAGTCGAATCACGATGAAGGTAGAAGGACTTACCTACAAAGGGGGTCAATTGAGTATGATATTCATGCTGAAAGATATTATCTGAAGCCAGGAAAGTATTTTCCTTCAGTAAAGAAGCCAATTGCTCCGGTGTTTCACCGCGTGTTCCGGTATATTGAAATACCCGTAAAAAGTCGGGAGTAACATAACGGCGTACAAGGTACTCGCCATTTGTTCCTGCACTTAGTGTATCATATTTTGCCACTGTGCCACTGTTACTCCCATTGTAAGGAAAAGAATTTTGAGAAAGGCTCACCGCTTCAATTTCCGGACGATGTTCCAATCGTCTCACCAATTCATCAATATTTTCCGCTACAAGAGTATCCGCAGGATTAAAGTCGGGGCTTTTGGCTGTGAGATACCCCATTTCAATCTGATAACAATGATCGGCATTAAAACCTCGTGGCTCGGTGTAAGTGGCTGCTTGCACATAGACATAATCCACAATAAACCATAGGACGACACTCACCAATAATAATTCTACGAACAACCAAAGATTTGTTCGCCATTCGTTACATATCTGTGTAAAAAGTTTCTTATTCATATCCGTATCATTATTAATGAGTTTTGCCACCAAGAGCATTTACTATACTTGTCCGGGAAGCTCTCCATGCCGGGATACCACTGCTAAGCAGATTCAGTATAAAACAGAATAGTAAAGCATAGATAAATGTGGAAGCGTGCAGTAGAATGGACGCATCGATAGCCGGAACATTATAACTGCTGCTATATGGTTGGGCAAAAAGTATTTCATTGCCCACATAGGCAAATATAACGCTGAAAATCAAGCCCAATATTCCGGCAAGAAGAGTTACGATAAAATTCTCCATGATGATCTGCCCCACCATTTCCATACGGGTACTACCAAAGGCACGGCGTACACCTATCTCCGATACACGCTGACGCAGACGACTCTGAGTCATGCTACTTAAATTGATTGCCGGTACTAATAACAAAATCACAAAGATTACCAGACGGTTGATGCGATCTTTCTTTAAATTCGGTTCAAAATTAGCAGCAAATGATATAGCATTCTTCTCCTGGTCATAAGGGCGATTGCGATAAATCAATTCATAGCCATTCTCTCCTATCAGCTTGTTATAGGCATCACGGCGTTGATCCACTTCCTTGCGAATTTTTTCGAAATCATCACGGGAATGTGCAAGGATCGTTACCGAATACATTCCCATGTGCTCATTCCATACACTTTTTGGAGTATCGGTTGATGTATAAGGAATCCAAACTTGTGCATAAGCCGTAGTGGCAAGAGTAGACACATCTTTAACCACGCCGACCACGCGATAGGGCGAGTGATTCAATAGAAATTCCTTGCCTACTACATCCGTCGAATTAAAGACCATACGAGCCACGCTTTCAGTGATAACCGCTACCGGTAACCCTGCTTCAAATTCAGCGTGATCATAGGCCTTTCCATTCACAAAGTGAAAATCGAATACTTTCCAGAAATCATCATCCGTCTGTCTCATATCAACACCAGTCGCAGGTTTATTGGGCAAAGATACAGGTGTAGAAATAGTCATCACCAAATAAGTAGTAACCAATTCAGGTGTTTTCAGCGACTTAAAACATTCACGTGCTGTTTTGACACTCATCGGCCCGTTACTAGTATTTCCTTTTCCCCAACTCTTATTGGCGATACTCATATAGTGCACATGGAGAAAACGATCGCGATTGCTTTCCGGTGAGAAAGGTGCCACTTTGACTTGTTGAATCATTACAACCAACATAATCAGAAAAATGGCCAATGCCGTACCTACTATAGTAATGGCGCTGATTACCGGCTGTTGGCGCAACTGTACTATAGCTTGCTTAAAATACTGCTTAATCATTCGAATACTTTTTATTTTCCAATCTTCAAATTATCGGTATCCACTCCGCCAATACCGCTCTTCGAGATATTCGCCGTACCGGCTCTACCGCTCAAGTCAATACCACCGACACCTTCAACATTAGCTGACAAACGATCACAATTGACATGGATATCCGCTTTTCCCACTCCTTGTAAATCAACATTCAACGATTTACATTTCAAGTCATCTACTTTTAATTTACCCACACCTTCCACTGTGAACTTCACATCATTCAACTTAAGAGGAGTCTTGCAATTAAAAGAACCTACACCGGTAAAATCTACGCTTTTAAGGTCAGGAGCGGTAATATAGATATCCACTCCATTATTTCCATTGATATTACCATTTTTGTCGCGCTCACTATCTATTGAAAGCAGACCGTTATTGACAGATATTCTCATCTTCTTCACTAACTTTTCTTTCCCTTGCATCTTTAGTGAATAAGTGCTGCCCTGAGTGAAATAAACACTAGCGACAGCTGTCACTTGTATTGAGGAGAAGGCTTCCACCTTACGTACTTCGGTCACTTCATTACCTTTGTCATACGATGCACATCTTGTTCCTGCCATTGCAGCAAACAAGAAACTAATTGTCATTAATAAAGTCTTCATATCACGATTGCGTTTTTAAGTATATTCTATTTTTCTTATTATTCTTCATGTAAAGCTTCGGCAGGCTGTATTTTCATCGACTGACGGGCAGGGAACCATATTCCCGCCAAAATCATCAGCGCAATTAATATCCACGCCGCAAGAGAGCCCAAAAGGAAGCGAATAAAGCCCCATTTCACAGGCCAAGTGGAAATTAGTTCCGTCCGTCCGATTGAAAGTTCGGCAATACCCACATTGTAGCAAATAATCATTGCAGGTATTGTGACCAGCCCCAGCAAAAGCAACCCTTCGTTCATCAATAAACGGAAAATTTGTGTTCGCGAGCTACCCATACTCATACGAAGGGCTATTTCACTTCTTCTGCGGCGGGTGCGAAACCAGAATGTACCGATTAAACCAAGAAAGACATTCACCAATAGAAAAAGTACAACCACACTCTGGCTATTCACCTTGTCCACATCTCCATTCATCACCTCAAATTGTAACCGTTGATCGGTATATGGAGCGGCATCAGCCACAAAAACATTATCCGAATCAAGTTTTGGTGCTATATTTTTTAAGAAATCATTTCTATATCCCGGTCCATCCACCTGTTCCTTCACCCGGAAAACGATTTGCGCCCACTGATCTCCATATCCTTTCCTTACCATATCTTCACTCAAACGAACAAACGCCCATTGAGCATTTCCACCATAGCGATATGTTCTGAATGAGGCTATTTTCCCAAATTGATTGACAGAATAGGTGGAATCAGCGAACCAGCGAAGCTTCATATCTTGTGAGAAAGAAGGTAACTTCTTGTGAAATTCATCCACAGCACTCTCGGTAAGCATCACATAATGATTCAGATCAGGTGTTAGCTGATCAAACGGACGAGAAGAGTCTTCACCCATCCGAAATACTTTAGTGTAGCCGGCGGTGGCCTGAATAATACGCATATTAACTACTGCGGAATCGGTTGCAGCTAGATCACGGTAACTGTTGCTTCCGCTCATCGGCAAACTCCAATAACAAAGAGCGGCTGCTTCAATGGTCGGCTCTTTCTTTAATTTTTGAAGAATATCCCAATATTTATCTCCTGAAGTCAGACTTGTATCACGGCTCTCTCCGCCGGTGATTGTATAAAGTTGATAGACATGATCAATATTATAGCCTAATGGACGATAAAAAGTATATTTCAAACATCCCAATGAATCGCAGAGAAACCACATCACGATAAACACCAGAAAGAGTTCTGCCAATACCCACCCGTTGGAACGGAAACGGGAAAATATCATGTTTAGATTATGTATAGTAAATTTCATGATAGAATAATCTTATTTATCGTTTAACGAATCTACGATGGGACGACGCGTAGCAAGCCATGCAGGAAGTCCGGCACTCAAAAGATTTATAATAAAGCAGAACAAAAAAGCCAGTAGAAAAACCACAGGGCTAAATAAAGCACCCATAGTCAACGAAAAATCTCCCGATGCACCTATATTTGAGTTATTGGTAAACAACCACGTACGCAAAGCATATACCGCAACGTAGCTGAGAAGCAGTCCCAATATACCTCCTAGCAGATTCAGCACCATATTTTCATCCAAAATCTGGCGGATCAGAACTTTACGTGTAGCACCAAAAGCTTTGCGTACACCCAATTCACTAAGACGTTGTTGCATACGACTATTACTTAGTCCGCATAAGTTTAGCGAAGGTACCAGCAAAATAACTCCCAAAGCTATGGCATATTGCAGATAGATCATCGTCATATCGGGTCCTATATTCGACCAGATATGGTTAACGTGAGCCACAATCTCATCCGGTTGCTCCATTATATCGAGTTCTGCATCGGATAATGTGGCATTCAAATCTTTCAATTGTTTCTCAATACCTCGTTTAATCAGAGGAAAATCATTTTTATCACGAGCCAGAATGGCAATATTCTTATCTCCCAAGAAATTCCATGAATTCTTCACGGTATATTCACTGGAAGGATACATAATCCAAATTTGCCCGTAAGCATCTTTGGCAGTTAACGATACGTCCTTAACCACCCCTGTAATACGAACTTCTTCACGATTATACAATATGTGCTGCCCTACAACTTCTGTGTTACCAAAAAGCTTACGAGCTATTGAAGCTGTAATTACCATTGCTTTTACTTTATCATTCCGATCACCCTCGGTAAATCCCAGCCCGCTTATGAAGTCGAATTGAAAGACTTTCCAAAACCCCGGGTCTGTCTGCACCGCATCAACTTTTATACGGTTTGAACCATCATTTAAAGAAATCAAAGCTGCTGATACAGGAGAATATGCTGTACATGCTTCTATTGATTTCACCGGCATGACACACGCTTTCATAAAAGAAGCCGAACACATGCTATTGCTGTTATTAGTCCTATTCGGCTTTCCTTGCAAATGAAGCGCAGTGATATAAAGGCAACGATCACGATTTACTTCAGGCGACAGATTGGAATATTTTGTCTGCCATACGATAACTATAGCCATAATCATAGTTATAGCAAAAGCTGTTCCTAATATTGATATGGTACTCAACAGAGGATTCTGTCGCAAAAGCGTGTATGTCTGGCGAATCAAAGTCATGTCAGTTATCTTTTTTTATTCTACTTGGCGACCATCGAAGAAACGGATCGTACGACTGGTTTGCTTGGCTTGTTCTTCATTGTGAGTTACCATTACGATAGTCCGTCCGTCTTCTTTATTCAATTGATGCAACAGCTCCATAACCTCAGCACCCATCTTCGAATCCAAATTACCGGTAGGCTCATCGGCAAGGATGATCTCCGGATTACCGATAATAGCACGTGCTATAGCTACACGTTGACATTGACCTCCGGACAGCTGCGTGGGCATGTGACGCATACGATGGCTCAAGCCAACTTTCTGCAGCACTTCTTCCGCCAGACGACGACGTTCTTTAGCCGATACTTTGCGATATAATAGTGGAAGCTCCACATTGTCGAGTACATTCAGTGAGTTTATCAAATGGAATGACTGAAATACAAAGCCGAGCTTCTTATTACGGAATGCAGCCAGTTGTTTGTCTTTCATTCCATCGGTACGGATACCATCAATCTCTATTGTACCGGTGCTTGCAGCATCCAGCAATCCCATAATATTCAATAAGGTCGATTTTCCACAACCTGAAGGACCCATGATGCTGAGAAACTCTCCTTTGTTCACTTCAAGGTTCACATTTTCCAATGCTACGGTTTCAATCTCATTGGTGCGATAAATCTTGTTTATCCCTGTTAACTTAATCATAATGGTGAATATTAAATTGTTTAATTATTATTCTACGTTCTTGTTTCTTATATTTCAAATGGTGTACCAAAGAGGTACATCGCTATATATCAATCACTTACCAATATACGTATTGTCCGATTCCGAACACTTTGTTCATTCTTGATCTTTTAAGAGCACCTTTTTGATACATATATTCGATAACCGCTCTATTATTGACGCAAAAAAGAGGTAGTTCGTTGCATGTATCGAGTATTTAACATTATTCATCGCGCAAAGCTTCAGTCGGTGGTATCTTACTAATTCTGCGGGCCGGTATATAAATACCTATCAATACCACAACTAACAGAATGATAAATACGATCAACGAAAGAACTACAAAATGAAGTGCAAAATTTGATACCCAATATTCTTCGGGAATAGTCACCCAGGTTGTGCCTTGATACAATCCTTCTTTAATAGCATATTGCAAATAAAGCAAACACCCTATGAATGTAGCAAAAGTAGTCAGCACCACACCTTCACCCATAAGTAAGCGGAGAATATAGTTGGGAGTACCTCCGAACGAGAGCATCACTCCTACTTCTTCACGCCGTATACGGGTCTGTAGCCAAAATGTGCCGACAACCCCCAGGCATAAATTAACCAAAAAGAATATGGCCAATGCCGTGTTCATACGGTACTTACCGGTAACACCCTCACCGAATTCGCGATCTTTTATCGTTTTTTCATACGACTGTACGGAACGGGCAAACAAGTTTCCCGCTTTTACCTCTTTCACCATCCACGGATGAAAGTCATGCAAGAAACGATCCATGCTCACTTCAGGCTTCAGGCGTACCACAATACGTGCAGCCTGGGGAATGGAATTGAGATCAATAGAGAGTTGCGGAAAGAAAATCACACACGTCGGACGCCATGAACTATATGCTTTAAAACTGTTCACCGTACCGATTATCGAAACGTATGTGGTATCTTTCTGATAAGAACTGTAACAACGTTTACCATGGGCATCCGACAGGTGGAATAGTGCTTTCGATAAATTTTGCGTAACCACCCCCTCATTTTGTGTAAAGTTGTAATCGGATAACTCAGCAGCAGTTGCACCATTCGCCAACTTAAAACCAAAAGTCTCGAAAAAGTTGGTATGAGGCATAAATTGCATTACCATGGTGCCAATCCTCAAGGTATCTCCTTCGGGGGAATATTGGCTATTACTATTACCACTGGAGTTAGGATAGCAATAACCCAGCAACGGAGTAGCTTGTTCAATATCGGGATACTCCTTTACTTTTTTCACCATACGCAGATAGTTGTTTACCAGCTCCGTTGAGTCTTCTCCCGCCTTATCATATCCTACAGCCTGAGGAGGAAGGGAAGCGATGGATATGAGGCAAAGCTTTTCCGCATCATAACCTAATGGAATATTCTTGTCATGCGTAAGTACCACAACCGGATCGAGTATCACCCAAGTCACGATACTCACCAATACCAATTCGGCAAATAACCATCCATTACGGCGGCGACGTGCCCAAAGATTCTTGAATATCAGTTTCAGCATATTATTTTTCTTTTTTATTTTCAATCGAATTATACTTAAAAAACTTCGTCTATACTCAGCTCTTTAGGCGTTGAATCACCTCTTTTCGTTGAGTGATTTGACAATGGGGCTACGTAGCGATCTGAACGCAGGAATCAATGCGGAAAGCATATTAAGCAGGATACACAGGACCAGAGCCATGACAAATATAAGAGGTGCGAACAGCATCTCTCCGGATATATTAGCCAATGCGCCTTCAGGGACTTGCTGTGGCCAGCTCTCGAATAGAGAGAACACCCAAGTCCGCCCCACATATAGTGTAAGCCATGCCAAAACAAGACCAACCAATCCACCAAGTAGAGTCAGTAGAAGATTCTCCCACATTACTTGCGACAATAATCCCTTACGACAAGCTCCGAATGATTTCCTCACGCCCATTTCGGCTAAACGGCTCTCCATTCTACTGGAAATCATTCCACTCAAGTTGAGAGCGGGTACCAGTAGTAATACTAGAAAAATAACCAGATAATGACGCACCGTACCCCACAACGAGAAATCTTCTCCCGGGTAGGTATGGAACACACTCAAGAGATGTGGCGTAGGTTGATCCCATAAAGTAAGCTTCCACTCCTTGGCATGCTGAATGTTGACTTTACGAACCAAGTCTTTTATTTCATTTTGAAGTGCGGCTTGTTGTGCCGAAGATGCGACCATAAAGACAACACTAAAATTGCCCAAATAGCCTAAATTCCAATCTTTTTCGTAGCCTCCCTGAACAGTGTAAGGTGCATAAATCTGGGCATACGAATTCGGGGTCAGGAAGCTGGCACTCTGCACCACTCCCGCCACTTTGTAGTCCATAAAGTTCAATTTAAAGGAACGCCCCATCACTCCATCCGCCGTACCAAACAATCGTTTGGCCATTTCATCGGTGATAACCGCCGAACGAATGCCACTAACCCAATCCGCCTGTGTAAAAGGCTTACCCTCGGTAAATCGTAAAGGATATATCCGAAAGAATGCCGGGTCGGTATATCTCACCTGAACAGGAAAATCACCGCTCTGATCGGATGGCTGGATGTAATCGGCAGTACTGCCATAATCGTAAGAAGCTGAGACGGCAACAGCATTATTTACCGGATAGAACCATTCCTTCAAAGCTTTATAGGAAGCCAATGATTGATAATTGCTACTGGGGAGCACATTGATTCTGATATTACTCAGATACAGTATTTTATCGCGATTTTCTTCGGGATAAAGAGGAGCTATTTTGACGTAATAAATAATGGCTATAATCATGGTCATGGCAATAGCCAGCCCTGTCCCTGCAACGTAAAGAGTACTAAACAACGGATTTTGCCGCAGTAAAGCCCATGCTTGTTTAATGTATGTCTTAATCATTTTACTCTTATTTATTTTATAAATTACATCTATTGTCTTTATGCATTACAATACCGGATATTTTTATTCATAATGCAAAGCCTCGGCAGGTTGTAACTTCATGGCACGGCGGGCCGGTATCCATGATCCAAGACCGATCATTGTCCCCATCAGCACAAAAGTGATTAGAAAGCCCAGGATAAAGCGCCATGCAGACATATCCATCTGATTGGTATCGGGAAGCTCCATATAGCAAAAATTGAAAATAACAACCAATGCCAGCGGGAGTACACTAGTCAACAATAACCAACCTTCGGAAGTGAACAGCCAGCCAATATGGCGATGTGTACTGCCTAAGGCCAAACGCAATCCGGTTTCTGCACGTCGCTGCTCAATACGCAACCAGAATGTACCTGTAATTCCGAAAAACACATTCAGCAAAGTAAAAATGGCGATGAGAGAAAAAACAGTCATACGTTGAAAAGAATCTCTCAGTATATTATCCCGCTGATCGAGCCATGAGCTAGCACCATTGACATATAAATTACCGGCGGAAAATCCATTACCTTGCGCAATAAATTCATTCATTTCATCCTGAGTCATATTACTTTTCATTCTGACCGTAACTTCCAATTCATTCGGAGAATATCCGTATTCATCGGACTGCCGTATAATATCTTTATCATTCATTAATTGAATCAATGCAGCCTCAGGCTTTTTGAAATCATCCGGTCGAATAGAATTTGTCACCGCTGCTATTTTTATATCATTGGTTTCATTAGGAAGTTTAACCGACCGTCTGACAGCAGACAGACCTCCAAAGAATTCATGTTCAAGTTCAGGAGTGACTAATATGCCATCATGCAATTGTTGAGAATTCCTTCCGGTATTTATTCTCATTCCCGATTTATCTTTAACTCGAAAAACATCAAAGTAGTCAAGAGATACCACATAGCGATGGAAATTCTTATCCGTGAAACGTGTACTATCCGCCGAACACGGCAATACACTTGTCCATGAATTGCCGAAAGAATAAGGAGATGAATAGAAAGCCACACATACTGACTCCACTTGTGGCACCTGACGCATCCTCTCCATGATCTGTAGCATGGCCTTACCTTTGGTAATTGACGTATCATTCACATACTCCGCTGCCGTAGAAGGATAATTACCGAAAGAGAGTCTCCAGCAATTCTCAACATTGTATCCCAAAGGCTGATGGTAGGTGTAAATGCGCACAATAAACAAGTCGCATATCAACCAAAGAGCGAAAAAGACTAAAGAAAGCTCAGCAAATATCCAACCGTTCTGACGGCGTTGGTTCCAAAGTATTTTAAATAGATGTTTCAACATATCTCATTTATATTTATCATGATCAGTACATTTCAATCGACATCATTCAAAGATGTCACAATAGGCATGCGTGCAGAGCGTATAGCCGGTATACCCACACTAATTAAGTTCATCAATAAAGTGAATAAAAATGCCAGCAGAAAAGTCCCCGGCTTAAGTAACATTCCGGCTGTCAATTCTACGTCATTAGAGATAAGCAGGTTTTTACAAAGGGACAATAAACCGTATGACAGGAAAAGACCGATTACCCCTCCAATAAGTGAACAGAGCATATTCTCTACCAATACTTGCTCCACGATGACACGGAAAGGAGCACCGAAAGCTTTACGCACTCCTATCTCGCTACGTCGTTTACGGAATTGGGTCAAGGTGATGCCAACAATATTCAAAGCCGGTAATACGAGCAAGAACAGAATCAGTACACCGCGACTGGCTATAAACTCGGCGGTCTTAACCGGATAAAAACCGTTTCCACCCATCAATTTATCCATTTGTGTGATAGGTCCCGCCAAAAAATTGGTCTTAGTATTTTTCAATGTCGTATTAAACCGTGCCAATGCACGTTGAGCTTCATTACGAATGGCAGAGAAATCGGCGGATGAACGAGCAAGTATGCAAGCGGTAAACGCACCGGTTGTTGCTTCGTAATATCCTACATTGGCTTCCATTAATGCTTTATTTACCGTGTAAGGCATCCAGATTTTGGCATAAGCGGAAGAAGCCGCCATACTAACATCTTTAACCACACCACATACAGTATAATCTTCAAAATTGATGCGGAATGTACGCCCCACCACATCGGCTGCGCCAAATACTTTCCGGGCGGCACTTTCGGACATTACAGCCCGATGTATGCCTGAATCAAAATCGGAGGCGGTAAAAGGTGCCCCACTGATAAAGTCAAAATCAAACACTTTCCAAAAGGCCGTATCAGTGTACTTCACCGGATATTTATCAACTATCTTCTGCCCGGGAAGATTGACGGGCATTTGCATCATGCTTATCCCTGTAATCGCTTCGGGTATCTTCAGGTCATAAAGGCATTCACGCAACACGCGCACTCCCATCTGTCCCCTGTTACTGCCCTGATCGATTTTCGATCCAGCCTGAAAAGCATCGACATACAGTGTACGGAAGCGATGGTTTTCGGGAGCATAATCGGCATAAATCACCTGATAGACCAGAACCACTAACATAATGGCAGCAATGGAGAGTGCCGTACCGGCAATAGAAAGAGAACTGATAATGCGGTTCTCTTTTAATATTGCCCAGGCTTGTTTGATATAAAGCTTATACATATTTTTATTTTTTTCTTGCTGTTCTATTTATTCAGCTTCAACTTGTTCTTATTCTTGTAGTCACTCATATCACTAACGACTACCTGATCGCCAGCCTTGAGCCCGCTAAGAACTTCCACATATTCAAAATTACTGTCGCCCAACTGGACTTTGCGTTTTACGATCTCATTATCGGAGTTACGGACAAAAAGTTCATATTCACCGCGACCGACATAGTATGACGCATTAGCTATGCGCATTACATCTTCTTTCACCGCATTCATTACATAGACGTCTGTCTTAAGTCCCGAGCGTAAACGGCTGTTATTATCTTCTTTCAATTGAACGCTAAACGAAATCACCCCGTTCTTTGACAGCGGAGTTACACTGCTGATTGTACCTTCCAATTTCTCATTGCCAATTTTCACAATAGCCTTACCACCTGCCGACACGCGGTCACCATAAGTGTCAGCAATTTCGGCATCCACTTTGAAATGACTCAAATCAGAAATCACAGCAATCTGACTACCCTGAGCAACTTGTGCACCAATTTGGTTATTAATGTAAGTCAAGATAGCTCTACGTGGTGAGCGCACCCGGGCGTCGTCTAATGTACGTTTCACTTCGGCAAGCCCTTTGCGGAAAATACTGAAATCCAATTCCTGCACCTTATATTCCGAAGCCAACACATCTTTTTCGTTGGCATACTGTTGTTTGAGCTGTTGGTATTCTAGTTGGGCAACATTATAGCTAAGTTCAGCCTGATGCACCTTATCGGTAGTCCCTGAGCCTAAACTGTCGAGATATTGCTCATTACGCAACTCTACTTTCATGCGGTTTAGCTTCATGGCGGATACTTTAATTTGCATGGCAAGATCATTCAGCTTGGTCTGGTTATTCACCCGAAGCTGGCTCAACTTATAA
This sequence comes from Bacteroides sp., assembly GCA_041907545.1. Classification (GTDB taxonomy): domain Bacteria; phylum Bacteroidota; class Bacteroidia; order Bacteroidales; family Bacteroidaceae; genus Bacteroides. The sequence continues at coordinate 83,123 of JAYRGX010000018.1, forward strand.
CTTCTCATTTGCTCCTCATCCAGCATTTTCTTATAATCGGTTTCGGCGCTTTGAAGGTCGAGCTTTAATATAGGAGTCCCCACTTCTACACTATCTCCGCCTTTTTTGTAAATCTCCAGAATACGAGTATTAATAGGTGAATTAATAATCTCTTCAAAAGCCGGAACTACTTTCCCGGAAGCACTTACGCTTACTTCAATTGTCCCTTTATCTACGGCAGAGAAAACCAGATCTTTCTCCTTCACCCCTGTACGCATAAAAGAGATGAGTACGCTTATTACTGCCACTATTGCCACGCCGGCACCCCCATAACGGATAATTTTCTTGTTGCGCGCTTTGTTACGCTCCTCTTTCGGAATTTCTCTGTCCATGATATGAATTATATGTATTAGTCTTTATTAATTTACTTCGTATGAAGATTGCCTCTCTTCGATTGAAGGTAAGCTAAATATATGCCAAAAAGCTAATGTGTTGATAAACAGTAATAAAAGAAAATATTAAAGTGTTCGAAATCGGACACTAGTGTACTATTTTAAATGGCATAGAGTGTATCAACCCAAAGAAAAATCAACCTTCCATTCCATCCTATGAGAGGTTTTAACTAACCTGCATAAAATGATGAAAATCGACGAAAAATGAATGAAAATCATCAAAAAACGAGGCAAAAACACCTGTTTTTCGTCGAAAAACATTAAATAATACGTAAAAAAAAGAATGTCAAAATATTCATTTTCCCATATACAAAAATACAAAATTAAACGCTATATATCAACACATTACGCATATAAATAGAACAATTTATTTACTGCAAAAACGGGCATAAATCAACTAAAAAAGGCCTAAATAAAGAAATCCTATTAAGAAATGAAGATGATAAGGAAAGGAAAAAAAGAAAGGAAGAAAAGAAAGCGTATAAAGAAAAGAAGAGAAAGAAATAAAAGGAAAGCAACAGCAGAAGAAAAAAGAAGAGTGTGAGGAGAGAAAGGTAATTCTGCTGCTGATGCTGATGATATTGGGAAATAAAGTTGCAGCCACTGGCAATTAGAGTTGAAGCCGGTCGCTACTGAGCTTGTAGCTACCGGCTACATAACAAATAGCCATTGGCTACTGGAGCTTTAGCCGGTGGCTGCGAAAGATCTCTTCCGCAATTACAGAAAAGTACACTCTTGAACGGAAAATATTCATACTCTGCTTTTAATCCCGGGATATTTTGTGTAACTTTACACTCTCGAAAAGAACCAAAAACGTAAACGAAATGGAAAACAGGAGTTTAGTTACCATTGCCGATCATAGCAAGGAGAAAATTCTGTATATGATCGAAATGGCGAAGCAATTCGAGAAACACCCCAACAGTAAGTTGTTGGAAGGAAAAGTTGTCGCCACTCTCTTTTTCGAGCCATCCACCCGCACAAGACTTAGTTTTGAAACTGCCGCCAACCGCCTGGGTGCACGGGTTATCGGTTTCAGTGATCCCAAAGCCACCAGTTCCTCTAAAGGGGAAACGTTGAAAGATACCATCAAGATGGTTAGCAATTATGCTGATATCATCGTGATGAGACATTATTTGGAAGGAGCAGCCCGCTATGCCAGTGAAGTGACAAATATCCCCATTGTTAATGCAGGGGACGGATCGAACCAGCATCCTTCGCAAACGATGCTCGACCTCTATTCCATTTACAAGACACAAGGCACACTGGAAAATTTGAATATCTTTTTGGTAGGTGATTTAAAATACGGCCGTACCGTACACTCTTTATTGATGGCCATGCGCCATTTTAACCCCACATTCCATTTCATCGCTCCGGACGAACTAAAAATGCCGGAAGAGTATAAAATATATTGCCGTGAGCAAGGCATCAACTATGTGGAACATACCGACTTTACGGAAGAAATCATAGCGGATGCCGACATTCTTTACATGACGCGTGTACAGCGTGAGCGCTTTACTGACTTAATGGAATATGAGCGGGTGAAGAACGTGTATATTCTTCGCAATAAAATGCTGGATCAGACTCGCCCGAATCTCTGTATTTTGCATCCTTTGCCGCGTGTCAACGAGATAGCATACGATGTGGATGAAAATCCCAAAGCTTACTATTTCCAACAAGCACAAAATGGAGTGTATGCCCGCGAAGCTATTCTTTGCGATGTTTTGGGCATTACGTTGGATCAAGTTAAAGAAGTTCTATCTTAAAAACAGTTAGTCTATCCGGTTATGAGTAAGAAAAAACAAGAACTACAAGTCGCTGCTCTGGAGAACGGCACTGTTATCGATCATATTCCTTCCGAGAATTTATTTACAGTAGTCTCATTGCTCGGCCTTGAGCACATGGGTAACAATATCACTATCGGTTTCAACCTGAAGAGTAAGAAGCTGGGTAAAAAAGGAATTATCAAAATTGCGGATAAATTTTTCTGCGACGAAGAGATCAATCGTATTGCCGTGGTGGCACCTTTTGTCAAGTTAAACATCATTCGCGACTATGAAGTAGTGGAAAAACGTGAGGTCAGTCTGCCGGACGAACTTCGTGGTATCGTGAAATGTGCCAATCCCAACTGCATCACCAACAACGAGCCGATGCCTACCCTCTTCCACGTAGTGGATAAGGACAAATGCGTGATACGCTGTTGCTATTGCGAAAAAGAGCAGACTCGGGACGAAATAGAAATTATCTGATTAAAATGAAGCAAGACTGGAAGCCCGGAACCATGATCTATCCGCTGCCAGCTGTAATGGTAAGCTGCGGAAGTACTCCGGAAGAATATAATATAATCACAGTGGCATGGACTGGTACTATTTGTACCAATCCGCCAATGTGCTATATCTCGGTACGCCCCGAACGGCATTCGTACGAAATACTACGACGCAACATGGAATTCGTAATTAACCTCACCACCAAAGATATGGCACGCGCCACTGACTGGTGTGGAGTACGGTCGGGTAAAGCCTACAATAAATTCGAAGAAACCGGCTTGACTCCGGGAAAGTGCACTGTGGTAAATGCACCTCTTATAGAAGAATCTCCGCTTTGCATAGAATGCAGAGTAAAAGAGATACTTTCCTTAGGCTCACACGACATGTTTATTGCCGATGTGGTAAATGTCCGTGCGGACGAAAGGCATTTGAATACGGAAACAGGGAAATTGGAACTTGCCGAGTCCAATCTGCTGACTTATGTTCATGGAGGCTATTATGAATTGGGTGATAAAATAGGAAAATTCGGATGGTCGGTAGAGAAAAGTAAAACATAGACATTTATGATTCGAAATGCTTCCCTATACAAGAATTTAAAGAAGTGTGCCGCTCGTATAATAAGCAACGGCAAACTCATGACTTTAGGCTTGTTGTTGTTAACGGCAGGGACTCTTTGTGCACAATCACTCCACGTTCCGGGAACGATAGAAAACGAAGATTTAAATTCGAGTAAAAGAGAGCATAAAATCAATTTCGGTATAAAAGGAGGATTTACTTCTTCTTTATTTTTAGTATCCAACCTCAGCATAAACGGAATAAGTATAGATGAAGTGCAGAATAACTATAAAATCGGTTATTTCGGTTCTATGTTCATGCGCATCAACTTCGGCAAGCACTTTTTGCAGCCGGAAGTTTCATACAATATCAATCGATGTAATATCACTTTCTTCGAACCGGGTGAAACGGAAGACACCGCCGAACCGGCTTCCATTACCTCATCCATTCATAGCATCGATATACCTGTACTCTATGGTTACAATGTGATTAAAGATGGTGACTACAGCATGGCCATATTCGGAGGTCCCAAGTTAAGATATATTTGGAATAAGGAAAGCGAAGTGACATTTAAGAACTTCAGCATAAACAACCTGCATGAGCGACTCTATCCTCTTAACGCTTCGTTCACCATAGGTACCTCTGTGACCATATCAAGGGTATTTTTCGACTTCAGATACGACATCGGTTTGCACAATATTTCACGGGAAGTCACCGAAAGTAACAACGACGGCAGTGAAGCTACTTCCACCACTCCCGGATCAAGTAATGAGCTTCGTTTTCATCGCCAAGATAACGTGTTAAGCTTCTCACTCGGTCTTTTCTTTTAGAAACTAAAAAACTGCTTTAAGTTACAGTTTATTCGTTTTTTTGCCGTAAATTTGTGCGCTTAATAAGAGATTTTTTGATTTATCTATAATAATCTACTAAGCAAAAAATGAAAAGAGACGACCTAGTTTTCGATATTATCGAAAAAGAACACCAACGTCAGCTCAAAGGCATTGAACTGATAGCATCGGAAAATTTTGTAAGTGACCAAGTCATGCAGGCAATGGGTTCCTGCCTCACCAACAAGTACGCTGAAGGCTATCCCGGCAAACGCTATTACGGCGGATGCGAAGTGGTAGACCAAAGCGAGCAGCTTGCCATTGACCGCATTAAAGAAATATTCGGCGCAGAATGGGCTAACGTACAGCCTCATTCGGGAGCACAAGCCAATGCTGCTGTATTTCTTGCTGTCTTAAATCCCGGTGATAAGTTCATGGGATTGAATCTGGCTCACGGTGGTCATCTTTCACACGGCTCTCTAGTCAATACCTCCGGCATTATTTACACTCCTTGTGAATATAACCTCAACAAAGAAACAGGTCGCGTAGACTACGACCAAATGGAAGAAGTAGCACTTCGTGAAAAACCGAAAATGATTATCGGTGGTGGTTCTGCTTATTCTCGTGAATGGGATTATAAGCGCATGCGCGAAATTGCTGATAAAGTAGGCGCTATCCTTATGATTGACATGGCTCACCCTGCCGGTCTTATCGCTGCCGGCTTATTGGATAATCCGGTGAAATATGCTCATATCGTAACTTCAACCACTCACAAGACATTGCGTGGTCCTCGTGGCGGTATTATCCTTATCGGTAAAGACTTCCCAAATCCATGGGGTAAAACAACTCCTAAAGGTGAAGTCAAAATGATGTCGCAATTGCTGGATTCCGCTGTATTCCCGGGAATACAAGGTGGTCCGTTGGAACATGTCATTGCAGCTAAAGCAGCCTCTTTCTATGAAATTCTTCAACCGGAATTTAAAGAATATGCCAAACAGGTAAAGAAAAACGCAGCTGTTTTGGCTCAAGCATTGATTGACCGTGGATTCACAATTGTATCGGGTGGTACTGACAACCATTCCATGCTGGTAGACCTGCGTTCTAAATATCCTGATCTGACAGGTAAGGTAGCAGAAAAAGCATTGGTTTCGGCTGATATTACCGCCAATAAAAATATGGTTCCATTTGACAGTCGCTCGGCATTCCAAACTTCCGGTATCCGTCTAGGTACTCCGGCTATCACCACTCGTGGAGCTAAGGAAGACTTGATGTTGGAAATTGCAGAAATGATTGAAACAGTTCTTTCCAATGTGGAAAATGAAGAGATTATAGCCAAAGTGCGTGCCCGTGTAAACGAAACAATGAAAAAATACCCATTGTTTGCATACTAAGCTATTCTGTAGTACAATACAGAGAGGCAGCTCGCTATAATTCTACAAACTGTTTATTGGAAAAGTGACACTTTTACTTTAAATTACATTAGATACATTTAGTAAATAAGAGGGTGTGTCAAAACAGACACATCCTCTTTTCATATCATAGTTGCTTGGGAGTTTGTCTATGCAGCAATTTTCTGAACAGGCGACTGCAAAGTCGCCCCATTCATCCCATCAATCGCTCTTAAGTGTTTGTACAATGGGAAAATTAGGTCAAGAAGTAGTTTAGAAGCTTCCCTGGCAATTTTGGTGCACATTTTTTTTATATTAAAGGCAATGGCAAAGAAGGCAAAGTCCATTGTAACTTTTTCTTTTCCAATATGTCGGAAGCGACGGTATGCCATGTTATATTTCATTTGGCCAAATACGGCTTCGG